>NZ_JABXYW010000002.1:547500-2573671 GCF_013394785.1 Capnocytophaga sp. oral taxon 903 | reverse complement strand
CCAGTTCCCGCTACAAAATAGGCGTAATTAGTTTGATAATCAACTAATTACGCCTAACTTCTTAAAATAACTGGGTCAAATTTGGGGCTTTTTCTCTGCACGTTTTAAAGTGCTGGGAGGTAGCCCTAAATAAAAAAATGCCTAAAACTGAAAAAAACACCTCATCACGTGTTATATACGTTGATTATAAGCCTGCCGAACTGCAAAAAGGGCATAATAACGAATGGCGCGTTGTATTCTTTGCTAAATTTCCAGCAAAAAAAGAATTTAAACGCTTCCGTAAGCGTGTGCCTCCTATATCGCCTGCCCGCGAGCGTGAAAAGTACGCCAAAAAGATGATTGCCTCTATCAATCAAAAACTGGATAGTGGCTGGTCTCCTTTCTATGAGGATACAAATGTAAAATACAAATCATTAGAATATTGTGCTGATTTATTTCTTAAAATGCAAGAACGTGAAGTAGAAGAGGGAGTAAAACGTACAGATACGTTGCGCTCTTATAAGTCTTTCCTTGATTTATTCCTAAAATACCTAAAAGACAAAAAGCTATCAGTTAAGTTTGTAATCGAAATAGATACATTTTTAATTCAGAATTATTTAGATTATTTGTTCTACGATAGAAAAAACAGCGCGCGTACCTATAATAATCACTTGAAATTCTTAAATACTTTCTTTCTTTGGTGCAAAACAAAAAACTTTATCAATGCAAACCCTGCTGAGAGTATTAAAGCAAAAGCGAAAGTGCAAAAGAAGCGCGAAGTGTTATCTGTGGAGATTAAAGCTAAAGTGAAGACACTACGTGAGACGAATTTTCATTACTATGTACTTTGTATGCTTACTTACTACTGCTTTATACGGCGCACTGAACTGACAAAGCTGAAAGTAAGTGATGTGCATTTGTACGGTGGCTATATAGTAATTGACGGCACAAATTCTAAAAACCGAAAAACCGAAAGCGTTACCATACCCGATGTGTTTTTGCCTGACCTCGCCGAGCACCTTACCAAGGCGAAGAATAGCGACTACCTATTTGGGTCTAACCAATTTAAAGCTGGTCCTACACCGATAACGCCTAAAAAGATTTCGGACGAGTGGGCAAAGTTTCGCAAGCTACATAAGTTTGATAGTAAATTTCAATTCTACTCACTTAAGGACACGGGTATTACCGACCTTCTCAATATTGGCATTCCTGCTATTAAGGTGCGTGACCAAGCCCGCCACTACGATTTGAAGATCACTGAGAGCTACACCGCCCGTAATAAATTTGCCGATGAAATGGTGAAGAGTGCCACGTTTGCGTTCTGATATGTGTGTGCGTGTGTGCGTGAGGCTGTGAAAATGCTGTTTTTAGTGTATGTTTTATATGCAAAGGTTAAAAAACATATATAAAACGCTGAAAAACAACACACCAACAAACATACAAAACCACCTACAAATCTATTTTTTCATTGTATGTAATACCTTTTGGGCGCGGGTAGTTTTGTATGCAAGAGGGAAAAACACCCTTTTTAAGTTATATAGCAGGGGTGGAAATGGGTATTGTATGTAGGTGAGGTTTGTGGAGTACCAAGGGGAATGCGTTCGTTTGTGTGGGTGTATATGTGCGTGTGTGTGCGTGAGGGTGAAAAACAGGTGTTTTTAGTGTATGTTTTGTATGCAGGTGATTTTTATAGCTGTAAAGAATTGATATATAGAAGATTGTAGCGCATACAATTTGCATATAAACTCGGTTTTTTGTTGTATGTAGGGCGGAATAATTTTGTATGCAGCAAAAAAAAACAGCCTTACGGGGCTGGAGAAAAGGGATTGTTAGCGTTTTTTGCGTTTGGTAGTGGGTTTTGCTTTTACAATGCGCCCGTTTTCGTTGTAACGGAATCCTTTTTTTAGTTTGCCATTGGCTTTTAAGCCTACTTTGCGGGTTGTTGCCATACTAAATAATTATTTATTGGTTACTACTGTGGTTCTAATAAATTACTTCATAGGTGTTACTTGTTGCTGGGGACGATTCGGACGGAGAGGACTCGTCGGGTAATAGTTGCTGGTAATATACACTGTAGCGCAATTGTTCGCGCGGGGTACTGTTGTAGCGGTTTTTGGACGGGTATATGTAATTCTCACGATAGTCGGGGAATACATTGGTGAATAGAATTATATCGCCGTCGAACTCTGATTCGCTTCCGCCACGCATATTGCCTGCACTGGTTTGCTGGAATATGATTAGGAATAGCTTGCCGTTGTACTTTTTGCGCAAATCTCTATCGAGTAGGAAGTTTCTGTCCCATTCGCGAATTTTGGTGAAGCTGTCGATTACAATTACATCGTTGCGCTGAATGAGGGCTTGCAGGTCCTGCATATTCTCTATTTCGGGAGCTTCGACATTGGCTTGTGCAGTTTCGTCTAAGTATTGGTGCACCTTGTCGAAATACAGCTTGCTGTCTGGTTGCTCTTCGAGGCTGGCGTGTCCTACTTTGTAGTTTTGTGCCAGGGCGTTGATGAATTGAAAAGCAAATCGTGTTTTACCACTACCAGCACCACCCGTGATTGTGATCGCCGTGCTACCAGTGTTTTTGCGTTCTACATCGCCGAGAAAGGCTTGCATTTGTGGGTTAGCAATTATAAAGGTTTCAAAGGTGCGGTTTTGTAGGGAGCGCATTTGGTTGAGCAATGATGAATTACGAGTTACGAATGAGGGTGCAGGCGTTTCGGGGGTGTGGTCTACGAATACTTCGGGGGCTGACAGTGCTGAATTAGGCACGGTTTTTGCAGGGGTATTGGTGGGAGCACTATTGCCACAGAACGGATTAGCAAGGCTCTTTCGTGGTGGGGTAGTGCTCTCTTTTATTTCTTCTATTTTGTGATCATAGTAGATTACTCCATTTTCGCCCTCTCTTAGCGTAAGTATTACTTTAATATCTTCACCCTCAAGGATTGCATTAGAGCGCATTCTGTAAACACCTTTAATGTTGTTTCTCTTTTTATAATCTTCTTCAAAGGCTATCAAATGAGAGTTTTTGAGCATTTCTTCAGCTTGCAAAATGAGTCTCATTTTGTTGAAAGATATATTACTTGACAATACGTGGTCTATTCCTCTACTGCTGAATACTACATATTTTTCAAGTTCTTTATGATATACTTTTTTACCTGTTAGGTTTTTGGAAGCCCACGCTTTGAAATACTTTTTGGCTTCTTTGCGTGTTTTGAAAGTTGGGAGGGTGCCGAAAAGTGCTGTTTGTCCCGTTGGTTTTATATAGGTCTGTTTGTTTTGATAGACTTTCATTAGTTGGGACTGATAGTATTGTATTTTGGTGTTGTATTCGGCGATTTTGTCGTCGGCGATTTTTTTCACTGCCATATAATCTGGAGCAGTGGGGTTTACAAAGTCCTTATTGGAGGGGTTTATAAACCTATCTTTTAGGTTATCAATATATCCTTGATAGGTGCTGATTTGTGTTTTTAGGTTTTCGACTTCTTCGTCGTACTGTTTTTCGCCCTCTGATTGGTATTTCATACGGGCGAGGTTTAGGGGTTCGCTTGGGGCAAAAGGATTCCAGCAGGCGCGTACATACTCTAAGAATTTAGCTTTGGTACTGGTGCGCTTGCTGGCTTCTTTATTCATTAGAAAATCAAACATTTCTTGCTCGTGTGCATTGGTGAGTTCTGGGGCGTTACGGCGTGCTTGCCCTATCCAGTCGGCAATACGTTCAATTTCGTTTTTGTCGGCTTTGCTTTGTGTTTGGCTGAATTGTACGAGGGTGCTCATCGTACTGCCTTTGGGGTTTAGGCACGATAGGTTGAGTATATATGAGCGGTTTTTTCCCTCGATATTGGCTTTTTCGTTGATTTCTTTTTCACTATATCCCTCATCGCGGTATTTGCTATAGATTGCAGCGCGTTCGTAAGGCTCTTCTAAGGTGCGGTTGGCATTGCTTATTTCTTTGGCGTAACGAATAGCTTCTGCTTCAGTGGGATAATCATCATTGGCGTATTTTACGGGTACGGTTTTATGTCCTAAACGTTTTAGGGCTTCGTAACGGTGGTGTCCTGCCAGTACAAAGGTTTTTCCTTGCTTTTCATCGTACCATACGACTAAGGGGTCGAGGTCGGTAGGTTTGAAGTTATTGACGATGTTTTCGACTATTTCTTCATTGAGTTTTTTGCGGTTTTGAAAGCGTTTTTCATCGGTGTATAGGTCGGTTAGGGGTATGGTTTTTACGCCTTTGTACTGGGTGGTACGAGGGGCTTTTTTTTTGGTGTTTTTATTTGAGGACGAGTCGGACGGGGCGGACTTGTCGGTGGGAGTTTGCGAGGTGTTTTTGGGGGCTTTTTTGGGTTGTAGCTTTTTGAGAAAAGCGGGGTTGCCGTCCTTATCCAGTGCAAGGATATAGTCGGTGGCTTGCTGGGCAAGTGAGGCGGCGCGCATTAGGAATTTGTTGTCGTTTTGGGCTTCTTTGATTGCGCTGTTCCAGCCTTTGAGGTAGGCGGCGTGGTTTTTGTTGTTGTACCACATTATACCTGCCCAAGCGGATAGGAATACGGCACCAAATTCGGCTACTAACTCTTCTTTGGCGTAATCGTCTTTTTCTAACATTAGGTGTATTCCTCGATTTAGTCGCTTGTTGTGCCCAGTGGAGTGGGTGAGCTCGTGGAATAGGGTGCGGTAGTAGTCGTTTACGGTATCGAATTGCTCTTGTTTGGGTAGCTTTATATAGTCGCTGGCGGGGTTGTAATAGGCTTGGTTGCCCTCGTTCTTGATTGCGGGAGGGTTGGGGTAGTTTTCGACTATGAGTTGTGCGGCGCGGTTTTCAGTGGCGCTATCGGGGACGGCGCGACCGATTTGGAGTTCGTCTAACTTGAAGTCTATGTTTTCTATATCTGCTCCGTTGTATACGTTGTAATAGCGTATCATTGGGATACGCCCTACAATGTCTTCTGATAACTTGTATTTGTGTAAGAAATCAAGTACTTTTTGTGCGTTGGTAGAAGAAAAGGCTTTACGTCCGCTGTTTTTGTCGGCTGGGACAACATAGCGGATTGAGTAATATATTACTTCATAGCCTTTTGCGCCTTTTTTTAGGGTTCCTCTGTGTTTTTTGATTTGCTTGAATGTTAGGAAGTAGGGGTTGCGAAACGCTCCTGCAAAGCCTATGCGTTCTTGCAACAATAGGCGGTTTACGCCTCGATATGGTTTTTTGCTTTCGTAATTGAGGGGTATAAAGAAAGCGTCGTCTTTCCACGCGCGGTGATAGTCGGTGGGGCTGGCTGATTTTAGCATACCGATTATTTTATCGGTTACCATTTTGTATATATCGGCTGCGGGCACTGGCTTTCCGAGCCCTTGTGTTTGGTCATCTGGGGCTTCGGGGAAGTAGTCGATACCAGCGGCGGCGAGAAATGTTAGCTCGTCATTTGCTACACTAAGTCCTAAAATAGGTTTTTCTAATAGAAGGAGATATTTATTTAAGGAAGCATAATCATATTCGACAAAGATAAAATCTTTACCTTCAGTGTATTTCTGCAAAATCAAACTAATTCCTTTCTTTTTGGTGATTTTTTTTCCTTTTGAAATTGCTGTAAAAATCTGAATACCATTATCAGTCTTATTTGTTTGCCAAAAACCTTCAATTTTAGGATCGTTATATGAGTATATTCCTAAAAAATTATGTCCTGTTACAACAATAAACTTGTATAGTTTATTTTCTTTGTTTCCTTCAGTTGAGGGAGTATCAGGAGCTTTTTTATGTGTTACTTTTACAACTTGTCCGTTAGAGAATTTCCAGCCTTTTTTTAGGCGTCCGTTTTCGTCGAGGGCTTCGCGGTAGTCGACAGAATGGCGTGTGCCCGCAAGTGCTGTTTGGTTGTCAGTTTCTTGCGGGTAGTTGATGATGTTGATATTGAAGCGTTTGCTATCGGGGTGATCGTTGAGAATCTTGGATAGGCGATATATTACTTCGGTGTTGTTTTGTTCTTTGGCAAGGTCTATAACAGCTTGTATTTCGTCGCGTGTGGTGGTGCGGTTATGTAAGTCGATAAATTCTTTCATAGTATTATTTTCTGAATAATATATAAGCTACTAAAAATGCTCCTCCAATCCACAATAAGGCATTAGTATTATTTTTAGCTGGTTGTGATTTTGATTCCTTTATCTGTTGAGTCTCTTTATTGTTTTTTCCAAAATCTGCAAAAGGATTATTAGGTTTTTCAGGTAGCGGTAAGCCTTTACGTTTTGCTATTTCTGTTTGTACTTGCCAAAGCTCATATACACGACGATACTCACCAAATTTTGGTTGATGGGTACTGATATAATTTTCTAACTCTTCTGTAGTGTGTGTGGTTAGGTTATTGGTGTCTAAATCCTTGTTGCTTTGAGTTGTTGTTTGATTTAGACTTTGTACAGCTTTTATAGTGTTAAAAAAACTCATAATATTGTTATTTTTTCCATTTTTTACAAACTTTGGTGTTTTGACGGGTGAGTCCTGCGAGTGGGCACCCGCAAACGCTACAACATTTTACACCCATTATTGTTTTTTGCAAGGGGCAGTTGTTACAGATTTCGATACGGCGGGTAGCTTCGGCTTCGATATGTATGTCGTCGCGGAAGACGGCGTTACGGTATCCTTGTATGATAGGTTTAATTTGCATTCTTTTTTTGCATTTGTAGATGTATTTGGTAGAGCATTACTAACACACTAATTGCTGAAAGCCCTATGGATATTTTCCAATAGGTGCTATTTTGCTTTTGGAGCTCTTGTGGGTTGCTTTGTTTTTTTGCCATTATCTATTATTTTTATATATTTATAGCAGTAATAACCGCCACCAATGAGTAGAGCAACGGCTAATATCGCTACTATTCCTTTTTTTTTTCGGCGATATATTGAGTGATTCCCATAAGGCTGTGGGCTTTTTCAAAAGCACTGTTAGGTATTTGCTTAAGACTGTTTTCGCCATTTTCAACTGCTGTTATAGCTTTGGCTAAACGTATGAAAAAGTCTTTATCAAGTTTTTCAAAAATTTTGTCTTTGGCAATTCCCATTTGCTTAGCTACATAGTCTGCATAATTCTTTGAGTTGTTTTCGGAAGGAGGCGCCCACGTATAGATAAGTTTTTCTATGGTATTTTTTCCTCGATTGATTAGGGTACGAGCATTTATCATTAAAGCACGTAAGCCCATTTCTATGCTTTCGAATTGTTCAAAACGTCCGTCGGTGTTTTTACTATGAGGTACTTTACCTTGCCAAGGTGTGGTGCGTTTTTCCAAATTGCCAGGGTTGTTGTTGCGTAACCCTCTGATGTTTGATTTTCCGCGTAAGTCCATAGGTTAGATGATATTTTTGTTAAATGTGTATAACTGACCAAATCCCTCGACGTCTACTTCGTAGCGCAATTCTTTTAAAAATTGCTGGCTGTTAGCCTTGAGGGTGTTTACAAAATTTTGGGTGCTATTAGCGTCGGTTTTGTCTTTTGAAAAAGCTCCTTTCAGTAGACTTCCCCAGCTTGAAAAGCCGCCCGATACATTTAGTATCTGTTTGGCAAGGTCGGTGGAGGGTATTTCAACATAAATGTTTTTAAATGTATAGCTACCGCCAGCGGGCAATTCTACACCGTCGATGTTACCTAAATCGCCAAAAGCTACAATTTCATTGCCACGGTATACGCGGTAGGCTTTTGCACGTATAAGGTTACCGGTGCGAGCGGTGAAATCTTGTGCGGTTGGGTTTTGTAGCATAAAATCGATATAGAAGCGCAGGCGTGTGGTGCTTATATCAAAGTTTTTGGGAAAGCCTACTTTGAAGAGTATTTTTTCGAATACGTCTTTGGCTTGTGCGGTTTTGGCTTTGATAAAGCTCATTAAGGCTATGGTTCCTACCAGTGTTCCACCGATGATAAGGTATTTTGCTTTCATTTTATTTTTTTTTGATTAGTGAGGTTATTTTATAACAGATATATATAATAACTAATACGCCTATGCCTGCTAATATTTTAGCCCACGTGGGCACGTAAGGAACTGGTTGTAGCTTGAACAATGAGGTTTGCATTTGCTCCTGATGTGAGCGATAAGTATCATACTGTTCTTTTAAATTTTGATAAAGTACGAGTTGTTGGCGATATTTATCGTAATACACACCGTAACTGTTGGCTCCTGCTTGCTTAGCCGTAGCGAGTTGTGCAAGAGTGCGTTGTAGTTCTTGCTGACATAGAGAATCGCACTCTGGACGTACTGTACGAATGGTAGGTACAGTAATGTATAGCGTGTCGTGAACTGGATTAGAGCGCTCTATATAGACAGTATCTTTTGTTATTTGAAAAGTACTTGTAGATTGTTGTGCTACCTTATGGGTACGACATCCTATAATCCACACAGCAAATAACATAAACAACAAAAAAGCATTATTTTTCATAGTAAATTGTATTAATTATTCAAACTTTTTCTTCAGATAATCCGAAGCGTTTCTTATCATTTCTTCAATTTCGTCAAGTATATATTCCGAGAATATACCTGTGATACCGCATAGGGCATTGACTACCGGAATAGGTAGCTGAAAAAAATGTAAAAAAAGAATACCAGCACATAGTGAGGTAAAAACAGCTATGACGCACGAACGACAAAAACGCTTCCACGACATTGCTTTTCGTAATTTATTAATAGCCGCACCAATAGCACCAGCTAACAGAAAAAAACTATATTTACTGAAAAAATCTTGCATTATTTAAAATTTATGAAGGATATCCACCATTTGAACGAACATATACAACGTTATTATACACCATAACAGCTACAGGCAAAAAATCAATTGGGGAGTAGGGAGAGAAACGTTCTCTTTCTACTACTTCTTTATTATTTGCTACACAAGTAAATGTGTGACTATTAATTTTATTATTTATATCAATAGAAATATGATAAAATAAAAAAATAGCCGTTTGGTTGATGTCTGTAAAATCAAAAGTGCAATCTTCCCTCACTAAAAAGACACAGCCCATATCTTCTTCTTTTACGGTATACTGTGGTGTGGTTACCTCTACTACAGGAATACCACCAATTCTACCACTTGGAGTGTTTCCGTTTCCTCCACCGCCTTGTATTGTAATGTTATTATTGAACTTTCCTACCATTGTTATAAAGTTTTAGGTTTCTTTTTGCTACTAAAGTATAGTACACCACCAGCTACTAACACAGCTACTGCTATCCATATCCAGCTTTTACTATTCTTCACCTTATCGTTAAGAGAAGGTTGCACCTCTACTTTCTTATTTTGTTCGGGTGTGGGGGTATTTGTAGCTTGATTTGTTGGCACCTGTTTGTTAGGCTCTTGTGGCTTATTGGTGACGGTAACTCCTGGCAACTCTTCTATTTTCTCCTTTAAGTACAATATTTTTGCACTTAACAGAGAATGAGCAGTAACAACTAAAGTACCGTATCCTAAATACGATACTTGTATTTTTTCTTGTTTTGTACCTTTTGCTCTGAGGTTTTTATACAGGAAATAACCGTTGTTATCTGTTGTTGTGCCTACGTTTTTTTGCGATAAATTCACAATGTGTGCGCCTATTAGCGGTTTCTTGGTTTTAAAATCAAGAACACGTATTTTTTTATCTATATTCATATAGCAATTTTTTGAAAATTGATTAATCATTCCTACTTCTACAGTTTTGTTAGTTTGGGAATTTTGCAATATACTTCTCATAGCTCTATTTTTTAATAGTTTTTTGCGGAGGACAATTAATGTGATAATTCAAGGTAGGGTATCTTGTGAGCAAGTCCTTCAAATCATCGCCAGAGAACACCTCTTTTATCCAGCCGACTAAGTCCATTCGTTTGTTGGCAAACCACCTGCCTGTAAATGTGTGACAGCCGAAATAGCCTTTAAGCACTTTCATCATTTCGTCGTCTTGAATATTGTTGTAGATAATACTCTTTATCTGGTCCTTGTTGCGAGATGTCCAATTGTGATTCATCTCTGTAAGTATTGCACGAGTAACTTCTCTTATCTTACTGCTCCTGCTAAACTTAATAAGTTCTTGCTTGTATGCGTCAGTAGCTTTTACTTTTACACCGCTGGGCAATGTAGTTTCGGGAACTTCTTGATTAGCTATACTTGCGTCGTATTCTCCTTTTTCTTTTTTGAAGAAGAGAAAATAAGCGCCAACACCTAAACCTACTAAGGCAATGCCTCCTATTATGTATGCTTGTTTCTTTGTTACGTCCATAATATAATATAGTTTAAAATAAAGTTCCTGCGGGACCTAACACGCGTCTTAATCTTTCAAGTTCTGTCTTACTAAGGTCACCGTGTAAAAAACTTACTAAGTCTTCGTAGTTTCTGTTTCCTAATGATATAGATATACCTCCTGGCTCTCTCTTACCAAAAGCATTATATACAGCTATAAAACCATTCTTATTTACTCCTGCAAGTGTTTCAAAAATTGTTTTTTCGTCAGTACCTGCCCCTTTCATTGCCGTATAGAGTGCGTCGGCTTTTGCTTTTGCTGCAACAGGAGACACGTTACTTGCGGGTGATTTAGGGTCATAGTTCCACCTTTTGAACCTATTTTTCCAATAGAACGCGTAAAAAGAATAACCAGCGATACTCACAACTGTAAGCCCCAATAATATAAAACCTACATTAATAGTAGTTGTAATTGCTGTTTTGTTATTCTTAACAGCTTCTTGAGCTACAATCGCTGAGACAGTTCCGGAAAGTTTATTTTTTTCGGTGTTTTTTTTATTTTTCATATCTTTAAGGATTAGAAACTATTCTAAATCTTTAAGAATGCTTTTAAAGCATTCCAAAGAATGCTATTAGAGAAATAGCTAAGTGCTTTTTTATTGTCGGAAAGACTTGCTAACCGCACTAATACTTTTTCATCTAACTGTGCTAATTTTTCAATTGCTTGCTGTTTGTTCATCGTTTCTGATTAGATATTCATATAACTCACTTATTTGCTCATCGGTAATTTGTGGGTCACTGATAAGCTTAATAAATTCATTCTTTGCGGGTGATAGATTAGCTCCTGCTAATGCTGCTACGGGTGTAGTAGTGGAGGCTGGAGCTGACATCACTTTCTCGGCTACCAAAGGTACTATAGCTCCAAGTGATTCACTTACTTTTTCAAAGGCAGGGCTTTCCCAGAAACCTTTTTTATTCAACAACTCCTCTTTTAATGCCAACTCGTGCTTCTTGTCTGCTGTATCCAACTGCAATTTTAGAGAGGATTTTTCCTCGTTGAGGGTGCGTACTTGACTGCGCAAATCTTTATTGTCTTCACGCAAAGCGTCGTTTTCTCGCAATAGGTCTCTATAACGCTCCTCTATAACCTTACTACTAATCCATTCTGTAGTAGCTACTGGTGTATATCCCAGCCCCATAGGGTAGCCCATAGCAGTCGGTTGTGTAGGCATTGTTGTTTGAGCCGGTGCTATTGGTGTAGAAGATATAGATTGTGGAGGTGTGTTTTCGTTGGGCATACTTGATTCTTTTTTGAAATTAAGAGTGAGGGTTTCTATTTTGTAAGTTGTTTGCTTAGCTCCCGCGCCGTAGAGGCGTTTAAGGTCTATTTTTACGTTCTTAGTAAAACCTTTAGAGGGCAAAAAGTTAAGAAAATCATCAACAGAGCCGTAAAGCGTATGAATATCCTGCAAGCTAAAACCATACTTAGGAGCGACCTCCTTTGCTAAGCGGGCGGTACCTTGTGTTACAGTGATAATGTTAGCGGGATTTTCGGATAGGAATTGCTCGATACGTTCTGCGGGTGTTTCCATTGTTAATTTTCTATATTATTGTTATTACTCTCTATTATTGGAACTACATAACTCATTATAGCACTATTGACTTTACCTATTTGTTTTTTGAAAGAAACACGAAAAGCGGTATTAATAACAGGTATTGTGTTTTCACACATAAAGTACTCTTTCGGTGCAAATTCTTCATTAACGCCGTCCTCAATAATAAAAGAGGTCTCACCATCGTTACGAATAGTTATGCCGATAGCCCCTTGACCTTTCGTGTCTTCAAACAAATTGAAAACAGTGTCATCAGTGATACGAATACGTGTTAATAGTCCTTTTGTCATTGCTCTTCTTGGTTACAGTTGCAATCGCGCTGGATAGTAAAGATAAGTTCGCCGATAAAATCATCGGTAAGACTTTCATCAGCTAATACAGCTACTTGGAATTTGTTGTTATTACACTCAAAGCCTACTTGTTTCATACCTTGTATATAACCACCTCCTTTGTGCTCAAAATCGCGATAATCTACAGGCTCAATGATTGAGTTAGACTGAGGGTCTCTCACGCTCATTTCGACGGCAAATTCGGGAGTGTAATTTTTAAATGGCACAAAGTGTACTCCGACACATTTACCCTTTTCTAAGGTAACGTATTCGGTTTGGGCTTTTTGTCCGCTGGGAATATGTACCTTAACGCGGTTTGTGATAATACTACTTGTCATATTAAATTGTAGATTTGTCAATTAATTAATTTGTAAATTTGTCGATTTGCCAATGTGCAAAATAGCACACTGGCAAACAGACAAAAAAACACTTCCTCTTATCGTTTAATGTAGGTTTCGAAACCTTTCAAGAGAACTTGAACAAATGATTTTTCTCCACTTGTGGCAGGAGTAATAGTACTACCTGCGGGGGTTTCGATGGTGATATCTACTGTTTGAGTTGGCTCGATAACTGCTAAAGCACCAAGTTTTCTGTAAAAATCATCGGATTTCTTGGCATTATCAATGCTTGAGATTGGCAATTTAACAATTACTTCTCCATTTTGGCGAACAACCAAGTGAGAGGCTAACAATTCAGCAGGAAGTTCCTTATTATAAGCTACTTCCCACACCTTTTTACCAGCAGCTGCTTCGCCATACTTAACGGTAACAGCGTCAATAACGAAGAATCGTCCATTATCGAGGCGGTTTCCGTCAAGGTTTGTTACACCTACTTCTTGGGTAGAATTACCGTTAAGGAGTGGTATGTTACCGCCTGCTGTGAATTGTGCATTAACATACAATTCGCTTGGGGTAGGTTTCATACGTGCCATTACATCGGGTGAAAGGTTGAATTTACCCGCTTGGCGTGAAAGAAATGTCGCAACACGTGTGTATTGCTCTTCGTTGGTGAAATACTCGTTCATTTTAAATTGTTTTTTTGAGTTATTAATTATTAATCTTTTAGGTTGTAATCACTTATTCGTTTATTGTAATTACGCTTCTGCGAAAAGGTCTGCACCAGAAAGAAATCCTGTTGTAGGTTCGCTCTCTATGTACGGATTATCAATATCTTCTACCTCTTCATATGGGTAGTAATCGTAGTCGCTACTGCTATCTACATACACAGTAGTTTCTTCTGGGGCTCCGAGTGCGGTTTTCAAGATACCGTCATTCATTGGTTTGTCTTTAGGAGAAAAAACACTTTTTAACACTTCGGTAATTTGTGTAGCTGCCATACCAGCTCCGGCACTCTGAATAAATTTGCCACTGGTTTCTTTCGGATTGCTATAAGCGGCGAGTACTACGCCAAGTACAGCAAGAGCTCCGTGGCGTATGGCGGGTTTTTTAAGCACACCGGATAACTTATCGGCGGCAACGCGTGATACCATAGCGCCAGCTACTACGCCGGCGGCTGTGGTAGCGCTTTCTGTGAGGGTTTTCTGATTGATGTTGCTCATTTTTTAATTTTTTGAGTTATGAAATTAATTGTTATAGGTTATTTTTTGTTCATCATTAGCACAACAACAAGCAAGGCGGCTACTCCCAATCCAATATATAGAGGGGTATTGTCTTTCTTATTATCATCTAACATTTTCGCTAACATTAGCTGTTGAAACATATCGTTGCTACTATTTTCTGTAAGGGTGCCATTTTGGCGAGCAATAGCGGTTTCGTAGACGTATTGTCTCTCTTCATCACTTAATTCTTCGCCATTAACACGAACAGGTTGTCCGCTTTTAAAAGCACTAATCACATTGGCGGCACCTCCTGCTAAATTTAGCAATTGGGTTGCTCGTTCAAGAGTAGAACCTACGGTAATGTTGTTCCGTTCAAAGATATTACCACCTTTTTGAGAGCGTAATTCTTGACGTGTTACACGTTTTTGTTGTCGTTGTTCTTGGCGCACCAATCGGTTTTGCTGTCGTTGAGCTTTCTTTTCGGGATTAGCTTTGAGAAAATCAAAGAATCCTCCCATACCGCCACCGTTACAAGTGGTACAAGGGGCGGCTAATTGATATACTGCTAATTTTGCTTCCATAGTTATTTTTTCATCATTACGACAATGAACCCTAAGAAGAGAATGCCTCCGAGTATATATAGTGGGGTGTTGTCTTCTTTTTTCTGAGCCATACTGTCAATAATTTTACGTTTATTCCTAATATCTTCGGCGTGCTTACTTCGAGCAGTGGCACGGTTGAAACTGGCTTGTTGTCGAGCTAATTCGAGACGTTGGCGTTCTAATTCTATCTCTTCTTTGCTCTTTGTAATATGGTAGTGGTTTTCATTCACAACCGTATTACCTTCGCCACTGTTACCACCGCCTTGGTTAGCAAAGCTGTCGTACAAGTCTTTACCTTGGCTTATAATATTAAGACCTGTGGTAATACCGTTTGTTACTCCGACGAAACTCATTATTATGCACTTACATTGGTTGGTGACTTTCTTCTGAATAATAGGTAACCACCTACGAGAGCTGCACCTACCAATATAATGGTTTGTGTTTGCTTGGACTGTTCTTTGGCGGTTGCTTTGGCTTGCTCTTTGGCTACTGCTTCTTGTGCTTCACGTTCAAGAGCAAGTTTCTCAGCGTCTTTATTGGCTTGGTAGCTGGTACGAGAGTCGGCAATACGCTTATTATAACTGTCAAGTAATTGTTTCTTCTGTGAAATTTGCTCTTCTAATTTAGCGATAGCGTTGCGTTGAATTTGTAAGTTGTCTGGTGAAATTTGTGCTCGTATGTTTTTAATATCAGTTGAAACTTCTCCAACCCATACTTCATAAGGTCTGACCTTTTCTTTCCATTCTTTTTCGCGGTCAGTATAAGTGTCACAAGAAAATGCCTTATTCCACCAACGTTTTCCAAACCAACCTAAGCCCTCAACTCCTGCTTGTTGCTTCGGGTTGTTTTCCCACGCATTCACTAATAATTCGGTCTGCTTGAGCTGTGCGTCTAACTTGATAACTTCTTGTTCTAAGTTATCTTGTTTTTCTTTTAACAATTTGTATTCTTTCTGATTATTTCCGTTTTTTAAATTATCTCGTTCTTTGATAAGCTCATTTAAACGGTCTCGTACTTCTACAAAATGTTCTTCGGCTTGTTGGGCTCTTGCACGATGTGGGTTGCAACCTCCTAATCCTTTGCAGGGTGACGATAGAGAGGCGCGTTCAATTCTTTGTTCTGCTATTGTATCAAACATATTTTTTAAGTATTAGTTTTTGCTGATGAAAGTTAGGACTCCTATACCTAATACGCCAACGAGGGCGAGGTTTAGGAGTTTTTTATTTTCGAGTCCCGCGCGCTGGTTAGCTTCGTGGGAGGCTATTTTCTTTATATTATCGACGCTGTGTTGTTCTTCGTACAGCCGTTGGGCTCGTACTTTCTTGAGTTCTTCCCAAAATAATTTGTTTGCCAAATTATATGCGTCAGCTTTATTATTAGCGAGGTCTAACAGTTCTTTCTGATACTTTTTATCATACTTTAAATAAATGCTGTATTGCTCACGCCTTAGTTCGTCTTCCATTGTTACCTGTGTTACGACAGGTAGGTATATGTTACGGCGAATCGAAGCAATTTTTTCCTTGAAAGGTAACATTTCACGGCGGTAGTTCTCGGCTTGTTGTGCGCCATATTCTACCCGTAAAGTAGTTACGTTATCTTCGAGCCACGCGTCAAAACTCTGCTCACTTCCGTAGGGATACATTCCTTTTTTATCATTGCGACTTTCTACTTTTAGAAAGCGATATTTGGCTTGTATCACATCTTTGCCAGCGGGCACAATGAAATACCAGCTTCGCTCTGACACACTACCTTGGCGCTCTATAATTGCTACATTAAAATTTTCGGATAGCTTGAATTTGAGCATATCAAGCATATCATCAACGGCTTTTTTGGTATTCTTCACAAAAACGTTGTAACTCTTTAGTGTTTCGGTACTACACTTTTGGTTGTGCACTTGGCATTCGTGGTAATAGTGTGCGTTACCAAGGTCTATTTCTTTCAAAAGCCTATTGAGTTCACTTGTAGCGGTGGGCTCCAATCCTTGCTCTAACTTGGTGCGCAGGGTGTTCATTGTAGTTTTGAACTGCTCAAAGAATTGTTCTTTTAGTCCACTATTTATAAAATCAGAGGTGTAGAAAGCACCAGCGCAAGGGTCGCCCCACAACATTATAGCAAGGGCTACTATAGCAGTAACAGCAGCGATACATAGCCCTACAATGGTACCCACGCCAGGGACAGCGTTGGAGGCTAAAGCGGCTTTTCCGCCGATAGCTACAATGGTGGCGGTAGCGGTGGCAGAAGCTGCATTGCCTACGGCGTTTACTTTCTGTATACTTTTTTGCTTGTGATGTGCGCTCGTAGCTTCTGCGTTTTGTTTGCCCACTTCGTAAGATTGATTCAGTAAGTCTTCTAATTGTTGGTTTACATCTGGTTCACCGAGAGCTGGTGTTTCGTACTCTTTCTTCCAAAGGTTGTACTTGTGTCCGTCGAGGGTGATAGTAAAGCCGTCAATTTTGAAAGGTACATCGGTGCGATTCTCTTTGGCAAGTTGGTACACGCGTGCTTTTAGGTGAGTTAGCTCTGGGTTATTTGGATTCATAGCCCCGATGTTATCTATCGCCTCTACGAATGTTTTCCACGCTTGCCTTTTTTGAGTTAGGGTATCATTTCCAACCATTACGGGTAGAGGCGAAGACAAACTAACTTTATTCTCGTTCACCAATACATCGTCTTTTTCTATGTATGGCAATTCTTTTGTTGTATTAATCGTACCGTCGATTACGTAATAACCTTGTGCGAGGTTTGCGGTTTTTTGGTTTTTCGGTACTACTACGTATACGTGGGTGAATCCGTCGGGGTTCATCTCTTGCTTGATACGGCGCATATAGTGCTTTATTCCTGCATTGAGGAGTATTGTTGAGGCAAATATGCTGTAGCTTTTACAATCTATACCGTCGAAACGTGATAGCCAGCTACAAGCGGGGGAACGCAGTAGCTGTTTGTCTCCGTCTATACTGTATTGAATGTGCCAATACAAGAATTGATGAATATCATTACACAGTTTTTCGAGGGGCATTCCACTGAAAAACTTAAGGGTTAAATCGCGGGTGTGGTGCTGGTACTTGCGTGCTGTTTTTGCCATATTTTGGATAGCAAAAAAGGTGTCGCCGTTGCCGAGCTTGGTAGAGGAGCAGTCGGAAGGGGGCATAAATGCACCATAGAGTGCGCCGGTGCGCACTTGGCGGTGTAGCCCCCTGTTTATCTCGTCTGCTGTGATACTCATATTATGCGATTTAACGTGATTAATATTCGAGGCAAATATAGTACGAGAAGAAAATAGTATAGAAACGATTAGGCACAATAGGGCAGGATAGGGCAGGATAAGGCAGTTTATAAAAGAAAAAAGCCCGCTTGTGCGGGCTGTGATATTAGAGTAGGGGAGAAACTTTATTTTTTCTTATTAGTTGTTCTTTTGTAAAGGTGTTTTTTGAGTTCTTCAGTAGAAGTAAAGAAATGTCCATAGCCTTTTTTAGTAAGACCTTTTTTTAGTTTTTCATCACCAGACCAAATTTTGTGCCCTGTATGTAGGTGAAGGGCAATAAAAAAAGTATCGTCTTCGTCTATATCATCTACTAAAGCGTGAGCTTTCAATAAAGTAGAAGTTGGGATTTCACTTACGTAACTTAGTTTTATGCGTTCTTTGTAGTATTTCAGTTCTTCTTTTAGTTTTTTTTCTGTTAGGTCTGAACTTGCCACAACTTTATCCCAATGTTCCTTTAGCTCCTCAAATATATAATCGGGAGCTGTAAACTGTAAATTGCTTTTTTGTTTCAGTATAGAAGCCGTTGTTCCTTTAGGTTTTATTAAGGCACTTACTAAAATATTACTATCTGTTATGAGTATCATTTTTTTGTTTTAAATAGCATATCAAACAGGTATTTTCTTGTCATTCCTGCATTCATAGATTTAGAAATTTCATTGATAGCCTTTTTTTGTTGGCTGTATGATAGCTTTTTTCCCGTGTTATTGTTTATTTTAGTACTCACGGCTCTTGTTTTTGTAACTGTTGCTGGCATAATGTTTTGAGTGTTTTTTGTTTCTATGGTGCAAAGATACAAAAATTTTGCCAATTAACAAAATGTGTTAATTGGCAAATTTCTTTGATTAAATTTCGTCGTTGTAGAAATAGGGGTCTATTGCTTCAGCAAACTCATTAAGGTAGGACATTGCGACGGTGAGATTAGGTGATACATCTTGTGGGTTTTCAAGCCATATAAGAGAGGCTTTGTAGTTGAGTGTACGTATCATCTTCGCAAACTCTTTGGCGGTTACTGATTTGAAAAACTTACTTACGGCTTCAATATCGAAGTTGCAAGGGGCGGTTGTCGCACCGTTGGGCGTGTGGCAAAGGATACTGTTATTCACCATTGCTACATTTTTTTCATTATTTTGCACTTTTGAAAAAATATAATAGGCTAAAATTACTAAAAGGTTTAGCCTTTCCCTTTGCAAAACACACACGAGGGCGGTCGCGGTAGCATTAACTATCCGCAAGGGGGTACTAAACCTTATATAGGTGAGGTACGGATATAAAAAATCCGCACTATTTATTAGAGCGGTTCACGCCCTCTATGTATGTTTTGCGGTGCAAACATACGACTATTTTTTGAATTAGCAAATTTTATACTTTTAGTTTTCGGTTTTTGATTTCGTGTTGGAGCTCTTCTGACAAGGCATAACCTTGAGGTGTCCCGTATAGCTCTACAAAGGTGAGAAACTCTTGTAGGCTTATGTTTTTGTTTTTAGTAGCGTTGGGGCGATATTGTGTGATTATATCATTAATATAGGTACGTATGTTCTTTTCGCTATACTGTGAAAGGTATAGGGAGGTGAGTTGTTTTTTTGTTTTTACGGTTGTGAGTATTTTCATAGGGTTTGTGGTATTTTGTTTTTCTTTAATTCTCGTTCATATAGCGTGATATATATTTCTTTTTGTTTGTCGCCAACGGTTTTGTTGTTGTAATATTGCTTGCTGGAGTCTACTATTTTGCCTTTGCGTTTTACGTGCAATTGTATGCGGTTACCGTAGTAGTCTTTTGCTTCACACTCTACTGTTATGCCTTTCTTTAGGCAGTAGGAGAATGCTTTGGAGAATAGGTCGAGGTTCATTGTTTTATGGTTTTACGTTATTTATACAGTTAGTAATGTTTTTCACAAGGCTTTCGGTATTTTCAGCGAGTTTATTGGCTATAAATTTTATTATTTGCAATGAAATATCATCATCGACTTTTAAGATAAATTCTTCATTTATATCATTGCTGAATTTTACATACCCCTCGTATCTATTTTGTTGCTGTTCTGGTAATTCTTTCCAAGAATAACCACGTTCAAATTCTAATGAGAATTTTATTAGTTTAAAATTTGTTTTGCTGTTTTCGGTGTTCATCTTTGATAAATTTTCCGTTTAAAGATAGGTTTTCATATTCTATATCTTTTCTGAATTGATTGCTATTGACATGAATTCTAATTTAAACTTCAAGTTCTTAAACTCTGTTTCTTTATACCAAATAAGTGATGTAGTTACATCATAAACTTGTCTAAATTCATAACTTACTCCTTCAAATAAAAAACAATCTCTTATTAATTTTAGAAATAAGTTTAAACCATCTTCAGTAATAACTCCCATAAGATTATATGGTAAATTATCCTTAGAGCAATATATAAATGCTCCCTCTTTAATTTCTGTTATCATTTGTTGATATTTTTAGTGTTAATAATATTCCCTAAAAGCAGCACAAAGTAGGTTTTACCTTCTTCTGCACCCCATTCTGGCTTGCCAGTACTTGGGGTTATGCTTTTTAATTCAATAGTGAATTGAGGGGCATTACGAGCATATCCATTACGAAAGGTAATGTATTTGTATTTTTTTGCATAGATACGATTTGCCCAGTAGGGCTTGATTTCGCGATATTCTTCTTTTTTATTTTCTAATAGAATCATATCAAACCATTTTTTTTTGAGTGTTAAATGCAGGGTGTTCATTGTTTTTTTAATAGGGTAAATCGTTGAATAAATCGTTGTCGTTGTCGTCGTTGGACGGGTGGGACGGGGTGGTGGTTGGGGGTGTTATGGGTGTGGTTTGGGGGTTGGTTTCGTCTTTGGGGATACCTACAAAGAAGTATTCTTTGGTGGTGCGGGTGTTATCGGGGGTGTAAACGGTGCGCTTGATGTAGCCTTGTGAATTGCATAGATCTTTTGGGTTGAATACGTAGCCTTTGAGTTGGCAAAATAGGGCGATGTTCTTTTTGAAATTCTTTATTTGTACTGCCATTTTGCCGACTACATTGCGGTAGTCGTCGTACATTTCTTTTTTTAGTATTTCTCGGTTTAGGTTTTCTTCACAAAAATATTCTTCTGCCCATTCCATAAAGTTGTCGCCTATGGAGGCTTTGAGGGTGTTTATTTGTAGGTTTTCGATAGGTGATAGTACTGGGGCGTGCTGATTGGCAAGGAAAAATTGTAGACATTGCAACATAAAGTTGTAGAATAGGTTGTATTGGGTTTCTTTCCAGTCTTGGAAAAAGGCGTGCCCAAAGTCGTCGATGGGTTGAAACTTGTCGGTGAGTGAAAAGTAGTAATAATCGGAAAATGTTACGAATAGGATTCGCCCTATATCGCTACTGGTCATATTGCGTATGGCGTGGTTGTAGGTTCCTACCATTTTTGGGGCTTTTTCGTAGGGTATATGGTAGTCGCCTTTGGTTTTTTCGTTTACGGTGATACCGTCGGTTACGTAGGTATAGACTTCGGAAAAGGGTATTGAGGCGTGCAAGTCGTCAAAATATATGAGGGGTTCGCCTTTGTAGGTTCCGAATAGGTGTTTGTCGCGGAATAGGTCGGGGTTTTTACCGCCTCGATAGAAATAGGGTGCGAGTTCTCGTAGCCCGTTAATCATTAGTCCTTTACCGCTTCGTCCGTTGTTTTCGTTTACGCTGTCTTTTACTTTGTCGTCCATTACATATACGTATTTTTCAAAGCCACGTCTTTTATATTTATGCAAGAGGTATCCGATAGCAAAACATTTGCCCAAAAAGTGGCGTTCTTGGGTGATTTGCTGTTCCTCGGTAAGGTGTGGGCTGTTGAGTATATAGGCTTTGCGAAAATCGGGGTTGTGTTCTTTTTCGGTTTCCCAGTGTACGCGGCTTCCATTGATGATGAAGTTCATAAACTCGCAGGCGTTTTGGTGTATATGTACGCGCTGGTTGCCTGCTTCGTCTTGGTACATTTCAAAGAATGAGGGCAGGGCGGTGAATCGGTTGGATATAATGTGTTTGTCCCACACGTAGCAGGTGATGTCTTTATCGGTTACAGTTCGGAGTTCGGAGGCTGTTACTTTTACTGAAATGTTATCAAAGAAAAAGATTTGATAATCGGCACCGTAGTTGGTAAAATCGAGGGTGCGGGCAGGTAGATTGACGAGGTCGGAGGCGCGTAGTGCGTTTGTTTTTTCGAGCATTTCGAGCACGTCGGGGGAGGTTCCTTGGCGGATAAGGAATTCTTGACAGTATTGGCGTATATCTTTTGAGGTGGGTACTTTTATTTTGTGTTTGTTTATTTGGATTAGTATATCGTCGGTTTCATTTGGGTTTTTGTCGGTTACAAATTCGGGTTTGTATCCGAAAAAGTTATGACAGTTGAGGAAATAGAATAGGTTACGGGCGTTTACGCGGTATTGTTTGCGCTCGTTGAGCATTACAAAGTTGCAGGATACGGCAACGCTTAATTGTTCTTTGAATTTTTTGGTTATATATTCTTTTGAGGCGTGTGTAAAGTCACGATGTAGTAGGTAGTCGCGAAAGTCTTTGCCTTTGGGGTTGCCGTCTTCATCGGTAAAATAGTAGTTGGGGAGGAATGCAGTGGGTAGCTTCCAGTATTGTAGTGAGTATTTGTAGGCGAATTTTATGCCTGAGGGGTCTAAATCGGGGAGGTTTATTAGATTTTTTGTTAGTTTTTTGAGTTCGTGGTATATGGTGGGTGTTATGATTTCGGCTTCGGAATTGCACCATACGGGATTGAATTCTTCGGATAGAGAGGCGACGGAAACGCCGTCAGACCCTCCAGAGCATATTATGATGTAGGGCAATAGCATTTCGTTTAATTCATCTTGGAACATTTCTTTTTCTAAATCGTTGGTTTCGGGGTTTTCCATACGTTTTTGTAGTTCCATTATGCGCTCATAATTATTGCCTATTTTATCAAGAATGCGCTTGTAGCCGTGTACGTAGTGGGTGGGTTTTTGTCCGAAATAAGAGTGTTTGTAGGCTTTGTTTGTTTCTTTTGGGCAATAGGTTTTTGCCCATTGCTCGTAGTTATCGGAATAGGCGAACATTGGGTAGGCTGGTGTATTGGTTACACGCATTATTTTGCCGCTTTTGGTACGGCGTTCGGTGTATTCAATTTCGATGATACCGAAACTTTCGAGTAGTTCGGCGGTTACAAAGCGGGAATATACTTGTGGGTTTTCGATTTTTGGTTTTGGGTTTATTTTCCAATAGTTTTCGGGTAGGGTGCTATCCTCACGGAATGTTACGTTGCTTTGGAATACTTTGTCGGCGGTGGGTACGTTAAATTCGGCGTATAAGTCCTTGAGGGCTTCGCCAAATTCTTTGCCAGTGTACTTTTGAACGAGTTGTATGGGGGTGATAAATTCGCCACTGGAGAAGTCTTTTATCGCCCAAAAGTTCTCTCCCTTTGGAATGAACAGAGAGGCAGAGGCGGTGCGTTCTCCTTTGTTGAATTTGAAGTTTTTGACACCCATACAGCCAATGCAGGCGGGTTCGTAACGGTAGAGTATATCAAGTCCTTGGTTAGTGTGGGCGTATAGTTCTTCGGGGGTGTATTTGTAGTCGTTATTCATTAGTTTTTAGTTTTTAATAGTTAGTCGTTAGTTGAGTTAAAATAAAGCCGCGCTGTTATTGCGCAAGTAGCGCGGCTTCACTAACGAACTGACTCAAATTATTTAATCTTCATCGGGATAGGCAAAAGCTACTATCATTGTTTTTTTGTTTTTTATGTTGTCGGGTTCGGTAAGGGCAAATGAGAGTTGTCCTACACCAGGGTTAGTAACAACATAGCCACCTGGTACTTTGTTGTAGAGGGAACAAATTGCTCTTTCATTGTCGTAAGTAAAATCAATAATAAGCATATTATCTTCAACGGTGGTACAACACACTTTTAGATAGTCAATATCATATAGTGCGTTTAGAATTCGGGTAATTTGGTTTATGTGATTCATTGTATTATGGTTTTATACGTTCTATATTTACAAGGTCTTCAATAGAAAGACTGAATATTTCACTAAGTGCTAACAGAAAAGAATAGTGAGTTAGTTTATCGCTATTTGCTTTGAGCCACTTTTTTATAGTGCGCTGGTTTTCGCTCGTTTTAAGGTGTAAGACAGCGATAACTGTATCATCTATTTGTTTTACTAAATTTGGTTTTAGTGTTACTTTTATGGTTTCTGATTTTATCATTTTACTAATTGTTCTAATTGTTCTAAGGAAATGTAAATAGTTTCTAAAAAGGCTCTTCCCAAAGTGGTGGGGCTTTTTTTATGACAAATACGCATAATATTTTGCATATATTATATATAGTACGTATCTTTGTCCCCTAAAAAAGGAACGTATTTAGATACCTTTTTTCTGAACACTTATTTAGGTTACTAATTCGGGGCAAAAGTATGCGATATTTCGCATATAACCAAATTTTTTAAGCAATATTTCGCATATTATTTTATTTTTTATTTTTATGAAATTGAAAATCAAAGAGTTAAGAAAGCAAAAAAAACTATCTCAAAAAGATTTATCAGAGAAATCTGGTATATCTGAACGTATGATAAGTGATTATGAGAATGGAATTGCCGATATTTCTCTTAATAAACTGCAAAATATCGCAAGGGTATTGAATTGTGCTGTATCTGAATTAATAGGAGAAGAAACGCCTATTATACAGCAAGCACACAATAATATAAGCAGCACGATAACCCAGCACCAAACCATACACGCGCCCGAAGATTATGAAACCTTAAAAAAAGAAAATAAACGACTTACTCAAGAAAACTCTGGTCTGAAAGATAAGATTATATCCTTAATGGAAGAGAAAATAAAGAAGTAAAATAACAAAAAAAAATAATAAGTGAATAATTTTTTGTATATTTGCGCCATAGTAATTTTTAAATTTATAAACCGATGAAAAAACAAGTATTTTTAGTGCTATTCTTAGCGGTAGCTATGATAGCAGGGTGTAGCAAGAACGACACCAACGACAATCAAGTAATAGAGCTAAAAGTAAAAGCTATTTATGCTCCTAATACTGCAAAAGCTCTTTTTAATATAAGTATAACAGAACAAAAAACTATTACAGGAATAACGGTTACACTTTACAAAACGGCAGAGGATTTGCAAAAAGGAACTAACAAGGTAGCCAGTGGGGTAACCGATGAAAAGGGAGAAGTTCTCTTAAAAAACTTAGAAGAAAGAGAGTATTATATTCAAGCTCTTAATGACCATTGCTTGGGTAATGTGGAAGAAATAGCTAAAAACCAAAATAAAGTAACTCTTAAAAAAGGATTGGTAGCTACTTATGAAATTACTAATGTAGACCAAATGTCAGCAGTAGATATAAACAATAAATTAAATAAATCTATTTATATAAGTATAGATACTGATTCAGAGAAAGTTTTACTGGAAAAAGGAAAGAGTGTTGAAATTGTTGTAATTCCTACGGGAGGGTCTACCAGCTCTAATTATTTAAGTCATCAAATAAGTTTGTATAATAGTGTAGATGATACTCAGCCTTACGATTATAAAAGATTTTCAGTTAATGCAAATTGTCAAACATTTGTGTTAGACTTACAATAATAAAAAAATCCACCTATGGTTTACCTCCATTTAGGTGGATTTTTTTTGCTCCGCATACAAAAAGATTTGTATGCAAAAAGATTTGTATGCAGATTTGTATGTAAAAATTCAGAACGTAATCGCTTTATTTTCTTATATTTATACTCTATTTATTTTATTACATACAAAACATACAAAAGAAATAAGAATATAAAGAGATAGAGACAAACAACCTTTGTTGTGAAGTAAAAGTACTTGGAGTACTGGGACGATTTTGGTACTTAAATAAAAATATTAACACCTCTTATTGATATATAAAGCCCTAATATCTAACTAATTACATTTCATAGTATTAAGGGAGTTCCTCCAGTTCCCGCTACAAAATAGGCGTAATTAGTCTGGTTTAAAGACTGATTACGCCTAACTTCTTAAAATAAGTGTATCGGATTTGTGGCTATTTTCCTGCACGAGGAAGGTAGTTGTAAATAGAAAACATCTCTTCACTTTTTATGTAAAGTAATTTAGTAATATTTAATTTAACGTTATAGATATTTTTAATGTGTCTTATATTATTTGTTAGATAAAATATTATTGAAATCGTATTTTATTTCTGCAAAAAGAAAAGTTTTTACAACTTAAAAAACATCTAAAATGCATTTGGGTAAAACTTTAACAAGACTTTAACATAGTGTAAAATATTGGAAATGAAAAACCTATATTTTTTTTGATTTAAAAACGTAAAAATATATACTTTAATGATGTGTAATTAAAAAAAAAAGATTACTTTTGTCGCACTAACTCTGTATACATAATATACATATTAGTTTTAAGAATAGCAGTTTTATATACCATAGTTTAATAACTAATGATAATGAAAAAGTTTTTATCAGCAATTTTGTTTTTGATGTTCGCAGGAGTTGCGTCAGCTCAATGTATAGACATAAAAGTAACGCCTACGGCGGGTACTTGTTACTCCGATGCACAGCTAAAGGTAGAGGCAAAGCCAGTATCACCTCTTCCTTCGGGTTGTCCTGCGCCTGGTAGTGAAGGTTATTTTGTACGCTTAGAGGGTTACGGAACTGATTCAGGTTTAGAGAGAATGGCAGGAGGTACCTCAGGGCAATATACTTTTACTAGTTTAAATCCTGGTAACTATACGGTAACAGTATATGATGCGAAAAATGGGAACTCTGAAGCTAAAAGCGTAAAGGTTATTTCTAGCTATAAGATAATGAATATCCAGAACTTGCAGGCTTTAGCTCCTACTTGTGGAAAGGATAATGGAGGAGTAAGATTCCGAATACCTAGTGGAGGAATTGGTCCTTTTGAGGTAACTTTACTTGATATGAATGACCAAGTACTTGTTCCTGCACAAAGTTTTACTCGCCCTATAGGTAATAACTATATAGAAGTAAGAGGTAATGCGGGACATAGAATTCCTCAGAATAGTACTATAAAAGTACAAATAAGAGATATTACAAATGTACACAATGATTGTGGGGAAACACGTCGTTTTCCGAATATACAGATACCTGCTGATACAAAGAATTTTGATTGTATTGAGATAAAAACAAATAAGCGTTATCTCACCAGATTGGGAATAAACTGTGATAGGTTTAAGATTAAAATTGAACTTGTTGATAAGGAAAAAGGAGCTGTTTTGCCCGCTTATGCGAGTAGAGAAGTACTTAGAGATCATTTTAATCAGCAGGGAAATGCAGAAATACGCATTTTAAGCCGTCGCTATAAAAAAATACAACTTAAGTATGATGGAAATACCTCTGTAGAAGTAGATACACACGAGCTGCGTAAAGGTGATGAAATACAGATTACTATAAAAGGACCTAAAAATACTATTGTAGAAAGAGTTAAATTGGACGACAACCAAGTAGCAACACCTTCTTGTCCTTCTTCAGAAGTACTAAATACAAGCAATCGTTCATATGAACGACATAAAGTAGGTACTTGTGGAGCTATTGAAAAACTATTACAGTTTTTTTATGAAATAAAATATTATGATAATAGAAAATTACCTAATTTAAATGGAGGAACTTACGATTATCGTGTAGAATGGCCTAGTGAGCAAAAGATACAAAACTTTAAATTAGAGCGAAGTACTAGTGGTACCTCGGCAGGTCCTTGGGTAAATGTTCCTTTAGAAGAGGGTACAGTAGGGGCAAGTTCAGGAAAAGCTCAGTGGACAACAACTCCTTATTATAATGGGCTTGTTACTTTAAGCGGAGGTACAGGAGAAGGACTTTACCGCCTTACTTATACTGACCCGTCTACTTGTAAAGGTACTTGTACTTCGGAAGTAAAGGTAATATACAATAAAGAAACATCTCCTAATCCGATTGATAAAATTTGGGAAAACTTACGTCCAGCTGGTTATGGTTCTTATGAGGGAACAGGAGCTTTTCTATTCCAGAATTTAGGTAGTGGTTTTTACTACCCATTAAAATTTAAGATAGCTCCTGTAGATGGTACAAAATCGGTAACTTATCAAGGTAAGATTAGTTGGTCGGCTACTGTTACACGTACCATTACCTATCCAATAGAATATACGATGCCTTCTAGTAGTTCATTGGGTTATACTAATTTGCCTTCTGGCAATTACAGAATTACTGTAACTGATGTTTGTAATAATACAACTACAAAAGATATTTTCTTACCTGCAACTCGTTATACTCCTAAATTGGAATATGAACGTGATTGTGAAATAGGGCAGATAAATTATGATTTAGGGCGTTCTGTATATAATAATTCTCTTTCAGAAAGAGTTTATTTAGAAAAAGAAGTACAAGACGCTAATGGTAGACGTAGTTGGGAACCTGTAAAAGTAGATGGTACTAATACTTATAAAACAGGACATAGAGGGACTTTTTCAAACCTATTACCAGGGAAATATAGGGTATATGCTGATATTTCCCAAGGTTCTAGATTTAGAAACTTTGGTTTTATTCCTGATAGTTTTGGGAATTATACTTCTTTTAATTTAACAGATCCCACTACTCCATATATAGGAGATAGTAAAGATTATGGAGAGATTACTATAGGAGATGTGGTGAAATTAAACCCTGTATTAAACCCTGCAGTATGTAATAGTGGTAACAACACTGGTATGATTTCAGTAGATTTAACAGGACAGCAAGTGGCTTTCCCTGTTACCTATGAGCTGTACTCTAAACCGAGTGCTACTTCTACTCAAACTACTTTTGTAAAAAAAGCAACTTACCAGCAGTCACAAAACCAATATTATCATATTTTCTCTAATTTACCTATGGGGCATTATATGGTGAGGACTATTCACCGTTGCCAAACAGTAAATAAAGATATAGAGATAAATAGTACTGGTGATTTTGATCCTTATTTATTAGTAGATAAATCAGGATTATGCGAAACTAATACAGTTAAAGTATTTCTTGGAGTATCAGGACATCTTTTTGATATCCGATGGTTTAAGCTTGATGCTAATGGACAAAAAACTACTTCGTCTCCACTTCAATCGGGACCTTCATTCTCTGAGGATATTACGACCACTACTCACTATTTGGCTGAATATAACTTGAAGCCAGGTATAGGTTGTGGTAATGCTAAAGTATACACTAAATCTACTACTGTACAGGTGGCTTCAGGAAGTGATGCCATTAAGTTTAGAACACCTTGTCCTAATGATATTACAGTTTTTGCTGATCAGGGAGCCTGTGGTAAATCAGTAAATTGGCAAGAGCCTTCGGCTTATAACACTTGTAGTGGTACTATCACTACTACAAAGAGCCATACACCTCCATATTATTTCAATATAGGAGTTCATACTGTTACCTATGCGTTTTCTGATATAAAAGGAAATACCATTAGTTGTTCTTTCACCGTAACAGTGAAATCTAACGCTACTAAACTAAAATCGAGCCATCGTTATACTGATACTTCGGGGAATACTATCACTCAGTTGACCCCTAATCAGGAGTTCTTCTATGTACTTACTTATCAGAACGACGGTTTAGAAAATATCAATAAAGCAACTATAAATGTAAAACTTCCTGCTAATACTACCGTAGTTACTAATGGTAACCCTGACCTTAATGGGGCAGGTGATGGCACAGTGAATAATCCTCTTCCTCAAAGTAGCTATAATAATGCTACTAAGAGCTATCAGTTTGTGATAGGAGGTACAGCAGGAGGTGTACAGTTGCAATCTACGCTTAAAGCAGGAGACCCCGCTCGTACAATACGTATTCCTCTTAAACTTGTAGGCGATTGTAATGACTTTTTAAAACCTTGTGAGAACTTCTTGAAAACGTCTATGAATATAGACTACGAAGGAGGGGCTGCGGGTTGTACAGGAAATCAACAAACGGAAGCAGGTACTGAAACAATCACCATAAATACTACGGATTGCAATCGTCAGGAAGTGTTCTGTGGTACTGGAGCGATGACTTTTGAAGCTGTAGGAGGTTTTACAAGTTATCAATGGTATAAGAATGGAAGCCTCCTGCCAGGAGAAACAAAACAATCAATTGTTGCTAATTCACCAGGTGTTTATAAAGTAGAGAAAACGAATTTTTGTGAAGGAGTTTCAGTAGTAACAGTAGAAACAATCAATTATCAAGGTATTTCACCTACTACTGACCCTATTCGCGCACAAGCTCAGAATATAGGGGTAACTTGTCCTGGTGATGGTAGTTGGACAAGCCACTTCTACTTCTGTCAAGGAGGAAGTAAGAATATTACGGTAAGCTATAAAAACACTGCTTTTGAATGGCAACAATGGAGTGGAGGCTGTACAGAAACTTCTCCCGATTGTCGTAATACCGATGATAATTGTTGGAATCCGGTACATTCTAATGCTACTTTTACAGCTAATAGTGCTGGTAAATATCGTTTACACTTGAAAGATTGTAATGAAAACTTCTATTTTGAAGTATTTACAGCAGGATTAAGTGGTAACCTTACTGATAAGATTGATGAAACAAACTATTCACAAGGTTCAGTGAGATTAACTCTTAGCACCAGTGGTGTAAACTATAAGGTAGAAATCTACAAAGGAGGTGTACTTCTAAGAACTGACAATATCAATACAAATGATTATCGTATTCCTAACTTGCGACAAGATACTTATGATATTAAGGTTACCTCAGTACAAATACCAGGTTGTGAGTATAATGGTAATGTAACGATAGATAAGCTCACTGAAATGACAATGACTGCTGCCTTCAAAGGTTGGAAAGATTGTAACACTGCTAAATTACAACTTAAAGCTGAAGGAGGTAAACCTACTTATCGTTTCTATATTTGGAGTATCAATGGAGTACAACAATTTGCTGACGAACAAACGGCAATTGCTTCTGCTACACCTATTGCATTACAGTTAGGACACCAAACAAGCGTAGATGTAGATGTACCAAATATTACCCAAGTAGGAGAGTATGTATTTATAGTAGGTGATATGGATAATGGTAAGTTTGCTTTGTCTAACAAGGTAACGATTACACCACCAGATCCACATAGCTATACCTTGTCGGTAACTCAAGAAATTGAGTGTGAAAGCAATCCTAATAGTGGACACATCAATATGATATTCCCAGCAGGTAGCCAACACCAAAATCGTACTATTAATTTGTATAAGTTAGATAATAATGGTAATCGCATCACGCCTGCTTACAAAACAAGTTCAGGAGGATTATTTACTGGTTTGCCCGCAGGAAGCTATGAGATAGAAATGAAATCGAATGTAGGGGGTAATATATGTACTTACAGTCAGAAACCTATTGTAATTGCTCCTACTAAAGATCCTCTTAGAGCTTTTGCAGGAGTAGTAGCTGATAAAGATTGCGATGCAAGTAACCAATATAAAATAGCGGTAAACAATGTTGCAGGAGGCACACCTCCTTACCGTTATAGTTTTGATGGAGAAACTACTTATGGAACCAACAACGTTGGCTTTATGGGAGGTTCTGGTAATGTGTATGTAAAAGATAGCAAGGATTGCCGTATTGTTATCCCTGTGAATATTGTTGCGCAAACCATACCGACTCTTACCGTTGCCAACCCTATTACCTATCGTTGTGATAATGGTTATGGAATGGTAACTGTAACGATTGCTTCAACTACTAGTCAAACTTATGAATACAGTATAGATGGTAGTGGTAAAACAGCTATCGCAGGTAATACTTTCAGTAGATGGTTAGCACCAGGTACGCACTCTATTACTGTGTACTATAAGACTTTGAATACAGCTACTACGCCTAATGTACTATACGTAGAAGATTTTGGCAAAGGTGCTAATGAGTGCTTATCAGGAGCCACTACAGGTTTAGTATGTAAGACTGATGGTGACTTAGCTGATGGTAATTATGTAGTTACTAAACAAGTAGGAACTAATGCCTCTTGGGTACCATCGCCTACTGACCCTTCGGGAGGACGTTATTTGGCTATTGCAGGAAATGGTAGTAGCGAATTAGTGTATGAAAAACGCATTACAGGAGCAACTGCTCTTACTCCTATAACTGTAAGTTTTAATGCCTTGAATCTTATTTCAAGTACCTCAGGAGTAGCACCTCGTTTCAGTGTAGAATTACACAAGAGCGATGGAGCACTGCTTCGTGGCAAGAATGTAGGCACTGTGAATGCTACAAGCTGGAAGAATGTAAGTGTTACCTTTACCGAAGCTGAATTAACAGGTCTTACCGATGGCACTCTTATCGTTAAGATTGTGAATACAGCGGCCGCAAGTTATGGTAACTTAGGCAATGATTATGCTGTGGATAATATTAAAGTAGCACAAGCTACACAATATTGTGCTTCACAAGTTTCTCAATTAGTGAATATTGAGAAATTTAAGCAAATGCGTATTGAGAAATATGGTGCTGAGAAGAATGTAAGCTGTAAAGGAGCCAGTGACGGACAAGTGCGTATTAGAGTGATAAATCCAGCTTCTAATACTGTTAAATATTCTATTGATCCTTATCAAGCGGTTTGGACTACGACTACCCTTGATGCACAAGGGGTCTTTACCATTACAGGATTAAGTGCTACTCAAAACGGTGTAGTAGCTGTACAAGATGCTAATAATCCAAACTGTATTACTACCTTACAAACGGGTTACAAGATAGGAGAACCTACCTCTATTGTACCTACTGCCGTAGTAATGGAGAAAATAACTTGTTACAATGGAGAAAAGGCTAAAGTAAAAGTATCGGCTACTGGAGGCACACCAGGTTATCAGTATCAAGTGGGATTGGTAACAGGTACTTTAAGTGCTCCACAGCCAGCTGCTAAAACGCCTAACCCTTATGAGTTTAATAACCTTGTAGCAGGAACCTATAGTTTAGTAGTAACTGATGCTAATGGCTGTAAAACAGAAACTACTTTTGAGATTGAAGATAAAGCTACTATTTCAGCGACTGCCGAACCTCAATCTTACTGTTATAGAACAGGAGATGAGAAGAAAGTAGTTATTACAATGCTCAGTGGTAATGGCAATTATAAAGTACAACGTGTAGGAGGAGCTATCTATTCATTCAACACTAATAGCTATGTATATCCTGATGCTTTGCCAGCAGGAAACCATACCTTTGTTATAACTGATGGATTTGGTTGTAGTACAACTGTTACTACCCAAGTATACGACCCATTGACATTACAGGTATCGCCTACTACCCAACAGTATGCTGATTGTAAAGGAGGTAGTGTAACCTACACCCTTACAGCACAAGGCGGTATCCCAACAGCAATGAAAGAATTTAAATACAGTGTAGATAATGGTGTAACTTATACTACCATAGCTACGGCTCCTTCACAAGCTACTGTAGCAGTGAGTGTAGCCACTACTACTGTTATTAGATTCCAAGTAACCTATAAACCTGACGGTAGCGAATGTACTGCTGAACGTTACATCACTTTATTAAGCGATTCACCTCGCTTCTTGAAACCGTTCACTACTACCAAAGCTACTTGTGGAAAAGCGAATGGTTCAGTAACAATTACACCAAATGATTACTATGTAGGTACTGCTTCGTATACCTTAGTGATTAAAGATACTGGAGGAACTGTACAATCAGCTACTGCTTTAGCACAAGGTAACTATGTAGCTGAATTAACCGATAATCGTGGTTGTGTGGCTTCCCAAACCTTTACTGTAGGAGCAGTACCACAGCTTACTGCTACTGCTACGGTTACTAAACAAATGGGCTGTACCTCAGCAGCAGCTGATTTAGCGGCTATCACTGTAACTCTTGTTAATGGAGGAGGTACTCCACCTTTTGCAGTACATTTGAGAAATAACTTGAACGGTTATGAAAGTACACATACTTTAACCGCTTCTAATAATATGCCAACAGAGTTCACTGGTTTGGATTATGGTAATTATGATATTACCATTACCGATGCTAATAGTTGTGAAACTAAACTTAGCACTGTAATTAATCCTAATTCTAATGTAATGTCTATCACTGCTGAAACGCCTACAAGTTGTACAACAACAAGTAGTATGGTTATAAAGGCAAGTAATGGCACTACATTCAGTGCAACTACCAATGCTTACTTTGCTGTATATCGTCCAGGAATTGTAAATCCACCAAATACGACTACTGCACAACAATTTACAACCGCCAACCTCAATGGAGGAACTGATACGTGGTATAGAGGAACTGCTTCTGGTGCAGGAGTAGCTGTAAAAATACCAAACTTAACACCTGGTGTTCAATATACCTTTGTGGTGTACAACATCACAACAGGTTGTAGATATACTCAACAAGCTACTATGCCTGTGCCTACGTATTCTACATTGGGTGCTACCTTACAAGTAGCCAATGTGAAATGTGCAGGAGGTAATGACGGTACAGTAAGCTATACCTTAACAAGTTTCCAAGGTAGCACAACAGCTATTACTTGGAAGATATTCAGAGAAGATAATCACCAACAAGTAGGTGCAGGAGGAAGTGTAACAGCTCCGTTCCATATCACACAAAACACCAATAGTAATTTGCCAGCAGGTAAATACTATATTGAGTTTACTGAAAATACAGGTTGCGTGAAAGCCTTCCCATTTGAAGTAAAACGCTCAGCGGTGCCATTACAAGTATCTACTATAGCTACTCAGAAAGCCTCTTGTAGTACACTTGGTCAAGCGTGGTTGAATATCAAAGGAGGTACTGCAAGCTATACTTATGGTTATGTAACCGCAGGTGGAGCTTATAACCCAGCGGTAATGACAGGCACTACACAAGCTTCTACTTACATCAACTTGCCAGCAGGTAACTGGGATGTATATGTAAGCGATGCTTATGGCTGTATACAGCACGCTACTGTAACCATAGGAATGTTTGATGTACCAAGAATATCGGATGTTACAGCTTTGAATTGCCAAGCCTACAACAATATAACAGGTAAGATACCAGTGAGAGTGACCCTCAACCAGATAGGTCAAGGTAACCACTATTACACCTTAGATGGTAGTGCTGATCAGCCTGTGGTTTGGACAATAGCTAATCAAGCCTTTGAGGTAGAAGTAAGCCCATTAGTAAATCACACTATCGTTGTGAAAGATGTGAATGGTTGTGCTACTAGTACAACATTCAGTACTACGGCTATCATCACTGCTACGGCTACCGTGAGCAAAGTAAAAACGTGTGCTACACCTACGGCTGAAATAACCGTAGTAGCCACTGGAGGTACAGGTGTATACAGCTATACCTTAGAGCGTTTAGACAACGGTTCGTTAGCAGGTGAAATTATTAGAGAGAATGTAGCCTTGCCAGCAGGTGGTGTGGTAACTATTACCAACCCAACTGAAGCTGCTACCTACCGCATCAGTATATTTGATGCTGAAACACGCGATTGTCCTATTGTGAAAGAAGTTCAAGTGGTAGACCCAACACCTATCGACCCATCGACTATAGTAGCTCAAGCTTATAACGAAAAATGTAACTTAGGTCTCACAGCTACCCCAACAGGAAGCATAGACGTAGCTATCCCTACCGACCCTGATACCTATACATTTAGAATTACAAGTGCCATAGACTTAACCGATGGTAGCAACGTAACGGTAACTACTGTGCCTTCAACCGCAGGAACTCATAATGCTACCTTTACACAGCTACGAGGTACTACGCAAGGGGTAAGATACCAAATAACTGTTACTAATAGTACGGGTTGTACCGCAATGGTAGAAACAATACTTACTTCACCAGAGCCTTTGAGCTTTGATGCAGATGTTCTTTCAGCTACTCAATATGTATGTGAGGGAGGTGCGGGAATGACTACACCAAAAGTAAGCGTAGATGTAAGTAAGATACGAGGAGGTATACCACCTTATACTACTGAGTTCTTTGACGGAGCAGGTAATAGTTTAGGTACAGGTACTGAGTACACCTTAACAAACCTCAATGGAGGTAGCTTCTACGTAAGCATAAAAGACGCTTCAGGCACTTGTAGTACTAATACTGCTAGCGTAACAGTAGCTCCTGCCTTTGCTCTTACCTCAATGAGCATTACCACAACTACCTCAGTAACTTGTGTGGTAGATGAAGTGATAAATATTAGCTTAACGGTAACGCCTACTTATATAGCAGGCACTCCATTGCGCTATACTATCCGAGGTACTGATAATGGCTTTGTGGCTATTACTTCTACTACTGCTACTACCCTTAGTGTACCACTTACAGGTTCAAGTGGCTTTGGTAATAGCAATTATACAATAGAAGTAATTAATGAACGTACTGGTTGTAGCATTACAGGCGTACACAGTATCAGACAGCCTAATACTTTTGCGATAGAATCAACTAATCCAGTGAGAGCGGTTTGCCATAACGATAATGGTTCTATCACACTCGGATTAGTGGATACAGACCTTTCTAACGGCGATCAATCAACAAATGGATATACTTATACCATTACCTCAGTGGGAGCTACAGTAGCTACTTCTACTTCGGCAACGATACCAGTAGGTACACGTAGCTTTACTGTGAACTTGAAAGGTGGTTCATATGATATTGAAGTAACAGTGAATGGAGTAGGATGTAAAGTACCGAAAACACGCTTTACTATTCCTTCTAACCCTGCTGAGATAGAAGTGAGAGATGCTCGACAAAAAGTATCTGTCGATTGTGCTAATAAGAACGGGGTAGCAGCCTTAACAGTAGTAGGAGGTCAAGAAACCTTTACTGTAACACTTACTCCTGTAGGAGGTGGTACTCCACACGTACAAACTAATGTGAGAGCAGGTGCTCCAGGAATTGAGTTTGGTGGCTTAGACGCAGGTAGCTATATTATATCAGTAACCGATGCCTTAGGCTGTGCAACCGCTACAGGTACTTTGAGTGTGACTATTGACCCATATAGTGGTATCAATACCTCTACTATTTCAGTAACCACAACCCCAATCACTTGTATTGATGCTGATGACGGTACTCTTAAAGTAACAGGTGTAACAGGAGGAGCACGTCCTTATCACTATATTTTAGTGAGAACATCGGCAACGGGTAGTGATTTACCTGAAATAGCTACTAATGAAGGTGAAGCAACCTTTACAGGTATTAAACCAGGTACTTACCGTGTGGATATAGTAGATGCTAAGAACTGTTCAGTAACCGTAGCAGGAAGCTATACCTTTACGAATCCGCAACCTATTACTGCTGATATTGATGTGACTAACTCAACCTTCTTTACTTGCTATGGTGAGAATGGAGGAAGTGTAACAGTTCACAATATCGCAGGCGGTACAGGTTCTTATACAGTGAATATCGTGAGAGCTGATAATAACCAAAAGATAGACGGACGCTCAGGAGTAACAGCAGGTTCATCAGAAACGTTCTCAGGATTAGCTCCATCACCTAAGAACACTTATTATCAAGTAGTGATACAAGATACTAATAAGTGTACGATGACTAAGACACTCAGCTTTACTGTAGAAGAGTTCCCTGATATAGCTATAAGCTATGTAGAACAAGAAGGTACTTGTGAAATGAATACTAATAACTATGTAGACCATTTGATAGTACGCTTCAGAAATACAGAAGTAGATTACTCTAAGATAACTTATAGTCTTAACGGTACGGCAAGTCGTACAGCCTTTACTCGTACGGTAGGTAATATAGCTTATATCGATAACTTTGATAGAACAACCCGCACTCAAACTATTCATATACATTACACTGCGGTAGCTCCTATCACAGGATATTGTACAACAAGCAAGACCTTTACAGTAGACCAAATCACTCCGCTTGTGTTGAGTCAGGTAACCAATACTACCCTCAATACGATAGAAGTGATAGCTACAGGAGGGGTAACTAGCACAGTGAAGGGCTATACTTACTACTTCAACGGAGTAGATAGTGGCGATAACCGTGTATACAAAATCAAGCATAATGACCCTGAACGAATAGATAATGGCAGACGCATTAAAATCATAGAAGTGAAGGTGGAAGATGCACAAGGTTGTGTACGTACAATGACGATAGAGAAAGAATATCTTGACATTGAAGTACCGAACTTCTTCACCCCAGATGGCGATGGAATTAACGATGTTTGGAAACCTAAAAACTTAGACAACAACGTTAATGCTCGCTTCTACATCTTCGACCGCTATGGTAGACGTGTAGCACTGCTCAGATCAGGAGAGGGTTGGGATGGTACTTACGACGGTCGTAGTTTGCCAGCTGGTGACTACTGGTATATCATTGAGGTGAACGATGAATTATACGACAAACGTGAGTTCTATGGCAACTTTACATTATACCGATAATCGTTAATAGTTTTCATAACTAAAAAGAGCTGTTCATTGCTGAACAGCTCTTTTTTTTAATTTATTATGGGAATTCAACGTAAAGAGAGTAAGGCTAAAGCCTTAAAAAAATCAAACAAGTAGAAGCTTAGCTTTTTAAGACAAATTGATTAAAGAGGGTTGATTACTTGGTGACCTTTGAGAGGAATGGAGAGTATTTTAGAACAGCAGACAAGTGTTTTGTGGATTGCTCAGCTTTGCCACTGGATTTTAAGAATAATAAAAATATAGCTGTAAATCATAAAATAGATGACCCAACAAAGATTTCTGTAAAATACAATATATTATAACAAATTTTTTCGTAACTTTGTAGCATAAAACTTTAAAAGCAATATAACTATGAAAATCAAAACATTTTTAGCACTACTGCTATTGGTGATAGTGGGGTGCGGTTGCTCAAAAGCAGACAAGGATACTTCTCCTGAGGCTGTGATTGTAAGAGAAATTCCTCAAGAGCAACTCTTGGGAATTAATCTTGAGAAAGATACTCTAAAAGTAATCCAGAGTAGGAAAGAATTACAAGATTTGTTTCCTAATCAGAATCTAGGAGAAAGAACTATTTTTAAAGAAATAGATTTTTCTACACAGACTGTTTTATTAGGAAGTAAGTTTTTTGTTCATACTTATGGGGTGAAATCTTACGATTTTAGAAAAAAAGGGAATAATGAGTATACTCTCAAAGTTGGTCTTTCGGATACATTTTTTACTCAACCAAGAGTACTTTATTATGGTATTATAGTGAAGAAACTACCTAACAATGCCAATATAAAGGTTAATTTTCCAGAAAAATAATAAAGATGAAAAGATATATATTACTATTAAGTTTCTTTTTGCCGATATTTTTAATTGGGCAAACTGTTAATGAGTATTTTTATTACTATAAAGGTAAAAAAATAGCTCTTGAGTTAAATAAGGACTACCTTCTTATTTCGTCAAAAGAAATGAGTGTGTCTAAATTACCTAATAATGTTTCTATACAAGGAAGGCCTGCCCTTAGTGAAGGAATATATTTAGGAGAAGTCAAAATAGGTGATGATGTTTCAATGCAAACCTATCAGGATAGAGTAAATGTATTAAAATCAAATCCTGATATTTTATCTGTTTCTCCTCTCTTTAAAACAAAAGGTAACGACAAAATAGGTCTTTCAAACTACTTTTATGTAAAACTCAGAAGGGCATCTGATATTTCAATACTTTATGAGTATGCCGAAAAGTATAAATGTAGAGTGGTAATGCAAGATAAATATATGCCTCTTTGGTATACTTTATCGAGAACAAAAGAAAATATCTACAATACCTTAGAATTAGCAAATATATTTTACGAATCTAAATATTTTGAAACTGCTGAACCTGATTTCATTGGAGGCAATAGACTTTTAGATACCAATAAATTTACAGATAAACAATGGGGGTTGAATAATACAGGACAGTATGGAGGGAGAAAAGAGATCGATATTAAGGCATTACAAGCTTGGAGAATTTCAAAAGGGAAAGGTGTAAAAGTAGCTGTAGTTGATCACGGTATAGAATTGAATCACCCCGATTTAAAAGATAATATCTTCTCTCTAAGTTATGATACGGAAAAAGGAAGTTCTCCAAGTACTGTTTGGGGACCCCACGGAACTGCTTGTGCTGGAATTATAGGGGCTGTAGATAATGAAGTTGGAATAACAGGAGTTGCTCCTGAATCTACATTAATGTCTATTAGTTATCCTTTAGGTGTTTATGGAATAATTAACGGAAATATGAAAATATCAGGAGGGATTAATTGGGCTTGGCAAAATGGAGCTGATATTATTAGTAATTCTTGGGGAGGTCTCCCTAATAGTTATGTTGATAATGCTATCACAAATGCTTTAACAAAAGGGCGTAATGGGAAAGGTTGTGTAGTAGTTTTCGCAACAGGGAATAGTAATAATGAAGTGCAATATCCAGCCAATAGTAATCCTGATATTATAGCAGTAGGAGCTATGAGTCCTTGTGGGGAAAGAAAGAATCCTTCTTCTTGTGATACAGAACAATGGGGGAGTTGTTATGGAAAAGAATTAGATGTGATGGCACCAGGAGTTCTTATTGCTACTACAGATTTGCAAGGAGATAATGGATATAATCCTAAAGTATTTATACATAGAGAGGCAGGAGGTACTAAACTAACTTCAGATTTTTCAGATAAAGATTATACTAATTGCTTTAATGGTACCTCTTCAGCTTGTCCTCACGTAGCAGGAGTAGCTGCCTTAATACTCTCAGTAAATCCTGATTTAACAGCTAAACAAGTAGCTGATATCATAGAACAAACTGCACAAAAAGTAGGAGGTTATAACTACCAAAACACTTATACTCGTCCTAATGGAACTTGGAACAATGAGATGGGTTATGGTTTGGTAGATGCTTATAAGGCTTTGCAGAAAGCCACTATCGCAGGTCCTGATGAATTTTGCTTGAAAACAGATGCTACTTTTGAGTTAATAGCTCCTATCCCTAATGATGCTACTATTAAATGGGAAGATCCTGAATATAGATTGGAAATTGTTTCAGGACAAGGTACTAAAAGTTGTGTGTTTAGAGGTACTTATTGGGATGGAAATAGAACTATTAAAGCTGTTGTAACTTATAAAGATGGTACTGTAAGAACTTTTGAAAAAGAGGTTTACGTTAATAATGATAGTGAGTGGAAGAAAAGTAAACCTACAATTAGCAATCACCCACAATCACCCTATGGAATTCCTTGTTGTGGAGGTAGTACTAATATAATTAAACACGTGATTTTAACCTCTTACCCTATGGGAAAAATAGAATGGGAAAACACAATCTTACATAAAGACCCTAACGATTTCTTTGAGTTTAAAAATAGTGAACAAGAGGTAGAAATTTTAGCTATAAGGCGCACTCAAACTCCCTTCGTTGTGAGTACAAGAGCAAGATTTATATCAGATTGTAGGAGTTATTCACGATGGTCTGATCCTATTAGTAGGTATTATGGAGCAATAGTTAAAACTTCATTTAGGTCAGCTTCTGCTTATAATAGTCCCGTTAAAAGCACAAATGAAGATATTCCTGTATATGAATTTTTCACGAATAGGGCTTCGATTTTGCGTGTTCAAACAGAGGATTTACAGCAATGGTTAGACGCTAAATATTCAGGAAAAGAGTTAAACGATAAAGAGCTCCAAAAAGTATTATACTACTTAAATAATCGCGATAATTTAGATAAAATTGGGGTTAAAGTATTTGACTTTTCGGGTAAGAGAATTTTACAAGGAGACTTAGATTTCGGCAAAAGTTTAGATTTTAATATGTCGAGATACGCAAAAGGATTCTATATTATCACTTATGAGTTTGGGTCTATTTCTAATGGTAAAGTTATTTATAAGCCTTAAAGGGAAGTAAGTGTAAGGTTTAATGAAAATTTGTTTTAAAAGAAGTGTCGCAAACGGCAAAAATTGAAATAAAAATTAGTTACAAATTAAAAGAAAATAGAGCTTCATTCTTTTTAAAGTCTCACACAGAGCGGATAAAAAGAGCTGTTCAGCAATGGACAGCTCTTTTTTATTAAACTCATCGTAATTGAGTTATGAATACAATAACTTGCCTATCTATTTGTTTAGTAAAATTGCTATGCAAAGTAGTGCTGAGAATATCGCTACTAAAAAAGTAGTGGGAGCAGGTACTTTTATTGCTAAAAATACTGTAAAAAGTACTAATAGCACGTTTATAGCAAGTACATAACGAAAAGTAATAGGCAGTTGTAACTGATAGTGTAAGCCATTGGCTAAACCGGCAAAGATAAGGGCTAACCCTGCACTGAAAAACCAAAAGGCTTCTGCCGAAAGTTGGTCGTATTTCTTGAAACTAAGTGCTGAATGGGCTATGCCCAATAGCATAATTCCAATAATAGCAACCGCATAGAATATTTTCATTGGTACAAAAGTTTATAATTACTTTGCAAAGATACGAATTGAAACTGAATTAATATCAAAAATGCCAATAATACTGATTAATATCAGAAATGCCAGAAATACCAATAATACCCAATCAATGACGGTGTGAGGTGTGAGCCACACTGGCAGGTGCAAGCCACACAAGCGGATAAAATTAGTAAATGGGTTAATTAGCAAATTAGCAAATGGGGGAGGGGAAATAAAATAATGTAGATTTAGAGAGCTTATAGGAAGCCTTATTTAATGATTAATGGTTAATGGTTAATTTGGGAGAAGCTTATAGAAAGCTTATAGGAAAGACGGTGCGAGCCGCACGGGCAGATAAACAAAAGACGGTGCGATTTGCACGGGCAGATAGAGAAAAGACGAACAAAAGACGAACAAAGAACGAATAAAAGACGGTGCGAGCCGCACGGGCAGATGAGAAAAAGACGAAGGAAGAGCGATGCTAAAGCGAAGGTAAGTTGAAGTTGAGGTAAAGATAAAAAGATGATTATTGGAGGTTTTCAACTTTGATAGAGTTTCAGACTTCTGCAAAGTTTATACATAAACAAACGATGAACGAGTGAAACCTGAGTAGCAGGGTGGAGATAGGGTGTTTTATAATAGTTTAAAAGTTCATTTTATTAGGGTTTTATTTATTTGTAAAAATTTTGCATCATTAAAAATAAGCTTTTAAAAGGATATTCAGTAAAAAAACTCTTTGCATATTGGTGCTAAATCAAAAATATTATGTACTTTTGCCCCAAATTTACATAGTGGGCTTTGTGAAAAAACTACTTATTGGAGTTAATAATCACTATGTGAGTTATATAAAAATTAATTTAGAGAATTACGATGGAGAAAATAACCGCTGCCATTACGGCTATCGGAGGCTATGTACCTGAAGATGTTCTAACCAATGAAATGTTAGAAAAAATGGTAGATACTAACGATGAGTGGATTTACACCCGTACAGGTATCAAAGAAAGACGCATACTTAAAGACCCTAATAAAGGTTCATCATTTTTAGGCATTGAAGCCGCTAAAGACCTTATTCGCAAAACAGGTCTCGACCCCAAAGAAATAGACTTAGTTATTTTGGCGACGGCTACCCCTGATATGCCTGTAGCCCTTACAGGTCCTTATGTAGCGTCGCAAATAGGCGCTGTGAATGCTTTTTCATTCGATTTGCAAGCTGCGTGTTCGAGCTTCCTATTTGGGGTTTCGGTAGCTGCTAAATACATAGAATCAGGGCGTTATAAAAAAGTGCTCTTGGTGGGGGCAGATAAAATGTCGTCTATCATAGACTATACCGATAGAGCTACTTGCATTATCTTCGGCGATGGGGGAGGAGCTGCACTCTTTGAACCTAACTACGAAGGTTTAGGTGTACAGGACGAACTTTTAAGAAGTGATGGCATAGGACGTAACTATTTGTACATAAAAGCAGGAGGTTCTCTCTGTCCGACTACGGCTGAAACAGTGGCTAACAAAGACCATTTTGTATTCCAAGACGGTAAAACGGTGTTTAAATATGCGGTTACAGGAATGGCTGACATAGCAGAGGAGCTTATTAAACGCAACGGTTTGACCTCAAACGAAGTACAATGGCTTACGCCTCACCAAGCTAATAAACGCATTATTGATGCTACTGCCGAGCGTATGGGATTACCTGCTGAAAAAGTGATGCTCAACATTCACAAGTACGGCAATACAACTTCGGCAACCATCATCTTAGCTCTTAACGACTACGAAAACCAACTCAAAAAAGGGGACAATATAGTATTGGCAGCCTTTGGAGGAGGTTTCACTTGGGGAGCTATTTACTTAAAATGGGCATACGACGGAGCCCTTTATCACAAATAAGGAACAACCATTGAGAAAAATACAATATACGTATGGATTTAAGAGACATTCAAAATTTAATTAAGTTTGTTGCCAAGTCGGGGGCAAGCGAAGTGAAATTGGAAATGGAAGATGTAAAAATCACCATTAAAACGAACCCTGATGAAAGTGGCAAAGAGCAAGTGTTTGTACAACAATTGCCCGTAGCACAACAGCTACCGCAATTGCCTTTGCAACAGCAAGTGCCTGTACAACAACTTCCTACAGCTGAACCTGCTGACAGCAAACCAGCAACACTTGCCGATGACGATAGCAAATACATTACTATCAAATCGCCGATGATTGGTACTTTTTATCGTCGTCCTGGTCCAGACAAACCGCTATTTGTGGAAGTAGGTTCTACCATAGCCAAAGGTAGTGTGATTTGCATTATTGAGGCGATGAAACTCTTCAACGAAATAGAATCAGAAGTTTCTGGTAAGATAGTTAAAATATTGGTTGATGATTCTTCACCTGTAGAATTTGACCAGCCATTGTATTTAGTGGATCCTTCATAAACCAAACAATTATGTTTAAAAAAATATTGATAGCCAACCGTGGAGAAATTGCCTTACGCGTGATACGTACGTGTCGCGAAATGGGTATCAAATCGGTAGCCGTATATTCTACTGCCGATGCTGACAGCTTGCACGTGCGTTTTGCCGATGAAGCTGTGTGTATAGGTCCTCCACCCAGCAAAGATTCATACTTAAAAATACCTAATATTATAGCCGCTGCCGAAATTACCAATGCCGATGCCATACACCCAGGTTACGGATTTCTTTCGGAAAATGCGAAATTCTCGAAGATTTGTGCGGAACACGGCATTAAGTTTATAGGCGCATCGCCTGAAATGATTGAAAAAATGGGTGATAAGGCATCAGCCAAAGCGACTATGAAAGCCGCAGGAGTGCCTACCGTACCAGGTTCTGACGGGCTCGTAGAATCATTGGAGCACGCTAAAAAAATAGCCAAAGAAATAGGCTATCCTGTAATGCTGAAAGCTACTGCCGGTGGGGGAGGTCGCGGTATGCGCGATGTGTGGAAAGAGGAAGACCTCGAGAAAGCCCTCAACAGTGCGATGCAGGAAGCAGGAGCTGCCTTTGGTAACGATGCGATGTATATGGAAAAGCTGATTGTAGACCCTCGTCACATTGAGATACAAATCGTAGGCGACCAATACGGCAAGGCTTGTCACCTTTCAGAACGCGACTGCTCGATACAGCGTCGCCACCAGAAACTTACCGAAGAAACGCCGTCGCCTTTTATGACGGACGACCTTCGCAAGCGTATGGGAGAAGCTGCAGTGAAAGCTGCTGAGTATATCAAATATGAAGGGGCAGGAACAGTAGAGTTCTTGGTAGACAAAGACCGCAATTTCTACTTTATGGAGATGAATACTCGTATACAAGTAGAGCACCCTATCACTGAACAGGTGATAGACTACGACCTTATTCGCGAGCAGATATTGGTAGCTGCCGGAGTGCCTATCTCAGGTAAGAACTACACACCTAAACTGCACGCCATAGAGTGTCGTATCAATGCGGAAGACCCTTATAACGACTTCCGTCCGTCGCCAGGTAAGATTACCACCTTGCACGCCCCAGGAGGTCACGGAGTGCGCCTCGATACTCACGTGTACAGTGGTTATGTAATTCCGCCTAACTACGACTCGATGATTGCGAAACTCATCACTACAGCGCAAACCCGTGAGGAAGCAATTGCCAAGATGAAACGCGCCTTAGACGAGTTTGTAGTAGAAGGAGTGAAAACCACGATTCCGTTCCACTTGCAACTAATGGACGACCCCGATTACTTAGCAGGCAATTACACTACTAAGTTTATGGAGGATTTCCAGATGAAACCCCAAGTGGCAGAATAATGAAGTAGAAATGATTATATAAAGAAAGGGACTGTCTAACTCAAGAGAAAGATAGTCCCTTTTGTATAGTTACAATACTATGATATATCTTATTGTATATTTTATTTGTTGGATATTAGCTGTTGTACTGTATGCTTTTTCTTTCGATGAAAGCTTTGTATATACCGCATTATACACTCATTTGGTTTATGGAGTAGGCTTTTTTGGGTTGTTTAACTTTGTAGGGCACTCGGTACTCAGTGAGAAAGTAGCTAAAACCATAGGGTGGGCATCTAATGGTTTTCAAAAAGAATTGGGTTTTGTGTCGTTGGGGATAGGCATTTGTGGTATATTGTGCCATTGGTTTCGCGACGGATTCTGGTTGGCAACGGCTATTCCGTTTAGCGTATTCTTGATGGGAGCAGTCTTGTTACACATCGCTGAGATGAAGCGAAAACACAATTTCAACAAAGGGAACGTATGGATTATTCTTCCTGATTTGCTAATGCCCTTAACGTTATTAATATTGTTTATACTAAATTAGAGATGAAACTGATAGCAATGATACCTGCCCGCTACGGAGCGACCCGCTTTCCTGCAAAGCTGATGCAAGACCTTTGTGGCAAGCCTGTAATTGCACATACTTATGAACGTGTAGCTGATACCCGCTTGTTTGACGAAGTGTATGTGGTAACTGATGACGACCGTATAGAAAAGGCGATACGAGAGGTAGGAGGCAAAGTAATTCGCAGTAAAAAAGAACACAATAGTGGCAGTGACCGTTTGGCAGAAGCTTCAAGAGATTTAGACGTAGATATTATTGTAAATGTACAAGGTGATGAGCCTTTTACTGATAAAGAGAACTTACAAAAAGTAATTGACATTTTTGTTAAAGACCTTACTAAAAGCATAGCGGTAGCAAGCCTAATGGAGCGTATTACCGACCCAGATGATATTGCAAACCCAAACAATGTGAAGGTAGTAGTGAACAAATTTGGAGAGGCACTCTATTTTTCGAGGAATATCATTCCCTTTCCTCGCGACCCTAACACCGAGGTATCTTATTACAAACACATAGGTATTTACGCCTATCGTAAAGAAGCGTTACAACAGTTTACCGAGTTACCTCCTTCCTTATTAGAAGAAACGGAAAAATTAGAACAACTTCGTTACTTAGAAAATGGGTTTAAAATACGTTTAGCACTTACCAATATTCCTACCATAGGGATTGATACCCCCGAAGATTTGGAGAGGGCACGTAAGCGATTGATTACACAAAAGTGATAAAAACAGAGAGAAAAAGACTAAAATTGAGGGGAATAAAGCAGAAATTTAGCAAATTATTAACATTGATTATCAGCTATTTATAAAAATGTTGATAACTTATTAATAAAAAAATGCTGTAAAGTTTCTTTTTTTCTATATCTTTGCTACGTCTAAAGAAGTGTAAAGACACGAATAGAGCGACCTAATTAATAACGAATTAAACAAAAAATTATCGGCTATACATCTAGATATAGTTGTTTAAGTGAAAAATGAAATATAACAAGTATTACGTAGGGTTAGATATCGGGACTACCAAGATTGTAACTATGGTAGGGGCAAAGAACGAATACGGGAAAATTCAGATTTTAGGTTATGGGCAATCTAAAAGTGAAGGCATCAATAAAGGAGTAGTAACTAACATTGCTAAAACTACTCAATCTATTATGGATGCTATTCAAGATGCCAAAGAAAAGACAGGCTTAGAAATTGAGAACGTAGAAGCAGGTATCGCAGGACAAAATATCATAAGTCGTTCACATAGCGATTATATTACCCGTACAGACCCTGAACAACTTATAGACTTTGACGATTTGGAACGCTTGAAAGAACAGGTGTTCTCTATAGCACTTTCACCGGGACAAAAGATAATTCACGCACTCCCTCAGGACTATAAAGTAGATAATGTGGGAGATATTAAAGAACCTATCGGTATGATGGGGACGCGTTTAGATGCTACTTTTCACTTAGTTATCGGGCAAGTAAGCGCTATCAAAGGGATTACTCGTTGTGTGGAAATGGCACATCTAAAGCCCATAGGTCTTACTTTGGAACCTATTGCTTCTGCTAAAGCTGTATTAAGTGAAGAGGAAAAAGATGCAGGAGTGGTGTTAGTGGATATAGGAGGTGGTACCACCGATGTAGCTATCTTTAAAGATGGTATTATCCGCCATACAGCCGTAGTGCCTTTAGGAGGTAATATTATTACTGATGATATAAAAGAAGGTTGTGGAATACTCACCCGTCAAGCCGAGATGCTGAAAGTAGAATTTGGGTCGGCTTGGCCAGGAGAGAACCGAGATAATGAGATAGTATCTATTCCTGGTATTAAAGGGAAGGAGCCTAAAGAAATAACACTTAAAAACCTTTCTAAAATTATTCACGCAAGAGTAAGTGAGATTATCAATTTAGTATTTAACGTGATTAAAAATTACGGTCACGAAGAAACTAAAAAGAAACTGTTTGCCGGAGTAGTACTCACAGGAGGTGGAAGCCAACTGAAGCATATTGTTCAGTTAGTAGAATATATTACGGGAATGGATGCTCGCATAGGTTATCCTAATGAGCACTTAGCAGGTAACTCTGACCCTAAACTTACTTCGCCTATTTACTCCACGGCTATAGGGCTTGTAATGAGTGCTATTGAAAATGAAGCCGAAGAGCAATTTAAAAAACGCTTCCAGGAAGTAAAAGCTCAAGAAACAATAGACAACGGAAAGGGAGCGGTAGTAGAACCTTTATCAACAGATTTGCAGGATTCATCACTTGAAAAACAACCTATCACAATAGTAGATTCACCAAAAATAAACGTTTTTCAAGATAAAGATGAAGATGATGAATTAGAGACACATAAAACTAGTAGAGGTTGGTGGAGTAAATTAAATGAAAAACTAAAGGACTTTTTAGATAGTGAAGATTAAGTAGAAACAAATAATTATGATTTTTTTGATATGAATTCGGACATTCAATTTGATTTGCCAAAGAATATTAGTAACTATATCAAAGTTATTGGCGTAGGAGGCGGAGGGTGCAACGCCGTGAATTTCATGCACAACGAAGGTATTAAAGGGGTAGATTATGTAGTCTGTAATACAGATGCACAAGCTTTGGAAAACAGCCCTATCCCTAATAAAATTCAATTAGGAGTTACCCTTACTGAAGGATTAGGAGCAGGAGCCAATCCTGATATTGGTGAAAAAGCGGCTCTTGAAAGTATTGAGGATATCCAACGTACTTTGGAAGGGAATACCCAAATGGTGTTTATCACAGCTGGTATGGGTGGTGGAACAGGAACAGGAGCAGTGCCCGTAATAGCTAAGCAAGCTAAGGATATGGGTATTCTTACTGTTGCTATTGTCACTACTCCATTTAATTATGAAGGCTTAAAACGCAGTCGACAAGCACAGGCGGGTATTAAGAAACTACGTGAATGTGTAGATTCTCTTATTGTTATCAATAATAATAAAATCAACGAAATATACGGTGATTTGAGTATTAAAGAGAGTTATGGGAAGGCGAATGAGATATTATTAAAAGGAGCTAAAGGTATGGCTGAGGTAATCAGTAAGCATTACCTTGTAAATATCGACTTACGCGATGCTCGTACCGTACTTGAAAACGGGGGTACGGCTATTATGGGCTCAGCCTCAGCTGAAGGTGATAATAGAGCTTATGAAGCTGTAGCAGCTGCTTTAAACTCTCCTTTACTAAATGATAATAAGATAGCAGGTGCTAAAAATGCTCTTCTTTTGATTACTTATGGTAAAAAAGAAGCAACTCAACGTGAAGTTACTGAAATAAGTAGTTTTATTCAAGAGCAAGCAGGTGATAATATGGCTGACCTTATCTATGGGATAGGTGAAGATGAATCATTAGGAGAAGCTATTTCTGTGATAGTGATTGCCACAGGCTTTGATGCTGACCAACAACAAGAAATAGTGAACGCTGAAACCAAAAAGGTAATACATATTCTTGAGGAAAACCAAACAGCTACTCGTGATTTAACAGAACCTAAAGGAACTGTGGTTAATGCTATAAGTAGCAGTTATCCTATTTCCTCAATCTCTGAAATAAAGAAAGAGTCTTCGCTATCAGATTTATTTAATATTTGGGTGGATTGTGAAATAGTTACTGCTGTAAATGATGAGTTTGTGATAGTAGATAAGTCTATTCCTAAAAAGAATAGTTTTCAGACTATTGAAAAAAAAGCTGAAGTGCAAACCCAGCAACCAACATTAGTAAAACACGAAGAGCCCAAAAAAGAAGCTCCAATTATTCACCAATTGAGTGAGGATATTCATAAAGAAGCCCCTCAAGTAGAACGCCGGAAGAATCCTCCTATTGTAAATCAAGAGGGAGAAATTCGTTATACTTTAGAAGACTATACAGAGCTTGAAAGAACTTTTATAGAAGCAAAGCCAACCTCTTTTACAGAAGATAAAAACTCAAACGAGTTTATTCTTTATAAGAAAGAAGAGGATTCTAAGTCCAAAACTTCTACTTCTTCAGGTCAATTAGATATGTTTGCAGAAGAAGAGGATATAGAGTCTTCTTTGAACCCTATTGACAGTAGAATCTCTGATGTAATGAAACGCTCTCGTTCCAATCGTTTGCAAGATTATAACTACAAGTTTGGAAGTAATAATCAATCACGTACCTCTATGGGGAAAGATAGTGCAGGAGAGATGCAAATAAGAAAAAATAATTCTTATTTACACGACAATGTAGATTAGTTTTATAGGACTCATCTATGAGAAAAACCATATTCTAATAAAAACGGGAAGTTTTAATTAAACTTCCCGTTTTTCTATATAATCACATTATTGAAATTATTTTATAGTACTCTATTCATATCCCACTCTTCAAGATATTTAGCTACACGCTGTACAAACATTCCTCCTAAGGCTCCATTTACAACACGATGGTCATAACTGTGAGAAAGCATTAGTTTATAACGAATGCCTATTGTGTCTCCTTCTGGAGTTTCAATTACAGCAGGAACTTTTTGGATAGCTCCTATTGCTAAGATACCTACTTGTGGCTGATTAATAATAGGAGTGCCAAACAAAGTGCCAAATGAACCTATATTGGTTACTGTATATGTGCCATCTTTCACTTCATCGGGCTTGAGTGCATTAGCACGAGCTCTATTAGCAAGGTCATTTACTACTTTTGCCATACCTCTTAAACTGAGCTCATCAGCGTTTTTTATAACGGGAACAATTAGGTTACCGTCTGATAGCGCAGTAGCCATACCAATATTAATATTTCTCTTCTTGATAATGCTATCTCCTTCTACTGAGACATTCATCATAGGAAAATCAACAAGTGCTTTGGCTACCACTTCCATAAAGATAGGTGTAAAAGTGAATTTCTCACCTTCGCGCTCTTCAAATGCTTTTTTTACTTTATTGCGCCATTTCCATATACGGGTTACATCTACCTCAATAAAACTTTGTACGTGTGCTGAAGTAAGTTTGCTTTTTAGCATATGCTCTGCAATGAGTTTACCCATACGACTCATCTCAATTCGTTCTTCACCGCGTTTGGTATAAACTCTCTTATCGGCAGGAGTAGCATCAAAAGTAGCTGAAGGCTTTGCTTTTCCTTGTGTCCTATGCGATAGATAGTCAAGAATATCACTCTTAGTTACACGGTCGTTTAAGCCTGTTCCTTTGATGCTGTCTAACTCGCTTAAACTGATACCTTCTTTCTTAGCGATATTCTTTACCAAAGGTGAATAGAAACGCTCTGTTTTGCTAAAGTCTACTTGTGGCTGAGCTGAGGTACTTTGTTGTATGTTAGCAATGTTCTTTTCTAAACTTGCAACCGATTGTTGTACAACATCAAGCGCCTCTCCAGAAGTGCTAATCTCTTCTTGTGTCTCAATAACAGCTATTACTTCACCTACTTTCACGACGTCATTCACTTGAAACTTGATTTCAGCCAATATACCCGACACATCAGTAGGTACTTCAGTATCTACTTTATCTGTAGATACTTCCACAATACTTTCTTCGGCTTCTACAGGATCGCCTACTTTTTTCAGCCAATTGGTAACAACAGCCTCTGTTACACTTTCTCCTAATGAAGGGAATATTAATTCATATCTTGCCATTTTTCTGCTACTTTATTTCTTTAACCTCTTGTGGGAGGTTCATATTTTTGGTTAAAACGCTTATTTTATTAAGGTCTATATCGCCTGTGAGCGATAGTACTATAGTTTGTTTTGAAGTCTCGGTCGGTTCTACAAGCATTAGCAGTTCCGATACGTGGGTAGCATCTTTCCCTTCTTTGGTGTAGAATTTCACATTTTGAGCTTTGTCTTTTACTCGCATTAATTCTGATAGCCCTGCTGTTTTAAGGTACTGTTGTGCTTCTGTTTTCATTAGCCCAGCAGCCGTTTTACTCTCAGTCGTGAATATCTTCATTCCTTTGAGCTTATTAGCAACTTCCATAAACTCTTTAGCTTCTGCATCTTTACTGTCAATTTTTGATAGCATCTGAAACATCTTCTGCGATACTACCACAGTGCTAATATCTTTATTGGTTTCTAACTTTTCAAAGGCTGTTTGTCCGTTAACAGCTATGGTCACCCAAAAAGCAGATAGCATTAATATTTTCTTTATTTTCATAGTAACAATATGTTGTTAATGTTCTTTAACGATTTTGTTTTTAGTTTCTTCATATTCTTTGAGGTATTGCACTTTCTCAGCGCCTTTATTATATTCCTCTGAGAGTATTAAAAGCCCTTTTCTTATTACTTGGTAGTTGTACTCTGCTTCTTTGCATTCGCGTTGCTGTTTCACCCAATAAAAAGAGCCTAATCCTATCGCCACCGCTATGAGTACACAAATTGCAATAGTTTTTTTCATATTTTCTTGTAACTTTGTTAATGTCTTCTGAATATTGATAAATCAAAGTCAAGGAAGTAAAGAGTTATCAATATTAATACTAATAACACTATCCAAAAAGTTTTGTTTACCCCTGCGTTTTTTCGGTTGCGACTCTCACTGCGGATAGAACGCCATTCTTCCGTGAAGTGGTTCGTTACGGTTTCGCGGTCTTTGCGAATGCGTGAGCCCATCTCAAAAGGGTTGCCTTCTTCCTTCCCTTCGTAGTAACGAGGAGTATAGTTAAAGCGCTTGTTCTTTGGTAATTTAAATAATCTAATCTTCATAATAATGCAAAGGTAAAAAATAATTGATAATTAACAATAAAATATTGCACAAAAATTATTCCAATAAGCTATCAATTTGTTCCATTACTTCCTTAATGATGTGATTTTCATCAATAATGTTTTCGGAAAGTTCTGTTTTACTTTTCTGTAATTTGATGATTTTTTCCTCAATGGTATCCTTGCTCACAAAGCGTATCACGTTCACTTTATTTTGTTGCCCTATACGGTGAGCCCTCCCAATAGCTTGCTTTTCAGAAAACGGATTCCACCACGGGTCTAATAACAAAACATAAGATGCTTGCGTGAGATTTAACCCTACCTCACCTGCTTTAAGCGAAATGAAAAAGAATGATATAGTAGGATTGTTCTGAAACATCTCTACTTGGTTTTTGCGCTCAAACGAGGGTGTTTCGCCTGTTAGTTTAGCATATTTTATCCCTTTTTTGTTACACCATTCTTCATAAAGTGCTAAATGACTCACAAAACTGCTAAAAATAAGTGCTTTTCGAGATGATTGTAGCAATTCCTCCATATAATTTATCACTTCTTCGTACTTTCCTGATGCAATTTTACTCTCTTTATCTACTAATTTAGGGTGTAGGCTTATTTTTCTAAGCCTTATTAGCATATTTAGGGTATTAAATTCAGTGATTGGCTCATTAATTTGTAAAAGCTGGTTACGCACTTTCGATTTTTCTGTTTCATACCATTTGTGTTGGGCTTCACTCATAGGACAGTAGATAATTTGCTCTTCCATTTCTGGCAAATCGTCAAGCACTTGCTCCTTTGTCCGCCTTAGTAAAAACGGACTGATAATAGTCTTTAACTCCTCTAAGGCTTGTGCGTTTTTCTTTTTGCTGATTTCTACTTCATAGTTCTTGTAAAACGAAGCATAACTTTTCAGTATATTCGGATTGATAAATTGCATCTGCGACCATAAGTCACTGAGTGAGTTCTCAATAGGTGTCCCACTCAGCGCAATGCGATGAGTCGCTTTTAAGGTATGTATTGCTTTGAATGTCTTTGAGTTCTTGTTTTTAATACGCTGGCTTTCATCTAAAATGATATACCTAAATTCGTACTTTTGGAAGAGTTCCACATCGCGTTCTATTATCGGATAACTGGTAAAAACCACATCGTAATTGCCTAAGCGTTTGGCTTTTACTTTTCGGTCAGTCCCCACGTATTGTGTGCATTTAAAATGTGGGGCAAACCTTTTAGTCTCGTCATACCAATTAAAAATAAGCGATGAAGGCAGAATAACCAATACTTTTAGAGCCTCTTTACTCTTTTCTATCCCTGAAAAAAGGTCGGCAGTTTCAATCGCTTTTTCGGGTAAAGCATCGTGTATAGCCACTAATAAGGCAATGGTTTGTAGTGTTTTCCCAAGTCCCATATCATCAGCAAGGCACGCCCCCACACCATTGTAATAGTGTTGTAAAAGCCACTCCACACCCTCTATTTGATACGGACGTAAGGTAGCTCGTAGGTTAGGCGAGGGGGTATAATTCACTTTTTCTACTAAGTTCTGAGGTTTTATCTCGGGTATAGCTTCCAAAAGTGCATAGTTACTCTTGCTAATTTGCAGTTTCTCCTGCCTAATTTGTGCATATTTGGCAATACTACCAAACTTACTAAACCATTCTTGAGGAATAATGAAGGCTTTCCCGTCAGGAAGTAAGTAAATAGGGTTATTTTCTTTCAAATTCTTGATTAAATCTTTAAAATGAAAGCTATTTTCTCCCTGTTTTACTCTTATATTGAGGTCAAACCAATCGTTTTCGGTACTTGTTTCTGCAAAAATGAGCTCAGGCAGATGTTCACTGATCTCTTTTCCACCTTCTATGCTAAAAGTATGAAAGCCAAAACCTGCTTCTTCCAAATCTTTTTTGCAGTGCAACAGATGAAAATACGAAGCAAAAGGGTCTTTACTTTCAACTGAAAAAGTACCTCCGTCGTTCACAAAACCTAACTGTTCCAAAAGGCGATACTTTCTTGTTTCTTCTTCTTTATTTCGTTGGTAATTATATATTTTTATGTCGTTATTGGGGCTTATTTCTAAGTTCGACTGATTGTTTTTCGCTTGATTACTGTCAAAAGTATAACCATTGTAATCAAAGTGTATGTATATTTTGTAATGATTGGCAAAGAAATCGTATAAAATATCCAATTCACTACTTTTTAATTCATTCTGAGTAATAATTTTAAAGCCTTTTGCTTCTACCTGTGCATTTCTAAGTACTTTTTTAAGGAATTTCTCGAAGTATTCGGGGAAAGTTTTTTCGGGAATAAAGGTACTTTCTTTATTCAAAAAAGGTTTAAGGTGCGAAGCTTTAATATGAGCTACTCGCACTACTTGCCCTTTGAGTACAATCCAAGCGTATGAGTTGTTCAGCAGTTCGATATGGCTTTCACAAGGCAATAATTTTTCATCGTCTTTCTGTAACAACAACCGATAACGAATACCTCCTTCAATTTTTGTAAATTCCAATAGAGGTTCAATTATATTCGTGCTTGTGGTTAGTATTTTTTTACTGATATCGTCTTTGTGATTGTGGTTAGTAGTGATAAACAAACTATTTTCTGCAATAATAGAAAGTAATTCAGCTGTTTTTTCTTCTATTTGTTGCTGAATATGCTTTTTAATTTGGGTATTTTTGTATATTTCCTCAAAACTATCCCCTTTTTTGATATATTTTTGATGTAGAATATTAGGTTGTAGACTATTTACGATACTTAAAGCCTCTTTTTCACTTTCTGATAGTTCAAAGTTAGTCAAACTATGTAATACTTCTGTGGTAGCTTTCTTGTAAAACGAGGCGTATCCGTTTTGTTTTTCGGCTAAATAAGCATTAGGCAAAGCCAGTTCTATGGTAGGGTGAAAGCTAAAGTCAAAAAATAAAAACATAACTCAATAATGTAACTGCTGTAAGGTTTTGTATTCAGCGGACAAAGGTACAGTATTTTTACAGGAATAAAAAAACTAAGTAGCCTCTTTTTATCAACATCGATAGGAAAAAACGTTTATTGAACAACACTTTGCAAGATATTTGTCCTCACTTTGCGAAAATTTCAAACTTTGGCAAAGTTAAAACTTGATATATTATATCTTCATCTTACCTTTATTTTATCATCATTTATCCTTCGTTCATTGTTCGTCATTTGTTTATCTGCCCGTGCGGATCGCACCGTCTTTTGTTCGTCTTTTGTTCGTCTTTTGTTCGTCTTTTGTTCGTCTTTTGTTCGTCTTTTGTTCGTCTTTTGTTCGTCTTTTGTTCGTCTTTTGTTCGTCTTTTGTTCGTCTTTTGTTCGTCTTTTGTTCGTTTTTTGTTCGTTTTTTGTTCGTCTTTTGTTCGTCTTTTGTTCGTTCATTGTTCGTCTTTTGTTCGTCTTTACGTCGCTGTAATTCCCCCTTTGGAGGAAGCCAGCGAAAGCTGGGTATGTGTAAGGGGGAGGTTCTCTTCGTCTTTTCTCTATCTGCCGGTGCGGCTCGCACCGTCTTTTGTTCGTCTTTTGTTCGTCTTTTGTTCGTCTTTTGTTCGTCTTTTGTTCGTCTTTTGTTCGTCTTTTGTTCGTTCATTGTTCGTCTTTTGTTCGTCTTTACGTCGCTGTAATTCCCCCTTTGGAGGAAGCCAGCGAAAGCTGGGTATGTGTAAGGGGGAGGTTCTCTTCGTCTTTTCTCTATCTGCCGGTGCGGCTCGCACCGTCTTTTGTTCGTCTTTTGTTCGTCTTTTGTTCGTTCATTGTTCGTCTTTTGTTCGTTTTTTGTTCGTCATTTGTTCGTCATTTGTTCGTTTTTTGTTCGTCATTTGTTCGTCATTTGTTCGTTTTTTGTTCGTCATTTGTTCGTCATTTGTTCGTCATTTGTTCGTCATTTGTTCGTCATTTGTTCGTCATTTGTTCGTTAATTATTTATCTGCCTGTGCGGCTCGCACTATCTGCCCGTGCGGCTTGCACCTGCCCATTGTGCTACGACCTCTCACCTGCCATTTTGTCATCTTCTCCTACTTTGGTACTCTTTTCGCTATATTCCCCCCAGTAAATAACAAATTAAGAGATACGAGTCCTACCTCTTATCTCTTACCTCTTAACTAAATAAAAATGAAAGGAAATATAAACGTCTCTGTGGAAAACATCTTTCCACTTATTAAAAAATTCTTGTACAGCGACCACGAGATATTCTTGCGCGAACTCATCTCCAACGCTACCGATGCCACCCTTAAACTGAAACACCTCACTACTATAGGCGAGGCAAAAGTGGAATATGGGAACCCTATCATCGAAGTGAAGGTCGATAAGAACAATAAAACTCTCCATATAATCGACCAAGGTATCGGTATGACCGCTGAAGAGGTCGAAAAATACATCAACCAAATTGCCTTTTCAGGAGCTGAGGAGTTTTTGGAGAAATATAAAGATACAGCCAAAGACGCTGGAGTGATAGGTCATTTTGGGTTAGGCTTCTACTCTGCTTTTATGGTAGCCAAACAAGTGGAAATCATCACCAAATCCTACACCGATGCTCCAGCCGTGCGCTGGGTATGCGATGGTAGTCCTGAGTTCAGCTTAGACGAAACCGATCTTCGCACCGAACGCGGTACTGAAATTATCTTGCACATCGCCGATGATTCTACTGAGTTTCTGGAAGACTTCCGTATCGAAGAGCTATTGCGCAAGTACAACCGCTTTATGCCTATCCCAATTAAATTTGGCACAAAACAAGAGCCGTTACCTCGTCCTGAAAATGCCCCTGACGACTATAAAACGGAATATGTAACGGTCGATAATATTGTAAATAACCCTAATCCTGCTTGGACGAAACAGCCAGCCGATTTGAAAGATGAGGATTATAAGGCGTTCTATCACGAACTCTACCCAATGCAGTTCGATGAACCTCTTTTCTATATTCATCTAAACGTAGATTATCCGTTCCACCTTACCGGTATCCTCTATTTCCCTAAGCTCACTAACGATATGCAGTTGCAGAAAGACCGCATACAGTTGTATCAAAACCAAGTATTTGTTACCGATAACGTCGAAGGTATAGTGCCCGAATTCTTAACAATGCTCAAAGGGGTGATAGATTCGCCAGATATTCCGCTAAACGTATCGCGTTCTTACCTCCAATCCGATGGTAATGTAAAGAAGATAGCTAATTACATCACTCGTAAGGTAGCTGATAAGCTGAAATCACTCTTTACTAATAATCGCGACGACTTCCAAAACAAGTGGAACGACATTAAGATAGTGCTCGAATATGGTATGCTTACCGATGATAAATTCTACGAAAAAGCAGCCGATTTTATGTTGTACCCCACTACCGATGGCAAGTATTACACTTTGGCAGAACTAAAAGAAGCAATAAAAGCTGAACAAACCGACAAAAACGGTACTTTGGTAGTGTTATACGCTCAAAATAAAGAACAGCAATACACAGCTATTGAGCAAGCCAAAGAAAAAGGCTACGAAGTGTTGTTGTTGGATAGCCCTATCGTATCGCACTTGATACAGAAGTTAGAAGGTGATAATGAGAAACTTACTTTCACCCGTGTAGATGCTGCTCCTGTAGCTAAGCTGATACAAAAAGAAGAACCTATTATTGCTAAACTTTCCGACGAAGAGAAAAACACGCTGAAAGCTGAAATCGAGAAGGTAATTCCTAAAGAAGGCTATATGGTGCAGTTAGAAGACTTAGACAGCGATGATACCCCGTTCGTTATCAATCAACCTGAATTTATGCGCCGTATGAAGGAAATGAGTGCTACCGGAGGAGGTGGTATGTTCGCTATGGGAGGGTTCCCCGAAGTATATCACGTAGTGGTAAACAGCAATTCTCCTTTAGCCGATGCTATCCTCCACTCTAAAGACGAAGTTCAAAAAGAAAGCCTTATCAAGCAAGCCTTTGATTTAGCACGACTTTCACAAGGTCTTCTCAAAGGTAAAGAACTTGCCGACTTTGTAAAGAGAAATTGGGAAATTAACAAATTAGTAAATTAGTAAATGAACACCATTACACTTTGCCAAAAGTCTTAAAAGCTTGTCGTGCTACGACCTTTGGCAAAGTTGAATATAATGATAATTAGGTATTTTTACAATATATTTTGTAGAAACGTTTTGTAAAATTCCTTACAATCTTTTAATTATTCTGATAACTTATATTGATATGTTTAAGATTATAATGTTTGTGCGCAAGAAACATCATCTTAGCACAGAAGAATTTATAAAACTATGGGAAGCACATTCTCAAAAAGTAATAAACTATAAAGAAGCCCTGCTGATAAAGGATTATGCTAAAACATTTCCTTTTCAACCTACTGATGAAAAATCGTCTACACAGCGAGAAACCCTCCCTTTTACCTTTGATGCTATGGGTGAATTGTGGTATGAAAGTAAAGACGATTTTCTCAGAGCGCGCAACACTCCTGAGGGGCAAAAAGCCTTAGCCGACCTTCGTGCCGATGAACTCAAATTTGTAGATATGGCAAACTCCGTAATGTGGCTCGGTACTGAGGAAAAAATATTTGATAAATTACCTCTTGAAGCTAAGAGTTGGACAGTTCTTGATGAGTATTTCTATTTATCAGATTATGCAGGAAATAGTGTAACAGACTTTGATAAGTTAATAGCTTTGTTTTCTGAAGATATTACAATGTTAAGTGCCGATGGTTCACAAATGAAAGGTAAAACTGCAGTAATCTCTTTTTTTAAACAATTCTTTGAAAGAAATAAAACTACAAAACATCTTTGGGAAACCATTAAAGTTGCTGAAAATACTCTTGAAACTCATTGGGCTGCCTCAGGAAAACGAAAAGATGGTACTTTCTTTGCCTTTAAAGGTAAAGATACAGCAAAACTAAATTCAGAAGGTAAAATCAATTATTTAAAAGTAGAGTTTTTATAATAAAAATCATCACACGCTGGCACGAGCTTGTAGCTCGTGCCTCTTTTTTTGTAGTTCAGAGAAAAACTTTTATATTTGCACATTGATTAATTGAAAATCGACAAATTAAATTAAGATGTTACAAGAACTAAAATCTCGTAGTGGTAATTGTTGTGAGCTCTGTGGAGCTACTGAAAACCTAAGTGTATATACAGTGCCTCCCGCTAGAAACGAAAGTACAGATGATAGCCTTTTGGTATGTGGTACTTGCCTTAGCCAAATACAAAATCCCGAAACGATGGATAGCAACCATTGGCGTTGCCTCAACGATAGTATGTGGAGCGAACACCGCCCTGTAAAGATAATGGCGTGGCGTCTCCTCAACCGACTCAAAAACGAAGGCTGGTCGCTTGATCTTCTCAATATGATGTATTTAGATGAGGAAGAATTGGCTTTTGCCCAGGCTTCCGACGATCATTTAGAAGAGAGCGAAAAGGTAATTCACAAAGATAGCAATGGGGCAGTACTCGCTAATGGTGATAATGTAGTACTTATCAAAGACCTGAAAGTAAAAGGCACTAGTATGACAGCTAAACAAGGTACTGTTGTGCGCAAAATCACTCTCGACCCCGAAAATGCTGAATATATAGAAGGCAAAGTTGATGGACAACAAATCGTTATCCTTACTCAATATGTAAAGAAAGCATAATATTGTATGAATTTACATCACAACTTTGTCAAAGTCTATAATATTAATAATCAATCTCTAAATCAACAAATTAACAAATGAAACAATTATTTACCATTATTGCATTATGTTTTCTTAGCTTTGGCTATGCCCAAAAGGGAATGACTTTTACTCAAACACAAATGCCTTTGGCTACTGATAAAGATAATCTTATTACTTCATTTGTACTACCTGTAAAGCAAGGAACAGAGGTAAAAGAACTTTCTTTGCAGTTTAAGAGTAAAAGGCTCAATCTTTCAGAACTCTCTGTTTATGTAGGTGCTAACGCTAAAAGAGAACAAGCAACACTTTTTGCTAAAACTTCAAATCTTGGTTGCAGCACCAAACTACAAGGAAATTTCAAAGCTACTAATGATACCCTTTTTGTTTGGGTTTCTGCTCGTACTACTCAAAAACCAGACCTCTTGCAAAAACTGTACTTATCAAAGGTAAAACTCATCACTAATGAGGCAAAAATCACCCTCAGCAATGCTAAAAAAGAAGGACAACGTTTTGCTATTGCGCTTCGTCAGCGTAAACAAGACGGGATAGAATGTTACCGTATACCAGGGCTTGTAACCACTAATAAGGGTACGCTGATAGCCGTTTACGACAATCGTTACAACAACTGCAAGGATTTGCAAGAAGATATCGATGTAGGAATGAGTCGCAGTACTGATGGCGGACAAACGTGGGAACCTATGAAAAAAGTGATTGATATGGGGGAATGGGGAGGAAAAACTAACCGCCTTAATGGGGTAGGAGATCCTGCAGTTTTGGTAGACGAGCAAACCAATACTATTTGGGTCATGGGCTTGTGGCAGCACGGCTTAGATCCTCAAACAATGAGTTGGTGGGGCTCTAAAAGTGGAATGACTCCTGAGGAAACAGGACAAATAGTAGTAGTAAAAAGTGAAGATGATGGTAAAACGTGGAGTGAACCTATCAATATCACCTCTCAAATCAAAAATCCCGAATGGCGACTCTTTTTCCAAGGACCTGGAAGAGGTATCTCTATGAGTAATGGTACCTTGGTATTTGCAGGTCAGTTTAAAGATAAAGACCAAGTGCCTCATTCTACTATTATTTACAGCAAAGACCACGGTAAGACGTGGCACGTAGGGACAGGAGCTAAAACACATACTACCGAGTCTCAAGTGGTAGAACTCTCTGATGGTACGTTAATGCTCAATATGCGTGATGACCGTAATCGCACCAACTATAAGCTCTCTGATAACTATCACGGTCGTTCCGTAGCCGTTACAACCGATATGGGTAAAACGTGGATAGAACATTCTACCTCTCGCACTGCTCTCACCGAGCCTAATTGTATGGCAAGTATCGTTTCTTATAAAGACAAAAAGGGAAAACAGTATTTATTCTTCTCTAATCCTAATGATGCAAAGAACAGAGTAAATATGACAATAAAAGTCAGCGATGATGAAGGTAATACTTGGGATAAACTACCTTCAATATTGTTGTATGAGCAAGCAGCTATGGGCTATTCTTGTCTTACGGTAATAGACAATAAATATATAGGTATTCTTTACGAAGGTGATGGAGATTTATACTTCCAAAAAGTGCCTATCAAAGAGTTTATCAAGTAAAGCAAAAGAATTTGTAACCTTAATAGAGACGATATAAAGAGTATCGTCTCTATTTGTTTCATTTAAAATACTCGAAAAATTTGCTTCGTATATAAAAAAAGAAGTACATTTGCACGCAACTAAATTCTCTTTTTTAAAATGAATTTCCAAGATAAAATTATTAATGAAGGATTTACCTATGATGATGTCCTTCTTATCCCCAATTATTCTGAGATATTACCCCGTGAAGTGTCGATAACTTCACATTTTACCCGTAATATCACTTTGAATGTACCTATTATCTCAGCAGCTATGGACACTGTAACCGAAGCTGCTATGGCTATAGCTATGGCACGTGAAGGAGGCATAGGGGTGCTCCATAAAAATATGACTATTGAGGAGCAAGCCAAACAAATACGCAAAGTAAAACGTGCCGAAAGCGGTATGATTATCGACCCTGTTACGCTTCCCTTAAACAGCAAGGTGAGTGATGCAAAACGCTGTATGAAAGAAAACAATATTGGCGGTATCCCCATTGTTGATGCCGGCGGAATCTTAAAAGGCATTGTAACTAACCGCGATTTACGCTTTGAACACGATAATAATCGCCCAATAACCGAAGTAATGACCTCTAAAAACCTTGTGATTGCCAACGAAGGCACTTCTATGAAGGAAGCTGAGGGTATTTTACAACGCAGTAAGGTAGAAAAACTCCCCGTAGTAGATAAAAACTACAAATTAGTAGGTCTTATTACTTTCCGAGACATTGCCAATTTGCAAGAAAAATCTATTTCTAACAAAGATAGCTTAGGACGCTTGCGCGTAGCAGCAGCCTTAGGCGTTACTGCCGATGTGGTAGACCGCGCCGAAGCCCTTGTACAAGCAGGAGTTGATGCCGTAGTTATCGATACAGCTCACGGACATACAAAAGGCGTAACGAACGCTCTTAAAGCCGTAAAAAGTAAGTTTACCGACTTAGAAGTAGTGGTAGGAAACATTGCCACTGCCGAGGCTGCCCTTTATTTAGCCGAAAATGGCGCCGATGCAGTGAAAGTAGGCATAGGTCCAGGCTCTATATGTACTACCAGAGTGGTAGCAGGCGTGGGTTATCCTCAATTATCAGCGGTAATGAACGTTGCAAACGCTCTTAAAGGTAAAGGAATCCCTGTGATTGCCGACGGAGGCATTCGCTACACTGGCGATATCGTAAAAGCTATCGCCGCAGGTGCCAATAGTGTGATGCTTGGCTCTCTGCTTGCAGGCACTAAGGAATCACCAGGGGAAACTATCATTTTTGAAGGCAGAAAATACAAATCTTATCGTGGTATGGGCTCGGTAGAAGCGATGAACCAAGGTAGTAAAGACCGTTATTTCCAAGATGTTGAAGACGATATCAAAAAACTTGTGCCCGAAGGCATTGTAGGGCGCGTGGCATACAAAGGCGAACTACAAGAAAGTATGCATCAGTTCATCGGAGGCTTGCGCGCAGGTATGGGATACTGTGGTGCTAAGGATATCGAAACGTTGCAAGCCGTGAGTCGCTTTGTGCGCATCACTACAAGCGGAATTACCGAAAGCCACCCCCATAATATTACCATCACCAAAGAAGCTCCTAATTATTCACGTTAATAAACGAATATAACTTCCAAAAATGAGGCTGTCTGAAAAGATTAGACAGCCTCATTTATGTAATAAATAGCAAAAAAGTGCGTATCAGCAATATATTTTGTACTTTTGCCATTTGGTAAAACAAACTTATTAGACTCAATGGAAAACGGAATAGTAAATGATTACATTAATATTATAGAAGTATTCACTAAAAAAATACATCTATGGATTCAACTCTTCATCGATAAAACACCTAATATCGTTATAGCCTTATTAGTCTTTATTTTAGGTTTTTATCTTTCTAGACTTATCAAAAAAATAGCCATTCGTATCTTAGAAAAGCGTGGTGTAAAACCTTCTTCACGCATAATGCTTGGCAATATTATTTCTGTGTTGGTAGTTATTACCTTCTTTATGTTTTCGCTAAATATTTTAGACCTCGAAAATATGTTTAAAACCATTTTGGCAGGGGCAGGAGTAGCAGGTTTAGCTATCGGTTTGGCATTACAGGGCACGCTTAGCAATACTTTTTCAGGCATTACCTTATCTTTTAGTAAGAGCATTCGTATAGGACATCAAATTGAAACTATGGGCTATACAGGTACTATTGAAGATATAAATTTGCGTACTATCAAGCTTAAAATGGCTGACGGGAACTATGTGTCGATACCCAATAAGCTTATAGTTGATAATCCTATGAAAAATTATTCTGAAAGTGATACTGCCAATGTATTAGTTACTTGTGGCGTAGGTTATGAATCGGATTTGGAGCAGGTGAAAATGCTTACTGAAACTACCATTCGGCAGATGATGAAACAAAAAGAGCTTGACACTACCATTTCTTTTTATTATACTGAGTTCGCCGATAGTTCTATCAATTTTATTGTGTATTTTACTATTCCTTCCAAAAAACTTTCTGAGTCTTTTTTGTATAAATCAGAAGCTATAATGGCTATCAAGAAGTGTTTTGATGCACATAATATAAATATACCTTTCCCTATTCGTACCGTTCAGATGGATAAACAATAAAAATTGAATCCAATGTTAAAAAAAATATCACCATATAACCTCATAATGCTTTCGTTTATAGGCTTAATAGTCGTAGGTGCTTTGCTTTTGATGATGCCTTTTGCACATACGCCTCAGAAAGATATTTCTTTCCTCGAAGCGCTTTTTACAGCTACTTCGGCGGTTACCGTTACGGGTCTTTCGGTGATAGATATAGGAGCGACCTTTACTATTTACGGGAAACTCATTTTATTGGTGCTTATTCAGTTTGGCGGATTGGGAGTGCTTACTATTTCCTCTGTTTTAGTATTGCTTATTGCTAAACGCATCGGTTTTTATACTAAAAAAATAGTAGCCGAAGGGCTTAATCACAACAAAAGTTACGATATTTATGCCGTAGCAAAGCGTGTGGTGTATATTACTTTGCTTTTTGAAGCTACAGGAGCGTTGTGTTTGTTTATTTCTTTCATTCAAGAATTCCCTTTTGGGAAAGCGTTATTTTTCTCGGTGTTTCACTCGGTATCAGCTTTTTGTAATGCGGGTGTTTCTTTGTTTCCTCATAGCTTCGAAGGTTATACTTACAATGTTTTTGTGAATATTATTATCGCTTTTTTGGTTATTTTTGGTGGTTTAGGCTTTACAACTATTATTCAATCCTATGAATACTTGCGAAAAAAGAGACGAAGACTCGATATTAACTCACAATTTTCAATTTTGATGACAATAATCTTGCTCGTTGCAGGTACGTTCTTGTTTTTTATCTTAGAATATAAAAATTATCACACACTTTACGGGAAAAGTTTCTTTGGACAGATGCTTATTAGCTTTTTTCACTCTGTAAGTTTGCGTACAGCAGGTTTCGATACGATTCCGTTGGAGCATTTAAGCAGTGCCACCATTCTTTTTTGCGTAACGTTTATGTTTATAGGGGCATCGCCAAACTCAACAGGTTCTGGTGTGAAAACTACTACTATTGGTATCTTGTTTCTTGGTATTAAAACAGCATTACTCAATAAGAACTATATCGAATTTTCAAAGAGACGCATCTCTTGGAAACTCTTTAATAAAGCATCTGCACTCGTGTTTATTGCGATGATGTATGTGATTACAATGATTGTAATACTCACAGTCTTAGAACCCGATTTAGAATTTACAAAAATAGCTTTCGAACTCATTTCGGCATTCAGCACTTGCGGACTTTCTACCGGAATTACCTCACAATTAGGCAACAGTTCAAAATTTATTTTGATATTTACAATGTTTTTAGGCAGGGTAGGACCGCTTACCATTGCGCTCGCCTTGTCGAGACCACGTGCCGAAGGAAATTACAAATACCCAAAAGAAAATATTTTAATAGGATAGATTATGAAGAATTTTTTAGTCATAGGATTAGGAGAGTTTGGCAAATCGGTAGCCAAAACACTCTATAAGAACAAAGCCACTGTGCTAGCAATAGATTCGCGTGAGAGTGTTATTAAGCAAGCTCTCAGTGAAAATATCATCGATGAAGCTGTGATTTTGGACGCTACCGATGAAATTGCCCTCAAAAATGTAGTGAAAGACGATTTCGACACTGCTTTTGTGAGCGTAGGTGATAATATTCAGGCGAGTATCCTTATTACCTTGCAATTAAAAGATTTGGGGGTGAAGAATGTCATTTGTAAAGCCGTAAATCACACTCAAGAAAAGGTTTTATACAAAATAGGTGCTACGCAAGTAGTATTTCCAGAGGAATTAATGGGTGAAAAAGTAGCCTATTCCATTTTGCGACCTACTATTATAGAATATTTTAAGTTTGCCGAAGATTATTTTATCTACGAAGTAAAAGTGCCTAAGAGCTATATAGGAAAATCGTTGATGGAACTCAATTTGCGACATAAGTATGAGATAAATATTTTGGCAGTAAAGCATTCCGATGGCAAAATGAACGTAACGCCCGACCCGAATGTCAAACTTAATAAAGACGACCTTCTAATTATACTCTCCAATACCAATGTAATTGATAGAGTAGTATAAAATATTGCTTCTTTATGCTAAAAAATAGCTTCTGTAAGCAATTTTTTAGATATTAACATTGCTAAAGTTTTAAACTTTGGCAATGTTAATGATTATAGAAGATAATTAAATGATTTATAATTTAAATTAAAAGTATATGGATTCAAATAATAATAAATGTATCATATGTGATAGTAATGCTATGGCAAGAAAAAGATAAAACGCTAAAAGAAAACACTTTCTTTTGGCGTTTTTGTGCTTATAACCTTTGCTAAAACCTTATTATATCCGTTAAGCATTTGCACAATTCATTTATTTGCTGTACTTTTGTATCATCATAAAAACAAATTATGTTACGGAATAATTATCAAGAAGAAACTTTTGCCGAAGGTGATGTAACGGAACTTTTGGAAGACGAATGTCATCTCATTTTATACAATGATGATGTCAATACTTTCGACCACGTTATCGATACCTTAGTAAAGGTTTGTCATCACACCTTTGAACAAGCCGAGCAATGCGCTATTATTGTGCATTTCAAAGGAAAATGCGATGTAAAATCAGGAAGTTATAGCTTCCTTAAACCGCTCTGCACTGCACTTCTTGATGCGGGACTCTCTGCCGAAATAGAAGAAGCATAATTTTTTTATCTTAAACTATTTGTTCTTAACTTTTAACTATTCACTAAAATCGTGGAACTAAAACTATCAAAACCTATTTGTTTTTTTGACCTTGAAACTACGGGCATCGATATTACCAAAGACCGCATTGTTGAAATATCTATCTTGAAAGTCTACCCCAATGGCAATAAAGAAAGCAAAACGTGGTTGGTAAACCCTACTATTCCTATCCCCAAAGCTGCCTCAGATGTGCACGGCATTACCGATGAGCGCGTTGCGGGTGAACCTACTTTTAAAGAGCTTGCCAAGCAAATCCATAATATGATAAAAGATTCCGACCTTGCTGGCTACAATTCCGACCGCTTTGATATTCCTTTGCTTGCCGAAGAAATGTTGCGTGCCGAAGTAGATTTTGATTTGGGAAACCGCGTATCGGTAGATGTACAAACTATTTTTCACAAAATGGAACAGCGCACCCTCTCGGCAGCCTATAAATTCTATTGTGGTAAAGACCTTATTGATGCGCATACGGCTTCGGCAGATACCAATGCCACTTATGAAATCCTCAAGGCCCAGCTCGACCGTTATGACAGCTTAGAGAACAACATCAAAAAGCTCAGCGAGTTTACTTATCGCAAACAAATAGCCGACTTTGCTGGTTTTATTGGTTATAATGAAAAAGGCGAAGAAATCTTTACCTTTGGGAAACACAAAGGTAAACGCGTAGAAGATATTTTTGATGAAGAACCAGGATATTTTGGTTGGCTTCTCGGTGCCGACTTCCCGTTGTATACTAAAAAAATCCTTACGGCTATCAAGCTCCGCAAATTATCAGCTACTATTAAATAGATTTTTGAAAATCCTCTTTTGTTCTTTGCTATGGAAACAAACACCGACTTAGAAGAAGAAAACAAAGCCATTGCCCGCGAGTATAAAGAACTCTTGCGTATCAGCTATCAAACCCTGAGTGAAGAAGATAAAAAGCTCATTCGCTTAGCGTTTGACACCGCTGTTGATGCGCACAAAGACCAACGCCGAAAAAGTGGGGAGCCTTACATTTTTCACCCTATTGCCGTAGCTAAAATTGTTGCTTCACAAATAGGATTAGACGCCGTAGCCATTGCGTCGGCTTTGTTACACGATGTAGTAGAAGATACCGACTATACGATTGAAGATATAGAACGACTTTTTGGTAACACTGTAGCACATATTGTGGAAGGACTTACCAAAATTTCGAGTATGAGTCGTGAAAATGATATCTCTTTGCAAGCCGAGAACTTCCGAAAGCTCCTCCTCACGATGAACGACGATGTGCGTGTGATTCTCATCAAAATTGCTGACAGACTCCACAATATGCAAACGATGGATTCGATGGCAGAATACAAACAAGCCAAAATAGCTTCGGAAACACTTTATATTTATGCACCTATTGCTCACCGCATTGGCTTGTATAACATCAAAACAGAATTAGAAGACCTCGCCCTTAAATACACTGACCCCGAGCGCTACAATAGTATCCTAAACAAAATGGAGGAATCCAAAGAAGAACAACAGGAATACATTGAGGCGTTTACCAAAATCGTAGAAACCTCTTTGACGCAACAAAAAATTGATTATTCCATCAAAGGGCGACCCAAATCAATCTATTCTATTTACAGAAAAATGGAATCGCAAGGCGTGAGTTTTGAAGAAGTTTACGATAAATTTGCGATTCGCATCATCTATAAAAGTGAACCAGCCGAAGAAAAGTTTTTGGCTTGGAAAATATACTCTATTGTTACCGACCACTTCCGTCCTAATCCCACCCGATTGCGCGATTGGATTTCCTCACCCAAATCTACAGGTTATGAAGCCTTACACATTACCGTAATGGGTCCAAAAGGCAAATGGGTAGAGGTGCAAATACGCAGCGAACGTATGCACGAAATCGCCGAAAAAGGTTATGCAGCCCATTTTAAGTATAAACACGGCGATCAAAAAGAAGAAGGCATCGAAATGTGGCTTAATAGGTTGCAAGAAGTCTTTGAAAACAGCGAGGCAAATGCGGTGGACTTTGTAGAAGACTTTAAACTCAACTTGTATTCCAAAGAGATTTTTGTCTTTACCCCTAATGGCGAGATAAAATCCCTTCCGAAAGGCGCAACACCCTTAGATTTTGCTTTTTATATCCATACAGGAGTGGGCTTAAAAACGCGGGGAGCTAAAGTAAACAATAAATTAGTACCCTTAAACTATGTGTTAAAGAGTGGTGAAACGGTGGAAATCATCACTGCCGAAAATGTAAAACCTACTAAAAACTGGCTCAACTATGCCACCACAGCCAAAGCTCGTAGTAAGATAAAAAATGCTTTAAAAGAAGAGACAAAAACCGTTGCCGCCGAAGGAAAAGAGATTTTAGTACGAAAATTAAAACAATTGAAGATTACTCTCAACGAAGAAGTGATGAATGAGATGGTGAGTTACTTCAAAACAAAGACGAGCTTAGATATTTACTATCAAGCAGGCACGGGAGAAATCAGCAACCAAATGCTGAAAGACTTTGTATCGCATCGTACGTCTTTCTTTGGCTTATTCAAAAATAAGGCAGTAAAAAAACCTACCGACGAACCCATTTATTCGCCCAACGTTCACTATGATAGCATTGTGTTTGGCAAAGAAGAAGAATCGTTAGACTATACTTTTTCAAAATGTTGCAATCCTATCCCTGGTGATCCCATTTTTGGGTTCGTTACTATCAACGAAGGGGTAAAAGTGCACAAAAAAACTTGCCCGAATGCTATTTCGATGCAATCGAATTACGCTTATCGTATCATTCAAGCTAAATGGGTAAAATCTGATGAAAGAGATTTCAAAGTGAGTCTTAAAATTAGTGGTATTGACCGCGATGGACTCATCAGCGATATCTCAAAAGTGATTTTGGATAGCAAATTTGTAAAACTTACTAACATTAATATTGATACCGAAGGCAATGTATTCAGCGGGAAAGTCTCTATTTCTATCAACAATAATGCTACTTTAAAGAAATTGATGCAAGATATTAAGAACATTAAAGGAGTAGATAAAGTAAACAGACTCTAATATGCGAAAATTAGCAAATAGTGAGCTCAATAGGTTGGATATTGAGCAATTTAAGAAGTCAGAAAAGACACCTTTAATAGTAATTTTGGATAATGTGAGAAGTTTGAACAATATAGGTTCTGTTTTTCGCACTTGCGATGCTTTTTTAATTGAAAAGATATACCTTTGTGGGATTACAGCCACTCCTCCAAACAAAGAGATTCACAAAACAGCTTTGGGTGCGACTGATAGTGTGGCGTGGGAATATGTAGAAAACACACTTTCGGCAGTAGAAAAGCTAAAAGAGCAAGGTGTTTATATTATTAGCATTGAGCAAGCTGAAAATTCCACAATGCTGAAAGATTTTCATCCTAACGAAAAGCAAAAATATGCTATTATCTTTGGCAACGAGGTAAAAGGAGTGGAACAAGAAGTGGTTTCAGCTTCTGATGAGGTAATAGAAATCCCACAGTATGGTACTAAACATTCTCTGAATATTTCGGTAAGTGCAGGAATTGCTATTTGGGAGTTAGCAATGAAGCTCAGGAAGCATACAATGTTATAAAAATAGAAATGATAAACAAAAAGCCTGATAACATATTGTTATTAGGCTTTTTTGTAGAGCGGGAGACGAGGTTCGAACTCGCGACATTCAGCTTGGAAGGCTGACGCTCTACCAACTGAGCTACTCCCGCAATTACAATGATATAAATAATTTTTCGAGTGCAAATATACGGGCATTTGCTATTATATTCCAAATTTTTTAAAACTTTTTTATTGTATTTTTTGTAAATAAAAAAGTAAAGACTTATAAATCAATGATTATTTTTCTCATTACTTTTCTTCTGATAAAGATAAAGACAAACGAATGAAGATAAAATTTTACGTAAGGTTTTTAAATGTATATTTATACTGATTTTTATCTTTATTTATAAGTAGCTAAACTTTCTAAAAGCAGCGAAACAAGTTCTTTATGACTGATTTTCATTGTGGAACTTGCGATACTGATAGGAGCTCCATACATTTTCTTTTTGCTGGTAAAGATTTCTATGGCTACCATTTTATTTCTCAATGGTTTTCTTGTTTAAATATTTTTCTTTTATATATTTGCTGACTTTGTGATAATAGAATGAAAGAATTAAAATACCTATCACAAAGGCAATAGCACCTATCACAGCTTGGGTAGGGTTTAAGCTTTTATGAAGATAGTAATCTAAGTTGAAATATGGAATAAAATGATAGAGCGCAATACTGTGAATGATGTAAATAGAAAGGGTGTTTTGTCCTATACGTTGTAAAAAATGGGCAGTAAGTACATTTCGTAAGATTACAAATACAGCAAATGTCCAAAGAGTATCACCCATTCTCAAAAAAAGAAAGCCATTGCGTGCTAAACTTTCAAAGTGTCCCCACCCTGTAATGCTGTATAAGAAGTGAAATGTGTGATATTGGAAGTGAAAAATAGCTCCGATGCCAATAAGTAGTAGCGTATATACTGTATATAAGTGTTTGGCGTTTCTGTAATAGTAAAATAGCGATCCCATAAAGCCTCCTAAGGTTACAAAGCCTAACCACGGAAAAATGGTAAAGAAAGTACCGTATTTCGGAGTGAAGTAATTGGCTACTACTTGAGGTAACCAAGAGTATTCATATTGGTTATAGGTCTCGTTGAAGGTGAAAAGTAGTAAAGTAATGCTGATGAGCATTGTAGGAAGGAAATGCCTCACGTGATTTCTGGCTAATAAGTAGAGCCCCACCATTATGATCAGGGCTAACCCTATACAATGCAAAATATCTACGAAATAGATGCTTTTCCGCAAAATACACGCCACTGCTATAAGCATTAATCCGCGTTTTGCTCCTTTCTTCACGCGTGGGTTCTTGAGTCCTACACCACTGCGTTCGCCTTCTCGAATAAGTAAATAGGTAAAGATAAAGCCTGAAATGGTAAGGAATACAGGTGCGGTAATACCTGTGAAATAATGCCAAATATGATAGTAAGGGTTACTTTCGTCACAGTATGGTTCAGCAAGTAAAGCGGTAATAAAATGCCCTTGTAACATCATACAGATGGCATAAGCGCGTATTACATCGATAAATATCAGTCGTTGTTTCATTATATTTTTATAGTCTATTATCTAAGCTCTATTTTTTTCTTGTAGTGGCGGTGGTTTTTATTCCTACATATAACTAAGTATCTTAAAACGCATTTCTATTTTAGGTAACAGACAAAACCTAGTGCAAAGGTATAACAAATTTCCCATATACCCAAAATAAAAACATTGGCAAAGCACCTCGCTCTGCCAATGTTTTTATAATGTATTACTTATTGTCTTATTTGTTCAAATCTTCCAGTACTTTCACAGCTTCATCTATATACACATCTTTTTCAAGACTTTCGTGCCAACGATCACGACGTAATTTCAAGTCTTCATTGTTTTTTATTTTAGCCTCATCAGAAGCTACTGAAGTGAATTTCAAGTTAGATTTGTAATCGTTAATTGCTTTGAACTTTTTAGATTGCTCTTCGTTTTTCTCAATTACTTTTTTGTAAGCCTCGTAGTTGAGAGGGAAAACATTATCTTTCTGTTGTTGTTTTATCCATCGAGCATTTTCGTCAATCAGCTTTAAGTATTGATTTTCACTGATGCGTTTTTTGCTGTTTTCTATTGCCTTATCAAAGTTAGTATTGTTAGTCCAAGGAGTGTACTTAGCAGGCTCTATTTTATCCCAAGGCATAGCGTTAGGCATATCGCGTTCGCCTATGTCAATATATTTGTATTTATCAGGCACTACGATATCGCTTTCTACACCTTTTAGCTGGGTAGACCCTCCGTTGATACGATAGAACTTCTGAATAGTAATTTTTATAGCACCAAGGTCGCCGTAATTGTTTTGGCGCAAGAAACTATTAAGGTCTACAAAACTTTGTACAGTACCTTTACCAAAGGTTTGTTTACCACCTATGATGATAGCGCGTTTGTAGTCTTGCATAGCCGCCGCCAAAATCTCTGAGGCTGAAGCCGAAAGCTCATTGGTAAGGATTACCAGCGAACCGTCCCATTGTGTTTTAGGGTCGTTGTCAGAGAGTACATCACGACTTCCGCGTGACGATTTTACCTGTACGATAGGTCCCTTAGGAATAAATAAACCTCCTATATCCACTACTGTTTTTAAGGAGCCCCCTCCATTGGTACGTAAATCTACAATAAGCCCGTCTATATTCTCTTTTTTGAGCTTTTCTATTTCAAGAGCCACATCAGTTGCAGCATTGCGTTGGTTTACATCTTCAAAATCGATATAGAATTTAGGTAAGTTAATAAGTCCATAGCGTTTACCATTAGCAGTTATCACTGCCGATTTGGCATAAGTTTCTTCAATCTCTACCACATCGCGAATGATAGACACTACTTCTATTGTGCCGTCTACGCGTTTTACGGTAAGGCGTACTTCAGTGCCCTTAGGCCCTTTAATAAGTTTTACCGCATCGTCTAAACGCATTCCTACTACATCTACGGGCTCACCGGCTCCTTGTGCTACTTTTAGGATTTGGTCGCCTACTTCAAGGAGTTTACCTTTCCATACTGGCCCTCCCAAAATCACATTGGTAATAGCAATTCCATCAGTCTTCTTTTGTAATTGTGCCCCTATACCTTCAAACTTACCCGACATATCTCGGTCGAAACCTTCTTTGATGTCTGGTGCCATATAGTTGGAATGGGGGTCGAAAGTCTCAGTAATAGCGTTCACAAACATACTGAACCACTCTTCACGAGTGATGTCGTTGTACATACTGAACATATCAGCCAATGTTTTTTGAGTAGCTTCTATCGATTCTTTTTTGAGTACCTCATTGGTTTTAGGCTGATATTTAGCGTCCTTTTCTTTCTTGCTCGCTTCTTCCTTTTGTTTAGTGATATAAGTGGAAAGTGTAGTGAAAATAATCACTTGTTTCCAGCGGTTTTGTAACTCAGCTTTGTTCTTTACAAAAGGCAACTTCTCATAGTCGGTATTAATCGTTTCATTAGTATTCAGGTTGATAGGTTTAGCAAAGATAGCTTTGGTAATTGCTTCTGCTTCTTTCATACGTTGTTTGAGGCGTTCGTAAGAAAGGTTGAAGAACGCAATTTCTCCGTTTTTCAAATCGTCGTCCAAACGGGTTTCGTACTTTTTAAACTCGTTGATATCCGATTGTAGAAAATAACGCTTCTGCCCATCGATATTATTCAAATAACTGTCAAATACTTTCTTAGAGAAAGCATCGTCCATTTTTATCGGACTAAAATGCGCATTTTCCAGTACGTGTTGTACAATGTCCAAAAGCACTCTATCCTTGTCTTTATCTGGATTGTCAAATTTCTTACTTGTAAAACTACAAGACGCAAATGAAATAAATAATAAAAATAATACTGCTGAAATATTTTTCATTCTAAAATTGTTTTTTAATAATTTAGCTAACTTTCAATTCTTAGTTCTTAGCTTTATCAAATTCTGTGCCTTTCTCTTGTTGGGCTGATAATTTTTACATTTTGGAAAACAATAGCTCCTCGTATAACCCCTGCAATAGTGTCGTGTAAAGCTTTGATGATTTGCATTTTTAGTTCGTTTTTGTGATATACCAAGCTGATTTCACGTGCAGGGTAAGGCTCAGCAAAATAGTGAATGCGTTTCTTTTCTTCCTCTTTTAGTTCCAAAGAGTGCAAATATGGCAGCAAAGTCATTCCTAAACCCTCATTAGCCAAGCGCACCAAAGTTTCAAAACTACCGCTTTTTAGTTGGAAGTGCTCTTTTGAGTCTATCACATCTTGGTTGCAGATATTCAGTACACTGTCCTTAAAACAATGCCCGTCTTCAAGCATCAATATATCGTTGATATCCAAATCCTCAGAATAGATAGTCTTAGAGTTTTGCAAACGGTGATTTTGTGGAATATAAGCTACAAAAGGCTCATAGTATAACGGTCTTTCTACTATCGACGGATTGTGTAGAGGGGTTGCCAAAATCCCTGCATCATAACTCCCGTCCTCTATCTTTTTCAAGATGTTTTCAGTAGTTTGCTCCTCAATTTTTAGGCATACCTTAGGGTATTTATTGATGAAATTAGCGAGAAACATAGGTAGTAGAGTAGGGGAGACGGTAGGGATAATCCCCACGCGAAACTCACCTCCTATATAACCCTTTTGTTGCGCTACTATATCGTTCATTCTCCCCGCTTCATTTACGATTACTTGGGCTTGTTTAACGATTTGTTCTCCTATTTCAGTAACCTGTAAAGGCTTTTTGCTCCTGTCAAAAATAGTAACCCCCAACTCTTCCTCCAATTTCTGCACTTGCATACTCAAGGTAGGCTGGGTAACAAAACTGTGTTCAGCAGCGGTAGTAAAGTTCTTGTACTTCGCCACAGCCAACACATATTGGTATTGAGTAATGGTCATAATTTGCGTTTATTTCAAGTGTGGCAATACTTCTTTTCCTATTTCTTCAAGCACTTCACTTGCAGGGCGAGAGCAGTATTTTAGTACAAGCATAATATGGTTAACCCCTATTTTCCCGAGTTCTAAAAACATATCCAATAAATAGTTACGTCCTAAACGGAAACCTAAGTCCATTTTCTGTGGTTCAAAATCAGGGTTATCTTTTAGGTCAATATACACAGGTTGAATATAAGGTTTAGGAGGTTCTCCTTCTTGTTTAAGAGCTTTGCGCCAGTCTTGTATTATCTTCTTAGTGAGAGCAAAATCTCTTGGGTAGTAAATCCACCCGTCCGAGTTTTTCGCAATCCATTCCAAATTCACTCCTCCTATGTGCCCTGTGGCATACATTGGTATATTTTTATGCAAGGGCTTAGGCACTACATCACCCATTTTTTCCATTAGGGTACCATACTCATTATTGTAGGTAGGGAACTCTTTGCTCCACAAGTCGCGTAACATAGCCATATGCTCCAATACACGAGTACTCCGTGATTCATAAAGTTCATTAAAAGCAGGATATTCTACAGGTCGGTCACCAGAAGCAACTCCCATCATAAAACGCTTCGGAAATAGCACGTCAAGACTCGCCGAAGCTTTGGCTACGTGTAAAGGGTGACGCAGTGGTAGTATTACACTCGCAAAGCCAAACTTAATACTTTGGGTAAGAGTAGCAATGTGTGCCAAATATATCCACGGGTCAAACATTTGTCCTACTTCGTTAAAATCAGGAGTGTATAGAGGAATGTCGCGCACCCACACAGCATTAAAGCCTAACATTTCAGCTCGCTGAATGAGTTGTACTTGGTTTTCCATTTTAGGAATAGCCCCTTCGTATGCTTCAATAGGTAGTAGTAAACCAATAGATAATTTGTGTGCGTCTATCATAATGATGAGTTTGTTTAGAACGGCAAAAATAAGAAAAAATAATGTATAAATTCACTAATATCGAAAATCTTTTTTACTCATACACAATATCTATTGATTTTCAGCAATATATATCCTTTTTTACAATTCTTTAATCACCCTTTTTTTATCCTTTCAAAACCAACTTTCCTACCTTCATTCTTTATTTACCCGTGTGGTTTACCCCCTCTTTCCAAAACGAACTCTGCCAAAGTTTCAAATTTTAGTAAAGTTGAAATCTACTAATCACCCTTTTTTTATCTCTATCTTAGCTTTAACTTACCCCCACTTTTCCTTCGTTCTTTCTTCGTCATTCGTTCGTTCTTTGTTCGTTCTTTGTTCGTCTTTTCTTCGTCTTTTCTTTATCTGTCTGTGCGACTCGCACCGTCTTTTGTTCGTCTTTACGTCGCTACATTCCCCCTCTTTGAGGGGGCTAGGGGGAGGTTTCCTTCATCTTTTCTTTATCTGCCCGTGTGGCTCACACCGTCTTTTGTTCATCATTCCTTCGTCTCATTTTTCCGTTACTACACTCCCTCTCCTTGGGAGAGGGGTGGGGAGAGGATATTTCCTTCATCTTTTCTTTATCTGCCCGTGCGACTCGCACCGTCTTTTGTTCGTTCTTTGTTCTTCTTTCCTATAAGCTTCTCCCAAATTAACCATTAATCATTAACCATTAAATAAGCCTTTCATCTACATTATTTTATTCTTCCGTCCCCATTTGCTAATTCTCAAATTTGCTAATTTACTAATTATACCCGCTTGTGCGACTCACACCAATTTTGATATACCAAAAATTTGCCATACCTTTGCACTATTAATTCCAAAAAACAATTTGTATTATGGCAAGAAGTCGAAATGTTATTTTAAATGGACTCTCTGGTATGATTGGTAAAACGTTCGTTTTCCGAAAAGTTAAAGGACAAACAATAGTCTGCAAAGCTCCTTCTAAGTCCCGCGTACCAGCTTCCGAAGCCCAATTAGGCTGTCGCACTAAGTTCCAAGAAGCCGTGCGTTATGCCCAGCTCGTCCTTAAAGACCCACAGCTCAGGGCTTCCTATGAAGTATTACCTAAGGTCAAAAAAGGCACCTCATCAGTTTACCACGCTGCCATCACAGCGTATCTAAACAATACCGCTATTAAAAACTAATAATGTATTAAACTTTCAAACCGCAGAAAAATGAAGTATTATATTATAGCAGGCGAGGCTTCTGGTGATTTGCACGGTGCTAACCTAATGAAAGCCCTATTAGAAAAAGACCCAAAAGCCGAATTCCGCTTTTGGGGGGGCGACCAAATGCAACAGGTAGCAGGTACACAAGTAAAGCATTACCGAGACCTCGCTTTTATGGGCTTCTGGGAAGTGATTACGAACCTGCGCACTATCTTGCGCAATATCGATTTCTGTAAGAAAGATATCACCCAGTTCAACCCCGATGTTCTTATTTTTATAGACTATCCCGGTTTTAATATGCGTATTGCCCAATGGGCTAAACAACAGCATATCCCTACTCATTACTACATCTCACCACAAATATGGGCTTGGAAAGAGAACCGCATAAAAGCAATCAAACGCGATGTAGATTTTATGTACGTCATACTCCCGTTTGAAAAAGATTTCTACGAAAGAGAACACCAATACCGCGTGCACTTTGTTGGTCATCCTTTGCTCGATGCTATTGCACAGCGCAAAGAAGTAGATGAGCAGACTTTTAAAAAGGAAAATAACTTAGATGTGCGCCCTATTATAGCACTGTTACCAGGTAGTAGAAAGCAGGAAATAGCCAAGATGCTAAAAATAATGCTCTCTATAGTCGATGATTTTCATCAGTATCAGTTCGTAATAGCAGGAGCCCCCTCAATTGATTATCACTTCTATAAACGTTTTATCAAAGAAGAAAACGTGCATTTTGTAAGCGGTAAAACTTATGATTTGCTCTCAGTATCTTATGCAGCGCTTGTAACCAGTGGTACGGCAACCTTAGAAACCGCCTTGCTCAACGTCCCTGAAGTGGTGTGCTACAAAGGCAATTGGATTTCCTATCATATAGCCAAACGCATTATCAAGCTCAAGTATATTTCATTAGTAAACCTCATTATGGATAAGCCTGTGGTTACTGAGCTTATTCAAGGTGACCTTACTAAAAAGAATTTAGAAGCTGAGCTTAACAAGCTCACTACTTATAGGCACCGTTACGAAGTGTTTAAAGATTATGTTTTGTTGAGAGAAAGGTTAGGCGGAGAAGGTGCAAGCGAAAAAACAGCCTCATTAATATTACGTCAATGTCAAGAAAATTAAACACAGCTAATAGCGTAATTGTGGTTTGTACATTGCTATTGGGTATAAGCAAACTTGTAGTGTATACTAACAAAGTAACACAAGAACAGCTTAATCAGTGGCTATGTATGCCTCAATCGTTACCTCTGTTTTTAAAACAACCTTGGACGCTCATTTCTTATGCTTTCTATCACGTAAGCATTCAACACCTGTTTTGGAATATGCTCCTGTTATTTTTCACAGGGCATATTTTCTTCAATCTCTTTAACGGAAAACAATTTGTAAAAGCGTATAGCTTTGGGATTATAGGTGGTGGAATCACTTTTCTAACCATAGGTTACTTCTTCCCCTCCTTCACTGATAATACGATGCTCTTAGGAGCTTCAGCTGCTGTTATGGGAGTCTTAGCCTTTGTGGTAACCCTGTTCCCCTCTTATAATGTGTATATTTTTACCTTTAAAATAAAATTGCTGTACGTTATATTGGCTTTTATACTTTTCGATATACTGAATATATCAGTAAACACAGGAGGTAAGATAGCCCACTTCGGAGGTATTTTAGGAGGGATATTCGCAGGACTTACTTCAAAGTACAGTTTTCGTATTCCTAAAAAAGCAAAAACGCCCCAAGAAGAGTCCCCTAAAAAAGAGAAGAAAGTCGTTTCAGAAGAACAACAAATACGAGCACATCAGGTCAATCAACTGTTAGAGAAAATCAGTGCCAGTGGTTATGCAAGTTTAACCGACCAAGAAAAGAAATTCCTCTTTGAAGTGAGCAAGGAGAAAGAAAGCTAATTTGCTATCAATGAGAGGCTAATTCAAACAGCGAATTACTAATAAATGTTAATATTTAGTAGTGGGTATATTTTTAACATATTCTTAACTCACCGTGTTTAGATAATGTTATACTTTTGCCCCAAAATAGTTGAATGATTATTGGTGATGAAGATGAATCGACTAATATTATGGGTGCTTTTTAGCACTTTAATCGCTTGCAAGGGCAAGCATAATGAGCCTACTATAATAAGAGGCTTTTTCCCTAATGCAAACGATTCTTTTGTAGTGCTATACAGTAACGATGTCCCCATTGATACCGCCTATTTAGATAAGAATAAGACTTTCTTGTTTAACCTAAATATAACCGAAGGAGAGTTGTTTAACTTTGAAACAGATGGTAAGTATCAATATGTGTATGTAGAACCTAAGGACAGTGTGGTAGTGTATGCCAATGCACTCAGTTTTGAAGAAAGTATTTCATTCTCGGGTAAAGGCTCTGCTATTAATAACTTCTTACTCTCACAATCTAAGATATCAGATGCGCAAGAAGAAGTTTTTAGGAAGTTTCATTCTTTACCACCTATGCAGTACAAAAACAAAAGTGATTCCTTATATCAAGATAGAAAACGCGAGTATGATGATTTTCTCAAACTAAATCCTCAGCTCACCGAGAAAGCAAAAGATTTAGCCTTAGTAAGCGCTACTTTTCCTATCTATAAAGAAATGGAGATATATCCTTTTGTTTATCAAAATAAGAACAACATTTCAATCGTAGATTTACTGCCCTATAACTTTTACGACTATCGTAAACAAATTAATTATAACGATAGCTTTTTAGAGTATTTCCGACCCTATTATAGGTATATGGTAATGTATGTCAATAATCTGGCTTTTACTCAATACACCTATGATACTCACACTTTGGTAGATGTAAGTAGGGAATTAGGTTTCCATTTGCAAAAGATTAAAATCATCGATAGTCTTTTTACCAAGGGGAGTTTGAGAGATAACCTATACCGAAATGCAGCTTATGCTTATATTTTTAATATCCAAGAGCACACCGAGTATAAAGATTACTTCGATAAATTTGCTAAGTATAACAAAGATAACAAGTATAAAGCCGAATTAGATAAGGTTTTTAGAAACGTAATAGCACTACAAGCGGGAAGAATTCCTCCCGATTTTGATTTGATTAATGCAAACGGTGAACCTACTAAGTTTTCTGAAATACAACAGCCGGAGGTAACTATTTATTACTTTTGGTCAGTCAATCAGAAAGAGCTTTCCAAACTTATTTTCGGAAGAGTGAGTCAGTTAAAGAAGCTATTCCCCAATGTAAAGTTTGTAGGTATTGATATAGGGCAGGATAAAACTCAATGGCGTAAACAAATCTCAAATACCGATTGGACTGACCAATATCATTCTATCAATTTCATAGATTTGTCGCAAAAGTTTTTAATTAATAATATCAACAAATCAGTAATTATAGATAAAAACGGACGTATCATATCGGCTTTTGAAGATATTTTTAGTCCAAACTTAGAAAAAATATTATTATTATCAAAAGAATCTTAATTATTTATGTCTGACCAGATTATTACCTTTATTATGTATTGCGTTCCGGCTCTTATTGTAGGAGCGGTAGCCTTTTATTTTTTTAGAATACATATTGAAAATGAAGATAAAAAGCGATTGTTTCTTCTTCATAAAGAAAATCAAAAGTACACAATGCCTATCCGCTTACAAGCATACGAGCGAATGACACTTTTCTTAGAGCGAATGTCTCCTCAACAACTATTTTTGCGCATTCCTCCTCATAATCTTTCTAAGAAAGAGTATGAAGCATTGCTTGTAAACTCTATTGATGAAGAATTTGAACATAACTTAGCACAACAAATATACCTCAGTGAAAAGCTATGGAATATTATTCGTACTGCTAAAATGGCTACTATCCAAATAATCCGTAAAGTAGCCCTAACCGAAGACGTAAAAGACTCACAAGCTATGGTAGAAGCTATATTTAAAGAGTTTGTAGAGAAAGCCACTCCTTCGGCTAATGCACTAAGCCATTTAAAAGAAGAAGTACGTCAATTTTTAAAATAGGAATATTTCTATAAGTATAAAAAAATAAGGGATTGAATTATGTAATTCAATCCCTTATTTGTTATATGTGTACTTTTCCTATGTTTCAGAGATAGAGGCTAAGAATGCTTTTATAATAGTTGCAGACAGTTTGCCTGCCTCTACTACAAAAGTCTCATATGATACCGCATTCCCTTCGCCTGCCTTATCAGAAATAGCGCGAAGCATTACAAATGGAATGTTTAATAAATAGCAGGTTTGTGCAATAGCTGCTGCTTCCATTTCTACGGCTTTTGCTTTAGGGAAGGTATTAGCAATTTCTTGTAGTCGGGTGGGCGACGAAATGAAAGAGTCTCCACTTACTACTTGTCCGTAGTGAAGTGTATGACTGTATCGTTCGGCTACTTGTTTTAGTTTTTCTGTCCATTGCGTGTTAGCAATAAAGGCAGGAGGCATTTGTGCTTGCTGACCTATTTCATACCCAAAAGCCGTAACGTCTACATCGTGGTGGCGTACTTCAGTAGCTAAGATTATATCGTGTACCGAAGTATCACCTAAGCCTCCGGCAGTACCTGTATTAATAATAAGCGATGGATTGTATCTTTCTATAAGTAAAGTGGTCGCAACCGAAGCGCTTACTTTACCTATACCTGAAAGTAATAATACTACTTCTATCCCATTAAGAGAACCTTCATAAAAAACAAAACGCCCTATTTTAGTTTCTTTGCAAGACTCAATAGAAGTTCTTAAACTATCTATCTCAAGCTCCATTGCACCTATAATTCCTATTTTCATAAATAAAAAATCTTTACTGAATTATTAATTTTTCAAAAGCCTTCGTCTTAAAGGTAAGTTCTTCGTTTTGTTCGTTACTATACACTAAAAGTACAGCCATATTGGGGTGTTTTTCTAAGAAAGCTTTGCTCTTTTCTAATCCCATTACCATAAACATAGTAGCATATCCATCAGCAAACATAGTGGAAGGAGCAACTACTGTAGCACTGAGCACATCGCTTTGGGTAGCGCGTCCGGTAATAGGGTTAATAGAATGTACGTATTTCCGCCCGTTACTATCTGTCCATACTTTGCGATAGTTACCAGAGGTTGCCAATCCTTGATTGGTAAATTGTATAGTAGCTACCAATTCGCGGTCGTCCAAAGGTTTGATAGGGTTTTCTACGCCTATCGTCCACGCTTTGTTCTCTACAGTATTCCTTCCTTTCAGATACATCTCACCTGCTATCTCCACTATATAATTCTCAATACCTTTTGAGCTGAGGAAAGCCGCAACTACATCGGAGGTATAGCCTTGTGCTATGGCATTAAAGTCAAACAGTATTTCAGGAGACTCTTTTTCAATATGGTTATCGGCTGTGAGATGTACTTTATTAAAGCCTACATATTTCTTCAGTTCTGCTATTCTTTCATCTGTGGGGAGTTTATCCTCAGTTATCTTTTGTTTACCGAACCCCCAAGCATTTACTAATACACCTACCGTAGGGTCAAACAACCCTTCACTTTCTTGCCATATTTGCTGAGAGGCTTCAAAAACCTTCCTGAAATGTTCGTCTACCACTACATTTTTATCCCCTGCATTGATTTTAGAAATGTCAGAATCTGGTTTATAGGTAGACATAGACTTATCTATCACTTGTAAAATAGAGTCTATGGCAGGTTTTAAGTCTTCTTTAGTTTTGCTAATGTACTTAATGTGATAAGTGCTACCTTGTGCCTCTCCACTTATAAGATGAATTTCATCTTTTACGGAAGACTGGCAAGCTACTAAACCTATTGCGATACTTAAAAATAGATATTTCATTATTTAATTATTAAATTTTTACTTTTTCTTGCACAAAGGAATGATTTCTTCATCAACAATACGATACCGTTCTATCTCTTCAGCTGTGAAATGGGAAGCGTATTGCAGTTCCTCTACTTCAAAGCCTATACTGCGCAATTTATCAAAATAATCTAAACCGTAGACCCTTACGTGGTCATACTGACCAAAAATACGGGTGCGTTCTTTCGGGTCAGTAATGGTATTATCTTCAAATGTAATTGCTCTATGGTAGTCCTGTGGTACTTGAAAAATACCCCAACCACCCTTTTTCATCACACGATAAAGCTCTTTCATTGCTTGGGTATCATCTTGGATATGCTCCAATACGTGGTTGCAAAATATCACATCAAAACATTCGTCTTCAAAAGGCAAAGCACACAAATCGGCTTTTACATCTGCCAAAGGAGAATATAGGTCGGTGGTGAGGTAATTGAGGTTAGGTTGTTCTTTAAAGCGTTTATAGAAGGCTTGTTCAGGAGCGACGTGTAGCACTTTTAGCTCACGTGTAAAGAAATCGGTTTCACGAGTAAGATAGAGCCAAAGCAATCGGTGGCGTTCAAGTGATAGGGTAGAGGGCGAGAGTACATTGGGGCGAGTTTTGCCGTAGCCATATGGTAAGAATTTCCTAAAAGTCCTGCCATCAATAGGGTCTTGGTATTTCTTTCCTCGCAAGTAGAAAGCTAAAAACGGACGCACCCAATAGCTCATCGTTATAAGCCAAGGGCGTGGAACTTTGTTTAATATAGTGGTAATAATAGCCATTAGAAGGTGTTTTTAGCGAAATAAGGTGAGCCCTATTCCTTTCATTTCTTCGGAATAAACGGGGTAAACAGCCATTTGTACCGAAGATTTCTCTTTGCGTGTAAGCCATTTGGAAGTATATGGCAAGAGCCAATAAGCTGTTTTGGCACTAAGAATACCTATACCTGCCCCTACAAACACATCGCCTATCCAATGGCGGTTATTGTACAAACGCATTGCACCTACGGTGGTAGCTATAGCATAGCCACTGATACCTACCCATATATTTTCATCTTTGTACTCTTGCCAAAGGATTTCCATACCTGTGAAAGCGGTAGCTGTATGTCCTGAAGGAAAAGAATTGTAGGCACTACCATCAGGGCGGTGTACTCTTGCAATGTATTTTGTTCCGTTTACTAAGGCTGCCGTAATGGCATAAGCGGTAGCTCCTACTATGAGTCGTTCCTTTACACTGTGCTTGGCTTTTATACCTAAATTGCTATAAGCAAAGACGCTAGCAATAGGTAGATACTGTATATAATCATCGAAGCGCAACTTCTGTCCGCCGGAATATCTATAAGCGTGTCGTTGTACATAACGATTGATATAGGTAGCGTTGGAGATAACTCCTAAGGAAATGAGAGAAGCAGGAAGTAATACCTGTTTGAGTTTAGGTTTTTCAGTAGCTACTTGCAAAGTATCGGCTGTGAGTACCGATTCGTGGAGTACTGATAAGCTATCGGTTTGAGCTTTTATAGATTGAATGAGAATAAAACAGAAAGCTACAATTAAAAGTAATATTTTCATTTTTAACTAAAAGGTAAAAAGTAAAAGGTAAGGGTAGGAGGGAAAGATAATTAATTGTTAATTGAGAAATAAATCAGTAATACTGCTCCAATAACAATGCGGTAAATGCCCCATACTTTAAAACCAAATTTGGTGAGGATATGTATAAAGAATTTCACGGCTATCATTGCTACCACAAAAGCTATTACATTGCCTATGATAAACAACCAAAAACTCTCATCAGTTTTCATTATCAGCTCGTAGCCTTTCTCCTGGGCAGTACCCCATTTCTTCAAGAAAATAGAATACACGGTTACAGCTAGCATTGTAGGAACGGCTAAGAAGAAAGAGAACTCAGCGGCAGCTTTGCGAGTGAGCCCTTGTGTCATTCCGCCAATAATAGAAGCAGCAGAGCGCGAAGTGCCTGGCATCATTGCTAAACACTGCCAAAAACCAATAGTAACGGCTTTCTTTATTGTGATGTCTTTCTCGTTGTGAATCGTAGGATGTTTGAACCAATTGTCTACAAAAATAAGGATAATACCGCCCACAATCAGGGTAATAGCAATCGCTTTTTGGTTGCCCAAAACTGCTTCAATCTTATCATCGAAAAGCTTACCTAATATAAGAGCAGGGATAACGGCACACGCTAATTTGAAATAGAAGTTCCAATTAGAAAAGTCGAAGAACTTGCGCCAATACAGTACTACTATCGAGAGGATAGCACCAAACTGTATGGACACTTGGAACATTTTCAAATACTCATCGTCGGGCATTCCCATAAGGGCAGCGGTAAAGCCCATATGTGCGGTTGATGAGATAGGAAGGTACTCGGTAAGTCCTTCGATAATAGCAATAATAATAGCTTGCAGTGTACTCATTCTTATTTTTCGTCTTGTTTTTTATCAGTTTTAGGATTTACCAGAATGGCGTAAATTTCAATGGCAAAACCTAAAAGTACCAAAGCAGGAGCTAAGTGAATACGTCGGAAATTGAAAATAGAGGGGTCGAACACAGCGGGATTATCGCTACCACCACCGCTCATTGTTATAAAACCAAGGGCTATTACTATTAAGCCAATAGCCATAATAAGATAGTTTTTCTTTTCAAAAATGAAAGTTGAATGATGTTTCATCAGTGATTAATTATTAATGATTAATGGTTAATAATAAAGGTCGTTGGTATTGAGGTTTAGGAAACGTTGTGTAGCAAAATAGGTGCTTAGCCAACTGATGAGTATCCCAATGGTTATAATGCTTATAAAAACAATGCTTAAAGTACCAGTGTCCATTAAGATATTAAACTCAGGGTATGATTTTACAATAGCTAATAACGATAGATAGAAAAGCACTATGGCTATTAGAGCGCTGAGAATGCCCAAGCGTACATTTGTCCATAAAAACGGACGGCGTATGAAACTGCGCGTAGCCCCTACTAATTGCATTGTTTTGATAATAAAACGTTTGGAATAAATGGAGAGGCGAATAGAGGCATTGATAAGCAAGATAGATACAAAAGTGAATAGGGCGCTGAAAATTAATGTAACAATACCTATTCTGTTCACATTTTCGTGAATAAGAGCTACCAAAGATTGGTCGTACACTACTTCGGTAACAAAAGAGTTTTGCTCTAACTCACGTTTGATTTCGCGCATCTTATCGGGCTCGGCATATTCGGCTTTTAGGCTTAAATCGATGGTGTTTTGCAGAGGGTTAGTACCGATGAAGGTAACAAAATCTTCGCCGATATCCTTACTGAACTTTTCGGCAGCAACTTCTTTTGATACGAAACGCACTGACTTTACAAAACTCGCTACCGAAAGAGTTTTCTGTAACTGTTCGATGTCGGCATTTTTAGCGTCGTCCTTTATCAAGACGGTAACGGTTACTTGCTCTTTGAAGTAATTGGCTAATTTATTAGCACTTAATACTAAAAAACTAAAAAAGCCCATAAGAAAGAGCACTAAGGTAATGCTCACTATTACCGAAAAATAGGAGGTAATTAATCTTCGTTTGTTAAATGAATCGATGGAACGTGCCATTCTTATATTTTTTGTTTTAAGATAGAAAATCACGCAAAAGTACAACTTTTTTTTGAATTAGCAACTAATTTAATACCAATAATGCTAATAATGCCAAAAATACCAAATCAATGGCAAGTGACGGTGCGAGCCACACGGGCAGATAAAGAAAAGACGAAGAAAACCTCCCCCTTACACATACCCAGCTTTCGCTGGCTTCCTCCAAAGGGGGAATGTAGCGACACAAAAATGAAAGAGTGACGAACAAAAGACGAAGAAAAGACGAAGAAAAGACGGTGCGATTCGAACGGGCAGATAGAGAAATGACGAACAATGAGCGAAGGTAAGAGGGTAGTAATTGGGAATAAAAAGAACTCTCGTTTTTGCGAGAAGTGCAAAAACGAGAGTTGCAACGAATAATAAAAACTTATTTTTACTGATTAGCAGTTTCTTTTCGGCGCTTTTTCTCTGCTTTTAGCAAAGTGAGTTCACGTCCTGTTTGCCCTGCTACTGATGTATTTTCTTCGGCTCGGCGGATAAGGTAAGGCATCACTTCGCGCACGGGACCAAAAGGCAAATACTTGGCTACGTTATAGCCTTCCTTAGAGGCATTGAAGCTGATATGGTCGCTCATACCGTAGAGTTGTGCTATCCACACGCGTTTGTCGTTAGGTTGCAAGCCTTTTTTGTGCATCAAATCCATTACTAGGGCAGCACTTTCTTCGTTGTGAGTACCTGCAAAGAGCGCAATCCTATCGATATGGTCAATAATATAGCGCACAACAGCGTTATAATTATCGTCGGTTGCTTGCTTGCTGGGGCAAATGGGAGTGGGATAGCCTAGCTCAGCAGCGCGTTCGTTTTCTTTTTCCATATAGGCACCTCGTACAATTTTTACGCCTATGTAGAAGCCTTTATCTACGGCACGTTCATAAAGTTCTTTTAGGTAAGGCAAACGGTCGTGGCGGTACATTTGCAAGGTATTGTATACGATAGGTTCTTCTTTGTTGTACTTCTGCATCATCTCTTCTACGAGGTCATCGGCAGCAGTTTGCATCCAGCTTTCTTCGGCGTCTACCAAAATAGGAATTTTATACTCGTAGGCGCGCTTGCAGGCTGCGTCGAAACGAGATTTGATGCGCTCCCATTCTTTTTCTTCTTCGGGGGTAAGGGCTTTTTTCTCGGTGAGTTTTTGGAAGATGGCAAAACGCCCAAATCCCGTAGGTTTAAATACCACAATAGGAATACCTTCGTTGCGATGGAGATTACCAAAATCGATGGTTTCCATTGTTTTTTCGAAAGTAGCTTCGATAGAGGATTCGTCTTCTTTACCTTCTACGGAATAGTCGAGCACAGAGCCTACTCCTTTTTGATGCATCTTTTGGATTACGGGAAGGCAGTCTTGTTCGGAGATACCTCCGCAGAACTGCTTAAAGACGGTGCGCTTGATGAGTCCTTCGACGGGTAGGCGCAGTTTTAAGGAGAAGTTGGTAAGGGCAGTGCCCACACGAGTAAGGGTATTACTGCCAATAAGTTTAAAAAGGCGGTAAGCCCAGTTGAGTTCGGATTGGCTTTTGAGGGCAAAAGCGGTTTGGGTATCGGAAAATCTACTCATAATATTAATGGTTAATTATTAATGATTAATGGTTAATTGTAGTTTTTGCTGTTTTGATACTACTGTTTAGCAGTTTGATGAGTTCTACAGCATCGGCTGAAATACTTTCGTACTCTTTTAGAGTAATATATTTTGTTTCGAATAGTAATTCTAACCAATACAGTGTTTCATTTATTTCTTTTTGGGCAATAGATAACTTATGAACGAAATCTACTTTACTCTCGGCGTGTTCTGATTCACGAACCATTGCACCTATTGAAGTGCCACTGCGCAAGAGTTGTTTAGAGAGCACAAATTCTTTCTTATTTTCAGATTGATATTTATAAAAATTAACAATTCTGATAGCAAGAGCTAAGCTCTTTGATTTTAAAATACTTTCTTTTATAAATCTATATGCTACTGATTAGTTGAGGCAAAGTTACTATTTATTTTGAAAGAAACAAACTTTTTCTTAATTATTTTTATCACTGTATTTACCACTAATCATTAATTGCAACGTATATCCTTCTATGGGACTTAAATCTTTATTACCTGTATAGGCATCGGTAGTTAACTATGGATAGCGCGGTTTTCGGTGGTAGCAAGAGCGGCTTCCTTTATTGCTTCGGTAAAGGTAGGGTGAGCGTGGCAGATGCGAGCGATATCTTCGGCACTAGCACGGAACTCCATTGCGGTAACGGCTTCGGCTATCATATCGGCAGCACGAGCTCCAATGATGTGTACGCCGAGCACTTCATCGGTTTGGGTGTCAGCTAAAATCTTTACAAAGCCGTCGGTATCCATACTGGCACGGGCGCGCCCTAAGGCACGAAAAGCAAATTGCCCTACTTTATAGGCTATGCCGTCAGCTTTTAGTTGCTCTTCACTTTTGCCTACTGAAGCTACTTCGGGCCAAGTGTAAACGACACCAGGGATAAGATTATAGTCGATATGAGGTTTTTGTCCAGCGAGTTGTTCTACTACCAATACGCCTTCTTCTTCGGCTTTATGGGCGAGCATAGCCCCGCGTACTACATCACCTATGGCATAGATGTTAGGCACATTGGTTTGCAGGTGGTCGTTTACTATTACCCTACCGCGCTCGTCTTTCTGTACACCTGCTACTTCGAGGTTAAGACCCTCGGTATAAGGGCGACGACCTACGGCTACTAAGCAGTAATCACCTTTAAGGATAAGCTCTTCGCCTTTGGAGGTAGTAGCTTTTACAGTTACCGTTTTGCCCTTGCGAGTTACTTCTTTCACCTGATGACCTGTATAGAAAGCAAAGCCTTGTTTTTTGAGTACTTTGGTGAGTTCGCGCCCTAAGCCTCTATCCATCGTAGGGATAATGCTATCGGTGTATTCTACTACCGACACTTTAGCTCCTAAGCGACTGTATACTTGCCCCAATTCTAAGCCTATTACGCCCCCACCAATTACGATGAGGTGTTCTGGTACTTCTTTTAGCTGGAGGGCTTCAGTAGAAGTAATAATACGTTCTTTATCGACTGTAATAAAAGGTAAGGAGGCAGGTTTAGAGCCGGTAGCAATAATGGTGTGCTTGGCTTCTATGGTCTCTGCTTTGCCTTTATTAGGAGTAATCTTAATTTGTGTGGGTGATACAAAGCTCCCTACCCCGGTAAAAACGTCTACTTTGTTTTTCTCCATTAGGAATTTTACTCCTGCGCAAGTTTGCTCTACCACAGATGCTTTACGAGCAATCATTTTCTCTAAGCTAAACTTTACTTTGCCTGTGATTTCAATACCGTGGGCTTCGAGGTGTTTGGAGGCGTTTTCGTAATGGTGAGAAGAGTCGAGTAAGGCTTTAGAAGGGATACAGCCTACATTAAGGCAAGTGCCTCCTAAGGTATTATATTTTTCAATAAGGGCAGTTTTAAAGCCCAATTGACCTGCACGAATGGCAGCTACATAACCGCCAGGACCTGAACCGATGATAACGATGTCGTATGTTTTCATATTACTTAGTTTTTTGAAAGGCAAAGTTAGGGTTTATAATTGATATTTGCAAACAGTTTTTCACTTTTTTCACCAGCATAGAAAAAGGGACTATCCTTTTTAGGACAGTCCCTTTTATATACTCAATAACTAAATGTTACTTTTTAGATTGCTCTTTAGTATGGTCAGCTTCGTCTTTTACAGTGTCGTAAATGATAGGAGCTGCCACGAAGATGGAAGAGTAAGTACCGATGAGTACCCCAATAATCATTGCGAACATAAAGCCACGCAAGGTTTCACCACCAAATATAAAGATAGTAACTAGTACTGCCAAAGTAGTGAATGAGGTGTTCAAAGTACGACTAAGGGTAGTGTTGAGTGCGTGATTGATTTTCTCTCTTGACCAATGAGGCTCACGCATTACTTCCCTGATACGGTCGTAGATAATCACCGTGTCGTTTAGTGAGTAACCTACTACTGTAAGGATAGCCGCGATAAAGGCTTGGTCGATTTCCATATTGAAAGGCATAATGCTATAAGTGAGCGAGTAGATACCGAGTACCATTAGCACGTCGTGCGCTGAAGATACAATCGCACCCATAGAGAACTGCCATCTTCGGAAACGGAATAAGATATATAGACCGATTACAATAAGCGAACCGATAACTGACCAGAATGCACTGCTCTTAATATCCTCGGCAATAGTAGGTCCTACTTTCATAGATTGCATAATACCAATCTTATCAGTAGAACTAGCTTTAGCAAAACTATCAAATGAAGTACCTTCAGGTAAGAATTTCTGTAAGCCTTTGTACAAGAGCTCTTGTATTTCATTATCTACTTCAGTACTTTCTTCTTGTACTTTGTATTTGGTAGAAATTTTAACTTGGTTAGGAGCACCAAAAGTCTTCACTTCCACATTTCCTAAAGTAAGTTTGAGCGCATCGGCTACTTGGGTAGGGTTTACTTCGTGCTCAAAACGAATTTGGTAAGTTCTACCACCTACGAAATCGATACCTTGGTCGAGACCACGAGTAGAGAGAGAAATGATACCTATTATTGATAGGATAATAGAAAAAGCATATCCTATTTTGCGCTTGCCAATGAAGTTGAGATCTACATTTTTGAACCAGTTCTTAGTAATAGGAGTGGTGAAAGTAAGCGTGTGTTTTTTCTCAACGCTATAGTCGATAAACAAGCGAGTGATGAAGATAGCGGTAAACAAAGTAGTCGCAATACCGATAAGCAAGGTAGTTGCAAAACCTTGGATAGGACCACTACCAAAGAACAACAAGATAAGAGCAGTAAGTGCTGTAGTAATGTTAGAGTCTAAGATAGACGATAGGGCGTGTTTGAAACCATCAACTACTGCTTGATTGATGTTCTTACCTTTGCGTAGCTCTTCTTTCGACCGCTCGAATATCAGCACGTTCGAGTCGACTGCCATACCAATGGTAAGCACGATACCCGCAATGCCAGGGAGCGTAAGTACAGCTTCTATACTTGCTAACACTCCAAATATAAGGAGTATATTGAATACCAAAGCGAGGTCGGCATAAATACCCGCACGACCGTAGTAGAATATCATCCACGCAAAGATGAAGATAGTAGCGATAAGGAAAGAGTTCATACCGCTATCGATAGCTTCTTGTCCCAAAGAAGGTCCTACGATTTCAGATTGTACGATATCAGCACTTGCAGGTAATTTACCAGCACGGAGCACGTTAGCAAGGTCGACAGCTTCATTTAAAGTAAAATGCCCTGTAATTTCAGAGCGACCTCCTGAAATAGCACCTGTAGTTACTCCTGGTGCTGAATATACGATGTTATCGAGTACGATAGCAATATTGGTGTTTTGAGTAAAAGCTTTGCCAGTAAGCGCTTCCCAAATGCGTGCTCCTTTGCCGTCCATTTGCATAGATACGGCGGGCTGGTTGCGAACATCATAGGTTTGTTCGGCTTGGGTTACTACGTTACCTGTAAGAGGGGGGGTGTTATCGCGGTTACCTTTTAGGGCATAAAGTTCGATAAGGGAGGTCTTTTTATCAGGTTTACCCCAAGCGAATTTTACATACTGCAATGAAGCAGGAATCAAATGTTTTGCTTCGGGAGAATTGATATAGCTATTTACTTGAGCAGTATCTTTTAAACTTACGGTAAAAAGTACTGGAGAACCTTCATAAGAATTAGCTTTGATAAGGTCAAATAAAGGGTTGCCTTTTCCTTGTTGAGTTGGAACAGAATCCTTCTTTACATCAGTAAGTAGAGAGTCGATAGCACTACTACCTGATTGAGTAGCTGCTGTGAGCGTATCTTTTACTTTATCTGTAGTTTTAGCAGTAGATTTAAGTTGCGCGTTGAGGGCTTGTAAATAAGGGAAAACATCAGTATTCTTATAAGTTTCCCAAAATTCAAGCTGAGCGGTACTTTGCAAGAGAGATTGCACACGAGTGATATCTTTGGCACCAGGAAGTTCTACAAGGATACGACCTGAGTTACCAAGACGCTGGATATTAGGTTGAGAAACGCCAAATTTATCGATACGTTTGCGCAATACCTCGAAAGCAGATACGATAGACTCGTCTACGCGTTTTCTGATGATAGGGCGCACCTCACTATCACTCATTTGGAAGTTGATTTGGTCGCTGAGGGTTTTATTAGCGAACACATCGGGGGAGGCTAATTTACCTCCGTTCTTAGCGTAAGCCTCGAAGAACAAATCCAAATAGGTTTTGTCGGTTTTGCGGAGCTGTTCATCGGCTTCGGCTAATGATTTGTTAAAGATAGGGTCTTTGGAGTTGTCAGCAAGACCTCTCAAGATGTCTTTTACGGAAATTTGCAGAATCACGTTGATACCGCCTTTAAGGTCAAGACCGCGGTTCAATTCTTTAGCTTTTACTTCACCATAAGTGAATTTTGTAAAACCGAGGTTATAGACATCTTGCCCCATTTTATCGTCCAAATACTTAGCTTCTATAGCTTCGCGTTTAGCGATATAGTCAGCTTGAGTATTAGGCACTTTTGCCTCAGCGAATGCTTTGGCTTCATCTTCTACTCTACCTGCCACGTAGGTGAATGAAAGCTGATAAATACATATTAGCCCAAACAATATGGCAAATAGTTTCACAAGTCCTTTGTTTTGCATTTTTTTAATTAAATAATTTACTTATTTTATCTCTTCAAACGGCAAAGATATATATTTTACTGAACATAGAAAAATAAAGTCCTAAAAAATTATATTTTATTTATATTTGAAAGGCTGGCATAAGGGGTATATATTCTTATATATTTATTGATTATCAAATGGATAAATGAGTTTAATACCACAATGCCAAAAATGCTAATAATACTGATTGTTTAATGATTAATGTTTAATGATTAATGGTTAATTTGGGAGAAGCTTATAGGAAAGACGAACAAAAGACGAACAAAAGACGAACAAAAGACGGTGCGAGCCGCACGGGCAGATAAACAAAAGACAAACAAAGAACGAACAAAGAACGAACAAAGAACGAACAAAGAACGAACAAAGAACGAACAAAGAACGAACAAAAGACGGTGCGAGCCGCACGGGCAGATGGAGAAAGAACGAACAAATGACGGTGCGAACTGCACGGGCAGATAATGAATAAACGAAGGAAGGGTGGGGGTACGTTGAGGTTAAGAGGAGGATTAAATTAAGGTAAAGTGAATTTTTTACTTATTTATGTCTCTTTTTGGAGTTTATTCACTACTTTTGCACCCGATTTTTGGATAAAATATTAGTAAGAATGAAAAGAATCTTATTAATATTCATTGTGGTAGCGCTGTTGTTTACAACTTATGGTTGTTCGTATGTAAGCACTTACGAAGAATGTTCGACCAAGAAGGTAACAGCATTAATGATAGTGAACACGCTACTAATTATACCCTTAAAAAAACTAATTAATAAATTAGCAAATTAGCAGATTGGAAAATTAGCAGATTAGCAAATTAACTTTATGTCTTTACAACAAGAAATACAAAAACGCCGTACCTTCGGCATCATCTCTCACCCCGACGCGGGAAAGACAACCCTTACCGAAAAACTCTTACTCTTCGGGGGGGCTATCCAAGAAGCTGGTGCGGTGAAATCGAATAAAATAAAGAAAGGAGCTACCTCCGACTTTATGGAGATTGAACGCCAACGTGGGATTTCGGTAGCTACTTCGGTGCTGGCTTTTAACTACAAAGAGCATAAAATAAACATCTTAGATACTCCCGGGCACAAGGATTTCGCCGAGGATACCTTCCGCACTCTTACGGCTGTGGACAGTGTAATCGTGGTTATTGACGTTGCCAAAGGGGTGGAAGAGCAAACCGAAAAACTCGTTGAGGTGTGCCGTATGCGCAATATTCCTATGATTGTGTTCATTAATAAGTTAGACCGTGAAGGGAAAGACGCCTTTGACCTGTTGGACGAAGTAGAACAGAAGTTGGGCTTAAAGGTTACTCCGCTGAGTTTCCCCATAGGGATGGGATATGATTTCAAAGGGATTTACAACATCTGGGAGAAGAATATCAACCTTTTTTCAGGCGACAGCCGTAAGAATATAGAGGAGACTATTGCTTTCAACGATATTAACAATCCTGAATTAGAGAAGATTATATCCGAACAATCTGCCGAGAACCTCCGTTCCGATTTGGAGTTAGTGTATGAAGTATATCCTAAATTTGATAGAGAAGCCTACCTCAGAGGAGACCAACAACCTGTATTTTTTGGCTCGGCATTGAATAATTTTGGGGTAAGAGAACTCTTGGATTGTTTTGTGGAAATTGCTCCTTCGCCACGCCCGAAAGCCAGTGAAGAGCGCATCGTAAACCCTGAAGAACCTACTTTTTCGGGCTTCGTCTTCAAGATTCACGCAAATATGGACCCTAACCACCGCGACCGTTTGGCGTTTGTGAAAATTGTTTCGGGCACTTTCGAGCGTAACAAACCTTATTTGCATACGCGTTTGGGCAAGAAGTTGAAGTTCTCCAGTCCGAATGCTTTCTTTGCCGAAAAGAAAGAAGTAGTGGATATCTCGTATGCGGGGGATATTGTAGGATTGCACGATACGGGGAACTTTAAGATAGGCGATACACTCACCGAAGGTGAAGTATTGCACTTTAAGGGGATACCGAGCTTCTCTCCTGAGCACTTCCGCTACATTAACAATGCTGACCCACTGAAATCTAAACAATTAGAAAAAGGTATCGACCAGCTAATGGACGAAGGGGTGGCACAGCTCTTTAAGTTAGACTTCAACGGTCGCAAAGTAATTGGGACGGTAGGAGCACTCCAATACGAGGTAATTCAGTATCGATTAGAACACGAGTATGGAGCAAAGTGTAGTTATGAAAACTTCCCTATTTATAAAGCTTGTTGGGTAGAGACGCCTGAAAACCCCAAAGATGCTGAGTATCTTGATTTCTTACGCGTAAAACAGAAGTTCTTAGCACGCGATAAGCAGAATCAATTAGTCTTCTTAGCCGACTCAGCTTTCTCTATTGAGATGGTAAAACAAAAATATCCGAACTTAAAATTACACTTTACATCGGAGTTTGAGTAAGAAGAAGTATTGATATACATAAAGTATCAGAATAGAAAAAGTTTCCTCATATTAAAATGTAGGAAACTTTTTTTGTTTATAAAGTTTATTTGCTGTACTTTTGCACCCGCAAAAAACAAAATGATGAAATACACTTTATTTATAATGCTCTTGGCTATTGCGACACCTATTTTTCCTCAGGAGGTGGAGAATGACACATTGCAGGAACTTCCTAAGACAGGAATAAAAGCCGATAGAAGAGCCCAGTTAGAGAGGGCTATTTCTAAGCTATGGGAGCTTGACCGAGAAGACCAGCGGGGTACTTTTAAATTTGTGGATTACTTACCTATGTACGTAATGCCTTTCCGTTTTACGGATAAACCTACGGAACAACCTATAAGTTTGAACCCCGACCGACCTATACCCGAATGGCGCGACTACCAGCACGTAGAGGTAAAATTTCAAGTGAGCTTAAAAGCTAAGATTATGCAAGATGCTTTTGGGAAGGGTGATGTGTGGGTAGCTTTTACTCAGCAATCGTATTGGCAGATGTACAACGGTGAGCTTTCACGTCCGTTTAGGGAACTGAATTACGAACCTGAATTGATATTTACTTACCCGCTGAACCTCTCGGTGGGGAATTTTAAAGTGAAAATGGCAGGACTATCCGTAAACCACCAATCTAATGGTAAAGAAGCGGCACATTCCCGCAGTTGGAACAGAATTATTTTATTAGGTATTTTCCAATGGAATGATTTAATGATTATCAGCCGTTTTTGGTGGCGTTTCTCAGAAAAGGCAAGAGAAGATGACAATCCCGATATTGAGAATTATATAGGACGTTGTGAATTGAGCATTGCTTACCCCTTCCGTAAAAATGTTTTTAATTTGCGAGTGAGGAATAATTTAAATTTTAAACATAATCGCGCACACGTAGAGCTGAACTGGATATATCCGCTGAGTCGCGACCTGCGTATTTTATTGCAAGCCTCTCACGGTTATGGTGATTCTCTTATCGATTACAATTACAAACAAACTATTGTGGGAGTAGGCTTTACTTTCTTGAGTCTTTAAACAGATAAGAAGTAAGAGGTAAGACGTAATAATGGAAACTTTTTTTGTTTATTAAGTTTTTTTGTTATACCTTTGCCCCCGAATTTAAAGATGAGAGAGATGAAAGAAGATATTGTAAAACGTGCCTTAAACGACTTTATGCAGTATGGGTTTAAAACCTTTACTATGGATGATTTGGCTAACAAAATGGGGATGTCTAAAAAGACACTTTATGAGTATTTTCCCTCTAAAAGCGACTTGGTAGAAGCTACATTAGATTACGCTTTAGAGATGAGTTGTAAAAATGCAGATACTTTTGTACAAGGAGAAGGTTCAGTGATAGAAAATGTATACCGCAACCAAAAAAAGGTTCAGGAAGTTTTCAACATCAATAGTGACCGCCCTATTTGGGAGTTACAAAAATACTATCCTAAAACATACGAACGTATGGAAAGTGAGTTCGCTAAAACTGATGGACTTTTTATAGATAAACTCTTAGAAAAAGGTTGGCAAGAAGGCCTTTTTAGAAAAGATATCAATGTAGACTTTTGTAAGATTTTTTATACTAGTGTACAACGTCTTCGTTCTATAACCCGCACTTTTCCTGAAAGAGAATTTCCCTTCTGGGAAACTATCTATACTATTTTAGAGTACTTTTTTAGGATACTTGTCAATGAAAAAGGACTTAAAGAATTAGAACGAGTGCTTAAGGAGGTAAAAGATAAAAGGTAAAAGGTTAATTTAATATTATAATACTAAAAATGCCAATAATACCAATCATCAGAGGTGAAAAAGTAAGGTCAGCGAGAGAAGGGTATCTGAATAAATAAAGTAAAAAGAAGTTATAACAGAATTAAAAGGACAATATATAAATAAGCCTATTAATAGGCAATACAATTATTATGAAAAAAATCATTACGAGTGCTTTGTTGTTCCTCAGTTTTATGAGCTTTGCACAACAAAAAGAATTGACTTTAAAAGACGCTATTCGTTATGCTTTAGAAAATAAAGCCGACGCTGAGAAAGCGCGATTGGAAGTAACCAAAAGCGAATACAAAATACAAGAAGTACGCGCTAACGCACTGCCTAATATTTCGGCTTCGGGCGGTATGGTGTACAATCCTAAGTTACAAGCTACTTATATTGATGGTAGCACATTTGCTTTCCCGGGTATGCCCGCAAGTAATGAGCCTATAAAGATGGAAATGGGGCAAAAATGGTCGGCTAATGCTGAAGCAAAACTTACCCAAGTGTTGTTTAATCAATCCGTGTTTATGGGCTTGAAAGCGGCTCGTACGACACGTGAGTTTTATATGCTTAACCAACAGCTTACCGAGAATGAAATCATTGAGAAAGTAGCACAAGCCTACTATCAAGTATACCAAACCCGACAAACATTAGAAAATATAGAAAGTAATTTGGCTCTTACCGAGAAAACGGCTAATGTTGTAAAAGGGTTAAACCAATCGGGGTTGTCAAAGAAAATAGACGTTGACCGCACTACTGTGGCTGTAAATAATCTCAAATCGGCACGCCAACAAGCCCTTAATGGGGTACAACTCTCGGAGAACGCGCTCAAATATATGATAGGTATGCCGATGAATGAAGCAATTACTCTGCCTAAAGAAGGCTTTGAAGCCAATTACGATTTGGCTTTTGAGAAAGGTAATAGCAATACTCGTATAGAGCTACAAGTACTCGAAAAACAAAAGCAACTTCTTGACCTCAATACCAAGGTACAACGTGCAGCACTTTATCCATCATTAGCGTTGCAGGCTACTTATGGTTATTTGAGTATGGGACCTAAAACACCGATTATTTACGGCAAGAAAGATAAAGTGTACGGAGCTGACTATTCGGCTATTACATTGGGAGTGAATATACCTATATTTTCGGGTTTTGGTACACGTGCTAAGATACACCAAGCACAGATAGAAAGTCAAGCGCTTGAAGCGACCCTTAAAGACACCCGTTTGGCAATGGATTTGGCTTATGAGAATGCCCATAGTAGACTTACTAATAACCTTCTTACTATTGATTCGCAAAAGGAGAATGTAAAGCTTGCAGAAGAGGTATTGCTCAACACTCAAAACAACTACCAACAAGGTTTGGCTTCCCTTACAGATTTATTGGAAGCAGAACGCTCTTTATCGGATGCTAAAAATAATTATACCAATGCTTTGTTGGACTACAAATTAGCAGAAATACAGTTGCTAAAATCACAAGGGAAGTTAGAGACAATGAAGTAAGAAATCCCATAATATCTATATAAGAAAGAGACAGTACAATATTAAAAGTACTGTCTCTTTTATTTTGTTATTTGTATGTTACTTTTTCAAGTGCTCAGCTATAAGCTCTAATTCTTGGTACCACTCTTCTCCAAACTTTCTAATAAGAGCCTCTTTTACGAATTTGTAAATAGGCACTTGTAACTTTTTACCCAAGACACAAGCATCATCACATATAGGACTCCAACGATGGTAATTGACTGCTGTGAAGGAGCTGTACTCTTGTAATCGTATAGGATATAAGTGACACGATATAGGTTTCTTCCAGTCTATCTTTTTATCGTTATATGCTTGCTCGATAGCACAAAGAGCCCAACCTTTCTCATTGCGTACTACATAAGCGCATTCGCCTCCATTGATGAGCGGAGTTTCCCATTCGCCGTCTTCTCCTTTGATGTATACTCCTTGCTCCTCGATAGCTGTACGACCTTCCTCGGTAAGGTAAGGAGCTACTTTGGGATAAATGCGCTTCATCACTTTTAGTTCGCTTTCTTCTACGGGTGCTCCTGCATCACCTTCTATACAACAAACACCTTTACAAGCATTGAGATTGCATACAAAATCGCAATCTATGATATCTTCCGAAATAATGGTATTGGCTACTTGTATCATATTTTAGACGGCTTTAATAGCTTTTTCAAAAGGAATGCGCTGAGTAATACTTCTGCCCAAAGTTACCTCATCAGTATATTCGAGTTCGCCTCCTACGGCTATGCCTCGGGCAATGGTAGAAATGGTGATATGGTAAGGCTCTACTTGTTTGTAAATATAGAAATTGGTAGTATCGCCCTCCATTGTATTGCTCAGAGCGAGGATTAGTTCAGTTACTTTACCTGTCTTTACTTTTTCTATCAGTGAGGCAATATGTAGATTGGAAGGAGCGATGCCATCGATAGGGGATATTTTACCTCCTAAGACGTGATACTGACCAAAGAATTGTCCTGTGTTTTCTATTGCCATTACATCTCTAAAATCTTCTACAACACAAACGACTCCCGTATCACGCATAGGGTTAGCACATATCTCACATAAATCTACATCGGAGATGTTGTAGCAGTTTTTACAATACTGTATATGGGTGCGTAAAGCCACAATAGCTTGTGCCAATTGTAGTGATTGCTCTTCGGGTTGTTTGAGCAGGTGCAAGGCTAAACGCAAAGCCGTACGTTTGCCTATACTAGGCAATTGTGCTATTTCGTAGACGGCGTTTTCTAAGAGTTTAGATGAGAAGTCCATTTTAGGAGATAATAGTAGTTAGGGGTTAGGAGATAGTTTGTGAGCAACTTTGGTGCAAGCCTCGTCAATGAGCTGATAGACGTTTTCGAAATCAGCTTCTGTGCCGTAATAAGGGTCGGGGATTTCGTGTTGTGTCATTCCACCCAAAGCATCAGCTAAGAAATGTACTTTAGTACGCTCTTTTTCGTTCTTAGCAAGCCGGATAACGTTTTGGTAATTGCTTTTATCCATTACGAAAATATAATCGAAAAGGGCAAAATCTTTGGCTGAGAACTGACGACCTCTAAGCATAGAGATATCTACTCCGTGTTTTTTGCCAGAGGCGATAGAACGAGTGTCAGGAGCATCGCCTACGTGATAGTTGGCGGTACCAGCTGAATCTACTTCAAAGTTATCGGAAGGGAGTTTGCTCCTCATCACGCCTTCGGCTAAAGGAGAACGGCAAATATTGCCTAAGCAAACCATTAGTATTTTCGTTTTTTTCATATATTAAAAGAGATAAGACTTACGCCTTAGAAATTAAACAAAGATATTATTGGTTTTAACTTAGCCAAAGTGTGAAACTTTGGCTAAGTGTATGACGCAAAAATGTTAATTATTACTTGTCAATTGTTAATTGAAATAGAGTCCTAATTTATCAATGTATTGCCATACTTTTTCGGGGAGGAGCGGACGTATATTGCGTCCAGCTTTGAGCTCTTCACGGATAAAGGTGGCTGAGAGTTCGATGATAGGGGCGGGTACACGGGTGATATGCTGGTGCTCAGTTAAAGCTTCGGGCACTGTGCCTTCTGAAATACGAGGATAGACATAAATAGGGTAATTTGCTAAAATATGCTCGTAGTTCTTCCATTTGTGAAAGCTCTTTAAGTTGTCTTCCCCCATAATTAGGGCAAAGTTAGTATTAGGGTGTTTTTCCTCTAAATAGGCTAAGGTATTAACTGTGTAATTAGGTTGTGGCAAGTGAAACTCGATGTTTGAGGCGCGTAACTTGGGATAGCTCTCTATTGCCAAATTGACCATTTCCAATCGCAAGTGGTTGTCTAATAACGATTGTTTTTCTTTAAACGGATTTTGAGGTGTTACCACAAACCACAGTTCGTTCATTGCACTGTGCTCTACCAAATGATTGGCGATAATGAGATGCCCTATATGAATAGGGTTAAACGAGCCAAAGAATAAGCCTATTTGTTTTTTCATCGGTTGATAAAATCGGTTACTATGCGCTCAGCCTCTTGTAGGGCTTGTTGTAGATTATCGTTTTTGATAATCACATCAAACTGGTGAGCAGTTGCCATTTCTTGTTCGGCTTTGTTGAGACGCATTTGTATTTTCTCCTCTGTTTCAGTCTTACGGTTGCGCAAGCGTTCTTCTAAGACAATAAGGCTTGGCGGTTCAACAAATACTGCTAAGGTTTGTTCTGGATATTGTTGTTTGAGACGGAGACCTCCTGCGACATCAATATCGAATATCACATTCTTTCCCTTTGCCCATAGGCGTTCTACTTCTGATTTTAATGTGCCGTAATAACAACCTGTGTATACCTCTTCCCATTCCATAAATTCGTTGTGCTGAACACGTTTTTTGAATTCATCAGCAGAAAGGAAATAGTATTCTTTGCCGTGTTGTTCTTCACCACGAGGAGCACGAGAAGTAGCCGAAATAGAAAAGGCTAAGTTTAGTTTTTTGAGCGAGAGTAAATGTCTCACTATGGTAGTTTTGCCGCTCCCAGAAGGAGCTGAGAAAATAATTAGTTTGTTCATTTTTAGGTGTCAGGTGATAGGTGTCAGGTTACAGGACGTTTAATACTTGTTCTTTAATCTTTTCGAGTTCGTCTTTCATTTGGACTACTAACTGTTGCATAGGAGCGAAGTTAGCTTTTGAACCTAAGGTATTGATTTCTCTGCCTATTTCTTGTGCAATAAAGCTCAATTTACGTCCGTTAGAATCTTCGCTGTGAAGGGTTTCGAGAAAATAGTCTAAGTGTTTTTTGAGTCGGATTTTTTCTTCTGTGATGTCCAATTTTTCTAAGTAGAAAATGAGTTCTTGCTCAAAGCGGTTGGCATCTACACTCTGGATATCAGCTACCGCTTTTTCCAAGCGTTCGCGAATGAGCGCTAAGCGTTCACTGTCGAGAGCTTGTACCTCTTGCAGTAAGCTATCGATGTTACTAATACGCAAAACGAAGTCTTTTTCTAAAACTTTACCTTCTTGAATGCGGAAGGTTTGCAAATCGGTAATGGCGAGGCTGATATGTTCGAAAATAGCTGAAAGTTCTTCTTCGGAAACGCTTTCGGTAGTGGTTTGTAAGGCATCGGGCATACGTACTGCCATTTTTAGCAGTTCGGTAAGGTCACCATCAACAATAGTACGCATTTGCTCGATATAGGATTTTACGATATTAGGATTGATTTTAGAAGGTGTTTGTGTACCTGTATTTTCTACAAAGATACTAAAATCTACTTTCCCGCGCAAGAGTTGCTCGGCAATGAGTTTACGGAAATCGAGTTCTTTTTCGCGATACGCTTGCGGAATACGTGTATTGATATCAATACTCTTACTGTTTAGGGATTTGATTTCTATACTAATATGTTTATCGGTGAGAGATAGTACACTCTTGCCAAAGCCTGTCATTGACTGTATCATAATATCGTTTTTGAAAATAAGTGCAAAGGTATAAAATAATTAGTAATTGACAATATTTGTGAGGTGAGTATGTTTATAAATTTTCATCAAGATTTTTATTTTATCAATGCGTTTGGTTTGTATCGGTGAATTAAGAATCGCAAATAACAAATAACGGAAATAATGCTAATGTTGGTTAGAATTAGCAATTAGCTGTTTATTAATGCGCTTTATAAGACCTGCACCTTCGTAAATGAAACCTGTATAGAGCTGGATAAGTGAGGCTCCTGCTTCTAACTTTTCGAGGGCATCGGTTTCACTAAATATTCCTCCAACGCCAATGATGGGAAATGCGTGGTTGCTCTTTTCACTTAGAAAACGTATTACCTCAGTGGAGCGATTTTTTAGAGGTTTCCCACTAAGTCCGCCGGTTTCTTTTTGATTATCGGATACTAACCCTTCTCTACCAATCGTGGTGTTGGTAGCTATTACGCCTGCAATATGAGTTTCTTGTACGATTTCGATGATATCTGACAGTTGTTCGTCGGTAAGGTCAGGGGCGATTTTTAAGAGGATAGGCTTGGGGTTTTTATGGGTTAGGTTTGTATTTTGCAAAGTGCTTAAAAGCTGTTTTAGAGGTTCTTTTTCTTGTAATGTACGCAAATTTGGAGTATTGGGAGAACTTACATTTACTACAAAATAATCGACATAATTAAAGAGTTGTTCAAAACAAATCAGGTAATCGTTTACGGCTTCTTCATTTGGGGTAGTTTTATTTTTACCAATATTTCCTCCTATCAGTACATTGGTATTCTTTTTAAGGCGCTTTACAGCAGCTTCAACTCCTTCGTTGTTAAAGCCCATACGGTTTATAATTCCTTGGTCTTCTATGAGTCTGAACAATCGCTTTTTGGGGTTCCCCAGTTGTAGTTTAGGGGTAATGGTTCCGATTTCGATAAAACCAAAACCTAAATTGGCTAACTCTTTGTACAATTTAGCATCTTTATCTAAACCTGCGGCTAACCCTATGGGATTTTTGAAGTGTAGCCCAAAGACTTCGCGATGTAGAGAAGGGTGTTCTACATTGTATATTTTGCGAATGAGCAAAGGCACTAAGGGGATTTTGTGAACAAACTTTAAGTATTTAAATGTAAAGTGATGAGCTTTCTCGGGGTCGAGACTGAAAAGGAATGGGCGAATAAATAGCTTATACATATCTTGGAATTTGAGAAAAGGAGTTAAGATTAGGGTTGTGCCATAAAATTGCGCAGGGCTTCTATGGTTTCGGCTTCGTTCTCAATATATACTAAATGTCCTCCTGAAAGCAGGGTATAGCTTGCACCTGCTTTTTGGGCTAATGCTATCAAACTATCAGAAGGGATAAGAGCGTCTTTTTCACCCATAATGATATGCTTTTTAGCGGTTAGTTGTTCGAATAGTTCAGTGCGGTCGGGGCGTTGTTTCATTCCTAAGGAAGCTGCTTTGATACCTTCGTTAGGGGTGTGCATTGCTATATCGATTAGTTTGTTGAGTGCGGGTTTCATCAGTGTTTTGTTTTCATCGCTAAATAGGTTTGTAACGGCAGTGCGCACGAAGAGTTCTTTTTCTTCATCGATTACTTTCAGCACTCGGTCTCTATTTACTTTTTTCTCTGGGGAATCGGGTAGGGTAGTGGAGTTTAACAATACTATTCCTTCTACTTTTTTGGGGAATAACTCGGCAAAGGCTAAGGCTACATAACCTCCCATTGAGTGCCCCACGATGGTGCAATGTTCTATTTCTTCTTTTAGTAAGATATCGTTTACTTGGTTTGCCATCATTTCCATTGTGTGTACTGGGGCGATAGTGGGGCTCTGCCCGTGCCCTAAAAGGTCGATGGATAGTGTGAAATATTCGGTAGAGAGAGCTTTAGTAATAGGTTGCCATATAGTATGGTCTTCTAAAAAGCCGTGAAGGAAGACAATTGTCTTATTCTTTCTTTTTCCTTCTTTTTGATAAAATAACTGTTTCATTGTGATAATTAGTTTGTTAGGTACTTTTTTGGGTTTGTTTTGCTATTGTTGTAAGAGCTTGATAGTTAAGGGATAGATATAGGAAGCTTATAGGAAGCTTATACGAATCTTGGACGATAGATATAGAAAAGCTATACGAATGATATAAGGTAGTAATCCCTATTCTAATTTCGTTTTATATAAGATATGTTTCGTTTTGAGAGATAAGGTGCTTTTTAGAGCTGTTTAATAGAGGATTATTCTCTTGGAAAAGAGGTGTTTAGTAATCGTTCTTTACTCAGTACGACGCCTCCTTCGTCAGCTCCTTGTCCGCCTGCGTAGTTTACCCAATTAACGGTTTTCCAATGAGGGGTAACTGTAACGATGCGGGTAGAGCCAAAAGCCATATAGTAAGTAGTTTTAATGCCTTCGTGGCGGACGTCCATACCAGCTTGTATGCCTACTTTGGCGTTGGGAGTACTTGGGTCGAGACGTACCTCTACTTGCATATACACGCCTTCGACTTTGCTGGGGGTGAACTCTCCTACAGGTTTCATAAGTTTAGAACCAAAGTGGTTTACTAATATTTTGGCATCATACCATTTGCCGTCGTATTTTCCTGATTTGGCAATAGGGATAGTGGAATAGTTTTTTTCTTGTATTACTTTAATCTTCCCATTGCCTGCTTCTGTTACGATATCTTTATAATATGTAGCCGCCCACGTGATAGGGGCTTGGTCGGTAATATCAGTTTCAGGAAAATGAACTCTACGCCATACGTTTTCACCTTTGTAAAGCACGTAGAAGCGGAAGTTTTTTACATTTATCAAAGCGTTAGGGTTCTGATTGTTTTTTTCAGAAAATAGCACCCCCCAAAGGTTGTACAATTCAAAATATCGGTTTTCGTTAGGGTACTTGCAGTAGCCTTCTTTGCCATAAATTCCCCAATGACAACTTTTATAAATGATTTTGTTGTGATTAAGAGACGCAAAATTTAAGGCAGCCCCGATAGATATGTTACCTCCTTTTTCGAACAATCTGTTGGAAGTATTACTATAACCATTGAAAATGAAGGGAGTGTTGTCACTAAAATTTGTGTCGTGCCCTGCTTCGGTATTGCGCATAGCTTGTTGTAGCATTTGTTGGGAATGCTCAGAAAGGTTATTGCTGTTGCTGTCTTTATTACAGCTTATCAGTGTAATAACCGAGAAAATGATATTATAAGAGAGAATGTTTTTCATTTGTTGTGATTATAGATTGTTGAGATATACGCGACAAAGGTACAAATAATTAATCATTTAATACTATAAGTATGATGAAAAAAATATACCTTTGCAATCTGTTAGTAATGTTGATACAAACAACGATGGGAAATGTTTATTTAATACCGAACTTATTAGGAGGTGTTGCTCTTGATGTATTGCCAGCACAGGTGGCAAATGTAGTGCAATCACTTACTTATTTTGTAGTAGAAAACGAAAAGTCGGCAAGGAAGTTTATCAAGCTCGTTACTCCGGACAAGGTGCAAGCAGATTTAAAAATAGTTGTGATAGATAAGCACCATCAGGATACTGACTATCAGAGTTTCCTAACCTCTTGTATGGAAGGACATTCGATAGGGATTATCTCGGAGGCAGGTTGCCCAGGGATAGCCGACCCAGGAGCTGATATTGTGCGGGTGGCTCACCAAAAAGGACTGAAAGTGATTCCGCTGGTAGGACCTTCTTCGCTGTTATTGGCAATGATGGCGAGTGGACTTAATGGGCAGAATTTTGCTTTTAACGGATATCTCCCTATTGATAAACAAGAGCGAAAGAAGGCACTTAAAACCTTAGAGCGCAAAGCACGAGAAGGACAGTCGCAACTATTTATAGAAACGCCTTACCGCAATAAGCAAATGCTTACTGACTTGATAGAGACATTACAGGCTAATACTCTTTTATGCGTGGCTTGTGATATTACGCTTCCTACTGAAGAAATTAAAACACTCCCTATGCATCGTTGGAAGAAAACGAATATTGATGTGCAGAAGAGACCTACTATTTTTATTATAGGGAGCTAAAATGATATGTAACTTTATAGAAAAAGGCTATCTGAGAAGAATCTCAGATAGCCTTTTTTGTAAATTCTTATTGTACTGGCATTGAAGAAACAGCTGCCGCTGTTGCAAAAACAGTAGCTAAAAGAATAAGGATAACAAGCCCAATTAAAGAGAGCACAAGCCCTGCAATGGCTAATCCTTTAGGAGTTTTAGTAACACCTATACCTGAAAGGACGAGTCCTAAAAGCCAGATAATCCACCCTAAAACAGGAACCCAACCTAAGAATACAGCTATTAAAGCTAATACGAAACCAGCAGTGCCTATTCCGTTGCTCTTAGAGGAGTTTTGGATAATGATGGTTGGGTTGTTTTCTTTAGCAGTTTGCTGTTCTTGAGGAACAGATTGCTCTTGTGTTGAAGTTGTATTTTCTTCCATAAAAACTGAAAATTAAAATTACTCCCTACTCTGTTAAAGGCTTTTCGGGATATCGCCTTTTGCTATTTAAAATCGGTTGCAAAGGTATAAAATATTATGATATGAAGGAAATTATCCTAATAAAAAATTAAGTTTTCTTTTATAATAAGTGTTTTTTCCACTCTTTCCAATGGTATTTCTTGGCGTAGATATACAATAAAAGAGGAAAGCAGAGCAATAGAGGAGCCCATATACTGAAGCCTAAAGAGGGTTCTGAAACATCACGCAAGACGGAAGGAACTTGGAATACTGTCCAGTCGGAAGTTACTAAAAGAGCTGTAAAAAGGTTGTTGGCGGTGTGAAACCCTAAGGCTAATTCCAAGCCATCGTCCATTAAGGTAGTGATACCTAAGAACAAGCCTGTACCTATGTAATAGATAAGCAAGCTGTATCCTAATTTTTCTACCTCGGGGTTGGCAATGTGCATTAGCCCGAAGGTGATAGAGGTAAAAAGCAAAGGAAACCACGCATTACGCATTGCAAGTCCTAAGCCTTGCATTAGATAGCCACGAAAGAATATTTCTTCAAAAGCGGTTTGCAAAGGAATGAATAGCACTACTATCACGAGTAGTTTTAAGAAAGGTATCCACTGAAAATTCCAAATATAATCATCGGGGTTAAAAAATAAGTAGTCGATACAAGTCATTGCTATAGTTACGCCTCCCCACAGCAAGAAAGCAAACCAAAAACGCTTCCAACTGATACGTGGTCGCGCCGTAATAAGTGCTACCAAAGGCTGGCGATGTATGAACTTCACCCATAGTAGCAATAACCCTAAGAAGATGGCAAAGACAACTAAGTTCTCAAACAAGAATTGCAATTCTCCTTTTTGGGCAATTTCCGACTGTATAAGTGTAGTAGTATCAAAAAATTGTGCTACTAAAAAGTTCAACCCTGTAAAGGCAAAGAACAGGGTTGGAACTATAATGTAAAGCCACTTAGGGCTCTGTGATAATCTTCCGTTTTTAAGATACATAGCTTTATTGTGTAATGATTCCTATTTCGGCATACGATACTTTATTGGTATCATCTACAGTTTGGGTAGCGGTAAGCTTGATATAACGGGCTTTCTCGGCAGGGAAAGTAATGCGTTGTTCAATAGGATTGTTCTTGATATTGCCAAATTCTCCCTCACTTAGCTTCTTCCAATGTACATTATCAGTACTCACTTCAAAAATGTAATGACTGATAGTGCCTTCAGCCCAGCGGTCTTGTGAAGGCAAATAGGTAAATCCTTTTAGGTTTAACAGCTCTCCTAAATCAATAGTAATGGCAGTGGGTGTATTGCCCTTTTCTTGAGCAAACCACGTATTAGGTTTCTCATCAATTACTTTCTGGATATCAGAGGAAGCAGAAGATAACACTTTCCACTTTGCTTTGGGGATATCCAATGCGTAAGAAGCGACTTCACTGTACAATTGCTGCTTGCGGTCATAGGCTACAAATTTTAAAGAAGTAGGCTGAGTAACAGGGAAAGGAGTTGTATAACGCAACGACTGCTCAGTAGGCTGACTGCCGTCTAAGGTATAGTAAATTTCAGTTTCAGTATCAGCGGGAGTGAGGGTTACTTGACCATTCTTATCACGAGAAAGCTGAGGAGTTACCAATAACACAGGTGCATTGTATAACCCTATATTGCTAATCAATGGCGAACCTTTAGCTTCTAAAACTGTGAAACGTACCTTAGTAGCTGTTACTGATGGGAAGCGTAGTAATCGTTTGTAGCCAATAGTTGTTTGTTCATCTATAGTTTCCCATTTGCCATCTTTTTGGTATTCTAATTTAAACTTCTTTACACGTTGCCCCAATGGGATATACTCTTGTGCCATAAAGCGATTAAAAGTAGTAGGCTTGGTAAAGTTTAGTTCTATAGAAGCTTCTGTTACTCCTTCGTCGGTTGTCCAATAGGTATTTTTATCACTATCGGTAGTTTTTTCAGGGTTAAATTGCTTGTTATTTTTACGAATATTAGAAGCCGTTACAGAGGCATCAGTTACGAGGTTATGTGCAAAATCTGCTTCTATAACTTTTTTGAGTTCCATAAGTCTCTTGATGTCATTTTCGTGTACTAAGCCACGTCTATCCACGGGAAGATTGAGTAATAAGTTGTAACCGCGACCTACTGAAGCGTAGTATATGTCTACCATTTTTTCTAACGGACGCACTTGGTGGTCTTCTCGTGCGTGGTAATACCAACCTGGGCGAATAGATACGTCAGCTTCAGCAGGAATCCAATTTACGCCATTTTCATCGCCTTCACCCAAATGATGTAAGCGGTCTTTTCCTTGTAAAGAAGGGTTAGAGGTAAAAGGATTCCAGTTAGTAGGAGTACCAAAGCCTTTTTCATTACCTATCCAGCGAATATCCGGGCCTTCATCACCAAAGATAGTAGCATTAGGCTGCAATTTGCGTACTATGGCAAATGTTTTATCCCACTGATAATAAGTATGAGCATCAATAGTACGAGTTTCGTTAGCTCCACCGTAATAACCTGAACCACCGTTCGCACCGTCAAACCATACTTCAAATATTTCACCGTAATTGGTAAGCAATTCTCGTAGTTGGTTATGGAAATAGGTTACGTAGGCTTCTCTGCCATACTCAGCGTGGTTTCTATCCCAAGGTGATAAATATACTCCAAATTTAAGTCCTGCTTTGTGGCAGGCTTCTGAAAGCTCTTTTATAACATCGCCTTTGCCGTTTTTCCAAGGTGAGTTTTTTACAGAGTGCTCAGTGTACTTTGATGGCCATAAGCAGAAACCATCGTGGTGCTTAGCCGTGATAATAACACCTTTCATACCAGCGTCTTTAATCACTTTCACCCACTGATTTACATCTAATTCAGTAGGGTTGAATAAAACAGGGTCTTCGCCACCTGTGCCCCATTCCATATCGGTAAAGGTGTTCATATTAAAGTGGATAAAAGCATAATATTCCATCTCGTGCCACGGCAACTGACGTGCGGAAGGAATAGCTCCCACTGACTTGGGTGCTTCAATACTTTTGCAAGCCACCATACATAAAGCGGTGGCTAATAAGACTAATTTTTTCATTGTATACAGTATTTAAACTTCTTTGTTATAAAGTTTTCATAAGTGGTGCAAAGATATAGAATATTTTCTTACTATCAAAATAAAATTCTAAAGATTGTATCTCGTACTAATATCTCAATAAAATTATTTTAACTTTTCTCTTGTGTTACTAAATAAAAAAGAGACTATTCTCTTATGAAAATAGTCTCTTAAATGTGTTTTTCTTTTCTCTTACTGATTAGAGAACTTCTGTATTGCTTCTTCTAAAACATCATACACTCGGTCTAATTGAGCATCTGTGATGATGTAAGGGGGCAAAATGTAGATAATATTTCCCACCGGACGCAGTATTACGCCTTCTGAGATAAAGAAGTTGTACAGTTTATCCCTGAATGAGCCGTAGTAGTCAGTATTTTGAGAGGTTTTGAGGTCGAATGCCAAAATAACACCTAAGGTACGTGCATTCTCTACCGATGGATATTTCGCAATACGGGCTAAAAACTCCTGATGACGGCGTGCAATGCGTTTTAAGTTGGCTTGCATTTCGTCACTTTCCAATATGCGAATAGCTTCTAAGGCAATCGCACAGCCCGTCGGGTTTGCTGTAAAGGTATGTCCGTGGAAAAGAGCTTTGTTCACGTCTTCACTGTAAAAACCGTCGAATATCTCTTGGGTAGCAGTAGTTACTGCAAGCGGAATTGTTCCTCCTGTAAGAGCTTTCGATAAGCACATAATATCGGGTTTATGAGTGAGATAGTCCGAAGCAAAAGTGCGTCCTGTACGCCCGAAGCCTGTCATTACCTCGTCGGCAATGGTAATCACACCATTTTCTTGTGCGATATGAATCAGCTTGTCTAAGGCTTCTGGTTCATATATTTGCATTCCTGAGGCTCCTTGTACTAAGGCTTCAAATATAAAGGCGGCAGGGTGATGTTCAGCAATCACTTCTTTTAGTTTTTTAGCAGCTTCATCGCTTCCTTTTTTGGGTAACGGTATGCGCACTACTTTCAACAAATGTTCTTTAAAAGCATCAGTAAAGAATGAAATACCCGAAGCTGCCATAGCGGCAAAGGTATCTCCGTGAAATGCATCTTCAAAAGCAACTACCGTAAAGCGCTTCTCGCCTTTATTGAAAAAGTACTGTAACGCCATCTTGATACCTACTTCCACTGCTGTCGACCCGTTGTCCGAGAAGAATACTTTCTGTTGGTTTTTAGGCAGAATACTGATGAGCTTTTCAGCAAGCTCTACGGCAGGTCGGTGTGTAAAGCCACCAAAGAGTACGTGCTCCAACTGGGTGAGTTGTTTGTAGGCAGCTTGGGCTAATCGCTCGTTGCTATGCCCATAGGGGTTCACCCACCAACTGGCAATGGCATCTATGTATTCTTTGCCGTCCTCGTCCCAAAGGAGAGCATCTTTTCCTTTCACAATTCCGATAGGTTTGACAGCCGTTTGATGTTGGGTATACGGGTGCCACAAATGTTTTTCGTCTCGCTGTTGTAAATTCATTTTTTCGATTGTATAATGGTTTTGGTTATAATATCTTTTTCCATATTCCAGCCTCTCGCCGGACTGTATTCGCGCCCGTACAAGATGATTTGCACGTGCAGTTTGTTCCATTTTTCTTTGGGGAAGAGTCGTTTAGCATCTTTCTCCGTTTGCACTACCGAACTACCGTCGGAAAGCTTCCAGCGGTGCATCAGTCGGTGTATATGGGTATCAACGGGGAAGGTCGGAATGCCAAAGGCTTGTGCAAGAACAACGCTGGCAGTTTTATGTCCTACTGAGGGGAGAGCCTCTAAAGCCTCAAAGGTTTGAGGAACTTCACCGTTGTATTTGTCTATGAGTATTTGGGAAAGCCCGTGAATACCTTTAGATTTCATAGGGGCAAGCCCTAAGGGTTTGATAATCTCCTGTATTTCGTCTACCGAAAGTAGTACCATATCATACGGATTGTCCGCTTTGTTAAATAGAATAGGCGTGATTTGGTTCACCCGTGCATCGGTAGTTTGTGCCGATAAGAGTACGGCTATCAGTAGCGTATAAGGGTCTTTGTGTTGTAGGGGTATAGTAATTTCAGGATAGATACTTTCCAGTGTATCAATGATAAAGTTTACTTTTTCAGCTTTTTTCATTTCTCTTTTCTAATAATACAACATTCTCTACGTGGTAGGTTTGTGGGAACATATCCACGGGCTGAATTTTGGTTACTTTATAAGTTACATCAAGCAAGGAAAGGTCTCGCGCTTGCGTTGCACTATTGCAACTTACATATACTATCTTTTGGGGGGCTATTTGAAGAATTTTAGCTACTACATCTTTGTGCATACCGTCGCGAGGAGGGTCGGTGATAATCACATCAGGGGTGCCGTTTTCTTCTATAAAAGTGTCGTTGAAAATGTTTTTCATATCTCCCACGTAAAAAGTAACATTCTCAATACCATTGGCAAAAGCATTGTCTTTGGCATCTGTTATAGCTTCTGGTACAGCTTCTACCCCTATCACTTTTTTCGCTTTTTTGGCTACAAATTGCGCAATAGTGCCCGTCCCCGTATAAAGGTCGTACACTAATTCATCGCCCTTTAAATCGGCAAAGTTACGAGCTACTTGGTACAGCTTGTACGCTTGTGCTGAGTTAGTTTGGTAAAACGACTTGGCATTGATTTTAAATCGCAACCCTTCCATTTCCTCATAAATACAGTCAGTACCTTTATAGCAAATAAGTTCTTGGTCATAAATAGCATCGTTACCTTTGCTATTGATACAGTATTGCAAAGAGGTAATCATCGGGAATGTCTCTGCAATATGGTCGAGGAGCAGTGTAATTTTAGGGTCGTTGCGGAAGAACTGTATCACTACCATTATTTGCCCAATGGAGCTAATGCGTATCATCATAGTACGCAATAAGCCTGTTTGTTGCCTCGGGCTGTAAAAAGGCATTTCGTTAGCTAAGGCAAAACGCTTTATCTCCAAGCGTATCGCGTTAGAAGGGTCGGCTTGCAAGTAACATTTGTCTATGTCCAAAATCTTGTCCCAAGCTCCTGCTATGTGAAAACCTAAGGCATTCCGATTGTCTATTTCGTCAGCTTTCTTAATTTCATCGGGAGTGAGCCAGCGCATATCCGAAAAAGAAAACTCCATTTTGTTGCGGTAGTAATAAGTCTCTTCAGAGCCTATGATAGGCATTACAGCAGGAATTTCTATCCTGCCCAACCGTACTAAGTTGTTTTCTACTTCTTTCTGCTTGTAAAATAGCTGACTTTGGTAGTTCATATCTTGCCATTTGCAACCGCCACAATAACCAAAGTGAGAACATACGGGCGTTACTCGTTGTTCTGATAGTTGGTGATATTTAGTTACAAAACCTTCATAATAAGCCGATTTCTTCTTGGTGGTCTGCACATCTACTACATCACCAGGAATAGCGTTACTTATAAATATCACACGTCCGTCAGGGGCTTTAGCAATGCTTTTGCCTTTGGCTCCTGCATCAATCACGGTTACATTTTCAATGGTTATATGCTTATTTTTGCTCATTATGGGTGCAAAGGTACAAAATAATTGCGAATTACAAATGCTCTCATTATATTCAAACTCCCTCCAAGATTCTCCAATATTTCCACTAACCTACTAATTTCCTAATGATTCCTTCTTCTTTCCGTCATACTTCCCCCTATTGCCTATGGCCTAAGGCCTAGTGCCTTTTCTCTTTCTTTCGCCTCGAAACCCCGTTTTTACCATTTTTTGTATCGCTGTATTGTACTATAAGTCAACTATTTATATACCCTTCCTATACCAATTGTCCAAGATTCGTATAAGCTTCCTATAAGCTCTCTATAAGCTAACCACACCCTCCTTACACCCTTTTTTTACCAAAAATCCTTCTAACTCACTTTTTATATTTTTCGTTTTCCTCCGATAACTCAGACCAGTCCAATTTGTCCGACAAGTCAGACCCGTCAAAAAACCTTTTTTATCACTACCCATTTGCTAATTTCCTAATTCTCTAATTTTCTATTGCCCGTCGTGCTACGACCTTTGCCAAAGTTAATGTTCCAAAAAGTTACTTCACAAGGCACAGCTCCATTCCTCTAACTCAAGCTTGTACCCCATTTACTAATTCTCTAATTTTCTCATTCTCTCATTGGTATTATTGGCGTTACCTTTCATTTATATCATCAATTACGTCCTATTGAAGTCTTTTTTGTATTTTTGCAACGCTATTTATAGAAGAAATATGTACCATAAAGTCCGAGCCATAGTTATTTCAAGTCTCAAATACAGCGATAACAGTCTTATAGTGAAGTGTTTCACTCAAACGATGGGTACTCGTAGCTATTTGTTACAAGGCGTTTTAGCACAGAAGAAAGGGAACTTAAAAACAGCCCTTTTTCAGCCTTTTATGCTGTTAGAACTGGTGGCTACCCATAAAAATAACGGTACGTTAGGACGTGTAAAAGAAGCTAAGATAGCCGTCCCTTATTACTCGTTACATACTGATATGTACAAGAGTGCTGTAAGTATGTTTCTTTCCGAAGTATGTGCTTTTGTTTGCACATCTGAAGCTCCCGATGAAGAAATGTTTTTGTTTTTAGAACAGAAGCTCCTTTTTTTTGATAGAAACGACTTCTCTGCCAATTTTCACTTAAAGTTTCTGCTTGATATCACTCGCTATCTCGGCTTTTACCCCGATACCACTCACGAGCATTTGCCCTCCTTTTCGTTGGAAGACGGCATTTTCACTACTACCGATGAAAGCAAATACACCATTACAGGCGCTACCTTGTTGCTATTCAAAACCCTCCTACACACCGATTATCCTCAGTTATCAAGCGTTAAAAGCAATAAGAACGAGCGCAATGCATTGCTTTTTCAACTGCTTAAATACTACGAATGGCACTTCCCCAATTTTAGACAAATAAAATCATTAGAGGTGCTACAAACGCTCTTTTAGCACTATTCCAACATAATACAATACTGTTTTTTACTCCCACACTTAGCTAAAGTTTTAAACTTAGCCAAAGTTAATTGTAACTAACACTCTGTTAAATTTCTTATCTCAAACTTACACTAATAAAAAAAACTCCAAGTAAAATCTTTTTACTTGGAGTTTCTTGCGTTTATGAATTTATTGGAACAAAAATATTAAATGTCGATAGCTTCACCATAAGCAGCTGCTACTGCTTCTTTTACACCTTCGCTCATTGTAGGGTGTGGGTGTACCGCTTTGATGATTTCGTGTCCTGTAGTTTCCAACTTACGAGCTACTACCGCTTCAGCAATCATATCGGTAACACCGGCACCAATCATATGGCAACCTAACCATTCGCCATATTTAGCATCAAAGATTACTTTTATGAAGCCTTCAGTAGTACCCGCTGCATTTGCTTTTCCTGAGGCAGTGAATGGGAACTTACCTACTTTTATTTCATAGCCTTTTTCTTTAGCTTGTTTTTCGGTAAGACCTACTGAAGCAATTTCAGGAGTGCAGTAAGTACAACCAGGGATATTACCATAGTTAAGTGGTTCTACGTGCATTCCTTTAATCTTTTCAACGCAAATAATACCTTCTGCTGAAGCTACGTGTGCTAAGGCTTGACCAGGAACTACGTCACCAATAGCGTAATAACCAGGAACATTAGTTTGGTAGAACTCGTTTACTTGAATTTTATCGCGTTCAGTTTTGATACCTACCGCTTCCAAACCGATATTTTCGATATTTGTTTTGATACCTACCGCTGAAAGCAAGATATCAGCTTCTAAAACTTCTTCGCCTTTGGCTGTTTTCACAAATGCTTTTACACCTTTGCCAGAAGTATCTACTTTGGTTACCTCAGCCGAAGTCATAATATTGATACCTGATTTTGTAAGACTCTTTTCTAATTGTTTAGAGATATCTTCATCTTCCACAGGAACAATGTTAGGCATAAACTCTACGATGGTTACTTCAGTACCCATAGCGTTATAGAAGTAAGCAAACTCAATACCGATAGCTCCACTACCTACCACAATCATTTTCTTAGGTTGCTCAGGGAGCGTAAGTGCTTGGCGGTAACCGATAATTTTCTTGCCGTCTTGAGGTAAAGCAGGCAACTCGCGTGAACGTGCTCCAGTAGCAATAATGATGTGGTCAGCACTGTATTCAGTTACTTTACCATCTTTATCTTTTACGTCTACTTTCTTGCCAGCTTTTAGGGTACCATAGCCCATTATCACATCTATTTTGTTCTTTTTCATCAAGAACTGCACCCCTTTGCTCATTGTAGCAGCTACCTCGCGGCTACGTTTGATAACCGCATAAAAATCTTTGTCAAAAGACTCTTTTTTTACAGTGATACCATAGTTCTCAGCATGTTTTAGGTATTCAAACACTTGCGCTGATTTTAACAAAGCTTTCGTAGGAATACAACCCCAGTTTAAACAAATACCTCCGAGGTTTTCTTTTTCAATAACAGCGGTTTTAAACCCTAATTGAGAAGCGCGAATGGCAGTAACATACCCACCAGGACCACTTCCTAATACAATAACGTCGTATTTACTCATTTCTTTTAAAATTTATCAAGTTTGATATTAGGCTACAAAGTTACGAATAATATTTTGAATAAAAGCTACTTTAATCACTTTTTTATTTATATATAATTTTATATCTTTGAATAATAGCTATTTAAATCCTTATTGTCCGTTAAGTCTAAAAATCATAAAAACTCTAAAACCATTGCGTTATTTTAAAAGTTTTATTACCTTAAAAAAGCAATTAATATTTAGTTTTCTAAGATTATAGCTTTGTCTTAGCTTCAGTTTAGCTTCGTTCATTGTTCGTTATTTGTTCGTTCATTGTTCGTCTTTTGTTCGTTCATTGTTCGTCTTTACGTCGCTTTAGTTCCCCCTTTGGAGGGGGCTAGGGGGAGGTTTTGTTCGTCTTTTCATTATCTGCCCGTGCGGCTTGCACCGTCATTTGTTCGTTCATTGTTTGTCTCATTTTTCCGTTACTACCCTCCCTCTCCTTGGGAGAAGTCTCCGAATAGGAGAGTATGTGACTGGGGTGAGGATATTTTGTTCGTTCATTCTTTTCCTAAAAATCGGAGTTTTTCACCATTTGTCTAATTTAAAACGAACAGAGCAAGAGGGTTTATAGCTATATGTTTTTAGTGAGAAGTTCTACAACCTTGTTGTTTGGGAAAAACTCTTTTAACACTACTTTCAGTACTGTATAGGCGGGAATAGCCACTACCATTCCTGTTATCCCGAAAAGCGTACCACTAATAAGGGTAATGAGGAAAATCTCTAAGGCAGTAGATTTTACTGAATTAGAGAAAATAAGCGGTTGAGAAAAGAAATTATCAATAAACTGACCTATTATGAACCCTATCAACACATAGATAGTAGTAGGCAGACTTACCGTCATAAAGTCGTTTTGTAGGTTGCTACTCATTGTAAGCAAAGCCATTAGGATAAAACCTATCATCGGGCCTATATAAGGAATAAGGTTCAGTAAAGCGCATAAAAGGGCTATGATAAACGCATTTTCTACTCCGAAAATAAGCAATACTATGGTGTAAATTATAAAAAGAATAGTAAGCTGTAGCATTAATCCTACAAAATAACGCGACAATAGGTTGTTTATTTTGAAAATAGAGGTTTTAAGTTTGCGTTTACGTTTAGGAGAGAAAATAGAAAGCAATGCGATAAGTATTCTGTCACCGTCTTTCATAAAGAAGAAGGAAATAAAAAGCACTGAGAAGAATCCTACCCCAAAACTACTGATAAACGAGATAAAAGAGTTTAGGAAGTTAGGAATATCGATAAAATTCAACATCTCTTGTACTCCAAAAGAGTAATCTTCTCTCTGAAGTCCGACCTTGCTAAGAGTTTGGTGGAGGAGGGCATCAAGATTGTCCTTCAGCAAGTCTATATTAAGGCTTGAGAGGTTCTTGCCTTGCGAAATAAGCAAAGGGATAAATAAACTGAATACCCCAAGGCTCAATACCACGAACAATAACATTGTAAGAACCACACATAAGGTTCGGTTTTTTATCTTCAGTTTTTTGTAAAAAAACTGTATAAGAGGTTTGCCCATCAATGTCAGTACCAACGATACAATGAGGTAAATGATAATAGATTGTAGCAAGTAAAGGGTGTAGAGCCCTAAGGCTACCAATACAATAATTCCTACGGCACGCAATATACCATTTGCTATTTCTTTTGTGTTCATTCTTTAATGATTAATTGTCAGATAAGTTAGGCTTTTCTGACAAGTTCAACTACTGATAACTATTATTTAACAAGTAAAAATCTAATAATACGATTGCGGTCATAGCCTCGACGATAGGAACTGCACGAGGTACTACACAAGAGTCGTGTCTGCCTTTGCCTTGCATTATTACGATGTTGCCGTGTGTATCGAGTGCGGGTTGCTCTTGCATAAGGGTAGCTACGGGCTTGAAAGCTACTCTAAAATAAATATCCATACCGTTGCTGATACCGCCTTGTATCCCGCCCGAATAGTTGGTTTGGGTAGTGCCATCGGGGTTAAAAAGGTCGTTGTGCTGGCTACCGTGCATTGCAGTACCTGCAAAACCACTGCCGTATTCAAAGCCTTTAACCGCATTGATAGAGAGCATCGCTTTGCCGAGTTGTGCGTGGAGCTTATCGAATACAGGCTCACCTAAACCTACGGGTACACCTTTTACTACACAGCTTACTACCCCGCCTACGGTGTCACCCTCCTTACGAATGGCTTTGATGTAGGCTTCCATTTGTTCCGCTAAGGTAGGTTCGGGACAGCGCACGGCATTAGTTTCGGCTATTGCCAAATTGAGTTCGGTATAGGGCTTGGTAAGGGTAAGCTCACCTACGCTCGATACATAAGCGGTAATTTGTACTCCTTTCAGTACCTGTTTTGCAATAGCTCCTGCTACTACCCGACAAGCCGTTTCACGCGCTGATGAGCGACCACCTCCACGATAGTCACGTATACCGTATTTCTGTTGATATACATAATCGGCGTGGCTGGGGCGGTATACTTCGGCTATATGGGTATAATCAGCTGAATGCTGATTTTCATTTTCAATGATAAAGCCAATCGGTGTACCCGTAGTTTTGCCGTCTAAAATACCCGAAAGGAAGCGTACCTTGTCGCCCTCTTTGCGTTGGGTGACAATAGCTGACTGCCCTGGTTTTCGACGGTCGAGTTCGTGCTGTATAGCTCCAAAGTCTAAGGTTATATTAGGCGGACAACCGTCTATAATTCCTCCTAAGGCTTCGCCGTGCGATTCGCCAAAGGTGGTGAGCCTAAAGAGTGTACCTATACTATTTCCAGCCATTATAATTCTTTCATTTTGGTTACTAAGGTCTCCATAAACTTGCTGATAGGTGTCTTTACCATCATTGCCATTACGGGGTTGAAGTCGCCCTCGAAGAGTAGTTGTACCTCACTCTTATTGTTCGATACTTCGGTAATATTGGCAGTAAGCTGAAAAGGAATCTTACCTTTTGCTTCTCCTAATACCAACTGACTACTCGGGGTAGTACTTTTCTTTTCTAAGGAAATTTCAGGCATTCCTTTTAGTGCAAATACAAAGGACTGCTCGCTGAGCATTTGGAACTTACTAATATTATCGGGCATCAGTCGTTCAAAATTAGCTACATTTTCTAAAAGTGCAAAGAGGTCTTTAGCACTTTTCTCTACAATTGTTTTTTTACTTTCTAAGTTCAAAATAATGATTAATGTTTAATGATAAATGGTTAATTATTTTTACTTAACTAAGACTGTTTCCCAGCCGTCGTATTCGCCGTGAGTATCGAGAGCGAGGTCTATCAAATCCCACGTATCGGGGTCGATGTTGTCTACACTATTTACTTTACTGAGGATAACGCGGTAACCTAAATCTTCATTAGGGTCTTCACCCTCTTCGGGCTCTATTTTACCTCTGTTATATACTGAAAAACCTAAGGTTTCAGCTTTTGTAATAGCACTATTCATATCCTTTTCAGTTTGGAAATACAACCAGTGTTCAATAGGGCGCTCTTGGTCGGTGTGGTCGCCTGCTTCTTCACAATGTTCTTGCAAATTACTATTGTGAATGCTTTGCATTTCGTAGATATTAGGGAAAAGAAACTCAAAGTAAATCTTCCAATCAGTATCGTCAGTAGTTTTGATTTGAATGCTATAATCAGGGTGTTTGGTTACTACTGATTGCAAGCGTTTTTCTAAATCAGAAGTATTTTCGGTATAAAAATACCACGTAATAGTGCCTTGATAAGTGACAATACCGGTTAATATATCACTTTCATTAAGCAAAGGCATTATTTCTTCATCTTCTATCGTATAGAGGAAGTCACGTTCTCGATTATTTGAAAAACCGTTTCCATCAGGTTCTTTTAGCTCAAAAGTAAGGCGTACGCTTTGAGGGTATTGGGTGATAGGAGCAATTTCCTCTAATCCTAAATTGAGGCGGAATACAGCGGGGTTATCTTCTACTCTGCCGATATAGATAGTCCAGTTTTCGGGAATTTGAATATTTTGCATATCATTTGTTATTAAAAAATAGGATTCTACTTAAAGGCTCTTTACTATCTTCTGTCCCATCTATTCTTATCAAAGTTGTGCTTTTTCCAGTACAACATAATTAGGAAGCCTATGAGAGCTCCTCCTACGTGGGCAAAGTGAGCGATATTACCACCGAAAATAGTAATTCCTCCCACAAATCCCATTATTAAGTCTAAGGCTACGAGTAAAGGGATAAAATAACGAGCCGCTATAGGGTAGGGGATAAAGAATAACATCAGTTTGGCATCGGGGAAGAACATACCAAAAGCTACTAATATACCGTAAATAGCACCTGAAGCGCCTACGGTAGTACTTGCGAAAGTAGATCCCATATTATTAATAGCATCAACTGAAGCCACTTCAGTCCACACGCGGGGATAAGAATTAGTATTGACAGTGTTTATTAAATCTTCCATAGTAACTCCCATACTGCCAAGAGCATCGAGGGTGTGATGTACATAGTAGTAATTTACTCCCGTATGAAGTAAGGCTGCTCCTACGCCACAAGAGAAATAGAAGAATAGAAACTTATTGCGCCCCCATATATTCTCTAAGGGAGTCCCGAATGCCCATAAGGCGTACATATTAAAGAGCAGGTGTGTAAAATCAGCGTGCATAAACATATAGCTGATATATTGCCACCAGTGAAAGTTAGGATTCTCAAAATAATGCAAGGCAAAAGTGCCGACTATATTTATTTGAGGTAAAAATAGTCCTTTTTCATTCAATGCGGTAAGTATTAATACTATCGTATTGATAATAATCAGATGTAGTACTGTTTTAGATATTCTGTCCATTTTAGTTTTTAGTTATTAGTTGTTAGAGATTGGTTAATTAGCAATGTTCATAATGCTTATATTGCCTATCCAACTCGCATTTAAAATAGGTTTTCTATTTCATTTACTGAAAGGTTGTAATAAATTCGCTTTCCAAAAGGCGAAATTAATACTTCTTGACAACTAAACAAATTATTTATCAAAGTTTCTTGTTCTTCCTCACTGAGTACCTGTCCGGTTTTTACAGCTAAGCTCTTGCATAAAGCTTTAGCAAAGGCTTCTTTCTGAGTGTTTTCGGTAGAGGGTAATGCCTCGATATGCTGTTGCAAGAGTTCGTTGAAAATATTAGGAATCTCACTATCGGTGAGGTGAAGAGGAATCCCACTTACTACAATCTTGTCGGTTTCTATGGTAAACATAAAGCCACTGCACTCAAAGAGTTCGCGCAGTTGTGCAATCACTTCCAATTCGTGTGGTGCAAAAGGCAGTTCGTAGGGGAACATCAGTTGCTGACTTGCACTATGGGTGGATTGCAGATGCTTCATAAAATCTTCGTACAAGATGCGTTGGTGCGCCCTGTTGATATTGATGATGATAAGCTCTCCTTCCAAAGTAGTTATAAGGTACTTCTTTGCCAAAGCAATGATTTTCTTACCTTGGCTTCGTGTAGGTTCGGTTTCAAAGAGCGAACTTACGATAGTTTCAGGGGTTGAGGTATTGATGGAAGATTCAATGCCCGTGTACAAACTCTCCCACGTAGGTGTTTTTTTGCTGTAAGAGCCGAAATTACTATGGCTATCGCTTCCACTGCTTCGGCTTACATATTCTTCTTTAAATGGGTTGAAATTGGGGTCTACTTCTATCTTAGGAAACTCTGGGGTTTTATCCTTGTAGTTATAAGGAATATCGAAAGTAGGGTCTTTGCTAAAATCGAGGGTAGGAGAGATGTTAAACTGACCTAAACTGTGTTTTACTGCCGACTTCAGTAGGGCATAAATACTATGCTCTTCTTCAAACTTAATTTCGGTTTTCGTAGGGTGAATATTGATGTCGATAGTTGTGGGGTCTACTTCCAAACTGATGAAATACTCTGCCTTCTGGTCGGTGTGGATAAGACCTTCGTAAGCCGAAGCAATTGCGTGGTTGAGGTATTGATTTTTCACAAACCTATGATTGACCATTAAAAACTGCAAGTTTTTAGTCTTTGCTAAATACTCAGGTTTCACGATAAATCCGCTGATTTGCACCAAAGGTGTGTTTTCGGCAATGATAGGCACTAACTTTTCATTGGTTTTGCTTCCAAAAAGATGTACAATGCGTTGGCGGAAATTGGTAGCTGGCAGGTTGAACAGCTCGTTGCCATTGTTGTACAAAAAGAAATGAATTGCAGGGTGTGCCAAGGCAACACGGTGAAACTCATCGAGTATATGACGGAATTCCACCGTATCTGATTTTAGAAAGTTGCGACGCGCTGGAATGTTGAAAAAGAGGTTCTTCATCGCAATACTCGTACCGGTAGGGCATACGCAGGGCTCTTGACGCGTAATCTTACTGCCTTCGATGTGTATTTCGGTACCCAACTCGTCCTCTGGGCGCTTGGTTTGCATCTCTACGTGCGCAATTGCCACTATGGAGGCAAGGGCTTCCCCGCGGAAACCTTTAGTTTGCAAATGGAAAAGGTCTTCTGCTTTTTGTATTTTGGAGGTAGCGTGACGCTCGAAAGCCATACGCGCATCGGTAGTACTCATTCCTACACCGTTATCAATCACCTGCACGAGGGTCTTGCCTGCGTCTTTGATGAGCAGTTTTATTTCGGTAGCACCGGCATCGATAGCATTCTCCATCAGCTCTTTGACTGCTGAGGCGGGACGCTGAATCACTTCGCCAGCGGCTATCTGGTTGGCTACGTGATCGGGGAGTAATTTTATAATATCTGACATTCTATCTATTTAGGTAAAAGGTAAAAGATAAAAGGTAAAAAGTGCGAGGTCGTAGCACGACGGGCAGTGTGAGCCACACAGGCAGGTGCGAGCCGCACGGGCAGTCGTAGCACGACAGGCAGATAATGAAAAGATAAACAAAAGACGAACAAAAGACGAACAAATGACGAACAAATGACGAACAAATGACGAACAAATGACGAACAAATGACGAACAAATGACGAACAAATGACGAACAAATGACGGTGCGAGCCGCACGGGCAAATGAACGAATGACGAACGATGAACGAACAATAAGCGTATGAAAACTGAAGGAATCTTCTATTTTAGTTGGAAAAAGAGCTACTTTTTATGCTGTAAAACAGAAAATTTTGTTTTTCACACTTCACGTATCGGTATTTAGTTTTACTTCTTATCTGGTACAAAATTTGTGCAAATATAAAAAAAGTATTACTTTTGTGGAAAATTATTTTCAATATGAAACACTCGTTTATCTCTATATTCATAGCTATCAGCTTGTTATCTTGTGCTAAAGAACCTGTTACTAATGGCAATGAGGTGTCTTTTACGGGCTCTGACTATACCGGTAACGATACCGATTTGCGCGTACGCGATTTTATTTGGAAGGGACTTAACACGTATTATTTGTGGCAAGCCGATGTGCCTAATTTGCAAAATAACCGTTTTGGTAGTTTGGCTGATACCAAAGCAGATAAAAATAAGAGTTATACTCAATTCTTAAAGAGTTTTAGCAATCCTAAAGTCCTTTTCTATAAAGGGTTACTTAATAGATATGAAGAAATAGACCGCTTTAGCTATATCACCGATAATTACACCGATCTCGAAAACCAATTCAAGGGTATTACTGCCAGTGTGGGTATAAACTACGCTTTTAGTTTTGTAGACGAAACAAAAACTAGAGTTTATGCTGTAGTGCGTTATGTAGTGCCTAAATCGGAGGCAGAACAACAAGGTTTGCAACGTGGAGATGTGATATTGAGTATCAACGGGCAATCACTTAACCGTTCTAATTATCTTCAACTGTTGCAAAATACGGCTGTTATTTCGTTTTCAACCTTTAGAATTGTGAATGGCGAAGCAACTTCTACAGGGAAAACCTATACTTTAAATCAAAACCAAACCCCTGAAAACCCTGTACTTATTCATAAAGTATTCAACAAGGGAAGTAAAAAAATAGCTTACCTGATGTACAATGCCTTTACAGCTGATTTTGATGAGGCACTGAACGATGCCTTTGCGGATTTTAAAGCACAGGGTGCTACTGACTTAATTCTTGATTTGCGCTACAATGGAGGAGGAAGTGTCGATTCGGCTACTTACTTAGCATCGATGATTACAGGTCAGTTTAACGGTCAGGTGTTTGCGGTAGAAAAATGGAATAGTAAGTTGCAACCTTTTAGAGGGAATGAAAGAGAGTATTTTACGTCTAATATGGTAAAAGGCAGTCGGCAGGTGGCTATCAATAGTTTGCGCCTTAATAAAGTGTATGTAATTACTTCGGACGGGACAGCTTCAGCCAGTGAATTGGTTATCAATGGTCTTAAAGCCTACATAGATGTAGTGCAGATAGGTGAAACCACAATGGGTAAGAACCAAGGCTCGGTGACTGTTTACGACTTTACCGATAAGCAACGAAAAGTTAAAAACCCTAAGCACAAATGGGCGATGCAACCCTTGGTAATGAAGATAGAAAACGCCAAAGGCATAGGCGATTACGTAAATGGCTTAGAACCTAATATCCAGATTAGTGAGATTGTAAATGATTTAGGGGTATTAGGCGACGAAACTGAACCTCTTTTGGCACGCACTTTACAAGAAATTACAGGGAATGTTGCCGGAAGAGCTTCGAGATCAGCGTCGAAAGAAACTTTTTACTTTGAGAAGCTTGGTACTTCTACCTCTGGCTATTTTGGCTTGAACGAAATGTACAAATGAATCGATTTTACGAACTAACCATATCTAAAATCACACAACTTACTACTTCATCGGTAATGATTACCTTTGAAGTACCTGAGTTATTGAAGAAAGTATTTCACTTTGAAGCTGGCGAATACCTTACTCTCCAACAAACGATCGGTGGAGAAAAGGTGCGTCGTGCTTATTCTATTTGTTCTGGAGTGAACGAAGGTGAACTGAGCGTAGCCGTAAAGCGCGTGCCTAATGGTGTGTTCTCTACCTATGCGACAACCCAACTCAAAGCGGGTGATGTATTAGAAGTGATGCCACCTATGGGTTCTTTCGTATTCTTCTACGACATCTTTGGCAACCGTGATATTATGCTCTTCTCGGCAGGAAGTGGCGTAACCCCTATGATGAGCATTGCTAAAACAGCTTTGGCAAAAACGAACATCAAGGTAGTATTTGTCTATGGTAATAAGTCTAAAGAGGAAGCTTTGTTTTTTGATGAAATAGAAGCCCTCTGCATTCAGTATCCCGAACGCTTTTTAGTCCACTACGTTTTCAGTCAGCAGCCTTGGGGCGACCACTATACGGGGCGCATTAACGATAGGATAGTAAACGAGATTTTTGCCAAATACAAAGATCTTAACTGGGGGCGTTACTATGCTTGTGGTCCTACGGAATTGGTGAAAAACCTCCGTGAGATACTCTTGTTAAGAGGGATAGACAAAGACCGCATTTTTACGGAGCTTTTTGAGGCATCGCCAGCTGAGATAGATTACAGCACCCTACAAGGCAATGTTGCCATTACTCTTGAACTTAACGGACAGACGCACAGCTTTGAGGCAACCAAACACTTCTTAGTTCGGCACTCTTACGTGGCTACGATGCACCTTACTCTTGCCTGAACGGCGTGTGTAGTAGCTGTATCGGTAGGGTAGAGGAGGGAGAAGCCAAAATGGCGAAGAATGAAACCCTCAGCGAAGAAGAAATATCGCAAGGCTATATTCTTACCTGCCAAGCTTATGCGATGACCGATACAATAAAGGTTCGCTTTTAGTACAATGTTAATTAATTACTCATTTTAGTTTTGAAGTTGTTATTCTTTAAAGAAAGAATCTAAGAACTCATATTTGTTAAAAATTTGTAAGTCGTCTATACCTTCTCCTACTCCTATATATTTTACAGGAATCTGAAATTGGTCAGAGATACCTATTACTACACCTCCTTTGGCGGTACCGTCCAATTTAGTAACAGCCAAAGCGGTTACTTCAGTGGCTTTGGTAAATTCTTTAGCTTGCTCAAAGGCATTTTGTCCAGTAGAACCATCGAGTACTAACAGCACTTCGTGAGGAGCATCAGGAATCACTTTTTGCATCACGCGCTTGATTTTAGAAAGCTCGTTCATTAGATTGATTTTATTGTGCAAGCGTCCTGCTGTATCAATAATTACTACATCAGCATTTTGTTTTACCGCCGAACTAAGGGTATCATAGGCTACCGAAGCAGGGTCGCTACCTAACTGCTGTTTAATCATTGGCACTCCGGTACGGTCTGCCCACACTTGTAGCTGGTCAATCGCAGCAGCGCGGAAAGTATCAGCAGCACCTAATACTACTCTCAAGCCTTTTTTAGTAAACTGACTTGCTAGCTTGCCAATAGTAGTGGTCTTTCCAGCTCCGTTTACCCCTACTACCATCATCACATAAGGCTTTTTGTCAGTAGGTAAAGTAAAGTCTGTTGCTTCTCCTGTATGGGTTTCTGATAGAAGTCCTGCTATTTCTTCACGAAGGATAGTATTCAGTTCAGAAGTATTTAAGTACTTGTCTTTAGCCACACGAGCCTCTATACGGTCAATGATTTTAAGAGTAGTATTCACCCCTACGTCACTGGCAATAAGCACTTCTTCAAGGTCATCGAGCACCTCTTCATCTACTTTCGATTTCCCAACGAGAGCTTTTCCTAAGCGGTCAAAAAAGCTGTTTTTAGATTTCTCCAAGCCTTTATCTAAGGTTTCTTTCTTTTCTTTTGAAAAGATATTTTTCAGAAATTGCAATGCCATAGCTTATTGTATATTTTAGGATATGAGTGCAAAGGTAGTAAAAAAGTTTATATATGCAAAAAAGCCGTCTCACGACAGCTTTTTTAAATATGATAAAAATAGAGAAAATTTAATTATTTCTTCTTCAAAAATTCATCAACGAGCTCAGGAGCCATTACGCTTTCTACGAAAGTATAAGCACCTGTTTTGGGTGATTTCACCATTTTGATAGCTTTAGTATGCTTCTTAGATTTACCTTGTAGGGTTGCTACTGTTTTCTTTGCCATAATGTTTTAATTATTTAATTTCTTTATGAACAGTTACTTTCTTTAGGATAGGGTTGAACTTCTTAAGCTCTAATCTATCTGGAGTATTTTTTTTGTTTTTGGTAGTGATGTAACGTGAAGTTCCTGGTAAACCAGACTCTTTGTGCTCAGTGCACTCCAAAATAACCTGAATTCTATTTCCTTTTTTAGCCATTTTAGTATTCTTTTAAATTAGTTAATATATCCGTTACGTTCTACTTCTTTAAGCACTGCATAGATGCCTTTCTTGTCGATAGTTTTAATCGCAGTTGCCGATACTTTTAGGGTAATCCAACGATTCTCTTCTGGAATGAAGAAACGTTTTGTACGGAGGTTTACATTGAATTTACGTTTAGTTTTGTTCATTGCGTGTGACACATTGTTGCCCACCAATGCTTTTTTGCCTGTTAAGTCACAAACTCTTGCCATTTTTTTCTCTATTTATTAATGTGTTATTTATATTCAGGGCGCAAAGGTATAACTATTTTTTGAAACAGCAAAACTTTTTTCTCTTTTTTCAGATTATTTTTGTGAATACTAATTTATTATATACTGTATTCCAGGTGTTTAATCAATATGAGATTCTTATTTAAATATCTGAAAACTACTGCTTTTTAGTCATAAAACAACCATATCTTCATATATCCTTCGCCGTTGCAGTATGAATTCTACTAATAACCTTCTTTTTATTTCTACCTTAGCTTTATCTTTCCTTCGTTCATTGTTCGTCATTTGTTCGTCATTTGTTCGTCATTTGTTCGTCATTTGTTCGTCATTTGTTCGTCATTTGTTCGTCATTTGTTCGTCATTTGTTCGTCATTTGTTCGTCCTTCCTATAAGCATCTCTTAAATTAACTATTAATCATTAACCATCAATCATTAATCATTAACCATTAACCATTAAATAAAGCTTTCATCTACATTATTTTATTTTCCCGCCCCCATTTGCTAATTCTCAAATTTGCCAATTTGCTAATTATTTGTACTTTTGTGCCCTATAATCATTTAAACAACAGTATATTCAATGAAAATAAACGATTTACTAAACATAGCACATACTTACGGTAGCCCTGTATATGTATATGATGCCCAGAAGATTGCTTCTCAATATAACCGACTTACCAATGCCTTTGCCTCAGTACCCAAGTTGCGCATCAACTATGCAATGAAAGCCCTTTCTAATATTTCTATCTTGAAATTGATGAAGGACTTGGGGCTGGTCTCGATACCGTTTCTATTCAGGAAGTACAGTTGGGATTGTTGGCGGGTTTTAACCCTCAGCAAATTATTTTTACGCCTAATGGTGTCTCAATGGACGAAATTGAGGAGGCTATGCGCTTAGGAGTACAGCTCAACATCGATAATCTTTCGTTCTTGGAGCAGTTTGGTACACAACACCCTGAGATACCAGTGTGTATTCGTATCAATCCACACGTGATGGCAGGCGGTAATAGCAATATTTCGGTAGGACATATCGATAGTAAGTTTGGTATTAGCATTCATCAAATACCGCATATCTTGCGCATCGTCGAGAATACAAAGATGCACATCAACGGTATTCATATGCACACAGGTAGTGATATTTTAGATATTGATGTATTTCTTTACGCTGCCGAAATACTCTTTGAAACCGCTAAACACTTTAAGAATTTACAATTTATCGACTTTGGCAGTGGCTTTAAAGTGCCTTATAAAGAGGGAGATATACAAACCAATATAGAAGAGTTGGGCGAACGTCTCAGCAGTCGCTTTGCTGATTTCTGCAAGGAGTACGGTCACAACCTTACATTAGCTTTCGAGCCTGGTAAGTTTTTGGTAAGTGAAGCAGGCTACTTTTTAGTAAAGGTGAATGTAGTAAAGCAAACCACTTCTACGGTATTTGCAGGCATCGACTCTGGTTTTAATCATCTTATCCGACCAATGTTCTACGGGGCTAATCATTATATCGAAAACATTTCTAACCCCGAAGGTAAGAAGCGTTTCTATTCAGTAGTCGGGTATATATGCGAGACCGATACTTTTGCCTCTAACCGACAAATAGCTGAGATTACTGAGGGTGATATATTGTGCTTTCACAATGCAGGTGCCTATTGCTACACTATGGCGAGCAACTACAATTCACGCTTGCGTCCAGCAGAAGTATTGTGGCAGAATGGGGAAGCTAAACTTATCAGAAAGGCAGAAACCTTCGAAGACTTACTAAGAGGACAGATATATTAACAATAAAACTTTACCAAAGTTTTAAACTTTGGTAAAGTTCATACTTCTTTTATTGCCTGTACAACTCGCACTATAAAAATCGGTTGTGCCAGCTGTCTTCCAAAGGCACTTCCCAATTCTCTTCGTATTCTATTTTAGTATTTACCAAATTGTTGAACACTATAGTCTGTGCCGATACTGCTTTTTCTTTTACCATTTTTTTGAAATCGGCAAGGTTTTTATAAGCGATGTGTTCACCTTGACGGTAACTCACATTCATACGGTCAAGCAATGTAACGTTGTATTGGGCTTCAAGCTCTTGAATAAAGTGTGCTAAAGCATCAAGAGAACAACCTCCTACACCGTGGGCATCGGGTAATGCTCCTATAACTATAAAGCGGTTATAGCGCAATTCAAATGATGATAGCAAATCCTTGCCGTGCACCATCCAGTGGTTTATAAATTCTTCTAATTGTGAATGCAGTTGCTTTTGCTCTTCTTCTGTAAAGCTACGGTTGCATTGGTATACCCACACACGGGCATCATCGGGGAGTTCTTTAAAATCTCTATACACTTATCTAATGATTAATTGTTAATAATTAATTCACAGTTTGCCCCTCTCCTTGTTAGAAAGGAACGTAGAGAAGGCCTTCTTTTTAGTAGTTAGCAACTAATGATAATGGTAAGCACTCTATGCTAACCATTAACCATTAATCATTAACCATTATTTCTTCATCAGCCTATCCAAGTTTCTCTTGTTATCACGGTCTTTAATAGTTTCGCGTTTATCGTACAATTTCTTACCGCGTACTAAGGCTATATCCATTTTAGCCAAACCTTTTTCGTTAATAAAGAGTTTAAGTGGTACAATAGTAAGCCCGCTATTTTTCACTTCTTTATTGAGTTTGCGTAGTTCTTTTTTCTGCAAAAGCAGTTTGCGTTCGCTTTTGGGGCGGTGGTTGTAATAGGTGCCAAAGTCATATGCTTCAATGGTAGAGTTGATTACGAAAAGCTCTCCTTTATCGTTAAATTCGCAAAAACTCTCAGCTATCGAGGCTTTTCCCATTCGTATAGACTTTATCTCGGTACCCACGAGCACAATCCCCGCCGTGTATTTGTCAAGGATTTCATATTCAAATTTTGCCCGTTTGTTGAGTATTTGTACTGTTTTCTGAATCATAGCACAAAAGTAGTAATTTTATTACATATAGCAAGCCTTTTTTAAGTTTTTTTGTACTTTTGCCGAAAATCACTCTTATGAAATACCTCTTACAACTTTTTACATTATTATCAGTGTCCTCACTTTTAGCGCAGCAGAATGATTTTGTGCTCCTCAGAAGCCTTTCTGATGACTTTATATTCGATATGAAATACGCCACCCCCGATAATTTCCTCAAACAAGCAGTATATGATTGTGGTGAGTGTTATCTCCGCAAGAGTACTGCAAAGGCTTTGGTAAAAGCTAATGAAGAGTTTAAATCGTTGGGATACCGCATTAAATTGTTCGACTGCTACCGACCGCTTTCGGTACAGAAAAAGATGTGGAAGATATTTCCAGGTACCCACTACGTAGCAAACCCCGCGAAAGGTTCTAAACACAATCGCGGGGCTGCTGTCGATCTTACCCTTGTAGATGCACAAGGCAAGGAATTAGATATGGGTACTCCTTTTGATTTCTTTGGTAAAAAAGCACACCACACTTGCACGACCCTTCCTAAAAAGGTACTTGAGAATCGTAAGTTGTTGAAGGATGTACTCAACAAATATAACTTTAAATCTATTTTCTCAGAGTGGTGGCACTATGAGTACCGCCCCGAAATGCAATCTAAAGTCGAAGACTTCCAATGGCAATGTAAATAAAATGTCTCTTCTGTCGTGCTACGACTATTTTAAGTTTTGAGGTACTTCCAAAATCTCTATACTCTTTACTCTTATAGCGTTTTGCACCAAGTGTCTTGTATATTCAGGATAAGGCTTTCCCGCTTCCGGGGCTCCCATATTACATTCACCATCAGAGCCACCTCCTCCGTTAATCCACAAATAAGCATCGGCGTGTGCACCTGTGGTTCTGGTAGTGCTACGTGGGCCTAAAGCTGCATTAAAGTTATTGCAAGAGTTATAAGGAGGGTGTTCATTTTGGTGTTTAGGTCTATTGATACCACTGCGCCCTGTGTCAATCACGTAATGCACATCTTTAAAACCTTTAGAAGCCAAGTAAGTTACAAATCTTTCTGCTCCTGCTTGTTCTTCAGCAGTGCCTCCTAAGCCCGAAACATTCAGTGCAAAACCACGCATATATTTTAAACCTCCATCTATAATGGCATTAGCAACAGCTTCAGGGTGTTTTGTGACCAAATCAGAATTCCCAGCGTGAATATAGCTCACTACATTAGGGTTGTTCTTATTTAGTTTTTCAGCGGCATAACTAAGCAGTTCAGCGCGTTCTTTGTATTTAGCTGAGCCTCTTGGGTGACCGCAGTAGTTAATGGCATCAGGTTCAATAATAACCACTGCACGGCGTTGTCCAATAATGGCACTTACACGGTCTATCCACTCTTTGTAAGAAGCGGCATTAGGATGTCCACCTTTTGAAAACGAGCCACAATCGCGATTGGGGATACCGTAAAGCACCACAATAGGCGTTTTGCGAGCGCGTTCTGCTCCCTCAACAAAGTTTTTAAGCCAACGGTCATTTTTCTCTTTACCACCACTACCAGGACTAACACCGCCGTCATACCAACCTCCGCAGGGCGTACCATACACTTGGTAATACAGCTTTTTCAACTCGGCATTTTTTTCATTTTTTACTACGTCTAACCGAGAAGGCTCCAAGTAAAAATCCCAGTCATAAGCTACCGGCTTTTTACCTTGTGGTGGGTTAGGTGGGGTAGGAGGGGTAACCGGAGGTGTAGTAGGGGTCTGAGTAGTAGGAGTTTGTGTAGTAGAGGTTTGCGTTGTTGGAGTCTGTGTAGAGGGGTCGGTCTCTTCCCCTGATTTTTCACAGGCGGTCATTACCCATAAAAAAGCTACTAAGGATAGTAATTTATTCATAATCTTTAATTTTATTTATCTGTATTATTCTTATCTTTGCAATGATAAAGGTTATTTTATAATTGCTTGTCGTGTTACGACTATTTTAAGTTTTGAGGTACTTCCAAAATCTCTATACTTTTCACTCTCATAGCGTTTTGCACCAAGTGTCTCGTATATTCAGGATAAGGCTTTCCCGCTTTTGGGGCTCCCATATTACATTCACCATCAGAGCCACCTCCTCCGTTAATCCACAAATAAGCATCGGCGTGTGCACCTGTGGTTTTGGTAGTGCTACGTGGGCCTAAAGCTGCATTAAAGTTATTGCAAGAGTTATAAGGAGCATTTGCATTCTGGTGTTTAGGTCTATTGATACCACTGCGCCCTGTGTCAATCACGTAATGCACATCTTTAAAACCTTTGGAAGCTAAGTATTTTACAAATGTTTCAGCTGCTGCTTGTTCTTCAGCAGTGCCTCCCACTCCCGAAACATTCAATGCGAAACCACGCATATCTTTTAAACCAGCATCAATAATGGCAGTAGCCATTGTTTCAGAATTATTGGTCACCAAAGGTCCATTCCCGGCGTGGATATAGCTCGCTACATTCGGGTTGTTGTTCTTCAGTTTCTCAGCAACATAGCGTAATAATTTAGCACGCTCCTCGTACTCAGCCGAGCCCTTTTTATGTCCACAGTAGTTAATAGCATCGGGTTCGATAATTACTACTGCACGGCGTTTTCCAATAATAGCACTTACGCGGTCTATCCACGCTCTGTAAGAAGCAGCATTAGGGTGTCCGCCTCCTGAGAATGATCCACAATCGCGATTGGGGATACCGTAAATCACTACAATAGGCGTTTTGCGAGCGTGTTCAGCACCTTCAACAAAATTCTTTAGGTAGCGGTCGCTATCCTCACTATTGGGGTTAATTCCATCATACCAATCTCCGCAGGGCGTACCATATACTTGGTAATACAGTTTTTTCAACTCAGCATTTTTTTCATTTTTTACTGCATATAACCGAGAAGGTTTCAAATAAAAATCCCAATCATAAGGTATTTGAGTTTGCGTATTTTGGGGCGTATCTTCCCCTGATTTTTCACAGGCGGTCATTACCCATAAAAAAGCTATTAAGGCTAGTAATTTCTTCATAATCTTTAATCTTATTTATGTCTTAATTTGGCAAAGATAGGAATTTATTTTTATTTACCCAAAATTATTTTCTAATTTATTTTTCCAGTCATTTTCCTCCGTTTGCTCTCCGCTTTTTCACCACCTTGTCTCTACTTTTTCTTTGTTCATTGTCTATCTGCCGTGTCGCTCGCACTGTCATTTATTCGTTTATATGTACGAACTTTGCCAAAGTTTCAAAATTTGCCAAAGTTGAAATCTACTAATAAACCTCTTTTTATTTCTATCTTAGCTTTAACTTACCCCCACTTTTCCTTTCTCATTTCTTTATCTGCCCGTGCGGCTCGCACCGTCTTTTGTTCGTTTTTCGTCGCTTTAGTTCCCCCTTTGGAGGGGGTTAGGGGGAGGTTTTGTTCGTCATTTGTTCGTCATTTGTTCGTCTTTTGTTCGTTCATTGTTCGTCTTTCCTATAAGCATCTCTTAAATTAACCATTAACCATTAATCATTAACCATTAACCATTAATCATTAACCATTAAATAAAGCTTCCATCTACATTATTTTATTCTCTCGCCCCCATTTGCTAATTGACTCATTTACTAATTTACTAATTTACTAATTTTATCTGTCTGTTGCGCTACGAGCTCATACTTTACCTTTTATCTTTTATCTTTTACCTTCAACAATTGGTATTATTGGCATTATTGGCATTGTGGTATTAATAACACATTTGCTAATTTCAAATAAATACTGTACCTTTGCCAAAGTTTTTTTGATAGCTTGTCGTATAACAACTTTGGGCAAAGCTCAATATAATATGAAAGTTACAGTAATTACTAACGTCTAAAAAACTAACAACCGATGAAAGGAATTATATTAGCAGGTGGTTCAGGTACACGCCTTTACCCCATTACTAAGGGAGTTTCTAAACAATTACTCCCTATTTACGATAAACCAATGATTTACTACCCATTATCAGTGCTGATGCTTTCGGGTATTCGCGAGATATTGGTAATTTCTACTCCTCAGGACTTACCAGGTTTTGAGCGTCTCTTAGGTGACGGTTCCGACTTCGGTATTCGCCTTAGCTATGCCGAGCAACCCAGTCCTGATGGTTTGGCTCAAGCTTTTATCATAGGCGAAGAGTTTATAGGTGATGACGATGTATGCCTGGTATTAGGAGATAATATTTTCTACGGACAGAGTTTCTCGAAAATGCTCGCTCAAGCGGTAGAGAATGTAAAGAAAGAACGCAAAGCTACTGTCTTTGGTTATTACGTAAAAGACCCTGAACGCTATGGAGTAGCTGAGTTTGACACCGAGGGCAATGTGCTTAGCATTGAGGAAAAACCCACACAGCCTAAATCTAACTATGCGGTAGTAGGACTCTATTTTTACCCCAATAAAGTAGTGAAAGTAGCCAAAAGTATCAAACCCTCAACACGAGGTGAATTGGAGATTACTACTGTGAATCAAGAGTTTCTAAACGACGGCGAGTTAAAAGTACAACTCTTAGGGCGCGGTTTTGCGTGGCTTGATACCGGCACCCACGATTCGCTTAGCGAGGCATCAAACTTCGTAGAAACCTTAGAGAAACGTCAAGGACTCAAAATCTCTTGTTTGGAAGAAATAGCCTATCGTAAAGGTTGGATTACTGCTGAAAAGTTGCAAGAGTTAGCAAAACCAATGCTCAAAAACCAATACGGGCAATATCTTTTGCAATTAACGATGAACAATAGATAATTTGCTTTTCCAGATAATCTAACGCCTAAAACCTAACCTCTATCTATGCTGGCGCGAGCTTGTAGCTCGTGCCTCCTAACATCTAACCTCCTAAAAAATGGCAAAACTAAAAACAGCATATTTCTGTCAGAATTGCGGAGCACAATACAGCAAATGGCAAGGACAGTGTTACGTCTGCAAGCAGTGGAATACCATTGTGGAAGAAGTCGTACAGAAAGACACTGCTCCTGCTTGGCAAGAGAAAGAATCACCTATCAAGAGTAAAGCTCCTAAGTATATTTCTATTTCGCAAATCGATACACAACAGGAGGCGCGCCTCAACAGCAACAACCACGAATTGAATAACGTCTTGGGTGGGGGAATTGTACCGGGGTCGGTTACTCTTTTAGGAGGAGAACCGGGGATAGGCAAGAGTACGCTACTGCTACAAATAGCTCTTAACTTGCCTTATCGTACGCTCTACGTATCGGGGGAGGAAAGTGAGAAACAGATAAAAATGCGCGCTGACCGTATTCCGCATAAGCTCGATAATTGCTTTATTCTCACTGAAACTAAGACGCAAAATATCTTTCAGCAGATAAAAGAACTCTTACCCGAAATCGTGATTATCGACTCTATTCAAACCCTTCAATCCGATTATATAGAGGCATCAGCAGGGAGTATTTCTCAAATTAGGGAATGTACCTCCGAACTGATTAAGTTTGCTAAAACTACTCACACTCCTGTAATACTCATTGGGCATATCACTAAGGACGGACAAATAGCAGGACCTAAGATATTAGAGCATATGGTCGATACGGTTTTGCAGTTTGAAGGCGACCGTAATCACGTGTACCGTATCTTGCGTTCACTGAAAAACCGCTTTGGCTCTACTTCTGAACTAGGTATTTACGAGATGCTTAGCAACGGATTGCGTGAGGTAAATAATCCTTCGGAGATTCTCATTTCCAAAACTGATGAGACGATTAGCGGTACCTCCATAGCTGCCACTTTGGAAGGTATGCGTCCGCTGATGATTGAAATACAAGCACTCGTAAGTACAGCGGTATATGGTACACCACAACGCAGTACTACGGGCTTTAATGCCAAACGCCTCAATATGCTTTTGGCAGTGCTTGAGAAACGCGCAGGATTCCGCTTAGGTGCTAAGGACGTCTTCCTAAATATTACGGGAGGCATTACTATCGACGACCCTGCCACTGACTTAGGAGTGGCGATGGCTATCCTATCTTCTAATGAAGATATAGCGATTGAAAAGGACGTCTGTTTTGCCGGCGAAGTAGGATTAGGCGGTGAAATACGCCCTGTACAACGCGTAGAGCAACGCATTACTGAAGCTGAGAAATTAGGCTTCAACACTATTTTTGTATCAAAATATAACAAAATAGCCCTTAAAAATACTAAAATTAGGATTGTAAAAGTTGCCAAAATAGAAGATGCAATACAAGAACTATTTGGATAATAAAAACGCCTTATGTTGAAAAAACTCTTTAAAGATACCATTATCTACGGCATTGCTACTGTACTCCCTCGTGTGCTTACTCTATTGCTCACAAGGCTGTACGTGAATAAACTCGATACTGCCGATTTTGGTATCTATTCAGGGTTGTTTGTCTATCTTATCTTGGGGAACGTACTGCTATCATACGGTATGGAAACAGCTTTCTTCCGCTTTATGAACAAAGGCGAACAGAAGAAGAAGGTACAATCTACCGCGCTTACTTCTCTTACAGTCAGCTCTTTGTTTTTCCTGCTGATTGCCTACTTATTGCGACACTTTATTGCCTCGTGGCTGAACTACGATGTACAGTATATTGTCTTTGCCATTTATATATTAGTACTCGATGCCTTAGTGGTCATTCCGTTTGCGTGGTTGCGTAACAAAGCTAAAGCTAAACTTTATGCTATTGTTAAAATAGGGAATACAGCAGTGAATTTAGCTCTGAATATTTACTACCTAAACTATTTACCTACTGAAACCCTTGCTACCAACGGCGGTGTGTATTATATCTTCTTAGCCAACGTAATAGCGAGTTTAGCGACTTTCATTGTCTTACTGCCTATCTATTTCAAAATACATTTCCGTTTTGATTATTCACTTTGGAAAGAGATGATGGTTTATGCTTTCCCTGTATTATTGGCAGGTATTGCTTTTGCGGTAAACGAAGGTTTTGACCGCGTGTTCTTGCGTATGCTTCTCCCCGCTGATACTGCCGATGGAACTATAGGTATCTACTCAGCTTGTTACAAAATGGGGGTATTTATGAACCTTTTTGTGACTGCTTATAAACTTGGCATAGAACCTTTCTTTTTCAGCAGTGCACAAGATAAGAATGCGCCTAAAACCTATGCTCGTATCACTGAATACTTCATTGTGTGCGGAGGCTTTATTTTGCTCTTTATTACCGTGTTCACCGATGTTTTTAAACTTATTTTGATACCTAACAAAGCCTATTGGGAAGCCCTTTGGATAGTACCTATTATCTTGTTAGCTAACCTTTGTTTGGGTATTTATCACAGTCTTTCGGTATGGTACAAAGTAACCGACCGTACTAGCTTCGGGGCTATCGTATCCTTGATAGGAATGGCTATCACAGTAGTGTTCAACTTTGCACTTATTCCTTGGCTCAGTTATAAAGGAGCGGCTTTAGCAACTCTTATCACTTATGGGGCGATGATGTTTATTTCGTATTACTACGGACAAAAATACTATCCGATACCCTACAAAAAAAGGAAGATAAAAATCTTCCTTGGAATGAGTGTCGTTTTCTCCTTTGTAAATTTCTATGCTTTTGACAATAGTATCTACATAGGTATCTTACTTTTGCTTATTTATGGTTATTTGGCGAGTTTTACTATAAAGCTCAAATCTACTCTTCCTAAACAACCGTAAAAAGATTCATCTTTTCTTCTTCCTTGTTGCGCATTAGCGCACTGTCTTCCGGTGTTTTATCCTTATAACCGCAGAGGTGTAACAAGCCGTGTGCTAATACCCGCAAAAGTTCTTTTTGGAACAGTACCTTAAAGATGTTAGCATTCTCCTTTACACGTTCTACCGAAATATAAATATCCGAATGGAGCACCTTGCCCTCAGAATAATCAAAGGTGATGATATCGGTAAAGGTGTCGTGTTGCAAGTACTCTACATTGATTTTATGCAAATACTCATCATCGCAAAAAATATAGTTGATATTACCTGCCTCTTTACCTTCGGATTGGGCTACGCATTTCACCCAACGTTTTACTTCGTTTTTCTTAAAAGGGAAGACAAAAGGAGTTTCGTTAAAAAAAGAAGTCATAATAATTATTTTTCTTTAGGCTTATAGGTACTGATACCTAAAAGTGCATAAATGGGTGAGAAATTGATGAGAATGGTTACCAAAAGCAATATAGAAACGCCTGATAACACGGAAGCAATGGTAATAGAAAACTCGTTAAAATACCCCAATATCGCAGTGATAACGATAATGAGCAAACGGATATTCTTGTCCAAAGTGCTAATATTTCTTTTCATATAGTCACATTTCTTAATTTGTGGCAAATGTACTTCTTTATTTTGAATAAAGCAAAGATTTTAAATAATTATATACTCACTTTTGCACTATCTCAAATTATTTACGCAAACTTCATAGATTTAGTAGGTGATATTTTGGTAATCACGTAGGTAGGAATGAGTAGCATTAGCAAGCACAATAGCAAAACTCCTATATTGAGCAATAACACCCACAGAGGAGTGAAAGCAATCGGTACTTCGGTTACGTAATAGGTGGCAGGGTCTAACTTGATAAGGCTGTAACGCTGTTGTAACCAGAGTAACAGAAATCCCAAAACATTCCCCCATAAGAGTCCCAAGCCTATGATATAGGTAGCATTATACAAAAATATCTTGCGGATACTGCGGTCAGAAGCACCTAAACTCTTTAAAGTACCTATCATTGGTGTTTTCTCCAAAATGAGCACGAGAATAGCCGTAATCATATTAAATCCTCCTACTACTATCATTATCCCGATGATGAGATAAATATTGAAATCGAACATACCAAGCCATTCGAAGATAAAAGGAAACTTTTGAATGATAGTTTGCGAATCGAGGAATGAACCTACCTTGCCGTACACTTGTTTGCCTACTTCTTCTATACGGTCAAAATCTTTGATAAAAAGTTCGAAATTGCCTATTTGGTCAGGTTGCCATTTATTGATTTTCTGAATATGACGTATATCAGTGAAGATGTACGACGCATCAAACTCTTGAAAGCCACTGTTATAAAGCCCTACAATCTTAAAACTACGTTGGTTAGGAGCTTGGGCAGCTTCGTCTTTTAAAAAGATAGCTTGGCAACGGTCGCCCAGTTTTAAGTGCAATCTGTTGGCTAAATAGGTAGACATTAGCACCTCATCGGTTACTTCTTCACTCGCTACATTAGGGGTGCGCCCTTCGGTAATAAAATCGCGAATAAGCGACCAATTGTAGTCTTTCCCCACACCTTTAGCGAGAATCGATTCATAAGTGGTTTCAGTACGGATGATACCACCTTTGGTAGCTACTGCTTGAATATGGGTAACTTCGGGTACTGCTGAAAAAGTAGGGTAAAAATCTTGTTTTATAGCAATAGGTTTGGTAGTAACTTGTGACGCATTACTGCTATAATCAAAAATCTGAATGTGCCCGTGAAAGACTACCAACTTCTCCCTAATCTTGCGTTGCAAGCCAATACCCGTAGCAATGGCAATGAGCATCATCACCATACCCACAGCAATGGCAGCTATTGCCATTTTGATAATTGGGGAAGAAATTGTATCTTTGTCCCCTTTCGAAAAAATAACTCTTTTTGCTATGAAATATTCAACATTCAAAACAATAATGCCTTTTAGAAGTGCCAAAGTTACACTTTTTTTCTTATGTACGCTTATATCGTGCAAAAATAATGGACAGACACAAGATAATGCTTCTGTGCAAAACACTGAAAAACAGATGAAAGAAGTGGTGGTAGGCGCTAACCGAATGTATCTTTACATTAAGGATTTACGCGCTAAAAATATAGCTATCGTTACGAATCAGACTGGAATTGTGAAAGCCGAAAAGGGGAATTATGTGCATTTGGTGGATACGTTATTAAAGAAGAAAGTATCTATCAGCAAGGTTTTTGCTCCTGAACACGGATTCAGAGGGGAAGCCGATGCAGGTGAAGTGGTGAAAGACGGCAAAGACACTAAAACGGGCTTGCCTATTGTATCGCTCTATGGTAAAAACAAAAAACCTACTGCTGAGCAACTGAAAGGTGTAGACCTTGTACTCTTTGATTTGCAAGATGTAGGGGTACGCTTTTACACTTATATTTCTACTTTGCATTATGTGATGGAGGCTTGTGCTGAACAGCATATTCCTGTAATAGTACTCGACCGTCCGAATCCTAATGCGCATTATATTGATGGAGCGGTATTGCAACCTGCCTTTAAGAGTTTTATTGGAATGCACCCTGTGCCCGTGGTTTATGGAATGACTATTGGAGAATATGCTCAGATGATAAATGGTGAAAAGTGGTTGCAAGCAGGCGTTACTACTGACCTTAAAGTGATTCCTCTTGCCTATTATACACATCAAACGTCTTATAGCTTACCGATAAAACCTTCGCCTAACTTACCTAATGATGTATCGGTGAACTTGTACCCAAGTTTGTGTTTTTTTGAAGGGACAAATGTAAGTATGGGGCGCGGTACCGATATGCAGTTTCAGATTTATGGCTCTCCTTATTTTGATAAGACGGCTTTTAGCTTTACGCCACACCCTAATGCAGGCGACAAGAATCCGAAGTTTAACGGTGAACTATGTTACGGTGAGGACTTGAGAAAAACACCTCGTTTGGATAAACTAAATCTCACTTGGCTTAAAAAAGCTTTTGAGCAAGGCAAAGGAGTGAAAACACCTTTCTTTACTTCATCGTTCAATAAGATTGCTGGTAATGATATATTAAAGAAGCAAATAAGCGAAGGGAAGACCGAAGACGAAATACGCCAATCGTGGCAAAAGGATATAGAGCAGTTTAAGGAGATGAGAAAGAAATATTTACTATATCCGTAATTAATACTATAATGTCAATAATGCCAATAATACTAATAATACTAATTGTTGAAGATAAAAGGTAAAGTGTGAGGTCGTAGCACGATGGGCAGTGTGAGCCACACGGGCAGTCGTAGCACGACAGGCAGATAATGAAAAGACGAACAAAAGACGAACAAAAGACGGTGCGAGCCGCACGGGCAGATAAAGAAAAGACGAAGAAAATACGAACAAAGAACGAACAAAGAACGGTGCGAGTCGCACGGACAAATGAAGGAACAACGAAGGTAAGGTGAACCTAAGGCGAAGAATAATTAGGGTTGTTAAAAAAATAAGAAAGGGTTTAAGTGATTTATAAATCACTTAAACCCTATTTCTAATTAACTAATATTCCTATTTTCTAAAAACGCACCCCTACGCCCAATTGTATTTGTTGGGTAGTTGCTTTTTCTTTAAGGGCGTTACTAATATCACTGTAACCCCATACATAGCGACCGTAAGCAAAAAGAGGACCTAAATTCACTTCGGCTCCTGCTACTAATGAAAAATCGGTATCTTTGAAAAGTTTTTTTCCGTTTTCCCAAGTACTATCGTCTTTATTAGCAAGGAAACTAAATTGAGGTCCTGCGTGTAGTGAAATCAATCCGTTAGGGTTGTATTTCAAGAGTACTGGTACACTTACGTAGTTTAGTGTTTTTTTCTTTTCGAACTTGTCGTCCCAAACAGATTGGTAGCTATCGCGGAGCTTTGTATTGGTTTGACTAAAAAGTACTTCACCCTGTAGCCCCCAGCTATCATTGAAATCAAATTCGACGAAACCTCCTAATTGATAGCCCAATTTAAAGTTTTTGTCATAGGCTACACCTTCTACTTTACCTAAGTTGGCACCTGCTTTTGCTCCTAAGTGAAACTCTTGAGCATAGGTAGCGGTGGTGAGTAGCATTATCGCAATAAAAGCTGTTAATTTAGTGATTTTGTTTTTCATACGCTTAATTATTGTTTAATGATTCAGTATAGACGTCCCAAATAGTGTGCCAAAAAGTAAATTAGCAAATTGGCAAATTTGGAAATTAGCAAATTATATACTACTTTTGTGGCGTGAAAATATAAAGCTAATAGACCAATGATCATACATCATTTAGGCGAAGAGCCTTCCGTATTAAACCGATTTATCGCCCAGTTGCGTGATGTAAATATTCAGGCAGACCGTATGCGATTCCGTAAAAATTTGGAACGAATAGGGGAGGTATTGTGTTACGAGATGAGTAAGTTTCTACACTATAAAACGGAAACAATTACTACACCTTTGGGCGAAAAGAAGGTACAACTTCCGAAAGACGAGATAGTAATTTGCTCTATTTTGCGTGCTGGTTTGGCATTGCATCAAGGCTTAATGAATTACTTTGATAATGCTGATAATGCTTTTATCTCGGCTTATCGCAAACACACTTCTGAGACTGATTTTGATATAATGGTGGAGTATCTGGCTTCACCGTCCTTAGAAGGTAAAATCCTCTTCTTAGCTGACCCAATGCTGGCTACAGGGCGTTCGTTTGCTAATGTATTCAATGCGCTGAAACCTTTAGGGACACCTAAAGAGATACATTTGTTTGCTGTTATAGGGGCACAGCAGGGGATAGAATACTTGGAAGATAAGTTTCCTGAGACTACTCATTTATGGATTGCTACCATAGACCCTCACCTTAACGACCACGGCTATATAGTACCAGGTTTAGGTGATGCGGGTGATTTAGCTTTTGGTAATAAAATGGAGTAGAAGCCCTATGCCAGGCATAGATAATAGTGACCATAGTACGATTTCTTTTAGCCACCACACACGTATTTTCTCTACATAAAGAGCAAAGAGAATGGCAATAGGGGCAAAGATGTATATCACTTCTTTGGAAAGGAATACTACTATAAGTCCTATCCAGAGGAATTGTATTACTACTAATGAGCTGATACTGTGATAAACACTTCTGAAATAGTATACTGCTAATGCCACTAAAAGAAGGAGAGCTAAGCTACATACTGCTATTGTTGTAGCAATGGAATGAGAAGAAAAGTTTAGAAGATTATTTATATCTGAAGTGATGAGATTTGTAAAATCATCAATAGGAAAAGGCTCTTGAAGTATTAATAAAATAGTCCCTAATAAGATGCTAACAGTAATGATTGCTAAAAGAGGTATAAACCAATAACGGCGTTTTTCAGCTCCGTAAAAGAGTAGAGAAATCCATACATTTAGCAGAAATGCTAAAGCCCAAGGATGCAACAAGCCTGCACAAATGATTAGTAGAGAAGTATCGAATAGTTTTTGTGGAATGCCATCACCTGTTTTAAGAGTAAGTACACGCCACAAGGCTACAATGATGAGTAAGTTAGCACCTACTAATTTCACTTTATCAAAAAGGGTAGGGAAGAGCACTACGAAAATACTAAAGAAGGCTATAGAGTAGCAGTTTTTGGTGTCAGTAAGTTCATTCCACCGGTCTATTTGGTGAAGTAATAATAAAGAAAGAAAGAGTAATACAAAAGTACTCATTAAAACAGTGAGATGAGACACGTCACTGAGAGGTAGTTGTAGTATTTTAAATTGAAATAGCCCATCACCTATCAATAGTGCTAATAGCACAATGATAAATGTGATGGGCTTTGTATTTTCAAAACGTACTGATAGCATTAGTTACTAATAGTTAAAATATTACCAGCTACTGAAACATTATAATTTAGTAAAGGATAAGGTTTGGCAATTTGTCCAATAGCAATAGGGGAGCCTGTTCTCAAATCATAAACAGTTCCATCGCAAGAACATTTGGCAAAAGTATAGCTATGACCAGTTTCTTCATAGCTATTTTCATCTTCTATAGCCTTTATGCCAAACAGGCGACTATGACATTCTTGTAAATTATGATTAGGACAAGCAGCTTCCCAAGCACGATATCCTCCATTACTATAACAAGTCACAAAAAATCCTTTAATACCTCTGTGAGGTATAAAAACCGTATTCATAGGTGTTTTTAAGCTGTTATAGAGAGGTAAACTTATATCGATAGTATAGGTGAAATGTACTTCTCCTAAGTTAGGGTTGCGCGTTTGCCGTTCTTTCTCGCAAGAAAACAATCCAATCAAAAGTATTACATATATCAGTCTATACATTTTGTTACCTATTATTTAGCTTAAAATTGATACCCTACTCCCATTGAGAGCGTTCTATTTTTAAAGTCGTAAGAATTAGCAATACCCGTACTTATGAGGCTTGCCTCATCGCCTTCAAAGATATTAGTGAGTCCTTGTACCCAACGTATTTCGAAAAACCAACCTGCATCAGTAGTGTAACCTATCCCTGCAGTCATAGCTACATCTATAATGTCTATGGCATCTGATTTTACACGAGTTACGGGTTCTGTACCATTGAAGTAGAAATTAGGCTGGTCAACGCGATATTCTATCTGAGGACCTACGTGCAAATTAATACCCTTCCCTACATTGAATCGTGCCATTACAGGAGCCGAAATATAATCAAGAGCCAAAGTAGCATTCCCATATCTATCAGATTTTATTTGTGCACCACGGCGATTGTAGATACCTTCTATCTGTAAAGAGAACAATTTAGATAGGGGAAACTCTAAAGTAACCCCAGCATAATAACCGTGATATGGTTTAAAACTTGCCTCACTACTTACATCTCCTTTTAAGGTAGCATAATTGTACCCTGCTTTCACTCCTATGTATTGTGCTTTTACATTGTAAAAAGCAAACAAACATATGGCTAATAATACTATTTTTCTCATTGTTTATTATTTTTAGATGTTAGTCGTCTGTTGTTAATACTATAGTTTTTTGGTAGAGATAATCTTCACGGGGCAGGCTTTTTGTGCTTTCTCACAATCCTCAAAAATACTATCGTCATAACTTTTTAGGGTGAAGAAGCCTTTCTTTTCAGTGGAACGTAATAATACGCTCTTGCCATCTTTTTTCGACATCTGGAACTGCTCAGGAGCCATCTCTACACAGTAGTTACAGCCTATGCATTTTTCACGCTGTAAGGTTACTATTACCATATTAAACTAAATCTGCTAATCTGCTAATTGATATTTGTTTTTACTATTTTATACAGTTTATCTGATAACCTTATTCTGAAATTGGTTTTGATAGTACAAGAATCACCTTTCTTAGCTCTTTCAGCAGGACTATCGTTTACCATCATTGAGGTGAGCTCTATTTCTTGAACGCCTGTTGAAGGTCCAGTGATAAGTAATTTGTCACCTACCTTTATATCAAAGGCTTCAATAGCAAACTCTGCAATACCAGTCTTAGGGAAATAGTGTTTGCCTTGCCCAATGTACACTTTCTTTTGGGTAGCATTAGAGCCTGGGTTTTCACTCCATTCACCGAGTTTTTGCCCTAAATAATACCCACTCCAGAAACCGCGATTGTACACCGTTTTGAGGGCTTCTATCCAGCCTTCAAATTTTTCTTTACTGTATGTGCCTGCGTAATAAGCATCTATTGCTTCTCGGTAGGTGCGAATAACGGTAGCCACATACTCAGGAGCGCGCCCACGCCCTTCAATCTTTAATACCTTTGCCCCTGTGTCGATTACTTGGTCGAGAAAGTCAATCGTGCAGAGATCTTTAGGCGACATCATATACTCGTTGTCTAATTCTATTTCAAAACCGCTTTCTTGGTCGATTACAGTGTATTTCTTGCGACAGTTTTGCTTGCAAGCTCCGCGATTAGCTGAGGAATTGTGTGAGTGCAAACTCAGGTAACACTTGCCCGATACCGCCATACAAAGCGCCCCGTGTCCAAATATTTCTATTTCTACCAAATTGCCCGAAGGTCCTTTGATTTGCTCTTTTTCTATCTGCTCACATATCTTCTTGATTTGTCGCAAGCTCAGTTCACGACTCATTACCATTGTATCAGCAAACATCGCGTAGAAGCGCACGGTTTCAATATTAGTGATATTGATTTGGGTAGAGATATGTACCTCCATTCCTATTTGTCGAGCATAAGCTATGACTGCCTGATCCATAGCTATCACAGCTGTAAGACCTGCTTTTTTGGCAGCGTCTAATAGTGTTTTGATGATAGATAGGTCGTGGTCGTAAATAATAGTATTAAGGGTAAGATAAGTGCGAATGCCCTTAGGAGCACAACGGCGCGCTATTTCATCAAGGTCGTCAATCGTAAAGTTGATACTTGCTCTTGCACGCATATTCAGCTGGTCTACCCCAAAGTACACTGAGTCGGCACCATTGTCTATTGCCGCTTGTAGCGACTCAAAATTACCAGCTGGTGCCATTAGTTCAATTTTTCCTGAATGAGTCATTATATAGTGAGTGAGGGGGCAAAGATACGAAAATAAAGTAGAATTTGAAAATTGTAATGTATAAAATTAAGTAAATAGCGAAAATATGCTTAATATGCTAACTTGTCAGTGGAGTAAAATATTAATGTTCTTCTAGCTTCTCCGTTAGTTCAAACCAGCGTTCGGTCTTTTCCTCTATCGCAATAAGCGTCTCTTGCAAGGCTACTGATTGTTCTTGTATTTCATTACTGCTAAGACTTCCTTCGGCAAAAGTAGCTTCTATAGCAGCTTTTTTCTCTTCTAACTGCGCTATTTCTTTTTCCAATCGGTTGTATTCCTTCTGCTCGTTGAACGATAAACCTTTCATTCCGTCCTTGCGCCAAGTGTTTTTGGTGGCTTCTTTCTTGGGAGCATCGTCTGTCGGAGGAACGCTCTCTTCGTACACGCGGTAATCGGTGTAGTTACCAGGGAAATCCTCTACTTCGCCGTTGCCTTTGAAGACAAAAAGGTGGTCTACTATTTTATCCATAAAATAGCGGTCGTGTGATACTACCAACAAGCATCCTGGATAGTCTAACAAAAAGTCTTCTAAGACGTTCAGAGTAACAATATCGAGGTCGTTCGTAGGCTCGTCTAAAATCAAAAAATTGGGGTTTTGAATGAGTACAGTACATAGGTATAAGCGTTTGAGTTCCCCTCCGCTGAGTTTCTCTACATAGTCGTATTGCTTTTTACGGTCGAAGAGAAAGCGCTCCAATAGCTGTCCTGCTGAGAGAGTGTGTCCTTTAAGTAGGGGAATGTAATCGCCATACTTTTGTATCACTTCTATTACCTTTTGTCCTTGTTGTACCTCAATACCATCTTGGGTATAGTACCCGAACTTAATAGTGTCTCCCACTACTATTTTGCCACTATCAGGAGCGATAGACGAGGTGAGCAAGTTGAGAAAGGTGGATTTGCCCGTGCCGTTCTTACCTATAATTCCCACTCGTTCACCCCGCAAGAAATTATAATTGAACTTATTGAGTACGCGCAAGTCTCCGAAACTCTTGCTCACATTGTGAAACTCCACCGTCTTGCTTCCCAATCGCTCCATATTGATTTCGAGCTGTACGGAGTGCTCCTTCCGACGCTTGTGGGCTGCCTCCTTTATCTTATAAAAATCGTCTATACGCGATTTAGACTTAGTAGTTCGTGCCTTAGGTTGCCTACGCATCCAGTCGAGTTCCTTTACATAAAGGTTTTTAGCCTTCTCTACCGATGCTTGTTCTTGTGCTAATCGCTGTTCTTTTTTCTCTAAGAAATAGGAGTAGTTCCCTTTGTAGCTGAATAGTTCGCCATTGTCCAATTCTAGGATTTCATTGCATACACGTTCCAAAAAATAACGGTCGTGCGTAACGATGAAGAGTGTGAGGTTTTCTTTGGCAAAGTACTGTTCTAACCATTCAATCATTTCTAAGTCGAGGTGGTTCGTAGGTTCGTCCAATATCAGCAAGTCAGGTTTGCTAATAAGTACATTGGCTAAGGCGAGACGCTTTTTCTGTCCTCCCGAAAGGTTTTTTACTTTCAGTTGGAGGTTGTCTAATTTTAGACGGAATAGTATTTGTTTGTATTGTGTTTCAAAATCCCAGGCATTATGGCGTTCCATCTGTTCAAAAGCCTTTTGATAAGCCATTTCGTTTTCAGGGTGCTGTAAAGCGTGTTCGTACTCCTGAATCAATCGCAAAATAGGATTGTCGGTTGCAAAAATAGTCTCTTCTACCGTGAGTTCTTCGTTAAAAGAAGGATTTTGTGAGAGAAAACCTATATGTATGCCCTTGCGGAATACTACTTGTCCGCTATCGGGTTGGTCTTTGCCTGCAATAATATTGAGTAAAGTAGTCTTCCCTGTACCATTTTTAGCGATAAAGGCTATTTTTTGGTCTTTATTGATGCCAAAAGAGATGTTTTTAAGGATTATGCGTTCGCCAAAGGCTTTTGATATATTTTCTACGGATAGTAAGTTCATTTAATTTAGATAATAAATTAAAATTAATTTGTGATGTCTCTATCCGCTTGGCTATACGCCCAAGGGGCTCCGTTGTTCTCTATATTAGTCATCATCACATTGAGTTCGGTAGGGGCTGCCGATTCTTCCATTACCAAATATTGCCTCATATCCATAATAATAGATAACGGACTGATGCTCACAGGGCAGACCTCCACACAAGCATTGCAAGTGGTACAAGCCCATAGTTCTTCAGGAGTAATGTAGTCGCCTAAAAGTTGTTTGCCGTCGGGTTCAAAAGTACCGTGTTTGTCGATATTGCGCCCTACCTCTTCTAAGCGGTCACGTGTTTTCATCATAATCGCGCGAGGAGAAAGCTTTTTACCAGTGAGGTTCGCCGGACATTCATCGGTACAACGCCCGCACTCGGTACAAGTATAGGCGTTCATCAGCTGTAACCAAGTGAGGTCGGTCACGTCCGAAGCTCCAAACTTATCAGGAGGGGCTGTATCTTGTGGTGTTGCAAAAGGGTCGGCATTGGGGTCTAACATTAGTTTCACCTCTTGTGTTACCACTGGGTTTACCTTAGAAGCTCCTAACGGACGAATAGGTGCGTAGTACGTATTAGGGAAAGCTAACAGTATGTGTAGATGTTTGGAGTAATACAAGTAGTTTAAAAAGCATAAAACCCCGGTAATGTGTAACCACCAACAACTGCGTTCTACAGCGATAAGAGTGCTTACCGAAGCGTTTCCTAACAAGGGGCGTAACCATTCGCTCACAGGAAAAGAACCTGCTTGCACATAGTGGGGTACGTGTAATGTTTGTAGCTGACCATCGGCAGCGTTCATCAGTAGAAAAAGACTCATCATTATCATTTCGGCATAAAGGATATTGCTTGCATCTTTTTTTGCCCACCCCCTGATTTCTGCCTTGCGAAAGCGTGGTAGTTTTAGTACATTTCTCCTTATCCAAAATACGGTTACTGCTACAATCACTAAGAGAGCCAATACCTCAAAAGAAGCTATCAAGAAGTTGTAGAACGCCCCTAAGGAGGCAAATATGCGGTGGGTTCCTATGATACCGTCAGTAATAATCTCTAAAAGTTCGATGTTGATAATCAGGAAACCTGCATATACAATAATGTGTAACACACCCACTATGGGGCGTACCAACATTTTTCGTTGCCCTAAGGCGAGCCACAACATATTTTTGAGTCGTTCTTTGCGGTTGCCAGAAGTGTCTTCCGGCTTGCCTAAACGGATATTCCTAATGAGTTTCCGTAGATTATAAATAAAAAAGCCTCCTCCTATACAGAGAAGTATTATAAATACTATGTTAGGAAAGAAGCTCATCAATATAGTTTATTCTCCTTTTTCTTCGTCTTGAGGCTCGTATGTTTTAGCTTTTTTACCAAAAACGGAGAAATGAAGATAACGCTTAGGATTTAAACGAAGGTCTTGTAAGAGCAATTCGAGCTGTTTAGCCGATTTGTCTAAATCTTTATAGAGCGTTTCGTCTTTTAGTAATTTTCCAATAGTACCCTTGCCTCCTTCTACTTCAGCCAAAAGAGTATTGAGGTTGTTAAGAGTTGTTTGTGCATTGGCAATTACTTTATTGAGTTCAGCTTCCGAAAGCTGTCCTGATACTTTTGATAGATCAGTAGTGATTTTATTAGCATTGCTTAAAGTAGCATTCAAATTGGCTTGATTAGCTACCAACATCTTATTGAGGTTTACTGATGCCTGATTTAGGTTGTGCATTGTCGCGCTCAGTTCGGCAATGGCAATTTTTAAATTGTTAGTAGTTTTAGCATCTAAAACACTGTTCACTCCTGTAAGAGTGGTATTGGCTTGTCCTAAGAGGCGATTGAGTTTGTCTTGTGTAGGTTTGATTGACGAAGAGATAGAGGCGAGCATATCTTCTTGTACACGTGCTTCTAATACATCTCCCGATACGGCTATAGGAGCATTATCGAAGGCGGGAATAATTTGCAGTCCTGCACCTCCAAGCAAACTGTTGTAAAGCTCGGCTACACTATTCTTAGAGAACTTAAAATCGTCTGAACACTCCATCGTGATTTTTATCTTGGCACTTTTCTCTTCTAAGTCCACTGCTTCCACACTCCCTACTTTCACCCCATTCACAGTGATTTGTGTACCTGTTTTTAACCCTCCCGAATGAGGAAAATAAGCGTAATAAGTATTCGTTTTATTAAATAATGATTTAGACTTCAAGAAGTTAAAGCCTATATAAAAAGCGGCAATACCCGCCACAACTATAATAGCTGTTTTTATTTCTCTGGATAGTTTCATCAGTTTCTATTTGAATAAGTTTACTTTTCTATTTGTTTAGCTCTTTCTACTGTAATGCGTTTCTTTTGGTAAAAAGCTACGATATAAGCATCTTTATACCCTTTTTTTTTTGCTTTGTCCAGTAGCTCAAGGGCTTCTCTGTGTTTCGAAGTATCACCATAGTAATACACATATACACGCCCGTCTTTTTCAACTGATATAGGCGAGAGTCCTTTGAAATTAAAAGCCTTTGTTTCTAAATTTTTAGGGCTTGATGATATCTGTACTTTATAGCTCAAATCGCTGTTGTTGATAGTGCTATTACTTGTACTTTGTCTTGGGGTATTACTTTTTTCTCTTACTTGTGAAATACTGTCGTCAGGGGTAGTATAAGAACTTTTGTCTTCTATCCATTTCTTGTAAGCGAGTATCGCCTCAGCAATGTTCTCTGCAAACTCTTCTTGCCCCTTAGCCGAGGTAAGGAATTTGCGTTCCTCGTTGTTAGTAAGGAATGCTGTTTCTATAAGAATACTGGGCATATAGGTTTGGTGCAAGACGATGAATCCCGCTTGGCGCACGCCTCTGTTAGTGCGTTTCATCACTCCTGTGAGTTGGTTTTGCACTAACTTAGCTAGCTGAATGCTCTGCTCCAAGAACTCTTCTTGCATAATAGATAGCCCTATTACCGATTCAGGTGAGTTGATATTGTACTTAGCGTATTTCTTTTTGTAATCATCTTCCAAGTAGATTACCGAGTTTTCGGCTTTGGCAACCTCGAAGTTCTGCTGGTTGGCGTGTAGCCCTAATACATATGTTTCCGCACCGTCTACTTGTGTTTCGTGAGCGTTGCAGTGTACTGAAACGAATACATCGGCTTTGTTCCTGTTGGCAATAGCTCCACGCTCATAAAGGTCAATTAGCACATCGGTTTTGCGAGTGTAAATCACCTTTATATCAGGGTAAGCCTCTAACTTTTTGCCTACTAATAATACTATTTTCAGCACCACATCTTTCTCAAAGATGTTTTTCTGTACTACTTTACCGGGGTCTTTACCTCCGTGACCCGCATCTAAAACTACTTTAAACACAGGGTTCTTCTGTCCATAAAACAGACTAAAAGTACTACTGCATAGTGAAAAAAGAAGAATGTATATAAATTTCATTAATATATGTTCTGCTTAAAATTGGTGCAAAGGTAATTATTTTACTCGAATATACAAAAAGCGTGACGTTAAAGTTTCATTTTTAAAAGAATAAAGGAGGTTATCTGCAATAAATAACCTCCTTCTTCTATCAATATATCAAGCAAATTTTATTTTGATTTACCTTGATTTGCCACGCTGTTGATAGCGGCTGCAATAGCTTCTTGGTCGCCTAAATAATAATGTTTGATAGGTTTCAAATTAGCATCGAGTTCATATACCAAAGGTACTCCCGTTGGGATATTGAGCTTTAAGATTTCTTCTTTTGAAAGCCCGTCGAGATATTGTACCAAAGAACGCAAGCTGTTACCGTGTGCTGCGATAATCACACTCTTGCCTGCTTTAATGTCTGGCGCAATTTCGTTAAACCATATAGGCAACATACGGTCATAACAATCTTTTAAACTTTCGCCTGCTGTTTTTTCTTCTTTGGTAAGTGAAGCGTAACGACGGTCGTGTGAAGGGTGACGTTCGTCTGATTCTTCAATAAGTGGAGGGCGAACATCGTAAGAGCGTCTCCACAAAAGTACTTGGTCTTCACCGTATTTAGCAGCAGTTTCAGCTTTGTTCAAACCTTGTAGCGCCCCGTAACTCTTTTCATTGAGTCTCCAGCTTTTGTGTGTAGGCACCCAAAGGTCGCCCATCGCCTCCAAAGCATTGTTCAAGGTTTTGATAGCTCTTTTGAGCACTGAAGTATAGGCAACATCAAATTTAAAGCCTTCTTCTTTCATTACGCGTCCTGCTTCACGTGCTTCTTGTACGCCTTGCTCTGTTAAATCTACATCTTGCCACCCTGTGAATAAGTTGAGCTTGTTCCATTCACTTTGCCCGTGGCGTAAAAGTACTACTTTATACATATATATTTAATTAATTTTATTTTTATTCTTCTCCTTCTTTTTTACCCAAACCTCTGAGGAAATTGCCTATTTGTTTTTTGGCTTCTTTTTTAGCCTCTTCTTTGGCTTTCTCTTTCACTTTAGTCATTGTGCTGTCTTTGTTCTTCATTAGTCCTCCCACGGTTTTAGTTATTTCGCCTGCTGTACCCGAACTTGTTTTACCTCCTAAAGCCTTTTGTAGTGCGTCAGTGCCTTTAGCGGTAAGGTTGTTAATTTGGTTTTTAGCAATTTGGGTTGCCAAATTTTTTACTACGGCTTTAGCATCGGTGCTTACTTGTGGTTTTTTGAAAGTTCCTCCTACGGTTGCTACCACAGGCAAATTGTTTATCTTTTTCTGGTTTTCAGGAGTCAGTTTTGCTAACAAACCTTCTGCTTCTTTACCCAACATTTGAGGCGGTACATTAAAGGTGAGCTTGTAATTCATCTGTTGGTCAAATCCGTGAGAACCTGCTACCTCTATGGCTACATCTTTATATTTGATAGTAAAAGGCTTGATTTTCACTTTTCCATCTTCAAAATCAACCGCTGCTTTCACATCTTTTAGGTTGAGATTGGCTAAATTTAAACCTGTAAATTGGCTATCTAAAGCTGAGAGTAGAGGAGAACCGTGGCTGTCAATCTTAGAGTCAATAAGTGCTGCGAATAGGTCGCCCGAGATACTGTTAATTTGAGGAGTTAAATCGTTTTTCAAATTACCTTTTACGTTGATAACCGTATTCACTTTCCCTTGTACAGCTTTCGCAATAGGCGCTATCTTTTCGAGCATAGTAATTTGCGTAAAAGCATCGGATATGTTAAGACGATTAAGGTTCAAATCTACGTCAAAGGTAGGTACTTTTTCTTTGGTCGATACATCTCCTGCAAGAGCTATATTTCCTCCAAAAATATCTGATTTTAAGTTCTCTAAGGTTACTTTTTGGTCTTTTATAATCAGTTTGCCCGATACATTACTTAATTTCAAATTGTCGTATAACACCGTATTGGCTTTTGCAGTAAGCGCACAATCTAAGAAAGCAGGTACTTTTATAGCCGCTTCTTTTGTAGAGGTCTTATTAGCTTTAGGTGCTTCTTTGGTTTCTTGTTTTGCAGGAGCAGACGATTCTGTTGCGGGTTGCATAAAATCGTTTACTACTAACTTGTTCGAAGATAGATTAAAGTTTCCTTTGAGGATTTCTTTTCTGAAAGCAAAACCGTACAGATTATCTATCGTTCCAGTAAGGTGTAAGTCACTATCACCTGTGCGAGCATCAAATTTTGAAAGCCCAATGTGCGACGGATTAAAGGCTACGTTTAAGTTATCAATATGGAAAGGTTTTACAAACTCCTCACCTGCATATACAAACTGAGAAAGCGACAAATTGCCTTGTGCTTTAATCTTTTGATAATTCTTAGCCTCTACCGATTTCATATCCAATTGTGTCGCTATATCAGCACGTAAGATTCCTGCCAACTTCTTGTTTAACGAAATAGGGTATGCTTGCGATAAGTTTGCCAAGTTGATAGTCCCTTTTACTGCCATATCCACAAACGGGTTTACTACCACATTGCTCACATTGGCACGAGCCGAAAAATGGTCTTGGTCGATACTCATCGTAAATTTGTTGAGGTTCACTTTGGTATCGTTGGTAATACCCGTAGCGTTGTTTACTTTTAGGTCGATAGTGATGTCACGCACCGTTTTAGGCAGGTTCGGATATTTAAAAGAAGCATTGTCTGCATACATTTCAAGTCCGAAAGTAGGGATTTTATCACCTACCATATCACCTTTGGCAAAACCTTTCAGGGTCAGATTTCCTGTGGTTTTTACATTCTCAATGCTTTTAGAGTACTCTTCGGGAATGAGCGCTAAAAAGTTTTGAAATGAATTGGTAGGGGTGCTAAAAGTAAGGTCGTAATGTTGTCCTTCCTCCAATAACTGAATAAAACCATCGAATACCAAATCCAAACGATTTACAGTAGCTTTGTTTTGCTTGAAAGTATATTTCTGATTTTTGAGGTCGATGCCCAAAATAGCCTGCAAGGTGATAGGCACTCGCTTCATAAAAGTGCTCTTACCCATTGCAAAAGTTAGGTTGGCTTTCGTCTGAGTGTCTAAGTCCAATACCTCTTCGGCAAAGTTTCCTTTCCCGCTGTGGTAAATATCGGCTGCTTCCATAAAGAGGTTGCCGTCGTCCATTTTGAAAGTAAATTTCAGATTTTCTACATTGTACCGCTGAATATCTAGCTTGATAGGTGCTGACTCTTCCTCAGGTTTATCCGAAGGAATAGCGATATCATAGTTGCCTTCTCCCTCCTTGTTAAGGTGTATATACACCGAAGCATCTTTCACATTAGCTCCTAGCAAATTGTAGTTGCCCGCTAATAAATCTTTGATGCTAAGCGTTACATCTATGTGTTTAGCAGCAAAAAGTGTATCACCTACGAAAGGCTCTTTGTTTACCAAAACAAAATCGTTGAGGGTAACGCGTGCCTTAGGAAAGTTCTTAAACAGACTAATATCAACATCTTGCAATCCGATGTTCGCCTTTAAGTTTTCATTTGCCATCTCAATAACCTTTTCCTTGATAGTATCTTTAAAGAAAAAAGGAATAGCAATCATTGCGATGATGAGGAGCAGTAGGGTTATACCTCCCCATTTCAGTATTTTTTTAGCTATTTTCATTCGTGTTTTAGCAATTATGTTTTCTGAGTGCAAAGATACGAAATAATTAACAATTAGCAATAAATTCTGAAATAATTATTTTGTTCTTTGTTTTTGTAGTCTACCAGAATTGGTCTGCAAATTTTCATCTTGCACTTTACCAAAGTTGAAATCCACCAATATCCTCTTTTTTAACTCTCTCTTAGCTTTAACTTCCCTTTGCTTTAACGCCACTTTTTCTTCGTTCATTGTTCGTTCATTGTTCGTCATTCGTTCGTCATTTGTTCGTCATTCGTTCGTCTTTTGTTCGTCTTTTGTTCGTCTTTTGTTCGTCTTTTGTTCGTTCATTGTTCGTCATTTGTTCGTCTTTTCTTCGTCATTCGTTCGTCATTCGTTCGTCATTCGTTCGTCTTTTGTTCGTCTTTTGTTCGTCTTTTGTTCGTCTTTTGTTCGTCTTTTGTTCGTCTTTTGTTCGTCTTTTGTTCGTCTTTTGTTCGTCTTTTGTTCGTTCATTGTTCGTCTTTTGTTCGTCTTTTGTTCGTCTTTTGTTCGTCTTTTGTTCGTCTTTTGTTCGTCTTTTGTTCGTCTTTTGTTCGTCTTTTGTTCGTCTTTTGTTCGTCTTTTGTTCGTCTTTTGTTCGTCTTTTGTTCGTCTTTTGTTCGTCTTTTGTTCGTCTTTTGTTCGTCTTTTGTTCGTTCATTCTTTATCTGCTCGTGCGGCTCGCACCGTCATTTGTTCGTTCATTCTTTATCTGCCCGTGTGGCTCGCACCGTTCATTGTTCGTCTTACTTTTTCCGTTATTATACTCCCTCTCCTTGTAAGTAGATATTCTGTCCGCTGATTCTTCGTTAGAGGTTTAGAGGAAATTTTATTAATCATTTTTGTTCAATTTTTACAGCCAAGCTATACCTCTTTTACTTCACTAATTTAGTGTGTTTTATCTAATATGCTAATTTTCAAATTTGCTAATTTGCTAATTTATCTCTATTTTTGCATTCTTATAAAGTCTTATAACGAAAAAATGGAGCAGATAAGTGTATTCGATATGCTAAAAATAGGGGTAGGTCCTTCCAGCTCTCACACTTTAGGTCCTTGGCGTGCTGCTGAGGCTTTCCTTAAAGAATTGAGAGAGAAGCACCTCCTAACCCACACAACCAAAGTGCACGTAGATTTATACGGCTCACTCTCCCTCACAGGCAAAGGTCACGCTACTGATTTGGCAGTAATGTTAGGTCTCAGTGGTGCCGACCCTGAGTATGTGCCTATCGAGAGTTTAGATGTGATTATTACGGCTATTACTAATAATCAAGAGCTCTATTTAGGTAATGAGAGCATCATTAGCTTCAATCCTAAGGAAGACATTATTTTCAATAGAGATTTTTTGCCTTTTCACCCCAATGGTCTTACTTTTACAGCTGAAGGCGAGGGGTTCAGTTATGTTTCTACTTTCTACTCAGTAGGGGGTGGTTTTATAGTAAAAGAAGGAGAACAAGCAACAGTCAAGGAAGATACTCAGCGAAATTTCCCTTTCCCTATTGATAAAGCTGAGCAACTGATTAGCTATTGTTGCCAAGAAGGAAAGAAAATATCCGAAATCGTCTATGAAAACGAAAAAGCCTTGCGTACTGAGGAGCAAATCCATAGCGAACTGATGCGTATATGGCATACAATGTTGGAATGTACTTATATAGGTTGTCATACCGAGGGCGTACTCCCTGGTGGTTTACACGTGCGCCGTCGTGCTTATGATATCCACAAGAACCTCATAGGGGTAGTCACCTACGATAGTCCAGAGAATTGGCTGAACTCTATCAAGAAAACGAATATCAAGTTTCGCGAAATCCTTAAATGGGTAAGTTGTTTTTCGCTGGCAGTTAATGAAGTGAATGCTTCGTTGGGGCGTGTAGTTACGGCACCTACCAATGGTAGTGCAGGGGTGATTCCCGCCGTGTTACTCTACTACATAACTATCGAAAACCAACAAGCTACCGAGGAGCAAATTCAGCAATTCCTATTGGTAGCGGGCGAAATAGGCAGTCTCTTCAAAAAAGGGGCAACCATTTCAGCAGCTATGGGCGGTTGTCAAGCTGAAATAGGTGTATCTTCCGCAATGGCGGCAGGTGCGCTCTGCGAACTCTTGGGTGGTTCTCCTGAGCAGGTGCTCATCGCTGCCGAAATAGCAATGGAACACCACTTGGGGCTTACTTGCGACCCTATTGGCGGATTGGTGCAAATCCCTTGTATCGAGCGCAATGCTATGGGGGCAATCAAAGCAATTAACGCTGCCGAATTGGCTATCGAGACCGACCCTAAGAATGCGAAAGTACCCTTAGACAAGGTTATCAATACTATGTGGCAAACTGCCAAAGATATGAACTCTAAATACAAAGAAACCTCAGAAGGGGGCTTAGCGGTAGCTGTAAATATGGCGGACTGCTAATCTAACAACTAATAACTAACAATTAATGACAATAAACTGTAAAGGAGAACTCCTCTCTATGGATACCCCGCGAGTGATGGGAATCCTTAATCATACCCCCGACTCTTTCTACGAAGGAAGTCGTGTAACCGAAAAAACACTCTTACAACGCGCAGAAACAATGCTCGCTCACGGCGCAGATTTTATTGATGTGGGTGGTTATAGCACCCGCCCCAATGCACCCGAAGTCTCACAAACCGAAGAACTCAGTAGGGTAGTGCCCGTAGTGCGCTCTTTGGTGCAACATTTCCCCGAGATACGTATCTCGGTAGATACTTTCCGCAGTGAGGTAGCACGCCAATCGCTTTTAGAAGGGGCTTGTATTATCAACGATATTTCTGCCGGACTCTTAGATGAGCAGATGTTGGCTACAGTAGCGCAATTTCAGGTGCCTTATATTGCGATGCACCTCGTAGGTACACCCCAAACAATGCAACAGCACACTGATTATAAGGATATCATCAGTGATATGCGCTACTATTTTTCTGAGCGCAAAGCCAAAGCTTTGCAAGCGGGGATTAACGATTTTATAGTAGATGTAGGCTTTGGTTTCTCTAAAACCTTAGACCAGAATTACGAAGTGTTGAAGCACTTAGAGCTATTCCATAGCTTTGGTTGTCCGCTATTGGTAGGTTTTTCCCGCAAGTCGATGTTGTACAAATTGTTAAACACTAACCCTGCTGGTGCGCTGAATGCTACGACAGTAGTCAATACCATAGCCCTGATGAAAGGGGCACACATTTTGCGGGTACACGATGTAAAAGAAGCTAAAGAATGTGTAACACTCTTTGAAAAAATACAATGAAACTATTCGATATTTTAGACTTTACAATCGTCGATGCGATTGACATAGTGCTGTTTGCAGCTCTCCTGTACTACCTCTACCGATTGATTCGAGGCACGGTAGCCATTAATATTTTTATGGGTATTGTGATTATCTACTTGATATGGAAGATTACCGAAGCTTTGCAAATGCAGTTGCTTAGTAGTATATTAGGTCAGTTCATTGGGGTAGGAGTCTTCGCACTGATAGTTGTATTCCAGCAGGAAATACGTCGCTTCTTGCTCACCATTGGTTCTACCAATATCACTGCGCGCAACAAGCTACATCGTGCTTTTCACTTCTTCAAAGAGAAGGAAATTCTTCTTAATATTGAGAGTTTGATAAATGTATGTCAGAAGTTAGCTAGCACCAATACAGGGGCGCTTATCGTTTTGGAGCACAATATGCCTCTCGATTTTGTAACCCAAACTGGGGACAAAGTAAATATAGAGTTCTCTGAGCCTATTATCGAAAGTATCTTTTATAAGAACAGTCCGCTACACGATGGAGCCATCGTGATAAAGGGTGACCACATCGTAGCTACAAGGGTAATATTGCCTGTTGCAAGTGAAATTAATTTGCCTAAACGCTATGGTTTGCGCCATCGTGCCGCCATTTCCATCACCGAAAAAACAGACGCTACTGCCTTAGTCGTTTCTGAAGAAACCGGACACATTTCCTACTTCAAGAATGGCGCCTTTGTAAAGTTCAAGAATAACGATGAACTCATCAAGGCTGTACAATCCGATTTTTAATTGCTTGTCGCGTTACAAGCTTTTTTCAGATACTTAGCTTCAAGTATTCACTGTCTTTGGGGCTTTAGGGGCTAATCGTCAAATTCGCTAATTTTCAAATCATCTAATTTTCAAACTAAATCCTTTCTCTCCCCCTAAAAATCCCTCTAACACGTCACCTGCTATAACTCTTCCTGCACCTTTGGGCGTTCCCGTAAAGATAAGGTCGCCTTTGCGAAGGGTAAAGAACTGCGATACCTCCGAGATGATAACGTCAAAGCCTCTAAGCATTTGTGTCGTATTGCCTTCTTGTACAGTAGTACCATTTTTATCTAAGTGAAACTGAATAGAGGAAGAACTCTCAATTGTTTCTTTAGAGACAAACTTCCCTACGATAGCCGAGCCATCAAAAGCCTTCGCCAGCTCCCACGGTAGTCCTTTTTGACTCAATTCCACTTGCAGGTCGCAAGCGGTAAAGTCAATGCCTACCGCAATCTCGTCGTAATATTTATGTGCAAATTTTTTCGAAATACACTTTCCATTCTGGTTGATTTTCAGTACTAACTCTATTTCGTAGTGCAAATCCTTTGTAAAATCAGGAATGTAGTAAGGAATCTCAAGGTTGTGAATAGCCGTATCAGGCTTCATAAATACCACTATGGGCTGAACCGTTGTTTTATCAAATTTTTCTATAGTCTCGCGGTAATTTTTACCTATACAAATAATTTTCATATTTATTTTAATGTGAGTTTGATATAAAAATACTATTTTTCAATCGCTTTTACGTTGTTACAATTCCATCTTAGGAATAAGAGTTTGAGGCAAAAAGCGCCTTTCTTTATTATTTATAAATTGGTTTTCTTTCCTTTGGGAAAGGTTTTATTTTATAAAAGCTATCAGAGATTTTAAAGCAACAAAACACCTATTTGTTCAATTAAAAAAATAGTTTATCGTGATAAGAATACGCTTCATATGCAATAATTTTCCATTACTGAAATACAGCTTATAGATTGCAAAAGTAAAAATAAAAACTGTATTATGTTTGTAAATTAAAAAAAAGTAATACATTTGCCGGAGTTTTTTGTAACAAAACAAAAATGATTATGGAATAAAATAAATATTATTTTAAGATATAACCAATGAAAAAAGAAGATATTTTAGAAGACTATGGCATCGCTGTTCTCAGTAGAGAATGTAGCTTGATGGGAAAGAAAGAAGTGCTTACAGGTAAAGCAAAATTTGGTATTTTTGGTGATGGGAAAGAAGTTCCTCAAGTAGCAATGGCGAGAGCCTTTCAGTATGGGGACTTTCGGAGTGGTTATTATCGAGACCAAACCCTTATGATGGCTCTTGGGGTACATACAGTTGAAAATTTCTTTGCTGGACTGTATGCTCACGCTGATATAAAAGCAGACCCCACCAGTGCCGGACGCCAAATGGGGGGGCACTTTGCTACTCATAGTTTAGATGAAGAGGGAAATTGGAAAGATTTATTAAAACAAAAGAATAGCAGTAGCGATATATCGTGTACTGCAGGGCAAATGCCTCGTTTATTAGGTTTAGCGCAAGCCTCTAAAGTATATCGTGAGTTACCGAATGCTGAAAGTAAAGGCTTCTCAAATCGCGGTAATGAGGTAGCTTGGGGTACTATTGGTAATGCAAGCACTAGTGAAGGACACTTTTTTGAAACTCTCAATGCTGCGGGCGTAATGCAAGTACCAATGGTAATTTCGGTTTGGGACGATGAGTATGGTATTTCTGTTCCTAAAGAATATCATACTATTAAGCAAAGTATTTCTGAAGCATTAAAAGGCTTTGTACGAGACAAAAAACATAAAGGTTTTGAACTATTTGTCGTAAAAGGTTGGGATTATCCAACTTTATATGAAACTTATCAAAAAGCAAGTAAGATAGCTCGTGAACAACATATACCTATATTAATACACGTTCTTGACCTTACTCAACCCCAAGGACACTCCACATCTGGTTCACACGAGCGTTATAAAAGTCCTGAACGACTTCAATGGGAAAAAGATTTCGACTGTATTACCAAAATGCGAGAGTGGATATTAGCAGAAGGCTATGCTACGGAAGAGGACTTGCAGGCAATAGAAGAATCAGCTAAAAAGCGCGTACGCGATGGCAAGAGAAAAGCTTGGGAAGCGTATATGAGACCTATGGAAACAGAACGTAAGGAACTCTTGCAACTACTCAATAGCGTACAACCTAAAAGTACCTTTGCTACAGAATTATCTCAAGTTCCAACTCTTTCTCGTAAGACAATAATGAATGTAGCACGTAAAGCATTGCGACAGTTCTTAAAAGAGAATAAAGAAGTATCGAACTTGCGTACTTGGATAACTAACTATATAGCAACTAATGAACCTAAGTATAGCAAATACTTGTATACTGAAGGAACTCATAATGTTATGAAAATAACAGAAGTAGCTCCTATATATGAACCAGATGCTAAACTTGTTGATGCAAGACTGATCTTGCGTGAGAACTTTGATGCGTTACTAACCAAGTATCCTAATCTTTTGATATTTGGCGAAGATGTAGGTAATATAGGTGATGTAAACCAAGGATTAGAAGGTTTGCAAAAGAAACACGGTGTGACTAAAGTTTCTGATACAGGTATCCGTGAAACGACTATCGTAGGACAAGGAATAGGCTTGGCTATGCGTGGTTTGCGTCCTATTGCCGAAATTCAGTACTTAGATTATATTCTCTATGGACTACAGACCCTCAGTGACGATTTAGCAACCTTACATTATCGTACCTTTGGTCGTCAGTTGGCACCGCTCATTGTGCGCACACGTGGGCATCGTTTGGAAGGAATATGGCATGCTGGTTCTCCTATGGGGGTATTGTTGCACTCTCTTCGTGGGGTTTGTATTCTTACTCCTCGTAATATGGTGAAGGCAGCAGGATTCTACAATACACTCTTAGAAGGTAATCAACCTGCGGTAGTGGTGGAATGTCTTAATGGTTACCGTCTGAAAGAACCAATGCCTACGAATCTCACCGAGTTCAAAACGCCTATTGGAGTAGTCGAAACACTTCGTGAAGGAAAAGATATTACAGTCGTATCTTATGGCTCTACTTTGCGCATCGTGTGTGAAGTTGCCGATGAGTTAGCCTCTATGGGTATTGATATAGAGATTATAGATGCACAATCCTTGGCACCATTCGATGTGCGTCACGATATAGTGAAGAGCATACAGAAAACCAATCGACTATTAGTAGTAGACGAAGATATGCCTGGAGCTACTTCGGCATATATTTTGCAGAAGATAGTAGAAGAACAAAATGCTTATCAGTATTTGGACAGTGCGCCACAAACCTTAGCAGCAGGAGAACATCGTCCAGCGTATGCTACTGATGGTGATTATTTCTCTAAACCTAATGCCGATAGTATCATTGAGAAGATATATAGTATAATGCACGAAGCTAATCCTGAAAAATATCCAACCTTGCTATAATTCATTATCTTCTTGAAAATCGTTCAAGAGATTATCAATAGCACGGCGATCTTTTTTAGTAGGGCGACCCTCTCCTTTTTCGCGATAATAGTCTTGCGCAAGTCTTTGTATTTCGGCTTGTTCAAAAGCCTCAGGAGGCGTGTTGTCTTGGCGATAAAGGTCTACTAACTTAGCTCCCACACGGCTCTCAGGGATATCTAAAACCTCCAATTGGTAGTTGATTTGGTTCTTACGCACTATTATTTGGTCGTTTTTGTAAATTTCCCTTGAGGGTTTTGCAGTTTCACCATTCACTTTGATGTGTCCTTTTTTGCAGGCTTCAGTAGCTATATTACGTGTTTTGAAGTAACGCACACACCATAAGTACTTATCAATTCGCATTTTTTTGTATTTTAGAAAAATAATAAGTGCAAAAATAATAAATTAATTGTATCTTATACTAAGGAATAAAGAAATTTTATATGATGAATAAATTTATATTTACTATTAGTGCAATAGGTTTACTATTTGCTGTTTCGTGTAAGAAAAATGAAAACTCTAATGTAACACCTCCACGTGATGTTACAGAGGTGAGAAATGAGAATAATCAAAGTATTGAAACATTCTTAAAAACGCATACTTACACTTTTTCTGCAACAACTACTATTTCTGAAACGGTTACCTTTGCAACAACCTCTAATACTACAGCGTCTATCTTCAATGATAGTAAGCTAAAACGATTGGAATTAGATGTCTATGATGCTAATAATGCTCTTGTACGTCATACGCTTTACTATCTTATTTTGCAAGAGGGGACAGGAACTACCACTACTATTGCTGATTCAGTATATGTGAATTATAAAGGACAATTATTAGATTTAAGTGTATTTGATGAAACAACAACACAATCTACTTCTAATTGGATGGATCTCATAGGTAATATTGTTACCAACAAGCCTTCAGGTACTATTAGAGGTTTTAGGGAGGGGGTTGCTCAACTAAAAGCATCAGCTAGAGGGCTTACAAACAATAGTGATGGTACTCTAAATGCTCCTACTGATGGAGGAGTTGGAGTTTTCTTTATTCCTTCAGGTTTAGGCTATTTCAATAACAGTCAAGCTAAAATACCAGCCTATTCACCTTTAATTTTTACAGTAAGACTTATTGCTACACGTCGTGCCGACCACGATCACGATGGTAAACCTTCTATAAATGAGATTGTGCGTAATGAATATGGCGTGGTAACTTATCCAGATTGTGATGCTAACAAAGATATTTCATATCTTCCAGATTATTTAGATGCCGATTGTAAGTAGAATGAAGAAGTATGTCCCTAATCTTATCACTTTATCCAATCTCCTTTGCGGAACTGTAGCAATTGTCTTTGCCGTAAGAGGAACGATTGATTGGGCTGCTTTGTTTGTGGCAATAGGTATCTTCCTCGATTTTTTTGATGGTTTCTTTGCTCGTTTGCTACACGTAAAATCCGAAATGGGCTTACAGTTAGATTCCTTAGCCGATATGGTTACTTCTGGAGTAGTTCCTGGCATTGTGATGTTTCAGCTGTTGAGTAATAGTACTTATGTATTACAAACTGAGGGGACTTTTGCTATGTTGTTGCCTTATGTTGGTTTCTTTATTACTTTAGCTTCTGCCTATCGATTGGCGAATTTTAATATAGATACACGGCAGACATCAGGCTTTATAGGGCTTCCTACCCCAGCTAATACAATGTTTATTCTTTCTTTGCCTCTTATATTACAATATCAGCCTACTGAATTATTCAATAGTTTATTGCATAATATGTGGGTCTTGTTAGGGATTACTTTGTTGAGTGCTTACTTGTTGAATGCTGAAATAGCACTCTTTGCGTTGAAGTTTAGCGATTATTCTTTTAAGAATAATGCGTTGAAATATATATTCTTAGCGCTTTGCATCATTTTACTTCTAAGTTTAAAGATAATCGCTATTCCGCTAATTATTTTATTGTACATTATTCTTTCCTTACTACCTAAGCGATAAATCTTGCTTCATTCTATCCAAATTGATTTTAGGTTTCTGTAAGAAGATAACACTATCAATAACTATTTGCTTGGATTTTGGGTATATCCCTAAACTATCCATTAGCAAGTAGTTTTTTTGTTTGAAGCGTAGTATATAAGGCATTTTCTTAAGCTCAATATTACTGACACCTTTATTTTTTATGTAGTTCATTACTACAGGATCAGGAGAAATTGTATCTGTTTGATAGATACTTAGTTTATCACCTTGTCTAATGGCGATTACTTTCTGTTTATATTTGCTGAAAACTAGCATTTCTTCAGTAGTTTCTAATTGATATTTGTAATAGAAAAGTACCCCTTGAAATAAAATAACAGATAAGAGAAGTGCTACCAATACTTTGTATTTCCTATAATGTACAAAAACAATGAGAATGGACACCGTCAATAAGGAAGAAAGAAGTAGGGGAGTAGTAAAAGATATGTTGCGTATGATAAACATTTCTTGATGAGCTATAAATGCCACCAAAGAGTTCATCAAAGCGATTAATTTTTCTAAGATAAAGACCATTGCGTAAGGTAAAATTCCCAAACTTCCCAAACATAAAGCAATAATACCTCCTATGAGTATAGGTTGCAATAAAGGTACCACTACCAAGTTAGAAACGAAAAACAATATAGGAAACTGGTGAAAATAGTACAAACTGATAGGTAAAACTACTATTTGAGCAGATAATCCTACTAAAAATAGTGACCATATCCATTGTAGGAATTTATTCTCAGGTTGCCACCATTTGCGCATCACAGGATAGAATTTCATTATAGAAAATACCGCTGCATAACTCAACTGAAAGCCTACATCATACAAATAGTAAGGATTGATAAGCAACAGAAATAACATTGAGAGCATTAACGCATCAAACCTGCCTTGTTTCCTACGTATAAGAGTACTCAATCCTACAAAGCTGAACATTACAGTAGCCCTCAGTACCGAAGGAGAGGTGCCTGCTATGAAAGCAAAAGCCCATAAGCCTGCTAATAGTATAAAGTATCGCAGTGGACGATAAAAACCTAAATTAGGCATCTTTTGCAGTAGTAAAAGGAGTATAGCAGTAATAATCCCTACGTGTAATCCCGAAATAGCTAAGATATGCACCGCTCCCGCATCAACATAATGTTGATAGACTTCGTTATCTAAATCAGTGCGTTTTCCTAAGAGTAGTGTTTTTAACAGAGCAGAAGACTCTTGATTAAAATGTTTGTCTATTACAATAGCTAAATGAGAGCGTGTTCTCGCAATACTCCCCATAAAACCTGTTGTATTATTTTTAACAACAGAAAAAGCAACTACTTCTGTTCGCCCATATACACCTTTTTGCTCCATATACCGTTTATAGTTGAATTGATATGGATTTTTAGGAGGAGATATAGGAGTATATTTACCTACAAAAACCAATCTATCCGTTGGAACTAATGTTCTTACATCATCGGTAATTGTTTTAGAAGGGAAAAAGCACAGAATTTTTCCTTCTGTACTTGTATGGTTAGCCGTTAAGAGCTCGGCTTTAAAGGTAGTACCGTAATCTGTTTGTGAAGTTTGCTCTATTATGTCAGCTTCTAAAGTGTAATACTCATTGGCATTTAGTTTTTGTGTGTAATGTTTAGAGTTATAGGTGGGGGTATGAAGGATCGTTATCAGTATACCCACTGCTACGGAAGTGAGACCTACGTGTATTACAATTCCGTGACGAAAAGCATATCGTTTGGTAGCTAAAAACTGATGTATTGCCAAAGTGAGCAGTAAGCATATACAACTACTTATTGCAAATAAAAAAGAGGGAGCTATTACATCAGTAATAGCAATCCCTCCTATGAGTCCTAATAAGATAGTTAATATGGGAGTATTTACAAATCTCACATTACACGTTTTGCCATACGAAATGTTTTCTTGTAATATTCATCACTTAATGAAGAAATCACAACTCCTCTTTTAGAGGAAGAGTGTATGAATTTAATATCTCCATCTATATCTACTACCATACCTACGTGTGATATTCTGCTTTTCCTAGTCGTTCTGAAGAAAAGTAAATCGCCTACTTTTACATCTTCCAAGTCAATTTTAGTTCCTTGTGTAGCCATTTCTTGTGAGGAGCGAGATAATGGTACTGAAATAGATTTGAAAGTAGTACTTACAAAACCAGAACAATCCATACCATTACGGGTAACACCTCCGTGTCTGTAAGGAGTTCCTAAATATGAGAAAGCTGTATCTAATAATACTTTCTGTTGTTTGGTATCTGCTTTACTTTTAGAGAGTGCAGTAAGCGCTATATCGGTAGTTTCATAGCTTTCAGGTTCCTCAAATAGTTCTTCGTCTTCTAAGTCGTCTTCCAATTCAGTGTCTGCGAGAGTATTTTCAGCGTATTGTTTTAGGGCTTTATTACCGGTGTGTTTTTTAGGAGCATATCTCTTACTCTTAGCAACAGCTATATCTGCTTTTACAGGCTTTTTCTTTTTATCAGTTATAGCTATAGCTCTCTTAACAGGAGCTTTTTTTACAGACTTTTTAGCAGAATGATGAGCTACACTGCGTTTAGGAGGTAACTTATGACGTTTTTTAGCTGTTGAAGCCACTCTGGTGGTAGCTTTTTTCCCTTTCTTGCGAGGAGAAAATGTTTTCTTTTTAGGCTTGCTCTTATTTTCCATAGCCTTTGTGGTAGCTGTATTTACAACTACACTCTTTTCGGTATTCTTTACTGCCTCTGAAAAGGAAGATAAGCTGAGTAGTAGTGTAAATAAACCTAAAATTCTTAATACGTACATAGTAATTTGAGCGTTTAAATTCTGAACTTTGAGGGAACGCCTAAAAGTTCAAAAGGTTGATGTTATTAAATAAGTTCTTTTTGCGTTATTATGAGGTTTTCTCCTTTCTCATCTAAATCAAAGTGAATGCTATCGCCTTCGTGCACTTGGTTAGATACTATTTCTTCGGCTAATATGTCTTCTACATATTTCTGAATAGCGCGTTTCAAAGGTCGAGCACCATATTGTTTGTCATAGCCTTTATCTGCAATGAATTCTTTTGCTTTCTGGCTGAGTTGTACTCCATAGCCTAAATCGTTGATACGTGAGTACAGTTTAGAAAGCTCAATATCGATAATTTTAAAGATATCTTCTTTGCTAAGAGGATTGAAAGTAATCACATCGTCAATACGGTTTAGAAACTCAGGAGCAAATACCTTTTTCAAAGCATTTTCGACAATAGATTTCTCATTAGCTTCAGATTGGGCTATTCTTGCTGAAGTGCCAAAACCAACACCTTGCCCAAAATCTTTTACTTGACGAGCTCCTATATTAGAGGTCATAATGATGATAGTATTTCTAAAATCAATCTTTCGTCCTAAACTATCAGTTAAGAAACCATCGTCAAGCACTTGTAAAAGCATATTGAAAACATCGGGGTGTGCTTTTTCTATCTCATCTAAAAGCACTACAGAATAAGGTTTGCGACGTATTTTCTCGGTGAGCTGACCGCCTTCTTCATAACCTACATACCCTGGAGGAGCTCCTATGAGACGAGAAACTGAGAACTTCTCCATATACTCACTCATATCAATGCGTACCATTGTTTCTTCTGAATCGAAAAGTTCTTTGGCAAGCACTTTAGCGAGTTGTGTTTTTCCAACTCCTGTTTGTCCTAAGAAGATGAAAGAACCTATAGGTTTATTTGGGTCTTTTAAGCCCGTACGATTGCGTTTGATAGATTTCACTACCTTTTCTACCGCTTCATCTTGACCAATGATTTTGGATTTCATTATCTCGGATAATCCTGAGAGTTTGCTCATTTCAGTTTGAGCAATTCTGTTTACAGGTACGCCACACATCATTGAGACTACATCGGCAATATGGTCGGCGGTTACTACATCACGGTGTTGTTTAGATTCTTCGTCCCATTTCTTATTCATTTCGACTAATGAATTTTCGATAATTTTCTCGTTATCGCGCAAACGGGCAGCTTCTTCAAACTGCTGACGTGAAACAGCTCTGTTTTTGGCTTGAGTAGCTTGTTCTAAACGTTCTTCCAATTCCACGATATATTGTGGAACTTTTACTTGCATAATATGTATTCTTGCACCAGCTTCGTCTAAGGCATCAAGAGCTTTATCGGGCAAATAACGGTCGGTAAGATAACGATTGGTGAGCTTTACACAAGCCTCGATAGCCTCATCGGTATAGGTTACGTTGTGATGTTCTTCGTATTTTCCTTTTATATTACGAAGGATTTGTATGGTTTCATCTACACTTGTTGGTTCGATGATTACTTTTTGGAAACGGCGTTCTAAGGCGCCATCTTTTTCAATAGATTGGCGATATTCATCTAAGGTAGTAGCTCCAATACATTGTATTTCACCACGTGCTAAGGCAGGTTTAAACATATTAGAGGCATCTAAGCTACCTGAGGCACCACCAGCTCCCACTAAGGTGTGAATTTCATCAATAAAAAGAATGATATCTTTATTCTTTTCGAGTTCACTCATTATGGCTTTAAGGCGTTCTTCAAATTGTCCGCGATATTTAGTTCCAGCCACTAAGGAAGCTAAATCGAGTGTTACCACACGTTTGTTATACAATACTCGTGCCACTTTTTTCTGAATAATGCGTAAAGCTAATCCTTCGGCGATGGCGCTTTTACCAACACCAGGTTCACCGATGAGTATTGGGTTATTCTTCTTACGGCGGCTCAATATTTGGGATACGCGTTCTATTTCCTTCTCGCGACCTACTACAGGGTCTAAACTACCTTGTTCGGCTAAAGCAGTTAAATCTCTACCAAAATTATCTAACACAGTGAGTTTTCGTTGCCCATATTGCCCCCCTTGATTGGGTTGCTGACCTTTGTAACCCGATTTGTTTTCGTGAGGTAAACTATAGTCTCGGTCGTATTCATCAACTTCATCGGTGGGTGATGAGACTTGATAATTATCGTCGCGTATGGGTTGGAATTTATCTCTTGCTACTTCATAATTTACACCTAGCTTGTTGAAAACTTTAGTAGTAGGGTCGTTTTCGTTACGCAAAATGCTTAGTAATAGATGAGCTGTATTAATCATATCATTCTGAGAACGTTTTGCTTCTAAGTAAGTAGCCTGCATTGCTCTTTCGGCTTGTACGGTGAAATGAACGGCATTGAAGTTAGGAGGGTTGAGACCACGTGCAGAAGTGAGCGTGTGGATGTTTTGGCGCAGTCTTTCCATATCGATATTTAAACTGTGCATTAAATCAATTGCACTACCTTCACCTTCTTGCAATATGGCTAACACAAAGTGCTCAGTGCCTACCGTAGATTGCCCTAAGCGAATGGCTTCTTCTTTGCTATATGTGAATATCCTTTTAACTCTTGGTGAAAAGTTATCGTTCATAAAATCTCCTCTTGTTTTGTATTAAATAGTTGGGTAGTAACAAAAACTATTCCATTTCTCCCTATCAGGAAAAAAGGCAGTCTTCTACACTGCGGGCAAAGGTACGAAAAAAAATATTAATACGAAATAAAAATATAAAAATATTTTGTTTTAACCATAGAAAAGCATAAATTTGCGCCATTATTATTAAAAGAATTTCAAATGAAAAATTTTATCTTAATTGCAATGTCTATAGGGCTATTTTCTATGGGACAAGCTCAAAAAATTAATTTAGGGAAAGCCGCAAGTGCTGTTACAAAAGGAGCACAAGCTTTATCATTTACTAATGAAGATGCTAAAAGGCTTTCAAAGGAATCAGTAGACTGGATGGATGCTCATAATCCGGTAGCAGGCAAAAACAGTCCGTATACTAAACGCTTGAATCGTGTGTTTGGGAAACACCAAAATGAGGACGGTTTGAAGCTCAATTACAAAGTGTATCTGGTAACCGATATCAATGCGTTTGCTTGTGCTGATGGGAGTGTACGTGTGTTTTCATCGTTGATGGATTTGATGACTGATGATGAATTATTGGCAGTTATCGGTCACGAAATAGGTCACGTGAAGAATGAGGACACTAAAGATGCTATCAAATCTGCTTATATGCGTGCTGCTGCACAAGATGCTGCAAGCTCGGCTTCGGGGGTTGTAAGAAAACTAAGCGACACTGAATTGGGTGAAATGGCTAATGCTATCCTTGATGCTAAACACAGCAAAAAACAAGAATCACAAGCCGATGAATATTCTTACAATTTTATGAAGAAACACGGTTATAATGTGGTGGCTGTTTATACAGCATTTAAGAAATTGGCTTTGCTTTCAGGTGGAGCAACCCAAAGTAAATTCCAAAAGATGATGAGTTCACACCCTGATAGCGAGAAACGTGCTGAAGCGGCTAAAAAAAGAGCTATCAAAGATGGGCTTTGGAAAGACCCAGGAGAAGTTACCTTGCCTAAAACGCCTATCAAATAAACTGTTTTATCAGTAAAAAGTACGATAAAAATAAGAATATCTCCAAAAAGCGAATAGCTTTTTGGAGGTTTTTTATTAGTGATTAATGATTAGTGGTTAATGGTTAATTAGGTGGGGGCTTATACAAAGCTTATAGGATAGATGAATAAAGAGTGGGTCTACAGTGGGTCTACAGTGGGTCTACAGTGGGTCTACAGTGGGTCTACAGTGGATCTACAGTGGGTCTACAGTGGGTCTACAATGGGGTCTACAGTGGGTCTACAGTGGGTCTACAGTGGGTCTACAGTGGGTCTACAGTGGGTCTACAGTGGGTCTACAGTGGGTCTACAGTGGGTCTACAGTGGGTCTATAGTGGGTCTATAGTGGGTCTATGGCGGTTTAAGAATGCCTGATGAATGAACAAAAGACAAATTAAAAATAAGGATATAATGGAGATAAGAAAGAGACTATTGGGAGCTTTCAACTTTGCCAAAAATACCAAATCAATGACGAGTGACAGTGTGGCGAAAGCCCCCGAACCCCCGAAGGGGGACAAGCTTTAAAAGAAAACCGATGCGAGGTTATAGCACGATAGGCAGAGCGAGCCGCACGGGCAGTCGTAGCACGACAGGCAGATAATGAAAAGACGAACAAAAGACGGTGCGAGTCGCACAGGCAGGTGTAATTAGCAAATTAGCAAATTTGAGAATTAACAAATGGGTGCGAGAGAATGAAATAATGTAGATATGGAGAGCTTATAGGAAAGACGAACAATGAACGAAGAAAAGACGAACAAAAGACGGTGCGAGCCGCACGGGCAGATAAACAAAAGACGAACAAAAGACGAAGAAAAGACGAAGAAAAGACGAAGAAAAGACGAACAATGAACGAAGAAAAGACGAACGAATGACGAAGGTAAGTTAGAGTTGAAATAGAGATAAAAAGAAGGTTAGTGGAAGGCTTCAAGTTTGCCAAAGCTTCAAATTTTGGTAAAATTTATAACACTAAAGCGAAGAAAGAATGGGGTAAATGCGAAAGCTGAGGGGGAAAGGGTAGATTTTGATTTTTCAGATGATTTTTTTTGAAGCAGTTTGTAATAAAAATAGTACCTTTGCACTTTCAGAATAAAATTGTTTAACAAATGAAAAGAATATTATACTTATGTATGGCAATCGTTTTTATAGCTTGCCATAAAAACAATGACGAAGTTCCCCAACCAGACCCTAATAAACCTACCCCTGATAAGCCAATTCCAGACAAACCCAAGCCTGATAATCCCAAACCTAATACCCCTACGAAAGCCTATTTGTATGGCATTACTATAGACGACAGTTGGGATAAAACCAAAGTTACTGTTCAGCAGATTGTGAGTGCTATCAAGGCGATGCCTGTAAAGCCTACGGTGCGCATTGTGATGTCCAAGGGTACAGCGATAGCTAATTACAAACCGCTTTTTTCGGCTGTTCATCAAGTAGCTTATGTGATGGCAACACCTGCCGATTCCGAAGATATGAAAAAATACACTAACGTAGATAGTTATGTAAAGAGATTTCAAGATTCGTATAAAGAACTATCGGCATATACGGATTTTTGGGAAGTGGGCAATGAAATTAACGGAGAAGGTTGGATGGGTGACGACCCTCAGTTTATTGCCGATAAAGCCTATGGTGCTTATAAGTTTATCCGCAGTAAAAATGCGAAAACAGTACTTGTGAGCTACTATTTTAAACCAGGTGACCAAAAGGTGACGATGGAGGATTGGCTAAAAAGATATATTCCCGAAGATATGAAAAAGCAGTTGGATTACCTGTTAGTAAGCTATTACGAAGATGATAACGGCAATTATCAGCCTAATTGGCAAGAGGTATTTAACAATTTAGAGTCTATTTTTCCGAAGGTTAAATTAGGCATAGGAGAGTGTGGCAACAACGATTATAAGAAGTACTCTGTACAGAGTAAAGTGCAAAGAGCTGAGCACTATTATGCGATGCCTAAATATGTAAAGAACTACGTGGGCGGTTATTTTTGGTGGTATTGGGTGCAGGACTGTGTGCCTCATCAAAACAGTGAAGTTTTTAAGGCTATCAACAGCAGTATTAAGCAAACGCTTAAATAATATTGCTTTTTGTGAAGATTTGCGTACTTTTGCACCAAATTAGAACGAGAAATGAAAAAGTTTATCATATCAGGAGGAGGTACAGGCGGGCATATTTTTCCTGCTATCGCTATTGCCGATGAATTGAAAAGACGTATTCCAGATGCCGACATTCTGTTTGTGGGCGCCAAAGACCGTATGGAGATGCAAAAGGTACCACAGGCGGGTTATCCTATTGAAGGGCTTTGGATTTCGGGCATTCAGCGTAAAATTACCTTGCAGAACCTGCTATTCCCCTTAAAATTCATCAGTAGCTTGCTGAAATCTCGGAGCATTATCAAGCGTTTTAAACCCGATGCCGTGATAGGTACCGGAGGTTTTGCCAGCGGTGCTGTGGTGAAGGTAGCAGGCGGAATGGGTATTCCTACTTTCATTCAAGAACAGAATTCGTATGCGGGTATTACCAACAAAATGCTTTCCAAAAAGGCAAAAAAAATATGTGTGGCTTACGATGCAATGGAACAGTTCTTCCCCAAAGAGAAAATCGTAAAAACAGGTAATCCTATTCGCGATGGGCTTTTGGATATAGCAAAGCACCGCACAGAAGGACTCACATATTTTCAGCTAAACTCTGAGCAAAAAACGTTATTGGTATTAGGGGGTAGTTTGGGTGCCAGACGCATCAATCAGCTGGTAGAAGAGCAGTTGCCTTTATTTGAAAAACTTGGGGTGCAAGTGTTATGGCAGTGTGGTAAACTGTATTATGAAGAGTACAAGAAATATGAAAGCGAGCGAGTGAAAGTTTTGGCTTTTATTGACAAAATGGAGTTGGCTTATGCTGTTGCCGACGTAATTATCTCTCGCGCAGGAGCTAGCTCGGTGAGCGAATTGTGTGTAGTGGGGAAACCAGTGATATTTATTCCTTCGCCTAATGTGGCAGAAGACCACCAGACCAAAAATGCACGAGCTATTGAGCAAAAACAGGCTGCTATTTTGATACGCGAAACAGATTTAGGCACTACTTTTGCTACTACTTTTACCGAACTCATAAACGATGAGGCAAAACAGCAGAGCCTGTCGCAACACATTAAGACGTTGGCTTTGCCTAATGCTACTGAGGAAATAGTAAATATTATCTTAGAAAATAAGAATTAGAACAGATGAAGAGACTTTTTACATTTATAGCGCTAGGGTGTGCCGCATTTACTTTTGCGCAAAACCAATTGGGAAAACAGTTTTTTATAGATACTAAAAGCGATGAATTTAAAAGAGGCATCGTGGAAGTGAAGGAATACGTAAATTACGACGCATATTTGCAGTTACAAAGAAACCTTAAATCGGGCAATTCGGCAGGTATTAATAGCGATATGATTCGCCAAGCGTATATGACACGAAAGGTAGTTCTGCCGAAAGGGAATTACGTTATTGACAACGATGAACAGCGCTTTGAATTCGAGATAGGCAACAACGGGCAGTTTGTAGGTGAAGGGCAGTTTGAAAACAAGGAAAAAAACCTAAAATCTACCTATATCTTCGCCAATGGGAAGCTCTCGGAAATACACATATTCAATACCGAAGGTAGATTGCGCAAGAAAAACATCTTCAAAGGGAACATTATTGAAGGACACGTGTTTGACCACGCTGGTAAGCTCGCCCAAAAGATAGAAATACACACCAACTTGAAGGAAGGAGCCGACCAGGTAGTTACTACTTACCACAAGAATGGTAACCCCAGCAAAGAAGTGAATACAATCAAGAGTACTACAAAGGAATTTTACCAAAACGGGAAGCTGAAATTAGACCAAGTGGATAGCAAAATCACTACTAAATATGACCCAACTGGGAAAATTACAGAAAAATGGTATGTTACTGAAAACGGCAATTGTCGTGAAACTTATGACAAAGGAGTAATTAGCCAAAAAACTTGTGAAGACCGCAGTACAAAAGAGACTACTGTTTCCATCTACAAGAATGGAAAATTAGACAATTACACTGTAACTGATACTAAGAAAAAGGAAGTTCGCAAATACGATGCTTCAAAAAAGCTAATAGAAACTAAAAAATTATGAGGTAATTGAGTGAAGAATTAAAAACTCTTACCTCTTACTTCGCATTTTATACAAATGGATTTACAACCTATACAGAACGTTTATTTTATAGGCATAGGGGGCATAGGAATGTCCGCCCTTGCTCGTTATTTTAATGCCAATGGCAAAAAGGTGTGTGGTTATGACCGTACCCCCACTGAAATTACTGAAATGCTCGAAAAAGAAGGTATAAAAGTACATTTTACCGATGATGTAAATGCTATTCCCGCCTCTTTTAAAGACAAGCACACTACGTTGGTAGTATATACACCTGCCGTACCCAAAGACCATAAGGAATTAAACTATTTTCAGCAAAATGGCTACGAAGTAGTAAAACGCTCGGAAGTATTAGGGTTTATCACCAAAAATACATTCTGTCTTGCAGTGGCAGGTACGCACGGTAAGACCACTACTTCAAGTATTCTCGCCCATTTATTAGTGGAAGCAGGAGTCTCAGTAAGTGCGTTTTTAGGAGGGATTGCTGAAAACTTCAACAGCAACTTAGTACTGAAAGGCAGTGAGTACACTGTGGCAGAAGCCGATGAGTTCGACCGTTCCTTCTTGCGACTCTCGCCCAATATAGCTTGTATCACCTCTATGGATGCCGACCATCTCGACATTTATGGCGATAAACAACACTTGATAGAAGGTTTTAGAGAGTTTGCAGGTAAGATAAAACCAGGGGGAAGTCTTATAGTACGCAATGGTTTAGATATAGAAGGTGAGACCTACGGATTAGAAGATAATGCCGATTATACTTTCCAAAATATAACCGTAAAGAACGGTATTTACCATTTTGATTTTCATTATAAAGGAGGCGTCTATAAAGACTATACTTTATTGAAGCCAGGAAGACATAATCTACTCAATGCCTTAGCAGCCGTATCGATGGCGGTAAAAGCAGGATTTGCCCCTGAAAAGTTGCTCCCTCATTTGGCTACATTCAAAGGTGTGAAAAGGCGTTTCTCATATATTATCAAGGAAGACAACTTTGCTTTTATAGACGATTATGCACATCACCCTTCGGAAATCAATGCGTTGTTCCAAGCAGTAGAGGAGATGTACCCACACACTCCTAAAACTATTGTCTTCCAACCCCATTTGTTCACTCGTACACGTGACTTTTTAGACGATTTTGCAAAAAGCCTATCACAGTTTGACGATGTAGTTCTATTGGATATTTACCCAGCTCGAGAGCTGCCTATTGAAGGTATTACCTCACAAGTATTGTTAGACAAAGTAACGGCTAAACAGAAAATATTGGTGAGCAAAGCAGAATTGATACCTTTATTGCTTAAAAAACAACCAAAATTATTACTTGCCGTAGGAGCAGGCGATATAGGAGCTGAAGTAGAGAAAATTAAAGAAGCTTTTACCGTTGGTCATTAAAATGGCACAGTTGTTGCCTAATCGTTTTACGATATAAAACAAATTAGTAAAACAAAGAATATGATGAAAAATTATGCAACAATGATAGCTACTGCCTTTCTCGGCGGAGCTATGACCTTAGGAGGGTATAAACTCTTTATAGATAAACACGACGCCAAACAAGAGGCGCTTGATTTGCTCTCACGTCCTGCTTTGGTACAAACTAATCACACTACTCCTGAAAGGACGGTAGCAGGTGAAACTAACTTTGTAGAAGCGGCTAACAAAACGGTGAATAGCGTCGTGCACGTGAAGAACACTGTAAAATCACAAGGAGGCGTTACCTCTATCTTCGACCTTTTTTACGGTAATGGTGGAGGCGAACAAACCCAAGTAGGTACAGGCTCTGGCGTTATCATTACCCCCGATGGTTATATAGTTACCAATAACCACGTGATTGCCAATGCTACTACTTTGGAGGTTACTCTCAACAACAATAAAACTTATACTGCTAAACTTATAGGCACAGATGCTTCTTCGGATATTGCCTTACTGAAAATAGAAGCCGACGAAAAACTACCTTTCCTCACCTTTGCAGACTCCGATAATACGCAAGTAGGCGAATGGGTACTCGCAGTAGGGAATCCTTTCAACTTAAATTCTACCGTAACTGCGGGAATCATCAGTGCGAAAGCGCGTAACATCAGCGAGCGCGGTAGCGATAAAATAGAATCATTCATACAAACCGATGCCGTGGTGAATATGGGGAACAGTGGGGGAGCTTTGGTAAACCTCAACGGTGACCTCATTGGTATCAATACAGCTATCTCATCTACTACGGGTGTGTATATGGGCTACTCGTTTGCCGTGCCTAGTAATATTGCTAAGAAAGTGGTAGAAGATTTGATAGAATACGGAAATGTACAACGCGGGGTGATGGGCGTACGCGGACAAGGATTAGACTCCGAAGTAGCCAAAAAACTTAACGTAAAAGAAACAGAAGGGTTCTATATAGATTCAGTAGATGATGAGTCAGGAGCAGGAGCTGCCGGACTTAAAAAAGGTGACATCATCAAGCAAATTGACAATGTGAAGATACATAAATACTCTGACCTTAGTGGTCACATCGCTTCTAAACGTCCTGGTGATATGCTAAAAGTAACTTATGTACGCGAAGGTAAAGAACGCACTGCCAATATTACACTTAAGAAAAATACTACTTATGTAATACAATCCTTAGGTTTAGAAGTGAAAAACCTTTCAGATACCGACCACAAGCGATTTAAAACTAAAAACGGAGTGAAGGTTACTGCTGCGGGTCAGTTTTATGAGTACAATAATATCAATATAGTAGGAAAAGTGTTGCTTTCAGTGAATGGAAAAACCATTAAAGATGTAGATGAATTGAAAAATATAATGTCTACCCTTTCTTCACGCAATCGTAACTCGTTAGAAATCTTGAACGAAAAAGGAGAAAAAGAAAGGTTCTTTTTCTAATGATAAAACAATAATGATAATCACTCTTGCATTATAAAAAAGAGATGAGAAAAGTCTCCAATCTCCTTCACATCACAAACTTTGTCAAAGTTTAAGTACTTTGACAAAGTTTTTTTATGAATCTAAATAGTGTACTTGTATAATTTATTATAAGTATTCTGTTCCCTTATAAAAGTTTTTAATATAGAATTTGCCTTAAATAGTAAAAAAAGAGTTGTTTATTGTGATGAAGGTAATAAAAAATTGTTTTTGTAGTGTTAATAAAAATTAGTTATCTTTGCCAAAATAACAAAAGATTTAAGCGATGATACACTATTTAAAAGCAGATGCTACGGTGCCACAAGTCGAAGGGAACATTGTTATTGTCCATATTTGTAATGATATAGGCGCTTGGGGAAAGGGATTTGTGTTAGCACTTTCTAAACGCTGGAAATACCCCGAAAAACAATACAAACAATGGTATAAAGAAGGTGAAGATTTTGCCTTGGGAGAGGTACAATTTGTGTCGGTAGAAGAGAGGATATGGGTTGCCAATCTCATTGGGCAACACAATATATACAATGATGAAAACGGCAACCCGCCTATTCGTTACGAGGCTGTGAAAAGAGGATTGCAAATAATAACTGATTTTGCTTATGAAATAAATGCCAAAGTGCAAATGCCTCGCATAGGTTGCGGATTGGCAGGAGGCTCTTGGGACAGAATTGAGAAACTTATAAGGCAAACACTTTTAAGGAAAAACATTGAAGTATTTGTTTGTGATTTATAACCTTATTTTTATTTTTTACCTTTTAGCTTTTATTCTGAAAAATAATGAACATCAAACTTCTCGCGGTGGGCAAGACCGATAATCCTGCTTTGCAACAGCTCATTGATATGTATGAAAAACGACTTTCGTATTACATCAATTTTGAATTGCAACTCTTGCCCGATATTAAGAATAGCAAATCACTATCGGAAGAACAACAAAAAGCAAAAGAAGGGGAGCTTATCCTCGGCAATGTAGCCTCGTCTCATCATCTGATACTCTTAGACGAACGTGGCAAAGAGTTTACCTCAGTAGCTTTTGCCGATGAATTGCAAAAGAAAATGAATGCCGGCATCAAGCAGCTCACCTTTGTGATTGGGGGACCTTATGGTTTTTCAAAAGAAGTATACGACCGTGCTAATGGCAAGTTGTCACTTTCCAAACTCACCTTTTCACACCAAATGATACGCCTATTTTTTGTAGAACAACTCTACCGTGCTTTTACGATTCTCCGTAATGAGCCCTATCATCATCAGTAATTAGGGTTGTGGTGTTGTTACTGTTTTAGGAGCATCTTCACCGTCTAATTTCTTAACTTTAAGGAATGATTCATGTTGTTCGATAGCCATTTCTATTTTAGCTACAATTTCTTCAACCGTATCATTTTCATAATCTATTTGCAAAGGCGATTTGATAATCATCGATTGTTGCACTCCTTTCTTTTTGATATTTATTCCCTTTTTATCAAACGAGCGACGGAATCCATCGATTACGATGGGCACCACCACAGGTTTGTATTGCTTGATGAGGTGTGCAGTACCCTTGCGGATAGGTTTCCACGGCGAGGTAGTGCCCTGCGGGAAAGTAATCACCCAACCATCGGCAAGGGCGATACCTATGTTTTCTACATCAACTCGGCGGACTTCGCGGTGTATTTCTTTCCCTTTTTCGCGCCAAGTTCTGTTCACCGGTATAGCTCCTGCGTAACCTAATATTTTGGGCAGAATCCCTGATTTCATAGTCTCGGAAGCCGCCACGTAATAAATGTTGAGTTTTGGGTTCCACAGATAGCCCATATTATCCAAGGTATCTTTACGACCTTTAAGACTTGCGTTGAACACGTGAAACATAGCCGTTACGTCGGCGAAATAAGTCTGGTGATTTGAAATGAACAGTACATTCTGTGGTGGCAACTCGCGAATAACGTCCGAACCCTCAATCTTCAGTTGGTTAAAACCATCATACCTGCTGTGAGTAAGGATACCAAAAACGCGGATGAGCCATCGTTTTACGAAAAGTGTATGTCCGAAAGGGTCTTTTTTGAATAAAGGCATTGTTCAATTTTTTGATTAGGTGATGAGCTAAAAAGTCAATTACTATAGTAACAAATTAACTCATTAACTCATCAGTTTAGTTTATTGAAAAGTCTCTCTTGCTATCTGTATAGCATTCTTTGTATTTGTTGTAAATCTTCACAGTTTCTTGGGCATTTCCCAGCCGTGAAAAGTTATTACAAATATTAAAGTTTAGCTTTTAGTTTTTCTATAAGCTTAGGAACAACTTCAAAAGCATCGCCTACCACGCCGTAATCGGCAGCTTTAAAGAAAGGAGCCTCGGCATCGGTGTTAATAACCAGCTTTACTTTTGAGGCATTAACCCCCGCCAAGTGTTGTATAGCCCCTGAAATGCCAATGGCAATATACAAGTTAGGCGCAACGGGTTTCCCTGTTTGTCCTACGTGTTCAGCGTGTGGACGCCAACCCATATCGGCCACAGGCTTAGAACAAGCGGTGGCAGCGCCGAGTACTTCGGCAAGATCTTCGATTATGTGCCAATTCTCGGCGGCTCTTAATCCGCGTCCTCCTGATACCACAATAGAGGCATCGTCTAACGGTACTTTTCCTGTAGCCTTCTCGGTAGCGATTGTCTTTATATCGAAATCACTATCTGAAAGGGTAAGGGAGAAGGGTTCTACAATTGCCGGAGTAGGATTTTCTTTTACTCCGAAGGCATTAGGAGCTAATCCTACTATTTTTATAGGTGTTGTGATTTTGTTTAAACTTACGGCTTTGTTAGAAAAGGCATTACTCTTAATAGTAAAATCGTTTTCAGGGAGTGAAATGGCGTTAGGTACATAACCTGCTTGTAGAGAAATGGCTAATAAAGGGGCAATATTCTTGGCTTGCGACGAGGCGCTGAAAAGCACCGTTGTACTCCCTTCTTTCTTCACTGCCTGTTCTAATATTTGTGCTACAGCCTTCGCCGAAAAGTGTTGTAGCTTTTCATCGGCTACGTTCAATACTTTATCAATACCATAAGTGCCTAACATTTCAGGATTATCAATGTTGATAGCTATTGCTACTATTTTGGTATTTTGTTTCTGAGCAAGAGTTTTGGCATAAGTAGCCACTTCATAACTACTTTTCTTTACTTTTCCGTTTTCGGAATCTATATATATGAGTATGGACATTTTTTATTAAATTACTTTTGCTTCGTTGTGTAATAAATCAATAAGAGTATCTAAATCATCAGCCGATACCATTTTTACAGGTTTTTTGGTAGGAAGTTTTTCAAAACCTATGGTTGTTACTCTCGTATCTGTATTTTCAGCAGGCAACACAGTAATTACTTTAGCGCGAGCTGCCATTAGGTTGCGCATATTTGGTATACGAAGGTCTTTCTCTTGTGTAAGTCCTTTTTGTCCGGCAATTACTAACGGAAGAGTTGCGGAGAGTTTTTCCTTACCGCCATCTATTTCTCGTTCGGCTGTTACCTCTGTCCCATTGATATCTAAACCTATGCATTTGTTGATAAAGGGTAGATTTAGTAATCCTGCCAAAAATCCTCCCACCATTCCGCCGTTATAATCAATAGATTCCTTTCCTGTAATGATAAGGTCGTAATTTCCCTCTTTAGCTACCTTAGCCAACTGAGTAGCTACAAAAAAAGCATCAGTAGGAGTGGCATCAATACGGATAATATCGTCAGCACCAATGGCGGAAGCCTTGCGCAATACGGGTTCTGTTTCTTGGGTGCCTACATTCACAAGGGTGATAGTAGCGCCTAACTTTTCTTTAAGTAAGATTGCCTTAGTGAGGCAGAATTCATCGTTAGGATTGATGATAAACTGCACTCCTGTAGGGTCAAACTTCTTATTTTCATCAGTAAATTTTATTTTCGAAGTAGTGTCGGGGACGCTACTGATACATACTAATATCTTCATAATCTTATAGATAATATAATTAAAATGATATATTAATAACCAAAAGGTGGTTATTTTTGAAGCGGTAAAAGTACTTCCTTTTGTATAACTGTGCAAACTATTATGCGAAAAAAATGTACCTTTGCCGTCTAACTATTTGAAATACTAAATAGAAATAATGAATCCTCCAGTAACCGATATGCAACTTTTAGGGCAGTTATTGCGTTGCCCCAGCGGAATATATGCAAAAGAAGTAGGTGAATATACTTTCTTTTCCAATCGCACTATGATTTTCAATACTATTGATTGTTTATCACTTTTGCCCAATAGCAATGTTTTAGAAATTGGCTTCGGCAATGCCAGCCATTTACCTTATTTATTTGAAAAAGAGCCAACCATTCACTATACAGGAGTAGAAACTTCTGTGGAAATGATAACTGAAGCTGCTTTAAGCAATCCCGAATTGGTAGCGCAACAATTTGTTTCTTTTCTGCAAGTACAACCGGATGAGAGACTTGAGTTTAATATACTTTTCGATGTTTGCTTTTCAGTCAATACACTTTACTTTCTCAAAAGCCCTACTCGCTATTATCGCAATATTTATCAGTTGCTCAAGCCTATGGGAAAGGTAGTGATTACTTTTATTGACAAGTCAGTAGGTGAGAAAGCTCCTTTTGCACAAGTGGGATTTAAGTTTTATACCGTTTCCGAAGTGCGAAAGATACTCTCACACATAGGGTTTAAGAATATCAAAGAGTACACTTTTGAAGAAACACTTGTTTCTAAGAGTGGCAAGAAAATACGTCGTCCTTATTGCATAATGATAGGAGAAAAATAAAAAACTCTCTGCTTTTTATTCTTTATTCCATATTTCCCACGCTTTTTCAGCTTGAAGTTCTAACATTAGTTGCCCATTACAAATGGTAGCTCCTTGCTTTTCTCCTCTGTGTAGAAATATAGTTTGTGAAGGATTATAAATAAGGTCATAAAGCAAGTGCTCAGGAGTGAGATATTCATAAGGAATAGGAGGACAGTCGTTAATATTAGGAAATGTACCTAAAGGAGTACAGTTAATAATAAGATGATAATTTTCTATAATCTCTTTGGTAAGTTCTCCGTAAGTAAACTGATTTATCTGTGGTGTGCGGGATACAAAATGATAATCAATATTTAGTTGCTTGAGTGCATAAGCAACAGCACTCGATGCACCTCCCGTGCCTAAGATAAGAGCGTGAGTATGTTGTGGTCGCAATAAGGGAGATAATGATTTGCTAAAGCCATAGTAGTCGGTATTATAACCGACGAGTCCATCAGGGGTGACTTTTATAGTATTTACAGCTCCAATGGCTTGTGCAGTAGTATCAATGGCAGTAAGTAGCTTTATTACTTCTCGCTTATACGGAATGGTAACATTCATTCCTCGTAAATTGGGAGTGCTTTTTAAGAGAGCGGGTAATTCATTGAGATTTTGTATATCAAAATTGATATATTCACAATCATTAATACCTTCTCGTTTAAATTTCTCAGTGAAATATTTTCGAGAAAAAGAATAGCCAATGTTGCGCCCCACAAGAGCAAAAGTTGTCATAAGAAAACGCTTTTTTAATAGATAAACTATACATATTATCTATATACTGAATGTTACCTCTTACCTAAATTAAATTTTCCTATCAATCACGTAATTTACCATTAGGGTTAAGGATTCTTTATAAGGTGAGGTTGGGAATTCATCCAATATATTTAGGGCTTTTTGTTGGAACTCTTTCATTTTAGTCGTAGCGTATTCTAGCCCTTTATGATTCTTTACAAATTCAATTACTTCCTTTACGCGTTTTTTGTCTTTGTTGTATTTTTTTACCGAATTGATAAGCCATTGTTTTTCTTCTTCGGAACAAGTATTGAGTACATAAATAAGTGGTAGGGTCATTTTTTGTTCTTTAATATCTATACCCGTAGGTTTGCCAATTGCGTCTTCGGTATAATCAAAGAGGTCGTCTTTTATTTGGAAAGCCATTCCTATGTATTCGCCAAAGAGTCGCATTTTCTCTATCAGTTCGGTCTGTTCTGGCTGTACCGAACAAGCTCCCATCGCACAACAAGCGGCTATAAGCGTCGCGGTTTTCTGACGGATAATCTCGTAGTACACCTCTTCTACAATGTCTAACCGACGAGCTTTTTCTATCTGCAAAAGTTCGCCTTCACTCATTTCACGTACGGCTACCGAGATAATGCGCAATAAGTCGAAATCACCATTGTCTATAGAGAGTAGTAAGCCTTTAGAAAGTAGGTAATCACCTACCAATACAGCTATTTTGTTTTTCCATAAGGCATTGATTGAGAAGAACCCTCGGCGTTTGTTGCTGTCGTCCACTACATCATCGTGTACAAGGGTAGCAGTGTGTATGAGCTCTATTACCGATGCTCCCCGATAGGTGCGTTCGCTCACCTTACCTCCCGATACCATCTTGGCTACCAAGAACACAAACATTGGTCGCATTTGCTTGCCTTTGCGATTTACAATATAGTAGGTAATACGATTCAGTAAGGCAACCTTAGACGACATCGAGCTACGGAACTTCTGTTCAAAAAGTTCCATTTCTTCACGGATAGGTTCTTTTATTTGAGCTGTTATCTTCATTGCTCGAAGTTATCAATTTCTACTTTTAGATTATTGATGATAAACTCTTGACGGTCAGGAGTATTTTTGCCCATATAGAACTCCAAGAGCTGTTCGGTATGGATAGTTTTGTCCATCATTACAGGGTCTAAGCGTATATCTTCTCCTATAAAATCTTTAAACTCATCGGGGGAGATTTCTCCCAATCCTTTAAAACGAGTAATTTCAGGCTTGCCCTTTAACTTGTCTATGGCTGCTTCCTTTTCTTCTTCGCTGTAACAATATATTTTTTGTGTTTTGTTGCGTACACGGAACAGAGGTGTTTGCAGGATATATAAATGCCCTTCTTTGATGATTTCGGGGAAGAACTGCAAAAAGAAAGTGATAAGCAAAAGACGAATGTGCATACCGTCTACATCGGCATCAGTGGCTACCACGATGTTATTGTAGCGAAGGTCGTCCATAGAGTCTTCAATATTTAGGGCGGCTTGTAATAGGTTGAACTCTTCATTTTCATACACTATTTTTTTACTCATTCCGTAGGTATTCAAAGGTTTACCACGTAGTGAGAAAACGGCTTGTGTGGTTACATCACGCGATTTGGTAATAGAGCCCGAAGCTGAATCTCCCTCAGTAATGAACAAGGTACTTTGTAGGGCACGCTCGTCTTTGGTATCGGTGAGGTGCACGCGACAGTCGCGTAGTTTACGATTGTGTAAGCTTGCTTTTTTAGCTCTTTCTTTAGCTAATTTGCGAATACCTGCCAAGTCTTCACGTTCGCGTTGTGCCTGCATAATCTTCCGTTGTAGCGCATCGGATATCTCAGGGTTTTTATGTAGGAAATCATCTAAGTGGCGACTGATGAAATCATTGATATAGGTGCGTACAGAAGGCATTCCTTCTCCCATTTCGGTAGAACCGAGCTTGGTTTTCGTCTGACTCTCAAACACAGGTTCCATCACTTTGATTGAGAGACCCGCGATGATAGACTTACGCACATCGGAGGCATCATAGTTTTTTTTGTAGAAGTCGCGAATGGTCTTTACATAAGCCTCTTTGAAAGCGTTGAGGTGTGTACCCCCTTGTGTAGTGTTCTGACCGTTTACAAAAGAGTAATACTCCTCGCTGTACTGAGTTTTGCTGTGAGATATAGCAATCTCAATATCTTCACCTCTAAGGTGAATGATAGGGTAAAGAAAATCCTCTTCATTGTTGTTTTCGGTGAGGAGGTCTTTGAGTCCGTTTTCAGAATAGTACTTTTCACCATTGTAGTTGATAGTAAGCCCTGGGTTGAGGTATACGTAGTTTTTGAGCATACGCACCACATACTCATTGCGGAACTTGAAGTTCTTAAAGATAGTATCGTCTGGAATAAAAGCTACGCTGGTACCGCGCCTTTTCTGGCTTTCCTCGATAGCGCCTTCTTCTTTTAGCAGACCTCTCTCAAAAATAGCCGATTTAGACTGACCATCGCGCACCGATTCCACTTTGAAGTAGGTAGAAAGGGCATTCACAGCTTTTGTACCCACCCCATTGAGTCCGATAGATTTCTTAAAAGCTCGGGAGTCGTACTTACCCCCCGTATTCATTTTCGATACTACATCTACTACCTTTCCTAAGGGGATACCGCGCCCATAGTCGCGTACTTCTACTTGATTATCGGTGATTTTTACGTCGATGGTCTTACCAGCTCCCATTACGAACTCATCTATACAGTTATCGATGACCTCTTTGAGAAGGATATAAATACCGTCGTCGGCTGAAGAGCCATCGCCCAGCTTCCCGATATACATACCAGGGCGTGTGCGAATGTGTTCTTGCCAGTCCAAAGAGCGGATACTATCCTCGTCATATCTAATTTCTTCCATAAAGTTTACTTTCGTTTTTAGATGTGCAAAAGTATTAAAAATTATTCATATCCAAAAAATAAATATCTGTCTCCCTTGCTTACAATTGTTTTGAAAAACAATTATAACACAAAGGTGTCGCTACTGTTACTTTCTTCTCCTCACCACAGCAATGGCAGTACTTCTCTTCGTAGAAACGGTTGCCGAACTTCACCCACCCTTCATAACAGCTGTCGCATAAAGGCTTCGAAGGGTCAAAAGGAATAGCAGTATTACAACGGATACAGTGCCCTTTTTTCTCTTCTTGTACCGCATTTTCCTGAGGTGTTTCGGTTTCCACAGCTCTTTCAGGGGTAGGCTCGCGCTCTACGAGTGGTCTGTTCTCGGCATTTACGTAGTTTTCGGGTACAAAAGAGGAGTAGCGAATAGGCTTCACCTCTCTGTTAGACAATACATCGTCTACCAAATCCAAATGCACGGTAGAGCCTGCATAGTCTTTCGCCAGACCTAAAAACTTCTTGTTGTAGTTAGGGCGTTTGGCAAAGATAGTGTAACCGCTGTCGAGTACACTCATAATGGTGTTTTTGGAAGTCTCGAAGAAATTGTTTTTGTTTACAAGGTCGGTGAGGGCTTTTTCGGAGAGTACACCAAACTCTACCTTATTTTCCAACGAGTAATCCAAAAGGTTCATAGAGGTAATCACCGATTGCTTTTCGTTGGCATAATATTGTCCGTGTAACTGTGGAATATACACCATTGTGATATTCGGGAAGCCCAAGAAGTACTCAATATCTTCACGCTTACAATTTTCTTCTCCATTAGAAGTACTTTTGCCAAACCCAATGAGTATATGCAGTTTGGTGTTGTTTAAAAGCTGTTTAAAAACATTGTCTTTGAGGTAATCCCCTAGCTGAATATAAGGCGAAATGATGATAAGCTCCTTTTCTGCCTTAAAAAGGGTATCATAGATAGTATCCGATAGTGGTTTTCCTATTAAAAAGTCCATAGTGTATGATTTTGTTAAGTGTATGTTTATTAAAAGTGATTATAATAATAGTGTGGTATCAGTAACAGAAGATATTTCTTGTATTTCAGAAACTGGTTTAGTTATATATTTTCTTCTAAAATAATATTTCTCAACGCCATTCTTTTCTTGTTTTATAGTATCTTCCTGTATGAGAAATATAAAATCTGTTGTTTTATAGATGAAATATCTATTAGGGTCATTATCTCTTAAAATAGTATCATTATTTTTTAATACTATATTAAATGTTTTTCGTCTTTTTTTAACCTCTTTTGCCTCTTCTATTCCTATCATATATGAAGAGACAGAAAAAATAGCTATTCCTATTATAATAGCAAAAGTACTATCTAAAAAGAACCATATTATAACAATAAATACAATAACTAGGGCTATTATTCCTGTACTTTGCAATGATAGAAAATTAGACTTGTATAAAATAAACAAGCTAAATAAAAGAATAAGTATTAATAAGACTGCCCTTATAATATTTATTTTATTCCTTACATTATTCTTGCCCATCTGAATAAGAAAAGCTAAAAATGGAGTGCAAAAAAGTATTACAAATGATATTAGAAAATAATATAATAGTGATTTTATATAAAAGAAATTTATGCAATCACTGATCTTAAAATACATTTCATAAGAAATACCAAACTCACCTAAAAAAGAAGTTAAATATATAAAACCTATAAATATAAAAATAGGTACAGAGATAAGACTTATTAGAGCCCAATCATTTTTTTGTTGATTGATATTTTTTTTATTTTTATTTTTCTCTAATAGAGAGCTACCAATAGAAGTATAATGCTTATTTCTTTTAATAATTCTCATTTCTAAAAATATTTATGTAATTTTTTTAATCTTATGAATTAATCTTTAACTTTGCTATTTAACTCTGAAAAATCAATTAACATCCTAATATATCTTTCAACTTCTTATTAGTATCAAAAGTTTTATTTTTGAACTTATTAAGTGGGTTTGCAGAACCTCTCAGCACGTTTTCTAATATACTAATTTTAGAAGGCTTTTGAGCATTAGGATTATTTTTTATATTAATTAATACAAGAGAACAATTATTAAAGACATATTTTGAAGCCTCTCTATAACCTTTTTCATCTTTTGCTCCAAAACCTAATTTCTTCATAGAAATGACATATAGCAATCTATTAAACCATGCATTTGTTCTCAAATCAAAATGCTTAGCTATCCTTTCAGTAAAAGAAACTGTTTCAGCTTTTCCTACCAAAATAATATCCTCTTTTTCTTTAAAAATATATACTCCACATCCTCCTTCAATAAACTCGTCATTACAATAAGTTAAGTCTTTAACCTTCAATTCATTTAAAGAAATTCCTTCTATTTTTTTGATTACTTCAATAAAGTCACCAAGTGTGAAATCTTCGTAATTCTCAAATTCTATAATGTAGTTTTTCATATTCATTATTTTACAAGAAAGATTACTTTTGAGTATACTTTTCTTTAATATAATCAGCTACTTTATCTATTTCAGGGAATAAAGAGCTTTCATTTATTCCTAATTTATCTAATTCTTTTATAATCTGTTCCTTATCTAAACTTTTAATTATTAATCTCTCTTTGACCTCTACCTGCTTATCAGACTTAGAAGAAGTATCTGTTCCTAAGTTATCAAATTCGTTTTCTTCAATTTCTACTTTTCCTCTTATTACCCATTCAGAAGGAACTTTTGCCATTTTCTTTAAAGGCTTTTCTTTAGGGTCTATTGTTAAATGAGTTTTTTCAATTCCAAAGATTAAAAATGTTCCTTGTTGTCTTATTATACGTGGGTTGTCTAACTTAGGCTTAATTGCGAAAACACTTCCTACATCATCAGGATTAATTATGTTCTGAAAATAAGATTTATCTTCTTTTATGAAGTGCAATAGTTCCCCAAAAAATTTTTCATTAATATGCTCTCTTTCTTCCCATAAGAAATCTTCTGTTTTCTTCTCAAGTTTTTTAAGTAAAATGTATATTAATTGTTTTTTTTCTTCATCACAAGAGGACTGGAATTTATCTCTTATTATATTATTGATACATTCTTTTATTTCATTTGGATATAGATAGAAATTTTTATCTGTTATGTAATTGTCTATCGAATCTAATGACTCTTCTAATTTACTATCACAAGATTCTATATATTCTTTTTCTTTTATTTTTTTAACTTCATCTCTATAGTTTTTGAGATGAGAGTAATCGTCATTTCTGTAGAAAAAATCTTCTTTGCATTTAGCAAGATTAGCTAAAACAGCAATTCTATCACTATCAAAGTAGCGAATATTTTCGTTAGGAATATTAAGGATTATAACCTCTCCATCTATATTATCTTCTTTATAAAGAGGCTTTCTTTCCTTATTGAATTTAGGGTTCCCTTTCTTATCTATTTCTCTTTTAAATTTTTTAGATTTTTCACAAGCAAAATACAAAGCTACTAAAGCATTGGTCGTTAAGTCTAATAATCGTGTAGGGGCACCATAATGTTGCATTAATGCTAATGACTCTATAGCACTCTTGCCACTAAAATCATAAGGTACTTTAGAAATCACATCTCTATAAATGTTATGCTCATTTATAATAAACTTTTCTTCTCGATAAACATAAGGTTTTAATTCATAAATTATATCAGAGTGTCCTCTATAGAATAAAGTTTTTTCATCTTCTGTATTCCCTATATTCCTTATCAGTTCTAAAAACTGACTTACATTTTCTATATATGTTATGTTTTCAATACTCTTTGTATTCTTTGGTTTGTCTGTGTTCATACTTTCATTTGTTAGATTTTATTCTTAACTCTTTATCAAAGTAACCGCCTGACCGTGCTACGGTCAATCATTCAGCTTCAACACCGCCATAAACGCACTCTGTGGTATCTCTACATTCCCCACTTGGCGCATACGTTTTTTACCGGCTTTCTGTTTTTCTAAGAGTTTACGTTTACGTGAGATATCACCTCCGTAACACTTGGCGGTAACGTCTTTGCGGAGGGCTTTAATGGTCTCGCGCGAGATGATTTTAGCCCCAATAGCTGCCTGAATAGGAATGTCAAACTGCTGGCGCGGTATGAGTTCGCGCAGTTTCTCACACATCTTCTTGCCTATGTTGTAAGCATTATCGGCGTGGATAAGGGCAGAGAGGGCGTCTACCGATTGTGAGTTGATAAGGATATCCACCTTCACAAGGTTAGAAGCGCGCATCCCAATAGGCGAATAGTCGAATGAGGCATACCCCTTGCTCACTGTTTTAAGTCGGTCGTAGAAGTCGAATACAATTTCGGCAAGAGGCATATCAAAGTTCAGCTCTACACGCTCAGGGGTGAGGTAGTGCTGGTTGGTTATCTGTCCGCGTTTTTCAATACATAGCGACATCACCTGACCAATAAAATCCGATTTGGTGATGATGCTCGCCTTGATATACGGCTCTTCCACACGGTCTAATTTCGACGGGTCAGGAAGGTCAGAAGGGTTATTTACGATAATCGCTTTTTCAGGTTCTTTCTTGGTAAAGGCGTGGTAACTTACGTTGGGCACGGTGGTAATCACGGTCATACCAAACTCGCGTTCCAAACGCTCTTGCACGATTTCTAAGTGCAACATCCCTAAGAATCCACAGCGGAAGCCAAAGCCCAAAGCGGCAGAACTTTCGGGGGTAAATACCAGCGAGGCATCGTTCAGTTGGAGTTTTTCCATTGAGGCGCGTAGCTCTTCGTAATCTTCGGTGTCTACCGGATAAATTCCTGCAAATACCATTGGTTTCACGTTCTCGAAGCCGTCAATAGCTTCTGTACAACCGTCTACTGCTGAGGTAATGGTATCACCTACCTTCACCTCACGCGCGTCCTTAATACCAGTGATAAGGTACCCCACATCGCCAGTACTAATTACCTGCTTGGGCACTTGGTTGAGTTTGAGCGTACCCACCTCGTCCGCATCATAGATTTTGCCGTTGGACATAAATTTGATTTTCTGTCCTTTGCGTATCTCACCGTTCATCACCCGGAAGTAAGTCTCCACCCCGCGAAAAGAGTTGTATACCGAGTCGAATATCAACGCTTGTAGTGGTGCCTTAGGGTCGCCAGTAGGGGCAGGAATACGCTCTATAATAGCCTCCAAAATCGCCTCTACGCCCAACCCTGTTTTACCACTGGCAGGGATAATCTCATCGGGCGAACAACCTAATAGGTCTACAATGTCGTCTTTCACCTCTTCGGGATTAGCGCTGGGTAGGTCTATTTTGTTGAGTACGGGAATGATTTCAAGGTCGTTTTCGAGAGCTAAGTAGAGGTTAGAAATCGTCTGTGCTTGTATGCTTTGCGCAGCATCTACGATCAGGAGCGCCCCCTCGCAAGCAGCGATGGAACGCGATACTTCGTAAGAGAAATCCACGTGACCGGGGGTATCGATAAGGTTGAGGATATACGTTTCGCCTTTGTACACATATTCCATTTGTATTGCGTGGCTCTTGATAGTAATACCGCGCTCGCGCTCCAAGTCCATATTGTCGAGCAATTGGTCTTGTTTTTCGCGTTCGGTTACGGTTTGGGTAAAGTCGAGCAAACGGTCGGCTAAGGTACTCTTTCCGTGGTCGATATGTGCAATAATGCAGAAATTACGTATGTTCTTCATTTGTTTCTTAGTGTTTAGTTTTTAGTGATGAGTTGTGAGTTGTCTGTACCGAGAGACAACGAACTAATAATTAAAGGTGCAAAGATAGAAAATAATTGTCAATTCACAAATTGAAAGTTCTATCGTGCTTCAAAGAGGTTCTCATTTGTAGTCTGTCGGATTATTTGCAATATTTTTTTGATTGCAAATTTACTTTTTCAAAAGAAAAAGTTGCTAAATCAAAATTATTGTTTATATTTGCGACCAAATTAGAAAAAGAAAACAATATCTATTTCTTTAAAAGTATTAAGATTATCAATTTAAAAAACTTATCCAAATGAGAGATTTAACTAAAATGACAAACATTGAGGACTTGCGTGTGGTGTGTAAACGCAACGTCCCTAAGATGTTCTATGAGTATGTAGACACCGGCTCTTGGACTGAATCAACTTACAGAGAAAATGTTTCCGATTTTAATCCTATTAAATTCCGTCAACGCATATTAGTGGATATGGATAACCGTACCCTCGAAAGTACTCTTTTAGGGCAAAAGGTAAAGTTTCCCGCTATGACGGCTCCTGTTGGCTTTATGGGAATGATGTGGGCTGATGGTGAAATCCATATGGCAAAAGCCGCTCAAAAATTTGGAATCCCCTTTACGCTTTCTACGATGTCTATTTGCTCTATCGAAGATTTGGTAGAAGCAGGAGTAGAGCCCTTTTGGTTTCAGTTGTATGTAATGCGCGACCGCGATTTTATGAAAGACCTTATTCGTCGCGCTAAAGATGCTAAATGCTCTGCTTTAATGATAACCGTAGATTTGCAGGTGCTCGGCAATCGTCATCGCGATATCAAGAATGGACTTTCCACCCCGCCTAAGTTCACTATCCCTAATATGATTAACCTCTCTACTAAAATTCCTTGGGGGTTGCGCTATGTGTTTGGCAATCGCCGTTGGACATTCCGCAATATTGCAGGTCACGCGAAAAGCGTATCCGACCTCTCTTCACTTTCCTCTTGGACAAAAGAGCAGTTCGACCCAAGTCTTAGTTGGAAAGATATCGCCGAAATTAAAGAATTGTGGGGGGGACCTATCATCTTAAAGGGTATTATGACTCCTGAAGATGCTATCGAAGCTGTGAAATATGGTGCCGATGCGATTATTGTGTCTAACCACGGTGGTCGCCAAATGGACGATACTATTTCCACTATCAAAGCACTCCCCGATATTGTAAGCGCCGTAGGTAGCCAAACCGAAGTATGGATAGACTCTGGTTTCTATACAGGGCAAAATATGCTCAAAGCGTGGGCGTTAGGAGCCAAAGGTATTATGCTTGGTCGTGCTCCTGTATATGGGCTCGGTGCTTATGGCGAAGAAGGCGTAACACGTGCTTTGCAAATATTATATGACGAAATGGATACTACTATGGCTTTTTCAGGTCATCGTAACCTCCAAGATGTAGATAGTAGTATTTTAGTAGAGGGTACTTATCCTCTACCAAGCAATAATTTCCGAGTTTAGTTTAACTTTCATTGTAAAAAGAAAGAGCTTAATACGAATGATGTATTAAGCTCTTTCACTTTTTATTACAAACTATTAAAATTTAAACCACTTATTCTTCATTATAAATGCTCCTTACAATCCCGTCGGCAAGACCAATACGGGGTACGTGTACAATTTCTGCTCCTGACCATTTCATCGCATTGATGAACACTGTAAGTGCATACAAAATTACGTCGGCGCGGTCGGGATTAAAGCCTAAGAGCCTGATGCGTTCATCGTAAGTAAATCCCGATACATAGTTATGGTAATCGGTGAGGTACTGATAGCTCAGTGGTTCTCCTTCTCTGCTGTTGGAGTTCTTGTGTATCTTGTTGATATTTCCTCCTGAACCAATGGCTTCTATATGCTCACAGTCTTTCGTATGCTTTTTTATCCAGTGCTCCACTTCTTCCCACGTTTTATTGCTTACTTTGTTGTCTAATAAACGCACTGTACCTATGGGGAACGAACGCGACTTTTTTACCTTCCCCTTGGAGAAGACCGTAAACTCAGTACTACCCCCGCCTACGTCTATGTATAGGTAATCTTTATCTTTTTGTATTAAACTTGAAATATCGGTAGAAGCAATAATGCTCGCCTCTTCGGCGCCATCTATAATATCTATGCGCACTCCTGTACGTTTGTATACCTCATCGGCTACTTGTTGTCCATTGGTAGATTCTCGCATTGCCGAGGTCGCACAAGCACGATACTTTTCCACTTGGTTTACTTTCATCAGCAAACTGAACGCTTGCATCGTGTCTGCCAATCTATCGGTGTTTTCTTCTGAGATGAGTCCGTCTAAAAACACGTCAGCTCCCAAACGGATAGGCACGCGCACCAAGCTGGCTTTGGTAAATTTCGGAGCTTCGTTAGGCTCTTCCAATACGTTCGAGATGAGCAATCTCACCCCGTTCGATCCTATGTCTATCGCTCCTAATTTTTTGATATTCATATCGTAATTATTTGTCTTTATCCATTTCTAAAGAACGCACTTTTAGCGGATTCTTGGTCAGTTCAGCGTATTCCTCACGGTTTCTAAACACATCTAAAGCAGTGAAAATAGCGTGACGGAACGACTCAGGGTCGGCAATGCCCTTGCCTGCTATTTCGTAAGCCGTACCGTGGTCGGGCGAAGTACGTACTTTGCTAAGTCCTGCTGTATAGTTCACACCACTACCAAAGGCAATGGTTTTGAACGCGATAAGCCCTTGGTCGTGGTAAGGTGCTAATACCGCATCGTAGTTCCGGTAGGTTTGTGAACCGAAGAAACTATCGGCAGCAAAAGGTCCAAATACCAATATATTCTCATCGAAATACAGCTTTTTCAAGGCTGGGCGTAACACTTCGTCATCTTCGCTACCTATCACGCCTTTATCTCCGCAATGTGGATTAATGCCCAATACGGCTATTTTAGGGCGTTGTAAGCGGAAGTCCTTAATGAGTGATTCGTTCATCAAGCGCGCTTTCTCCATAATCAAGGCTTCTGTAATAAGAGAAGAAACCTCTTTCAAAGGTACGTGGTCAGTAAGTAAACCCACTTTCAGGTCTTCGCTCACCATAAACATCAGGCTAGTACCGTTGAGCTCTTGTGCCAAATAATCGGTGTGACCGGGAAAGTGAAACGCGTCCGACTGTATGTTGTTTTTATTGATAGGAGCAGTTACCAGCACATCAATACTGTTGTTTTTTAACGCTTCCACCGCAGCTTGTAATGATAAAAAGGCATATTTGCCACCTTCTTCGGTTTCTTGTCCGAAGGTAACCGTAGGTGTTTCTTTCCAGCAGTTTAGCACATTTAGCTTGCCGTCAATAGCAGCTTCCACACTCTCAATTCCTTGAAAATTGGCAGTGGTATTGAAATGTTTCTTCTGAAAAGAAACTAACTTGTTCGAAGCAAAAATAATAGGCGTACACAATTCCAATATTTGGTGGTCTTCAAAGGTTTTTAGGATAATTTCAAGCCCTATACCGTTCATATCACCAATGGAAATTCCTACTTTTATGGGTTTTTCTTTCATAAAATGAAATACATTTTAAGGTACTTATTCTTCTCTCTGAGTGTAGAATACGCTTATTCTGGGCAAGCGTTTTTCTACTTCTTCGTATTGCTGAGTAGTGAAATTACGGTTGTTGATGTACAAAACACCCTTCCACTGTATTTTCTCTATCGATTTTATAAATTGTTTGAAATCAAGCGGATTGTCATTGATATTCACGTAAGTTAATCGTGGATTTTCAGCCAATGCTTGTGGTAATTTAGTGAGGTTGTTCGCATTGAAGTATACGTTTTCTAACTTTGGCAAACGTCCTACTGAGGCAGGTACTTCGCTAAGCGCAGCATTGCGCAACGATAGTTCTTCAAGTAATGGCAACTTGTCGAAGTTATCAGGAAGTACTTTTATTTTGTTCTTCGTGTCAAACTGACTGATGATAAGTGATTTCAACTTAGGTAAAGCAAACACTTGCTCTGGGAAATCTGTAAATTCAGCTCCTTCAAACTTCAAATTTTCTAACTGTTTTAAGTTCATAAGTGAGGCAGGCACTTCGGTAATCGGGTTATAGATATCTATAGTTTGCAAAGCCGAAAGACTGCCGATGTTCTCAGGTAATTTGCTTAGGTTGTTGAGGCGTAACACCAATACTTTTAGTGTTTTATTTTCAACACTTAGCTCAGGAAATGAAGCTATCCCCACTTCCTTTATTTCCAATACTTCCAATTGCTGTGCTTCACTGAAAAGTTTTTTTAACAAAAACTCGTTTATTTGTACTTCATTACTTGAATTGCTATAAATTCTAACTTCTTTTAGCTTAGCAAAGTTAGTCTTCATAAGCTCCTCAGCGCTCCTGAAACTTTCTTCATCTCCGCTGGTAGTGGTAATTCTTATTTGCATAGATTGTGCCACTGCAACAAACGGAAATGCGAGGGCAAACACGCATAAAAGTTGTTTTATTTTTTTCATTGTTCTATTTTTTATCTGTAAATAATTATTACTTTTGTCCTTTCAGAGTGCAAAGATATAAAAAATATGGGAGTAACACAAACTTATTCTTTTCATAGTAATGGTAAATTGCTCATTACGGGCGAATATGCAGTGCTCGACGGGGCGCTCGCTTTTGCTTTACCCACCCAAAAAGGACAGACGTTGAAGGTAATAGAGGGAGCAAACGAAAACCGATGGCAAGCCTTTGATGCCAACGGTGATTTGTGGTTCGACAGTGCGACACTCACTACTGAAACCGACCAACAAATAGCACAAACATTGCAAAAAATTCTCACTACGGCTACTCACCTCAACCCCAATTTCAAAGATAAATGGCTACACTCTCAGGTGCAAACTCATTTAGAGTTCCCTCGTTTGTGGGGCTTAGGCACTTCGTCTACACTCATCAACAATATAGCGCAGTGGGCAGCCGTAAATCCATACGAACTGCTTTTTAAGAGTTTTGGTGGCAGTGGTTACGATATCGCTTGTGCCAAAAGCAATACTCCATTGTTGTATAAGTTGGAAGGAGGCAAACCACATAGTTACCCTTTGCGCTTTCTTTTTCCTCATACACATCAAATCTACTTCGTTTATCTCAATCAGAAACAAAATAGCAAGGACGGAATTGCGCGTTATCGGTCAGTAACTAAAAGTAAACGCAAACTTGCTGAGAGCATTACTCACCTTACTGAACAGTTTGTTTTAGCGCACACCATAACCGATGTTTGTCAGATATTAAACGAACACGAAACCCTCATTAGCAACTACTTGAATATGCCCACCGTTAAAGAACGCCTTTTTTCTGATTTCAACGGCACAGTGAAGAGTTTGGGCGCTTGGGGTGGTGATTTTGTATTAGCCATTTCCGAAACCGAAGATACCCCCGCTTATTTTGCCTCCAAAGGTTTTGATACTTGCGTCCCTTACAACGAAATGATATAACATAAACCTCTGAATTGCTACTGTTGCATTTTTTCTGTTAAAATTAAGGTTTTACCCTTAATTTATTCAATATTTTAAAATCGTCTTATCTCCCTCTGATATTCAGTATAGTAAGCTCATTCCTTCGTCTTTCCTTCGTCTTTTGTTCGTCTTTCCTTCGCTTTAGCTTCGAGTTTCCTATAAGTTACCTATAAGATACGATAATGTTTAGTTGTACTGTTTTTCAGTACTTTATAAATTTGGAGCTAAAAAACATTTTACTGTCTTATTTTGAAGAAAAATTGGTGTTTTAACTATCTTTAACAGAAAAAACGCAAAAGTACTTTGCCTATTCATTGCCGATAGCACTATAGTAAAGAGCTTCATACATTGGCACTATTTTATCCTCGTCAAAACGTTCAGCTACTTTGCGGGCATTCTGTTTAAATTGTGCCAATCGGGCTTTGTCTTCAAGTATGTAAATAGCCTTCTCAGCCATTGCTTTTACATCGCCTATGGGGCACAGATAGCCCGATACGCCCTCTTCATTCACTTCTGGAAGTCCTCCGGTATTGCTCGATACTACCGGAACGCCTGCTGCCATTGCTTCTAATGCCGAAAGTCCAAAGCTCTCAGAGGCAGAAGGGAGTAAGAATAAATCGGTGAAACACAAAATGCGGTCTATATCAGAAGTATTACCTAAAAACAGCACTTTGCTCTTGATGCCTAAATCCTTGCAGAGCTGGTCGGCTATCTCGCGCTCAGGTCCGTCACCTACCATTATGAGCTTAGCAGGAAGTTTCTGCTGAATGCCATAAAAAATTCTCACCACATCGTCTATGCGTTTTACCTTCCTAAAATTACTAATGTGTGTAACGATAAGTTCCTCAGGCTTTGCCATTACAGTGCGTTTGCAAGGAGAAGATTCTTTGGATTTTTTAATATTTGTGAAGTTAGGAATTACTTTAATATCTTTATCTATACGGAAAAGCCTTAGAGTATCTTGCTTCAAACTCTCGGACACTGAAGTTACAATATCCGATTCGTTAATGCTAAACGTGACTGCCTCTTTGTAAGTAGGGTGGTTGCCCACAAGGGTAATGTCGGTGCCGTGAAGGGTTGTTACCATAGGCACTTCTATTCCTTCCCGTTTGAGCATTTGTTTAGCCATATAACCTGCATAAGCGTGCGGAATGGCATAATGCACGTGCAAAATATCTATGTGATAGGTTTTTATCACATAAGCCATTTTGCTAGACAATGCTAGTTCGTAAGGCTGGTAGTGAAACAAGGGGTATTCTTCTACGTGCACTTCGTGAAAGTGAATGTTCATCTCCAAGAAGTCTAAACGCACGGGGTAACTATACGTGATAAAGTGCACCTGATGACCTTTGCGAGCTAAGGCAATCCCGAGTTCGGTAGCTACAACACCACTCCCCCCAAAGGTAGGGTAACACACTATGGCTATATTCATATTTGATATATATTAGAGAGGCAAAGGTACTAATTTTTCTGTGGGTATTGAAAATATTAACAAAAAATTATATCTTTGTACTCAGTAAACAGCGTTCTATATGAAAACTTTAGATTCTTTTATAAATATTAAAAACGGCGATTTTCTCCTTATAAAAGGAGAGACCATCACTGCTGATACTACTTTTGCAATTCTTAGAGAACGTTTTCCTAATAACGAAGTATGGGACGTAGGGACAGGCTATTATTGGTTGTATTTCAGCGATTGTTCTTTTGAAGGGAAGTTATTTAATGTGTCGCTTTGTTTTGAAGGAGAACAGCTAAAATTCTTAGGTTTTGCAATGAAGAATGAAAAACAAACCTCGTGGGACGATTGGAGTGAAGTATACGAATTGCAGACTGAAAAATACTATGACCAATGGCTTACAGCACATATAGGCAAGGAACGCATTTTCTCTTGGGGAAGTATTAAGTCTATTTACGACCGCAAAGGAGGAGGTACAGCTATTTGGGTGAATTATAACAAATAAAAGAGGTTTTCTATAAAGTTATAGAAAACCTCTTGTTATCGGGTGAGCCTCTCAGTGAAGAATTCGTACCTCAGTTTAAAATAGGTATAAGGCTCTTTAATTTGAAATGACGATAGGTAGCGGGTTATAAATCTTCGTTTAAACTATCAATAATAGTTAGTTTAGCAAAGCGTAATAATATATTTTTTAAACCTCCTGTTTCAAAGTTTATTTGTGCCTTTTTATCATTTCCTGTTCCCTCCAATGAAATTACTTTACCACGACCGAAACGTTCGTGATAAACTACTGTTCCTATATCCAGTCCGTTATAAGTATTTTTATTATTACTATTAGAATTATACAAAGCATTTACAGGTTTTAGCTTCCTGAGTTTTTGTTGTTCTTCTCCTGTTGGGGCGTTTTTATGAGGAGGTATTCCACTTATAGGTTTCTGCAAACGTAGTTTACTTTTATCTACTTCACCAAAAATATCCCTATCAATAAGTGGTTTATATCGATAATTAGGATTAGAAATAGAAGGTGTAAGATACTGCAAATAACGTTCATCTATTTCTTCGATAAATCTACTTGGCTCGGCATCAGAAAGTTTTCCCCAACGATAACGGTTTTCTGCATAAGTTAAATAGGCTTGTTTCTCAGCACGGGTGAGTGCTACATAAAATAACCTTCTTTCTTCTTCCAAATCATTACGTGATTGTATGCTCATTGCCGAAGGGAACAAATCTTCTTCCATCCCTACCACGTATACATACGGAAACTCCAATCCTTTTGCCAAGTGAATAGTCATCAGAGCTACACGGTCATCATCGCCTATCTCTTTATCCATATCAGTAGCCAAAGCAACATCTTCTAAATATTCTGAAAGACTTGCCCTGCTATCTGCTACATCTTCTTGTCCTTCTACAAAATCTTTCATACCATTAAGCATCTCTTCGATGTTTTCCATTTTGGCTATACCCTCGGGTGTACCATCTTTTTTAAACTCTTGCAAAAGCCCTGTTTTCTTTGCTACTTGCTCGGCAACTTCAAAAGCATTTGCTTTTTGATTGAGAGCTTGAAAGTTAAGAATCATTACCACAAAATCAGTAAGTTTTTGCTTTGTAGTAGTGTTGATGTGCAATTCTGGAAGTTTATTGATGTTATACATTATCTCGAAGATAGACTTCTTATAATGATTTGCTGCCAAAGTAAGCTTTTCCATTGTAGTTTCACCAATGCCTCGTGCAGGAAAATTGATAATGCGCACCAAAGCCTCCTCATCATTTGGATTGATGATAAGTCTTAAATAAGCAAGCATATCTTTGATTTCCTTGCGTTGGTAGAATGACAATCCGCCATAGATGCGGTATGGAATATCACGTTTTCTAAGAGCATCTTCAATAGCACGCGATTGTGAATTAGTACGATAAAGCACCGCAAAATTACCATTAGGGAGCTGGTATTGCATCTTGTTTTCAAAGATAGAGCTCGCCACAAAACGACCTTCATCAGCATCAGTAGGACTTCTATGAACTTTAATAGGTTCTCCTAATTCATTTTCGGTGAAAACTACCTTTTCCAATCGTATTTTATTGTGTTCTATCACGCTATTAGCTGCTTCCACAATATTTTTTGTAGAACGATAATTTTGCTCTAACTTATATTCTTTTGCTTCTGGATAATCATTTTTGAAATTGAGAATATTATTGATGTTTGCTCCCCTAAAAGCATAAATACTTTGCGCATCATCTCCTACTACACAAATGTTGTGAAAACGGTCTGCCAAAGCCTTCACGATAAGATATTGAGAGTGATTGGTATCTTGATACTCATCTACGAGAATATACCTAAACCTATTTTGATATTTTGCCAATACATCAGGATATAGATTAAGGAGTTCATTTGTTTTCAGCAGTAAATCGTCAAAATCCATTGCTCCTGCTTTAAAACACCTATCTACATATTCTTGATAAATTTCTCCTAAACGTGGTTGCCTTGCCATTGCATCAGCTTCCATTAGTTCAGGATTATTAAAATAGGCTCTCACGGTAATAAGACTGTTTTTAAAGGAAGAAATACGCGATTGTATTCGTTTATACTTATAGATATCCTTGTCCAACTCCATCTCTTTAATGATGCCATTAATAAGACGTTGGGAATCTTGAGTGTCATATATAGTGAAATTTTGAGGATATCCCAATTTATCGGCTTCGATGCGCAAGATTTTAGCAAAAACAGAGTGGAATGTACCCATCCATAGGTTCTTTGCTTCGTTGTTGCCTACAAGACTAGCAATACGCTTTTTCATTTCGTTGGCAGCCTTATTAGTAAAGGTAAGAGCAAGGATATTGAAAGCATCTACTCCTTCTCGCATCAAGTTGGCTATGCGATAAGTAAGCACGCGAGTTTTACCAGAGCCTGCTCCTGCTATCACGATGATAGGTCCATCTTTTTGAAGCACGGCAGCGCGTTGAGGAGCATTTAGACTTTCTAATTCCTTTAAAAATGTATCCATAATAATCTTCGCAAAAGTTATATTATCCTCGTTTGAGTTCTATGACAGTAATTTCAGGCCATACGCCTAATCTTCCAGGAAAGGCGTGATACCCAAACCCACGATTTACGTTTAAATATTGTGCTCCTTCTTGATACATACCTCCCCAATATTTATAAATATATTGTGAGGGACTCCACCGCCATTGGGGTATTTCAATTCCACATTGCATTCCGTGTGTATGACCGCTAAGGGTGAGCGCTATGTTCTTTTTCTCGGGCAAAACAATTTCTTGAAAATGAGTAGGGTCGTGACTCATCAGTATTTTAAAATCTTCTTCGTTTACCCCCTCCATAGCTTTATTGAGGTCGCCGTATTTAGAGAACCTACCGCGCCCCCAGTTTTCAACGCCTATAAGGGCAATCTTTTCGCCATTGCGTTCTAAATAGCGATGCTCATTGAGGAGCAAGTCCCAACCCATTTCCTTTTGTAAATCAAACAAGTGTTCTAAGTTCTTGCGTTTAGCTTCAACGCTTTCCCAAGAAGAGTAATCGCCATAATCGTGGTTACCCATAATAGAAAAGACGCCATCAGGAGCGTACAGCGTAGCAAACAAGCTTTTCCAATCGTGAACCTCCTCTGCCAAGTTATTTACCAAATCGCCCGTGAAAAGAATAACATCACTCTTTTGGGCATTGATAAGTTCTACTCCGTAACGTATCTTTTCATAATTGTCAAAACTTCCACAGTGAATATCTGAAATTTGAGTAATTCGATAGCCGTCGAACGCCTTAGGAAGGTCGGGAAAATAAAGGGTATACTTCCATACCTTATAATTGTACTTTCCTTTAAAAATAGCATAGAGGATAGAGGCAAAAGGAATTGCTGCCAAGCCCCAACCCAGCATACTGATAAACTTGCGTCGTGAGGGCAAACGAGGAGCGTTTTGCTTTTTCTTGCTGAAAAGAGCGCGTATAAGCCGAGTAATATCTTCTATAAGCAAAGGCAAACTGACAAATAAGCAGATGATGAGCCACGTAAGTAGTCCTGCCACAGCATATTGCTGAGGAGCACTCCACACCGTTTTACCTCTGTTGAACCAATGATAAAGAAGGTTGAGAACAATCGCTACTGCTATTCCCCAGAAAGTCCAATGTATCCATCGTGCTACGGTAAGAGTCTTTAAACTTCTGCTAGCATAAAAACTCAATAAGAAATACAGCGTAAAAATACTGATAAGTATAATATAAACCATAGAATTAATTTGGTTATTCGCTAATTTGCTAATTTGCTAATAATCTCACGAATAACTTTAACGTTAGAAATAGGTCTTTTGGTTTCATCTAAAAAACTTTCTGTTTTGAACGAGAAAGGTAAGGTAGTACCTAAATCTTCGAAAACAGTACCTGAGAAATGTACTTCGGTAAAACCGGCAGCCTTTATCTGCACGATACTTTGCGCATTGATGCCTCCACCGGGCATAATAGTAGGTTGTCCTCCGCCAATGTGGTTGAGTTCTTTTAGAAGAGCGAGCCCCTCAATAGCCGATTTCTTACCTCCTGAGGTGAGAATGCGTTTCACTCCCAAACGTTTCAAGGTTTGAATAGCTACAATGGGGTCGGGGGTACAGTCGAAAGCGCGATGATAGATAAATTCCATATCACCAGAGGCTTCAATGAGGCGTGCGGTGCGTTCTTCATCGATGGTATTATCGCGGTGCAACACACCCGTTACTACGCCCATACAACCTAACTCACGGCAAAGAACAATATCGCGCAACATTACATCGAATTCTTCTTCGGTATAAGTGAAATCGCCACTGCGTGGACGTATCAGCACACAATTGCCGATGCTCAGCTCGTCCATTACTTTTTTAATCAATCCGTAGCTGGGAGTGATGCCTCCTACTCCCAATTCACTGCATAATTCAATGCGAGTAGCACCTGCTTCTTGTGCATTTTTAGCCGACTCGAATGAGCTGGCACATATTTCGTAAATCATAATGTCTTTGTTAATTTGGAGTGCAAAGGTAGAGAATAATTAGCAAATGAGCAAAATTTTAATTAATGGTTAATGGTTAATGGTTAGTGGTTAATGGTTAGTGGTTAATGGTTAGTGGTTAATGGTTAGTGGTTAATGGTTAGTGGTTAATGGTTAGTGGTTAATGGTTAGTGGTTAATGGTTAATGGTTAATGGTTAATGGTTAATTTAGAAGAAGCTTATAGGAAAGACGAACAAAAGACGAACAAAAGACGAACAAAAGACGAACAAAAGACGAACAAAAGACGAACAAAAGACGAACAAAAGACGAACAAAAGACGAACAAAAGACGAACAAAAGACGAACAAAAGACGAACAAAAGACGAACAAAAGACGGTGCGAGCCGCACGGGCAGATAAAGAAAAGACGAAAAAAACCTCCCCCTTACACATACCCAGCTTTCGCTGGCTTCCTCCAAAGGGGGAACTACAGCGACGTAAAGACGAAGAAAAGACGGTGCGAGCCGCACGGGCAGATAATGGAACAATGAAGGAAAATAGGTTTTATGAAGTAATATAAATGTTGAAATATAGGGAGTAGTTTGTAAGCGATTGATATATAATGTGTAATAAAAAAAAGGAGAGGCTCTATTGCAATAGGAAAATGATGGATTTATTCTTGGAAATAAATTATAGTACGAAGTTATGTGCTTTGCTTTATGCATATTAATAAAACCTTTCTATTTTATTATTATACGCTTTATTTTCTATTTCAAATAAATTAATAGGCTATTATTAATTAAAAGTTTTATTATTGTAGTTTTTATGCTATGTAGGATTTGTAAAATAAAATATTTTAAATTATTCTTTATAATAGATTTTTGAATGAAATAGAAAATAAAAAGATTGTTTATAGTTATTTTTTCGAAATAATACGAAAATGTAATACTTCCTGTTTAATTTAAATATATCTGTAAATCAGTTTATTATCTCTAAAATTAAGATTTCATAAAATTTATATACAAAAAAACTTTATTAAATATTTGTTCATATCATTTTTTATTTGTTATTTTGCCCCGTCGATTAAAGAAGAATAAAAACTAAATCGCAATTAGAACTAAGATACTATTTTAATAATGGATTTTAAACAATTAGAAAAACAATATCGCGATGAATTGTTACAAAATGTGATTCCGTTTTGGTTAGAGAAATCGCAAGACAAAGAATATGGTGGTTATTTTACTTGTCTCGACCGCCAAGGAAATGTATTTGATACCGATAAGTTTATTTGGTTACAAGGGCGTGAAGTATGGCTCTTTGCAATGCTTTATAACCGTGTAGAAAAACGACAAGAATGGTTGGATTGCGCTATACAAGGGGCAGAGTTTCTCAAAAAATACGGACACGACGGAAACCTAAACTGGTATTTTTCATTAGACCGACAAGGTAACCCTCTTGTGGAACCTTATAATATTTTCTCTTATACCTTTGCTACGATGGCTTTCGGTCAGTTGAGCATTGCCACAGGCAATCAGGAATATGCCGATATAGCCAAACGCACTTTTGATATTATCCTTTCTAAACAAGATAATCCTAAGGGGAAATGGAGCAAAGCCTACCCAGGCACTCGTTCGCTTAAAAACTTTGCCTTGCCTATGATTCTCTGTAATTTGGCATTGGAGATAGAACCCTTATTGGACGAGGCTTTTATTGAGAAAACGATGGATACTTGTATTCACGAAGTAATGGACGTATTTTTACGCCCTGAACTGGGTGGCATCGTAGTAGAAAATGTAAATGCAGACGGTTCGCTATCTGATACTTTTGAAGGTCGTCAGCTTACCCCCGGTCACGCCATTGAGGCAATGTGGTTTATAATGGACTTAGGCAAACGTCTCAATCGTCCTGAACTCATCGAAAAGGCGGTGCAAACTACCCTAAAAATGATTGACTACGGTTGGGATAAAGAGTATGGCGGTATCTACTACTTTATGGATAGAAAAGGCTGTCCGCCCCAACAATTAGAATGGGATCAGAAACTGTGGTGGGTACATATAGAAACGCTTATCTCGCTGATAAAAGGATATCAACTCACTGGTAATAAAGAGTGCTTGCAGTGGTTTGAGAAAGTGCATCATTACACTTGGGAACATTTTAAAGACCCTAAACACCGCGAATGGTGGGGGTACCTCAATCGCCAAGGCGAAGTGCTTTTAGACCTCAAAGGCGGTAAATGGAAAGGATGTTTCCACGTACCACGTGGCTTATATCAAGTGTGGAAAACAATTGCAATGATTAATGGTTAATTGTTAATGGTTAATGATAAAAGACAAATAATGAACAGAAAAACTTTGACAAAGTCTAAGCTACTTTGCCAAAGTTTCCTGCCCGTGCGGCTCGCACCTTTGGCAAAGTCTGCACTATTCCTTTTATCTCTAATAATATTGACGGCTTGTACAGAAACCCAAAAAGAACAACCTATGAAAATTAATATTACAGAACTCGCAACCCAAGGCTTGGAAGGCGATTTGCAGAAAGGCGTTTCGGCTTCTTATGCTGCCCTGCTCAACGGTGAATTATTGGTAGCAGGAGGGTGTAACTTCCCTGATAAACTCGGGTTTGAAGGCGGAAAGAAAGTGTTTTACGATGAAATACTTCACTTCAATAAAACGCAAAACCAATGGCAAACAGTGGGCAAACTTCCTGAAGCAGCGGCGTATGGGGTATCAGTAGCGATTCCTGCTGGCTATCTGTGGATAGGAGGACAGACGGCTACACACTCTTTAGCCAATTGCTATAAGGTGCAGTACTCAAAAGAAAAAGGTATTACGCTTACTTCTTTCCCTTCTTTGCCTGAACCACTCGATAACTTTGCAGGTGCGAGTATAGGTAGCAAGGTGTTTGTAGCAGGAGGTAGTGCTTCGGGAAAACCCTCTAACAAAGTGTATTATATCGATACTATTACTGATAAAGGGTGGCATCGCTTGCCTGATTTTCCCGAAGAGCCCAGTGTACAACCTGTATTAGTAGCGATGGAACAAGAGGGTGATACACACTTATTCTTGTTAGGAGGCTTTTTCGGGGGGGATACTACCCGCGTGCCTGCTCTCTTTACTGCTGTGTGGAGGTATAGTGTGCAACAACAGCAATGGCAAAAAATAGCTACACAAGAAAGTCCTGATAAAGTGCCATTTTCGCTCACAGGAGCTACAGCTTTGGCTATTGATAACCGCTATATTGCTTGTTTTGGAGGTGTAAATGCGACACTTTTCTTAAAAACCATCACCGACCTCTATCATATAGGTCGCGATACTACCCTCACTGATGAGACACGCAAGCAGAAAAACTACGACTATATGTCGCATTATATGACACAGCCTATTGAGTACTATCGTTTCAATAAAGAGTGTTATCTGTTCGATACTCACACGCAAAAGTGGTCGGAGCTCGATACACAAACTGATTTCGCTAGAGCAGGTGCTACCTTAGTAGGTTCTCCAGATGAGTTTTACCTCGTGCAAGGAGAACTAAAACCCGGTGTACGTAGCAATAAAACTTTCAAAGTTGTGGTAAAATAGTATATACTTACTTAAAGGGTGAGGCTATGCCTCAGAAATCAATCAAAAAAACAAAATCAAACAAACTTTTGTTAATCTGTTAGATTTCCCGACCGTAGGGAGGCTCTTTAACAAACTAATATAACAATTGATACTATGAAAAACAGTAAAATATACCCTTGGATAGTAGTGGCATTGCTATGGGTGGTGGCACTACTCAATTATTTAGATCGACAAATGCTCTCCACGATGCAGGAGTCGATGAAAATGGATATCAAAGAGCTTGCTGTGGGAGAAAACTTTGGTAGGCTGATGGGAGTGTTCCTTCTTATCTACGGATTGATGAGCCCTGTGGCTGGTATTATTGCTGACCGCGTGAACCGCAAGTGGATGATTGTAGGAAGCCTGTTTGTATGGTCGGCAGTAACTTATGGTATGGGTTATGCGACAACCTTTAACCAGGTGTATTGGCTACGCGCCTTAATGGGACTCAGTGAAGCGCTTTACTTAGCTACTGCTCTTTCTATGATAGCCGATTACCATACTTCAAAAACACGCTCTTTGGCTATAGGTATTCATATGTCGGGACTCTATGCAGGACAAGCCTTAGGAGGCTTTGGAGCTACCATTGCCTCTAACTATACTTGGCATACTGTGTTTCACTGGTTTGGTATGGTAGGGATAGTGTATGCTTTTTTCTTGGTATTTACTCTCTTTGACATAGAGCGCAAGCCACAAGCAACTACACAAACAACGCCAGCACCGAAAAACTCATTGTTATCATCGCTTGCTCTTGTGTTTGGCACTTTCTCTTTCTGGATACTCTTGTTCTACTTTATGGCATCGAGCTTTCCAGGCTGGGGAACTAAGAACTGGTTGCCTACGCTCTTTGCTACTAACTTAAATGTACCGATGGCTACCGCAGGACCTATAGCAACAATTTCTATCGCTATATCTTCTTTCTTAGGAGTGCTCATAGGAGGTACATTGTCCGACCGCTGGGTACAGACTAATATCAAAGCGCGCATCTATACTAGTACTATTGGCTTAGGGCTTACCATTCCTGCCTTGATACTCATAGGATTTGGTGAGTCGTACGTGGCAATGATAGGGGCAACCTTGCTTTTTGGTATTGGCTACGGAATGTTCGATACCAACAATATGCCTATCTTATGCCAAATTATTCCGCAACAGCAACGCGCTACGGCTTATGGCATTATGAATATGGGAGGCGTATTTTCGGGCTATGCCGTTACCTTAATGCTCGGTACTTCTACCGATGCGGGCAACTTAGGAGCTGATTTTAGTAAACTCTCGGTGATTATCTTAATAGCCATTGTACTGATGTTGTTATTCTTAAAACCTAAGAGAGAATTGTGTGGAGAATAATCCTCCCCAACTCTTCCCAAGGAGGAGCTAATTGAAATAGAATTATTAATAAACACTCTCCTTATTATTGCTTTTGAGGTTCCCCTTCCCCTTCCTTTTTGGGAGGGGAAGAAAGGAGAGGGAGAGGAATAAATAAGTAAATAAAATGACATTTGAAAAAATTAATGGGCTAATAGTAGCGCCTTTTACACCTTTTGACAAGAAAGGAGAAGTAAATTTAGACCCTATTGATCAGTATGCAAAACTCTTGCAAAAAAATGGATTGATAGGGGTATTTATCAACGGTTCGTCAGGTGAAGGCTATATGATGACAGTTGAAGAACGTATGAAGATAGCCGAAAAATGGGTATCAGTAGCTCCCAAAGGCTTCAAAGTGATTGTACACTGTGGGGCCACCTGCATCAAAGATAGCTACAAAATGGCACAGCACGCCCAAGAAATTGGAGCTTTCGGTATAGGGGCAATGGCTTCACCTTTCCCCAAAGCGGGTAGGGTAGAGGAGCTGGTGAAATACTGCGAAGAAATAGCTTGTGGAGCGCCTAATCTGCCTTTCTATTTTTACCATATCCCTGTGCTCAATGGAGTGTACCTTCCTATGTTGCCGTTCCTTAAAGCAGCTGACGGACGTATTCCTAACTTAGCGGGCATCAAATACACCTACGAACCGCTTTATGAGTACAACCAATGTATGTTGTACAACAATGGTAAATACGATATGCTCTACGGCTTAGACGAGACTATCCTCAATGCTCTTGTAATGGGGGGTGCTCGTGGTGGTATTAGCGGTACTGGTAGCTATATAGGTAAGGTATTGGTAGGTATCATAGATGAATACCACAAGGGTAATATTGCCAAAGCTGCTGAGTTGCAAAACTACGCCCAAGACGTGATAAATGTAATTGCTAAATATCGTGGCAACATAGTGTGCGGCAAGCGTATAATGAAGTTGCTTGGTTTAGACTTAGGTATCAACCGTACGCCTTTCCAAAATATTACTGATGAAGAGGAAGCAGTCATTAAGAAAGAATTGGAAAGCATTGATTTCTTTAACAAATGTAACCAAATGTAGTATATATAAAATGTAATTAACCTACCACCCCATTGTATTTATAAAATCAATCAGTAAAAATTTAAAGTAATGAAGCAAAAGTATTTATTTAGTGTATTCTTCTTGTTGTTCTTTACCACAATAGGTTGGGCTCAAGAGATAATGGTGAAAGGGACGGTTTCTTCTGATGAAATGCCGTTGCCAGGTGCTGCTGTAGTTGTGAAAGGTACCACACACGGTACCCAGACCGACTTTGAAGGGAACTATACCCTCACTGCAAAGGAGGGTGATATTCTTGTATTTAGCTTTGTCGGATATACTACCCAAGAGAGAAGAGTAACAGGAGGTGGAAATGTTACACTTAATATTAAGTTAAAAGAAGAGAGCAATACGCTTGATGAAGTGGTGGTGACGGGATATGGAGTGCAAACTCGTAAAACCTTAGCTACTTCAGTTTCTAAATTGAACACAAAAGTATTAGAAAGTGCTCCACGTTCTAATGCGGCTACCGCTCTACAAGGTAGTATTGCAGGACTTAGAGTAACCCAAGTAACAGGGAAACCAGGGACTACCCCCGAAATACAATTGCGTGGTGGTACTGGCTTCGATGGTAGTGGTTCACCTTTGGTCTTAATAGATGGAGTACCAGGTTCTTTTTACGCTTTGAACTCTGATGATATAGAATCTATGGAGGTCTTAAAAGACGCTGCTTCTACTGCTATTTATGGAGCACGTGCTGCGAATGGAGTTATCTTGATAACTACTAAAAAAGGAAAAACAGGACGTTCTAATATTACCGTCAGAACCAAATATACGATGAATCAGAAACGTGCTTTACCCGATTATCTTGATGCGCGCGACTTTATCTACTGGAATAGACGTGCTATTAAGAATGTACAAGACTACGGAGTACACAATTTCGACCAATTCCTTACTGGTACACACGCTATGTCAACAGGTAATAACACTACTGATTCACCATATACTACAATGGAACTTACTAATGCCAATCGTTATTTGCTTAATAATCCAGAATGGCAAACAATGACAGATCCTTTAGACCCTACTAAAACACTTATTTTTCAAAATAATAATGTAGGAGAACTTATCTATCAATATAGTGATGCTAAAGATTACAGTGTTTCATTTGAAGGAGGTAATGATAAAGGCACTTACTATTTGGGATTAGGATATTTAGATGATACAGGTTTAGTATTAGGGTCTAACTTTAAACGTTATTCTGGTACTTTTAATGGCTCTTATAAGATTACAGATGATTTTAAAGTATCTTCTAATGTTCTTTATGCTCAATCTAACAAAGTAGGGTCTTTTAGAGATGCTTTGAGTACTTATGCCAATGAAGATGATTATTTTATTTTCCAACGTTTTGCAGGGCAAGCGCCTACTTCGCGTATTTACAATACCAATCCCGATGGCAGTTCTTCTAAAGACTACAACCCTGGTAGTAACTCAAGTTTTGGGAACCCTGCTTACTACAAAGATAAGTTCTTAATGGACAATATAGAACACCGTATTACGGCTTCGGTACAGTTTGATTGGAAATTGCTTAAAAATCTTTCTTTGATGGCACGCGCTAGCCACTTCGCTGTACATAATACAGACGACAGGTTTTACAAGGCTTATATGAATAGTGGAGCTTTAGTATCTTCTCGCCAAGCTAAAACGGCTTACGATCGCACTATGAACAATCAGGGTACCCTTACGCTGAACTACAAAAATACTTTTGCTGAAAAGCATAATCTAAGTGTATTATTAGGAGGTGAGTTTTTCAAACAACAACAATTCGCTTCTAATGCAGCTACTGAAGGTTCTCCCACTGACCTTATCCGTACCCTCAATGCAGGAGCTAAAGCAAGTGGAATCCCTTATTCCTACAAACGCGATTATAGCATAGTGTCTGCTTTTGGGCAACTTAATTACGATTATGACGACCGCTACCTTTTAGGACTTACTTTCCGTTATGACGGTACTTCAAAACTACGTGATAATAAATTCGGCTTTTTCCCGGGAGCTTCTATAGGTTGGAATGCTCATAATGAAGAGTTCTTCAAAGAAGGAAAAATTAGCCAAGTAATCAGCAGACTAAAACCACGTGTGAGCTATGGGGTAAACGGAAATATTGATGCTTTGACTATAAGTAATGATTACTATTGGTTGTTAGGAAAATACAGCGTACAATCACCCTATAATGGTAAGAAAGGCTATGTAAATACTTCTGTACCTTTGTATTACTTGAAATGGGAAAAAGCTACTACCCTAAACTTTGGATTAGACCTTGGACTTTTTAACAATCGTGTGAATTTCTTAGTAGATTATTTCATTCGTGATATTTATGATAAATTGGCAGACCAAAGAATACCTATCTCTACAGGTTTCTCATCTGTGAAAATTAATAATGGTACGCTACAAAACAGAGGTATTGAAATTGAAGCGAACTTCAAAGTTATCAATACCGATGATATAAAATGGAATATAGGAGCTAACTTTACCCGTATTCGTAGCTTTGTGAAGAAACTTCCACATAACGGTAATAATAAGAATCGTATAGGAGGACAAGAAATATGGGATCCTTCTGATCCTACTAAAACTATGTATGTAGGTGGTCGCCAAGAGGGAGAACGTGTGGGTGATGATTTGGTGTTAGGCTATCAAGATGAAGGTGTATATCATAACCAAGCAGAATTAGAAGCTGATAAAGATAGGCAAATTGACTTTTATGCGGGTACTATACCTGCTGCTAACCGAAAACCTATGGTAGGTGATACCCGTTGGAAAGATGTAAATGGCGATGGTATTATCAATAGCCGAGATAGAGTAGTATTGGGTAGAACCACCCCTGATTTTATAGGAGGTTTTACTACTGATTTTACCTATAAAAACATTAATCTCTTTATCAAAACAGACTATGCGGTGGGGCACTTAGTACACAATTCCGTACGAAGTAGAGGTATTTCACAAGTACAGGGTAATATGAACTGGACATCAGAGATAAAAGATACTTGGACACCTGAGAATCCTAATGCTGATATTCCACGTTATGACTTTACCGACCCTCGCGGCAACCATAAAGCTGAAACAAAAGCAGGAGAAGAACAATTTACAGCAAGTTCTCGCTACTGGGAGAAAGGAGATTATTTGGCTTTGCGTGAAATTACTCTTAGCTATAATTTGCCAGGATCTTTAGTGAATAATGCTTTTAAAGATATTCGTCTTTTCGTTTCAGGTACTAACTTAGCTTACTTTACTAAGTATTCGGGTTATTCTCCTGAAAAAGGCGGTTGGGATAATGGGCGTTTCCCTTTACCACGTAGCTTTACTTTTGGTATCAATGCTACTTTTTAAATAACTTTTTAAAATAGAACTAAAATGAAAAGAAATATATTATTAGGACTCTCATTACTATTTTTGGGAGCCTGTGAATTAGAAACACCTCCTGAAAGTGATCTTACTTATACAGGATTTTGGAATAAAGAAGAAGCTGCTAAATCTGTACACTCAGGCGTATATTCACGTTTTAGATCTTATGGGTATACAATGTGGCTGATGGGGGAACTCCGTTCTGATATATGGGGTGGTAAAGGTATTGAAAATTCACATAATCAAGACCTCTATACTAACGACATTAACATTACTAAGGTCGCATTTAATAATTGGGGGAATTGGTATTCAATGTTGCATTATATCAATGACTTTATTAAAAATGCCCCTCAAACTCCTTTCAGTAATGAAAGTGAGAAGAAGAATATGTTGGCACAGATGTATGGACTTAGAGCCTATATCTATTACACTATGCTAAAAAGTTGGGGAGATGTACCTATTGTTACAGAACCTTTGCAAAACGTTGATAACTTAGTAGCTCTTAAAAAAGCACGTGCTCCTAAAGCAGAAGTATTAGCTTTTATCAAACAAGATATTCAAAAATCATTAGACTTATTTGAAAACAATGAGAATTTTTATCGTGATAATGTCTATTGGTCAAAACGAGCTACCCTTATTCTTAAAGGAGATGTATTCTTGTGGTCAGGTAAAGTGTTAGGTGGTGGTGCCACTGAATTTACTGAAGCCAAGAATGCTCTTAGCCAAGTCTCAGGAGCATTAGTGCCCTATGAAAACTTATGGGGTATTGATAACGAAAAAAATACTGAGTTTATTTTTGCCTTAGACTATAAGAAAGATGAAGCTGAACACTTCTATAAAGTAACAACAGCACGTAATACTGATGTTAAGGATAAGTTTGATGATAGTGGTCGAAAAATTTCATCATTCTTGTATGTAGAAGGTGGTAACTATCATTCTCCTTCTGAAAAAACTTTGCGCCTAATAGATGACGTAAAAGATCAACGTCGTGCTACATTTGTACGTGTTTACTCTGATAATGTAGGACATATTCCTTTTAACACTACTAATTATTTAGGTTCTATATTATCAAAATTCGTAGGAAGGAATAACTCAGGAGATATAGTGAACGAAAATAACGTACCTATTTATCGCTATGCTGATGTATTATTGCTATTGGCAGAGGCTAAAAATAACTTGGGTGAAGACCCTTCTGCTGAGATAAACCAAGTGCGTGCAAGAGCTTATGGTAGCAATTATAACGTAGCTACTCACGGTTATACTAATAGTACTAAGGCTAATAATGCTAAAGCTATTCTTGATGAACGTTACAAAGAGTTCATTGGAGAAGGTAAACGTTGGTGGGATTTACTACGTGCGGGTGATAACTATGTATATGATGAAGTAGCTTCAATGACTTCCAATGGTACAAAAAAGAATATATATTTACCTATTTCTCCAGCTATGATAGCTGATGATAATACACTTGTTCAAACACCTGGTTACAAATAAAGATAAAGATTTTTAGCTTTATTGAAGATGAAAACGGAGTCTCTAGTAAAAGGGGCTCTGTTTTCTGTTTTACATATTTCTTTCTTCAAAAAAGTACCTCTGCTTTCAATCATTGAATGCAGAGGTACTGTCTATTTGCGGACTCTATAGAGTATATAGAGTGGTTCATTATTTTAGCTTCAACTCTTCTACTATCTTTTGGATTTTGCTATCCAAAACCTTTTGAGTTGCTTCAAAAGTGTCTACACTGCTCAAAGATGTATTTACACTGAAATAAAACTTAATCTTAGGCTCTGTACCGCTGGGGCGTGCTGCTACGCGGGTACCCTTATCGGTGTGGTAGATAAGCACATTCGATTTAGGAACGTCTATTTCTTCTACTTTGCCAGTAAGTGGGTGGAATGCCTTAGACGATTGGTAATCGCAAATCAGCGTTACTTTTTCTCCGTTAATTTCCTTCAACGGATTTTCGCGCAAGTCTTTCATCATCTTAGCAATCTCTTCTGAGCCCGAAATACCTTTTTTCACTAAGGAAATGAGGTACTCTTTGTAGAAACCGTATTTGCTATAAGCGTGTAGCAATTCTTTGTAGAAAGAACTGCCTTTAGCTTTGGCAAATGCTGCAATCTCACAAGCCAATAGGGTCGCAGTTACGGCATCTTTATCGCGTACAAAATTACTTATCATATAGCCGAAGCTTTCCTCTCCACCGCCTATGAAAGTAAGCTTAGGGAAGTCTTTTATCATCTTGGCAATCCATTTGAAGCCCGTGAGACCTTCTTTGTATTCCACTTTGTATGCATCGGCGATAGCTTTTACCATAGGAGTCGAAACGATAGTAGAAGCTACAAACTCGTTGCCTTTAAAGCCTTTTTTGCTTTGTTGTGCCAAGAGAAAGTCGGTCATCATTACCATTGTTTGGTTACCGTTAAGTAGCACCATTTTGCCGTGAAGGTCGCGAACGGCTATACCTATACGGTCGCAATCGGGGTCAGTACCTATTACGATATCAGCTCCTATTGCGTCTGCTTTTTTGAGTGCCAACGTAAGAGCTTCGGGCTCTTCGGGGTTAGGTGATTTTACAGTTGGGAAGTTACCATCAGGTACAGCTTGTTCCTCTACGATGTGTACATTAGTAAAGCCTGCGCGTTTGAGCACATCGGGTACCATAGTGATAGACGTTCCGTGCAAAGAAGTAAATACAATTTTTAGCTTGTCTTTCTCAGGAGCATTGAAGTCTCCGTGTTTGATAGATGCTTCGGCAAAAGCATTGTCAAGTTCTTTGTCGATGTAGTGAATAAGACTCTCATCGGCATTGAATTTGATATCTTTGAAGTCAATTGCTTCAATAGCTTTCATAATATCACCATCTTCGGGTGGTACGGTTTGTCCGCCGTCTTGCCAATACACTTTATAACCGTTGTATTCTGGTGGATTGTGAGAAGCGGTAAGCACGATACCTGCTTGGCAGCCTAAGTAGCGTACTGTAAACGAAAGCTCTGGGGTAGGGCGGAGGTCGGAGAAGAGGAATACTTTTATGCCATTAGCAGCAAACACATCGGCTACTATTTTGGCAAACTTCTTAGAGTTGTTGCGACAGTCGTGAGCGATAGCCACTTTAATCTCTTGGTTAGGGAAGCATTTTTTGAGGTAGTTGCTCAATCCTTGGGTATTTTTGCCTAACGTGTATTTGTTGATTCGGTTAGTACCAATTCCCATAATACCGCGCATACCACCAGTACCGAACTCTAAGTTCTTGTGAAAGGCTTCGTTGAGCTCATCGGGATTTCCGTCGATGAGGGCTTGAACCTTGTTGCGGGTTTCTGCATCAAAAGTGTCAGAAAGCCACATTTTTGCTGTTTCAATACTTTTCATAAAATTAATTTTATATAGAGGCTGACTCTTGTTATATATTTTATCAGCGTTGTTTTTCGTTAGCAAAGGTACAAATTAATTATTAAATAACAATTAATTATTAACATTTTTTTTTGTTTCTTCTTTCTGTAAATTAGTTAATTCATTCCACCATTCGTATAACATAAATTCTAATTGCTTGTTGTCTTTTCGCTCTACAAGCCGGTGTGCTTCGGGCTTTTCCATTACATAGAAAGCCAAGGAGCCTATTTCTTCTTCCGTTAGGTGATGTTCATTTTTGAGGTAGTTGCTCATCTCATTTACGATGTAATGTGCCACTCTTAGGTTCTTTTCATTGATAACTTGTTGCTTTATAATCTTTGCCTTTCCGTTCAGGTGGTTGATAATTGCATTGAAGTTAAAACTCACATTTCCTACTAGTAGTTTGTAGAGAGTGAGTTTGTCTATTTGAAGAATATCTGTATTAGCGTACTTCCGTTTCTCTTCCCAAGTGCGTTCTTTTGGAGTGTGTTGTAAAATACCCAAACTCTGAGCAGTAATCTTAGGCTTTTCAGTAACACTCACTTCTTCTAATGCAATGGTAATATCAGCCATTTTTAAAACAACCAATCGCTGTAAATCCACTTGTGTAAGGCTGTGGTAAAGTGTTTTCTTGCCTACATACGTAGCTTTTAAGCTCTGTCCTTTGGTAGCGTCTATCGAAAAAGACCCCTCAGCATCGGTAGTAGTATAGTGCTGGTTGTCTATGTTTTGAATATGCACCCCTTCCAAAGGCGTATTGTTGTAGAATACTTTTCCTCTGATACGCGTTATTTCTTGCCCCCTTATCAAAAGCGGACTCATCAGCAATAATATGAAAAACCATAATCTCATTACTAAATTAATCGCCTGTACGGCTCGCACTGCTTGTGTGGCTCACACTGCCTGTGTGGCTCGCATCTCGTACCTCTAAATCAACTTCATCTTCTTTGCTTTCTCCATCATAAAGGCTTTGGCAGCCTCGTATTCATTAGGGATTTTCCCCTCTAAAATCGCTTCTTTTATCGCTTCTTTTAGCATTCCTACCGGTTGTGAAGGAGGTAAGTTGAACGTCTGCATTATCTCTTCGCCGCTTACCGGAGGTTGGAAATTGCGAATGTGGTCTTTCTCTTCTACTTCCACTACCTTTTGGCGTACTATCTGGAAATTGTCGTGATATTTTTTGAATTTCTTAGGGTTTTTAGTAGTAATATCAGCTTCGCAGAGGGTCATTAGGTCTTCAAATTCCTCTCCAGCATCAAATACTAAGCGGCGTACAGCCGAATCAGTAACAATATCATCAGCGATGATAATAGGGCGCGAACTCATCTTTACGATTTTCTGCACGTATTTCATCTTGTCGTTCAGAGGCATTCGCAAACGTTTGAAGAGGTGATATACCATCTTGCTCCCCACAAACTCGTGTCCGTGAAATGTCCAACCTATCTTCTTGTCGAAGCGTTTGGTAGGTGCTTTGCCAATGTCGTGTAAGAGTGCTGCCCAACGTAACCAGAGGTTATCGGTGTTTTCTGATATATTATCCACCACTTCTAAGGTATGCCAAAAGTTATCTTTATGACGTTGTCCGTCGTGTTCCTCCACCCCTTGCAAGGCAATGAGTTCTGGGAGGATATAGTGTAACAAGCCCGTTTCGTACAGCAATTTCAGTCCAATAGAAGGTTTAGCCGAAGCGAGTATCTTGTTCAGTTCCTCTACAATACGCTCGTTCGAGATGATTTTTAGCCGTTCCTTATTATCAGTAATAGCTTTTAGCGACTGCTTTTCAATCTTAAAATTCAGTTGGGTAGCAAACCTGATAGCACGCATCATACGCAAAGGGTCGTCTGAATAAGTAATATCAGGGTCTAAGGGAGTGCGAATGAGCTTTCGTTTTAAGTCGCCTAAGCCGTCAAAAGGGTCGATAAGCTCGCCAAAAGTATCTCTGTTCAGAGAGAAAGCCATTGCATTGATAGTGAAATCCCTACGGTTTTGGTCGTCTTGTAGCGTGCCACTCTCTACATAAGGCTTGCGTGAGTTTGCCTCATAGCTTTCACGGCGTGCCCCTACAAACTCAATATCTAAGCCATCGGCTTTAATCATTGCTGTACCAAAGTTTTTAAATATCGATACTTTAGGAGCATTAGGCAATCGCTCAGCTACTTTTTCAGCCAACGAAATACCACTACCGATTGATACTACATCGATGTCTTTGGGAAGTTTTTTCTCTAATAAATAATCGCGTACAAAGCCCCCAATCACGTAACTTTCAACCGATATCTCAGCTGAAATATCGCTTATGAGTTTAAAAATAGGATTAGAAAGTGCTTCAGTATAGTTCATTAAAATTCGTTAATTGTTTTGCGAATGGCAACCAAACGCGTTAAAAGACCTTCAAGGAGGTCGAGATGTAGCATATTTGCCCCATCACTTTTGGCGTTAGCAGGGTCAAAATGGGTTTCGATAAAAAGTCCATCAGCATTGTTCACAATAGCAGCGCGGGCAATGGTTTCAATCATATCTGGGCGACCGCCTGTTACCCCACTACTTTGGTTAGGCTGTTGTAGCGAGTGCGTAACGTCCATTACTACAGGAGCAAACTTGCGCATCGTCGGAATTCCTCGAAAATCTACTATCAAGTCTTGATAACCGAACATCGTGCCACGGTCAGTTATCAACGCTTTTTCATTGCCACTATCAAATACTTTTTGCACGGCAAATTGCATACTCTCAGGACTCATAAACTGACCTTTTTTCAGGTTCACTACCTTGCCCGTTTCGGCTGCTGCCACCACCAAATCAGTCTGGCGTACCAAGAAAGCTGGTATTTGCAGTACATCTACATATTCGGCAGCCATCGCCGCATCGCTCACCTGATGAATATCAGTAACAGTAGGGACATTAAAGGTTTGCCCTACTTTTTGGAGTATTTTTAGTGCCTTTTCATCGCCTATGCCCGTAAACGAATCTACGCGACTCCTATTGGCTTTCTTAAAACTCCCTTTAAAAATGTAGGATATATTCAGTTTATGAGTGATATTCACTATATGTTCAGCAATTTTCATCGCCATATCTTCCCCTTCTATAGCACAAGGTCCCGCTAAGAGAAAGAAATTATCTTCTTTGTTTATCATTTTGTTTAATTGTTAGTTATAATTCTTTGAGGTTAGTAGCTTTTTCGTAATTTTTTATTTGTCGGTGAGGTTCGTACTGTCATTTATCATTCATCATTGCCCAAATAACATCGCCCTAATATTAGTAGTAAACAAGTTTACTGCAATCGCTAAAAGTATAACTCCAAAAAGGTTGTGAATTACGGTAATGCCCTGTTTGCCTAAAAACTTCTCTATTTTCTCCGAAGATTTAAGCACTATATACACAATAATCATATTAATGAGGATTGCCACTATAATATTCTCTACATAAAACTTTGCCCTAAGGGAGAGTACAGTAGTGAGTGCCCCTGCTCCTGCCACCATAGGGAAAGCCAAAGGGACAATAGAGGCAGTCTCGGGCGTAGTGCCTTTGTAGAGGGTGATACCTAAAATCATCTCTAAGGCGAGAAAAAAGAGAATAAATGCCCCAGCTACAGCAAATGCCTCAACCGTTACTCCAAACAAATTGAGTAATTGCTTGCCTATAAATAAAAACAGAATAAGCAAAATACCGGCTACAATAGCTGTTTTCTCAGATTGTATACGTCCTGCTTTTTTGCGCAGATTAATAATGATAGGCACACTCCCGATAATATCAACTACCGCAAAGAGCACCATAGTAGCGGAGATAATCTCCTTTACATCGAAATTCATAATCTAAAAAATTTGTGCAAAAGTACTAAAATAATTGCGAACGATGAAAAAAAAATCTCCCAATTTGTTAATTAATTGATTTACCAATATTTCAATATAACTAAAAGCTTTATTTCACCTACATCATAATACGATAAAAACGCTTTTTACAATTGTCATAGCATCATCTTTCCTTCATCGTTTGTTCGTCATTTGTTCATTTGCCCGTGCGGCTCGCACCGTCATTTGTTCGTCATTTGTTCGTTCATTGTTCGTCTTTTGTTCGTCTTTTGTTCGTCTTTTGTTCGTCTTTTGTTTTCCTTAGGCTTGATTCAGTTTCGCTCTATCTTCAAATAAGTCTTGTCTTTCAGACCGATAGCCTTTATCAATTTTTCTTTAAGGCTTGTCCCCCTTCGGGGGTTCGGAGGTTTCTCACTCGTCTTTTCTCTATCTGACCTTGTACCTTGCACCGCTTTTTGTATGAACTTTGCCCAAGTTTCAAACTTTGGCAAAGTTGAAATCCACTAATAACCTTCTTTTTATCTATCTTTTAGCTTTAACTTAGATTTATCCATCGTTCGTCTTTTGTTCGTTCTAGACCCACTGTAGACCCACTGTAGAGCCACTGTAGACCCACTGTAGAGCCACTGTAGACCCACTGTAGAGCCACTGTAGAGCCACTGTAGAGCCACTGAAAAGCCACTTATTGTTCGATTATCCTATAAGTTTCCTATAAGTTTTGTATATTCCTCTCCTAATTTCATCATTAATTCATTTCACCCCCAAAATGCTCGTCGTGCTACGACTGCTCGTTGTGCTACAATTGCCCGTCGTGCTACGACTGTCTGTGTGGCTCGCACTACCTGTCTTTAATAAATAGAATACAGTAATGGTATCAAAAAATCTCAGAAAAATTTTAATATTTAGAAAATACAACGTACCTTTGTAGCGTTTTTAAAAGAAGATTATTTTAACTAATACAAACAAAATGAGTTATAGAATTGAAAAAGACACTTTGGGTGAAGTGAAAGTGCCAGCCGATAAATATTGGGGAGCACAAACAGAGCGTTCACGCAACAACTTTAAAATCGGTGCACCCGCTTCTATGCCGATTGAAATTATCCGTGGTTTTGCTTACCTTAAAAAGGCTGCCGCTTATGCAAACTTCGATTTAGGAGTGCTTTCAGCCGAAAAACGCGATGCTATCGCTCAAGTTTGCGATGAAATTCTCGAAGGCAAACTCAACGACCAATTCCCATTAGTAATTTGGCAAACCGGTTCAGGCACACAATCTAATATGAACGTGAACGAAGTGATTGCCAATCGTGCTCAAGTGTTGGCTGGTAAACAAATAGGTGAAGGCGACCCTGTATTAAAAGCCAATGACGATGTAAACAAGTCACAATCGTCTAATGATACTTTTCCTACCGGTATGCACATCGCTTGCTATAAAATGGTAGTTGAGAAAACTATTCCTGGTGTTCAGAAACTACGCGATACTCTCGCTGCTAAATCCGAAGCTTTTAAAGATGTAGTAAAAATAGGTCGTACTCACCTTATGGACGCTACACCACTTACTTTGGGGCAAGAACTTTCTGGCTACGTATCTCAACTCGACCACGGTTTGCGTGCTCTTAAAAACACATTAGCTCACCTTTCAGAATTAGCCTTAGGAGGTACAGCCGTAGGTACAGGGCTCAACACCCCTAAAGGTTACGATGTGAAAGTAGCTGAATACATTGCTAAATTCACCGGTCTACCTTTTGTAACCGCTCCTAATAAGTTTGAAGCTTTAGCTTCTCACGATGCAATTGTCGAAAGCCACGGAGCTCTTAAACAATTAGCCGTATCACTCAATAAGATTGCAAACGATATTCGTATGATGGCTTCAGGACCTCGCTCAGGTATAGGCGAAATCCTTATTCCTGCTAACGAACCTGGTAGCTCTATTATGCCCGGTAAAGTAAATCCTACCCAATGTGAAGCTATGACAATGGTGGCAGCTCAAGTAATGGGTAATGATGTAGCCATTTCAATAGGAGGTACACAAGGTCATTATGAATTAAATGTATTTAAACCATTAATGGCTTCTAACTTCCTTAAATCAGCTGAGTTGATAGGAGATGTTTGTGTATCATTTGAAGAACACTGTGCAAGTGGTATTGAACCTAATTACAAACGTATTAAGGAATTAGTAGATAACTCGTTAATGCTTGTTACAGCTCTTAACACTAAGATTGGCTATTACAAAGCAGCCGAAATAGCGCAAACGGCTCACCGCAATGGTACTACTCTTAAAGAAGAAGCTGTGCGTTTAGGTTATGTAACTCCGGAAGACTTCGACAAATGGGTACGCCCTGAAGATATGGTCGGAAGCCTTAAATAAGTAATATAAAAAGTGTATAATATTTCAAAAAGGGGAAGCTATCAATTAGATAGCTTCCCCTTTTTTATATAAGTAACTGTATACTTGTTCTTATTTGTTAGGAATATGTTGCAATATCGCTAGTAAGAACTTCCAAAACTTCTGTACAGAAGCTATATTTACCTTTTCAGCTGGCGAGTGTGCCCCTTTGATAGTAGGACCAAAGCTCACCATTTCCATTTCGGGGTAGTGGGTTCCTAAAATGCCACATTCTAAGCCTGCGTGGCAAGCTACTACATTAGGCGTTTCACCGAAGAGCGTTTTGTATTGTGCTTTTACAATCTTCAAGATTTCAGCATCTACTTTGGGCTCCCAACCTGGGTAACTACCAGTGTATTCTACTTCAAATCCAGCTAACTCAAAACTACTGCGAATCGTATCAGCCAAATCATATTTAGAAGTTTCTGAAGCTGAACGAGTGAGGCAATACACGTTTATTTCGCCGTCTTTAATTTGTACCCTTGCTACGTTATTGCTGGTTTCTACAAGGTCAGCAATCGTCTGACTCATTTTGTACACCCCGTTGAAGGCTGCGTAAAGAGCGCGTAACACATCTTCTTGTTCTTCTTCTTCCATTACTTTCTCAGGTACCGCAGTAGGTTCAAGTAATACTGTAAGAGTCGGTTCAGTTACTGAATACTCGTGTTGGAGAGCTTGGGTAAGCGTAGCTACTTCTTTTTTAAAAGCTACTTCGTCGTTTTTATTAATAGTTACCACCGCTACGCTTTCTCTCGGAATAGCATTGCGCAAACCGCCTCCATCTACACTTGCAATATGCAAACCAAATTTCTCAGTACAAGTGAATAATATACGGTTCATCAGTTTGTTAGCATTAGCATAGCCCTTATGGATATCTGTACCACTATGTCCGCCGTGCAATCCTTTTATGGTAAGTATATAGCCTACTGAATTATCAGGCGTATCTATCACGTCGTACTCTCTAAACGCCGATACATCTACACCACCGGCACATCCTATATCAATTTCGTCGTCTTCCTCAGTATCTAAGTTGAGAAGAAAATCACCAGAGAGCAATCCGCCTTTGAGCCCTTTAGCACCCGTCATTCCTGTTTCTTCGTCAATAGTAAAGAGAGCTTCAAGAGCAGGGTGGGGGATATCCTTACTTTGTAAGATAGTCATAATACTCGCAACCCCAATACCGTTATCGGCTCCCAAAGTTGTACCATCAGCACGTACCCAGTCGCCATCTACTAACATTTTGATACCTTCCTTACTAAAGTCGAACACCGTATCATTGTTCTTTTGGTGTACCATATCGAGGTGCGATTGTAACACTACTGTTTTGCGGTTTTCCATTCCTGCCGTAGCGGGCTTTTTAATGATTACATTGCCCGTTTCGTCTTGGTAGGTATCAAGTCCTAAACTTTTGCCAAAAGCCACCATAAAAGCAATGACTTTCTCTTCTTTTTTTGATGGACGAGGCACGGCATTCAAGCTCGCAAAGTTCGCCCATAACTGTTTTGGTTCTAACTCTGTTATTTTCATTATATTTATTAATTATTAGTTTTTAGTCATCAGTTATCAGTTGTTAGTATTTAGTCGCTACCGCTTTTACCTTTTATTCACATACCCAGCTGTGAGCCCTCGCTGGCTTTACCTTTTACCTTTTATCTTTTACCTAATCAGAACCAGTACCCTATATTAAACAGCCATATCGCTTGTCGTATTTCAGGTGAGTAAGTGCACTTCAGTTCTATAGGACCTAAAAAGCTCTCAATGCTATATCCTATCCCATACCCCGAATAGTCTGGGTATTTCTTCCACTCAAAGCTCTCAAAAAGATTATTGTCTGCTTTAGCAATATTCGCTAATAATAGCAAGTGTTGTTTCTTAAAGGGTTGGATATCTATTACCAATTCTGATTTTAAGTAGTTTTTAGCACCAATACTCAAAAATCATAGCCGTAAAAAGGTGAATAGTTCGTAAATACATTCTTGTTATACCCTCCTAAAAAGAAGTCTAATGAGTATACATTAGAGCCTCCTATGGTAACACCACCTTCTAATCCTACTCGTGCGCTCAATCTTGGCAAGATAGGAAAAGCAAATGATAACTCTGTTTTACCCGTTGTAAATTTGTTAAAATCTGAGTAGTTAGAGGCAAGTGCATAAAAATTGAACTGTGTATTGAAGTACACCCCTCTACTGGGGAAAAAGCTATTGTTAAAGCTGTCGTATTTAAGATAAGAATACAAACTGCCTATATGACTCTTTTCCGAATACGAAGTCGCTGAACTTATTGAATACACTTGCTCAGTATCAAACTGTATTTTACGGTGCTCTACTCCTAAGCCAAATACAAAACCATTACCCGAAAGTGTTTGCAAATACAGCTGATTTACCCAGTCGTAAGCCTCTACGTCCATTCGGTTGAGCTCCGACTGCTCTATTCGGTAGTTAGACAAGCGTTTTGTGTTCAGCTTTCGGTCGAATTGCACAAACTTAGATCGCAATCCATAACTGATGTAAAATCCCTTATCCACAAAATAATCAAACTGATAGCGTATGTTATCTCCTACAATAAGGTCGAGTGAAAGAAAATCACTGCTTTGTAAGAAATAGTTCCGAGTATAGTTCATCAAGAACCCTGTTTTTAGCAGATTGTCATAATGTATCCCAAATTTCAAAAAGGTGCGTTGCGGATTCTCTCTTAAATAAAAGTCTATATGTTCCCCTTCAAATGTGTGCCTAATCTGGTGATTGATAGAATGGAAATTGTTAGTAGCCATCAAGTTGTCGATTCCGTCGTTCAGTTGCTCGAACGAAATCTTACGGTTTAAATATTTCAAGTGTAGTTTACCGCGCAAATAACTACGCGAAAAGTGTTCGTTGTTATGAAAATGGACGTCTTTTAAGTAAAAGGAATCTATCTTTTGTATTCGTTCTCTTTCCTCTGTATGTTTTTGTTGAGCTGCAATCTCACGCAATCTTGGTAGAAAATGTTCCGCTGCTATTTTGCCATTGTTGATGATTGTCTCTCCTTTATCAAACGAAATAACGTTGAATCCCTCTATATTAGGTTTGATGTACACATCGGTCTCTTTTATTTTTTTTGGCATATTATCTATCATCGGGAAGGTAGTAATCTGCGAAAAAATACTCAAAAAAGAGTTAATCTCCTCTCGTTTTGCTAGCGGACTCTGTACATCTACCCCTATGATAATATCCATTCCTTTTTTCTTAACTTCGTCTACCGGATAATTATCGGCAATACCGCCATCGGTAAGCCATTTACCATCTATTTCTACCAAATCGAATAGCGAAGGAAACGAACCGCTTGCTTGTATCGCTTGAGGCAAGAAACCGTTTTCGAGTACTACTCCTTTACCTGTTTCTATATCCGTTGCTACACACAAGAAAGGAATGGGTAACTGCGAAAAATCATAGATTTCATTCACCGGATAGAGTAGTTTCACAAACTCGTTGTAGATGTTTTGTCCTTTTGATACCGCACGAGGCAACCCTACTTTGAAGTTATTGAAAGGCAATGCTACTGCATAACGGTCGTATATATAGCGCTCGTGTAATGATTTAGCACGGCGTGAAGTCTTGTCTTGCAGGAGTTTATCAAAGTCTAACTGACGGAAGATAGAGTCCAACTCATTAGCTGAATATCCCGCTGCATACATAGCTCCTACCATAGCCCCCATACTCGTACCCCCGATGTAATCGATGCGCACCCCTGCTTCTTCCAACACTTTTAGTACCCCTATATGTGCTAACCCTTTCGCACCTCCACCGCTGAGTACCAATCCCACTTTTAAATCCTTTTTGTGGGTAGTATCTTGCGCACGCAGAAGAGGACTACTAAGTATCAGAAATATGGTTGCTAAGAATATTCTCATCCAATGAATTGCTTTTTAAAACAGGTACAAAGGTATAAAATAATTAACAAATAACAATATAAAAATGAGGATTAATTTTTTAATCACTCTATTTTACTCTCGATATGGTAATACCGTCCCGTATGGGGAGTAGCACTGTCTCTATACGAGGGTCTTCTTTTAGTTTTTGGTTGTAAGCCATTAAGGCTTGGGTATGTTTATCCGAAGGCTTTACTTCTTGCACTACTTTACCACTCCACAACACATTGTCAGAGAGGATAACACCTCCTGAGTTCATTTTGTCTATCACCAAATCAAAATAATGAGCGTAATTCTGTTTGTCAGCATCTATGAAAACAAGGTCGAAAGTAGTGCTGAGAGTAGGAATAATATCGGTTGCCTTGCCTAAGTGTTGCACAATTTGCGCCCCATAGCCACTCCGGTCAAAAAACTCCCTTTGCAGGTCAGTGAGTTCCTCTTTGATGTCGATAGTATGCAAGACACCATCAACTGCCAACCCTTCTGCCAAACAGAGGGTTGCGTAGCCCGTGTAAGTGCCTATTTCCAAAATGGTTTTAGGCTGTATCAATTTAGAGAGCAAACTGAGGAAACGCCCTTGTAAATGACCACTAATCATTCTCGGTTGCAATACAGTAAGGTGAGTGCGCCTACTGAGTTCTTGCAGTAAAGGAGGTTCGCTGTCAGTATGTTCGCAAGCGTAATTTTCTAAATCTTCTGATAAAAAGTGCATTGGTAAAATATTTTTTTGGCAAAGATAGCAATAATATTCAAAAAAGCTGTACCTTTGCCACAAAAGCCAAAGGTAGAGGAGATTGATAGAAATGTAGAAGAAGCGAGGTAAAGTACTTTTTATTTCCAATATAACAATAACTTTACTATACCTTTTCTTCGTTCATTGTTCATTTGCCCGTGTGGCTCGCACCATCATTTGTTCGTTCATTGTTCATTTGCCCGTGCGGCTCGCACCGTCATTTGTTCGTCATTTGTTCGTCATTTGTTCGTCATTTGTTCGTCATTTGTTCGTCATTTGTTCGTCATTTGTTCGTCATTTGTTCGTCATTTGTTCGTCATTTGTTCGTCATTTGTTCGTCATTTGTTCGTCTTTTGTTCGTCTTTTGTTCGTCTTTTGTTCGTCTTTTGTTCGTCTTTTGTTCGTCTTTTGTTCGTCTTTTGTTCGTTCATTGCTTATTTGCCCGTGCGGCTCGCACCGTCATTTGTTCGTCTTTTCATTATCTGCCTGTCGTGCTATGACTGCCCGTGTGGCTCGCACCGTTTATCACATAAGATTTCGTATAAACCCTCCTAACTCGCCATTAACCATTAATTATTAATCATTAACCATTAATCATTAGTTTAGAAAAAGAGTTACTATGAAAGCACTTGTAATTGTAGATGTTCAAAACGATTTTATGCCTACCGGTACATTACCTGTACCTCAAGGCGACCAAATAATTCCCTTTATCAATGCCGAAATGACACAAGGGTATGACCTTATTGTTGCAACACAAGATTGGCACCCTGCTACTCATAAAAGTTTTGCAAGTCAGCACGCAGGAAAAAAGCCTTTTGAAGTAATACAGCTCGGAGGTATCGACCAAATACTGTGGCCTGACCACTGTGTGCAAGGTACTTTCGGAGCTGAACTGCATAAAGATTTAGATATTCGCCCCATTGCAGCCATCTTTCGCAAAGGAATGAATCCCGAAGTGGATAGTTACAGTGCTTTTTTTGATAATAATAAACAGAACAACACAGGATTACACGGCTTTTTGCAAGACAAAGGCATTACAGAACTCGTATTTTGTGGCTTAGCAGGTGATTTTTGTGTAGCTTATAGTGCCAATGATGCCAAAGCCTTAGGCTATAAGGTAAGTTTGTTCGACAAAGGTATAAGGTCAATCAATTGCTAAAAAATAAATATTGAAAGAATAATATGTTAAAAATAGAAGTGAAATATATTGCTTATATAATATTAGCTGTGGCTTTTGAGGGTTGTGATACACCTTTCTTCTCTCCAAGGGAGAACTACCAAACACCCTTTGAGCAAACTGATGGTACCAAGAGCTCATCGTATGAGGAAGTAATAGACTACTACAAAGATTTATCGAAAGAGTTTGCTTCTATTTCCTTTAAAACAATGGGGCAAACCGATAATGGTCAGCCATTGCACCTGGTAATCTACAGTCCCGATGCCGAGTTCAATCTCTCCAAGTATCACAAAGATAGAACCATTGTTTTTATTAATAATGCTATTCACGGCAACGAACCTGATGGAGTGGACGCTACTATGTTGCTCTTTCGTAATTTGGCGCAGAATGAAATCAAGCTTTCCAAAAATGTGATAGTAGTAACTATCCCAGTGTATAATATAGGCGGAATGCTCACAGGTAAGAAAAACAGTGAAGCAAACTATAATTTGAACTGCGATTTTGTAAAAGCTGATGTAGAGAATACTTTCTCATTTGCTAAAATCTTACAAGAAGTACAGCCAGATATCTTTATTGATAACCACGTAACTGATGTAGCTAATGCTTCTTATGTGTTAAGCTATTCTACCTCACAAATTGAGAAGTTAGGTGTTTTTACAGGAGGTTATATACGTGATGCTTTATTGCCACGTCTCTCTCAGCAGTTAGAAAAAAGGCAACTCCCTTTCCAAAGCGATAGTTTGAGAACCCCTTTTAAGCAATTAACCTTATCCTCACACCCCGATATTCCTCGATATGCCACTGGTTATGTCAGCTTGTGGAACTGTATGAGTATCCGCATTAATACTAATGGGCAGAAACCCTACAAACAACGCGTAGAAGCTAACTATGAGATGATGAAGACCCTTGTAGAAATAGCCGATGCTGACAATCAGTATATCAAGCAAGTAAAAATCAAACAAACAGAGGCTGATAATGCACAAAAAGAATATTCGTTGGAATGGGAAATAGATTCCACTCAATATACAAAAGTAGATGAAAAACCTCTTTACAATCATTTTAAACCCGTGCAGAGTGTTAGTATTCCTCAAAGTTATATCGTTCCTAAAGTATGGCAAAGAGTAATTGATCGCCTAAAAGCTAACGGTGTAGCAATAACAGAAATAGAGAAAGATACGCTGATGAATGTAACATCTTATCGCATTGAGAATTTTAAAACTTATACCTATCCGTTTGAGGGGCATTATTTGCATCACCAAACACAAGTGAGTCCTCAGAAAGAAAAAGTACAACTTTACAAAGGCGATTATCTTATTGAGGTAGCGCAACCTGCTAAACACTATCTGTTAGAAACCTTAGAACCTCAAGCACCTGATTCTTTCTTTAATTGGAACTTTTTTGATAGTATTTTAGGGAAAGAAGAAGGCAAAAATAAACCTATTTACCCTATTTACCGAAAAGAATAATTAATAATTTTAAAATAGCAATATTATGAAACCATTATTATTTATTTTATGTGTCTTGCCTACTTTTTCCATAGCGCAAGACCTAACCGTAATGACTTATAACATTCGTTGCGAAGTTCCTCAAGACGGTGTAAACGCTTGGACTGATGGCAATAGGAAAGAAAAGGTATTTACAGTGCTTACAGAGGCAAACCCCGATATCTTTGGAGTACAAGAAGCCTTACCACACCAACTTAAATTTTTGGAAGAGCGTTTCCCTACTTATCAGCGTGAAGGTGTAGGGCGTGACGACGGCAAAGAAGCGGGTGAACATTCGGCTATTTTCTTCAAAAAAGGACGTTTTACCTTGCTCGACAAGGGGAACTTTTGGCTCTCTCAAACTCCTGAGGTGCCTTCCTTAGGCTGGGACGCTACTTGCTGTAACCGCATCTGCTCTTGGGTGAAACTCAAAGATAAGAAGACGACCTTTTGGGTGTTCAATCTCCATTTCGACCACGAAGGCAAGGTAGCTCAGGTACAAAGTGCTGACTTGGTATTGCAAAAAATCAAGGAGATTGCCAAGAGCGGAAAAGTCATCTTAATGGGTGATTTCAATCTTCCTACTGAGCACCCTGCCGTACAAAAAATAGCATCTCAGTTGTACGATACCCAGTTATCACCCACTAATAAAACACCTAATATGGGTACTTTCAATGCTTTTAAAACCGATGAACCTTTAAAAGGACACATAGATTTTATCTTTGTTCAGAAGTCTATAAAAGTAAAACAATATAAAATTATAGAAACCCGCATCGATGGTCTCTATCCTTCCGACCACTTACCTGTATGGGTAGAATTAGAACTGAAATAAACTTTTTAAAACAGTATGAAACAGTATTTGTCCGACCGTATCAACGCTATGGAAGTATCGGCTACCTTAGGAATGGCAGCCAAAACACGTGAACTAAAAGCCGAAGGCAAGGACATCATTGGTCTTAGCTTAGGCGAACCCGATTTCGATATCCCTGATTTTATAAAAGAAGCAGCTATCGAGGCAGTACAACAGAACTACAGTAAATATACTCCTATCGATGGTTATTTGGAATTGAGAGAGGCGATTTGTGAAAAGTTCAGACGCGACAATAACCTTCATTACAAGCCGTCACAAATAGTAGTATCTACGGGAGCTAAACAATGCTTGGCAAATGTAGCCTTGGCGATGCTCAATCCTGGTGACGAGGTGATATTTCCTGCTCCTTATTGGGTAAGTTATAAGGAAATAGCTAAAATGGCAGGAGGTGTTCCCATAGAGGTTCACACAACCATTGATAGCGACTTCAAAATAACTCCAGCTCAGTTGGAAGAGGCTATTACTCCTAAAACTAAAATGGTATGGTTTAATACCCCTTGTAACCCCAGTGGTTCTATATACAGCAAAGAAGAATTAGAAGCTCTTGCCGTAGTGCTTAGAAAACACCCTAACATCTTCATTCTATCTGATGAGATTTATGAGTATATCAACTTCACCAATGAGAGAGTAACCAGTGTAGCCGAAATTGATGGACTCTATGAACGTACTATCACCGTAAATGGAATGTCCAAAGCCTTTGCAATGACCGGCTGGCGTATAGGCTATATGGGTGCTCCTGAATGGATTGCTAAAGCCTGTACCAAAGTACAAGGACAAATAACCAGCGGTGCTAATGCCATAGCTCAACGCGCTTCTATTGCTGCCCTGAAAGCACCTAAGAGCAAAATACAATATATGGTAGACGAGTTTAAAAGGCGTAGAGATTTAGTATTACAACTCCTAAGTGAGATTGACGGGTTTAAACTCAACGTCCCCGAAGGTGCCTTTTATGTGTTCCCCGATGTATCGTCTTTCTTTGGCAAAACCCTAAGAGGTCGCAATATCCATAACGCAACCGACTTCTCTTTGTATCTGTTAGAAGAAGCAATGGTAGCTACTGTTACGGGTGAAGCCTTTGGTGATGCTAATTGTATTCGCTTTTCGTATGCCGCTTCTGAGAAAGATTTGCGAGAAGCTATAAGACGTATAAAAGAGAGTTTGCAATAATAAAAACACTTTTTCGGTTTTGGTTTGCACATTCAATTAAAAATAGTACTTTTGCGCCTAAAAAATAAACGACTAAAGAATCATTGTAAAATTAAAGTAGTGTTATGGCAATAGCAGATAGCAAGACTATTAAATACCTAAAGTCTTTTTACATAAAGGATTATCTTATTATCATCTTAGGGCTTATATCATATGCGATAGGGATTACAGGCTTTATAATGCCTAATGGGATAGTAACGGGAGGTTTGGCAGGTATCTGTCTTATCCTAAATTATAAGTTAGGAGCCGACTTGGCTATTACCTATTGGATTATCAACTTTATACTCTTGGTGATAGGCTTTAAAGCAATGAGTAAGCAATTCACCTACCGAACACTCATCTCTATAACTATTCTATCGGGATTGATTTGGGCTGGGAAAGAGTATTTAATGCCTTATTTTATAGAACACCCTCCTTTGAGAGACGACTTCTTAAATGTAATTATGGGAGGATTGCTATGCGGTACAGGTTTAGGATTGGTTTATTCAGCTAACGGAAGTACAGGAGGCACTGATATAATAGGCTTTGTTATCACTAAGTATTACAGCATCAGTATAGCGCGTATTCTTTTGGTGGTGGACGTGTGTATCGTGCTATCATCTTTCTTCATTTTGGAACGCCAAGACAATTCACTTGAAAAGACTATTTATGGACTTATCCTCTTACCACTGATGTGGCAGATGGTAGAAATTGTTATCAATGGAGCAAGACAGTCGGTGCAGTTGTTTATCTTCTCTAAACACTATGATGAGATTGCGAACCACATCAATAGTGAACTCAAACGTGGCTGTACTATTATCGATGGGATAGGTTGGTATTCTAAATCCTCACAAAAAATAGTGATTGTAATAGCTCGCCGTACAGAGGCTACTTCTATCTTCCGTTTGGTGCGAACAATAGACCCTGCTGCCTTTGTAACGAAGACCAACGTAATGGGGGTTTATGGTAATGGTTTTGATAAATTAAAGTAAAATATTTTTCAAGTTTTAGAAAAAGTACTATATTTGCACGTTCAAAACAAAAAAGAATGATTCAGAGAATACAAACTATTTATATGCTGTTGGTAGTGATTGTAGCTACCGTAGCCGTCCCGATGCTTTTTAGTATAGATTGGCTTAGGAGTATCTTATTAGGGATAACAGCAATATTGGCTCTATACACCATATTTAAATATAAGAAAAGAAGTGTTCAGCAGTGGCTTAACTGGCTGAACGTCCTTATAAATTTTACTTTACTAGGAATATTTGTATATCGAATGCTAAACTCATCTGGAGAAGGCTTGCTTTCGGAGAAAGGTGTTGGGGTTTTCGTACCCGTGCTTTCTATCGTTTTTTTGTTTTTAGCCAACAAGGCTATCAGACGGGACGAGAAGCTCGTAAAATCAGCAGACCGATTGCGATAGACCTATAATCTTAGTAGTGTTGTGCGTTAAAAAAATCCTAAGTGTTTGAACTTAGGATTTTTTTATTATCTTTGTACCCTATTTATTAAATAAATCAGATAATGAAAAGAACATATGCAGGTATTCCAACAGAAAATGCAACGCTGGAAAACTCGAAAGTAATGCTGGTAACAGTACCTTATGATGGTACGTCTACTTGGGGTAAAGGAGCCGATAAAGGACCTGAACTGTTTTTAGATGCCTCAGAAAATATGGAACTATACGATATTGAAACGGATACCGAGCCTTATCTCAACGGAGTGTTTTTAGCAGGTGAAGTAAGCGAAAACAGTTCGCCAGAGGCAATGACACAAGCGGTTTATGAAAAGACCCAAGAACTATTGAAGCACGAAGATAAGCTTTTTACTCTTTTTGGTGGGGAACACTCAGTGTCTATTGGTTCTATACGTGCCGTAGGTGAAAAGTATGAAAAGCTTACAGTATTGCAGCTTGATGCCCATACTGATTTGCGCCCTGAGTATCACGGTTCAACCTCTAATCACGCTTGTGCCGTATTTGAAGCTAACCAAAAACATAAATTAGTACAAGTAGGTATTCGCTCGATGGATGTAGAAGAAAAGCAATATTTACCAAAAGGGCGTGTATTTTTCGCTCACGAAATAGCTAAAAATAAAGAGTGGATTGATGATGTACTCGACAAAGTATCGGGGAATGTATATATCACGATAGATTTAGACGCTTTCGATCCTGCTATCGCACCTTCAACAGGCACTCCTGAACCAGGAGGATTGCAATGGTACCCTACTCTTAAACTCTTACGTAAAGTGTTTAAAAAATGTAATGTGGTAGCGTTTGACATTGTAGAACTAATGGATAGTCCGCAGGCTAAGCCTACAGCTTTCTTGGCAGCTAAACTTTATTACAAGATGTTAGCTTATTATTTTAAATATAGAAGCAAGAAAAAAGAGAATAAAGGTATAGAAGAGTTTTTTGCGAAGAAGGGATAAATTAATGATTATAAATAATAAAAGAGGCTATTTGATTTTTCAAATAGCCTCTTTTGTTTATCCTTTTAGTACTTGATGTAAGAATTTATCGAAAATAATCTTAAACCATTCAGTATACCGATGCGGGTGCTTAGCAATATCTTCCTTTATCTTTTCTGGAAGTTCCCAACGCCAATCGGCTACTTCTTCAGGGTTGATAGTAGGGGAGGCGTTATAGTATCCTATGAGAATATGGTCGAGTTCGTGCTCTGTAAGCCCGTTATCAAAAGGGGCTTTGTAGATAAAACTCAATATATCGGTAAGTTCAGTAACAAACCCCATTTCTTCTTGTAAGCGACGCTTACCTGCTTCAATAGTTGTCTCGCCCTGACGTGGGTGACTGCAACAAGTATTCGTCCACAAGTTAGGCGAATGATATTTGCTCGTAGCTCTTTGTTGTAGCATAATCTCCCCTTTATCGTTGAGTATAAATACTGAGAAAGCCCTATGTAATAAGGCTTTTTGGTGTGCTTCAAGCTTCCCCATTAAGCCTATGGGAGTATCGTGTTCGTTCACTAATATTACTTGTTCTTCCATATTTGCAAATAGGAGTACTTATTTTACTTCCATTCTATCGCCTTTTTCAATTCCCCATTTATCGGACAATCCTCCATTGATTTCTAATACATACATAGCGGGTTTCTCTGAGGGTAAAGAGGTTTCGTCGTAAGGGCGAGCGTTTTTAGCTATACTAACCACCTTTTTATCTTTATCTAGATAGATGATATCCAAAGGTATTTCAGTATTTCTCATATAGAAAGAACGAGGAGCTTCTTCTGGAAAAATAAACCACATTCCTTGATGTTCGTCCATTGAAGAGCGGTACATTAGTCCTAAGGCACGCTCCTCATCGTTTTTAGCAAATTCAACTTCAATAGTTTGGATAAGAGAGTCGTTCTTAAAGATAGAGACTTCACCGTCCCGAGTAAAATCAATATCCTGAGGAGTGATTTCTATTTCTTGTACTCTATTACTCTCATTAGAGAAGAAACGAGGTAAAATAAGAGCAATAGCTGCTAAGGCTACCAATACTAATGCTACAGTTACAAAGTGTTTTCTAAAAAATTGCATTCTAATTATAAAATTTAAATTTTAACTCTAATTAAGTTCTAAAATGTTCACAAAATTAATATTAATACTTACGTGTTTCGATGCGATTTCTGAATAACAAGTAGAAACCTGCTAAGATAAATGGAATACTGAGCCACTGACCAGTAGAGAGCAAGCCGAGAGAGCTTTCGAAACCTCCTTGACTTTCTTTTACAAATTCTACTGCAAAACGAATACTCCACAAGGCTACTAAAAATAGTCCAAAGATGAAGTAAGGTTGATCTTTTTTGTCAGTTTTCCAATACACATACCACAGTACCCAAAACAAGCAAAAATAGCCAAAGGCTTCGTATAATTGTGCAGGGTGTTGGTAAGGGATAGAAGCTAAAATATCAGCATAACGAGGGTCGTGAGCAATGAGTTTATAAGCAGTTTGAGGGTCGGTTTGTTCAGTAATAGCCATTGCTCGACGGGGAGAGATAGCTCCGCCTTGTACAAATTTCACCCCTAACGGATAAGTATTGCTTACTATTTTGCCGTTGATTTCGGAATTGAAAAAGTTACCAAAGCGCACAAACATACCTCCGATAGTGATAGGAATCACCACGCGGTCTAATATCCACGATAGGCTAATATCTTTATACTTACGCACATATAGTATCATTGCGATAATAATACCTACGGCAGCTCCGTGACTTGCTAAACCTGAAAAGCCTGTAAGCTCCCAACCGCCACCGGGTTTCTCTTTAATAGGTAAAAAGATTTCGAGCAAGTGGTCTTTGAAATAATCCCAATTGTAAAATAAGCAATCGCCTAAACGTGCGCCTACTAAGGTAGCTATAGCGGTATAAACGAACAAGGTGTCCAGTTGTTGTACTGTTTTGCCTTCGTTGAGGTATATTTTTTTAGTGAGAAACCACCCCAAGCTAAAAGCCACAATAAACATCAAGCTGTAATAGCGAAGTGAAAAAGTACCTATAAAAGGTAGGTTTAAAGAGGCGAGAATCTCATTAGAATTCCATATAAAATTTAAAGCAATCATTAGTATTTATTTTTGAGATGCAAAAGTACGATTTTTATTTAAAACGACAAGTTATTTATAAAATTAATACCGAGTTAATGCCAATAATACCAATAATACCAAAGTTGATACTGGAAATGCCAATAATACTAATAATGATGATTGAGTGAATAGAATAGGGCGGATTAGGGCTTGGGGTAATGAGCTAAAATGTACTGAGATTTTTCTGTTAAAGAATATTAAATACCGCAGATTTTTTAAATTTATACCACAAGGTCTTATTTTAAACCTCAAAAATACAAAATATTGATAAAGAACATATTATTTAAATTTTTATCTTTTACTTTTGAGCCATCTCAACCGAAGGAAGAGCGAAGGTAAGGCGAACCTAAACCGAAGCTAAGGCGAAGATAAGCTCTTAGTATGCTGTATATCAACTCATAAAAAACGCTCTTCTTATTATTGAGAAAAAAGTGTTAAAATGGGGTATATTGCGAGAAAAACGCAAAAAAACTTTGTAACATAGAACAACCATTAGCAAAGTTACCGAATACAAACCAATGACAAATATTTGCTTTTGAGTTTGAATTGCTATATCTTTGCACTTTGGAATTAATTGTTAATCATTTATCAGTAACCATTAAATAAATGCTTAGAATAGAAAATATTAGTAAACAATACGGCGACTATACGGCTTTAGACGATGTGTCGTTACATATCCCTAAGGGGAGTATCTTTGGTCTGCTGGGACCTAATGGGGCGGGAAAAACCTCACTGATACGTATTATCAACCAAATTGTATTGCCCGATGCGGGTAAGGTGTTCTTCGACGGAGAGCTGTTACAACCTAAGCATACGGCACAAATAGGCTATTTACCGGAAGAGCGTGGTTTGTACAAAACGATGAAGGTAGGTGAGCAGGCTTTGTATTTAGCACAACTGAAAGGATTGAGCAAGGAAGAAGCTAAGGAGCGACTTAAATTTTGGTTCAACCGCCTTGATATTGGCGATTGGTGGCACAAAAAAGTACAAGAGCTCTCCAAAGGTATGGCACAGAAAATTCAATTTTTGGTAACTGTACTTCACAACCCTAAACTGCTGATATTCGACGAGCCTTTTAGCGGTTTCGACCCCATTAATGCGAATATTATCAAGGACGAAATTCTATATTTACGGGAGCAAGGAGCAACGATTATCTTCTCTACTCACCGAATGGAATCGGTTGAAGAGTTGTGCGACCATATTGCGCTAATCAATAAATCACGTAAGATATTAGATGGTAAGCTCATCGACATTAAGAGGGCTTATAAAAACAACTTGTATGAAGTAGGTTTAAAAGTTGCTGAAGAGCAGAAAACAGCTCTCTTAGCTGAACTTAAAAGCCAATTTGAAGTGAGTGAGACAAATTTTAAAACGCTATATGACGAGTTAAAATTACATATCCAGAAGAAAGAGGGACAAACGGCTAACGATTTGTTGCAATACCTCACTACACGTGCCGAAGTAACACATTTTGTAGAGTCTATTCCCTCAGTAGATGAGATTTTTATATCGACCATTAATAAATTGAAAGAATAGTATAAGATGTCTGAAAGGTTGTCTGCTATAACGGAGTAAATGAATAAAGAGAGGGAAGGTTCTTTATTGAATATAGATTTTTAACCCCCAAGAGGAGGAGCTGTAGCGACGCAAAAGAGACTTTTAGATAGCATAAATTGACAAATTAAGATGAAATACTTAGGAATTATTACTCGAAGAGAGTACTTGAATAAAATACGTAATAGGTCGTTTGTAATAATGACGTTCGTAAGTCCGCTGATAGTGGTTATCTTTGCGCTTGTGATTGGTTTTTTGACCAACGTAAACAATAAGAGCAAGGCTAAGGATATTGTGATTGTAGACGAGAGTGGACTCTATACCAACACTTTTGAGAATACCGAGACTATTCAGTACGAATATCTCAGCAATGTTTCACTCAAAGATGCCAAAGCCGAAGTGTTGGCAAAAAGCAAATACGGATTGTTGTATATCCCTGATAATGGCAACCAAAATATTGCTTTTTATAGTGAAGAGTCGCCTTCGTTATCGCTTACCAGTGAGCTTATTAATGCTATGGAGCGGACACTTTTTCAGCATAACCTTACTAAAAAAGGAATTGACAAAAAGGAGATAGATGCCGCTAAAACGCATATAAGCATACAAATGGAGAATTTTACGGGAGAGAAGACCTCGGAGTTGGATAACGTAATGAAAATAACCATTGGAGGCATAGCGGGGTATCTTATTTTTATGTTTATCATCATCTATGGTAATATGATAATGCGCAGTGTGATAGAGGAAAAAACTAATCGCATTGTGGAAATCATTATCTCATCAGTTAAGCCTTTTGAACTAATGTTAGGCAAGATATTGGGTACTTCATTAGCAGGTCTTACCCAGTTTGCGATATGGATAGTTATAGGAGGTGTACTGTTGGCATTAGCACCCTCCTTCTTTGAAGTAAATACCTCTGCCCAAGCGGTACAAGGAGCGGGTAACGTGTCGGAAATCAACAATATAGTGGCTGCTTTGTACCATTTTCCTTTTGCTGAAACCTTTGTGGTGTTCCTATTGTTTTTCATAGGAGGTTATTTGCTATACAGTTCGCTTTATGCGATGATTGGCGCAATGGTAGACAACGAAACTGACACACAACAGTTCCTAATGCCTATATTATTACCGCTAATATTAGCCTTTTATGTAGGTATGTTCTCAGTAATTGAAGAGCCTCACGGTACGATTTCGGTAGTATTTTCATACATACCTCTCACTTCGCCCGTAGTAATGTTGATGCGCATACCGTTTGGGGTAGCGTGGTGGGAAGTACTGATTTCCCTCGTTATTTTGTATCTCACTTTCTTTGCGGTCATTAAATTAGCATCTAAGATATACCGCATTGGTATCTTGATGTACGGCAAAAAAGCTAGCTATAGAGAGGTATGGAAATGGCTCAAAATGAAGTAAAATGAAGATAAAAAATCAATATATCAACCGCGAATTGAGTTGGCTAAAATTCAATGCACGCGTACTTCAAGAGGCAGCCGATGAGCGAGTGCCCCTATTGGAGCGTTTGCGTTTTGCGGGTATCTTCTCGAACAACTTAGATGAGTTCTTTAAAGTGCGTTACGCTACTGTAAAGCGTGTGGCGATGAACGAAACCTCAGATAAAGAACTGGGGGTACACGCCAAAGAGCTCTTGGAAGAAATTACCAAAGAGGTAATACAGCTACAAGAAGAGAGCTTGAAAATTATTGCTACTATTACCAAGGAATTGGAGAAAGAGCAGATATTTATGGTAGATGAAAAAACGTTATTACCCGAGCACGAAGCCTTTGTAAATAGCTATTTCTACGACAAAGTACGCCCCGCCCTTTTTACTATTATCCTTAACGATTTAGAGAAGTTCCCACAACTGAAAGACGATGTGGCGTATTTGGCAGTGAAAATGACCCTAAAAGAAGAAGACGAAAAAGCCTCAGGAGTACAAAAGTTCTTTTCATCACGTGTTTATAAAGAAAAAATACAGTACGCCCTTATTGAGTTGCCTGCTACCCTCGACCGTTTTATAGAGTTGCCTCAAATAGGGGATAAGCATTATATTATTATGCTTGATGATGTGATACGCTTTTGCTTGCACAAGATATTTAATATTTTCAATTACGAATCGCTTACGGCAAATATGATTAAAATCACCCGTGATGCCGAATTGGACATAGACGATGATTTGAGCAAGAGCTTTATCGAGAAACTCTCGACCAGTATAGAAGACAGACGCAAAGGCGAGCCGGTGCGCTTTGTGTACGACAAGATGATAGACAAGGACACCTTGCAATTTTTATTAGAGAAAATGGGTATTATGAAAACCGACAGCGTAATCCCAGGAGGGCGCTACCATAACCGTCGCGACTTTATGAACTTCCCCAGCTTAGGGCGCAAGGATTTGACATATGCCTCTATACAGCCACTGCCTGTACAAGGACTCACCTCAGAAGAGAGTTTGCTAAAGAAAATTGCTGAAAAAGACTATTTGCAATACACACCTTACCATACTTTTTCTAACATTATATGGTTTTTGAGGGAAGCTGCCCTTGACCCTAAGGTAAAATCGGTAAAAATAACCATTTACCGTTTGGCGAAGAACTCACAAGTAGTTAATTCACTTATCAATGCAGTGAAAAATGGCAAACAAGTAACCGTACAGATAGAATTGCAAGCTCGTTTTGATGAAGAATCGAATATACGATATGCTGAACAGCTAAAAACAGAAGGTGTAAAAGTCATCTTTGGCGTACGCGGACTGAAAGTACACAGTAAAATATGTGTGATTGAACGTAAAGAAGGTAAAGAACTAAAACGTTATGGATTTATCAGCACCGGTAACTTCAATGAAAGTACTGCTAAAATCTATACTGATTATACGCTTTTTACTGCCAATCAGGAGATACTCAAAGAGGTGAACAAAATTTTTAACTTCTTTGATACCAACTACAATGTGCAAAAATTCAAGCATCTGATAGTGTCTCCACACTATACCAAAAAGCAACTCAAACACCTGATAGACGAAGAAATCAAGAATGCTAAGGCGGGCAAAGAGGCGTATATCAAGCTGAAGATGAATAACATCACCAGCTACAAGATGATAGACAAGCTATACGAAGCCAGCCGTGCAGGAGTAAAAATACAAATGATTGTACGTGGTATTTGCTGTTTGGTGCCAGGAATCGAAGGAATGAGTGAGAATATAGAGGTAATAAGTATAGTTGATAAGTTCTTGGAACATCCACGTTTGTTTATCTTTGCCAACGGAGGCAATCCTAAATTTTACATCTCTTCAGCCGACTGGATGACGCGCAATATTTCATTCAGAGTAGAAGTAGGTTGCCCTATTTACGACAAAGCAATACAGCAAGAGTTGATAGACACCTTCGAAATAAGTTGGGCAGACAATGTAAAGGCACGTATAATTAACGAGGCACAAGACAATACCTATCGCCCTCATACTACCCCTTCTTTGCGCTCACAGGTAGCCTTATACGAGTATTATCAGCATAAAAAGCGCACCAAATAGATGAAAAGACCTCAAATAAAATTAGCACAATATGTAATAGAAGCCTGTAAAGTCAAACAAGTAAAGCACATTGTTATTTCACCAGGGTCGCGTAATGCCCCTCTGACTATTGGCTTTGCCAACGACCCTTATTTTAACTGTTACAGCATCGTAGACGAGCGTTGTGCTGCTTTTTTTGCTCTGGGCATTGCTCAGCAATTACAGCAACCTGTGGCAGTGGTGTGTACATCAGGCTCTGCCTTGCTGAATTACTATCCTGCTTTTTCAGAGGCTTTTTACAGCAATATACCATTGGTGGTTATCTCAGCCGACCGTCCCTCAAGTAAAATAGATATAGGCGACGGGCAAACCATACGTCAGGTGAATGTACTAGCAAACCACAGTGCCTATAATGCCAATCTATCCGATGAAGCACATAGCGATAAAAGTAATTTTTACGAGCTAAACAAGGCACTGAATACAGCTATAGAGGAGCAATTGCCGGTGCACATCAATGTACCTTTTGAAGAACCCTTATACCTCACTACGGAAGAGCACTATCTTTTTAAGAATATAGCTGCAAAACCACAGAAACCTATTATTAATGAGAGAAGAGCCTCTGATTTCGTGAAACATTGGAACGATTCAGCTAAAAAAATGGTATTAGTAGGAGTGTTGGCTCCTAATAGTGTAGAAGCACAATATGTAGAGTGGCTTGCTAAAGACCCTTCGGTATTGGTACTGACAGAAACTACATCTAACTTGCACCACTCCCATTTTATTCCTTATATAGATAAATTGCTCACTTATACCGAAAGAGACCTAGCTCTAAAAGAAGCCTTACGACCTGATTTATTACTTACTTTTGGAGGCTTGGTAGTTTCCAAAAAGATAAAACAGTTCTTACGTAGTTATAAACCTACTTATCACTATAATGTAGATTTGCACAAAGGCTATGATTCGTATTTCTGTTTAACAGCTCATTTTAAAGCGGATATCAATACTTTTTTGAGGGAAGTAACCCCTAATTTGGTTAATGTTTCTTCTACTTATCAACAGCAGTGGTTAGAGGTGAAAAACGAGATACAGCAAATACATTTAGAGTATATCAGCCAAATGCCTTTTTCCGATTTTAAAGTGTACAGTGAGGTATTCAGTAATATTCCTAGTGATTATATTATACAGATAAGTAATAGTTCTGCAATTAGGTACGCCCAGCTGATAAAAGCACACCCTTCTTGGAAGGTGTTTTGCAACCGAGGTACTAGCGGTATCGACGGTAGTATGAGCACTGCTATTGGGGCTGCTGTAGGAAGCGCATCGCCCACAGTGTTCATTACAGGTGATTTGAGTTTCTTTTACGACAGCAATGCTCTTTGGAACAAATATATTCCACAAGACTTTAGAGTGATTCTCCTCAATAATCAAGGCGGAGGTATTTTCAGAATACTACCCGGTGATAAAGCTGACCCTAACTTTGAATACTTCTTTGAGACACCTCATAGGCTTACCGCAGAACATTTTTGTAAAATGTATGACATTAGCTATCAGTTAGCAACTAATCTATCTGATTTACAGAAAGATTTAAGCAATTTCTTCGAAGTATCAGAGAGACCTAAGCTGTTAGAAATCCATACACCAAGAAAAATAAATGATAAAGTTTTGTTAAAATATTTTGAGGTATTGAAAAAATGACTACCTTTACCGCATTAATAATTTTAAATATAAAAAATTATGAGTAAACGTGATGAATTAATTGCTGTGTACACCCAAGATTTGAAAGAAAAATGTGGTGAAAAGAACCCAGATGTAGCGTTCTTAACAAAAGTAACTGTGGGCTTAGGTCCTTCTATCTACAACGCCGATGCTTCTAAAGTATCAGGCTCTGACCAAGCAGAGTTAGACCGTGTAAAACAAAACTTCCTAATCAAAAAATTAGGTTTGAAAGACGGTCCTGAGTTAGACAAAGCTATTGAAGCTGTCTTAGAAAAATACGGTAAATCAAACAGAAATAAACACCGTGCAGTTGTTTATTATTTGTTGGCTAAACACTTCAAAAAAGAAAGCGTTTACAACAAATAGAAAGATTTTTAAAAAGAACAAGAGGCTATCCAATTCAGATAGCCTCTTATTTTTTATCTAGATATTTTTAGAAAGAACATTCATATCTCAAATAAATAGTAATTATTCCACCAAATAACTTACCCGAATAGCACGAAAGTTGCTGATAGCTTGAAAACTAGTTTCAATACGCCTGATATGCTCTTTAGTGTGACGTAAAGACACTTCTGAGGGGTGTACTTTCACCAAGACATCTTTCAGATATTCATTTCTGATACGAGAAATAGGAGGGAATTCAGGACCTAAGACGTCTATCCCTCTTTGAGAAGCAAAAACTTCACGAAGTGTATTAGCAAACCACTCAGCACTTTCATTTACTTGGTTAAAATTACTGTGTTTGAGAGTTATTTTTATCATTTGTACAAAAGGGGGGTATAAAAAGGATTGGCGTTCCTCTATCTGACTCTCATACATTCCTCTGAAATCATTTTGTAATACTTGCTGAATTACGAGGTGCTGTGGGTTATAGGTTTGTATCAATACTTTTCCTTGTTGGGCACTTCTTCCCGCACGCCCTGATACTTGCAATAATAGCTGAAAACTCCTTTCGTAAGCTCGGTAGTCAGGAGAATGAATGAGAGCATCGGCATTCATTACGCCTACGAGGCCTATATTTTCAAAATCTAATCCTTTCGTGATCATTTGAGTACCTACTAATATTTGCGTTTCTTGTTGCTCGAACTTCGATAATATTTTTTCATATCCATATTTACCATTCGTAGTATCCTGATCCATTCTGTCTATAGCTATTTTCGGGAAAAGCACTTCTAATTCTTTACTAATTTGCTCTGTTCCGAAGCCTTTTGTTCTTAAATCAACACTTCCGCAAGCTATACAGGCTTTGGGCATAGGAATTGCATAACCGCAATAATGGCATCGCAACTGATTACTGCTTTGATGAAAAGTGAGACTTACATCGCAATGCGGACATTGGGGCACCGTGCCACATTGCATACACTGCACAATAGGAGCATAACCTCTTCTGTTTTGAAAGAGAAGCACCTGTCTCCCTTGCGATAAAGTATTCGTAATTTCTTTTATCAGAATGTCGGAAAAATGCCCGTTCATACGTTTGCGATGGTGCTTATCCTTAATATCGATAAGCTCAATAATGGGAGGAAGGAAATCTGCGTAGCGTTTTGATAAGTATACAAATCCGTACTTTTCAGTCTTCACGTTGTGCATACTCTCCAACGAAGGCGTTGCCGAACCCAGCAAAGTTTTAGCTTTGAAAATGTTTGCCAACATAATAGCAGTGTCCCGTGCTTGCATTCGAGGGGCTGGTTCAAACTGTCGATAAGAATTATCGTGCTCTTCATCAATGATTACAAGCCCTAATTGTTTGAAAGGCAAGTAAACTGATGAGCGAACACCTACAACCAATTGCGCTTTGGGATTATTATTTAGTACATTATTCCAAACTTCCACCCGTTCGTTTGTACTATATTTAGAATGATATACTGAAAGGCTCTTGCCAAAGTGATTCTTCAATCGGTTGATAAGATGAACCGTCAAGCCGATTTCAGGAAGAAGATAGAGTACCTGTTTCCCTGCCTTTAAATATTGGTCGATAAGTTCAATGTAAATTTCAGTCTTCCCAGAGGCGGTAACCCCTTGTAAAAGAACTGTGTTTTTAGTCTGAAACTGTTTCTGAATTTGATGAAGAGCTTCTTCTTGTACCTCATTGAGTATCTTTTTTGTCGAAACATCACTATCAGCGAAGCTAACGCGGTCTTTCTGTAAGTAGTATTCTTCAAAAATGCCTTTTTCTATTACTGATTTTAATACTGTTGTCGATACACTGGCTTCTTCTAATAATTTTTCTGCTTTTAAAGGCAATACTTCTCTGTTGATATAATTAAAATAAGCCATTATCAGCTTCTTTTGCTTTTCCGACCGCTTCAAAAGTTCTAAGGCTTTTTGCAAGCCTTCTTCGGTTCGATATTCAGAAGATAAACGAATGTATTTGATGAGTTTTGGTACATATTTCTCAAATATTCTTTCGGAAATGCGAGCAGATCCTTTCTCTACCAAGCTCTTCATCACTTTCAGTGCCTTGTTTTTGGGGATTATCTTGCTCACTTCACTGCCTTTGAGGGCTGTTTTGTAATGTAAGGCTTCGTATACCTGCCACTCGTCATCGGTAAAGAGTGCTGAATTTAATTCTTTTTCTGCAATTTCAATTATTGTTTCACTTTCTAATAAAAAAGCCGATGGCAAGGCTGATTTTAGTACTTCCCCTAAAGTGCACATATAGAAATCGGCTATCCATTGCCAATGTTCTATTTGCTGAGGAGTAACGATAGGCGTTTCATCTAAGATATATTCAATATCTTTGGTGTCATAAGAAGGCTCGACCGTATGTATATGATGTACTATGGCTGTGTATACTTTCGATTTACCGAATGGAACAGCCACGCGCATTCCCATTTGTAAGAAATGTGCTTCGTTTTCATTAATACGATAGGTAAAAAGTTTAGAAAGCGGAAGCGGCAAGATTACATCTACAAAATACATCAGTCGTGTTTTTTAAGTTTCAGAAGCGAAGCATTTAGTTCAAACCCCAATAACAATATGTTGGCATTTAACCATATATAAAGCAGGAAGATAAGTAATGCCCCGATAGACCCATACAGCTGGTTGTAGCGAGAAAAATTCTCAATATAAATACCGAACAAATAGGTTGTCACGCCGAACAATAACACTGTAAAGAGCGAACCTGCTGAAAAGAACTTACTTTCCCTGCCTTCAACTGTGCCGAAGTAAAACAGCAGTCCTGTACCGAAGTAGGTAATCAGCGCGACGAAAACTATTTTCGATATTTTAAGTAGCGTTTCGTAATCGGTAATAAAATTGATTTTATCGAGGTAAGGCACTAAATACACTTCGTAATAAATGAATACAACCACAGCAAATAGAACAAGAAGCGCCAAAATAATTGCTACCATTAGGGCGTAGAGATATTGCTTGATATAGGTGCGTGTGATTTGTCGATGGTACGAATACTCAAAACCTCCAAAAATTGCCATAATACCATTGGTCATTAAAAAAATAGAAAGAAAAAATACCGAAGACAACAAGCCGCCACGTTTTTTATCGGCGATATCGAAAAAAATATCCGAAAAGAAATCGTGCGTACCTGGGGGAAGCATATCTTCAATAAAAGCCCAAAAGTCTCCCTGGAAATTTTCGATAGGAATATAAGGGATTAAGTTTAAAATGAATAGCAAAAAAGGAAAGATTGCCAAGAAAAAACTATACGAGATAGCGCTCGCCCGATAGGTAAGTGCACCTCTAATAATCCCTGCGGTATACAGTTCGAGCAAATCATATAATGAAAAAGCATTCTTAGCTAAAGGAATACTTTTCAAAAAGCTTATGAATTGCTTGATAATGGGAAGGTTATGTATTCTCTCTTTTAATGTCATCAGTAGTTAGTTTTTTTGGGAAAGCATATTGCTTTTAGTTGATTTTCTTTCTTTTAGTCGCTCTTTTATCGCCCCAATAAACCAATAAGGAATAACCATACATAAAAGGCAGAATAGCCAAAAACCAATTAGGAAAATGACTACAAAAAGGAGAAAACCTAAATATTGCTCAATGCTGAATGATAGATAATAAACGCTCATAACTTTTTCTATCTTAATTACCAGTTTATGGCTTCCTTCCCTACGGATGTAAGATAAGCATTAGCTTTGCTGAAATGCTTGTTGCCAAACCAATAGCCTTTGTTTGCACTCAAAGGAGAGGGGTGCCCTGAGGTAAGAATACAATGTTTTGCCGGGTCGATAAGGCTTGTTTTCTTTTTGGCATAACCACCCCACAACATAAACACTATATTGTTACAATGTGCTGAAACTGCTTTAATAACAGCGTCAGTAAAAGTTTCCCACCCTTTATTTTGGTGGCTACCAGCTTCGTTGGCTCTTACGGTGAGAGTAGCGTTCAGCAGCAAAACTCCTTGCGATGCCCAGCGCTCCAAATTGCCACTGATAGGGTAGGAGGTACCTAAATCTTGCCCTATTTCCCTAAAAATATTGATAAGTGAAGGTGGGTGGGCAATGCCATCGTGTACCGAAAAGCACAAACCGTTTGCCTGCCCTTCGCCGTGATAGGGGTCTTGTCCGATGATAACTACTTTCACCTTGTCCAGCGGACAATGGTCGAAAGCCGAAAATATTTGCTTTCCTTTGGGATAACAGATATTTTCGGCATATTCTTTCTTTACAAAATCGGTGAGCTGACTGAAATACGGCTTATTAAATTCTTCTTGTAATACCTGCTTCCAGCTGGGATGTATGTTCACTTCCATAGTTTATGGGATAACATTTGTATTCTCTTTGTTTTTAGCAGAAGGGGCATTCGGCTTTCTACGTGCTATCACATCGGCGTAATACTTCCTGCTGTTATTGATAACCTCCAACGTCTTTTTGTAGAACTCATCTTGTTTCACCCCCGATAGGGTTACAATGTAATTTACCATATTGCGGTAATCATCTGAGAGCTCTTTGCGTAGCGGACGTATATGATAGGCTTCTTTTTGCAAGGTTTGGAACGACCTGTGCGAAAAAAGTTCATCAAACGCCTTATTAGATTTTTCCAGCTCACTTACAAACTCCTTAATTTGTAAAGTTTTCACTGCATTTACATAAGGTTCATCTTTGAGCTGAGTAATGAGAGTTGTAAGGTTGCTGGTTTCTTCCTCATACGTTTCTTTTGAAACATCTTTATAAGGGTCTATAAGCCTTTTTAACGTTTCAAAAGCCTTTTTCTTATCGTCCGTCTTCGCATATTTATAGGGGCGAATACTCAAACGCAAGGCACGCATATCGGTATCTCTTGCGTGGTCAAGTTCGGCGAGTTTTTTGGTCTCTTCACTAGAACGGATTCTTTCCAATCCCTTTTCATAAGAAGGAATTTTGCCTTTTAACTTTTCGAAGAGTACTTTAAAATCGGCATCTGTTTCTAATTTTAAATCAGTCTTGCCGAAATCTTCAAAAAATCGCACTAAAAATTGTTTAAACTCGGCATTATGCAAGCGAGCAAGGTCTAAATTGATTAACTTCTCTTTTTTCATAAGTAGAAAATATTTTTTGAGGTTGTTAAATAATTAGTATTGTAAATTTAGGGATTATCCTAATAACGATAATCCTCGTTTTTATGCGACAAAATTACGAATTCCTTTTTTTATATCCAAAATTATTTTCAAAGTTTTTTATTGATATATGAAAAATCAATGTTAGCTTATGGTGTTTGTATTATATTTGATTCAACTTTGCCAAAGTTTCAAACTTTGGCAAAGTTAATACTGCAAAAACTACTGAAATAGCTATTTTTTGTATTAAACTAATGTATTCAATTTGTAAAAGCCTCCCTGTTTTAACCTCCGAAGAAGAGAAAAATATAAAAAAGTACACTTTTTTGTAACTTTACAAAGTTAAACTACTCAAAAAGTGGCTCGCTATTGATTTTATAAAGTTCGGCAAGTCAAAAAGTGACTTTCTATTCACTTTAAAAAGATAAAGAACTTAAAAAGTGATTGTTTTTTGGACAATCACTTTTTTGAGATATTAATAAGGTGCCTTTTCGGTAAGTTGAACTTTATCGGATTTTCTGTACGAGCTCCAATTCGTCCAAAGAAACAGAGGTAGTAAACGCCCCGTAATTTACTATGGCTTTGTTTTTTTCAATCTTATCGATACTTCCCACGCTCCGGCTGTCTTTAATGCGCACACGGTCGCCTACTGAAAGGGCGCGTTGTAGCTTTTCCTTTTCGGCACGTTCTTGGGCAATACGCTCTTTCTTCTCTTCTTTGAGTTGCTGGCGGATAGCCTCCATTTGCTTATGAACTTCTTCGGTAGTAGTTTTTTTCTCCTCTTTTTGCTTGGTGCGTTCCTCTTTGCTCATTTGTTTGCGCTTAACGTTTTCCATTTCAATGAGTTTAAGAAATTCGGATACCAAAGGGCGACGTTTACCATCGTAGAAATAACGTTCGGCTATCTGGTCTACCTTACTACCTAAGGTAATCATACGTTGGCTTTGGTCATAGAGCTCTTGATAATTTACGAGCTTGCTTTTTACTTTATCATTGAGTTCCTCCAAACGTTTGGCTTCTTCGCGGGCTTTGGTTTCCTCATCTTTCAGGGTTTCGGCAGTTTTTTCCATTTTGGAGCGTTCTTTCTGCAATTTGGCGATAGTGGCATCAAAACGCACTTTTCCTTTCTCTATTTTTTCTTAGCCCGATTGATAAGGCTAAACGGAATGCCGTTTTTCTGCGCCACTTCAAAAGTGAAAGAACTTCCCGCTTCGCCTATTATTAGCTTATAGATGGGCTCTAAGGTTTTATCGTTGAAAAGCATATTGGCATTGCTCGCGTGGGGCAATTCATCTGCCAGCATTTTTAAATTGGTGTAATGGGTGGTAATCACCCCAAAAGCCTTTCGGTGGTAGAACTCTTCTAAGAATATTTCAGCCAAAGCACCTCCTAATTCGGGGTCGCTACCTGTCCCGAACTCATCTATCAAAAACAAGGTGCGGTGATTGCACTTTTTGAGGAAGTAATTCATATTTTTGAGTCGGTAACTGTATGTGCTAAGGTGGTTTTCAATAGATTGGTTATCGCCGATATCGGTAAGAATGCGTTCAAACAAACACATTTTAGAACGATGATGCACCGGAACGAGCATTCCACTTTGTAACATTAATTGCAATAAGCCAATGGTTTTAAGCGTAATACTTTTTCCGCCCGCATTAGGTCCCGAGATGACGATAATACGATTTTCATCATTCAATTCTATGGTTTGAGGGAAGGTAGTAACACCTTTTTTGGCATTGCTAAGGTACAGCAAAGGGTGATATGCTTCACGGAGGAATAGTTCGCGCTCCTGAGTGATTTCTGGTAAAAGTGCGTTCATTTGGTGAGCGTACTTAGCTTTGGCGCAAATAATATCAACGGCTGTGATGTATCGCTGATAGTCTTTCAGCAGGTCGGCAAACTGACTGATGAAGGCGGTAAGTTCTCTTAATATACGCTGGATTTCCTCTTTTTCGTCATAAAGCAGATTGGAGAGTTCGCGAGAGTAGATTTCGGTTTGTCGCGGTTCTATATACACTATGCTACCCGTTTTTGAGCTCCCCCATACGGTACCCTGTACTTTTCGGCGGTACATTGCTTTCACTGCCAAAACACGACGGTTTTCTACTACGGTCTCGCGGATATCATCGAGATAGTCGGCAGTGTTATACTCGGCGAGAGCACGATTGAAACTTTCGTTGAGTTTTCCTTTCAAGGCGCTCAGCTCGCGACGTATATTGCCAAGTGTAGGAGAGGCTTCGTTTTTTATCTCGCCGTACTTGTCCAGCACTTTATCGATAGCCTTCAGCAGTTCGGTAGTATACTCGATACTATCAGCGGTTTCGAAAAGGGTAGGGTATAGCGTTTTGAACTTCTTAAAGAAGAGAATTTGGGTGTTTACAACTTCGCTGATACGATGAATCTTCCTAATGCTCGACACTTCTAACAAGGCGTTTTCAATAGATAGAAGTTTAATTTCGGAAGTGATAGATTCGCAATAGTGTGAAGGGATTGTGTTGTTATTATCAAAAGACGATAGGTATTCATTGGTTTGATTCAGTGCCAATAACAGGCTCTCCTGATTGTCGAAAGGTTTGATATGTAAGGCGTATTTCTTGCCGAGTTCAGTAAGGCAAAGGTCAGACAAATGAGAGAGTACCATAGGGAACTCTAAGTCTTCAAGTGTTTTTGTATTCATTTAGTTTTTAGGAAATATCTTTTTGTGATATAAAATCATCAGCCCCACTGCTATACATATTGCAGAGTCAGCCACATTGAACACGGGTTCGAAGAAACGAAAGCGTTCGCCTCCCCAAAAGGGTACCCAGCTGGGAAGTGTAGTATCGATAATAGGGAAGTAGAACATATCCACCACTTTGCCGTGCAAGAGGGTTCCGTAAGGATTTTCGGCAAATAGGGTAGCAATGTTACCATAACTATGGTCGAAAATTATGCCGTAAAACACCGAATCGATGATATTGCCCAGTGCTCCTGCCAATATCAAAGAAATGCAAATAATAAGTATCTTAGGTTGTTGCTTTCTCACTGCCGATACCAGCCAATAGCCAATACCTATTACCGCTACAATGCGGAAGAGGGTAAGAATGAGTTTGCCGTATTCGCCGGGGATTTTAGTACCCCAAGCTGCACCTTCGTTTTCTACAAAGTATATTTGAAACCAACTGAAAACGGTTACGGCTTCGTTGAGGATAAAGTGTGTTTTGATGTATATTTTGCTCCATTGGTCGATGATAAGTACCAACAGAATAATAAGGAATGCGTGTTTTAATTTCATATTGTTTTTTTTGCTAAATGAGGCGCAAAGATACTAAAATAAAGGTGAATGACAAACCATAAAGCAACAAATACTATAAGCTGACTTAGTTTTCATTCTTTTCTTTCTCCAAGAATTTTTCTTTGTCTTTGCGAATTTGTACCAATCGGTAGTTTTCAGTGGCTATAACAAAAGCAGATAGTTTGTTTTTCTCCAAGAACTCTTTTAAATCAGTAACAATGCTCTGAGCTGAATAAGCATCGCGGATATTATGAACTACCAACCAAGTTTCATCGGCATTATAGAGGTCTTCTGAAAGGGTAAGTACCTCAGAAATTGCCTTTAATTTCTGGGTAAGTTGTTCTTTTATAGTTGTACGTGTCTCGGAAACCGTACCTGTAATGACTACTTTCCATTTCGTAGCCTTATCGTCAGTAACAAAATCTTCGGCTTCTACATCTTTAAGCTCATCTAATAGATTTTTAGCCTCTTCACTTTCAGCAGTGGCAGGATAGTTAGTCGCTATCTGTTGTAACTGCGCTTGGTAAGGAGCAAGCCCCTCTAAACGTGCCGTTGTTTTAGCTTGCAACAGTGCGATAGCAGGTGCTACTGAAGTTTCACGATACTGCGCCCCTTCTGTTTGCAACTGGTGAGCCGTCTCGATAATTTCACCGCGATTGTATCGAGCCATAAGGGTATCAACAAAAACTTGTGCCTGTTTATTGCGCTCTTGTTGTGAGGTTTCGCTTCCTTGCAATAGTTTTGCATAATCGGTATTAGGATAGTTAGCAAGTAGTCGCCCTTTGATGGTTTCAGCTTTGGGGTTATGAGTATCAGTGTAATTCTTTTGGAGCTCATAAAGTGTAACTACTTCTAATTCGGGAGAAGGATTGTTGACAAGAACACGTTCTAAACGTTGTATAGCCAATTCATTTTCACTGAATTTAGAGCGATAGAGCACGCCCAACTGGTACAAGGCTTTATTTCTATCGATGTTAAGTTGAGCGATTTCGGCTTCGGTCTTAGGAAGTTGAGAAAGATAAGTATCGGGAGTTTCTACTTCTTTTTCAGCTATTTGTTGTGTAGTAGCTGAGACAGTGAGGTTCGCCACAGTGGCATTCCCCATACTCGACCAACGCCAGTTATCCTCCAATTTGCGGTCTCCCCAATATTGTTGAAACTGTTGTTTCCCATAAGCTACACTCATCGGATTGTAGAAATAGAACTTGCCACCCTTTTCAGTAGTAGCATCGGGCATCGTTACCCCCATACCTGTATTGGCAACCTTTTTATTGTGGTGCTTTTGTGTGCGGAGAGCAATTGCTTTCTGTACAGAATCGATATGTCTTTGGTAATACGCACGACGTTCTGTCTCTGGCAAGCGCATAACTTTTAATACGCTATCATTTTTCTTAACGACGTATTCTAACTCAGCAATCTTAGACAAGTTATCTCTTTTTCTGCGAATAAAAAGATGTTCAAAGGTATGTTCAGGGATATAAGTAAGAGTGCTATCCAAATGCTGATAAGCTCCCGTGTAGTCTTTCTGGTCAAAAAATAATTCAGAGAGACGTGTATGAGCTTTTGCTTTTAACGGATTGTTATTCTTATTGTTGGAAAGAGAACTACGATAAAAATCGGTAGCCAAACGCTTGTCATCGTCTTTTAAAAGTTCGCCGTGAGTGTAGTAAAGCACATCGAGATAGTTTTTGTGCTCATAACGGCGTTCAAGTTTGGTAAGGTAAGCTAAAAAATCAGCCTTTTCTTCAGGGGTAAATGTTTTGTTGCGAGCCTTTCCTGCTTGGGCTTCTACCCATAGCTTACGCGGAATCTTCCAGTTTTGCTTCACAACCTTTTCAAAAGCTACTTCGGCAGAGTCTTTTTGATGCTGTTTTTCATAAAGCTGAGCTGCAATAAAGTAATATCTACCGCGTAAAGCCTTATTACGAGTGTATTTACCAGCATTGTAAAGCGCATCGGCAGCCTTAGGATATTGTTCTTGGTTGATATAAGCCTGTCCTAAGGTAGCATAGGCTTCAGCTCTATCATTTTTGCGTAATTTAGGATTCTCTTTTAAAAATTCAGTGAGTTTTTCTATGGCAATTTTATCTTTACCTAAACGGAGATTAGCTTTTTGTGCCCAAACCGCTGCCTCAGGAATACGCTCACTCGTTCCGTAGTTCGTAAGCAGGTGATTGAAAGCCTCTAAGGCAGGAAAAAAACGCTCATCGTAATAACGGGCTTGACCGAGTAACATATAAGCGTCGTCAATTTTATAGTTGCGTTGTACTCCTTTAAAAACCATAGAGTGTTTCTGAATGGTTTTAATAGCTTTTTCTTCAGCACGTTGAAAATCAGCATTACCTGTACCATCTAATTGCACTTTTCCTGTCATACCGATAGGCTCTACAGGTAGAATTTCACTAAAATTATCTTGATATTTTTCGCGTAGTTCATTAAGACCTTTGGCATATGCTTCCTCCCCATTGAACAGTACATTATACTTGGTAACAATAGGTTGCATCTGACGGTTATAGTAGGTATTAGCATTAGGTGTACAAGCTAAATATAGCAAAAAAACAACTAAAAAACTACTGTATAGTAAAACTCTTTTCATACTTTTTCATAAGTGCTGTTACAGAGTGCGAAAGTACTACTTTTTTTTAAAAGAGCGAAATATTATTTTAAAAAAATAAGTTTTCTCTACCAAAGCATCGCTTTGTATACAGTTTAGATATATTTTTACTCTTGTTATCCTTCGTTCATTATTCGTTCATTGTTCGTCCTTTCTTCGTCTTTTGTTCGTTCTTTGTTCGTTCTTTGTTCGTTCTTTGTTCGTTCTTTGTTCGTTCTTTGTTCGTCTTTTCTTTATCTGCCCGTGGGGCTCGCACCGTCTTTTGTTCGTTAATTGTTTCTCTGCCTGTCGTGCTACGACCTCGCACTGTCATTGATTTAGTATTATTGGCATTATTGGCATTGTGGTATTAAAAGACATTTGCTAATCTGCTAATTCTTCAATATCTTTGCACCTTCAATTTAAAAACACTGTTAAATCGATAACACATTAGTATGACAAACATTCAATATATAAAAGCCCAAACACAACTACCTGAAAAAGCTATTGAAAACACACTTTCACTATTAACCGAAGGCTGCACTATCCCCTTCATTGCACGCTATCGAAAAGATAGCACTCAGAATTTAGATGAAGTAGCCATTGAGCATATTGCCAAATCCCAAGCTGATTACGACAATATCTGTAAGCGCAAAGAAACAATTCTCTCTTCTATTGAAGAACAAGGAAAGCTTACAGACGATTTGCGTAAACGTATTGAGAACTCTTTTGAGCTCAATGAATTAGAAGACCTATATCTACCCTACAAAAAACGTCGTAAAACCAAAGCCGATGTAGCCAAAGAAAACGGCTTAGAACCTCTTGCAAAACAGATAATGAGTCAGCGTGTAACCGACTTGGAACTATTAGCAGGGCGTTATCTTTCCGATAAAGTACCTACTGAAGAAGATGCTTTACAAGGGGCTTCAGATATTATAGCTGAATGGATTAACGAGAATACGTTTATACGTCGCACTCTTCGCCGAATATTCCAGCGCAAAGCAATCATCAGTAGCGAAGTAGTTAAAGGTAAAAACGAAGAGGAAGAAGCTCAGAAATACGCTCAGTATTTCGATTGGGAAGAAGCCCTTAACAAAGCACCCTCTCACCGTGTATTAGCAATGTTGCGTGCCGAAAAAGAAGGATTTGTAAAACTAAAAGTACAAGTAGATAGTGAAGAAACCTTACCTTTTATGGAAGAAAACATCATAAAGAGTAGGGGAGAAGTAGCCGATTTCTTGAAGAAAACGGTAAAAGACAGCTACAAACGCTTATTAGAGCCTTCTATTTCCAACGAAACACTACAAGAGGCAAAAGATAAAGCCGATGCGAAAGCTATCAGTGTGTTTGCCGAGAACCTCTCACAGTTGTTATTAGCATCTCCTTTGGGTGAAAAGCGCATTTTGGCTATTGACCCAGGATATCGTACAGGTTGTAAGGTAGTGTGCTTAGATGAAAAAGGCGACCTTTTGCATCACGATGTTATCTACCCTCACGCTCCCCAGAATGATATGACTATGGCTACCAAAAAGCTCAGCACAATGGTTTCTCAATACAATATCCAAGCCATTAGTATAGGCAATGGTACTGCTTCTCGTGAAACAGAGTCGTTTGTAAGAAGTATTGCTTTCCCTAAAAAGGTGGAAGTATTTGTGGTGAGTGAAGCAGGAGCATCGGTCTATTCAGCTTCTAAAATAGCTCGCGATGAGTTCCCCGATTACGATGTAACTGTACGTGGGGCAGTATCCATAGGCAGGCGTCTTGCCGACCCATTAGCTGAATTAGTGAAGATAGACCCTAAGAGCATAGGAGTAGGTCAATACCAACACGATGTAAACCAGTCGTTATTGAAAGAGGAGCTCGATGCAACCGTAGTGCGTTGCGTGAACAAAGTAGGGGTAAACCTCAACACAGCAAGCAAATCATTACTCAGTTATGTATCAGGAATAGGAGAGAAGATGGCTGAAAACATAGTAGCTTACCGCTCGGCTAATGGTGCTTTTAGTAAGCGAGAAGACTTAAAAAAGGTACCTCGTTTGGGTGATAAAGTATACCAGCAGGCAGTAGCTTTCTTACGTGTACATAATAGTGAGAACCCGCTCGACAATTCAGCAGTACACCCCGAAGCCTATCCTATTATCAAACAAATGGCGAAGGACATAGGTATCTCAGTTGCACAACTTATAGGTAACAAGCAAGCTATTGCCACTATTGATATTCAAAAGTACAAAACAGATAAGGTGGGTGAACTTTATTTGAAGGACGTATTAAAGGAATTAGAAAAACCAGGGCTCGACCCTCGTACTACTGCTAAAGCCTTTGCCTTTGACCCTAATGTAAAAACCTTTGATGATGTACGTATAGGAATGATATTGCCTGGTATAGTAAACAATATTACTGCCTTTGGTTGCTTTGTGGATATAGGTATTAAAGAAAGTGGATTGGTACACATCTCTCAACTGAAAGAAGGTTATGTCTCTGATGTAAATGAAGTAGTTAAACTCCACCAACAAGTGCAAGTAAAAGTTATAGAGAAAGACGAAGTGCGAAAACGCATTTCACTAAGTATGGTGTGGTAATGATTAACAATGGGAACACTCACAATTTGCAGTAGATACAAACGCTATAAAGTACCTCATCAAACACGGTTCGTATTATCAGAATAAAATAAGCCTGTATGAAAAACTTTTCATACAGGCTTATTTTAAGTTGCTATTCTGCTCTATATATGTTACTTTTCTGCTGAAAGAAGTGCGTTTAAACGGCGTAGTGTTTCCTCTTTGCCAATCACTTCTATAATATCGAATACGTGAGGCCCTTTGAGTTCACCTACTAAGGCTAAACGCAACGGAGGCATCACTTGCCCGAAGCCTAAGCTTTTAGTTTCCATATATTGTTTCACCGCTTCTTCTAAAGCTACTGAGGTGAAGTTAGATGTGTTTTTAAGTACCTCACTTACTTCTTTTACGATTTCAGGAGTTTGCTCTTTCCATTGTTTTTTGAGTGCCTTTTCGTCGTACTGAGCAGGAGCTTCAAAAAAGAATTTGCTAAGTTCCCAAAAATCACTCACAAAGGTAGCACGCTCTTTGATGAGACCAACTACTTTCTCTATTGTAGCCATCGGAACTGTAACGCCTCTTTGGGTAAGGTCTTTTTGGAAAAGAGTAGCTAATTCTGCATTAGACTTCATTTGTAGGTATTGGTGGTTGAACCACTTTATCTTCTCAGGGTCAAAGCGAGCACCTGCCTTATGTACTTTTTCCAAATCGAAGAGTTGCACGAGTTGCTCCACAGTGAAGATTTCTTCATCGGTACCAGGATTCCAACCCAAGAGTGCTAAAAAGTTGATAAGCGCTTCGGGGAAATACCCTTCTCCACTAAAACCTTTGAGGGTTTCGCCATTCTCTGTCCAATCCATTGGGAAGACAGGAAAGCCTAATTTGATACCGTCACGCTTGCTGAGCTTACCATTACCCACCGGTTTGAGGATAAGAGGTAAGTGTGCAAAAGCAGGAGCTTGCCAACCAAAAGCACGATAGAGCAATAGGTGCAATGCCATAGAAGGCAACCACTCTTCACCGCGTATCACGTGAGTGATTTCCATTAAGTGATCGTCTACGATATTTGCCAAGTGGTAAGTAGGCATTCCGTCGCTTTTGAAGAGCACCTTATCGTCTAAGGTACTCGTATCAATAGTTACTTCACCACGAATCATATCGTTCATTTTTAGCTGTTCGTTATGTGGCATTTTAAAGCGAATCACATACTCATCACCACGCTCTAAGCGTTGTTGTACTTCTTCTTTGCTAAGTGAAAGTGAGTTTTGCAATGCATCACGTGTAGCCCAATTGTATATAAAGGTCTCTCCTTTGGCTTCTGCTTCCTTGCGAGCTGTATCTAATGCCTCAGCAGTATCAAAAGCGTAGTATGCCCAACCGTTATTGATAAGGGTATCGGCATATTGTTTGTATAACGGTTTACGTTCACTTTGGCGATAAGGGGCGTGTTTGCCTTCTTTGCCTACTCCCTCGTCGTAAGTAAGACCTAACCAATTGAGGGAATTTATGATGTACTGTTCTGCGCCTTCAACATAGCGATTTTGGTCGGTATCTTCTATACGAAGTAAAAAATCACCGCCGTGCTTTTTGGCGAACAAATAATTAAATAGGGCGGTACGTACGCCTCCGATATGCAATGCTCCCGTAGGACTGGGAGCAAATCTAACTCTAACCATTTATTTTTATAATAATTTTAAATCTTTAATTACTTTGAAAGCTATATCGATTTGGTTTTCAGGGATTACGATAGTAAATTCGTTGGCGGTAGAAATCACCTCGTTCATATTCACTCCCTCCCAAGCCAAACGTTGGAATATAAAATAATAAATGCCCGATACTGAGACGTTTTCTTCGGGAAGTTTTACACTGATAGCTCCTAAATCGGTAAATTTGTGCAAAATGCGTTCCTTCTTAAAGATATTCTCAACAATAGACTCCATTGAGTTACTGACAATAATATTTGCTTCATTTACCCCACGAGTAGTAGCGTAGAAGATATCTCTATTATTTTTGATTTTATTGAGTAGCTGAGCCTGAGCATTCATAAAGGTTTCAGAGGTTAAGAAAGTATAGTCGGTTAAATTTGAACGAACAATAATATCGCCTATATTCTTCAATACTTTTACAATACGATGAGTAGAGCGAAACTCCATATCTACTGAAAGGCGTTTGAGAGCCATAACAATAGCCCCATTGCGCACTTCACGCTGAGTAGTTTCAGCTTGTATATCCTTACGTATGATACGAGCCAAAGAAGTAAGGTTAATAATCCCTTCTGAAAGAGCGGTTTGTAAGAAAGGTTTTGATTTGATATAGTGCTCGACGGCTGATGCTATTGTTTTCATTTGTATTGGATATTATAAATTTATTAAAAAGTAATTGGGGGCATAAATCATTAAAAAGGATAAAAAGCGTCTTCTATGTAGTTTAAGCTAAATTCTGCATTGTTTTTTACGATGGATATAATATCGAATTGTATTTCTACATCTAAGTCTTTTTTCTTTATATAAAAATCGGTAGCTTTCACTAATAGTTCTATCTTTTGCTGATTTACAAAGCTCTCGGGTTCACCATAAGCACTTGAGCTACGTGTTTTTACTTCTGTGATATGCAAAATATTACCTTTTTGCGAAATGATATCAATCTCGGCGTGCCCAAACCTAAAATTGCGTTCTAAAATAGTATGACCTTTTTCAATTAGGAAGTTTACGGCATCTTGTTCTCCTTCATTTCCTAAATCGTTGTGCATTGCCATAATAAGCGTTGGTTTTATAATTTAACGCCAAAAGTACAAAATATTAATAAATGTAACAAAAAAATATTAGTTTTTTTTCATTTCTATAAGTTGAGAGGGACTAAGCTATTTGATATCACAATACTAATTATATAGGTAAAAGGTAAAAGGTAAAAGGTAAAAGGTAAAAGGTAAAATAGTGTGAAGTCGTAGCACAACAGGTAGATAGTGCGAGCCACACGGGCAGGTGCGAGCCGCACAGGCAGATAAATAATTAACGAACAAAAGACGAACAAAAGACGAACAAAGAACGAACAAAGAACGAACAAAGAACGAACAAAGAACGAACAAAGAACGAACAAAGAACGAACAAAGAACGAACAAAGAACGAACAAAGAACGAACAAAGAACGAACAAAGAACGAACAAAGAACGAACAAAGAACGAACAAAGAACGAACAAAAGGCGGAGGAAAAGTGGGGGTAAGTTAAAACTAAGATATAAATAAGAAGAATGTTATTAGTAGATTTTAACTTTGCCAAAGTTTCAAATTTTGGCAAAGTTTGTATATATAAATGAACAAATGACGGTGCGAGTCGCACGGGCAGATAAAGAAAAGACGAATAAAAGGCGAATAGTGGTTAAAGGAATAGCGGAGGTAAGGTGGGTGGTTTAGGGTAGAAAAAAAGCCCGTAATACGCAGTATTACGGGCTTTTTTTATTTAATTAATTATGAACACAAATTTTATTCCTGAGTATCTAAAGGTTCATTATCATTAATAGGAGCTTCTTCAGTGCTCTCATCGTCATCTTCTTTCATTACCTTAGTAACGGCGGCAATAGAGTCTTTACCTTTGATATTGATGAGTTTTACGCCTTGAGTAGCACGTCCTAAAATACGAAGGGTATCGATTGATAAACGAATAGCAATACCTGATTTATTGATAATCATCAAATCTTCACCTTCTAATACGCTTTTAATAGCTACTAACTGACCTGTTTTCTCGGTAATAGAAATGGTTTTTACCCCTTTACCACCGCGGTTAGTAATACGATATACGGCTTCGTGTGTTTCGGGGTCATCAATATAGGAACGTTTACCATAACCGTTTTCTGATACTACCAATACAGTCTCTTCACGTGGGTTTTCAATAGCAATCATACCTACTACTTCATCGTTTTCAGTATCTAAGTCGATACCACGAACCCCTTGCGAATTACGCCCTACGGCACGCACTTTGTCTTCGGCAAAACGAATCGCACGACCTGATTTCACGGCTAACATCAACTGGCTACTGCCTGAGGTAAGTTTTGCTTCGATAAGTTCGTCACCTTCTTTAATAGTGATTGCATTGATACCATTCTGGCGTGGACGAGAGTATTCTTTGAGAAGCGTTTTCTTAACAATACCCTTTTTAGTAGCCATAATGAGGTAATTGTTGCTGATGTAGTCTTCATCTTTGAGGTTTTGTACACTCACGAAAGCCTTAATCTTATCATCGGATTCGATATTGATAAGGTTTTGTATAGCACGACCTTTGGCAGTTTTGCTACCTTCTGGTATTTCGTATACACGCATCCAGAAACACTTACCTTTTTGAGTAAAGAATAATAAATATTGGTGATTAGAACTTACAAAGAGGTGTTCTAAGAAATCTTGGTCGCGTGTGGTAGAGGCTTTTTGTCCTACACCGCCACGGCTTTGGGTCTTATATTCACTAAGCTGAGTGCGTTTGATATAGCCTGCGTGTGAAATGGTAATTACCATTTTATCATCAGGAATCATATCTTCTACACTGAATTCGCCCCCTGCGTATTCAATGGTAGAACGACGCTCATCGCCATACTTCTCTTTTATTTCGAGTAGTTCTTCCTTAATAATTTCGGTACGACGTTCTTTGCGAGCTAAGATATCTTCTAAATCGCGTATTTCAGCCAGCTTTTCTTCGTATTCTTCTTTGGTTTGTTGGATAAGAACCTTATTGATACGACGTAGTGCTAACGCTAAGATAGCTTCGGCTTGTACATCGGTAAGGTCGAACTCAGCAATTAAATCTTCTTTAGGTTTATCGTGGAAACGGATAATCTCAATAGCCTTACCCATAGTGTCCTCGGTTGCCATCACCTTCATATACCCTTCTAAAATATGAATACGCTCTTTGGCTTTGCGAAGTTCATAGTCGGTACGTCTATACACTACGTCATAACGGTGTTCTACGAAGTGAAAGATAAGGTCTTTAAGGTTTAACAACTGAGGGCGCCCTTTTACTAAGGCGATGTTATTAACACTAAATGAGGTTTGTAGCTCAGTATGTTTAAAGAGATTGTTGAGCACTACATTAGACACTGCATCGCGTTTGAGAATATAAACGATACGTATTTTACCACGAGCTGATTCATCGCGTACATCGGTGATACCCTCTAACCTACCTTCTTTTACGAGGTCAGATGTTTTTTTCAAAAGCACAGATGTATCGACTTGATAAGGGACTTCGGTTACTACAATACAATCTTTACCTTTTATTTCTTGAAACTCAGCTTTGGCACGAATAATTACTCGTCCGCGTCCTGTTTTGAAGGCTTCTTTTACGCCTTCATAGCCATAGATAATACCTCCCGTAGGAAAATCAGGAGCTTTGATGTATTTAATGAGTTCATCGATTTCAATATCGTTATTGTCGATATAAGCAATAGTTCCATCGATAACTTCATTAAGGTTATGAGGAGCCATATTAGTAGCCATACCTACTGCGATACCTGCTGAACCGTTCACCAATAGGTTAGGGATACGTGTAGGGAGTACGATAGGCTCTTCACGAGAGTCGTCATAAGTAAGTTGGTGGTCAACTGTCTCCTTGTCGATATCTGAGAGCATTTCTTCGGAGAATTTACGCATACGGGCTTCGGTATAACGCATTGCGGCAGGGGGATCACCACCCATTGAACCGAAGTTACCTTGTCCGTCTACAAGCATATAGCGTAAACTCCAATATTGTGCCATACGCACCATAGTATCGTAAACAGCTGTATCGCCGTGAGGGTGGTATTTACCGAGAACCTCACCCACAATAGCAGCCGACTTTTTATAAGGGCGATTGCTGAGCACTCCCATATCGTACATACCGTAAAGTACACGGCGGTGTACAGGTTTTAAACCATCACGAACATCGGGCAATGCACGTGAAACGATTACCGACATCGAATAATCGATATAGGCAGATTTCATTTCATCGCTGATGTCTACAGGAATCAGTTTTTCTCCTTCTGTCATAATATATTAATAGGTATCTGTTATATAAATTAGCGTGCTAAGATACAACCTTTTTTTATATTGGCAATAAAAAAATGTTTGTTTTTTCATCATTAAACTGTAAGTGTTTGATAGTAAGTGTGAAAATAACTTATAAAAAGTTAATAGAAAAGAAGAAAAATAGTGCTATAGATTAGGTAAAAGAGCCTCTGATAGGTGAAAATGCAGTGTTATTATCTATGAAATTGTATTTTAAAGTGATTAACCTTATATCATTCATATAAATAAGTTATATGGTGATAAAAATGAATTTATTTGCTACATTTATTGGTATTCATTATTAATTTATTACTTTTGCACTTCAAATTGTTATAAGATGCAAATATCAATCGTTATACCGCTTCTCAACGAACAAGAATCGCTACCTGAACTTTATCAGTGGCTACATAAAGTACTCACTGAACATCGTTATTCTTATGAAATTATCTTTGTAGACGATGGTAGTACTGATAATTCTTGGCAGGTAATCAAAGAGTTATCGGGTAAAGATACTAATGTACAGGGTATTCGTTTTTTGCGCAATTACGGCAAATCACAAGCACTGCACGCAGGATTCAAACAAGCACAAGGTGAAGTGGTGATTACAATGGACGCCGACCTGCAAGACAGTCCGGATGAGATTCCTGCTCTTTATAATATGATTACCCAAGAGGGTTATGACCTTGTATCGGGTTGGAAGAAAAAACGTTATGATTCGGTATTGGCAAAAAATCTGCCTTCTAAACTCTTCAACTGGGCAGCGCGCAAAACCTCAGGTCTCACCCTCCACGATTTCAATTGCGGACTTAAAGCCTACAAACAAGAGGTTGTAAAGAATGTTGAAGTATCAGGTGAGATGCATCGCTATATTCCTGTATTGGCAAAGAACGCTGGTTTCAACCGCATTACCGAGAAAGTTGTACAACACCAAGCCCGCAAATACGGTGTGACCAAATTCGGTATGAATAGGTTTATCAATGGTTTTTTAGACCTTATCACCATTAGTTTTCTATCCCATTTCGGTAAACGCCCGATGCACTTCTTTGGAGCATTGGGAGTACTGATGTTCTTTATAGGTTTTTTGTTTTCGGCTTACCTTGGTATTGATAAATTATTTATCAATCCATACGGTCGCCTTATTGCTGATAGACCTCAGTTTTACCTTGCGCTTACCACTATGATCATTGGTACACAACTATTTATTGCAGGCTTTCTGGGAGAAATTATTTTAAAGACTAAAAGTAACGAAGAGAGATATAAAATTAAGGAATTAACAAATTAGTAAATTAGCAAATTAGTAGATAATATAACAGTAATGGAACATCAATTAAAAATATTTAATTCCTTAACAGGAGAAAAAGAAGTGTTTGTACCCTTACACGAAAACAATGTAGGAATGTACGTATGTGGGCCTACTGTATACAGCAATGTGCATTTAGGCAATGTGCGCACCTTTATGTCGTTTGATTTTGTGTATCGTGCGCTTAAATTCTTAGGTTACAAAGTGCGCTATGTACGCAATATTACCGATGCAGGTCACCTTACCGATGACGGTGATGTGAACAACGACCGCTTTGTAAAACAATCACGTCTCGAAAAACTCGAACCTATGGAAATTGTACAGAAATACACTGTAGATTTTCACAAAGTATTAGAGGTATTTAACTTACTGCCTCCTACTATTGAGCCTACTGCTACAGGGCATATATTGGAGCAAATACAGCTTACCGAAAAACTCTTAAAAGACGGATTTGCTTATGAAAGCAATGGTTCTGTATACTTCGATGTACTTGAATACAACAAACGCGGACTCAATTATGGGGAGCTCTCTCGACGCAATATAGAAGAGCTCTTTGCCAATACTCGTGATTTGGATGGGCAAGGCGAAAAACGCAATCCTCAGGACTTTGCGCTCTGGAAGAAAGCCTCTCCTGCCCACATTATGCGTTGGGCGTCACCTTGGGGCGACGGCTTCCCAGGTTGGCACTTAGAATGTACAGTGATGAGTACCAAATACCTCGGTAACCAATTTGACATTCACGGGGGCGGTATGGACTTGAAGTTTCCGCACCACGAATGCGAAATTGCACAAGGTAAAGCGGGTCACGGCGAAAGTCCCGTACGCTACTGGATGCACGCCAATATGCTCACAATGAACGGACAACGTATGAGTAAATCTACTGGTAACTATATATTGCCTATGCAACTCATCAGCGGAGAGAATACTTTTTTTGAGAAACCTTTTGCTCCCGCTGTTATTCGCTTTTGCTTTATGCAAGCGCACTACCGCAGTGTACTCGATATCTCCAACGAAGCGATGCTCGCTGCCGAAAAAGGCTTTAATAGACTTATGGAAGCGATGAAGATATTGAATGAACTTACTACGGATGCAGAGCTCTCAACTTCGCTCCCTATAGCCGAATGGAAACAAAAATGCTACGATGCATTGTTAGACGATTTCAATTCACCTATACTCATAGCCCATCTTTTTGAAGCTGTAAAGTGGATATTCCAAGTAAAAAACGGCGAAGAAAAGATTTCAGTAACAGAACTCAAGGAGTTGAAAGAACTGATGAATGCTTTTGTTTTTGATGTATTGGGGTTACAAAGTGAGCAACAAACGGCTAATAACAATGACAAGCTCGACGGCGTGCTCCAGTTGCTTATTAATATGCGAATGGAAGCCCGTGCCAATAAAGATTGGACACTTTCCGACAAGATTAGAGATGAACTCCTTGCATTGGGTATTCAGCTCAAGGACAGTAAGGAAGGAACGAGTTATAGTGTAATTTAAAATAACTGTTGCGGTTGAAAACAATGAACTCAGTAGTAGCTCTAAAGTTTAAAAGTAAATGACATTCAAATAGGAGCTAAAGAGAAAGATATGGAATATAAATATGAAGTAACATTATCTTTTGCAGGAGAAGATAGAGAATATGTAGAAGAAGTTGCGAAAGTTTTAAAAGAAAACAATTTATCTGTTTTTTATGATAAATTTGAAGAGGTAAATTTATGGGGAGAGGACTTAGCTATTTATTTTGAGAGACTTTTTCAAAGAGAATCTAAATATGTAGTTATTTTTATTTCTCAGTATTATCGGCATAAAGAATGGACTAATTATGAGGTTAAAAATGCTTTTTCAAGACAAATAAATGATAAAACAGAAGGATATATTCTCCCTGTAAGATTTGATGACACAGAATTAGAAGGACTTAGAAATACAATTGGATATTTAGATGCAAGAAAATTATCTCCAATAGAATTAGCACAAAAGATTTTAGAAAAAGTAAGACGGAAGCATATAACTTCTAGCACTAATAACGAAACAAATAAAGAGAATGAAAAATCTAAAGAACATCATCTGTATAGCACTATTAGCTCAGAGAATGTAGAGATTCGTCTTTATGGTGATTATTAGGTGTTTAATAATTTGATTTATGAACCAAATTATCTATGCTTTAAGTTCTTAGAATGCTATATAAAAAGATACTATAAAGAAATGTTAAATTTATTTGTGTAATTTGTAAAAAAGAAATACTTTTGCAGGGTCAAAACTGAAATTATAATAATTATTCATTAACAAAAATGAGAACACATATCAGAAAAGAAGTTTCATCAATTGCTCATCAGCCTGCTGGCTCCGTTGAGGAAACTCGTTTCGAGAAAATCTATAACGTTGTTTTCTCGAACTCAGTAACCGCTTCAATTAGTGTCGCACACGAAATCGCCGACCTTATCAAAAAGAAACAAGCCGAAGGCAAAAAATGCATATTAGGCTTAGCCACTGGCTCCTCTCCAGTGAAAGTTTACGACGAACTCGTGCGTATGCACAAAGAAGAAGGTCTTAGCTTCAAAAACGTAATTACCTTCAACTTAGACGAGTATTATCCAATGGAAAAACAGGATATACAAAGTTATTGGTACTTTATGCACGAGCACCTCTTCAACCATATTGATATTCCTAAGGAAAATATCAATATTCCCGACGGAACTGTACCTCACGACGAATTAGAAGCTTATTGTGCTAATTACGACAAAAAAATCGAAGAATGTGGCGGACTCGATTTTCAACTCCTCGGTATCGGTCGTACCGGTCACATCGGCTTCAACGAACCTGGTTCTAACCGCAATTCTGGTACCCGTATCATCACTCTCGACCACATCACCCGTTCCGATGCTGCTGAAACCTTCCACGGTATCGACAATGTGCCTCGTCAAGCCATTACAATGGGTATCCGCACAGTGTTAAAAGCACACCGCATCGTATTGCTCGCTTGGGGTAGCAGTAAAGCCTCTATCGTAGCCAAAGCCGTAGAAGGCGATATCACTGCCGAAGTACCTTCAAGCTATCTTCAACTTCACGAAAACACTACTTTTGTATTAGACGAAGAGGCTGCTGCCGATCTTACTCGTATCAAAACCCCTTGGCTCGTTACCGATGTACAATGGGACGAAGACCTCAAAGCTAAAGCTATTGTTTGGCTTTGCGAACACTTGGGCAAAACAATCCTCAAACTCACCGATTCCGATTACAACGAGTACGGTATGTCAAAACTCTTGGCTGAATCAGGCCCCGCTTACGATTTGAACATCGCTATGTTCAACCGCTTGCAACACACCATTACAGGATGGCCAGGTGGTAAACCTAAAGCCGATGACACCAACCGCCCTGAACGCGAACATCCTCACAAAAAACGCGTAATCATCTTCAGTCCTCACCCCGATGACGACGTGATTTCTATGGGAGGCACTTTCGACCGATTAGTTTCTCAAGGTCACGAAGTACATATCGCTTACCAAACTTCCGGTAACTTTGCCGTATCCGACCACGAAGCGCTTAAATTCGCCGAAGTATTCAAAGATATAGCCAAAGAAAATAAAACCGAAGTAGCCGTAATCAACGAGATTATTAGCAACATCGCCAACAAAAAATCTAACGAAATTGATAGCTTGCTTGTACGCCAACTCAAAGGTAACATCCGTCGCCACGAATCATTGGCTGCTACACGCTACGAAGGTGTACCCGATAACCAAGTACACTTCCTCAACTTGCCTTTCTATGAAACAGGTGGTGTGAAAAAGAACCCTATAGGCGAAGCCGATATCAAAATCATTATGGATTTGATTGAAGAAGTAAAACCTCAGCAAATCTATGCTGCTGGTGACCTCGCCGACCCTCACGGTACTCACAAAGTGTGTCTTGATGCTATCTTTGCTGCTTTGAAGAATTTGAAACACAAAGATTATATGAAAGACTGCTGGGTATGGTTGTACCGCGGTGCTTGGCACGAATGGGATATCCACGAAATAGAAATGGCAGTCCCTATGAGCCCTGCACAAGTACTCAAAAAACGTCAAGCTATCTTCTTCCACCAATCTCAAAAAGATGGTGCTATGTTCCAAGGAGATGACTTGCGCGAATTCTGGCAACGCGCCGAAGCTCGTAACAGCGAAACCGCTCGTCGTTACCGCAATTTAGGCTTCGCTGACTATGCCGCTATCGAGGCTTTCAAACGTTACTTCTTCTAAGAATTTGATAGGTTTTTATAGAAGTAACTTTTCTAAAAAGTTTTAAAAGATTATTTATCAATCTAAAAAATAATGAGGTTATCTATTATTTAGATAGCCTCATTTTATTTGGTGTTTTACCACGAATATTGTCTATTATGTTTTGATAGAATATACCTTTTGGTTTTTCAGAATCTAATACTTTTTTTGTCTTTGTTCGTTTATCCTATAAGCTTTCTATAAGCTAACTAACCTTAATCTCACCATAAACCATCGGCTATTATCATTGCAACAAACTAATAAAGGTAGTTAAAATAAAGGCATTGATGAAGTCGATAAAGAAAGCTCCTACCATTGGCACTATCAAGAAGGCTTTGTGTGAAGGTCCAAAACGCTCGGTTACCGACTGCATATTGGCGACTGCTGTAGGGGTGGCGCCCATACCAAAACCGCAGTGTCCTGCTGAGAGTACAGCAGCATCGTAGTTGCTACCCATCAGGCGGAAGGTAACAAAATAGGCATAAGAGCACATCACAAAGGTTTGCACTGCCAAAATAATGAGCATCGGGAGGGCTAAATCAAGCAATTGCCACAGTTTGAGGTTTAAGAGGGCAATGCCTAAAAACAAACTCAGAGAAGCGTTGCCAAACACATCGATAGCGCGGTCGAACATATTTACACTAAAGCCTCTGGTGAGCACATTGCGCAAGAGTACACCAAAGAACAATGCCCATACAAACTGAGGAATAGTGAATCTCTCTGGAAAGAAGGCAGTTACTGTGGGTGATACCATTATAGCTGAAAACGATAGGCAAGCGGCAAATAGTGCCATAGTTTCTATCGCTGATTTAGAAGTGATGAGGCGTTGTTTAATTGCATTTTCAAAAACTTCTACTACGTTATCGGCTACGGTGTCAGTACTTTGTTTTTCAGTAATAGGCTTTTTTCCTATATTGTTCACTAACTTGCGTGCTATGGGACCACCAATAAGTCCGCCGAGTACCAACCCGAAGGTAGCCGAAGCCATTCCCAGGTCAGTAGCTCCCTTTATACCGTAGTCGGTTTCTAATATTTTACCCCAAGCACCTGCCGTTCCGTGTCCGCCTGTAAGTGTGATAGAGCCTGTGATGAGTCCCATAACAGGGTTTTGCCCCAAAGCACTTGCTAAGCCCACCCCCACAGAGTTCTGTACTACAATAAAGAGGGCGACCACCCCCAGGAAAATAATCAGCCCTCTACCACCAGCTTTTAGTCGAGAGAAATCGGCACTCAAACCTATGGACGAAAAGAAAAATAGCATAAAAGCATCTTGCAAGCTGTTATTGAACTCTAAGGAAATGCCCGTGGCAGTATACAGCAGATAGATAAATACTGCTGCTAACAATCCGCCCGCTACAGGTTCGGGTATATTAAAGTTTCTTAAAAATTTGATTTTATGCACTAATAGTCGCCCTACGAGCAACACTATCGTAGCGACTATCAGGGTGTAATAAGGGTCGATGATAATGGTTTTCATATCCATAATAAGCGAGATATAGATTTAATGAGGGGCTAAAAGTACAAAAGATTATTTTACTGAAGAAATAAATAAACAAAAAAAACTGTAAGTAATGAATGTTTACTATCTTTACTCTTAATTTAAAACGATAGCTTGTGATAGAACTAATTAGTTTTCTTCTTATGCTTATAGAGGCGTTTCTGCTATTCATTTATTTTGTTTATGTAGAAATAGATAGTTTTGTTAGGAAGAAAAGATAAAAAGTATTACTTTTGTCGCTCAAAAAGAATAACACTCATTTACCGATGAAAAAATATATTGATACAGGAAAAAAAGACACCCGAAGTGGTTTCGGGGCAGGACTTGCTGAGTTAGGACGTAAGAACCCTAATGTAGTTGCTCTTTGTGCCGATTTGATTGGCTCATTGAAGATGGAAAAATTTATCGAGGAGAACCCTACGCGCTTCTTTCAAATAGGTATTGCTGAGGCAAATATGATGGGTATTGCCGCTGGTCTTGCTATTGGGGGTAAAATACCTTTTACAGGCACCTTTGCAGCTTTCTCTACAGGGCGTGTGTATGACCAAATACGCCAGTCGATAGCTTATTCAAATAAAAACGTAAAAATTTGTGCCTCTCACGCTGGGCTTACTCTCGGAGAAGATGGAGCTACCCATCAAATATTAGAAGATATTGGTTTGATGAAAATGCTTCCTAATATGGTAGTTATCAATCCTTGTGATTACAATCAAACAAAAGCTGCTACTATTGCCATTGCTGATTATGTAGGTCCTGTTTACCTGCGTTTCGGTCGTCCTACGGTAGCAAACTTTACTTCTGAAGACCAAACCTTTGAAATAGGAAAAGGTATTTTGTTAAACGAAGGGAAGGACGTTACTATTATCGCTACAGGGCATTTGGTATGGGAAGCTCTTTTGGCTTGTGAGGAATTAGAGCAAAAAGGTATTTCAGCAGAAGTTATCGATATCCACACTATTAAACCGTTAGACGAAGAGCTTATTCTTACTTCAGTAAAGAAGACTAAAGCAGTAGTAACTTGTGAAGAGCATAATTACTATGGTGGATTAGGTGAGAGCATAGCTCGTGTGCTTACACAACGTTATCCTGTTCCACAGGAATTTGTGGCTGTAAACGACACCTTTGGTGAAAGTGGAACTCCCGCTCAGCTAATGCAAAAGTACGGTTTAGACAAAGAAGGTATTTTGAAAGCTGTTGAGAAGGTACTCAAAAGAAAAACTACCCATTAAGGAAAGATTAAATACTCCTACTTTATTTGTAAAACAGATAAAAAGCAAATTGTTTATGATAGATTATTTACAAACCAAGAACCCTTATTTCAATACCTCTGGACTTACTTCATCAGAGGCTAACTATGTATGTGAGCGTATTAAAGAACGACTCAAACCCATTCAAGACCTTGTTAATACTATTGAAACTCATACTTCCAGTATTGATGGGGAACCTTTAGATAACTTTGTGAAAGTAGATGATATCGGAGAAAAGCTCACTGAAATAGGGTCGCTATATGCAATCTCAGCTTATTTACGTACGGCAATTAAGGAAAAGGAAGCTCGATTAGATGTGCTAACAAAAAAGCTAACCAATATACAACTTGAAGCAGAAGCTGAAGTAAAACCAATTGACTATGAACACCTCAATCGGCTTAGAGAGGTTACCATAGAAGATTACTTCAAAACTTTATCACTTGAAGAAGTAGTACGATATAAGGAAGCTGAAGCTAAAGCTGCCCACATCGGGAAGTATATTCATAATTTTGATGAGGTGCGCACAAATCTCAGTAAGAAAGAACTTATTACCTTAAAACAAGTAGGTGAGCAGGTATTTAAAGTAAAGAATGTACCTCTGTATGACCTTGCTGAGCTACAAGAACTGCAAGAACAGCTATTAGCTCAGCATCGTGAGGTTGAAAGTGAAGTAAACTTTTATAAGGCTCAGTTCCGTACGTTCCAGAATAATGCTCAATTACAATATGAACAAGAACTTCAAAGGTTGCAACAAGAACGTCAGAAAAAGGTAACTGCTCTGGTTGTAGAAAAAACAGCCGATTTGATGAAAATAAAGGAAACGGTTGCAGGTTTTAGAATCGTAGTGCCTAACAGTTACAAAAATACTATTGAGCACCTTTTAAAGAAATAGGGTTTGGTGCGGTGTAAAATAGTTGACCTATAACAGATTTACATCATACCAATTTAGAAAGCTACAAAACGGATTTTTCATAAGATAGCAAACACACTCATTGACATTTCGCTCTATACCCAAACAGTTTTTAATAAGGGGAATGTGTGTTACCCCGCTGATGTTTATCACATCATAATTAAAACTTTGTTATAGTCTTTGCCTTTGTGGGTATAGAGGTCTTGAACTTAAACATTGCCATCGACTGCGTTCCGTTTTGTAGCTTTCACTTTTATAAAAGGATAATAAGTAGCTTATGTTCCTATAAAACCATATAATTCACAATACAATATGATAGAAGTAACACAACAAAAGATTGAAGAACTCGCTCCTAATGCCGAAGCAGCTAAAAAAGGGCGAGATTTACAAAAGAAAGGAAAATTTACTAATCTAAAAATCAATGCTGAAAAGAACCTTATATGGGGTGAATGTGCAGGAAGTGGTAAAAATCCTTATTATTGCTCAGCTGACTATATAGATAGCCATAACCCAGTGTTTCGCTGCAATTGCCCTAGTCGTCAGTTTCCTTGCAAACACGCTATTGGTTTATTGTATTGCTTTGAGGCAGATAAGAGTCAATTTAGTGAAGGTGAGGTGCCAGAAGATATTACTGCTAAGCGTGAAAAGATAGAGAAAAGACAGGAAAAGAAAACTCAAGAAAAAGAGTCTATCAAAGAGAAAGCTGAGAAACCTAAGAAGGTAAATAGAGTGGCTTTTGTTAAGAAAGTAGACACTCAGCTTATAGGTATTGATACAGCTCAGAAACTTTTGCGCGATGTAGTCAGTACAGGACTTTCTTCAATAGATGCCAAATTACGCGCCACCCTTAGAACTCAAATAAAAGAATTAGGCAACTACTATATAGGCGGTATACAAACGGCTTTCAATAACCTGCTTTTGTCACTTGAAGAAGTAGAAGAGGAAGAATATACAGAGGTAGTAAATAACTTAAATTATCTTTCAGCTTTACTGAAAAAAGCCTCTGAATATCTAAAAGCCCGCAAAGAAAATCCAGAAGGATTGCCTGAACTATCCTCAGCTATTGAAGAGCAAATAGGCTATGTATGGAAGTTAGTAGAGCTAATGCAATATGGACTTTATGAGGAAAATGCAAGCCTTGTACAGCTTTCGTTTAATAGTTATGACAATGAAGCGCGCAAAGAATATGTAGACGAAGGATTATGGCTTAACCTAACCACAGGCAAGATATTTAAGACGATGAATTATCGTCCTTACAAGGCAGCAAAGTACATCAAGGAAGAGAACACTATGTTTGGTGTTTTACAACTGAAAGACCTATATATTTACCCTGGCGATACCAATCCTCGTATTCGTTGGGAAGCTGACAGTATAACGGAACGCCCTCTACAAAAAACAGACCTTACTACCATTAAGCAATGGGCATCGACTCAGTTTGCTGATACTATCAAGAGTGTGAAGAACACTATAAAAAATCCACTGATGGACAAGCATCCAGTAGTACTTTTGACACTGCATAAAGCTTATAGAGTAGGAGAGGATTTGGTTGTAGAAGATGCCAATGGTTTTGCTATCACCTTGAAAGATATAGGAGAAGGGGCTGTATCGCCAACGGGCAATCTGAAAGCTTTTTTGCCCTCCAATGCCGAAGGACTCAGCCTCACAGCAATGATGCATAATGATGTAGCCACTGGACTTTTGTCTGCTCAACCAATGTCGCTCATTACCCCTGATAAAATTATCCGTTTATTATATTAGCATATTAGATATGAAACCTTTATACGATTTACAACAAGAACTTAACCGCCTGTTTATAGCAGGAAGTAAGTTTGCTAAAAATGACCCTCGCTTACAGAAGTACATTCCTATACTGAAGAAATTGGGAGAAAAGGCTCCTGTATTTAATAAATTAGCCCAAGAAGTAGAAGCATTGCTACAAGTTGAAAGCCAGCAATCTGCCGAAAAGCTATTAAATGTTTCCACTTTGCTCTATTCGGTGCTCTATACACAAGGCGTTACTATACAAGCAGAAGCTACCAAAGCCCTACAAGAACCCAATGTATCTATAGCCGATGTGAATACAACCTATTCGTATTTACAACTGAAACCTGTATTGCAAGCTCTTACCCAAAGTAACTCAGGACGTTTAGAAGTACTTAAAGACGCTTTTGAACGCGGTATATTTAAAGATTCTCGTACCTTTGGTTATTTGAGTTATGCCTTGGCTGATAAGTATACCGAACTCGCCGATTATGTGCTCCAAACTATTATTCCCACTTGTGGTCAAGCGATGCTCCCTTTTCTGCTATCGGATTTTCGTTTAGAGGATAAGACTGAAAATGTACGCCGTTTGCGATTATTATACCAGTTAAAGTATGCCCAGATGGATAGCCTAATGGATAAGATATTCGGTGAGAGTTTACCTAACCTACAAGCTGAAGCCGTTAGCATAATAGCTGAGAAGAAAGATACGCAAACAGAAGACTTTATTATGAGTCTTACAAGTGACAAGAATAAGTTGGTACGGGAGGCTTCCTATAAAGCATTAGCAATATTGGGCACACAACGTAGCATCGATAAGTTACTTGCACTTTATGAAACTAATAAAGCAAAAGGAAATGCAAAAGCTTTGGCTGAAGCTATTTCTTTATTAGCAATACCTTCACATTATCAACCTTTTCTTAAAAAGGTATACGAGCAATTTAACATACTACTTTCAATAGAAAAAACAGATAACAATGCAACAGTAACCAATGCTTTTGAACGTTTTGCTATTGATTTGGATATTTTGGAGAATAAGGATTGTAATGAAGTATATGAGTTCTTATCTGAATTACTACAATCTCAGAAATTCAACACTCTTCGCAGAAGTTTATTTAAGAACACTTATGACCCTATACCTATGAAAATAGTAGGTATTCTCAATAGCTTTGAAGCAGATAAGGTGGTGGCATTCTATGATAAGCATAAGCAATATCTCACTTTTAACAGTGGTTATAATGATTTGTGGATAAACTTTTTTTGGAGAGCTTTTAATAATGAAAATTTTAGTAAGGAACAACTATTTGAAACATTTAGCACTACACTTGGAAAATCAGTTGCAACAGGAAGTATGTTAGAAGCATTTAGTGGAACTAATGGCTATTATACTTATACAGTTCGTAAATGTTCAGAGGTGAGAGTAGATAGAATAGACCCTCGCTGGATACCTGTGTTTTATTCATTCCTCCGTAGTCTTAAAAAGCTCCATAACAATTATGCATTAAATACTTTTATTATACTCGATGCCTTAGAAAAAGATGGAAAATCATTAGATGAATGGCTCTTGAAAGCACTCTCAGAAACTTTTTCAGAAGACACCATATGGTTGTATCACCTTATTTTAAAACGAAACTTACCCAATAAGTATGAGCTTGTTTATCACTCATTAGAGAAAATGAAGGCTGGAAATGCTTATTATTTTCTGTATAACCTTTCTGACACAGATTTTTGGAAGCAGTTTCCTAAGGAATACGCACAGAAGTTCAGAATTTTGGCTGAGAAGAATAAGTTAAAGATATTTAAAGAAATAGCAGAAGAGATAGAAAGAAGATAACAAAAAGGGTGTGACGAAAGTATAAATGAATGGTTAATGATTAGTGGTTAGTGATTAGTAGTGAATTAGGAAGATTTTTATACAAAGCTTATAGGATAGACGGTGCGAGTTACACGGTCAGTCGTAGCACGACAGGCATATAATGAAAAGACGAACAAAAGACGAACAAAAGACGAACAAAAGACGAACAAAAGACGAACAAAAGACGAACAAAAGACGAACAAAAGACGAACAAAAGACGAACAAAAGACGAACAAAAGACGAACAAAAGGCGAACAAAAGACGAACAAAAGACGAACAAAAGACGAACAAAAGACGAACAAAAGACGAACAAAAGACGAACAAAAGACGAACAAAAGACGAACAAAAGACGAACAAATGACGAACAAATGACGAACAAATGACGAACAAATGACGGTGCGAGCCGCACGGGCAGATAAACAAATGACGAAGGAAAGACAAACAAATGACGGTAAGAGCCACACGGGCAGATAAACAAATGACGAAGGAAAGACAAACAAATGACGAACAAAAGACGAACAAATGACGGTGCGAGCCACACGGGCAAATGAACGAATGACGAACAAAAAATATATCTAAGATCAACTTAGACCCTATATAAGATGAAATTTAGTTATTATTTTAGTTACACATAATTTTGTTAATTGAAAATTTGTATTTTTGCTGAAACTTTAAATAAAATGAAAACACTCTTTTTACTTGCTTCAACACTCCTTTTTCTCACGGTTGAAGCACAACGCCCTAATATAGTAGTTTTTATAGTAGACGATATGGGATGGGAAGACACTTCTTTGCCTTTTTGGAGTGAACGTGTTCCTAATAACGATATTTATCACACGCCTAATATGGAGCGATTGGCTTCGCGAGGGGTGCAACTTACGCAAGGTTATGCGGCGTCAATTTGTTCGCCCAGCAGAGTGAGTTTGCTTACCGGTAGCAATGCGGCGCGCCACCGTGTTACTAACTGGACGTTGCACTACAATACCCCTACCGATGTAGAAGATACCGTGCTCACACCACCCGATTGGAATGTGAATGGTATTTCACCCATACCTAATATACCTCACGCTTATTATGCTAAAACGCTTCCTCAGTTATTAAAAGAAGCTGGTTACTACACTATTTGCATAGGGAAAGCACACTTTGGGGCAACTCAAACCTTAGGGGCTAATCCATTGAATTTAGGATTTGAGAAGAATATTGCAGGACACGCGGGAGGAGGACCTGCAAGCTATTCAGGGCTTACTAATTTTGGCAATCGTACCGATGGACAACCTTCGTCGGCTTTTGCGATTCCTGACCTCGAAAAATATTGGGGCAAAGATATTTCAGTTACCGAAGCACTTACGTTAGAAGCACTTGAAACATTAGATAACCGACCTAAAGACCGTCCGTTTTTTCTCTATCTCTCACATTACGCAGTGCATATTCCTATTGAGGAAGATAAGCGTTTCAGTGCTAAATATCAGCATTTAAACCCTATTGAAGCCCGTTATGCCTCGATGATAGAAGCTATGGACAAGAGTTTGGGCGATGTGTTGGATTATCTCAAAGCACATCAGTTAGAAAATGATACTTTTATTTTGTTTCTATCGGACAACGGAGGGCTGAGTGCCGTAGGTCGCGGTGGAAAGCCTAATACACATAACTATCCGCTACAAGCAGGTAAAGGCTCGGCTTATGAAGGAGGTGTGCGTATTCCTATGATAGCCTCTTGGCAAGGGCAACTACCCACGAATAAGCGCACGGAGCAACCTGTAATTATAGAAGATATATTTCCGACGCTTTTGGAAGTGGCAAAGATAAGAGACTATAAAGTACCTCAAAAGGTAGATGGGAAAAGTTTTTTGGCAACCTTAAAAGGTAAAAAAGTAGGAGAGGAGCACCGTTGCTTTTATTGGCATTGTCCTAACAATTGGTATACAGTAGAAGGCTATGGTTATGGAGCTTCGAGTGCTATAAGACAAGGTGATTGGAAATTAGTATATATGCACAAAACGGGTGAGAAACAGCTGTTCAATATTAAAGAAGATATAAGCGAAGCTCATAACTTAATTAAGCAGTACCCTCGTAAGGCAAAGCAACTTACAAAAAAAATGCGCCATTACCTCAAAGAAGTAAAGGCGCAGATGCCTATGAATAAAGAGACAGGGAAAATAGTTCCCTTACCTTAATCTTCGTCCTCTAAACCGAGTTCTCTGGCTGATATTTCACGCATTTCTACCTTGCGTATTTTACCCGAGATAGTCATCGGGAACTCTTCTACAAACTTCCAATAACGAGGCACTTTATAATGAGCAATACGCCCTTTGCAGAAGTCGTGGAGTTCTTCTTCAGTGAGGGTAACCCCTTCTTTAGGTTTAATCCAAGCCATAACTTCTTCACCGTATTTTTTGCTAGGGACACCAATTACTTGCGCGTCCATTACTCCTTTATAGGTATAAAGGAAGTCTTCTATTTCTTTAGGAGAGATATTTTCCCCTCCGCGAATAATCAAATCTTTAATGCGACCTGAGATATGAATATAGCCATCCTCGTCCATCATAGCCAAATCACCAGAGTGCATCCAGCGTTGTTCGTCTATCACCTGCTCTGTAGCCTGCGGACTGTTCCAATACTTCAACATTACTGAATAGCCACGAGTACATAGCTCACCGTTCTCGCCTCGTTTAACGATAGCTTTGGTCTCAGGGTTGATAATCTTAATCTCTAAGTGGTCGTGAATAGTTCCTACCGAGTAGATTTGTTTCTCGAAAGGTGCTCCTATTTTAGTTTGTGTAGAGACAGGTGAAGTTTCTGTCATACCGTAGCAAATGGTTATTTCGTGCATATTCATTTGCTCTTTCACGCGTTTCATAATTTCAGGAGGACACAAAGCTCCTGCCATTACCCCTGTACGCAGACTTGATAAATCATAAGGTTGTTTGTCTAATACATACAGTTCTGAGATGAACATCGTAGGCACACCATAAAGCGAAGTACATTTTTCTTTCTCTACAGCTTCGAGTGTTTTAGTAGCATCGAAACTATCGTTGGGGATTACCATTGTAGCCCCGTGAACTGTACAAGCGAGATTTCCAATAACCATTCCGAAACAATGGTAAAAAGGTACAGGAATACACACTCTGTCTTTTTCGGTATAATTCATTCGGATACCGATAAAATAACCGTTATTGAGGATATTGTGGTGAGAAAGTGTAACACCTTTGGGGTTGCCCGTAGTTCCTGAAGTATATTGTATATTTACGGGGTCGTCAAACTGCACTCTCTCTTCAAAAGAAAGTAGTTTCTCGTCGGTAACTTTTTCACCGTGTGCTAAGAAATGTTGCCAGCTCTCTCCCCAATACACTTCTTTACGCAAAGTTTCAGTAAACTCACGCGCATCGTCTATCATCTTTTTATAATTACTACTTTTAAACTGAGGGGCAGCGAAGATGTATGATATCCCTGATTGATTGATTACATAAATCAGTTCGCTGGTACGATAAGCAGGATTGATATTCACCATTATCGCTCCTATTTTGGCTGTGGCATACTGCAAGAGCGTCCACTCATAGCAATTAGGAGACCAAATACCTACCCTATCGCCTTGTTTCACACCTAAGGCGATAAGCCCTTTGGCTACAGCCGTTACTTGTGCATAAAACTCGGCGTAAGTAACTCGGTAGTCCTGGTGCACGGATATAAGCGCTTCCTTATTAGGGTATTTTTCTACTGTTTTACGAAGGTTCTGGTCGATAGTTTCCCCTATAAGAGAGATATCAGAAGCTCCGTAAGTGTAAGCTAAGTTTTTATTCATAAGGATTACTTTTAATTATTTTAGTAAGTCAGGTCGTTTGGCTTTGGTATGCTCATAAGCCATATCTTCCCTCCATTGTTCTATTTTAGGCGTATTGCCACTGGTAAGAATTTCGGGTACTTCCCAACCTTTGTAGTTAGCAGGACGTGTATAGACTGGTGGAGCCAACAAATTGTCTTGAAATGAATCGGTAAGGGCTGAAGTTTCATCGGAGAGGACACCAGGGATGAGGCGAATAATTGCATCACAAAGCACCGCTGCACCTAATTCTCCACCTGAAAGCACATAGTCACCTATGGATATTTCTTTGGTGATAAAGTGGTCGCGTACGCGCTGGTCTACCCCTTTGAAGTGCCCACACAAGATGATAAGATTTTTAGCCAACGACAGTTGGTTAGCCATCTTTTGTTGCAGTGTATCGCCATCAGGGGTGAGGAATATCACCTCGTCATAATCTCTTTCAGCTTTGAGAGCTGAAATACACTTATCGATAGGCTCTATCATCAGCACCATACCTGCCCCTCCTCCAAACTGATAGTCATCTACTTGGCAGTAGGCATTATTGGCATAATCGTGTAGGTTATGGAAATGTACTTCTACTAATTGTTTATCAATTGCACGCTTTATAATGGAGTAGCCAAAAGGACTCTCCATTAGTTCAGGAACAACCGATATAATATCAATACGCATCAGTCTAACGATGTTTGTTTATTTCGTCTTGCAACTGGCGACGCACTTTCTGTTCGCGTTCAATAGCTGCTTTGCGATAGCTCTCGTATTCCTCTTGTAATTCTGATAATTGATGAAGAGACTTTCTTGTAACAATATTTCCGTTAGAGTATTTGTAAATATACAGCACTAATAGAACTCCTAAAGCAATAATAATTCCCCACATAATGGTATTGTATAAGCCTTTGGATAACAAAGCTCCAAACAGATTCATACTATCTTTCTCATTGCGGGTCTGGTCTAAGGTAGTTTGTAAAGAGGCTATATTATCATTTAGTGTCTTAATAGTTTCTTCGTGAGTTTTTACTGTTTCCTTTTCAGCCGCGAGGCGTGATTTTATATTATTCACACTGTCTGCCATACTGCGTTGAAAGCTGGCAAGCTTAACTTTGTCAAACATTTTGTAGTTTTGCCAAGACCCTGCTCTGTCTATCATACGTTGGAATTGTTCGGGTAGGCTGGTAGGCTTTGGTTCTTCAGGTTGTACTTCCACAGTAGTTGAAGCAGTTTTCTGTGAACTAAATGAAGTTGTTGTCGCATCTTGTGCTTTAATTGATACAGCAGGAAAGGCACTAAGTGCCATCATTATTATTAGTTTTTTCATATAACTTATATTTTAAATTAATAATTGAGGTTACAGTGTTTTCATTATCTTCGTAAAATCGTCTACAATGGTGGCTCCTTTGTCCTGGTTGTACCATTTTTGTAGTTCTTCTTTGAATTCAGGGGTGAGTTTACCATTCTTAGCCTTCTCTTCTTCTACCATTTTAGTAGCTACTGACGGACGAGAGCCCCAATGTGCTAATACCTTATCTTCTAAGTCTAAAAACACTACTACAGGAATGGCTTTGCCTCCATTGGTAAGAAAAAGATTCATCAGCTCTTCATTCTCATCTCTAAAAACAAGTTTCATAGTGATTTTAGGGTTGAGAGTCGCTATTTTATGTACTACGGGTACAATTTGAGCCGCATCAGCACACCAACTTTCGGTAATCACTAATAAACAAACGCTCTTAGGGTAGTTTGCAAAGAATTGAGCCTTATCTTCAGGTATTTCTATGGTCTTATCTAAGCGTTTGTAGCGTTTCTGGTTTAAAGCAGTGTAATATATGCGTTCTTCGGTTTGTTCTTTTCCGCTCGATTTTCCTTCTGTTGCATACTTGTCTATCAGGTTGCGATAGGTCTCGTAAGAAACAGCTTTTAGAAGGCTATTGCGAATGATTTGTGTTGTATCCATATTCAATTAATTAACAATTAAAAGGTAAGGCACGAGCTACAAGCTCGCACCTGCTTTTGTAATTTAAGAAGCTATTTGCAAAGCTGATTTGTTCAGTTTTTCCTCAGCGTATTCTTTGGTTATTGTCAGTTCTTTTACGCCTGAATTAGGAAGCTCAAACATCGCATCAGTGAGTATATTCTCGCATAGCGAACGCAAACCACGTGCGCCGAGTTTATATTCTAAGGCTTTCTCAACGATAAAGTCGAGTGCTTCTTCTGTTATATCAAATTTAATGCCATCCATCTCAAAGAGTTTTTTATACTGTTTGATAATGGCATTCTTAGGTTCGGTAAGAATCATACGCAAAGTGTGTTTATCTAATGGATTCATATAGGTAAGCACCGGCAAACGACCTATAATCTCGGGTATCAAACCGAAGTCTTTTAGGTCTTTGGGTATGATGTATTGCACCAAGTTTTTCCTATCTACTTGTGTATTTTTAGACGAATTGTAACCCACCGCTTGCATATTCAGGCGTTTAGAAATAACACGCTCAATGCCGTCAAAAGCTCCTCCGGCAATAAACAAGATGTGTTCGGTGTTTACTTCTATATACTTCTGATCGGGGTGCTTGCGTCCGCCCTTGGGAGGTACGTTCACCACAGAGCCTTCGAGGAGTTTTAGCAGTGCTTGTTGTACCCCTTCGCCCGATACGTCACGAGTGATAGAAGGATTGTCGCTCTTGCGAGCAATCTTGTCGATTTCGTCTATGAACACGATGCCTCTTTCAGCTTTTTCCACATCGTAGTCAGCAGCTTGTAACAGGCGTGAGAGAATACTCTCCACATCTTCACCTACATAGCCTGCCTCAGTGAGTACTGTCGCGTCTACAATGGCAATAGGCACATTTAGCATCTTAGCAATGGTGCGTGCTACTAAGGTTTTACCTGTACCCGTTTCGCCTACCATTATCACGTTACTCTTTTGTATTTCCACTTCATCGTCGGCATCGGGTTGTTGCAAACGCTTGTAGTGATTGTATACCGCCACCGAGAGTATTTTTTTAGTAAAGTCCTGACCTATTACATACTGGTCAAGGAATTTTTTAATCTCTTGTGGAGTTTTCAAGGTCATATCACCCGATACTACAGACTTCCCTTTTTGAGCTTTAGTACCGAATGCCTCTTCTATAATGATATTAGCTTGTTCAACGCAATAGTTACATATATTACCAGCCATACCGCGAATTAGCATCTCGGTTTCGGGTTCTGCACGACCGCAGAATGAACAATATTCTACTTCTTTTTTAGCCATTATTTTCTTTCTAACACTTCGTCTATCATACCATACTCTTTAGCTTCGCGTGCTATCATCCAGTAGTCGCGTTCTGAGTCTTTATACACTTTAGCAAAAGGTTGCTTAGAGTGCTTGGCAATGATTTCGTATAGTTCGTTTTTGAGTTTCAACATTTCTTTTAGATTTATTTCCATATCGCTGGCTACCCCTTGTGCACCTCCCGAAGGTTGGTGAATCATTACACGAGAGTGTGGCAATGCCGAGCGTTTGCCCTCAGTTCCAGCACATAGCAATACGGCAGCCATCGAAGCAGCAATACCGGTACAGATAGTAGCCACATCAGGTTTTATAAACTGCATCGTATCGTAAATACCTAAGCCGGCATACACGCTACCCCCTGGCGAATTGATATAGATTTGAATATCTTTAGCGCTATCCACACTTTCCAAGAAAAGTAGTTGAGCAGTTACAATATTCGCTACTTGGTCATTTACATCGGTGCCCAAGAAGATGATTCTATCCATCATCAAGCGCGAAAATACGTCCATTTGGGCTACATTCAGCTGGCGTTCCTCCATAATGTAAGGGGTCATACTGCCGATAATCTTATCGTAGTAAAGACTATTTACACCGTGCTGTTTAGTAGCATATTTTTTAAATTCGTCTGATAAATTCACTTTTTTAATGATTAATTGTTAATATTTAAAGGTTATCTTTTTAGGAAGTATGGTTAGATAATGATTAACATACTTCTTCAAAATATCAAACTTTGTCAAAGTGTAGCTGTTTTTACCTTTTATCTCTTACTTTTTACCTAAAAAGGGTAGTCCAAAATTGCCAAAGTAAGATACAGAAAAGGTATTTATCATTAGCAATTTTGGACTGGTTTTTTATGTTTTTTGTGAAGTTCTATTCAGGGAAAGCTAACTTTACAAATTCATCGAAAGTAACTTTCTTTACATCAGTATTTACATTTTCTTTGTAGAACTCAATGAGTTTCTTAAATACCAATTGTTGCTGAATGCGTTGTACTTCTTCTCTGTTTTGCAATACACGGTCTACAATGCCGTCTACATAACTATCGTCATCGGTAGGCATACCGTATTGAGATAACTGTGCTTTGATATAAGTGCGCGCAAAGTCTTTTAACTCTTCAAATTTAGGGTGCAAGTTATTATCTTCCATTACCTTGCCTTCGATAAGCTGATAACGCAATCCTTTTTCTGAATGCTCGTATTCTTTTTCCGCTTCTTCCTCAGTAAGTTCTTTTTCACCAGCGGTACGCAACCATTTTTTAAGGAAAGCAACAGGGAGGTCAAACTGAGTATTGTCTACCAAATAATCGGTAACAGTGTTCAAGAAGTGCTGGTCGGCTTGCTCATTGTATTGTTGTTGAGCACCTTCTCTTATCTTGTTGCGCAATTGCTCTTCGGTGGTAACAGAACCATCAGGGAAAAGTTTATTAAACAATTCTTGGTTTAAAGCAGCTTTTTCGCGTTCATTCACTTCTTCCAGCGTAAAAGTAACTTCTACATCTAAGTGATGAGCTTCGTCGTGCGATACTTTTAAGTAGTGCATTAAGCTGTGTGCATCTTTGAACAACCCTTTGGTTTGCAACTGAAATTGATCACCTATCTTTTTGCCTACAAACTCTTTGCGAACAGCATTGCTGAGTTCTTCTAAGGTGAAAGTAGCTTGTGAGTCAATACCTTTTTCCTCGTTAAAGAAAGTACCAGTCACTTCAAGACTGTCATCATCTATTACTTCGCCTTTGGCAACGAGTTTACCAAATTGTTTCTGAATGCGTTCTATTTGTTTGTCGATTTGGTCATCAGTAACGGTAATTTCGTAGCGAACGATTCCTTTTTTAGGTTGCAAGTTTACTTCGATAGCAGGAGCCAAGCCTATTTCAAACTCAAAAGTAAAGTCATCGGCATCTAAGTCGATGTCTTTTTTCTCTTTGAGGAGTGGGTTACCTAAAATATTGAGTTTTTCATCGCCTATGTATTTGTATAACGAGTCTTGTAACACTCGGTTGATTTCGTCAAACTTCACAGCTTTTCCATACTGTCTTTTAATCATACCAGCAGGTACGTGACCCTTTCTAAATCCAGGAATAGAAGCAGTTTTTCTGTAATCGTTTAGTACTTTCTCTACTTTATCGGCGTAGTCGTTTTTTTCAATAGCTATCTTAATGACAGCATTCAAAGCATCTACTTGCTCTCTGTTTATATTCATTTTTTAAAAAATATTAATCCAAATTTTTCAGTTTGCAAAAGTAGTACATTTTTTTTATATAGCAAAACTTTATGCTAATTCTTATATTTTAAAAGCATTAATTTTACTTTTTCTTTACCCTAAATTTTTAATCATTCTCATCTCACAATGTTTTTTGTGTCGCTACATTCCTCAAAGAGGAAGTTTGCACCAGCTCAGTATGTGAATAAGGAGAGGTTTCTTTCACCTTATCTTCATTCATTGTTCGTCACTCGTTCATCTGCCCGTGCGACTCGCACCGTCTTTTGTTCGTCTTTACGTCGCTTTAGTTCCCCCTTTGGAGGAAGCCAGCGAAAGCTGGGTATGTGTAAGGGGGAGGTTTCCTTCGTCTTTCCCTCACCTGCCCGTGCGACTTGCACCGTCTTTTGTTCATTGTTTGTTCATTGTTTGTTCGTTGTTTGTTCGTTGTTTGTTCGTTCATTGTTCGTTCATTGTTCGTCTTTTGTTCGTCTTTTGTTCGTCTTTTCTTTATCTACCCGTGCAGCTCGCACTGTCTTTTGTTCGTTCATTTTTTTGTCTCACTTTTCCGTTACTACACTCCCTCTCCTTGGGAGAGGGCTGGGGAGAGGATATTTTCTTCGTTCTTTGTTTATCTGCCTGTCGTGCTACGACTGCCTGTGCGGCTCGTACCTGCCTGTCGTGCTACGACCTCGCACCGTCATTAATTTTGGTGTTATTGGCATTATTGGCACTGTGGTATTAGTAGCACATTTGCTAACGTAACACGTTTTTAAAATTTTACTTTGTCAATTGAGTAGTATTTTATACTTTTGCCCCAAAATACATCAAAGATGCTTATCATAGGAATTACAGGAGGAACAGGTTGTGGTAAAACAACTGTTGTCAATCAAATTATTAAAGAACTCTCAGGCGAAGAAGTTACCGTTATTTCACAAGATTCTTACTATAAAGATTTGAGTTATCTTAGCTTTTCTGACCGCACCAAAATCAATTTCGACCATCCCAACTCTATCGATTTTGATTTGCTTAAAGAACATTTATTAGCATTAAGAGAAGGAAAAGATATTCAAAGTCCTACTTATTCATTCGTAGAACACAATCGTACTAACGAAACCGTTTTAGTTAAACCTACCAAAGTGGTAATTGTAGAAGGTATTCTTATCTTTGTACACCCCGATATCCGTGAGCTTTTTGATATTAAAATATTTGTACACGCCGATTCTGATGAACGACTTATACGTCGTATCAAACGCGATACAACCGAGAGAGGTCGTGATGTGAATGAAGTACTCAATCGCTATCAAACCACCTTAAAACCTATGCATTTAGAGTTTATTGAACCTGCTAAAGAATTCGCCGATATCATTATTCCTAATAATAAGCGCAATAAAGTAGCTATTGATATCATTAAAACAATAGTGCATAACCGTATATTTCAAAAATAATGAAAAAGTTACTTGAATATCTATCTTTATTGAAGGGCTATAAACTATATCTCGCTATATTATTCTTTTTTATAATATGGATGACTTTCTTTGATGCTAATTCTATATTAACTCACCACGAGCTCAATAAAGAAAGAGAAAAACTCAATAAGCAAAAACAGTTCCTTAAAAAGGAGATTGAAAAAGATAAAAAAGAACTTCAATCTCTTTACACCGAAGAAGGTAAAGAGAAGCTGGGACGTGAAATATACTATCTCAAACACGACGACGAAGAAGTGTTTATCATCGAATACGATAGCATTAATTAAAACAATAAACTAACTTTTTTTGAATTAGCTATGAACAAACGATATGAGAATATTAGCAAGATGAACGATATTCTTGCTAAATTAGAAAATACTCTTACCAAAGCTCAAGAAGTATTGGAAGAATGGAAAGCGATCCAACCTGAGTATGACCAGTTGGTAGCTTATTACGACAGTAAACAGTGGCGCCAAGACTATTTTGATAGTAACGATGGTAAAATACCTGACGAAGTACCGCAATGGGTACTCACACAAGATGCTATTTTTGATGCTATTGGCACTCAGTTTTATTTAGCTGATGAATATCGCACTTTATTGGATAAAATTAAAGCAAAAGAAATGAATCCTTAGGAAATCACCGCTTATACTTTTGTAAACTCTTAAAGTTTTTACCAAATCATATGAATAAAGAAACCTTGCGACAACTGTGGGAAACACTACCTCCTAATAATTTAATGCGTGATTGGCAAATGGAAATTGCTGAAATTACTGAAAGTACTATTACTCTTAGTATGCCAGTTACCGAACGCGTTACTCAGATAGACGGGGTTCTTCACGGAGGGGCTACACTTGCGCTGGCAGAAACGGCAGGGAGTTTAGGAGCTTATTTGCTTTATCGAGAAGAAGGAGAGCAGATACGAGGTATAGAACTAAGTGCTAATCACGTGCGAGCAGGTAGGGTAGGGGATACACTCTATGCTAAGGCAATATGTGTGAATGCAGGTAGAACGCTCCAGTTATGGGAAATAAAAGTAACAAATCAAGACGAAAAGCTTATCTCTTACTGCAAATTTACCACTATACGAATTAATTACTAACTGTTAATCATTGAAAAATGGCTGAGTTTATAAAACTATATAATGAAAATCCCAATGAAAAAGATATAAGTAGGGTAGTAGAAGTCCTTCACCGTGGAGGATTGATTATTTATCCTACCGACACAGTTTACGGATTAGGCTGTGATATTACTAACACTAAAGCTCTTGAAAAGATTGCACGTATCAAAGGGGTAAAGCTCGAAAAAGCAAACTTCTCTTTTGTGTGTTCTGATTTAAAGAACCTATCAGATTACGTAAAACAAATAGATACAAGTACTTTTAAGTTGTTGAAACGTACGTTACCTGGTCCTTATACTTTCATTATGCAAGGTAATAATAATTTGCCTAAAGATTTTAAGAAGAAAAAAACAGTAGGTATTCGTGTTCCCGATAATTTAATAGCTCGTACAATTGTAGAGAAATTAGGGAACCCTATTGTATCTACCTCTATTTATGATGAAGATGATGTGATAGAATATACCACCGATCCAGAACTTATTTTCGAGAAATGGCAAAACAAAGTAGATTTGGTGATTGACGGCGGTTATGGCGATAATGTAGCTTCCACAGTTATAGACCTTTCAGGAGATGCTCCTAAAGTATTGCGTGAAGGCAAAGGAGATATATCAATTATTTGATATTAGCCGTTAGTGGTTAGAAACTAACGACTAACGGCTAACGGCTAACGGCTAATATAGCTTTTTAGTGCCTCTACATATCGCTCAAAAGCTAAAAGACCTTCTTTGGTGAGCTGAACTTCGGTATTGGGGTAGTTGTCTTTAAAAGATTTTTTGACAGTGATATAACCAGCAGTCTCTAACTTCTGGATTTGCACAGAAATATTACCAGAGGTAGCCTTAGTAACCTCCTTGATACGGGCAAAATCAGCCTTTTCTTCTGAAACCAATAGTGAGACGATAGCCAAACGAAGCTGTGAGTGCAAAATAGGATCTAAATCAGCGAACATTACTTCTCTTTTTATATTTGTTATGAAATTGAATACCAGGCACTAAGAACAATAAGGCTGCTAATACTACGCATAGTAAAGGCAAATAGATTTCATAACTAAAAGGCACAAATATACCTGCATAAATTAACAACAAAGCTACTAACGATGTTGCTATCCAGAGTTTCATTTTCATTTGTAATGCCATTGCTAAAGCTACAAAAGCAAAAGGCAGATAAATGACCAAAATAGCTATTTGAAATTTTCCAAAAGGGCTCAGAGGTACTAAAAAAGCAAAAATTGCATTAATACCTGCAACTGCCCATATCCAATCTAACCAATCGACGTAGTTTTTTTGTGTAGCAACTTTCTTTTCTTTGTATTTGATAATGAAGTTCACCACAAAGCCAAGAGGCATTAATATCAACCATACAAATCCTGATTGTTTGGGATAATAGTTGGTGATAAGCATCGCAAACTGCAGTACGCCTGCAAGCATAATAAGCACACTCCAAAAGATAAGAAAGAACCCGTTCTCTTCGTACTTTTGTTTTCGTTGATTGATGACAGACTGAATGATTTTCAAGCTGTCGGATACTTGTAAGTCCATAATGTTAAAATGTTTAATGTTATAAATTCGCTGCAAATATAAGTTAGTTTATAATATAAACCAAATTTTTAGCAATTATTTTTATAGCATAAGGTATATTTTTTTATTATAAACTTGTAATTCAATTAATTATAGGAGTTTAATTTTACAGTTTACAAGTGCGTGCGAGCCAAAATTTGTTTACTTGGTATTGTTTTTATATTTTTGCACTTGTAATAATGAGAATCTTTAATGATTTCATTTACTATTCATTTTTTATTTTTCACTAAACTATGGCAGACGATAAGAAAATCATTTTCTCAATGAATAAGGTAAGCAAAACCTATTCATCTACTAATAAACAGGTACTCAAAGATATTTACCTAAGTTTCTTCTATGGAGCTAAAATCGGTATTTTAGGGCTTAATGGCTCTGGTAAATCCTCTCTGCTAAAAATTATTGCAGGAATAGATAAAAACTATCAAGGAGAAGTAGTATTTGCTCCTAATTATACCATAGGCTATCTCGAACAAGAACCTCATCTTGATGATGATAAAACTGTTATTGAAGTAGTACGCGAAGGAGTAGCCGAAACAGTAAAACTCTTAGAGGAATTCAATCATATCAACGATCTTTTTGGGCTCGAGGAAAACTATTCTGACCCCGATAAGATGCAAAAGCTGATGGATAAGCAAGCCGAGTTACAAGACAAGATAGATGCCTTGAATGCTTGGGAACTCGACAATCAGTTAGAAGTAGCGATGGAAGCCCTCCGTACCCCTGAACCCGATACGCCTATCAAAGTGCTTTCGGGAGGAGAACGCCGTAGGGTAGCACTCTGCCGTCTGCTCTTGCAACAACCCGATGTTTTGTTACTCGACGAGCCAACTAACCACCTCGATGCAGAATCGGTATTGTGGTTAGAACAGCATTTGCAACAGTATGCAGGTACAGTCATAGCCGTTACCCACGACCGTTATTTTTTAGACAATGTAGCGGGGTGGATATTAGAGCTCGATCGTGGAGAAGGTATTCCTTGGAAAGGCAATTACTCTTCTTGGCTCGACCAAAAAGCTAAACGTTTGGCTCAAGAACAGAAAACTGAAAACAAACGTCAGAAAGTATTGGAGCGTGAGCTCGAATGGGTACGTCAAGGTGCTAAAGGACGTCAAGCTAAACAAAAAGCACGTTTGCAGAACTATGACCGTCTGCTCAATGAAGACCAAAAACAATTAGAAGAAAAGTTGGAAATATATATCCCCAACGGACCTCGTTTAGGAACTAATGTAATAGAAGCACGTCACGTAGCCAAAGCCTTTGGTGATAAGCTACTCTATGATGATTTAAACTTTGTGCTTCCTCAAGCAGGAATAGTAGGAGTGATAGGACCTAATGGAGCAGGTAAATCTACGATCTTCCGTATGATAATGGGTGAAGAACAGCCCGATAGCGGTGAGTTTTTGGTAGGTGACACGGTGAAGATAGCTTATGTAGATCAAACTCACAAACAGATAGACCCCGAGAAGTCTATATGGGAGAACTTCTCTGGTGGGCAAGACCTCATTATGATGGGAGGTAGACAAGTGAACTCTCGTGCTTATCTCAGTAGATTTAACTTTGGTGGTAGTGAACAAAATAAAAAAGTAGCCACTCTTTCAGGAGGAGAACGCAACCGTTTACACTTGGCAATGACTCTTAAAGAAGAGGGTAACGTATTACTGTTAGACGAGCCTACCAACGATTTAGACGTAAATACTCTTCGCGCCTTAGAAGAAGGTTTAGAGAACTTTGCAGGTTGTGCAGTAGTAATTTCACACGACCGTTGGTTTTTAGACCGTATTTGTACTCATATCTTAGCTTTTGAAGGTGACTCACAAGTGTATTTCTTTGAAGGTAGCTTTTCAGAGTATGAAGAGAATAAGAAAAAACGACTTGGCAGAGAAGTAACACCTACTCGTATTAAATATAAGAAGTTAGTACGGTAAGAATAATAAATATGAAAACTTTTTGATAAATATTTGTTGTTTTTCCAATTAGATTTTGTACTTTTGTACCAAAATAAAAAAAATAGTATGAAGTCTTTTTTACCAACTATGTTTTATTACGGGTTTCCTGTAGTACTTCTTACTACTACCGATAAAGATGGAAACGCCGATGTAACGCCTATTTCAAGCACCTTTACTTTAGGTGCGAATGCTGTGATAGCGCTTGTAAAACTAAACAAGGCTTATCATAATGTGATGGAAGTGCCCGAGGTAGTTTTTAACCTCCCTACTGCAGCTATGTGGGAAAAAGTAGAGGCAATTGCCCCTTATACCGCTCAAAACCCTGTGCCTCCTCAAAAAATGGGTAAATACACTTATACTGACGACAAGTTTAGTATTGGAGGATTTACTCAATTACCTTCAGAAAAAGTACGCCCTCCGCGTATTGCCGAATGCCCTATTCAGGCAGAAGCTAAAGTGAAAAACGTGAATGATCGCGATGCTTATGTACTTGTAGAATTGGAATTTGTGCAAGTACACGCTGAAGACCATTTGGTAATGGAAGGTAATAAAATCAATCCATTAGAGTGGGAACCACTTATCTATAATTTTAAACATTATTACGGATTGGGAGAACACAAAGGTTTGAATTTCAGTATTAAGTAATGGCTTATCTAAGATAAGAAAAAAGAAAGCTTTGCTAAAACTCTTACAAGGTTTAGCAAAGCTTTTTTTATATTCTTTATTGTTAATTGCTAATTATTTTTTACCTTTGCTTCATTAAACAAAAACATTATACAAGATGATGAGAAAAACAGTAAAAACCGCACTGTTGTTTTCGTCGGTAGGGCTAATGGTTGCCTGTGGCGGGAATAACAAAAAATCAGAAAATGCAATGACAGACAAAAATGCTGACAAGGGGCTTTCCCTTGCCGAAATGGACACTACGGTGCGTCCGCAAGATGATTTCTACAATTATGTGAACGGCACTTGGGCTAAAACTGCCAAAATACCAGCCGATAAACCTACGTGGGGTTCTTTTCATATCCTCCGCGAGAAAACAGATGAGAATTGCTTGCTTATCTTGGATAACCTTCTCAAAGAAAACTTTGCTCAAGGTACTGAAGGTCAGAAAATAAAAGACCTCTACGAATCGTTTATCGATTGGAAAAAGCGCGATGCCGAAGGACTCAAACCTATTGAAGGTTATTTGAATAAGATTGAGGCTATTAAAAACCTCACAGACCTTCAAAAGTATTTGGAAGAGGTAACTCGCGAGGGCGAAAACCCTATCTGTGCTTGGGGGGTATATGCCGATATGAAGGATTCTAATATGAATACTGTGTATCTCGGCAACTTTAGCATCGGTATGGGGCGCGATTACTATCAAAAAGACAACAAGGAGAATACTGAGGCTTTACAAAAGTATCAAGATTATGTAAAGGCTATCTTTAAAGTGCTTAAAGACGACAAAGCCGCTGAGAAAGCTAAACAAATGGTAGATTTTGAACGCTCGGTAGCTAAATTGATGCTCACCAATGAGGAAGACCGCAATCCTAACCTTAGCTATAACCCTCAAACAATGGCCGAGCTCAGCAAATTAGTGAAGAACCTCAATCTACCTCAGTTTCTTAAAAACGTAGGGGTGAACACTGATAAAGTAGTTGTTTCTGAAATTCGTTTGTACAAACAATACGATAAGTTTATCAACGAAAAGAACTTGCCTCTTATCAAAGATTACCTCAAATATCAATTAGTAGCCGATAACGCGAGCAACCTTACCAAAGAACTCGATGAGCTTTCTTTTAACTTCTATAGCAAAGAGTTACAAGGACAACAAGAACAACGTCCGATGAACAAACGCGCTCTAAGTGTGATTAATGGTATTTTGGGTGAAGCCTTTGGTAAATTGTATGTAGAAAAGTATTTTCCACCTAAAGCTAAAGAAGAAATGGTTACTTTGGTAGATTATCTCAAAAAGAGCTTTGCACAACATATCAAAGATGTAACTTGGATGTCAGATGCTACTAAGGAAAAGGCTTTGGCTAAACTGAATAAATTTACAGTGAAAGTAGGTTACCCTGATAAATGGGAAGACTACTCTAAACTAACCATTGAACCGGCTGCTAAAACGGTGTATTTTGCTAACTTGCAACGCGTGAGTGAATGGGCTTACCAAAAGAGTTTGGAAAAAGTAGGCAAGCCTGTAGATAAAACTAAATGGGGTATGTCGCCTCAAACAGTGAATGCGTATTACAATCCGTTGTATAATGAAATCGTTTTCCCTGCGGCTATCTTACAACCTCCTTTCTTCAATTTTGAAGCCGACCCTGCGGTGAACTTCGGTGGTATTGGTGCTGTAATAGGTCACGAAATGACACACGGATTTGACGATAGTGGCGCTGAATTTGACGGTGATGGTAATCTAAAAAATTGGTGGACTCCTGAAGATAAAAAGAACTTTGAGAACGCAACCAAAGCCCTTGCTAAACAATACGACCAATACGAACCCGTAAAAGGTGTATTTGTAAATGGTACTTTTACCAGTGGTGAAAACATAGCCGACCTCGGTGGGGTGAACATCGCTTTTGATGCTTTGCAAATGTACTTAAAAGATAAAGGTAATGTAGGTAAAATAAGCAATTTCACTCAAGATCAACGTTTCTTTATCTCTTGGGGTACTGTATGGCGTACGCTTTCTACTGATAAATATCTTACAAACCAAGTAAAAACCGACCCTCATAGCCCAGGATATTTCCGTTCATTCGGTCCGCTTGTGAATGTAGACGCTTGGTATAAAGCCTTTGATGTAAAAGAAGGTGATAAACTCTATAAAAAACCTGAAGACCGCATCAAAATTTGGTAGGTGAGCACCGCACTGATAGTAACTCCTACTAATCCGTGCATTGCAACACTCTGCCCTGTAACATACAAATTTTTGATGTGAGTTTGTGGCATAAAAACGCTTTCCATTATATGGTTAGCGTTTTTTTTGTAGCCGTACAATGCTCCCGTAGGGTTGCCTATATAATCGCGGTAAGTAAGCGGGGTAGAGGTGTAGTAATGAGCAATAGCACTTTTGAGTGTAGGAAATTGTTGAGCAACTACATCTAATAAATCCATAGCACGCTGACTTTTGAAAACTTCGTACTGGTTGCCTCTATGGTTACCCTCAGTGTTAGTAGTAAAACTCTCTTGCCATCGTTGCAGTTCATCAGTGTTCATATAGGTGAGGATAGTAACATTATCAGTATACTCTCTGCTGTCCTTTGGTGGATTCATAGAGAGCATATACGAAAGCGGGAAGTTGTTAGTAGGGTAATTAGTAGCGTGGTAAACACTGTTATTATCCTTAAACCAATACACATTATAAGGCAAGTAGCGAAAAGAATTTGGCTTGAGTACCAAATGCAATGAAAAGACAGCAACCGTAGGTTGTAAGCCCTGCACGCGTTTACAAAAAGAAGGTTTAAAAGGCGTTTTGCTTGAGATGTTGAGTAGTTGCTTTACATCTATAGCCGAGATGATTTGTTTTGCAACAAACTGCTCTCCTTGCTTGGTGAGTACTGTGTTGATAGTATTTCCCTCACTGTATTCAAACCCTATGACCTCCCTTTGGTTGAAAAGGTCAGCACCGTACTGGCGTAGTTTTTCAATGAGCAAGTTGGTGATTTGGCTACCACCTTGTGTGAGTCGCCAAGCGCTTTCTATATATGAATTGACCGATAGCGCGTGCACGTATAAAGGTGTCTGCTCATCAGCACCTCCATAGAGAAAGTTAGAGCCCAAGAGCACAGCTTTGAGTCGGTCGTTTGTAGTGATACCGTTGAGGAAGTCTAAGAGTTTTAAGGAAAGCGTATGCACATCGTAATCGGCTACGGCTTGTTTATGGCGGTAGAGTGGAAACTTATCGCAAATAGATTGCATTGTGTGGGCGTACTCTTCTAAGGCTTTCTTTTCATTAGGGAAATAGGAGAGGAGTTGTTGTACGAAGTTCTCATAGTCCTGAGCGTGAGGATACATTACGTTAGGTGTATCGCCAAAACAAATGCGGTCATATCCGTTTATATCAAGGCGTTCTACCGAAAGATGAGAGGCAATACCTACATCTTTAAAATACTCATATAGTACCTGACCTTCTGCGAGACTTCCTATGTAATGCACTCCTGTATCAAACAGCGTATTATTGCGCACAAAAGTTTGCAGGTTACCCCCATACTGCTCATTTTTCTCTAATACACACACTTTCTTTCCTGCTTTTGCCAAGAGCAAAGCCGAAAAGAGCCCCGAGAGTCCGCTACCTATCACCAAAACATCGTATTGCTTCATTGTCTATATTCCAAAACTCGTCAAAAACTTATCGATATACAGCTGTTTTTCTTTTGATTTATACTGTTGGATAAAGCGAGGGTGCTCTAATACTACCATTTCACCAAATAAAGTAGCTTCTTTATTCAATTTTTGTAAGAAAGTAGCGTTCTTTTTGCCTAATACGAACACCTTTTGAGTATCTACTCCTAAGGCGATATGCTTTTTTAAAGTTTCTATCATATAGTCTTTTAGTGATTTGAAGAGTGCCTCTTCATCGTAATAATTAGCATTGAGCCATTTGCCGTCAGAGGCTTTTCGCACAATAGCCAAAGGAAAAGGAGAATTGATATAAAAATCATTGTAGAACTTAGTAACTCCACCGTATGCTTTTATCATATCATACATAAAAACAGATGATACTTCGTGCGTATGTGCTGAAGTCATTGCAATACCACACTCGCTTTCTAATCGCTTGGTATCAGTAAAAGGAACGCCTGTAACTCCTGCCCCGTGTCGGCTGGGATTGATGCCTATAATGAATTTCCGCTGACGGTTATCGTTGTAGAATTTGTGATAAAAAGCACGCATTACCTCCATAGTTTCAGGGTTATCCATATAAGGATTCAGCACATCAAAACCCTTAGGCAAGGATTGGTTGTACTCTAAATGTGTGTTGAAGTTGATAATTCTATCGGCGAAAGTACTCATTAGGCTTGTTTTTTGAATTTTACTGCTACCCAGTTGTTGCGTTCTAAGTTCTTGATGTATTGCAAACCGTATGCTTCCGCTTTTTTGCGGATAAGAGGTATATCTTCCTTGTAAAAACCACTGAGCAAGAGAGTGCCTCCTGCTTTGAGAGCTGGCACATACTGCGGTATATCGTTTAAGAGAATATTGCGGTTGATATTCGCAATAATAAGGTCGAAGTCTTTTTCATTAGCCAGTGAAGAAGCATCTCCCAGCTGTACTTTGATGTGCTTACAACCATTGCGTTCTACGTTTTCTGTGGAGTTCTCTACACACCATTCGTCTACATCAATGGCGAGTACCTCACTCGCCCCGCGTTTGCTTGCCATAATAGCGAGTACGCTTGTGCCACAACCCATATCGAGCACCTTTTTGCCTTTGAGTTCTTCCTTTAAAAGGAATTGCAACATCATATAAGTAGTTTCGTGATGACCAGTACCAAAACTCATCTTAGGGTCGATAACAATTTCATAAGGGGTATGTGCTTCGGAGTGGAAGGTAGCACGCACGGTACACTCATCGTCTACGGTGATAGGCTCGAAGTGTTTTTCCCATTCCTCATTCCAGTTCACCTGTTCAATAGTTTGATGTGTGTAGGTAATTTGAAACTCCTCGCTGTGAAGTATCTGTATGTCAGAGAGTATATTAGCATTCCAAAAGGGTTCTTGTATATAAGCCTGCAAACCGGTTTCGGTATCTACAAAGCTCTCGAAGCCTACTTCGGCGAGTTCGGCAACTAATATTTCAGAAGCAACCCCCATAGGGGCAATGGTAAAAGTGTATTCTATGTAATTCATTAAATATAATTGATTATCAGTATTATCTATTTAAGTGGAGTACTGATTAGAAAACTGAGAAAAAAATGTTAAAATATATAAAAACCGTGCATTTTCTTCAAAAAAATTGATTAAAACACTTCTTTATCTTTATTGCTATGAAAAATATTAAATATTTATTAATCAGTTAAATAAGAATTGCAGCTACTCTGCCGTTTAGATGGTGTTAGAGCGAAGCTAAGACGAAGGAAAGACGAACCTAAGACGAAGGTAAGGCGAAGCTAACGTCTTATTAAGCTGTATTTCAATTGGTAAAAACTTCAATTTTCGACATTGAGGAAAAAATGTTAAAATTGCCGATATGCCAAAAAAAATGCAATAGTTTTAAAGTTTTAATGTCAGAGGGCAAAAGTAGTAAAAAAATAGGGAAGACCAAGAATTATGGTTGAAAAATATTTATTGTGCGTTGCAATTTGTTAATTCTTTCGTATCTTTGCACCCTAAAATAATTGCATACAATGTTTCACAAGGAAGGTTTTAAGATTATTCTCATTACGCTATTCGCCGTGATAGGTATATCGCTTATAGCGCATTATTTTATTGATATACTGTGGCTTAAAAAGCTTATACAGATAGTAGCTTTTTTATTTTTGATAGCTATATTGCAGTTCTTTAGAAATCCTAAACGCATTACGCCTAAAAATGACCAGCATATTATCGCTCCCGTAGACGGTAAGGTGGTGGTGATAGAAGAAGTGTTTGAGAAAGAATATTTTAAAGATAAACGTTTGCAGGTATCGATTTTTATGTCGCCTGTGAATGTACACGTAACTCGTTATGCTTTAGGCGGAAAGGTTACTTATAGCGAGTATCACCCGGGAAAGTATTTGGTAGCGTGGCACCCTAAGGCTTCGGAAGAGAATGAACGTACTACCATAGTGGTAGATAACCCTGTGTTCGGTGAAGTGTTATACCGACAAATAGCGGGAGCATTGGCTAAACGCATTGTGAATTATGCCAAAGTCGGTGAAACAGTGGTACAAGGCGAAGATGCTGGATTTATCAAATTCGGGTCGCGTGTAGACGTGTATTTGCCTTTGGGGACGAGAATAAATGTACAACTCAATCAGACCGTAAAAGGAGGAATTGATGTGATTGCCGAAAAATAAAGGATAAGATGCAGAGAATCTTATTGTTAATAGCATTAAGTTTTAGTGGATATGCTACAGCCCAAATAGATAGTTTGGTGCATACTACTGTTGATACCTTACTCGTTCGTATCAAAGATACGCTTACCATAATAGCCGTTGGCGATGTGATGATAGGCTCCGGTTTTCCTGCTGGTTATTTGCCTAAGGACGATGCGGTGAACAGTTTTAAATACGTAAAACCCTATCTGAAAGGTGATATTGTGTTTGGAAATTTAGAAGGAACGATACTCGATAGTGGCGATTCGGAGAAGTGCAAGAGTGGCGATTTCGAGAAGTGCAAGGATACAGAAGAGAGCCCTTGCTATGTTTTCCGTATGCCCAACCGCTATGGGAAAATCATTAAGGAAGCAGGTTTTAACCTGATGAGTACCGCTAATAATCACGCCAATGACTTTGGTGAAAAAGGACGGCGTAATACGGCTAAAATACTTGATAAGGTAGGTATATACCACGCAGGGCCAGTAGAAAAAAAGTCGGTTGTATTTGAGAAAGAAGGTATAAAGTACGGTTTTTGTGCTTTTTCACCCAATAGCAATATGCTATCGATAAACAACATAGAGCAAGCTACCAATTTGGTAAAGGAATTGCGCCCACAGGCAGATATCCTCATTGTTTCTTTCCACGGAGGCGCTGAAGGCTCTAAAAATACACGTGTGCCGAGAGCTGATGAGTTTTTCTTCGGTGAAAATAGAGGGAATGTGTATAAGTTTGCGCACTCGGTAATAGAAGCAGGTGCCGATATCGTATTGGGGCACGGGCCTCACGTTACCCGCGCGGTGGAAGTGTACAATAGGAAGTTTATCGCTTATAGTATGGGAAATTTCAATACTTATGGGCATTTTAATCTGCAAGGAGTTAATGGTATTGCTCCTTTGCTTGATATTAAGATTGACCGCAAAGGCAATTTTCTTTATGCCAATGTGATTTCAGTGAAACAGACGAAAGTGAAAGGATTAAAACTCGATAATGATTGTAAGGTGTTTAATGAGATGAAGCGCCTTACTCATCTTGACTTTCCTGAGACACCTTTACACTTTGTGAATAACCAAATTTTGATTAAGACAACAGAACAGACAGATAACAAACTAATAACTAATAACTAAAATAAAAATGGGAAGAGCATTTGAATTTAGAAAAGCCCGTAAATTTAAGCGTTGGGCAGCAATGGCAAAAACATTTACCCGTTTAGGGAAAGACATCGTAATGGCAGTGAAAGAAGGAGGTCCTCACCCTGAGAGTAACTCGCGTTTGCGTGCCGTGATACAGAATGCCAAAGCCGCCAATATGCCTAAAGAAAATATTGAGCGTGCCATCAAAAAAGCAACTGAAAAAGATACTGCAAACTATAAAGAAGTTCTTTTTGAAGGCTATGCTCCTCACGGTATTGCTGTACTCATAGAAACGGCAACCGACAATAACAACCGTACCGTAGCTAATATTCGCAGTTATTTTAACAAGTGTAATGGTACTTTAGGTACATCGGGGTCAGTGGAGTTTATGTTCGACCACACTTGTAACTTCCGTATTAATGGCAATGGGATAGACCCCGAAGAATTGGAACTCGAAATGATAGACTTCGGGGCAGAAGAAGTGTTTGTAGACGAAGACGGTATCCTCATCTATGCGCCTTTTGAGAGCTTTGGAGCTATTCAAAAAGAGTTAGAAAGCCGTAACATAGAAATCTTATCGTCAGGCTTTGAGCGTATTCCACAAGTAACGAAAGAACTTACCCCTGAAGAACAAGCCGATGTGGAGAAACTTCTCGAGAAGATAGAAGAAGATGAGGACGTGCAACAGGTGTACCACACGATGAAAGAAGCGGAAGAATAATTAATGAGTTTATCCTTTACCCAAGAAGCTATGAGCGAGGTAATGCAGAGTTTAGCAGTGAGGGAAACTGTTCAATAAAAAGGTTAATCTTTATGAGAATAATATCAGGGAAGAATAAAGGGAAACAGCTTATAGCACCTAACAAATTGCCAGTGCGCCCTACTACCGATTTTGCTAAGGAAGCTCTTTTTAATATACTCAATAACTATTATTATTTTGAAGAACTTTCTGTACTCGACCTTTTTGCAGGAACAGGAAATATTAGCTATGAGTTTGCCAGTAGAGGTTGCCCCTCAGTATTATCAGTTGATAATCATAACGGCTGTGTGCAATTTATCAATAAAATAGCACGTGAATTAGTCTACCCCATCACAGCACTTAAAGCTGATGTATATGAATATTTAAAACGTACTACTCAGCAGTTTGATGTTATCTTTGCTGACCCTCCGTATGATTTCCCAATTGAAAAGTTTGTTACTATTGCCGATATTGTCTTCAATCAAAACTTACTTACTGAAAATGGGATGCTCATTATTGAACATTCTTCTAAAACAGATTTATCAGAACAGCCATTTTTCTCACAAGCGAAGAAATATGGGGGGAGCGTATTTAGTTTTTTTGAAAGAAAAGAACAAGATTAGAGTTTAAACTGCAACAAATATTTTTTAGTATCTTCGGAAATACGACGGCTTTCTCTTGCTTTTTGTATACTCTTATTTTGAACAAAGGGAGAAAGTGTTTTTGATTCTATATAAGGTATTGTTGCTTCATATTGTTTTGTTAAAGCAGTAGCAAAGTACCACGCTATCATCATATTTATGTAATATTCATCTGAGGTAATTTTTGCTACCCAGGTTAAGTATTCTTCCTTAAAAAGAGCATCTAAATAATTAGACAATAACACCCCAATTCCGTAACGTACTGTATAGGTTTCTTTGCTTGTAATCCATTGTTTGATGTGTTTTAATGTCTCTTCGGGGTATTTCAAGAAGATTTTAGGAGCAAAGGTATCACACGTAGCCCAATTATCGATATAAGGGAGGAACCGCTCTGTATATTGCATCACTTTATCAAAATCTTTTAACTGTTCAATGATAAAACCGTGTAGATTATTCTCCTCATAATAATAATGAGGTAACTCTTCTAAAAAAGACATTGCCTCAGTAGGGTAATGCTTTACTAATTCTTTAGCCAACGCTCGCATTGCAGGTGTTCTAACCCCTATAATACGAGATTTCTCCACAGTGGGAATCAAATTCGCTGTAAAATCTCTATAAGGAGAGTCTTCTAATGCCCATAACCGGTCTAAAATAATTTCTTTACTCATAATTTCTTTAAGGTGATTATCAATCGTTAGGCATTAATCTCACATAACGGATATATCCTTTACCTTCAATTTTAGTGTTAAGGTTCTCGGTTTTAAATTCTACTTCAGCATCTTTAGCATAGTAATATTCATCTTCAACGGCAGTCTCAAAACGTATTTTGTAGCCCTTGTTCAGTTTACTATCATCAATTGTAAGTATCTTTACAGCGCGTTCTCCTCCGCTAATGGTAGCTCCCGTAATCCCATCAATTGTCTGGCGTTTGCCATAAAACTTCCACCATAGAGTAAGATCGTCGTACCATTCAGGGTCATCTCCAAGAATTTGTAGTGTTTGCTCATATTTACCTTCGGGATTGATGAGTGAAACTACTATGTAGGCTCCTTCACCCTTGTAATTGGTGAGTTGTATGAGGCATTTGTATTTTTTAACAGTTGCTTGCTGTACAAATGAAAGAGCAAGTAAAGCAATTATTCCTACGGCTAATGTTTTTAAAAAGTGCTTTTTTATCATCTTTATTACAAGTTTTAAAATACTACTATTTAGAATAAACTGATGCAAAGATAGGCAATAATTACTATCTGACAATTTATATACTCAACTTTTTTATTTTTCTCACTTTTCTTCGTACCTTTGCACCTGAAAAACTGATAATTTATGAATAGTTCCAAGCGCCAAAAACTACAACACCACAAGAATATAGCTACGGGGCTCTTTGTTTTGATGTTTATCATTTATATGGCAATGGTGGTATGGCATAAAAAAGCTCCCGAACTCACTTTTATAGGTTATATAAAGGCTTTTTCCGAAGCCGCTATGGTAGGAGCGCTTGCCGATTGGTTTGCAGTAACAGCACTCTTTCACAAACCATTAGGATTAAACATTCCACATACCAACCTCATTGAGGAAAGAAAGAATGACATCGGGGAGAATTTAGGTGATTTCGTGGTGGAGAACTTCCTTAAACCTAAACAGATACGTCCTTACATTACCGATATTAAAGTATCATCATTTATAGTTGAGTGGCTCTCGAAAGAAAGTACTCCTCACCAGATAGAAACTTTTGTAAGAAAAATACCTCTCAATACAAAAGCGAGCGAAGTACTCACCACTTTTTTAGACGAGAATAAACATCAGAAATTCCTTCGAAGAGCTTTTGAAAAGGTAGCTACTTACCTCGCCGAACATCAAGAGCTGGTGCAACACGAAATTGACAGCCAATTTCCTCCTCTTGTTCCATCGTTTATTAAAGATACAATTACTCGGAAGGTAAGTAATGGGCTCTATCAGTTAGTTGTAAAAGCATCGGAAGATGAAACACACCCTATCAGGGCTGAAATTACAGCGCAATTATATGAATTTGCTGAAAAACTCAATACTCCTGAGTGGGAACAACATCTTGCAAAGCTATTGCACACTGCTACGGAGCGCCTCACCGATGAACTCCGCCAAAATGCCCAGCTGCAACACCAAATAGACGCTTGGGTACAGAAAACTGCCTATCAGTTTGTGCTAAAAAACAAAGAGGAAGTGGGGAAACTCATCAGTCATACGGTAGAGAACTGGGAGGGACGAGAATTGAGCGAAAAACTTGAATTGGAAGTAGGTAAAGACCTCCAATTTATCCGTATCAATGGCACTTTGGTAGGCGGATTAGTAGGTTTGGCTATTTACGCCTTTACTCAGTTATTCTGAAAGAGATATTAGCCTATTTGCTAACTTTTCTAATTTGCTAATTTGCTAATTCTTCCCTACCTTTGCGCCCGAAAATGTTTCAACTATGGATTTTGAAATACTAAAAACAGACGAACATACTAAAGCACGTGCTGGGAAGATTACTACCAGCCACGGCGTGATTGAAACCCCCATTTTTATGCCTGTGGGAACGGTGGGAAGCGTGAAAGGAGTACACCAACGCGAACTGAAAGACGATATTAATGCCGATATCATCTTGGGGAACACCTATCATCTCTATTTACGACCTCAAACACCCATTTTGGAAAAAGCAGGAGGCTTACATAAGTTTATTAATTGGGATAGAAACATACTTACCGATAGCGGTGGTTATCAAGTATATTCATTGGCTGCCAACCGAAAGATAAAAGAAGAAGGTGTAAAGTTCAAAAGCCATATCGATGGCTCTTTTCACGTTTTTTCACCCGAAAAAGTAATGGAAATAGAGCGCAGTATAGGTGCTGATATTATGATGGCTTTTGATGAATGCACGCCTTATCCTTGTGAATACGGTTATGCAAAACGTTCAATGCACCTTACACATAGGTGGCTCGATAGATGCATTGCTCACCTCGAAAAAGTACCTTCTAAATACGGTTATCATCAAAGTTTATTCCCGATAGTACAAGGGTCAGTCTATAAAGACCTTCGTACACAGTCTGCCGAATATATTGCAAGTAAAAATGCCGACGGAAACGCTATCGGGGGGCTATCAGTAGGCGAACCCGTAGAACAAATGTATGAAATAACCGAACTTGTATGCGATATTCTCCCCAAAAACAAGCCCCGATATCTTATGGGAGTGGGTACACCCGTTAATATATTGGAAAATATTGCTTTGGGAGTGGATATGATGGATTGTGTAATGCCCACGCGCAATGCTCGCAACGGAATGCTCTTTACTGCAAAAGGAATTATCAATATTAAAAACAAAAAATGGGAAGATGATTTCTCGCCCATAGACCCTGACGGTCATACTTACGTAGATACCTATTACACGAAAGCCTATTTACGTCATTTATTCGCTGCTAACGAGTTTTTGGGAAAACAAATCGCTTCAATTCACAATCTTGGTTTCTATTTATGGCTTGTGAGGGAAGCTCGCCGACAAATTGTAGCGGGTACTTTCCTTATGTGGAAGACAAAAATGGTTACTGATATGTCAAATCGTCTTTAAACAAATTAAATTAATTAATATACTTCTGATAAAAACGCTTTTGCGTCGCTAATTCCCCCTTTGGAGGGGGATAGGGGGAGGTTTAAAAAACAAAAAAATGAAAATACTCGACTGGTACATCTTAAAACGCTATCTTCTTACCTTCTTTATGATGATAATTCTCTTTATTCCTATCGGAATTATCGTAGATTTATCTGAAAAAGTAGATAAGATGATACAAAAGGGCGCTCCGATGAACGAAATACTGTGGTATTACCTCAGTTTTATCGTTTATTTCGCCAATATATTGTTTCCCATCTTGCTATTCCTCTCTATCATCTGGTTTACATCAAAGTTAGCCAATAATACCGAGATAATCGCTATCCAGAGCTCAGGTGTATCGTATATGCGCTTTCTACGTCCGTATATCGTGGGTGCGAGTATCATTTCGGTGATAGTGTTTTTTATGGGAATGTTTATTGTACCCGCTGCCAGCACTGTGTATAATGATTTTTGGAATAAGTATATACGTTCTTCGAAGGTGGAAAGCGTTTCAGACCTCTACAATCAGTTTTCTGACAACGATTACCTTTATGTAAGCTCTTTTAACTACCAAGACAAACGCGGGTATAACTTTTCAGTAGAACATTTTGATGGTATTAAGATGACGGAAAAGATAAATGCCGAAACGATTCAGTGGATAGATAGCACGAAAACCTATCGACTTACCAATTACTCCAAAAGAAAGATAGGGGAGGGCGACGATGTGATAGTGAAACGCGACCAGTTAGACACGATATTCAATTTTAAGCCTGATGACCTAATGCCGATGGAATATACAGCGGAAAATAAGAACTTGTTTGAGCTAAACAAGTTCATTGAACGCGAAAAGATGAAAGGTTCACCCAATTTAAATATGTATCTATTGGTAAAATACCGCCGTTGGGGTGCTATAAGTACTGCCTTTATCCTTACGCTTATCGGAGTGGCTGTTTCATCGGTGAAAAAGCGCGGAGGAATGGGAATCAACCTAATGGTGGGAGTAGTCGTAGGGTTTAGCTTTGTGTTCTTCGACCGTGTGTTTGGAACCCTTGCTCAAACCTCAGGAGGTTTATCCCCATTGATGGCTGTCCTATTGCCTAATCTTATTTTCCTCACCTTAGCTATCTTGTTACTCCGGAAAGTAAGAAACTGATAGAGCATTTTACCCATTTGTAACACCAAAAGAAAGTGTTGTAACTGTAAAATAAAAGAAAGCAAATTTAAAAGATAACAAAGTAATAAGATAACAAAACTAAGTAATAAGTAAAAAGCGTATTGTAATGCCAAAATAACCCACTGTAACTATAAACGAAAGTAGTGTAACAACTTATCGTCTTATTTTAAATTGATATGAGAAGTTTACAAAGAATGCTTTTCTACAAACAAAAACAATAATTTGTACAGTGTTATTTGGCAGGATTTTTGCGGTATAAAAATGAATGTAAATCATAATGATTTAACATTTTTCAACTAATTTATAGACCTTTTAAAATATGTAATATTATGAAGGAAAAGAGCACAGAATTAAAAACACTTGAAAACAGACGTTTGTTATTTACCAATTACAGTGAAATAGCCGAATTGAAAGCTCAGTTAGAGGAATATCAATACAATGAAGAGGCTATGAAAGTAGGTAAAGCACTTTATGACAAAGCACAAGCCACTTATAACGATAATTTGGCAAAAACAAGCCAAACGGTAGAGAAAAGAGCCTTGTTTGAGAAGGCTTATAAAGCGATGAGCGACAAATATAAAGAACATCGCAAGGTCGCAAAAGTAGCGTTAAAAGCATCTCCTGAAGCACTGGCATCATTTGGATTAAAAGGAACGATGTCCCGCGATTATCTGGAAGGTTTAGCCACCACGAAAAAGCTTTACGAGGGCATTAAAGCCACTACTACCCAGCGAGCAGCGCTCGACAGGTTCAAACTTACCGAAGCCGTCGCCGATGAACAGCTTTCAGCCATTATGAAAGTGGAAGAACTCCGTGCGCAATACGTGAAATTGCGCGGTATTGACCAGCAAGCCACTCAGGATAAGAACAAAGCCTTCGAGGCAATGAATAAATGGGTGAAGGAATTTTACGAAGTAGCCAAGATAGCTCTTTCTGACCGTCCGCAACTACTTGAAAGCATTGGTAAACTCGTAAAGAGTTAGTTGTAACGCAATAATATAAATATTTTAGCACAGAAGCCTACCCGCCACCTAAGTTAAGAATTTGTTTTTTTTTTTGTTTGTAGATTTTTTTTAATTTTTAAGGTGTGGCTTCTGTGTATTTTTAAATTGCACAAAAGAATAATATTATGAAAACAGCTATAGAATTTAAAGAAACACAATTTTCTTATATATTACTGTCCATTTTAGCCCTTTTTATAGGAATTATAGCTCTTTCGGGCTATCAAAGCAAAGGAGGTTGGGCAATAATTCTATTATTAGTGGCTATTTTAGTAGCTGTATTCTATAAACTCACTACTGTAATAGATGATTATGGTATTGTAGCTTCATTTGGTATCGGTTTTTTGAGTAGACGAATGAATTTTCAAGAAATGGACGTCTTTACTATTCAACTCGTTGATATTCCTTGGTATTATGGCATTGGAATACGGTATACTTCGACAGGTATCCTTTATAATACAAAACATAATAAGGCAATCAGGATATTGTCTAAGGACAGAAAGAAAGTGTTTTTGGTAGGAACTGACCATTATGGGGAAATAAAGTCGATACTTCTGCAAAAGAACAATTAAAAGCCTCGCTGAAAGGTATATAAATGGAATTAGTAAAAGCAAAAAAGCATTTAGGGCAACATTTCTTAAAAGATTTAAACATTGCACAGAAAATAGCTGATACATTATCGCTAAAAAACTATAAAAAAGTAGTAGAAATAGGAGCTGGAATGGGTGTACTCACTCAGTTTTTGCTCAAAAAAGACGTTGATGTGCACATAGTAGAAATTGATAGGGAATCGGTAGCTTATTTGGAGGTAAATTATCCTGCATTAAGAGGAAAAATTATTGCTGATGACTTTTTGAAATATGATGTAGCGGGTTATTTAGCCGAACCATTTGCCATTATAGGTAATTTTCCTTATAATATATCTACTCAAATCGTTTTTAAACTACTTGAACTGCGAGAATACGTTCCTGAGTTTAGCGGAATGTTTCAGAAAGAGGTTGCCGAACGTATATGCGAGCACGAAGGCAGTAAAACGTATGGAATTTTGTCAGTTTTAGTACAGGCTTTTTATGAAACGAGCTATTTATTCACAGTTTCGGAGAGTGTTTTTAATCCTCCGCCAAAAGTAAAGAGTGGTGTAATACGATTAGTACGCAAAGCTGACTTCCATTTAGATTGTGATGAAGGATTATTCTTTACCGTAGTGAAAACGGCTTTCAATCAACGGCGAAAAACCCTTCGCAACAGCCTAAAACCACTACTTACAGATGAGAATTTAAAACAAGACCCTATATTTGATAAACGTCCTGAACAATTGCCTTGGCAAGAGTTTGTTTTTATTACTAAAAAAATCAGTAATCAAGTTTGATAGCTAACGATTTGACGTCTTGAAACTATGACAACTTTTAAAATAACAGATGAACTCATTGAGAAAATCCATCAACTCATTGAGGAAAAACAAAATAAAGAACTTACAACCCTCTTAAATGATTTACACTATGCCGATATAGCCGAAATCATTCACGAATTGGATATTGAAGAGGGGGTATACATCATTCGTTTAATTGATGCTGAGAAAACATCAGATGTACTCACAGAATTAGACGATGATTACCGTGAGAATATCTTAAAAAACCTTTCTGCAAAAGAAATTGCCGATGAAATCATCGAGTTAGACACCGATGATGCGGTGGATATCATCTCTGAATTGCCCGAAGATAGAAAAACAGAGGTTATTTCGCATATCTCGGACGTAGAACACGCCAAAGACATCGTAGAATTACTTCGTTATGGCGAAGATACTGCGGGAGGACTAATGGCGAAGGAACTTGTAAAGGTAAATGAGAATTGGAATGTGCTAAAATGCGTAAAAGAAATGCGCGAACAGGCGGCTCACGTTACTCGTGTGCATTCTATTTATGTAGTAGATGATAATGATGTGCTTAAAGGACGACTTTCACTTAAAGACTTGCTTACTACTTCCACACGCTCAGAAGTGAAAGATATTTATATTCCAAAAGTAGACTATGTATACGTTACTGATACTGCCGAAGAAGTAGCTCACATAATGAGTAAGTATGACTTAGAGGCAATTCCCGTAGTTGATGAGATGAAACGCCTTGTGGGGCGCATCACTATTGATGATGTGGTGGACGTGATAAAAGAAGAAGCTGAAAAAGACTATCAGTTAGCAGCAGGTATCACCAATGATGTAGAGGCAAGCGATAGTGTATGGAAACTTACCAAAGCGCGTTTGCCTTGGTTACTTATTGGAATGTTCGGAGGATTAGGTGCAGCGAGTATTATCAATGGTTTTCAGGATACGATGATGATTTACCCTATATTATTGATATTTATTCCGCTTATTCAAGCTACTGCGGGAAATGTGGGAGTACAATCATCGGCGATAATAGTACAAGGATTAGCAAATAATTCTATCGACGGCGAACTTATCAAGCGGTTATTCAAAGAATTTCTATTAGGACTCATCAACGGAGGAACTATTGCAGGAATAGTGATATTAGTAAGCCACTTTGCTTTTCAAGCCGAGTATTTGGTAAGTATTACGGTAGCCATAGCACTCATTACAGTGATTGTAAATGCTGCTGTGATAGGTACTTTTATCCCGATACTTCTCCACAAGCGCGGTATTGACCCAGCGGTTGCTACGGGTCCGTTTATCACTACCAGCAACGATGTTTTAGGTATCTTGATTTACTTTTTTATCGCCAAAATGATATTAGGGTTTTAAAACAACCTTCATTTGTTTTTCAGCATTCACTTTTTGTTATTTTACACCACTTCCGCAACTACAAACGTGCTTCCACCAACAAAGATAAAGTCAGTGGGAAGTGCTTGTGCTTTAGCAGCATTTAAGGCTTCTGCTACTGAAGAATATCTCTCCCCTTGGAGTCCTTTTGCAGTCGCAATTTCCTTTAATGTATCTACATTAAGTCCTCTTGCAATAGCAGGACTGCAAAAATAATAGGTAGCTTCTTTTGGGAAAAGCTCTAAAACACTATTTACATCTTTTTCTTTTACAAAACCTACTACAATATGAAGATGTGTATACATTTGCTTTTTGAGTTGTTCCATCACATAAGTAAGTCCGCCCACATTATGTCCTGTATCACATACGATAGTAGGGTAGGAGCCAAGGGTTTGCCAACGACCTTTCAGGTTTGTATTATGTATCACGTGTAAAAGTCCTTGTGCAATATTCTCCGGAGTAATATCCCACCCTGGTGGATAAGCAATTCGGTAACAGCTATTACTCCTTTGATGTTTTTCTCTTGATAAGCACCTTGAAGGTCGGTTCTAAGAGAAGTTTCTATGTGATTGGCAAAAATAATAGGAGCATTCATTTCTTTAGCTTTTGCTGTGAAGACGGGAGCTGTCTCCTCTTGATATTCACTGATTACTACAGGTATATTTTGTTTGATAATACCAGCTTTTTCAAAAGCTATTTTAGGTAAAGTATCGCCTAAAATATCAGTATGGTCTTTGGAGATATTAGTAATAAGAGAAACTTCGGGAGTGATAATGTTAGTGGAGTCAAAACGCCCTCCTAAGCCTACTTCTATCACAGCGATATCTACTTTTTCATTCTCAAAATAGCTAAAAGCCAAACCTACTGTCATTTCAAAGAATGAGAGGTGATATTCTTCCAAAAAGGGTTTGTTTTTAGCTATAAAACTTACCACATAGTCTTCAGGTATTTCCTTCCCATTAATTTTGATACGTTCGCGGAAGTCTTTGAGGTGTGGAGAGGTGTACAATCCTACTTTATATCCAGCTTCTTGTAGGATAGATGCGAGCATACTGCTGGAAGAACCCTTTCCGTTAGTGCCTGCGATATGCAAACTTTTGAATTTTGTTTGAGGATTTCCTAACACCGAAGTAAAGGTGAGGATATTATCTAATTTGTTGTTCAAAGCGGTTTTACCTTGTGTTTGAAACATTGGTAAGCGGTTGAACATCCACGAAAGTGTTTCTTGATAATTCAATGTTAAAGATAATTTTAGTTGTTGTGCAATCAAAAATGAGATAATCAGTTATACTATAACCATTATCTCATCTTGTTATTTATTAATTACCAATTATTAATTGATTTCTTATTCTCCGAGTTTAAAGTTGATAACAATAAAACCTACTTGACGTGCAGGGGCATTATCATCTGCGTTCCAGCGGTGCATAGCAGCTGTTTTTCGAGCAGCTTCCAGCAAACACTGAGCAGAATTAGTAGTTCCTTTCACACCAGCAGTAGCTTTTACTACTTTACCACTACGGTCTACTTCTATTTGTACTACCACGCGTCCTTCTTCATTGCAATTTTGAGGTACTTTACCTTGTGAAGCAATGGTACGACCTTTCAGTCCCCAACCTTTGCCAGTGCCATTACCACCTCCCGAGCCATAATAAGAATTAGCATACTGGCTACCATCTATCTGTCCTTGATAACCAGGTTGGTTGCCATCTCCTTGTCCTGAGGTACCACTACCACCTGCATTGGCAGCTCCCAATATATTTGATAACGCATCTGAAGTTTCCCGTGAAGGCTTAGGAGCGGGTTTAGGACTCTCTTTTGGAGGGTCTTTTTTAGGTGTTTCTTTCTTCTTTTCTTTCTTTTTAGGTACTTCGGGTACAGAAACTTCTTCGTTGTTATCTTGAGCCAAAAGGTTTTCCTTTACTTCTTGCAAAGTACTCTGTTCTGGTTGTGTTTGAGGAGGCGTTTTAGTTTCTTCCTGTTTAGTAGCACTTGGCGGAGGAGTGCGATCGCCCATTCCTATCAAATCTACCCCATAGATGACCTCTATACCTTTTTCGGGCGGTGGGTCTAAGTACTTCATTCCTGCAAAAAACAGTATGAAGGTTACTAAACACATCACAGCCGTAGTGAGTGCTAATGATTTACGTTTATGTTCTGTATCGAATAAATTCATATACCTTTCTATTTTGGACGGACAGCCAAAATCACTTTAAATTGGTTTTGATTTGCCACATCCATCACCGTTACCGCATTTTCAATAGGTACACTTTCTTCTACACGCAAAATGATAGTAGGATTTTCTACTCCATTGAGCGCTGATTTGAGCTCTGTATCGAGATTATCTACTGAAATAGGTTTCTTGTCAAGAAAATAGTTTAAATCTTTATCAATGCTTACTGAAACGTTTTGTGTATTAGTGCTTTTACCTTTAGCTTTAGGCAATAACAAATCAAGTGCATTGGGGCTGTTGGCAGTAATCATAAAGAATATTAACAACAGGAACACAATGTCCGTCATAGACGACATACTGAACTCAGGACTTATCTTATTTCTACCTTTTAATTTCATAATTAGATGAGAGTAGTTTTTTAAGACCTATAGAGGTTCGTTTAACAAGTCTAAGAATTCAACAGCATTGGCTTCCATTAGGTGTACCACCTTATCTGTTTTTACCACTAAGTGATTGTAACCTACATAAGCAATAATCCCTACTATAAGCCCTGCTACGGTAGTTGCCATCGCGGTATAGATACCACTTGCTAACGACCCCATCTCTGCCTGACCGCCTGCTGAAGCCATTTCGTGGAATGACATAATCATACCAACAACTGTACCTAAGAAACCAATCATAGGTCCTGCTCCTGCAATAGTAGCAAGAATAGCTGTGTTCTTTTCAAGATTGTAGACCTCTAAAGTGCCTGCATTTTCAATAGCTTTATTAATATCTTCAAGAGGTTTACCTATACGAGAGACCCCTTTTTCAATAAGGCGTGCTACAGGAGTATTCGATTGTACACAAAGCATTTTAGCAGCATCTAAGCGCCCAGCTGAGATACAATCACGTATTTTATACATAAAAGTTTTATCCATCTTAGAAGCTGCCTTAATAGCAAAAAGGCGTTCAAAATAGAGAAAAAGAGCTACAGCGAGCATCACAAATAAAATACTAATAATAATGATACTCCCCATACCACCATCTAGAATCAGTTCCATTATAGAAAGGGTTTTCTCTTGTACTGCGACGGGAGCAGTGTCGGTTGCAGTAGTCGCAACGTCTACAGAAGTTTGTAATCCTAACATATTATTTTTGTTTTTCTGTTTAAAAATATCGCAAAAGTAAGAAATAATTATCAATACACAATTATTAATTAATAATTAACAATTTATAAAATTATAAGTGCTTGATAATCATTTGTTTTTTAAATGAATGATTAACAAAAAAAGCTACTCAGTATTGAGTAGCTTTTGTGGACTCTACTGGATTCGAACCAGTGACCCTCTGCTTGTAAGGCAGATGCTCTGAACCAGCTGAGCTAAGAATCCTTTTTAATTATGAAAACAACAATAAAATCCGAGTTTTGGTGGGTCCTACTGGATTCGAACCAGTGACCCTCTGCTTGTAAGGCAGATGCTCTGAACCAGCTGAGCTAAGAACCCAAAAATTACAATGATAAAAATTTTTTAATTTTAACCTAAGTGGGTCCTACTGGATTCGAACCAGTGACCCTCTGCTTGTAAGGCAGATGCTCTGAACCAGCTGAGCTAAGAACCCTTACGTTTAATTCGGGTGCAAAGGTACTACTTTTTTTAACTCTCCAAATTTTTTGGTAAAAAAAGTAGAAAAAGATTACAATGTAGTAAGCATCACCTCTTCAGCTCCTTTATGAAATGTATGTCCAGAGGTTCTTATAGCGTTGTAACTGATAGAGCGTGTGGACTATGCGTTGGTTTTGGGGCAACTCTAAATTAGGGTCGGCTTTCAGTAGATCGATAGCCTGAAAGCGCGCTGCTCTTAGTATATCTTGGTCTTTTACAAGGTCGGCTATTTTTAGAGCGAGCACTCCACTTTGTTGCGTACCCATTAGGTCACCAGGTCCACGCAATTTTAGGTCTACTTCAGCGATTTCAAAACCGTCGTTAGTACGCACCATCGTTTCCATACGCGTACGAGTATCGTTACTCATTTTGTTGCCTGTGAGTAATATACAATAACTCTGTTCACTGCCACGCCCTACACGCCCGCGTAGCTGGTGTAGTTGTGAGAGTCCAAAACGCTCGGCACTCTCAATTACCATTACGGAGGCATTGGGTACATTTACCCCCACTTCTATCACGGTGGTAGCCACCATTATTTGTGTTTCATTACGTAGGAAGCGCTCCATTTCAGCATCTTTTTCAGCTGGTTTGAGTCTACCGTGTACCATAGAAACCTTATATTTTGGCAAAGGGAAGCTTGCCGTGATATAATCATAGCCTTCGGTAAGGTTCTTAAAATCTAACGCTTCCGATTCTTCTATAAGTGGATATACTACATAAGCTTGTCGTCCTTTATCTATCTCTTTTTTAATAAATTCATAAGTCTCTGCACGGTGGTTTTCAAACTGATGTAGAGTTTTAATAGGCTTACGCCCAGGGGGGAGTTCATCTATTATCGAAACATCTAAATCACCATATACACTCATCGCTAAAGTGCGTGGGATGGGAGTGGCGGTCATTACTAAGATATGAGGCGGAATAGTGTTTTTATGCCATAACTTCGAGCGCTGTTCTACCCCAAATCGGTGTTGCTCATCGATAATGGCGAGTCCTAAGTTTCTGAACTGTACTTTGTTTTCCAAAAGAGCGTGAGTACCTATGAGGATAGAAAGCTCTCCAGACTGTAATTGTTCGTCTAACATTTTGCGTTCTTTAGTTTTAGACGAACCTGTGAGCAGTGCTACAGTTACTCCTGTTTCTTTTAGTAGTTCACTAATGTTTTGGTAATGCTGATTGGCGAGAATTTCGGTAGGTGCCATCAAGCAGGCTTGACAACCATTATCTACTGCTAAAAGCATCGTCATTAGGGCTACGATGGTTTTACCAGAGCCTACATCGCCTTGCAACAAGCGGTTCATTTGGGCATTTGAGCCCACATCGGCGCGTATTTCTTTCAATACTCGTTTTTGGGCATCGGTAAGCGGAAAAGGCAAATGATGGTTATAGAAGTTCATAAAAGCATCGCCTACATTCTTGAAAGGTTGTCCTTGGAACTTCTGTTTGTGCAGAAGATTCTTGCGTACCAACTGTACTTGTATGTAGAAAAGCTCTTCAAATTTGAGTCGTACAGAGGCTTTAGTAAGCAAAGTTTGATTTGTAGGGAAGTGGATATTGCGCATTGCCTCCTGCTTGGAGATGAGGTTCATAGAAGCGAGTATGTTATCCGGTAAATTCTCGGCAAAGCTATTGCCTATTTCTTCAAAAACTGTTTGTACTAATTGGCGCATCACTCTATTGGTAATGTTGCGTTTAGCTAATTTTTCGGTAGAGGGATATACGGGCTGAATACTGCTGTGTCCTGCCTTCTTGAATTCGCTGAGCAAGTCCATTTCGGGGTGAGGCATAGAGAAAGTGCCTCCAAAGAAATTCAGTTTGCCAAAAATCACATAAGGTTCGTTGATTTTTAGAGATTCACGCAACCATTTGAGTCCTTTGAACCACACGAGCTCCATAGTACCCGTATCGTCTACAAAGGTAGCAACAAGACGAGTACCTTTTTGGTGAGCCGACTCTACTGTGCGTAGGTTTACTATCTTGCCTACGAGTTGCACCTCGGCATTATTGTTCTGCAATTCGTTGATTTTGTAAAACTTGGTACGGTCGATATACCTGTTAGGGAATAAGTTTAGCAAATCTTGATACTCATAGATACTGAGCTCTGTTTTCAGGAGTTCAGCCCGCTGATTACCCACGCCACGCAGGTAGTTGATGGGAGTATGTAAGATATTCTCTGGAATCATAAGAGCAAAAGTAATAAAAAAATACAAACATCAAGCTCACGTTATTTAATTCTTGTTTATAAAAATTACCTCAAATATCTTACTCCAATTCTTACCCGTGATGAAGAAAGTATTACGCCTAGCGTGATAAGCAATACCATTAAGAACATCTAAATCAGGAGTTTGTTCTACTTTTTCTTTTAATCCTCGTACATCTACAACGCCTTCTATAGCACCATTATTGGGGTTGATAATCATAATACCATCTTTTAGATAAGTATTAGCATATATTTTTCCGTCTACAAATTCTAATTCGTTAGCATTGGTAAAAATAGATTTATTAGTACATAGTTGTAAACTGTCTACTTCTTCAAAAGTGTTAGGATTGAGTATCCAAATCTTTTCTGAACCATCACTTTTGTAAAGTTTATCACTACCGTTATGACAGAGCCCCCAACCTTCTTTGCTTTTATTGTAAGAGAATGTTTTTAACAGTTTTAGCTGAGTATCATATACGAATCCTATATTTTCTCTCCAAGTGAGTTGGATTATTTTATCTCTAAAAACGGTAGTTCCTTCACCAAAATACATTGCTTGTAAAGGTACATTTTTGTACATTTCGCCCGTAAAAGGATTCCATTTGCGTATGGAAGATTCTCGGTATTGTCCTGTGCTTTCTACTAAAGTATCACCTATAAATTCTAAACCTTGAGTATAAGCCTGTTTGTCGTGAGGATATTCATTTAGTATTTTATAAGTATACAGTTTAGGAGCTTGCCCTGCCAAAAGTAAAATTTCTTTTCGTACTTTATAAACTTCTCCTTTATCAGTATATACAGTTACTTCCAAAGGCTGTTTACCTAACATTAGGTTTTCAAGTACTATGTTCTCATTAGTAACAACAAGCTCTTGGTGATGAAACTGATAGCTAATCTTTACTATTTTACCTTCAAACTTAGGATTCACAACTTTTATCTGTAAAGTTTCTCCTATGTGGTATTCTTTCTTTTTAGGATACAGTTCTATATTGAAAGCGTCTTGCTTAGGTGGATTTGCATTTTTGCAAGCTCCTATTAATAAAAAGCTTAATATGCAAATTAACTGTTGTAATTTCATTCTATCGTTTACTTTGAAAAATATAAGTAATAGTTCCTGTTTGCTCTTTTTTGCCTGTTACAGCATTAAATCTGGCTCTGCTAGCATATAGTAATGAGTTTTCTATAAGACAATCATCATTGGTAGTTGAATTCATTTTGTCAAGAGCTGTTCTAATAACTCTTCCTGCTTCATCAACTGTAATAATAATCACTACTTGCCCTTCTTTTTCACAAGTAAATACAGGGTTAGGTATATTTCCTGTCCTGCCAGATAAGGCATATTTTACTAAAGTATTCTTATTTACTTTATTATCAGATGAAATTTTAGTTGTTTTTTGAAGAGTATTATCGTCCGATATTACTAAGTTAGACGACATTTTATTATTACTCACCAATTCTTCTTTAGCACTTTCCATCTCTTGAGAAGCACGCTCTGCCATTATTTCGTCTAAAGTTTTAAAATTCTCAGTATGACGTAAGTCAGCATCGGCTTGATTATAAGCATTAGTAGTCAGTTTCGCATTCATAGCTTGAGAAAGATCAGGTGCTTCAGTTTGTTCCTCTAATTTTGGAGGTTCATAAGGTAAATCATCTGGAGTGAGTGCCATTTCAATCATTATTTCTTTCTCTCTACTGCTAAGTTGTATCACCATAAGGGTTACTATCGTACCGAAAAGTATCAGTAAAGTAAGCATAATTGCCTTATCAGTATTTGAAAACATCGATAGAAAGTAGCGAAACTCATATTTGATTCCTGAGGTCTTTTTTTTCTTTTTTCGAGGAAAAATGGCTTCTATATTAAGGTCGGAAGTGTGTTGTTGTTTTTGTTGTTTATTAAGGCGTTCTCGCTCTCGCTCTTCATACACTTCATTAATAGACTTTTTCCTATTGTTTTGTGTGTTCAAAGTAGATTCTTTTCGAGCGAAATGGTCATTAAGAGTTGTTTTATTCTTATCGATAAATCGCTCGAATACAGTAGTGAGAATAATAGGTTTTGTTTGCATTTTTGGAATATGTATGTTTATAAATTCATCAGGCGTTAAGGCATCATTTACCGAGAAATCACCTATCTTAGTGCGTCGCAATACAGATAGATAGCCACCAGACCCTAAGGCTTTACCAAAGTCGTTTGCCAAGGAGCGTATGTAGGTGCCTTTGCTACATATCACCTCAAAGTACAATTTAGGAAACTGACTTGCATCTATATTGAAACTGTAAATATAGATAGTGCGCTGAGGAACTTCTATTTCTTTCCCGTCGCGGGCAAATTCGTAGAGCCGTTTGCCTTCTTTCTTGATAGCCGAAAATACAGGAGGCGTTTGCGTGAGCTCCCCTATAAACTGCATTCGCACTTGTTCTATCAGTTCAGGAGTGATATGGTCAGTAGGGTAGTGGGCATCTATTTCAGTTTCCTTATCGTAGGAAGGAGTCGTAGCCCCTACGGTGATAGTACCTGTATAAGTTTTTACAGCGTCTTGTATTTCGGTAATCTTCTTAGTAAATTTGCCCGTACAAATCACCAATAAACCAGAGGCAAGCGGGTCTAATGTTCCTGCGTGCCCTATCTTTATCTTCTTGAGCTTATAGTGTTTGAGTATTGCCCATTTGATTTTGTTCACTGCTTGAAACGACGACCATTGCAAGGGCTTATCGATAAGTAAGATTCGACCTTCTGTAAGTTCTTCTGGAGTTATCATACTATTCACTTTTCTCTTCCGTAGTATTTTTCCCCTATTCGTATTTTCTCTCTTCCGTTGGCTACTCGCCATTTGTTAGCATCGCGCAACGAGAAAGCACAACCGCAGTACTCTTGTTGGTAGAACTTCTCGTTTTTGCAGATTTCCATATTGCAGGCAGCACCTCCGTTTTTGCGCCAATTGTAGTCCCAATAGGTAAGTCCCTCGTACTTATTGGCAGCATTTTTACCTGCTTCATTCACTTGGTTGAGGTCTTTCCAACGAGAGATGCCCAGTGAGGTTGCAATGGTATCAAAGCCGTTTTCGTAAGCATATAAAGCCGTACGCTCCATACGCATATCAAAGCACATTGCGCAACGGCTACCGCGTTCGGGTTCAAATTCCATACCTTTAGCACGCGTATACCAGTTATCGGTGTCGTATTCGGCATCTACAATAGGTACGCCACACTTTTTGGCAAAGCGTATATTTTCCTCTTTGCGAATTTCGTATTCTTTTTGAGGGTGAATATTAGGGTTGTAAAAAAATATAGTAAACTCTATCCCCGATGCCTGAATAGATAGTATAATAGAGCCCGAGCAAGGCGCACAACAAGTGTGCAACAAGAGCTTTTTGCCATTGTTGGGTAATACGAGATTCTTGTGAACTAATTCCATAGTATTTTTATTGTTTCCTTATCAGAGGGCAAAAATACAAAGAAATAGTAATATATCAAGATTCTGGTGGATACATTTGTTTGAGAGCATTCACATATACCTCTGCACCTTTACGTTTAAAGCCTTCATTTTCATAGAGCTTAATAGCTGCTTCGTTAGTAGGTGAGGTAAAGAGCAATATTTCTCCCAAGCCCAATTCTTTGCCTTTGGCGATAAGAAGTTGAATGAGCTGAGTGCCTATTTTTTTACCACGTGCCATCTCGTCTACCACCACATCTTCTATCCAACCTTTATAGCCCGAAATCACTCTGTAGATAGCCATAGAAGCCATTCCGTGTAGGCGACCGTCTTCTATATAACCTACTACATAAGGTGCTTTAGTTTTGTCTTGAAAAAGGTCAGATAGTCGTTGTTGGTAGCGCCTGCTCAACAGTGAAAAAAGTCTGTGAGCGTCATCTTCAATGGTTGGTGTAATGTTGCTTTTATTTAAAAATGTAATCATATTATTTAGTTGTTAGTCATTAGTTTACTAGTTTTTAATCACCATATTCTGCCAAAGTTTTAAACTTGTACAAAGTTGATATACCTATTACTTCTCACACTTGTCATTTCTCTTGTTCCTTTTCATTACTACTCATTTACCACTTATCATTTACCATTAAGCATTAATTTCATCTTCTGTTGTAATTCCTCAGCTTTTTCACTTGCTACTTTGGCAAAGTCTTCGCCCTTAGAAGCGAAAATAATGCCTCTTGACGAGTTGATAAGCAGTCCGTAGTGGTCGTTCAAACCATACTTACATACCTCTTCCAAGCTACCTCCCTGAGCACCTACTCCTGGTACTAACAAGAAATGTTCAGGTATTATTTTGCGTATTTCCTTTAAGTATTCCGCCTTGGTTGCGCCTACTACGTATATCAGGTTTTGGCTGTTTTGCCAAGTGAGTGAGGTACGTAATACCCTTTTGTACAGCTCTTCATCGTTGAGTTTTTGCGTTTGGAAGTCGAAAGCCCCTTCATTAGAAGTTAGTGCTAAGAGAATGGTGTGTTTGTTCTCAAAAGCTAAAAAAGGCTCTACTGAATCCCTTCCCATATAGGGGGCTACTGTCACGCTATCGAATTGCATATCTTCAAAAAAGCTTTGGCATACATATTTGAAGTGTTGCCTATATCCCCGCGTTTGGCATCGGCAATAGTGAAAATCTCAGGGTGGTGACGGTTTAGGTAGTCAATCGTCTTTTTTAAGGCGCGCCAACCTTTTTCGCCGTATGCTTCGTAGAAAGCTGTATTGGGTTTGTAGGCTATCGCAAATGGGTGAGTAGCCTCTATAATCTCTTTGTTGAACGCAAAGAGCGGGTCTTCCTCTTCAAGCAAGTGAGGAGGAATTTTAGTCATATCGGTATCCAAGCCCACACATAACAGCGATTGTTTAGCTTCGATTTGCTGTATGAGTTGCTTAGTATTCATTTTCTTCTATACGGGCGATTTCTCGTTCGTAGAAAGCGATAGCTTCTTCTATAAGGTTCTCGCTTTCAGCCTCTAACTCTTTGGTGTCTTCTTCGTCGAACTCTTCCAGCCATTCTACTTCGTCGTTGTCTAAGTTCAGCACGAAGCGCGGATACTCTAAATGCACCACGAACATAGCATCGGGCATATCGGTGTTGTCACCTAAAATAAATTTTGGGAAGTTACTCATTTCAATTCTTTTATTAGTTCAATAGCTTTAGCTACCCCTGTTGAAGCAACGTCTTTAATTACAGTGATTTTATCTTTACTACTGATGCTTGGACGTGGGTCTATATAATATATAGGTGTATCTTTCTTGGCACAGTTCATCAATCCAGCAGCGGGATACACTTGTAATGAAGTACCTACAATAACCACTATATCGGCAGTTTCTACCTCTTCGGCAGCCTTTACAATCATTGGTACATCTTCGCCAAACCACACGATGTGAGGTCGTAATTGTGCTCCACTGGGGCTCAGGTCGCCCACTTTGATGTCGTCAGTACAGTCGTAGAGCGTATAGGGGTCATCTACTCCCCGCATTTTTAGCAGTTCGCCGTGTAAGTGAATAATGTGATGGCTACCCGCACGTTCGTGCAAGTCATCTACATTTTGAGTGATAATTACCACGTCGTACTCTTTTTCCAACTCGGCTAATAATAGGTGAGCTGGGTTAGGTTGCACATTTTTCACCTGTTTGCGCAAACCGTTGTAGAAGTTCAATACAAGTTCAGGGTCTTTCTCAAAGCCATAAGGTGTTGCCACTTGTTCTATATCGTGACCTTCCCACAAACCATCGGCATCTCGGAAAGTTTTTACACCACTTTCAGCGCTAATCCCTGCCCCCGTGAGGACTACTATTTTCTTCTTTTTCATATTGGTAATGTTAGTTATAGTCTTGTCAGAGAATTAATTTGCGCTTTCGTGCGCTTTGCACCTTGCCAAAGTTTTAAATTGCCCGTCGTGCTACGACTTGCCTGTTGTGCTACGACTTTTAGCAAAGTAAAAGTCTACCAATTCCCTTCTTTTTATCTCTACTTTAGCATCAACTTAACTTCACTTTTTCTTCATTCATTGTTCGTTCATTGTTCGTCTTTTGTTCGTCTTTTGTTCGTCTTTTGTTCGTCTTTCCTATAAGCTTTCTATAAGCTTCTCCCAAATTAACCATTAATCATTAACCATTAATCATTAAATAAGGTTTCTATGCTAATTAATTCATCTACTAATAAATAAAAAAAGTCCCTTTCAACTGAAAGGGACTTTTTTACTGCAATTACTTTTTGTTTACTGCTTCAGATAATTCAGCCCCTGCTTTGAATTTTACAACTTTCTTAGCAGGTACTTTAATTACTGCACCAGTACGAGGGTTGCGAGCCTCTCTGGCTTCTTTTTTAGCAACTGACCAAGAACCGAATCCTACGACAGCTACTTTGTCACCTTTTTTTAGAGCCTTTTCAACACTTGAAAAGAACGCTTCAACAGCTTTTTTAGAGTCGGTTTTTGTAAGTCCAGACCCTGCTGCAATTGCATCAATTAATTCTGATTTGTTCATATGATAACTTATAAATACAGTTAATAAGGACAAAGGTAGTAATATATTTCATCATAGCAAGTATAAAACAAGAAAAAATGCGATTTTTAGTAAAAAATTAACATTTTAGGTGCTTTTTTAGCGCTTTTTTTTGGCTTGTTAAACCTTTTTTTCTACTTTTGCACTCTCAAAATAAAGTTAAGAAAGTTCTTACAAATTATGCTTACAAGACGACATATTAGGGCAAAAGTAATGCAATCAATTTATGCAATGCGTCAGAGCCAAAGTCAGGATTTAGACAAAGAATTGAAGTTCTTGCAAAACAGTGCTGATGAAATGCGACACCTATATTTATTAATATTATCACTTTTCATTGAACTGCATTCTTTGGCAACTCATCAACACAAAGTAGCTCAGAAAAAATATTTGGCTACTACTGAAGAGAGAACAGTACATCAAAAATTCTCTGAAAACCTTTTGCTCTTAGCCATCGTTCATAATACATTATTACAAGAAGCCATTGCTGATGCACGTATAAATCATTGGGAAATACACGAAGAGTATGTGCGTACTATATATAAAAACATTATAGAAAGTGAGTTTTATAAGAAATACAGCAAACAAAAGAGCAGTTTTGAAGCTGATAAATCTTTTTTAATAACTATTTTTGAAGAAATTATAGCTCCCGATGAGACAATATATGAATATATTGAAGATTATAATCTCACTTGGGTAGATGATTATCCCATTGTAAATACCTATATAAGTAGGTTATTTAGAGAAGTGCTCCCTACCTCACCTGATAAATATTTTGTTCCTTCACTTTATAAAGATGAAGAAGAAAAAGATTTTCTTACAGGGTTACTAAAAAAAGCAGTGCTCAATGATAGTAAGTGGGAGAATGAAATTATTAGTAGAATGACGGGTTGGGAGAAAGATCGTGTGGCTGTAATAGATAGTATATTGTTAAAAATGGCTGTTTGTGAAATGCTTAGTTTTCCTAGTATTCCAGTGAAAGTAACACTTAATGAATATTTAGAACTTGCCAAGGAATATTCTACTACTAAAAGTAGTGCGTTTATTAATGGTGTAATGAAAAATGTACATAAAGAACTCGAAGAAAAACAACAAATAAAAAAGATAGGAAGAGGACTTTTATAATTGAAAGTCAAAAGCTAAAAGTTTCTAATTACAATTTTCTAAAATAACTAAAAACTAATAATTAAATTAATAAATATGCAACAATTGATGAACAGTGGTTTACTACCTCTTATATTGATAATCCTAGTATTCTACTTTTTTATGATTCGTCCGCAAGTAAGACGACAAAAACAAGAAAAAAACTTTATTGAAGGAATGAAAAGAGGCGATAAAGTAATTACTAAAAGTGGTATGCACGGACGCATTGTAGAACTTACTGATGATACTTGTGTCTTAGAAACACTTTCAGGAAAAATTAAATTTGAACGTTCTGCTATTTCTATGGAACTGTCAGCTAAATTAAAAGACGATAAGAAAGAAATTCAAGACAAGAAAGAATCGTAGTCATAGAAAGAACCAAAAATGAGAGCGTATCTATTGCAATAGATACGCTCTCATTTTATTGTGATATTTGTAAAATTCTAATTCGTAGAAAATAATTTTGCAAAGAAACTCTTGCGTTGCATCATAGTTTCTTCTTCGTGATGTTCTTCACTAAATATATCATCAGAAATTTCATAGTCTCCAATGTTAGTATCAGTGTGAGGCATATTAGGGATAGGATCAAAGTGAATTTCTCGCTTGCTTTCGTCCATAATATCCATAATATATTCAATATATGATTTGCCTTGTTTTTCTAAAAAGCCCTTAAAATAACGATTACTGAGCTCCATATCTCCTATTTTTTCAAGTTTAAGGAGCGTTTGATATAAAGGCTCAATATGCTCTGTAATTACATACTTAGGTACTGAATGCTGACGTGCCATAATAGTAACAACATCCCCAATAATATTCCTGCCTACTTCAAAATCGGTAATTACCCAATAATACTTACCCGATTTAGCTAAGTTTTTAATAATAGCGTGAAAGTTCCTCCCCGCCAAAATATTATCCCAAGTAATCTTAAATATGATTTTAGGCATATCGGGGTGACGAATGATGCTATGTGGTTTTCCTAATAATTCAACCGCAGGATAACCACAAACGTCTATAAATGTTTGATTTACGTCAGTAATAGCACCCAACTTATCAGTAGTACTGATAATAGTTTTTGTTTTATCCCACACTACTTCTTCATCAATAGGTATAGGTCTAGTAATTAGTTCTGACATAAGATTTCCTTTTATACTTAACGCTACAAAAGTACAAAAGTTATCTGAAAGAACAAAATATTTTAGATAAAATCGTATTACTATTTTGTTTTAAATATAACAATTCTTTTTAACACGTTGATTTGTAGTAATTAACAGCTATATTTCTACTCTTCTATATCTTCTTATTTTTAATAGTTTTTGCTTTCCCATACATTTAATTTTTATTATTTTAGCTATTCAAGTAATATAAAAGTATAACTGTATGTTAAAAAATTATCCTAAGAGGCTGATTTTGCTATATTGTTAAAAACTTTGTTAATAACTTATTTTGGATAGAGGGTGAAATTAGAATATAAAGCTGTTACTTTGCACCCCGAAAATAAAAAGTTATGAACGAAGAAAAAGACATTTGGTGGCTCAATGAAGAGTCTGAACAAATCCTCAATAGAGGCTATTTACTAAAAGGAGAAAGCGTAGAAGGTGCAATAGACCGCATTACAAGTGCTGCTGCACATAGGCTTTATAAACCCGAATTACAGCCCGCTTTCAAAGAAATGATTACTAAGGGGTGGATTAGTTTCTCATCTCCTATTTGGGCAAATATGGGTACTGAAAGAGGTTTGCCTATTTCTTGTTTCAATGTGCACGTACCTGATAGCATCGAGGGGATTACTCATAAACTTGGAGAGGTGATTATGCAAACCAAAATAGGGGGAGGTACTTCTGGTTATTTTGGCGAATTGCGTAGTCGCGGTTCTGCAGTTACCGATAATGGTAAATCAAGTGGGGCGGTTAGTTTTATGAAGTTGTTCGATTCAGCTATGGACGTTGTATCACAAGGAGGAGTAAGGCGCGGTGCTTTTGCTGCTTATTTAGATATAGACCATCCTGATGCCGAAGAGTTTCTACAAATTAAAGATGTAGAATTCCCTATTCAGAATCTTTTCTTTGGTATTTGTGTACCTGATTATTGGATGCAAGAAATGATAGATGGTGATGTAGAAAAACGTCGCCTATGGGCTCGTGTCTTGGAGTCTCGCCAGCAAAAAGGATTACCTTACATTATCTTTACGGATAATGCCAATCGTAATCGTCCTCAAGTGTATAAAGATAAGGATATGCTCATTCGTTCAAGTAACTTGTGCAGTGAGATTATGTTACCTTCTAGTGAAGATGAATCGTTTATTTGCTGTCTTTCTTCTATGAACTTAGAGCTCTTTGATGAGTGGAAAGATACCAAAGCGGTAAAGTTAGCGGTATTCTTTTTAGATGCGGTACTTTCAGAGTTTATAGAAAAAACAAAGGGTAATTACTATTTACAGGCAGCTCGCAATTTTGCTATTCGTCATCGTGCTTTAGGTTTGGGTGTATTAGGATATCATTCTTACTTGCAACGCAATATGATACCTTTTGAGAGCTTTGAGGCAACACAGTTCAATGCCCGTGCTTTTAGATACATTCGTGAAGAAGCTGATAAGGCAACTAAAGAGTTAGCTCATATTTACGGAGAACCAGAAATTTTAAAAGGATATGGTAGACGAAATACTACCACTATGGCAATCGCTCCTACCACTTCCAGTTCGGCTATTTTAGGACAGGTATCACCAGGTATCGAACCTTATTCGAGCAATTACTATAAAGTAGGGCTTTCTAAAGGGAACTTTATGCGCAAAAATAAGTATCTCACTCACCTTTTGGAGGAAAAAGGTCTTAATAATGAAGAAGTATGGCGTTCTATTCGTTTGAATAATGGCTCTGTACAACACTTGCAAGAGTTATCTCAATTAGAGAAGAATGTGTTTAAAACTTTTAAAGAGATTTCACCGATGGAAATTATATCACAAGCAGCACAGCGTCAAGCGTACATTGATCAAACGCAGAGTTTGAACTTAAATATCCCGTCAGCAATGCCTATTCGCGATGTGAATAAAGTGCTTATTGAGGCTTGGAAATTAGGAGTTAAAAGTTTGTACTATCAGCGCAGTCAATCAGTAGCAAAAGAAATGATGATGAATTTTGTAAACTGTAGTAGTTGTGAAGCTTAATACATTTGATTATAAAGCCTTAGAGATTAAATAACATATTGTATAATATAAAATAAGTCCGATATTTATATCGGACTTATTTTGTTTTCCATATTATTCTTCTTTACGCGGTGCGTTCAAATTCTTTAAGTACATCTACTAATACTTGTACACTTTCTAAAGGCAAGGCATTGTAGATAGAAGCGCGATAGCCTCCTATGATGCGGTGTCCTTTTATTCCACTGATATTGGCTTCTTTACACAAAGCATCAAAGCGTTCTTTGGAACTTTCATCGGTGAGGTTGAACACTACATTCATTAGGGAGCGGTCTTCTTTATTAGCATACCCTACTACTAATGGATTGCGGTCGATTTCTCCATAAAGCAAATCGGCTTTTGCTCGGTTGCGTTTGCCTAAGGCTTGTAATCCACCTTGTGCTTGTATCCATTCGAGTACTAAAAGGTTTACATATACTGCAAAAGTAGAAGGTGTATTGAACATACTATCGTTTTTAATATGCAACTGGTAGTCCATCATCGAAGGCAGTTTCCTACTTACCTTGCCCAATAAATCCTTCTTCACAATCACTAAGGTAGAACCTGAAGCTCCTAAATTCTTCTGTGAACCCGCATAAATCAAACTAAACTGCTTGTAGTCTAACGGACGTGAGAAAATATCAGAACTCATATCGGCTACCAAAGGGATGCTCGTTTGAGGTAAACTGTGGTACTCGGTACCGTAAATCGTATTATTGGTAGTGATGTGCAGATAATCGATATCAGTAGGAACAGTCACATTTTTTGGAATATACTTATATCCATCGGCTTTAGAAGAGGCTATCACTTCGGCATTGCCAAAGAGAGCAGCTTCCTTTTGTGCTTTGTTAGCCCAAGTACCTGTATCTATATAAGCAGCTTTGGTTTCGAGGAGGTTGTATGGCACCATCAAAAATTGCATACTAGCTCCTCCTTGCAAGAAGAGTGTAGTGTACGAATCGTCCAATCCAGCGATTTCCAATGCCAATGCACGAGCGCGTTCTATCACGCGTACAAACTCTGGACTGCGGTGTGATATTTCTATTACCGATAAGCCAGTCCCCTCAAAATCTAATAAGGCTTCAGAGGCTTTTTGGAATACCTCAGGTGCTAAGATAGAGGGGCCTGCGCTAAAATTATGCTTTTTCATTTTCCTTATGTTCTGTTTTATATTTTACGATAAAATCTTCTACTTGGCGTTTCAAGATACGCCACAACTTATCTTGTGCGTATTCGCTCGCCCAAGCCACGTGAGGAGTGTAAATCACACGAGGGTGGTTGGCTATTTTTAGTAGAGGGTCATTAGTCATTGGCGGTTCTTCTTCAAACACATCGGTAGCAAAGCCCATTATACGATTGCTTTCTATAGCTTCATATACCGCCTGAGGGTCTACTATAGCCCCACGAGCCATATTGATAATTAATGGTTTTTTACGCAATTTGGAGATGAAATCTTCATCTACTAAATGCTTAGTCTCAGGAGTAAGCGGACAGTTAAGCGAGATGATATCACTCTGTGCCAATACCTTGTCGAATTCAGTATATTCTTTACTACGTGGCGCTTTACCTTGGCGTTCAGCCCATAGCACTTTCATACCAAAGGCTTCAGCTACTTTACTAATAGCTTTCCCTATGTTGCCTACTCCTATAATCCCTAAGGTTTTGGTATGCAATTCAAACACCGGTGGCTCAGTAAGGCAAAAACGACCATCTTTTTCCCAAGTACCATCTTCTACACTTGTGTGATAGGTTTTTAGGGCACGCATAGCCGATAGTAACAACAAGAAGAAGTGTTCTGTAACACTTTCAGTAGAGTAACCCGCTACGTTTTTCACTTCTATACCCAAGGCTTTCGCAGCCTCTTTATCAATATTATCCATACCCGTAGCAGTAAGGTGAATGAGCTTAAGGTTAGGCAACTGCCTAAGGATACTCTCATCGAGTTTCACCTTGTTCACGATAGCTATATCAGCAGGTTTGAGACGTTGAACAATTTCATCGGGAGCTGTTTTTTGGAAGGCTACCCATTGGGCTATCCCTTTTGGGATATCTACATCTATGCGCTCAGAGAGCGTGTTGCGGTCTAAAAATACGGCTTTCATATAATATATTATTAATTCTTTTTTATCTACATAGTTAAGAGAGTAGGGGAGAGCCCTGCTCTTTTTGTTAGAGCGTATACTTTACATACTCTGCCCTCGCATACTTTATCTGTATATAATCAATGTAAAACGAAGTTTTTTAATTAACCGTTAATCATTAACTATTAAATCCTAATACCAGCAGGAAGTATGTCTTTACACTCCTTATTACGCTTAAAAAAAGCAATAGCTACAGGGCAAACGGGCACCACTCTATATTTTTTCTCAGCTACTAAGGCTATTACCCCCTTAAAGAATTCATCAATGAGCGCTTCGTCCGTCGTTTCAGGTAGCAATGTTTTGGTAAAGAATATCTTACGCTCCTGAATAGCGTATTCTACAAAGGCAAGTTCACCGTTGATTTTGGCTTGGTATTGACGTGAAAATTCGCTGTCTATTACTTCCATTGTACTATGTTTTTAATTAGTAATATTCGTTATTTGACAAAAATGTTGTACTTTTGCTTCTGTCTAGATAAGAGATAAGAAGTAAGAAATGAGCATTATACCTCATTCACATACCTAACTATCGTTAGTTTTTACTTTTTACCTATAACCTGTTACTCATTTAAAATTTGGTGCAAAGTTACTTATTTTTCGTAAAAAAGCAATATCAAATGAATATAAAAGATAATCTTTCTATTTATTTAATGCCTGGAATGGCTGCCAGCCCTAAGATTTTCGAGCGTTTGCAATTCCCCAACAATTTCCGTGTGCACTTACTCGACTGGATTACTCCCGAAAAAGAAGAAAGTCTAGCTCACTATGCAGGACGTATTGCAGTAGCAATTACCGAGCCTTCTTCTGTGCTCTTAGGAGTGTCCTTTGGAGGAATTATTGTACAAGAGATAGCTAAGCAACTGAACGATTATCGAAAAATAGTCCTCATTTCCAGCGTAAAAACACAGTACGAACTACCTAAGAAAATGCTCTTGGCACGCTATACAAACCTGCATAAGCTATTGCCCACTCGTACTATCAGCGATTTGGAGTTTTGGAAAAGATTTTCTTTTTCTGAACTGATGACCAAACGAATAGCTCTATACGAGAAATATATAGGAATGCGCTCCCCTGCCTATCTCGATTGGTCAATAGACCGCATAGTGAATTGGCAACAAAAAGAACCTTTACCCCACACAGTTCACATTCACGGAGATAAAGACCCTGTTTTTCCTATTCAGTACATAAGAAATGCTATTGTAGTAAAAAATGGTACTCATATTATGATTATCAATCGGTATAAATGGTTCAATGAAAACCTTTTAAATATATTGCAGTCAAGTTAGAAAAGTACAAGATTAAAAGAGTCTTGTTGTTTTTTCTGCAAACGAATCTAAACATAGATGTCTAATATTCAATATTCAAATAACTTTCCTTTGCCTTAGGTTCGTTATTCCTTCGTTCATCGTTCGTCTTTTGTTCGTTGTAGAGCCACTGTAGAGCCACTGTAGAGCCACTGTAGAGCCACTGTAGAGCCACTGTAGAGCCACTGTAGAGCCACTGTAGAGCCACTGTAGAACCTCTTGTTGTTCGTCTTATAATTATTTATCTGTATAGCTTGTTTCGTCATTCGTCCCTCGTCATTAGTTTGATATTATTGGCATTACGGTATTAGCGAATCTATATTTTTTTCTTTTCTCTTTTCACTTTCCACTTTTTTTATACCTTTGCCCCGTTTTTACAGAAAATGGCAATATCTCTCATTCAAAAATACAATGTAGCTGGACCTCGCTATACTAGCTATCCTACTGTTCCCTATTGGGATAGTAGTACTTTTTCTACTGAAAAATGGTTAGAGAGCTTACGAAAATCCTATGCTGAGAGCAATAGTACCGAAGGGATTAGCCTATACATTCATTTGCCTTTCTGTGAGAGTCTTTGTACTTTCTGTGGTTGTCATAAACGCATTACTAAGCGTCACGAAATGGAAGCCCCTTATATAGAGGCAATACTTAAAGAATGGCAGTTATACATTGATTTTTTGGAAGAACGCCCTCGTATTAAGGAAATACACTTGGGGGGAGGTACGCCTACCTTTTTTGAACCTTTGCAGTTGCGCCGTTTGATAGAAGGTATTTTTGAACGTGCTGATAAAGCTGATGCTCACGAATTTAGTTTTGAAGGTCATCCTAATAATACCACTAAAACTCACCTACAAACGCTTTACGACTTAGGTTTTAGGCGCGTGAGTTATGGCGTACAAGATTATTCGACTAAGGTACAAAAAGCCATTCACCGCATTCAACCTTTTGAGAATGTACAGCGTGTTACCCAGCAAGCCAGAGCTATCGGCTATACCTCTGTAAGCCACGATTTGGTTTTTGGTTTGCCGTTTCAAACTTTAGACGATGTACTCTTCACCATTGATAGGAGTAACTCTCTTCGTCCCGACCGTATCGCTTTTTATAGCTATGCTCACGTACCTTGGATAAAAGGCAGTGGACAACGCGGTTTTAAAGATGAAGATGTGCCCACAGGCGAAGTAAAGCGAGAGTTGTATGAAGTAGGAAAACAATACTTATTGAAAGCAGGATATGCCGAAATAGGAATGGATCACTTTGCTTTACCTACTGATAGTATGTATAAGGCTTTCAAAAATCATCAATTGCATCGCAACTTTATGGGCTATACAGCCTCTAAAACGCAAGTGATGATAGGCTTAGGAATGTCTTCTATCAGCGATAGTTGGTACGGTTTTGCCCAAAACGAGAAAGATTTAGATGCTTATTATGCACGTCTTGACAAGAATGAAATACCCGTGTGTAAAGGGCATATTCTCAATAAAGAAGATTTAATTATTAGGCGTCATATCCTCAACTTGATGTGTCAGTTTACTACTTCTTGGAACGACGAATCTCTTCAGTTTCCTGAAATAACAGAAGTAATAGCACATCTTCAAGAGATGCAAAACGATGGTTTACTGCATATAGCAGGCAATCATATAGAAGTCCCCGATGAGGGAAAACCTTTTATTAGAAATATCTGTATGGCTTTCGATTTGCACTTACAACGCAAAATGCCTAATACCAAAATATTTAGTATGACTGTGTAAAGTTATACTTAACCATCATAGTGATTGAGTTTTTTAGTTAGTGATGAAAAGGGACAGTTGTGAAATTCGTCCCTTTTCTTTTTGTATTTCCGAAAAAAGTATTATTTTTGCCCCGAATTAAGTAACAAATTATTTTTATAAACTTAAAATGAATCATTATGGGATTTTTAAAAGAATTTAAAGAATTTGCTGTAAAAGGTAACGTAGTCGATTTAGCCATCGGGGTTATCATTGGGGCAGCTTTTGGTGCTATTGTATCATCATTAGTGTCTGATGTTATTACCCCTTTGTTATTAACACCTGCTTTGAAAGCTACGGGTGCTGAACACTTAGAAGGTTTGGTATGGAATGGAGTAGCTTATGGTAAGTTTCTTGCCGCTGTAATTAACTTCTTCTGTATTGCACTTGTATTGTTTATGCTTCTAAAAGGTATCAACAAGCTAAACAAACAGAAAAAAGAAGAAGAGGCTCCTGCTACACCAGCTGGTCCTACTCAAGAAGAGTTACTTACTGAGATTAGAGATTTATTGAAAAATAAATAAGAAGAATTTCGTGTAACCGCAACACTACACATTTCAACAATTGTTTAACTAAACCACGCTATATAAGGCGTGGTTTTCTATTTCAGAAGAATTATCTTATCCGTTAAGAGCGTTTACATTAATATAAGGGTTTTGTAGCTTATCTTTCAAAATGACTTCAATTCCCTTTTTTAAGGTTAGGGTAGAGGAGGGGCAACCACTACAAGCTCCTTGCAGTATTACCTCTACGTAATGCGTTTCTGGATTGTATGAAATAAACTGAATATTTCCTCCATCAGAGGCTACAGCAGGTTTTACAAACTCATCTATAATAGCTACAATTTGTTTTGATACCTCATCAGTAGTAACCATAGAGAGTAGTCGTTCTTGTATTGCTTGCTGATGTTTTTTAATTTCAGAAGAAGAAATAAGCGTATGCCCTTCTGAAAGATAATTCTTAATGAATTCTCGTATATTAGGAGTAACCATTGCCCATTCTTTGTTATCTTTTTTAGTAACTGAAATATAGTTATCATCAAAAAATACCTCCTCAATAAAAGGAAACTGAGTGAAAAGAGCTTTAGCCATAGGAGCCTCATCAGTCTCCTTTATATGCTTATATTCTATAATAGTAGGAACAAGACGTTTATTGGCTACAAACTTCATTACCGAAGGATTAGGTGTTGTTTCAGTATATACGGAAATAACCTTCTTTTGTTCACCCTCAGTGCTTACAATTTCTCTCCCTGACTGTAAATAAAGCAATACTTGCTGTGCCACTTCTTCTTGTACGTCTTTCCATTCTATAATTGGAAATCGTTTTAACGCAATAAAATTACTCGAGATATATACTGTCTTTACAAAAGGAAGGTAAAACAGCTCTTTTGCTAAGGGTGAGTTTTTAGCTTCATCAATATTTTTATACTCGTAACTACCTTTTACTAAGGCTTTATTTGCCTCCAATTTAATAATATCAGGACTGGAAGTAGGTTGTACAGATAGAGTAATATCAGTCATTTATTTTTTAGATTTAGGAAGAAAAGTTAAGAGTCTTTTCTACCAAAGTCCGCAGGATTTTCGCCCCACGCTTTGGTTTCCCATTTGAGAATACGATTAGGATAAGTATTTTCTTGTAGCCATTTTTCAGCACGAGTTATTAGTTCAAATATTTTTGCATTATCAGATGTCTTTCCAAGCTTAGTTTTACATACTTTTTGTTGTACCCAGCGCATTGCTATTTCACTATCAGAATAGATAGGCATTGTAAGATTGCGTTGTTTTAAGAAAGCCAAAGCGTGTACTATAGCCAAAAACTCCCCTATGTTATTGGTGCCATCTTTCATAGGCGTAAGCCTAAATATCTCGGCTTGTGTTTCAGTATCTACCCCCCGATATTCCATTATACCAGGGTTACCGCTACAAGCAGCATCTACCGCAATAGAAGGCAAAATAGGCTTCCCGATAAGTTTTAATGCGTCTGGTGAAAACTTAGGTTCTTCTATCTTTTTACCTTTGTACGTTTCATAATTCCCTGCATAGGCTTTTTGTGCCATTTCTTCGGTAGAAAAACTTTTGTATTTAGCGTTCGGAAAATTATTAACAGCCTTCTTACATTCAGCCCACGAGGTAAAGACCCCCGTTTGGTGTCCCTCCCATACTACATAATACTTCTTTGCCATCTCACAAAATAAATAGGATTGCCAAAAAGAATATAACAGCTACTATCGCTACAATAACAATATTGCTATTTTCTTTTTCAATAATAGTTTAAAAAACATCTCCTTCTTTTAGCTTCTCAGCATTTTCAGCCAATTGAAGTTCATCGATAAGGCGTTGTACATCACCATTGATAACATTTTGCAAATCATAAAGGGTAAGACCTATGCGGTGGTCGGTTACGCGTCCTTGCGGATAGTTATAAGTGCGTATTTTAGCTGAGCGGTCACCGCTGGAAACCATTGATTTCCTACGAGCAGAATCAGCTTCCATCTTCTTTGCTAGCTCCATTTCGTACAAACGTGAACGCAATACTTTAAGTGCCTTTTCAAGATTCTTGTGTTGCGATTTCTCATCTTGGCAACGTACCTCAATGCCTGTAGGAATATGTTGCAACTGAATAGCCGAATAGGTTGTATTCACCGACTGCCCTCCGGGTCCCGTAGAAGTAGTACGAATGATTTTCACATCAGCCATATCAAGTTCCACATCAAATTCTTCAGCTTCTGGCAATACAATTACAGTTGCTGCCGAAGTGTGTACACGCCCTTGTGTCTCTGTTTGAGGAACCCGTTGTACGCGATGTACGCCTGCTTCAAATTTTAAGGTACCATATACATTGTCTCCCGTTACTTCAAAGATAATCTCTTTATACCCGCCAGCAGTTCCTTCATTAAAGTCCATTACTGAGGTACTCCACCCTTTGGTTTGACAGTATTTGGTATACATACGGTATAGGTCGCCTGCAAAGATTGAAGCCTCATCACCACCTGTTCCTGCACGAATTTCCATTACGGCATTCTTAGCATCTTCGGGGTCTTTTGGGATGAGCATATACTTGATTTCTTCCTCTAACTGAGGCAAACGCTCTTTGCTTTCCTCTAATTGTAACTTTGCCATTTCCACCATTTCGGCATCACTGCCATCAGCAATAATTTCCTCAGCTTCTTGTAGGTTTCCAGTTACGTTTATATACTCATCGCGCTTATCCATCAACTCTTTGAGGTCTTTATATTCCTTGTTGAGCTGGATATAGCGCTTTTGGTCTGCAATAATATCAGGTTGAATGATTAAGTCCGAAACTTCGTCGAAACGTTGTTTTACGATATTTAATTTGTCGAGCATTTTTTATCTTTAAATTGTATTTGGGGTGCAAAAGTAGTAATAATATTAGTAAAAAACAAAAATAAAAGGCTGTTCTTAAATGAACAGCCTTTTGAATATGGTTATCTAAATAATTACAATTTAGGAGCTCCAGCAAGGACGTCAGCACTTGCACCTTCAGCGAATTTTTTGTCTTTGAAGTTTTGTACAAATGATTCAGCCAATTCTTTGAGTTTAGCACTGAACTGTGCTTTGTCACTCCAAGTATTTTCTGGGTTCAAGATGCTTTGGTCTGATACACCTTCACAAGATTGAGGTACTTTGAAGCCAAAGATAGGTAATTCTTTGTACTCAACGTTGTTAAGTTTGCCGGTAAGAGCCGCAGTGATAAGAGCACGAGTATCTTTCAAGCTACATCTTTTCATTTTTCCGTTGTAACCAGTGTTTACCAACCATACATTTACGCCAGTTTCTTTGATTTTCTCAGCCAAACGTTTTCCGTATTCAGCTGGGTGAAGTGGCATAAAGGCAGCACCGAAACAAGCAGAGAAAGTTTTTTGAGGGGTAGTGATACCTACCTCAGTACCGGCTACTTTTGAAGTATAACCAGAAACGAATTGGTAAGCAGCTTGTTCAGGAGTCAATTTAGAGATTGGAGGCAATACACCGTAAGCATCAAAAGTAAGGAAGAAGATGTTTTTAGGGTTATGACCTATAGAACCTGGTTGAATATTAGCGATATGATAAATAGGATAAGAAACACGAGTGTTTTCAGTGATATCAGTGCGAGAGAAATCAACTACACCTTTATCGTCCATAATTACGTTTTCAAGGATAGCACCTTTTTTGATAGCTGCAAAGATTTCAGGTTCTTTTTCAGCAGTAAGGTCTACTACTTTAGCATAGCAACCACCTTCAAAGTTAAATACTGTATTTTCAGGAGTCCAACCGTGTTCGTCGTCACCAATTAAATGACGGTTAGGGTCAGCTGAAAGAGTAGTTTTACCAGTACCTGATAAGCCGAAGAAGATAGCAGTATCACCACCTTTACCTACGTTAGCTGAACAGTGCATTGGCATAGTGTTGCGGAACACAGGCAATTCAAAGTTCATAGCTGAGAAGATACCTTTTTTAATTTCTCCGGTATAACCTGTACCACCAATCAAAGCAATTTTTTTGGTGAAGTTCAAGATAGCGAAGTTAGCTTGACGAGTACCATCTACAGCAGGGTCAGCTTCAAAACCAGGTGCATTTACTACCAACCAATCTTCTTTGAAAGAAGGAAGTTCGCTATCATCTATACGCAAGAACATATTGTAAGCGAAAAGGTTGCTCCAAGGAAGCTCAGTAATGGTACGAATGTTAGTACGGTATTTAGGATCTGCACAAACATAACCATCGTGAACGTAGATTTCTTTGTTAGATAAGTAAGCTACTACTTTTTCATATAGTTTGTCAAATTTTGCAGGTTCAAAAGGAATGTTAATACTTCCCCACCATACGCGATCTTTGGTGATATCATCTTTTACGATGAAACGGTCTTTAGGAGAACGCCCTGTAAATTTACCTGTTTTAATAGCAATAGCTCCTGAAGAAGCTTCAACGCCTAATTTTTTATCCAAAGTTTCTTGTTGTAGTTCGTCAGCAGTTAACTGATAACGAACATTAGCGTTCTTAATTCCGTATTTATCAACGGAAAGTGTTTTTGGTTTACTCATAATGTCTTAAATTTGATATTAATTTAACAATTCTTTTTTATCTAATAGCAATATAAAATTGCCTCAATTTTTGAGAGGTCTCTCAAAAACCGGTGCAAATGTACAAAATAATTTTGATACTAAAAAATATTTCTTAATGTTTTTTTGAAGTTATTTTCACAAGTATTTATAACACTCTATATACTCCTTATTTACCCGTATTTTCAGGCTTTAATAAAAGATTTTCAGGTTTTATAATAACACTCTAAATCATCTTATCTTTACTTTATTTCCATTTATCCTTCATTCATTCTTTATTTGTCCCTGCGGATCGCATCGTCATTTGTTCGTCATTTGTTCGTCTTTTCTCTATCTGCCCGTGTGGCTCGCACCGTCTTTTGTTCGTCTTTCCTGTAAGTTCTCTATATCTACATTATTTTATTCTCCCACCCCCATTTGCTAATTTGCTAATTAACTCATCTACTAATTTTATCTTCCCGTGTGGCTCGTACCTGCCTGTGTGGCTCACACCGTTTTCACTAAAAAAAAGTGTCTGAGAAATTATAACTAACTCTCAGACACTTTATTTAATCTAACTTACTTATTTTATTATTGGTTAAATGTAAGACCTCTTGTATTAATTTGCTACTTCGCTGATAAATTTCAATCGGTAGATTCTTAGTTCATCATCTTCGTAATCACCGGCAAACTCTTTAGAGGCTAACGATATTTTATCACTTTCAGCTTCCATAAAGTATTCGTGAAGTTCTTCTTGTTGCTCTTCATCAAAGATTTCATTCACCCAATAATCAATATTCAGCTTGGTACCACTATATACTATTTGCTCCATTTCTTTGAGGAACTCATCCATTTCTAATCCTTTGGCTTGTGCGATGTCAGGCAATGGTAATTTGCGGTCTATATTCTGAATGATAAACAATTTCAAAGCTGAGTTAGACCCGGTAGTTTTTACTATTAAATCCTCAGCGCGCACAATGTCATTCTCTTCTACGTAACGCTCAATGAGCTTTACAAACTCACTACCATATTTCTTAGCCTTGCCTTCCCCTATACCGTGTACATTAGTAAGCTCCTGAATAGTAATAGGGTATTTGAGAGCCATATCTTCTAGCGAAGGGTCTTGGAATACCACAAATGGAGGTACCCCTTTCTGTTTGGCTACTTTCTTACGCAAATCTTTGAGCATTTCAAGAAGTACAGGGTCAGCTGCTACTGCATTAGCACTGTTGATATCTTCGGGTTCTTCTTCATAACTGTGGTCTTCAGTCATCATAAATGAAGGTACATCTTTTAAAAATTCCTTTCCTTTGTCGGTGATAAACATCACTCCGTAAGTTTCTATATCCTTGCGTATGAGTCCGTTTACCATTACCTGACGGAGGAGTGCCATCCAGTAAGCATCGTCTTTTTCCTTCCCAATACCAAAAAACTCTTGTTCGTCAATGCGGTGTGCTTTGATAATAGCACTCACTTTTCCAATGAGTGTATTTACAATCTCTTTAGCTTTAAATTTCTGTTTGGTTGCAATAATTACGTTTAGCAATTTCACCACATCGTCTTTGGCTTCTTTCTTCTCTTTAGGAAAACGCACATTGTCATCCATATTGGCACCTTCGCCATTTACCTCGTCAAACTCTTCACCAAAGTAATGTAAGATAAATTTACGGCGCGAACTGGAGGTTTCGGCATAGGCTACAATATCTTGCAAGAGTGCTTGTCCTATTTCTTGCTCAGCTATAGGTTTACCTATCATAAATTTTTCCAGCTTCTCTACATCTTTATAAGAGTAGAAAGCCAAGCAATGCCCTTCACCACCATCGCGACCGGCACGTCCGGTTTCTTGATAGTAACTCTCTATACTTTTAGGAATATCGTGGTGAATTACAAAGCGCACATCAGGTTTATCGATACCCATACCAAAAGCGATAGTTGCGACTACCACATCTACTTCTTCCATTAAGAACATATCTTGGTGCTTGGCGCGTGTTTTGGCATCTAATCCCGCGTGATAAGGCACTGCCGAAATGCCGTTTACTTGTAAGGTTTGCGCGAGGTCTTCCACCTTTTTACGACTGAGACAGTATATAATCCCTGATTTTTTACTGTTCTGTTTTACAAAACGAATGATATCAGCATCTACATTCTTGGTCTTAGGGCGTACTTCATAATAAAGATTAGGGCGGTTGAACGACGACTTAAACACGTTAGCCTCCTGCATTCCTAAGTTCTTCAAGATATCTTCTTGCACCTTAGGAGTAGCCGTAGCAGTAAGCGCTACAATAGGTATATTACTGCCCAAACGCTCGATAATGGTTCTAATATTGCGGTACTCAGGACGGAAATCGTGTCCCCATTCCGAGATACAGTGTGCCTCGTCTACTGCTACAAACGAGATTGTTACTGTTTTGAGAAAGTTAGCATATTCCTCTTTGATAAGTGACTCGGGCGCTACATAAAGCAATTTCGTTTTGCCTGCACTGATGTCTTCCATTACCTCGCGAATTTCATTTTTAGTAAGTGAAGAGTTGAGAACGTGGGCAATACTATCGGTTGATGAAATGCCACGCATAGCATCCACTTGGTTTTTCATCAAAGCGATAAGCGGAGAGATAACAATAGCAGTTCCCTCCAAGACTAAGGCAGGTAATTGGTAACACAATGATTTACCACCACCTGTAGGCATAATAACAAAGGTGTTCTCTTTGTTAATCACGCTGGTAATAATTTCTTCTTGATGCCCTTTAAACGCTTCAAAACCAAAGTAGTGTTTCAGGGCACTGTGTAAATCATCTTTTGTCATTTTCATATTAAACATTCTCCTGTTTTAGTGTTGAGTTTTTCTGTTATTACATTCAGTTTACAAATATACGACATTTTTTAAAACCACAAAAATTTTTGATAAAAAAATATTGTCACACTTATAAATGTAAGCTTTGACAAATCTTGATTTTTCTTGTAAAAGTGTAATTTTCTCATTTGATAAACTTAATCCTACGTGTTTAAAACGGCATTTAGAAGAGTAGGGGAGAAGGGAAGGTGAATAGAAAAAATATTGTCATATATAGTATTTTTTACTTTTACAACGTTATAAAGGGTAAAGAGAATAAAATTTGCTTTGCATTTTTCGCAATAAAAACCAATACTCTTGAAATTATGATAATTGTTACTAACTTTTATTGCCCTTCTATGATGGTAATATCATATTATTTTCGTACTTTTGCACGCTGAAAAATCATTAAGAATAAAGGGAAGTAATCACAACTCTTTACTTCTTAACTCTTAACTATAAAAATGTACGCACTATTCAAAAAAGAAATCCGTTATTTCTTCACTTCGCCCATTGGTCTTACTATCATTGGGCTCTTTATCGTGCTCAACGGCTTGTTCCTATGGGTCTTTAAAACAGATTACAACATTTTCAATGCTGGTTTCGCCGATATGTTGCCTTTTTTTAGGCTTTCATCTTGGGTTTTCGTCTTTTTAGTACCTGCCCTTACGATGAGAAGCATCTCCGAAGAGAAAAAAAGCGGTATGTTAGCCCTCTTGTTCACCAAACCGGTCAGCACCCTGCAAATGGTGCTCGGCAAGTATTTGGGCATCCTCTTCTTGCTCCTTGTAATCCTCTTGCCGTCAGTCTTATACGTATATATGATATGGGTATTGGGCAATCCCGTAGGCAACTTAGATATAGCAGGCACTGTGGGTTCTTACATTGCCTTGTTTTTGCTGGTAGCCACTTTTGCAGCAGTAGGCTTATGGGCGTCGTCTATAAGTAGTAACCAAATCATTTCCTTTGTGTTAGCTGCCTTTCTGTGCTTCTTTTTCTTCTTTGGCATCGACCAGCTTATCGCTTTTGTAGCCCCTGATGATTTCGGTGGAGTGGGCTTCCAAACGCATTTCGACGCTATCAGTAGGGGAGTACTCGACACCCGAAATATCCTGTATTTCCTCTCTGTTATCTTATTTTTCATATACCTCACTACCTTATCACTCAAAGCTTACAAACGATGAAAAAACTCTTTCAAAACACTGTTATCAAGGTGCTTATAGCCTTGGTGTGCCTCCTTGCAGTCAATTATATTGCCAAGCAATGGCATACGCGGATAGACCTCACACAAGACAAACGTTATACGCTTTCTGAGGTGAGCAAGAAAACGCTTGCTAAAATACAGAATCCTATTGTGATTGATGTATTACTCAAAGGCAATATCCCTACCGAATTTAAGAAATTACAGACTGAAACGATTCAGTTATTAGATGAGTATGTAGCTGCCAATAACAACATTATCGTCAATTTCGTAAACCCGTTGGAAGGAGAGGAGCGCCCCGAAAGTGTGATTCAAGAGCTGATAAACAATGGCTATCAGCCCCTGCAAATCACTCAGAACGAGGCGGGGAAATCTTCTATTGAGTATATTTTCCCTTGGGCAGTAATTAGTGATGGTAAGAAGAGCGAGCGTGTACGCCTTTTTGTGAACAAACTCGGCTCTACCGACCAAGAGCAGGTACAGAACTCAGTACAGAAATTGGAATACAATTTTACCGATGCACTCTATAAGTTTGCCTTAGATAAAAAGAAGAAAATCGCAGTGCTCAGAAGTAACGGTGCGCTGGAAGATATCTATATGGCCGACTTCCTCAAAACAGCACGCGAATACTACTTTATAGCACCTTTCACCCTCGATTCAGTGGCTACCAACCCCGAGAAGACTCTACACGACCTCGAAAAATTCGATTTACTGCTCGTGCCTAAGCCTACTGAGCCTTTCACCGATGCCCAAAAGCAGGTGGTAGACCAATATATAATGAATGGCGGTCGTGCTCTATGGCTGATTGACAATGTTGCGGTTTCCTTAGAAGATATGTACAAAACAGGCGGAATGACAATGGCAATGCCCGTCAATCTAAACCTTACTGATATGTTTTTCCAATATGGTTTCCGTATCAATTACACTTTGGTAAACGATTTGTACTTCTCCGAAATCATAGTAGCCACAGGCGATGGCTCTCAAACCCGTTATATGCCTATTCCTTGGGTATATAATCCGCTGGTGATTTCAGGTAATAATCACCTTATCAACAATCATTTAGATGCCGTCAGGTTTCAGTTTGCCAATAGCATCGATACGCTGAAAAATGGAGTGAAGAAAACAGTGCTTCTCGCCAGTTCACCTTTCTCAAAAGCAGATGGTACCCCACGTGAAATTAACTTGCGCTTCGACCCCAATAACCAGAATAAAGAAGCCTACAAACACGGAAATATTCCCTTAGCAGTGCTTTTGGAAGGAGAGTTTAACTCAGTTTATAAAGACCGTATTCGTCCCATAGACCTTAAAGAAAAAGCTGATAGAAGCAAACCTACTAAAATGCTTGTAGTGGCTGATGGCGATATTATCAAAAACGATATAGATAGCAAAAATAATATTCCCTTAGAACTCGGATTTGATAAATGGACAAACAAATATTATGATAATAAAGCATTCTTGCAGAATGCTTTAAACTACCTCTTAGACGATACTGAGTTTTTAAGTTTGCGTAATAAGAAAGTACAATTGGCTTTCTTAGATAAGGAAAAAGTAGCCGAAAGAGCCAGCAGTTGGCAAGTAAAAGTATTTGTGTATCCATTATTGCTTTTGATATTGGTAATGCTTTTGGTATTATATTTTTACAAAAAGAAGAACCTAAAGAAAGAATAAAAATGAAAAGAGTAGTAGTAGGACTTAGCGGAGGGGTAGACAGTAGTGTAGCAGCCTATTTGTTAAAAGAACAAGGGTATGAAGTGATAGGACTTTTTATGAAGAATTGGCACGATGATTCAGTTACTATTTCAGATGAATGTCCTTGGTTAGAAGATAGTAATGATGCGCTTTTAGTAGCCGAAAAGCTTGGTATTCCATTCCAAACAGTGGATATGAGTGAACCCTACAAAGCCCGTATTGTCGATTATATGTTTAATGAATACGAACACGGCAGAACGCCCAATCCCGATGTATTGTGTAATCGCGAAATCAAGTTTGATGTCTTTATGAAGCTCGCCCTTAGTTTAGGTGCCGATTACGTAGCAACGGGACACTATTGTCGCAAAGAAGAAATAGAGATAAATGGTAAAAAAATCTACCGATTGCTATCGGGGAAAGATGAAAATAAAGACCAATCGTATTTCCTATGTCAGCTTTCACAAGACCAACTTAGTAAAGCACTTTTCCCTATTGGAGAATTGCAGAAATCGGAAGTGAGAGCCATTGCCAAAGCTCAAGATTTGATAACCGCTGATAAAAAAGATTCTCAGGGACTTTGCTTTGTAGGAAAAGTGCGTTTGCCCGAGTTCCTACAACAAAAACTACAACCCAAACAAGGTGATATTATTGAAATCCCCAATGATTGGAAAGGATATACTGACTTTGATATGCCACGCACTTTTGAAACTTATGAAGATGAATTAAAATATTTATCACAACGTTTTGTATATCAACCCGAAAACGGTAAAAAAGTAGGTATCCATCAAGGGGCTCATTATTTTACTAAAGGGCAACGCAAAGGCTTAAATGTGGGAGGAACCAAAGAACCTTTGTTCATTATAGAAACTGATATCGAAAAGAATATCATCTATACAGGACAAGGACACACACATCGCGGATTGTTCCGCAGTGCTTTGTTTATAGCAACCCCTGATGAACATTGGATTCGCGAAGATTTGGCATTAAAAGTATATGAATCGAAAGAGTTTATGGTACGTATACGCTATCGTCAGCCATTACAGAAAGCGGTTTTATACAAAGTCGAAAACGGTTTGTATATTCATTTTTCAGAACCCCAAAGTGCTATTACTGAGGGACAATTTGCTGCCTGGTACAACGAAGATGAATTAGTGGGTAGCGGTGTTATTTCATAGAAAAAGACACCTATTGTAAAATGGTTATAATGTATATTATGTCAAATAACAGATAGGGAAAAAGATATGAGAAAGGTACTTATCATCACTTATTATTGGGCGCCTGCTGGCGGACCTGGTGTACAGCGTTGGTTAAAATTCGTAAAATATTTACGAGATTTTAATATAGAACCTATTGTATATATTCCTGAAAACCCAACTTATCCTATCATCGACAATGAAATAGGAAACGATTTGCCTACTGATATACAAATTATCAAACATCCTATATGGGAACCTTATGCTTGGGCTTCGTTATTCTCTAAAAAGAAAACCCAAAAGATTAGTTCGGGTATCATTCCGCGTAAAAAAGTTTCTATTTTAGATAAAGTATTACTTTGGATACGTGGTAATTGCTTCATTCCCGATGCTCGTAAATTCTGGGTCAAACCTTCTGTAAAGTATCTGAATAAGTTTATAAAAGAAAACCAGATAGAAACTATTATCACCACTTCGCCTCCTCACAGCGTACACCTTATAGGTTATGAGTTAAAGAAACAAATTCCTCACCTCAAATGGATTAGCGATTTCCGCGACCCGTGGACAACTATTGGTTATTATAAAGATTTACGCCTTACTAAATGGGCAGATAAACGTCAGCATTATTGGGAAAAAGAAGTGTTACAACAATCAGACTTGGTGATTACAACAAGTTTCAAGACGCAAAAAGACTTTCACCAGCTTACCAATACTCCTATTGAGGTGATTACCAATGGTTACGATGAGGAAAAAACAATCACCCCTCCCCTATCCAATAAATTCCTTGTTTCGCACATAGGTTCCTTATTATCAGATAGAAACCCCAAAATACTGTGGAAAATATTAGCTGAATTACTACACGAAGAACCTCATTTTGCCGAAGATTTCACACTTTGTTTTGCAGGCAAAGTAAGTGAAGAAATCGAAGAAGATATTCGCCATAACGGACTTACACCTTATTATATTAATAAAGGTTATATTAGCCATCAAGAAGCTATTAGTTTGCAAAAGCAATCGCAAGTATTGTTGCTCATCGAAATAGATTCCGAAGAAACACAAGGTATTATTGCGGGTAAACTGTTTGAATATATGATTTCGGGGCGACCTATTCTCGCCATAGGACCTCATAACTGGGATGTTACACCTATTCTCACTGAAACACAAACAGGTACTTTTGTGGGATATACCGATGCCTCTCAAATGAAAGCCAAAATAGTAGAGTTTTATCATCAATTTCAACATAAAACACTTAAAACTAACCCCAAAGAAGTAGAACAATACAGCCGTAAAGCCCTTACTCAACGGTTGGCTCAACTGATATAAAAAGTTTTCTTATTTATCACATTTTTTTCTATTAATGAAAGATTTTCTACGATAAATAATCTTTTTCTTTTGTTTATTAAAAAATAATACATACCTTTGCAGAGAAATCTCAAAAGATACTTTTTCTGCTTCTTATATAAAAGAAGAGAAAACTATCTGGGGAAAGCAATTTTCTATATAGAGAATTAAAAAATATATCTCAATAAAACGTTTTCTCATATAGAAAACTAAAAAAACTATCTCGGGAAAATGATTTCCTATGTTGAGAACTGAAAAAACTATCTAGGAAAACGAATAAAACAAGTAATTATTTCATAAAATTTATTAAATATCTTATGGCAAAGAAAACTTACTCAACTAATTTAGTCGAATCACAAGTGATGATTGACGGGTTAAAAGGTCGTAATGACAAATTGCCTTTGGGCGTGAAAGCCGAAGACATTACCAAGCTCGAAGAACTCCGCAAGAAGATGGAAACGCTCAACAACGAACAAGAAAAACTCAAAGCCGACCTCAAAACTAAGACTCAAGAACTTAGTAAAACTATTACCGAAATAGAAAGTAAAGTATCTTTCATTAAAAAACTCATAAAAATTGATATTCCTCAAACACAATGGAAAGAATTCGGTATTGAGGACAAACGGTAAAAAGAAATACCTTGTTAGGCAGTGCGTCCCAACAAAGTATTTTTTGTAATGATAAATAGTTAAGAACGAATTACTTTGTTTATATAATAATTCGGAAACTATACATAAAATCAACTTATTGAATAGAATTAAATGATGAAAAAGTTATTTTTTTTACTTTGTTTACTGCCTTTTTCAGTAGTAGCACAAAAACTGTGGACATTAAGCGACTGTATTCAGTATGCCAAAGAAAATAACCTATCTATTAAACAATCGGAAATAGATTTAAAAACCACAGATATTGATAAAATGCAAGCCAAAGCAGGTTTCTTGCCCTCGGTGAATGGCAACGCATCCTATAACTTAAATGAGGGAAAAAATATCAATCCTGTAACCAATCAGTTTGAAAATGCTTTCTTTCAATCGGCATCAGGAGGAGTAAGCGTAGACCTTACTCTTTTTGCAGGACTACAAAATTGGCGCAAGTTACATCAGGCGGAACTTAATCGTATAGCTTCTCAATATCAGTTAGATAAAATGAAAGACGATATAGTATTGATGATTATCAATGCCTATGCCGAAGTGTTGAGCAATAAAGAACAAATCAAGAATTTGAAAGCACAGTTAGAAATTTCAAAGGAAAGTTTAACGCGTACCCGTGAACTTATTGGTACAGGTTCTTTACCCAAAGGAGATATTTATGAAGCCGAAGCACAACTGCTCACACAAGAACAGCAAATAATAGCTACCGAAAACGCTCTCTTTATTGCCAAAATGGGTTTGGCACAATTACTTTTGTTAAAAAACTATCGAGATTTTGATATTGCAGATAGTGCTTTTGAGCAACCTTCTGCTGATATTCTCAATAAAACTCCTGAAGAGATTTATGAGCGTGCCAAAGAGGTAATGAGCGATGTAAAATTAGCCGAAGCAAATATGCAAGTAGCTCAAAATAATTTACGCTTATCACAATCGGCTTATTCACCACGTCTTTCTGCTCAATGGGGTTATAGTTCACGATGGAGTAAGAAGCAAGCGCAAGATTTTTGGCAACAGCTTGATGCAAATAAAGGTATGTATGCAGGGTTATCGCTTAATATTCCTATTTTTAACGGATTTTCAACTTTAGGAACTGTAAAACGTCAGCGATTAAATTTTCTAAAAAGTCAATTTGCTAAAGAACAAGCAGAACTTACTACCGAGAAGAACATTTATCAAGCCTATAACGATGCTTCGAATGCTAAAAAGCTATACGAAGCGAGTGAAAAGACGGTACAAGCAAAACAACAGGCGTTTAGTTATGCGCAAGAGCGTCATAATGTAGGTTTAATGAATACTTTTGATTTTAGTCAAGCTAAATATCAGTATGAGAATGCTCAAAACGATTTTGTTAAAGCCAAATATCAATATATTTTTAAGTTAAAAGTATTAGAATATTATTTTAGTCATTAATACAATCTAAGTTTATCAATCTCATAAAGCCCAAGGGAATATAAATTTCTTTGGGCTTTGTTGTTTTTTCTATATTATACAAGTTTGCAAAATGTCCGAGAAGTTATAGAGTTAACTTTTCGGACATTTTATAAGGTACTAAGTAAACTTATTCTGTATCTATAAAAACAATAAATGTAAAGGTTTGTAAGGTAATCCGAACCACTCGGAGATGTTGTGATGAGTAATGATTCCGTGATAAGAATAGAGTCCGTTTCTAAAACCTTTGTCTATTTGTAATAGGTTTTCTACACCTCCCTCCTCTCCTATTTTCAGTAAGTAAGGTAATAGGATATTGCTGAACAAAGTTGAAGCTGTATGAGCATAGCGGGAAGGTAAATTCGGCACTCCACAATGTACTACTTCGTATTTTGTAAAAGTAAGTTGTTCTAAAGTGGTAAGCTGACTGGTTTCTATACAGCCTCCTATCCCAATACTAGCATCTACTATCACAGCACCACGCTTCATCTGTTGTACCATCTCTTCGGTCACTACTATGGGTGAGCGACATTCTCCACTCATAGCTCCTATAAGCACGTGGCAATGTGTTAAGGCTTCTCGGAGCAACTGAGGTTGCAAAGTAGCGGTATATACTGAGGAGGGCAAATGTGTACGCAGTTTTCTCAAATCGGTGAGAGAAGGAGCAAATATCTTTACATTAGCGCCCAATCCTAAGGCGGTTTTGGCAGCGGCTTCGGTGAGTTCATTTGCACCCAAAAGTACTACCTCAGTAGGCGGTATTCCGGTGATATTGCCAAGCAAGAGTTGGTTTTCTTCTGCAAGCAGTTCAGAGGCGGTGAGTACAGCTGCAATACCTGTGAGCTCATCAACCGACTGCTGTATAGGGTGATTTTCTGCTTCGTCCTTTATATATTCAAAAGCTAAGGCAGTGATTTGCTTTTGTGCAAGCGTCTCGAAGTAAGTTTTATCTTGTATGTTAAGTTGTAAAGCCGACAACAATACAGATTGAGCATTAAAGTAAGCGAGTTCATCAGTAGTAGGTGGTTGAACTTTTAGCACAATAGGACACGCGAATACTTCTTGGGTATCGTATACTATTTCAGCACCTGCCTCACTATAGTCGGTATCAGAGAAATGAGCCTCCTCCCCTGCCCCAGCCTCTATTAGTATTTGATGTCCGTTAGCTACTAATACCGCTACTTCATCGGGAGTTAAGCAAATGCGATGCTCCTGAAAGGTGTGCTCTTTTGGAAGTCCTATTTTCAAAGATTTTTGTTCATTGCTTACCGCTAATCGTTCTTCTTGTGGTAATAGTTGAGATAAGGATTCCATCAGTCAGAGAATTTAGTTTCCAAATCACTTACATATTTCTTGAATGCACGGTCGGTTTCTATTAGATTTTCCACCGTTTTACAAGCGTGTAGCACCGTAGCGTGGTCGCGTTGCCCTATTTGGCTTCCAATAGTAGAAAGCGAATTTTTGGTGTATTTCTTCGAGAAAAACATTGCCAACTGTCGCGCTTGAACCACATTGCGCTTTCTAGTTTTTGAATGCAAGGATTCTATATCTAAGCTAAAGTAATCGGCGATGATTTGCTGAATATGGTCAATCGTCAAATCGTTTCGGTTATTCTTCACCGATTTATCAATAATGCTTTGTGCGAGTTCTATAGAGTACTCTTTGCGGTTGAAAGCTGCTTGTGCAATCAGTGAATTGCTCACCCCTTCGAGTTCACGCACATTGGTACGAATATTTTCAGCTAAATAAGCGATGATATCGTCACCTATTTCAGCACCATCATTATAGAATTTATTTTCTAATATCTTATAGCGCGTTTCATAATCGGGCGTTTGCAGTTCGGCTGAAAGTCCCCATTTAAAGCGAGAGAGTAAGCGCTGTTCGATATCGAACAAATCAACTGGTGCTTTATCGGAAGTGAGGATTACCTGTTTTCCATTTTGGTGCAGGTGATTGAAGATGTGAAAGAAAGCATCTTGGGTTTTTACCTTCCCTGATAGGAACTGAATATCATCGACTATCAGCACATCGATGAGCTGATAGAAGTGAATAAAGTCGTTAAGTGTATTTTTATCTTTGTCTTTGGCTGTGGAAGCACTGATAAACTGTTGAGTGAACTTTTCGGCAGAGACGTATAGCACTTTCTTTTTAGGGTATTTTTCTTTGATATCTACCCCTATTGCGTGTGCCAAGTGGGTCTTACCTAAGCCTACTCCTCCGAAGATAAACAGCGGATTGAAAGCCGTACCTCCAGGTTTGTTGGCAACTGCCATACCTGCAGAGCGCGCTAAACGATTGGAAGCCCCCTCCACAAAGTTGTCGAAGTTCTGATGTAAGTTCAGCTGAGGATCAACAGTTATTTCGCGAATACCAGGTATTACGAAAGGATTTTTAAGTCCAGGGTCTTTGGTCTCAGTAGCTAAAGTCAAAGTCTGTTTTGCTAATTCCGGCCGATTAGTACTAGGAAGTTGTTCTTTAGTAAGAGGAGTATCGACAATATATACGAGGCGAGAGTTTACACCTAAGGTAAAAGTCATAGCTGATTTGAGAAGAGAAATATAATTTTCTTCTAACCACTCGCAAAAGAATTTACTGGGCACTTTGATTTTTAGGGTGTTGCCCTCTAATTCTACAGGTACGATAGGAGCGAACCAAGTGTTAAATGGTTGCTCAGTGATATTGTCTTTTATGAATTCAAGACACCTACTCCAGACTTTTTCAGCTGCTTCTTTCATCTTTTTTAGTGCTACTTTTTAGCTAAAAATTTGATTATTAGATTTTTTTACTAATTTTGCCGGTAATAAAACTGTTGTTTTTTCAGTGAGCAAAGTTGTGAATAATTTTTGAATAAAAAAAATATTTAACATTTGTTTTTGTACTTTTATTTTATATGGGAGCACTGTTAATGTTTTGTTAATATTTATATCTATCTAAATATGAAAGAATTATATTTTGATTATGTACTGCGTACGCGTTATGCAGAAACTGACCAAATGGGGGTAGTGTACTATGGGAATTATCCTCAGTATCTCGAATTGGGAAGAGTGGAGTGGTTAAGGTCTATTGGTTTTACCTATAAGGCGATGGAAGAAGAAGGAATAATGATGCCTGTGGTATCCCTGCAAATTCAGTATAAAAAGCCTGCTTTGTATGACGAGCTCATTACTATTCGTACCAAGTTAAAAGAATTACCCTCTACAAAAATAGAGTTTGACTATGAAATTCTCAATGAAAAAGGAGAATTACTCTCTACGGCTAATACTGTATTGGTGTTTGTAGATGCGAGGACTTTTAGACCGGTACGTTGTCCTGAGAAGGTGCTAAATCTTATTAAAGCAAAAAGTGAAGAGTAAGGAGTGAAAAGTGAATAATTTGGTAATTTAACTTTGCCAAAGTCTAAAACTTTGGCAAAGTTTATATTACAACTAAAAACTATTGATAGTTTTTAATCAAATTCTTCACCAATAATATCACGTTTGGCATTGCAATATTAGCGGCGTTGAGTACTTCTTCGTGTGATACATCGGGGGAGATGTCGGGACCACCTAAGTCGGTGATGACTGAAAGAGCACATACTTCCATATTCTGATGACGTGCTACAATTACTTCGGGTACGGTACTCATACCTACGGCATCACCTCCTAAAATGCGTACCATACCATATTCGGCTGGGGTTTCAAAAGAAGGACCTTGCAAACCTACATACACTCCTTTTTGGAGCTTGATTTTATGTTTCTTAGCTATCTTTTCGAGCTCGGTTATCATAGCTTGGTTATAAGGTTTGCTCATATCGGGGAAGCGCGCACCAAATAGGTCTAAGTTCTTACCGCGTAGAGGGTGCTCAGGAAATAAATTGATATGGTCGCGAATAACCATTACATCACCTATTGAAAAGTTAGGGTTCACCCCTCCTGAAGCGTTAGAAACAATCAGACGTTTAATACCTAATTGCGCAAAAACGCGTATTGGGAAGGTTACTTCTTGCATTGTATATCCTTCGTAATAATGCACACGCCCTGCCATCATTAGCACATAGCGGTTTTCTATTTTACCGTAAATCAGTTTACCTTTGTGTCCTTCTACAGTAGATTTAGGGAAGTTAGGGATATTGTTGTATTTAATCTCAGAAATTACTTCTACTTCATCTTCTAACTTATTGAGTCCAGAACCTAAAATAATAGCAAATTCAGGAGTGTGCTCTGTGATGTACGACTGTATGATGCGAGCCGTTTCATTAATTTTATCATAAACTTGTTGCATATCTTTATAATGTTTTATTTGTTACCTATATTGGTGTGAATAATACTAAAATGTTGACAACCTCTCCCTATACTCCTTCAAAAGAGGAATTGTAGCGATGCTTATCATATCTTTTAGTTATTGAAAATGGGTGACTCCAAACTTAGCAGCTTCAGCACGTGCTTTGGGTACTAAGGCAGTGAGGTTTTTGATACGAGAGGCATCAGAAGGGTGGGTGCTTAAAATAGTAGGTGTAGATTTACCATTACTCTTGGCACTCATACGCTTCCATAGCTCAGGAGCCTCAGCGGGGTCATAACCAGCAATTGCCATAATCTGGATACCTATGGCATCGGCTTCTGTTTCGTTGGAACGACTAAAGGGCAACATTACTCCTAAATTAGACCCTAAGCCGTAAGCGAGCATAAACTGGTCGGTATAAGCAGCGTATTTGCTAGTTTGCAAGGCTACTGAACCTGCAATAGCACCTATTTGTTGTAAGGTAGCAGCACTCATACGTTGTGCCCCGTGGTCGGCTAAAGCGTGAGCCACCTCGTGCCCCATTACCACTGCCAAACCTGTTTCGGATTGTGTAATAGGTAAAATTCCCGTATAAACCACAATCTTACCCCCTGGCATACACCAAGCGTTTACCTCGGGACTATCTACCAAGTTATATTCCCAACGATAATCATCTAAATAGCCTTTATAACCATTGGTATCAAGCCATAGTTTGGCAGCTTTGGCTATGCGTTCGCCTACGCGTTTTACCATAGCGGCATCGTTTGTGTTTTTCACTACCTTATTAGATTTTAAAAAGGTGGAATACTCACTAAAAGCCATTGGGAATACCTGACTATTAGGCATAAAGTTAAGGGTACTCTTCCCTGTAAAAGGGTTTGTCTTACAAGAAAAGACAATTAAAAGGAATGCGATTAAAGTTAATTTCTTCATAAGATTTTATTTGAGTGCAAAGATACAAATAATAATTGGAAATACAATAGTAATACCTTATAAATTTTATTGTTAATAAAAAACAATAATATAATAGGTTAAAAGTATTCTTTTTACAGTGAGACTACGTGACAGAAATTAAACAAAATTGATTTTAAAATCAAAAGAAAATGAAGGTTGATTAATGTAAGCACTATATGACTTTGGAGAAGCTGAGAAAAAAATGTTAAAATTTCTAAAATAGAGCATATTTTTTTAAAATAAGACAATAAAATTCTTTTTCATCTTTTAGTGAATTAAAAATAATAATTGGTTATATATCAGTTAGATAGAAAATATACCTATCTTACCTTTTAGATGTATCTTAACCGAAGGAAGAGCGAACCTAAGACGAAGGAAAGACGAACAAAAGACGAAGGAAAGAGGTTACTAAGTTGAATCTCAATTGGTAGAAAGAGGTATTTACGTTATTGAGAAAAAAATCATAAAAACGTGATTTTGGCAAAAAAAATGCAATTTTTAGTGTGAGTAACTTTTGAGGAATGTTTATGAGAATTGAAGATAAGAAGATGTAACTTTTGAGGAACTTCAACGGACTAATTGTCAGAAGAATGCGGTTGGCACAAGTTTTGTTGCTAAATAAAAAGTTGATAATATTTGGTGCTTTAAAAATAAAGTGCTACATTTGCGACTTCAAATTAGTACATAAAACAAAAAACTGCGTTAAAATTGCAAAACAATATGAGAAAACCATTATTAATGGCTGCTGCCTTACTGATTTCGGCAGTGGCGTTCGGACAAAAAAAAGAACTCAAAGAGATTGAAAAACAAATCCGTAAAGGAGATTTAACAACTGCCAAAAGCGGATTAAACTCCATTAAAGGTTCTATTGAGGGTACTGAATTTGCACCTCAGTTCTATTTCTTGGAAGCACAAGTGAATGTGGAGGCTGCTAAGAAAAATGAAAATGTATTGCCTTCGTTGCAAGCGGCTTCTTCAGCTTTTGCCAAAGTAAGACAATTAGAAGGAGGTAAAGGCAAATACACAAACCAGTTGCAAACTTTGGCTGATGAGGCTATTAATATTGCAGCTAAGCAAGCACAAGACAATTACGAGCGTAAAAACTACAAGAATGCTTCGGTTGCTTTTGAACAAGTATACCGCCTCAGTCCGCGTGATACTGTATTTTTGTACAATGCGGCAGTAGTATCGGTTGAAAATAAAGATTATGACAACGCTGTGAAACTTTATAAAGAGTTGAAAGACTTAGGTTATGACGGTGCTGAAACACTTTATTTGGCTACTAATAAGCAAACTAAAAAAGAGGAAACTTTCCCTGATAAAAACCAGCGTGATTTGATGGTGAAAGCAGGTACTCACGAAAAAGCTAGAAATGAAAAAACGCCTTCAAAACGTGCTGATATCGTGAAGAATATTGCCTTTATTTACGTAGAGCAAAACAAGACTGATGAGGCTCTAAAAGCTTTTGCAGAAGCAAGAAAAGCTTATCCTAAAGATGCTAACATCATTCTTGCTGAAGCCAATGTTTACTTGCAATTAGACAATAAAGAAAAATTCAAACAACTAATGCAAGAAGCTGCACAGCTTGACCCTAATAATGCTGACCTTCACTACAATATTGGGGTTATCAATATGCAACAAGGTAACAATATAGAGGCTCGTAAAGCTTTTGAACAAGCACTTAAAATTAAACCTAAATATGCTGATGCTACCTTGAACCTTTCGACTACTTACATTAATGAAGGTAATGCTTTGGTAGAGCAAATGAATTCATTAGGCAATTCGGCTGCTGATACTAAGAAATTCAATGAACTTAGAGACCAAAAAGAAGCTTTGTTTAAAAAAGCTGCTGAAGTATTAGAAAGCTACGTGAAAGCTAATGGCAACGATAAAAATATCTTGGAACAACTAAAGAGCATTTATGGAGCTTTGAGCGACAGTGCTAACTTCCAACGTATTAAAAAACTATTGGGTGAATAATAATTTGTATAAGATGTTAGTTAAAAGGTAACAGAGTTATGCTCTGTTACCTTTTACTTTTTATAAAGATAAAAATGCGTTATTTTATAGAACTTTCTTTCTTTGGTAAAAACTATTACGGCTGGCAATCCCAGCCCAAAGCTATTTCAGTGCAAGAAGTTTTACAGAAGGCTCTTTCTACTCTTTTGCGAACGCCTATAGAAGTTGTGGGAGCAGGTCGCACGGATAGTGGTGTGCACGCTTTGCAGATGTATGCTCACTTTGATGTGACAGAAGCGTTGCCCGCTACTCTGGTTCACAAGTTAAATGCTTTTCTTCCAAAAGATATAGCTGTTCATCATATATATGAAGTACAGCCTAATGCCCACGCCCGTTTTGACGCTTTGAAACGCACTTATCAGTACCATATTAGCACTCAGAAAGATGCTTTTGCTTATGATTATGCGATGGTATTTACTCTTCCGTTAAATGTAGCGCTTATGAATGAAGCGGCTCAAATACTTTTTGATTATAGTGATTTTCAGTGCTTCTCTAAAACACATACCGATGTAAAGACATATAATTGCAAAATATACGAAGCGCATTGGGATAAGGTGGAGAACCAACTCATTTTTACTATTACCGCCGACCGTTTCTTGCGCAATATGGTACGGGCGATTGTAGGAACACTTATAGATGTAGGCTTACAGAAACTTTCGCTTACAGATTTTGAAGATATTATCCTCAGTAAGAAACGCAGTAAAGCAGGAGCATCGGTTCCCGCTTGTGGGTTATATCTCACTCATATAGAATACTCCGAAAGTCTCTTTGTTGAAAAAAAGGATTAAATATTAGCATTATTCAAGAAGAATTACTACCTTTGCAAACTTTTAAAACAAAAACAGAAATGAAATATTTACAGAACAAATATTTAAAGATAGTTATAGCCGTGCTTATCATAGCGTGGGCGGTATATCAGTTCACACAGGGGAATATAGGAAATGGTATAGCGCTTATTTTGCTTTCTCTTATTCCTATTTTACTCTATTTTCGCAACGAATTTATACTTCTCACATTCTTACGTTTGCGCAAGCAAGACTTTGCAGGAATGGAAAAATGGCTCGGCAAAATAGCAGACCCTCAGACAGCTTTACTCCGCAAACAACAAGGCTATTACAACTATATGTACGGTATTATCTACTCGCAAAAGAACCTTACTCAAGCAGAAAAATACTTTCGTAAAGCTCTACAATTGGGACTTACGATGAGTTATGACGTAGCGATGGCAAAATTGAGTTTGGCAGGTATTATGATGCAAAAGCGCAAAAAACGCGAAGCACAGGAGCTCCTCACTGAGGCTAAAAAGCTAGATAAGCAAAACTTAATGGGCGACCAAATAAAGATGATGCAACAACAACTCAAGAAAATTTAAATCATAAAAAAGGCTGTCGTTTTAGACAGCCTTTTTTATGATTTGGTTCTAATATTTTATCCCTTTAAATACACTATTTTCTTAGTCTCGAAGAAAGGTTCATCGTAATAACTACTGATATCAGTCAGTTCTGCCTTAGGAAAAGGTGCTAACTCCTCAGTAAGGTCACCGCCTTTTAAGTAAAGAATACCATTAGGGAGGTCGTTTTTAGAAGTCTTTTTGAACTTTCCTTTTACCCAAGGCATAAAGTCCTTCATTTGAGTAACGGCACGACTTACCACAAAGTCGTAAGTATCTTTTAGTTCTTCGGCTCTTATCTGCATAGCCGTTACATTGGTGAGCCTTAAAGCTTTTACTACTTCTTGTACTACTTTTATTTTCTTTCCGATAGAATCGACCAATGTAAACTGACAGTTAGGAAACATTATAGCCAAAGGTATGCCAGGAAAGCCTCCACCAGTACCGACATCTAATAGTACCGTGCCATCAACGAACTGAATGCGCTTAGCAATAGCCAAACTATGCAACACGTGTCGCTCGTAGAAATCGTCTATATCTTTGCGCGAGATGACGTTTATTTGAGCATTCCACTTTTCGTACAGCGGTTTGAGCTCTGCAAATTGTTGTTGTTGCAACTCACTAAGTGAGGGAAAGTATTTGAGTATGATTTTCATAGTTGCTAAAAATGTATTACTTTTGCACCCGTTTTTATATATTATAATGAATTTACGAGCCTTATTATTGATTTTTTTGTGGGGAAGTTGCCTTTCGTTCTTTGCACAATAGCGCGATACTACCTACATTCAACCTTATCCGCAAGAAATATGGCTCAGAGCATATACTCCTACCAAAATGCTCATACTTACGCAAGGGAAAGAGGTTTATTCACCCAACTCCCCATTTAGTTTAGGAGTTGGAATAGGTTTGCGCAAGATATTAGGGCTTAACGTACTTTATGCACAGAACTTATTCCGACTAAAAAATGAAACAAATCTAAAAACTCGCAGTATTGATATACAAGCACATAAATACGGTAAACGCATTCTTATAGATGCTTATTATCAAGACTATACAGGATTTTATATCGATAGAGGTAAAGGGAATTACACCCTCTTCCCTACCCTTTCTACCCAGCAAATAGGTGTAGAAAGCACTTACGTATGGCGTGCAGACAAGTTCTCGGCACGAGCTGCCTTTGAACAAAGCGAACGCCAAGTGAAATCGGCGGGGAGTTTGCTTTTTGGCAGTGGTTTCTATTGGCATCGCATAGAGCCTGATGCTAAAACAGAGAATGTGAGTAGCGAGGCTTTTGAGAATTTCCAAATAGGTTTTCACGTGGGCTATGGCTATTCGTGGGTAGCTGGCAAACACTGGTTACTTACAGGGGCGTTTATCGGTGGACTGAATTTTGGTAACCAAATGGACATACTGCAACAGCTGAATATTAAGGTTTATCCTACTTCTGTGACACGCTTTTCGTTTGTATATCTGAAAGATGATTGGACAGTAGCCTTATCGGGAATCTTTAATAACAAGTCAGTTTATCCTACGGATAATAAACCTATTCGCTTGATTACTCCCAGTGTACAACTATCGTTTACTAAGCATTTTTACCTCAAAAGAAAAAACTTTCTCACTCGATTACCTTCCCTAAAAGTACGACCAACCCCTCAACGGAACGGGTAAAGATAAGATATTCATTACCACCTTCCACGATATGGTATTTCTTTTTAATTTCAGCTACCGATAACGGATAGTTTTTAGAGAGAATACAATATTTACTACCTTTCTTCAACTCTTTAGGATTGATAGGAGTTACCTGCAAAACACGTCCGGCAAAGGGCTTTTTTAGCTGCTTGGAAGTGTATAGATGAGTATTTACGTCCAACTTCTCTACCTCAAAATACTGCGTTATATAATTAAAAGCTCCTGATTTCAACAAAGCATTATTAGGAATATACAAGTATTGTTTAGGCACACTATATACCGCTTGAGAACTATGCAACACTTCTTCTGTAAATTGCAAAATAGGCTCTTCAGTCTCCAAATTCACACAATGTATTTGTACTTGCGTTTCTTTTTTAGGTTCTTGTACTACTAATACCTCCTTTACTTCATTGCGCAAAGCTACTAAATGAATGTGTGTTATCTTGGGTAGCGTATGCAACAGATAACTAATGTCTATCATAGGTGAAAGTTTGGTAAGCACTTTATCTGCTTTTTGTAATAGTACAGACTGTAACTCTAAGATATTAGGTGAGAGGTCTTCTAAGAGAAACTTCTTTTGTTTGAGTATGTCTCTACGGGCAGGATCGAGATAAATAAGGTTGTAATGTGCTGTTGTGGCTTTCAAAAAAGCTTCTGCGCTTCCATTTATAAATGTAGCCTTGCGCCCTAGAACCTGCCAATTATGCTCTACTTTACTGAGAAGTTCCTTATTTTGTTCTACCAACGTAACTTCTTTAAACTTCTCTGAAAGAAAAAATGCATCAATACCGAACCCACAAGTAAGGTCTAAAAAACGTTCTCCGTGTAAGCCTTGTGCCTTATACTGAGCGGTTGCTTCGGAGGAGGTTTGCTCTAAATTAAGTGTTGGGGGAAACAATATACCTTCCGCAGTAAGCAAAAAAGGGAGTTTTTTAGCTGCTGTACGTCTGCCTTCAATCTGTTGTACTAATTCTTTGTTAGAAATGCCATTGAACACAGTTTTTTTAAGGAGCAATGTTGTAGTTGTCCCCTCGTATTCCCTGATAAAGCGTTGTACATTCTCGTCTAACAAATTCATAGCGCGCAAAGATAGTGCATTTTCACAAAAATCAAAGCCATTTTTTGCGTTTGAAGTAGAAAATCATTGTTACTGAAATACCTATCATCACCAACCATACTAACGGATATGCCCACCATACTTCTAATTCAGGCATATACTTGAAATTCATACCGTATACCCCTACAATAAAAGTGAGCGGAATAAATATAGTAGAAATAAGGGTGAGCAAGCGCATAATGTTGTTCATCTTGTTACTCATTGCCCCCATATAGGTATCAGTAAGCCCCCAAAGGATATCGCGGTAAGTGCTGAGTGTTTCCACAATTTGCACCGTGTGGTCGTGGAGGTCACGGAAATAATGCTTGGTATCGGTGTCGATAAGATGATGAGGGGTTTTCTCTATCTTGTTTACTACCTCACGCGAGGGCGTAATTGATTTCTGCAAAAAGATAGCACTCTTTCTCAACAACTGGATTTCGGAAATCATATCTTCACGAGGGTGAATAATAATATCATCTTCAATGGTTTCAATCTTATCGCTTACTTTATCCAAAATCACAAAATAGTTGTCTACAATAGCATCTAAGAGTCCGAATAGCAAATAGTCAGCGGGGCGTTTGCGCAGACTGCTATCGGCGTTTTGCAAACGTTTGCGTACGGGGTCAAACACGTCTTCGTCTTCACTTTCTTGAAAAGTGATGAGGTAGTTTTTACCCAATAATAATGCTAAGTGCTCTGAAATGAGTTGCTTATCTTTGCCGTAGTACAGCATTTTAATGATCACAAGAATATGTTCATCGAGGATTTCTACTTTCGGACGGTGTTCGGTATCGAGTACGTCTTCCAAAAATAGGTTATCTAAATGAGTATAAGCACCTAACTTTTTTACTTCCTCAATATTGTTTAAGCCATTTACATTCACCCAGGTGATACGGCTATCGATTATAAATTTAAGGGCTTCCTCAGCCGAAGAAACTTTCTTTACCTCACAAGAATGCTCGTTATAGGCAAAGACTTCTATATTGAGAGGCTTCTCTTTATTACCGAAATACACCAGACTACCGGCAGGCAAACCTACCTTTTTGGAGCGATTTGCCTTGCGTTTCCTCCTGGTAGTAGAGACTATATTTTTACTCATATATAATTATTATATTAAAATATTGGTTATTAATATTTTATTAAAACATTTTAAAGCTAAAGTGTAAGTATCATAACAAAAACGAAAGCATTAGTAAGCGTAATAAATGCTTGTTACTTTTGTTTAAATTGGTGGTTAATATACTGATTATTAGATTATTTTCACATTTATATACATAGTAAATAGATACTTTATAGAATATAAATTAAATAAAAGGTTTACATTTTTATCATAAGTTACTTATATTCAGTAGTTATTAACTTATAAAACACCCAACCTTGCATTCTTTCTTCTTGTATTAAGGATAGTCCTACTGAGTTTAAAAATTGACTAAAATCTTCTGTTCTTTTTAGCTTAGGAAGGTAATAACTAATCTTTGCATATTCACAAGCAATGAGAAAAATGCCTTTGTCTGAAAGTATACGTTTGACTTCCAAAAAAGCCTCTTTGAGGTCTTGCCAATGGAAATGTGTTTGAAAAGCAGTTATCAAATCAAAAGTTTTATCACCAAATGAGGTATGCCGAATGTTCTTTAACTGAAAGATAGCCCTTGTATGAAGCTTCTTTGCTTCCTTAATAGCAATTTCGGATATTTCAATTCCCCAAACTTCACTATGAGGAAAATATTCAGTGAGCAGGACAGTTGATTTGCCATTTCCTACTCCTATATCTAATATTTTTCGTGGAGATTCTGACGGTTTATAAAGTCCTAATGCCCATTGTACCATTGGTATATAAACACGATTAAAAAGTCTCATCATTATTACACCTACAAAACCCGAAGGCTTTTTAGACTGCTGAATTAGGTAATAAAGCAGGAGTATTAAGATTGAGAAAGTAAGGGCTGTTAGAAAAATAATTTTCACTTGTTAATTGTGGTTTTAAGAGAGTACCTTACCGAACTCCTCAGAGAATTTGGTAGGAGTAAACTCAATGACCTGGTAGGTTGCTATTTGGTGCTGATAAAAAGGGTCTTGGGCAATGATAGCTTCTACCTCTCCCCTACTACCGCCCTTGCACAAAATTACCCCACCTACACGAGGTACTTGTGCTCCTGAAGCGACAAAATGTCCTGAAGCATAATGCTTATCTAAATAAGCGCGATGTGCTTCTAAATGTTTTTCAACCTCTGAAAGGTCTTTTTGATACGTTAAAATAATGATGTACATATTTTAGTTATTAGTCGTTAGTTTTTAATTGTTTTATGGAGTTGTATTGGCTACTTGTAATACTTTTCCATTGAATACCTTACTACCATTAAGGGCAAAATCGGCAATGTAGCGTGCCATTTGCTGTGGGGTGATATTAGCTTTATAATCAGGGAAGGCTTCAGTGAGCATCTCGGTCTGTACCGCACCTAAGGCTAAGGTGTTGAAGATGATACCGCGCTCTTTGTATTCTTCGGCTAAAAGTTCCGATAGGGTAATAAGAGCACCTTTGGAGGAACTATACGCTGCCAAACCGCCAAACTTCAAACTCCCTTGTACCCCTCCCATACTGCTGATACTTACCACGTGCGAGCCATTCCTCATAAAAGGCAATACTTTCTGAGTGAGTTGTGCCACTCCGAATACATTTACCTTATACACTTCTAAAAAGTCAGTTTCAGTAAGTTGTTCAAAGGGTTTATTGATGAGTTTTCCTGCGTTATGAATGAGTATATCCACGCACTGCCATTGTTGCAAATAAGTGACTACCGTTTGTATGTCTTCTGTTTTTGTAATATCAAAAGGGAAACAATGCACATTAGGCAATTGCAGTGCCTCTATAGTAGCAGTATGCCGCGAAAGGGCTAAAATGTTATGCCCTTCCGCAGCCAACTGTTGTACTAGCGCAAAGCCTATACCTCTGCTGGTACCTGTTATGATAATGTTCTTCATATTAGCCTAAGAGATGTGTTTCTCCTACAATAAATAAAACAAGGTACCCTATCACCATACTGATAAGCCCTACGATAAGCCCCACTTTCAGCATATCGTTTTGTTTTACTAAGCCTGTAGAGTACGCAATGGCATTTGGAGGGGTAGAAATAGGCAAACACATCGCTGATGATGCTGCCAAAGCTATCCCAATAAGCACTGTAGAGGTACCTCCTATTGCGCTTAGGTTTTCTCCCATTCCTTGACAAATAGTTACCAAAATAGGAATTAACAAGGCTGCCGCAGCAGTATTGGAAATAAAGTTGCTGAGAAGATAACAAATAAGTCCTGAGGCAATCAATACTATTATAGGCGACCACGACCCAAATGGAATAGTATCAATAGCAAGTTCGGCTAAGCCCGATTCATTGATACCTAAACCTAAAGCGAAACCTCCTGCTACCATCCAAATAACACTCCAATTGATGGACTGTAGGTCTTTGGCGGTAATCACGCCTGTTGCTGCAAAAATACCCATAGGCACTAAGGCAACGGTATTGGCATCAATACCCGTTAGTTCACTGGGGAGTAGCCATAAAAGAATGGTAACGATAAAAGTGCCACTTACTACCCACATACGCCAACCTTGGTGTACTTTTCCTAGAATATGTAAGTTAATTGTTTTTTGAGTAAAAGGGAAGAATTTTAATATAAGTCGCCACGAGATGAAGAGTAACAAAAGTACCAATGGGAACATAAACGACATCCATTCGCCAAAATCAACGCCCATATTCAGTCCTTTTGGGTCATTAAGAGCTTGTAGAGCAATAGCGTTAGGGGGTGTACCAATAGGGGTAGCCATACCGCCCAAGTTAGCAGCAATCGGGATACTCATCGTGAGTGCGGTACGTCCTTTGCCACTTGCAGGCAATGCTGCAAAAACAGGTGTAAGGAAAGTGAGCATCATAGCTGCCGTAGCAGTATTGCTCACAAACATTGAGAAAATACCCGTAATGAGCAGGAAACCCAATAACACATTCTCGCTTTTATTCCCAAACGGACGTATCAAATTCTTGGCAAGCAAGACGTCTAACCCCGATTTGGTGGCGGCAATAGCCAAGAAAAAACCACCTAAAAAGAGTATAATTACAGGGTTGGCAAAGGTAGCCATAATCTCTTTACTGCTGAGTAGTTTTCCGAAAATCTCGTTCTCTTCTCCTTTAAAGAAGAACAGACTGTGGTTAGAAACCGTTAAACACATTAGGGTGATGATACCCAGCGAAGTAGCCCACGAAGGGATAGCCTCACTAATCCACATAAGAGTGGCAAACACAAAAATAGCGATAATTCGCTGATGTACCACCGTTAGTCCGCTAATATGAAACACCTCAGTAGGTAAATTCCACACTACAGCGGTTACAATCACTATACATATCAAAGCGATAAGGTGTTTTTTTTCAAAGTGATTGGTCATTACATTTTCTAATTCTTTAGACATAATATTTTGGTAAGTTTAAAAAGTTATTTGCTATTTAACAAACGAATGACAAAGGTATAAAAAAAGAATAATCCACCAAAGAAAAACGATAGTTTTTTATTGATGGATTTATTTATATTTTACTTTCTTTGTTTTAATTGAAATATATCCTATAACTCAATGTATTTAAAGAGAAGTAATAAAAGTTAAAAATCCTAAAACCACTCCTACAAAATTGGGAATAATGAGAATATAATCTGGCTTAGGTTCTTTTGTCCAGCCATACACCACCCAGATAAGACAAGACCCTGCTGCAAACAATGGTTGCCAAGGTTGCGCTTTATGCCCCTCTAAGTTTGCTATAATTTGAGGAATATAGGCTATAAATACCATTACTCCTATAAAGGCTCCAATAGAACCTATGAATAAGTTAATTTTTTGCTTAATATTTCTTTTTTTGTTCATAATAATATGGTTTTCTGCAAAGATATAGATAATTTATGCATTTTACAAAAAACATCAAAAATAATTAGAAAAATTTTCGTTTTACACTCCCCATAATGCTTGTTGTAATCGCTGAATTTGAGTATCTTCTATGTTATCCAAAATAGCTAAAGTATCTCTTGGAATAAAAATACATTTTTCCAAAAGGCTTTTCAGTAAGTTTTCCAATGCCAAAGTATATTCTTGATAAGTAATAAGCTCTTTTATCTGTTCAATAAATGATAAAACTAGTGAATCGGTTAAGAAATCGTTGGTAAGTTGCTTTATAAACAAGTTAGTTGTGTAAGAAAGTATACTGATAGGTTCGCAAATACTAATTCCTAATTTCTCTTGAATGAGAGCTTCTACTTCTTCTTTAGTTTTTTCCCATTCTTCTCCTTCTCCCATAAGCCGTAACTCATTGATAACCTCCCACAGCTCATTTGTGGTATTATAGTCTCTGAAGTCTTTGCATATAAAATTGGAAGTATAATCCCCTACTTTTTTAGCATTATAGCCTTCTTTCCAAAGGGCTTGTAAGCCTTGAATGTAATAGACAATTGCTTTTATCTCTTCTAAAGTCATTTTATTACACTTAGTTTTTCAGGTTCATTAATAGGAATTCTTAGTTGTAAGCCAAGTTCAGAACGAGCGATTATATGGTTTGTATCCTCAAAATAGGCTTCCTTAAAATACTCGCTATTATCCAAAAACAAAAACCATAAAAGTTTCCCTTTTTCTTTATTGATAATGTAAATAAAACCATCTCCTTCCCAACTACATTCACCTCCATAAATTTTATATTGGGCATTCTCTACCATAATTTTCGGATAGAGATTAGAGACATAATCCTCTTCGTTATAAGAAAAATAACTATCTAAGGTAGATTTGCACAAAATTCTTAGATGATACTTCTCTTTAATCCATTGTCCCTCCAAAACAAGCATATCACCATTAGGGTAAGTAATAGATTTGATAATAGGATAAGTGTAATTTTCAAGAATGTTTTTTATACGTGGATGCATATTACATTTATTTTTTTAGTACATTTTATGGTTACTAAAATCCAATGACAAAGATACAGAAAAAAAGTATCATATACAAAGATATTTTGGGATATCTTTTATGATGAACAAATTCATAACAATTATACAAACATACTTAGTATAAAGTTTCATCGAATAATAAGTGAAGGAAGAACGAACCTATAGTGGCTCTACAGTGGCTCTACAGTGACTCTACAGTGGCTCTACAGTGGCTCTACAGTGGGTCTACAGTGGGTCTACAGTGGGTCTACAGTGGGTCTACAGTGGGTCTACAGTGGGTCTACAGTGGGTCTACAGTGGGTCTACAGTGGGTCTACTCTATACGAAAAGCGAATACAAAGACTAATTTACTAATTACTAAATCGGCGAATAAGCTTTATTAACTCCTCCGAAATTCCCAATTTAAGAAGAAAAAATACACTGACTCCCCCTACGAGTAATGATTTTAAGCTGATATTTACAAGAGGGTGAAACGGAAAATCCCAAAAGAAGAAACCTCCTATGACTACGCTACCAAAGAAGGTGGTCTGTAACGTTTCTTTATAAAAAGGCTGTAAGTTGTATTTGCGATACACAAAAACCGACTTGAGTAGGTTATACGAACTAAAAGCGATTAGGGTTGCTAATCCCGCACCATTGATGCCGTAAAGCGGTATGAGCCACATATTCATTAAAACAGTGCCTATGACCAAAAAAACACCCAAAAACAGCACGGTACGATAGTAAGGTGAATTGAGCAATACCGCGTTGTTGAAGCCCACTAAGGCGTCCGATAGCTTTACTATCGATATGATGACAAGCACCGTAAGTCCTGTGCTGTATTCCTTATCGGGCAAGAGGGCATAACACTGCTGGGCGTTGACGATGATAAGCACACAAATCACCATACTCACAAAATAAGTATTCACGGTACTGCGCTTATACAGGTCGGATAGCTCTTTTGGCTTGCTTTGATTCATAAATTGTGCCGTCAGTGGACTCACAATCTGGTACATACTCCTATACGGAATGGCAATCACCGTAGCTGTAAAAATGGCTACATTGTAAACGGCAATCTCACCGATAGGCAAGTATTGGTTCAGCATAAACTTATCAATATCCATCAATACGGAAGCTACCGAGCCTGATAAAATCACAAAAAGGCTATACAAAAAAACTTCTTTCTTGTTCTTAGGCAATCCCCAAGCAAATTCCGGTCGGCGTACATAGAAAGCAAAAATGAACATCAAGAGCATACGCAAGGCATACACCCAAAATACGCCCCATATCAGTTGACGAAAGTCGATGAGCTGCAAATAAATGGCTAATAGTAGGAGCATCACTCCTACCCTATGGAATACCTCTTTAAGAAAATTGCCAAAGACGGTTTTTAGCTGTACACGCGTCCACGCATAAGCAATTTCAAAGTAAGCCATCGCTATGGAAGTGAGGAAGATGAGAAAAACGTAATCGCGCACTTCTTCGTTTTTAGCCGAAAGCCATTGTGCAATCTGTTCGTACCCAATTACCCCGACAAAGGTGGCAGGCACAATGATGAGCAAAGGCAAAAAGCAAAGCATCAGGTTGAATTGCGCTTGCTCTTTCTTATCTCGATAAGCGGTATAATAACGCACCAAGGTATTATTCACCCCAAAGGCGATAAGAGGGGACAGAATGGTGGCAGTGGAAGTAACATAACTCACTAATCCGTACTGAGCTTTGGAGAGGAAGTAAGTAAACAAGAAAAGGGTGTTCAGTGCCCCTATGGCAAACCCTAAATAGGTAGCCATCATATTCTTAAACGATTGACGGAGCACTATCCCCATAAACTATTGTATTTTAAAGTTGAATTTGTGTTCAAAAAACGACTGCCATTCAGGTGCGTGTTGTAAGCCTAAGTGGTAATAATGAGTAGCCTCCTCTAAATCGTCTAATCCGTAATAAGCCAAAGCAATACGATAGTAATTCTCCAGTTCGTGCGGGTAGATTTGTACTATATCGGCAATGATAGATAAGGCTTCTCGGTATTTTTGAGAGAGCAATAGTAGGTCAATCCATTCGATGAGGGTAGTATAAGAATAATCGCCGTTTTGTACCGCTTTCCGATAGCCGTATTCTGCTTCTTTTAGGTTCTGAAAGTGATAATAATTCAGCTCGGCATAACGGCGCCAATAATAAGGCTCATTAGATTCAAAAGTAAGTACCTTTTTAATGTATTTTAGAGCCTTAGCGTGATTGTGACGCAAGTAATGGAAGTCAGCTAAGGTAATCCAAGCCTTGTCGAGTTGAGGGTCTTCGTGAGTAGCCCTGAAATAATACTCTTCTGCCTTGGCATCATTACGCATTTTCTCATAACAACGCCCAATGTGCAGATAGGCTAAAGCCGAAGGGTCGTCTAAGGTAAGAGTAATCTTATAGTTTTCAATAGCTTTTTGGTAATCTTCCATCATTTCGAGCACACGAGCTTTCTCGAAATAAGCCCCCGTGAAAGTATCGTCGCTGATGATAGCAAAATCAAAGCAACGCAAGGCATTTTTGTGGTCGGTAATGGATAAATACAGCTTACCGAGGTAATACCAAGCAACTTCACAATAAGGATTTTGGTCTAAGTAAGTGTTTAGAAAGTCGATTGCCTCTTGCACTTCTCCCAACACCTCATAGCAGAACACCAACTGTTGGAGCGCGGTATAATCCTGAGGGTCTTCTTTCAAACATTTGGTAAAATACTTTTTGGCATTAGTATAATCCTCCGTATAGAGGTATTCCATTGCCATTAGGGCATAGATATTCGAAACGTCATCGGTAAGTGTGATGGCGTATTGTAGCAACTCAATAGCGCGATGATGTTTATTCATTTTAGAGTACAGATTAGCCTGTTGCACGTGCACTTCAGCATTCATAGGTTCTATGAGCAACAGTTCATTGAGGAGTTCCGAAGCCTCTTCTAAGCGGTCTTCAAACACCAATTGTTCTGCATTTAGCAATTTAAGTGATGAAGCATCGGGATGTTGTGACAAACCGATTTCCAAGGCACGTTTCGCTTTGCTAATGCGTCCGTATTCTAAGTAATATTCTACGATTTCTTCAAATTCATCAACGTCGAAAAAGAGAATGTTATTCTCTTTGAGCATCAATTCGAATTTGGTAACCGCGTAGTTTTCTTCTTCTGGTAACATCATTTTAGTTAAGAGGTTTGTTGGCAATCCTCTATTTTTAAGTTCGCTATTTGTTATCTTTTACGCCTATAAAAATATCTACTTCGGAGGCATCACCTTGCTGAGACTTCTCGGTGTAGCGCTCATAGTCATATATATAAGTGCGATTAAGCGTGGCGTCGTTGTCCCAGATATGTTGCCACATCGCCCCTACTGCTTGAGGCATTGCGCCTTTGGCTACAAACTTTTGAAAGGTTTGTTTAGGGAATTCCCTACCCTCTAAACCGTCGGGAATCGTGCTGAGCGTGGTAACTTCTACTCCTATCATACAAGTGTAAGGCTCGTTATAGTCCTTTTGGTAATCGGTGTAGATGCTGTAAATAGCATCGCTTGCCTTATTGGGTATTTTTGCCAAAATTTGCTCGCTAAAAAAGCGTTGCCAAAGGTTTCCTATGTCTTGCATCGCTTGTCCGTTCTGATTGGTAGTGCGCACACTAATTCCTATGATTTTCATTTTCTTTGTATTTAATTCGTTTTTAATAAATTCTCTTTAACTTCTTACAAACTTGCCGATACTCTCTAAAAGTTGGGGTTTGTCTTCCAAAGCGATTTTAGCGATGGCATAAAACTCACGTACCCACTTCTCGAAGGCGGCAAAAGCGGTGTCTTTGTCCTTAGTAGTCTGCTGACTTTCACCTCTTTCGAGGACGTAAGTGGCTTCGGCTTGCTTTACATCGGCGAGGGCGGTGAGCTGGGTTTCGATATGCTCAGCGGTGATTTTGAGTTTATTGAGCGGAGTGAGCAAATCGGGTTTGGCTTTGAGTTCTTTGTAGAACGCCTCGATGTCTTCAAGGAGCTTATTGGTACGCAAAGGCGCCACTCCCTTGATATGAAGGGCAATAAGGATTTTAGGCTCCTCTTTGTAGATGATTTTAGCCTTCTTGCGGTCGGTAGCATAAACGTTTTTGAAGGCTTCGAGCTTTTTAGAGAATTCGTTATAGGCGAGAGCTTCCTCGGAGGTCTCGCGCTTGTTGGTTTCGTACATCTGGGCGGCGGTATCGTATAGGGCTTTGCCTTGTGCGATTTCCTTATCGCCATAGCCGTACTCAGCTAATTCCTTTTTTAGGACATCATTTTTGGAAATATTCTCAAAAATGAAGGAATAATTCTTGAATTTTTCAAATGAGATGTGAAATCTGTTCATAACTTTACTTTTTTTTTAATTATTTTGATGTGTTATTACCTAATTTTGTACTGCCGATGCTTTATTTTGCATTGCTCATACTTAATATTGAGTTGCCTGAGCTTCATATTGTACTGCCTACACTTTATTTTGTATTGCCTGAACACAATATTAGGTTGCCTGTACCTAAATTTAGTTATAATTATTATTGAAAAGTATTATAGTTTTTCTATTCCAAACAACCAACTCTTTATTTCTTCTATAATTTTATTATCTCTTTGTTGTTGTTTTATTTTTTCATTAGCTTCATATCTCTCAACATCAATGTATTTACCTATCCAACCATTAGCATAGTTATATGTAGAATTAATATATTTATAGCTCTTTTCTTTAGTTCTACAACAATTTATAATTATATCAATATCAGGATATTGTTGTAGAATTTCATCAGCTCCCTTAACACATTCTTCACTATCACCTGCGCTAACGAAACCTATTTTGAGTTTTCCTACTTGTAAGACTCCTAAAATATCCGAATCATCAAAATTGATTCCTGAAACTTCTAAATTATAATTATCTCTAATCCATTCTGCTATTGCCTTAATTTTAGAAGACTTTCCACAGGAACTTGCTCCTCTTAATGTAAACATTTTTCTCATATTAGAATCTTTTTATATAATTATTATTTTACCTCTTAAGTCTTTCAATCTCTTTTTGTATCTCTCCAATCACTTCTTTGTTAGCAATCTCGCCATCTAAACTAAAAACGACAAATACTTTGCCCCCAAATAGTTCTTGAAAGTTATCGAAACTAGCTTTCATTCGTTCTGTAAGAGAATAAGAACCAAAATTAGCTTTGGCAGTAATAGGTTTTATCTGTATCCCTATAGCTTTTTCTCCTACTTTAGCAATATAGTCAATATCTCCTGCGTGATCTAACTCAGGAGTACTCTCTTCGAAAGTGAGATTTGGAAATTGCTTTGCCAATCCGTCATTTACTACAGATTTTTCTCGAAGATAACCATCATAAGTACGGTTAATTGTAAGATTATAAATATAAGCTACACAATCTTCCTCGGTTAGATTTTCAAATGCCTCTATCCATTCAGGGATTACTACTTCTGTAATTTTTGCATACAATCTTTCGCCAAGTTCTGTCAGACTTTCTTTAGTAACTCTAAAAGAATTCTTTCCTTCGGTAACTGCATTTTCAAAATACCATGTCTCCCACTGTTCAAAAGTCTGTGGTTGGCACTCTCTGATAAGTGCCATTACCGCTCCTACCTTATTAGGACGTGATAATTGGTATGTCTGACAAGCATAGTTCAATACTTTTTCCTTTTTGCCAAACTCCAACGAATATTTTTTTGTATTTTCTTTCGTCATAACTTACAAATTTAGAAATTTTTGTTTATTTTTATACTCCATATTTTTCTCTACAAAGGCTAATTTTTGTTTTAATAGGTGAGCATTGATAAAAGTTTTATTTTCTAAATACAAATATACCAACAAGTGATTGTTAGCATCATATTTCTGTTGGTCATATTTTAGAAATACCTTTTTCCCTTTGCACTTAGTTTGCAAAAAGGCAATGGCTTCTTCTTTACTTTCCTCCTTTTCTTTGATACCTATAAGACGAATAAACAAACCATTACTGAGTTGTAATAATTCGGGTGAAACAACCTTAGTAACTGTAAAGAGTTCTTGCCGCTCGGATGGACTCTCAGCATCTATCTTTGAACCGAATTGCAATTGCTTTACATCTATCTTTTTATCTATCTTATGAGTATCAACAAACTGATAGGGCAATTGTTGCATTTCTTCTTTAAAGTTGATAGCCCCTTCTTGTTTGACAAGTTTTATAATGGGAGCACTGTACAAATCTCCTTTGATACGTTCTTGGATAAGTGGTATAAAATCGGGATTGATTTCATAACCTATGGAGTTTCTACCCAATGTATTGGCGACTGTAGCCGTAGTACCACTACCCATAAAAGGGTCTAACACGGTCTCTTGAGGGAAAGAAAACATCTTAATAAGGCGCTTAGGTAATTCCTCGGGGAACATTGCCAAATGCTTGTCTTGTTTAGCTCCGTTAAAATACCAATGTCCGTTGAAGTAGGTGTTCCATTCCTCATTGGTCATTGCTGATTGGGCTTTCTGTTCGGGGGTTGGCTTGGGGGCATTACCTTGCTTTTTGAAGAGCAAAATATACTCAAAGTCAAGCTTTACAATTCCATTACGAGGATGAGGGAAACTACCCATTACAGCCCCTCCCCCTGTAGTATTCATAGTCGTAGCTTTCTGCCAAATAATCTGCCCCATAAAGTCAAAACCTACCGCCTCACAAAAGCGGATAATCTCCGAATGTATAGGAATTACTTTATAACGACCGTAATATACCGAGCGAGCAAACTGGTCTCCTATATTGATACAGAGACGACAACCATTATGAAGCACACGATAACACTCTTTCCATACCAAATTCAGATGATTTATATAATCCTCATAGGTATCATTGAAGCCTATTTGTTCATCAGTACCATAGTCTTTCAGTTGCCAATACGGAGGTGAAGTAATAACAAGGTGCACGCTTTGGTCGGGTACCTCTGTCATTTTACGGCTATCACCATTAATTATTGTATGTAGTGTTTTTTTTGTCATTATGATTGTTTATACATTTTTTCCCTCAATTCCTGAATATTCTTGTCGTCCATATACTCATCAAAGGTCATATAGCGGTCGATAATGCCACTAGGGGTAAGCTCGATGATACGATTGGCGACGGTTTGTGAAAATTCGTGGTCGTGGGTGGTGAAAAGCACGGTGCCTTTGAAGTTTTTCAGCGAGTTGTTGAAGGCGGTGATGCTCTCCAAATCCAAGTGGTTGGTAGGTTCGTTGAGCATTAGCACATTGGCGCGCAACATCATCATACGGCTGAGCATACAGCGCACTTTCTCGCCTCCTGAGAGCACTTTGCAGTTTTTGAGGGCTTCCTCGCCACTGAAAAGCATCTTGCCCAAGAACCCGCGCACGTATACTTCCTCGCGCTCTTCCTCTGTTTTTGCCCATTGGCGCAACCAATCCACCAAAGAAAGGTCTTGAGTGAAGAAATCGGAGTTATCCACGGGCAGGTAAGACTGAGAAGTGGTAATTCCCCACGCAAAAGTACCCGCATCGGGCTTAAGGTTGCCGTTGAGAATCTCATAAAAGGCAGTGGTGGCACGCGAATCCTTAGAAATCACGGCTACTTTGTCGTCTTTGGCAAGGTTAATGTCTACATTTTGGAACAATACCTGTCCGTCGATAGACGCAGCGAGGTTTTCCACGTGTAGGATTTGGTCGCCCGCCTCACGGTCGCGGTCGAAAATGATGGCAGGGTAACGACGAGAGGACGGTTTGATTTCCTCGATATTGAGTTTCTCCAACATCTTCTTACGAGAGGTTGCCTGCTTTGATTTTGCCACGTTGGCACTAAAGCGCGCAATAAATTCCTGCAATTCTTTGGCTTTCTCTTCCGCCTTTTTGTTCTGTTGTGCACGCTGACGGGCAGCTAGCTGACTACTTTCGTACCAGAAAGTATAGTTACCCGAATAATGATTGATTTTTCCGAAGTCAATATCCGAGATATGAGTACAAACGGCATCGAGGAAGTGGCGGTCGTGGGAAACGACAATCACCGTATTGTCATAGTTTGCCAAAAAGTTCTCCAGCCAACCAATAGTCTCAAAGTCAAGGTCGTTGGTAGGCTCGTCCATTATGAGTACATCGGGGTTGCCAAAGAGGGCTTGCGCCAAAAGTACACGCACTTTGAGTTTGCCATCCATTTCGGACATCATAGTGTAGTGCATATCCTCAACAATACCCAAGTTAGAGAGCAAAGCAGCAGCATCACTCTCGGCATTCCAGCCATTCATCTCATCGAACTGTATTTGTAGCTCACCTATACGCTCGGCGTGCTCATCGGAATAGTCGGCATAGAGATCGTCCATCTCTTTTTTGACTTTGGAGAGGACTTTGTTGCCCATAATCACGGTGTCGAGCACAGTGTAGTTGTCGTAAGCGTAGTGGTCTTGTTCGAGTACTGACATACGCTTGCCTGGTTCGAGGATCACACGACCCGAAGTAGGTTCTTGCTTGCCTGAAAGGATTTTAAGGAAGGTAGATTTGCCTGCTCCATTGGCACCGATGATGCCATAGCAGTTGCCTTGAGTAAAGGTTACATTGACCTCATCGAAGAGGACGCGCTTGCCGAATTGTACTGATAAATTGGATACTGATAACATTGTTAATGATTAATGTTTAATGATAAATGTTTAATGATAAATGTTTAAATTAAATATCTACTATAAATATAACGTTGAGTTACTTGTTTAAAGCACATAATATTCCTAATCGTGCCATAATGTATTGTTTTAAAGTGCAAAAGTACGGAATATTTGTGAGATATGAAAATAATAGCAATTGTATAGAGAAGTTATTTCTGAGCTATTACAATAAGCGCCATTGAAGTTTCAGGATTAAAAGGCTCTTTTTTGAAGTTACCGTATAGTTTAAGGTCTTTAAAACCTATTTGAGAGAGCCATTGGGTGAGTTCTTCGGAAAAAATAGGCTGTAAAAGCTCTTCATTAGCGATAGTTTCGTCCAAAACTGTCCTAAATATTACCTTGTTATCGCTATTTAAGTGATAAGAACGCTCAAACTTTACTTTTTCGTTCTCTATTAAAGGCAGGTTACCGAGAAAATTACCTTCTTTCTGGGCAAAATACTTCTCAAAGTTTACCATTTGCAAGATAAGTTTGCCTCCTTGGTCGAGTTGGTTATAAGCCTTTTTAAGAAAAGTCTGCACTTCGTCTTTATTATCCAAATGTGGAAGCGTGTTCCCTATGTTTATAATGGTATCGAACATAGGTAAAGTATCGATAGCAAGCATATTAAGCTCTTGCACTTCAATACCCTTGACAGTAGCCTGAGCAATAAGTGCTTTACTGAGGTCGATAGCCGTAACATCATAGCCCTGTGCGCGCAGATAGGCGGTAAGGTTGCCCGTACCCGCTCCTACATCAAGAACTGTCTTGCCGTGCACTTCGGCAGCGAAAAAGAGTTTATGTGCGGGCGATAGTGGAAAGATAGCATCGTATTTCTCAGCGATACTATTGTAGAATTGTGACATATTTTTTAATGATAAATGATTAATTGTTAATGATTAATGGAACAGCCACACATCTTCTGGTTTAAATTCAGGTGATAAGGTTTTGGCACGTTTTAATTCAGTATCTGTATTGTTAATATATTCATCATAGTTCTCAATAAAGAGCTTACTTACTGCTTTAAACAAGTTTTTATCAAAATTCCCTTCTAACTCCTTAGGTAACACATTCACAAAGGCAAAGCGCCGACGAATGGCATAATCTATATGCCCTACCGAGCGGTCAGCCGTATTCATTGTACCGATGATGTAGAGGTTAGGCGGTAGCGTAAAACTATTGTCATCATCGATGGCATACATACTCTCCACGGATTCCCCGCGATATTCCAAGGCATAGATGAGTTCCCCCAATACTGTTGAAAGGTTCGCACGGTTGATTTCGTCAATTATGAAAACGTAGTTTTTAAGGGGTATATCCGTTACAATAGGTTTATATGTTTGTTTAAATTCATAGTATTCTTCTACTATTTTTAAGAAATAAGTTGATGATGTATGAGTTAAAGCCTCAAGATTAGGATTTTTCATAATATCTTGTCTTTCTTCAGCTCCAGACTCTATAATCTTTTTTATCTCTGAAAATTTCATATTTAACCCTTTGGAATGAGCAACCCAATTATCGCCTTTGTATTTAAATCGTTTGTCATCAGCATCAAAAAGATAAACGGCTTCAGTTAGTGGGTATTTGTAGTCTTCACTTTGAGCTAATTCTTCTTTGATATGTTCTATAAAAGCCTCAAAAATGTCCTGCTCTTCTAGAGTTTGAGTACTTTGTTGTGTTTTATTCCAATTATTCAAAGCTTTCTCTCCAAACTCAGCTAACACTTTATTTTCAGCTGTATAGATAATCCCGTCTCCCTCTTCATTAGGCTTGGCAACAATACCCCTTACAAAATCTTCATAAGAGTAACTGGGGTGAAACTGAATGAGTTTAAACTGCTCATTCCCCTCTAAGCTATCATTGTCATTCAAACCTAATAGTTGTTTGGCAATACGCTTGGCTTCTCGGGTTTTACCTGTGCCTGGAGGACCTTGTAAGATGATTTGGTGTTTGTAATGTAGTAGGTCAATAATCGTAGGCTTAATCGCTTGATTTGTCATATTGTTTTCTATGGTTTCAAATTCTACTTTGTATTTCTTTTCAAAAACATATTCTCTGAAATAACTATTGTCATAACTTTTAGAATAGGTTTCCTTATCAAGTGCTATCTCTTCTTTGACAGCATTTTTGATATCAGGGTAATATGTTTCAATATGTTGTGGGGTTCCCTGATAATAAAGAAAAGCATTGTTAGGTCTTTCAAACTCTTCCCTTCTCAGTTTTGGGATATCTACTTCCCTTCCTGTAATAAAAAGAAATTCTTTGGGACTTACACTTAAACAAATCCTCTTCCCTATGTGATAACGAAGTGATTTTTCATCTAATCTAACACTGAACACTTGATTTTCGGTATCTTCTAATGCTAAATCCTCTATAATATTTCCTAATTTGTAAAAGAAAACAGATGCCCAATGCTTAGGAATCTTATCCAATACGTTTCTAAATGCTTTTTCTGAAGAAGTTGTCATATTCTGGTACACAATATCCTGAGCCAATAGCAAAGGTTCATCAAAACCTTGTGGAATAAAGTTGCTCGTGAGTTGTTTTAACTCAGGATTGTTAAAATAAGTCGTGATTTCGGTAAGTAACTCAATAAAATGCTCGAATTTGCGTTCTTTTCGAGAAACTTCTCCTAAATACTCACATAACTTAGTATAAATATCCCTTTTATAAAAAGTATGCTCATTAGGGAATTTCAGCGTCAGTAAAAAAGAAAGGGTACGCTCATCAATTTTTGTACTAAAATTTGTATTGCTTTTTTCTTTTAAGTCATCAATAACATTTTCAGTAAAAGTCCTGCATTTTCCCAATTTGGTATAGAAATCATCAGCCCCATAAACAATACCCAACAATTCCTTTAATTTCGTTGGGTAGTTTTCTCCTAACGCTTCCAATATACCAAAAGGACGGTAATCTACTAAATTGTCCTTTTTCCGAAAAGCCTCTTTAAACATTTCGTAAAAATCAGGGGCATTAATATCCCAATGCTGCTCAAAATGTTCTATTGCCTGCCATTTGTACACTTTATCAGGATTAGAAGGCTTTTCTTGTAAGAAACGAATGTAATTGCTTATGAGTGCTTGTATTTTCTCATTCATAGTATTTCAGTTTTTGCGCAACAAAATTACTCAATTTTCTGTATAAACAAAAAGAGCTACCCGATTTTTCATTCAGATAGCCCTTTTAAAAAGTTCTTATTTAGTAGTTAAAAAATCATATAAATCCAATTCTCGGAAAGCCTTATGAAGCAAACGACTCTTATCGTTAAAAGCCTCTTCCATTGATATCATTGTCTCTGAGCGCGACACGCCTTGAATGTCGTCTATCATATAAATAACTTCCTTAGCGTGTTTCACCCCCTTTGTCCTAATTTTACAAAACAGATTGTATTTCCCTGAAGTAATGTGTGCCTCTGTTACAAACGGGATAGCCTCTAATCGTTCCAAAACATAATCAGCTTGATGATTGCGCTCCAAAAAGATACCCACATAAGCAATAAAAGTATACCCCATTCTCTCGTAATCTACTGAAATGGCAGAACTTTTTATAATCCCCAATTCTTCCATTTTTCTTATCCGTACATTCACTGTTCCCGACGATATATCAAGTGCCTTAGCAACATCTATATAGGGTTTTCGTGCATCTTCTATAAGAATATCCAATATCTTAAGATCCATTTCATCTAATCTATACTTTGCCATCTACATTAAGTTTACGAGTTCTTTTTTTTAAAAGCGCAAAGTAACAATGTTTTTTTGTATATTCCAAATTGCAACATACTTTTTAAGTTAAAATCTACCCATAACCTTCTTTTTATCTCTGCCTTAGCTTCAACTTTCCTTCTACTTAGGTTCGTTATTCCTTCGTTCATCGTTCGTCTTTTGTTCGTTGTAGAGCCACTGTAGACCCACTGTAGACCCACTGTAGAGCCACTCATTGTTCGTCTATCCTATAAGTTTCTTATAAGCCCCATCTAATTAACCATTAATCATTAACCATTAACCATTCACCATTAACCATTAACCATTAATCTATTTTCAATGCCGATAAATCCAAGTGATTTTTAATATAATCTTTATCAATGGCTGAACTTATAAACTTTGATAAAACATCTTCTTTATGTCCGTATTTTTTAGATAAATCACCTATCTCAGCAATATAAGGCACAAACGATATTTGTTCATTCTCCAAAACTTCCTTATAAAGAATACCTACATCATTACCACAATGAGAGTCGTCTCTTAAAATAATATCGTAAAAACACTTATCGTTTTCAGGTATACTGAAGTAATCTTTGTAGTTCACATTTGTAACATTACAAGTGGCTATATATTGTAGAGCTCTAAATATAGCCATAGCAATATATACTCTCGTTTGTTCACGATTGTAATCATTAGAAAAGTGCCCTGCTTCAAAAAGAATAGTGGGAGTACCTAATTGTGTATACTTATCTCCCGTACAATTGATATTAAAACTATCGTCAAAACGCGCTACCTGATTAGGTATATAGTGCTGTAAAGTGCTGTTCATTACTACAATCACTTCCATTGCCTTCTGGCGTACTTCATTAATACTGCGCTCTTCATTATAAGCAGGTGCTAAGAAAGAAACTGTAGCTGGCAAAGCTGTCTGTCCTACACTGAAAATAGTGCGCTGGTCGTGCAGATTAAAACAATAATTAGGCTGTACAAGTTCATAAGCTTTCCGTAAACACTTGCTCTCAGGTTGTGTAAGTTCATCGGCATCACGGTTAAGGTCTATACCGTTGTAATTTACACGTGTAAGCATCTCAGCACCGTCGGGATTAAGCATAGGAATGCAATAGACACTTAATTCCGATAAGAAATCAGCTGTTTTAAGCTCGTTTAAAACATCAAAAAGCGCTTTGGTAGTAGTTGATTCATTACCGTGCATTTGCGACCACATAAGTATCTTTTTATTGCCTTTCCCTACTCTGTACAGGTCAATAGGTGTCCCTTTAACTGAGGTACCTAAGGATATTACCTCCTCAAAAGGGTATTTATCTAAAAGTGGGGCTATCATCGGATAAGTGATATAACGCCCAGAAAGCTGTTTTTTCATCTGTATATTAATATTTAAAAGCAAAAGTAATAAATATTCATTAAAGTACAACCTGTAATAAAGTAAAAGTTTCCTTATATTTAAGCGTTACATTTGTATTACTTAGTGTTTTACAATTGTAAAATTGTTAATAATGCTAAATATACTAATTAACGATTATTATGTTTTATAAAAAGACTTTCCCTTCTATTCTGAAATACCATTTTCATAATGATTACACTTATAGATTATTCTTATAGTAGTTTTGTATAATCCTATATACTAATAATTTACATTACAATCATAAATAAACACTTTAATGTGACAAAAAATATCCTTGTTTATATTTGTATATCTCAAAATATTGATTTACATTTGTGCATTCTTAGGAAAATAAACAAATGTTACAATGTTAAACACATCAGATTTTGCCATTCGCTTACAACAAGTGATGGATTATTACGGTTTAAATGCTGCAGCCTTTGCTGATAGCTTAGAGATTCAGCGCTCAGGGATTTCTCATCTCTTATCAGAACGCAACAAACCGAGCTTGGATTTTATCCTAAAGCTCATCGAAAAATTTCCTGAAGTAGATATGTATTGGATTACACAAGGAAAAGGAAGTTTCCCTCGTAAGGAAGATAAAGAGCTTGCCAGTGCTAAAAAAACGCAACAACCTGACCTTTTCAGTGATATTCCCGAAATAGAAATGCAAGCCCCTACTCCTGCTCCACCTTCTGTTGCAATAAAAGAAAAGCAAGTAGAGCCAAAAGCCTTACCATTACTCACTAATAAGCATATTAAACGAATTATTTTCTTTTATGAAGATAATCGCTTTGAGGTTTTTGAAAATTAGTAAATTGATAGTAATGAAAAAATCACTACATTTGCACCAATTTTCAATAACATAGAATGAAGAGAGATAATTCTTTATATATAAATGATACGATTGTAGCTTTGGCAACTGCTTCAGGGGTCGGTGCCATTGCTGTAATTCGCCTATCGGGAAAAGAAGCCATAGCCATAGCCGACTCGGTGTTCAAACCTTATACTGGAAAATCTTTACTTGAAGCTCCGTCACATACAGTTCATTTAGGAACTCTCGAAAGTAAAGACCAAGTAATCGACGAGTGTTTGGCTACTATTTTCAAAGGAACTAAATCTTATACAGGTGAGCCCGTAGTTGAGTTTTCGTGTCACGGAAGTAATTATATCGTAGAAGAAGTTATCAAGCTGTGCTTGGCAAAAGGAGCTCGTTTAGCCGATGCTGGGGAGTTCACCAAACGTGCTTTTCTCAATGGCAAATTAGCGCTCAATCAAGCCGAAGCCGTTGCCGATTTGATTGCCTCCGATAGTAAAGCTTCTCATCAGGTAGCATTACAGCAAATGCGAGGTGGGTTTACTTCTGAGATAGAAGAATTACGACAAGAATTATTGAACTTTACCTCATTAATAGAACTTGAATTAGACTTTTCGGAAGAAGATGTAGAGTTCGCCGATAGAACTCAGTTTAAAGCGCTTTTGAGCACTATTAAAACCACTGTTTTATCTCTCTTACAATCATTTTCAGTAGGTAATGTACTAAAAAATGGTATTCCTGTGGCTATTGTAGGCAAGCCTAATGCAGGCAAATCTACTTTATTAAATGCCCTTCTGAACGAAGAACGCGCTATTGTATCGGATATTGCAGGTACTACCCGCGATACTATTGAAGAAACACTTCATATAGGAGGTATCGCTTTTCGTTTTATTGATACCGCAGGTATTCGCGATACTCAAGACCAAATCGAGGCTATAGGTGTACAAAAAGCTAAAGAAAAGATAGAAAAAGCCTCTATTGTGCTCTACTTATTCGATGTAAAAGATAGCTCTGCCCAAGAGATTATTTCTTTTGTAAAAGAAAATTACCGCGAAGGAACTAAATTTGTACTATTACACAACAAAACTGACTTATCTACAGAAAGTAATATAACTCTTTTTGATAATGAGATTTTACAATCCTTGAAAGACTATACCGATACACTACTGAGAATATCAGCTAAAGAAGGAAATAATATTTTAGCCCTTAAAGATTTTCTCTCTCACTATGCTCAAAGTCTTAATAATACAGGTAAAGCAACTATTATTACTAATATCCGCCACTACGAAGCTCTACACAATACCTTACAAAGTATTGAAAGAATAGAACAAGGATTACAATTACAACTTTCAGGTGACCTATTAGCTATCGATATCCGCGAAGCTCTCTATCATTTAGGTACTATCACAGGAGCTGTAAGCAATGATGAGGTCTTAGGAAACATCTTTTCCCGCTTCTGCATCGGCAAATAAGAAATCTTGCTGAATATTATCCTCTTTTTTCTTATTCTTGAACAACAAATAATAAAAGCAAGTGATAAACCACCCTACCCAAAAGAGATAAAACCCTAAATGAAAGCTTAATCTCATCATTTTGTGTGAAGTAGTTGTGAAATCAATATAAGTAAAGTAAGCTCCTATTCCTCCTAGAACAATAAGTAAAAAGGCTAATAATCTACTAAACGATACGCTTACTTTTGCTTTAAACAGTTGTAATACAGCAATAAGTACTAACTGTATTACCAATAATAAAAGAGCCGTTTTCCACCAAGTTTTGAAAATGGTATACTCACGGTACATTGTACTTATGCCTATTTTCCCTATAAACGACATTTTGGATATTAAAACCCCAGATATAAGGCTTAATAATGCTTGTGCCAAACCAAGTATAGTTACGTTCTTCATAAGTTTATTTCTTTATAATCTTCCAGCCATTTTTCTCATTGTATTTCAACTTAAACTTCTGAGTGATAAAGGTTGTATTAGGATACGGGTCTTTACCAAAATTATAAAAAGGTGTTTTCTCTTTATCTAATACTACATTACAAATAACCACCTTTTCTGAGCTCTTCTCAATAGTAATGCCTTTATCATTTAATTTATAAATGATTGTTTTAACATTAGCACTGTTCTTGTTCTGTTTCACAAGGTAAGGAAGTGCTTCTTTAGTAAGAGTAGGAGAAATCACATATACACTATCTTTTGAAAACCATCTCTTCCTACTTTTCTCATTATTAATATCAATAAGCCCCTCATCTGCTAATTCCTGTATAGTAATTAACAAATCTTTGTCTTTGGTACTGTCTAACTTCTGCTTGTTGGTATTAAATTTCCCTGTCTCAAATAAAGGGTTCTCTTCTAAATAATCAGCAATAAGGTTAGATACCTCATCTTTACTTATTTGATTGCTCGAATTACAAGCTGTAAAAAAGCTTAAAGCTAAAACTATGAGTGAAAAATAAAACTTCATATATCTAAATTTTTAATTATTATCTTATTAAATACCTGCCATTGCCTCGTAAAAATCGGCTTCATCTATGCCCATATTCTGGCATACCCATTTGGCTGCTTCTATATAGCTCAATTGTTCAGCACTTGTTTCACCTAAGGGTAATTCGCCTTCGGGGGTAATGAGGTAAGTCTCACCATTATGAGTTTCAAACGCTGGAATACCATACTCCATCTTGCGAATAGGACTCTCATTGCTTCCTACTAACTCATTTAATAGCAGGTCTTCTTCGTTGTAAATGAGTATTCCTCCTTTGGTTATCCCCTCTATAAATTGTTTATAAATATCTTTATTTTCTTCTATCATATCGCTGATAAGAGCTACTGTGGGGTGCAACATAGCTCTCTCTTCATTACCTTCTATAAGCACAAATTCAGTATCAGCAAAATGCACTTGCTTCCCTTCGATAGGACTTTCAAAGTAGTAGCTAACTGGTTGATTACAAAAATCCATAGTGTGGAGCACCCTTGCCAATACTTCTTTTCTTCCTTTGTTACCTGTAATCACTACACGAGTTTTGTGTTTAAAGTATTCGTATAGAAAAGAGATAGGCGATAGAATATTAAGTCCTAAGTGTTGCGCTTGTAATAAGTCTGGGTGTGTATGCGAAAGATGCGGGTCTACCACCACGTAATCAATTGTAGCCGTCATCTCTTCGGGGAGTGTAGTGATATGATGTATTTTGTGTAGCTCAGCCATTAACGGACGCAAATGCGTACTGGGAGCTACTATAAAATGAATGTTCATAATCTACGAATCTACTAATTTGCTAATTTTGAATATTAAAGACTCCAAAGGCGCTATATCTACTCGCAATCTTCCTTTACCATTTGCAATCTGTAAGGTAGTGTGTTTTTCATTGTAAAGAGCATCGGTAAGCGTATAAGTACCATCGTTTAAGAACCAACTACCCAACAAGTAATCTGGCAACTGCAAGTCAAAACCAAAATAGTCGTGCTCACTAAAGTTGCTCACAATCACCCACTGTTCTTCCTCATTGCCTCTTGCAAAACTATACACCCTATCGTTGTAATAATCAGTATGTTGTCGATTGTATTGGTGCAAATCAATATAAGCCCCATTCACTTTTAAGTTGAGCAATCGCTGGTAGAAATTGCGTAAAGAACGTTCTGCCTCTGATAACTGACCACCGTCAAAGCGTTTGTTATTCACCCAACGCTGGTGTGCAGGAACACCTATATAATCAAAAATAGACGTGCGCGACGGACTACCAAATCCTGCTACTTCTGTTGCTTTCTCCCCTACTTCCTGACCAAAATACAGCATCACTGGCGACTCGCTAATAAACGTAGAGACTGTCATCGCGGGTTTAGCTTTTTCAGCATATCCCGCAAACTCAGGCGAAGCTATGCGCTGTTCGTCGTGGTTTTCCAAGAAGTGTAACATACGATGTGCAATATCGGCAAGGTTGTGCTGTATAGGGGCAATGGCATCGGTGCTATGTCCGTGAGTCACAATATTGCGCAAAGTGTCGTACAGTTGCACCTTGTCGTATAGATAGTCCATCTTGCCCAAATGCAGATAAGGACGATATTCATTAGGATTGTATACTTCAGCCAATAAAAATGCCTTTGGATTTTGGTGCTTGATAGCCGAATTGAGATAACTCCAGAACTCCACCGGCACCATTTCAGCCATATCATAACGGAAGCCGTCTACTCCTTTCCCGAGCCAATACAAGGCTATATCTTTAAATTTTCTCCAAGTGTCAGGCACTGTTTTATGAGCCCAAAAGTGGTAATGCGCTTCACTATCTTCATTCTCAAAGCTTGCAGGTAGTTCAGCAAAATCCTTAGTGCCGTCAGGGCGTACCCCGTAGTTGAGTTTTACCGTTTCATACCAGTCATTGCGGTCGGGTTTAGAAGCGCGTGCGCCATTACCCGTCCATTTGGCAGGAAACTCGTGATACTCGCCATAAATACCCTCAGGCAACTGAAAAGCTTCATTAGGATTGTAATAGAAATTGTTATTTACCGCATATTGTACGGTGGTATCATCGTCTTCGCCAAAACCACGTGTGCCTTCCGGTTTGGCTATACTCTCATACCGACGCGCCACGTGGTTAGGCACTATGTCCATTATTACTTTCAGTCCGCATTGGTGGGTACGGGCGATGAGAGCTTCCCATTCCTCCAAGCGTTGTGTAGGATCATCGGCAAGGTCGGGGTTTACAGTGTAGTAATCCTTAATAGCATAAGGCGAACCCGCACGACCTTTTACCACTGCGGGAAAGTCGTTACTGATGCCATAAGCCGTATAGTCAGTAGTAAGGGCGTGGTGTAACACCCCTGTAAACCAAATATGTGTTACTCCTAATGCTTTGAGTTCTTCAAGAGCTTTTGTAGTAAAGTCAGCAAACTTACCTACACCGTTCTCTTCTATCGTCCCCCAAGGTTTATTAGTGGTATTAGTATTGCCAAAAAGCCTTGTAAGTACTTGATAAACTACTATTTTATTATCATTCATTACCCCCATATTCCAAAAGTATTAACCACTAACCAATTAATCATTAACCATTACAAATCGCCCGTACGGCTGGTACCCATAAGCATTAGGTAGGCTTTGAGAAACTCATCTAATTCACCGTTCATTACGCTATCTACATCAGTAGATTCATAATTGGTACGTACATCTTTCACAAGTTTGTAGGGGTGCATTACATAGTTGCGTATTTGTGAGCCCCATTCTATCTTCATCTTTCCTGCCTCTATCTCATCACGCTTGGCTTGACGCTTTTTGAGCTCTATCTCATACAACTGCGATTTGAGTAGTTGCAACGCCTTGTTCTTATTATCCAACTGACTGCGGGTTTCGGAATTCTCAATAATGATACCCGTAGGGTGGTGACGCAAACGCACAGCTGTCTCTACTTTGTTTACATTCTGCCCGCCAGCACCACTGGAGCGCATCGTCTCAAAGGTAATATCAGCGGGATTAATGTCTATTTCAATAGTATCATCTACTAAAGGGTACACGTATACCGAGGCAAAAGAAGTATGGCGTTTAGCATTACTATCAAAAGGTGAGATGCGTACCAATCGGTGTACGCCATTTTCACCTTTTAGGTAGCCAAAAGCGTATTCGCCTTCAATCTCTATGGTAACCGTTTTTACTCCTGCCACATCACCTTCTTGGAAGTTAAGTGTTTTCACCTTATATTTTTGGTTATTGCACCACATCGTGTACATACGTAGTAGCATCGATGCCCAGTCACAGCTTTCAGTACCACCTGCACCTGCCGTAATTTGCAATACCGCACTCATCGTATCGCCCTCGTCCGAAAGCATATTGCGGAACTCCAATGCTTCAATAGCGTGTAAGGCTTGGGCGTATTGCTGGTCTACATCCTCCGCAGTAGCTTCACCTTCTTTAAAAAAGTCAAGTAGAACTTCTATATCCGAGGTAAGATTTTCGGCTTCCTCATAGTCTTCCACCCATTTCTTTTTAGTGCGAAGCTCGCGCATCACTTTCTCAGCTTCTTTGGCATTATCCCAAAAATCAGGTGCAAAAGTCTTTTCTTCTTCGTTGCTTATTTCAATGCGTTTGGCATCTACGTCAAAGATACCTCCTTAACGCACCCAGGCGATTCACTAAATCCTTTACTTGTTCGTTGTTTGTCATACTTTTAGGATCTCAGCTTCTTTTACGGCTAATACTTCTTCTACTTTCTTGATGTATTTGTCGGTGAGCTTTTGCACACGCTCTTCAGCTTCTTTCTTCACATCGTCCGAAGCTTCTACCTTTTTAATCTCTTTATTAGCGTCTTGTCGAGCGTTGCGCACACTTATTTTAGCGTCTTCACCTTCACCTTTGGCTTGTTTCACGAGCTCTCTACGGCGTTCTTCGGTAAGTGGTGGTACGGTGATAATCACCATTTCGCCATTGTTCATTGGGTTAAAGCCCAAGTTAGCTATTTGGATAGCTTTCTCAATAGGCTGAATCATTTTCTTTTCCCAAGGTTGAATAGAGATAGTACGTGAGTCGGGAGCTGATACATTGGCTACCTGACTAAGAGGAGTTTGCGCCCCGTAATAGTCCACCATTACACTGCTTACCATTTGCGGACTCGCCTTGCCAGCGCGGATATTGGCTAAAGCCTTATCTAAGTGTTGCAAAGCCTCTTGCATCGCTTCGCTTGTAGTTTCTAAGATAATATTAATTTCTTCGTTCATTGTATATTGTTTTTAATTATTTGTTAGTTGTTAGCCTTCAATTGTTAAAGAAGCATCGCAATATAACCATTAACCATTAATCATTGACCGTCGTTCCTACGTTCTCGCCTGCTACTACTTTAGCGAGGTTGCCTTTTTTGTTCATATCGAATACGATGATAGGCAAATGGTTTTCTTGGCTAAGGGTAAAAGCCGTCATATCCATCACTTTAAGGTTTTTATCAATACACTCATTAAAAGAGATATGGTCGAACTTCACCGCATTAGGGTCTTTTTCAGGGTCGGCATTGTAGATACCATCTACACGAGTACCTTTAAGGATTACATCAGCATTGATTTCGATAGCACGAAGTACCGCTGCCGAATCGGTCGTAAAGTAAGGATTACCCGTTCCCGCTCCAAAAATCACTACGCGTCCTTTTTCTAAGTGGCGTACTGCACGGCGTTTAATAAAAGGTTCAGCTATAGCTTCCATCTTGATAGCTGTTTGCAAGCGACTAAAAAGTCCTTCGTCTTCTAAGGCACTTTGTAGGGCAAGCGAGTTGATAACGGTAGCCAGCATACCCATATAGTCGCCTTGCACTCTATCCATACCATTGCTGGCACCAGCTACCCCGCGGAAGATATTCCCCCCGCCAATTACTATGGCCACTTGCACGCCTTGGTTCACTACCTCCTTAATTTCGGCAGCGTATTCTTTTAAACGTGCGGGGTCAATGCCGTACTGGCGACTTCCCATAAGGGCTTCCCCGCTGAGTTTTAGTAAAATTCGTTTGTATTTCATATATGAAAAATGTATTTTATCTAAAGAGTCTGTTTTATAACAAATCGTATATACGTACTTATTTTGGGGGCAAAGATAATGATTAATTAACAATTAACAACATACCATTAAGAATTAAATTTGCAAAATGCGTTCTTTTTTTCTTTCATTTCCACTTTGTCCCCTTCTTATTCTTAATTTTTCTTCGTCTTTCCTCTATCTACCCGTGTGGCTCGCACCGTTATTTGTTCGTATTTCCTATAATCTCTCTATATCTACATTATTTTATTCTCCCGCCCTCATTTGCTAATTTGCTAATTAACTCATCTACTAATTTTATGTGCCCGTGTGGCTCGTACTGTCATTTGTATAAACTTTGCCAAAGTTTCAAATCTTTGGCAAAGTTGAAATCCACTAATAACCTTCTTTTTATCTCTGCCTTAGCTTCAACTTTCCTTCTATTTAGGTTCGTTGTTCCTTCGTTCATCGTTCGTCTTTTGTTCGTTGTAGAGCCACTGTAGACCCACTGTAGACCCACTGTAGAGCCACTGTAGAGCCACTGTAGAGCCACTGTAGAGCCACTGTAGAGCCACTGTAGAGCCACTGTAGAGCCACTGTAGAGCCACTGTAGAACCACTGTAGAGCCACTGTAGAGCCACTGTAGAGCCACTGTAGACCCACTCTCCCTTCGCCTGTTGTTCGTTTATCCTATAAGCCTTCTTAATTTCACCATTAATCATTAACCATTAACCATTAATCAATATTTGCTTATTTAATAATTACTTCGTACCTTTGCACTATCATTTAATGAAAATAAGAAATAAAGAAGTATAATGCAACAGTCTGTTTTCAGTACTGATATTATACATCAAGATGAGAATGTACTATTGAAAAACGTTACTAATGCTAAAGTTAGCTTTTTCGTGTAAACAAATAACTAAAAATTAAATACATATGAAAAGAATTTATGTTTTATTATTCGTAATGCTCTTGTTAGCTTGCAAGAATGATGACCAAGCACAACCTCTCCCTGCTGTACCTCCTGCTCCTAACCCTCCTACCACCACTACTCCCACTACTGAGGAGCCCATTCCTCCTGTAAAGATTACAGTACCCGAGGAGTTAAAAACTTACTATAAAGGGTTTGATTTCACTAAAACGGGGACAGCTTTGTATGATGATTTGGCAGCTCTTACTATCGCTAAGCATAAAAATCAATTAGGCTATGGTGAGCGCCATAAATATCTTTATAAAGCCGATGCAAGCCTTAAAAATCCACAAAATGTTGTACTGGTTTATACAGGAGAAGAACGTTTCTGGAGAGAGTACAATAGTGGAAGTAACACTTATAAACCCCAAACATTCAATACAGAACACATCTATCCACAATCAAAGTATAAGGGAGATGCTAAAGGTGATTTACATCATCTAAAAGCTTGTGATAGTAAACTAAATGGTAGTAGAGGAAATATTCCTTTTACCGATGGTAAAGGGAAAGCTGGTCGTACAAAAGGCGCTTGGTATCCAGGAGACGAATGGAAAGGAGATGTTGCACGAATGATTATGTATATCAACTTACGATATCACGACAGAATAGACGATGTTATTGTATTAGGAGGACTTCAAGTTCTCCTAAAATGGAATGACGAAGATCCCGTTTCTGACCTTGAACGTCAGCGTAACAATGTGATTGAAAAGGCACAAGGCAACCGTAATCCATTTATTGATTTTCCTCAATTGGTGCGTCCAGCATACAAAGGTTATAAGCAGTAGTATTTATGGAGAATGAACCTCTGTACATACTCAAAAAGTATTGGGGTTACGACGGTTTTCGCAACTCTCAAGAAGCTGTTATCAACTCGGTATTATCCGGAAAAGATACCTTAGCCTTATTACCTACGGGTGGAGGAAAATCTATTACTTTTCAAGTGCCTGCTATGATGAAAGAAGGCATCTGTATAGTTGTTTCTCCCTTAGTAGCCTTAATGACAGACCAAGTAGAGGCGCTTAAAAATAGAGAAATACGTGCACTATCGTTATCGGGAGGTCTCCCCTACCCTGAGTTGGAACGCTTGCTAAACAATGCTCTCTATGGGCAATATAAATTCTTATACCTGTCCCCTGAACGTCTGCAACAGGAATTGGTGCGCTCCTATCTCAAAGCAATGTCTATTAACTTAATAGTGATAGACGAAGCACATTGTGTATCACATTGGGGTAAAGATTTTCGTCCTGCTTATTTACAGTGTAAATGGCTGAAAGAAGAATTCCCTAACGTCCCATTATTGGCACTCACAGCTTCGGCAACGCATCAAGTACAGCAAGATATCTTATATCATTTAGGTATAGAAAATGCTACTATTATCAGTACTTCTCTAGCACGCCCTAATATCGCTTACAAAGTGTATAAGGTTTCCGATAAATGGCACGAGTTACTACAACTGTTAAGAAAGACCGAAGGGAGTGCTATCGTATACTTGCGCAGCAGAAATGGTTGCATACAATTGGCTGAACTATTGCAGAATCACGGTATCTCAGCAGCCTATTTTCACGGAGGTCTTCCTGCTGAAGAAAAGAATCAAAAGCTGAGTATGTGGTTGCTGAACGATGTGCGTGTAATGGCAGCTACCAATGCTTTCGGAATGGGGATAGACAAACCTGATGTGCGCTTTGTAATTCATTGGGATATACCTCAAACCTTAGAGGACTATTTTCAAGAGGCTGGACGTGCAGGTCGCGATGGTAATCCAGCCGAAGCTATCCTATTCTATGGTAAAATCGACGTTGAAAATGCTAATAAACTGCTAAAAGATTACTTGGTAGACATTCCTTTTCTCAAGCTACTTTATGCGAAACTTAATGCTTATTTTCAAATAGCAATAGGTGAAGGACAAGAAGGGGTATTCAGTTTCTTCTTCCCCGACTTCTGGAAGCGTTATCAGCTATCACCCATAAAGTCTTATAATGGTTTGCAAGTGTTAGACCGAATGTCTATTATTTCACTCAGCCAGCAATTTTACAAGAAGGTTACTTTGCATATTACAGCACCTGCCCCTCAACTTATTACTTATTTACAAACGCATCGTTATCTAAAAAACCTTGTTATCTATCTCATAAGGTCTTATCCTCTTATCTACAGTCAACCTATAACTTTGGAGATGGAAAAAATCACTGAACTCACAGAGCTCGACTATCGTGATATCATCAAGAATTTGGAACATTTGCACAACGATGGAATGGCTATCTTAAAAAACGAAGCTTCTGATATTCAAATTGTCTTTAATGTGCCTCGTGATGATGACCGCACTATTAATAGTATTTCTAAAAACTTAAAAGAGTACAATCACACCAAGCTAACCTTGCAAGAAGCAGTATTCCGCTATCTTCAAAATGAGGATACTTGTCGCAACATCCAGCTCTTAGAATACTTCGGTGAAAAATCCGAAAAGCCTTGTGGAGTATGTTCAAATTGTATTGCCAAACTACCTCCTCCAAAAGTTGATAAAAAAGAGGTTAAAGAAGCAGTTTGGAGTTTATTGAAGTCTAAACCTATAACTCCCAATGAGCTCCTTATCGCATTGCCTTTCCCTGCAAAAGATATCAATAAGGTTTTGGAAGAACTTTTGTATATGCAAAAAATAGCTTATAACAACTGTAATGAATTAGTTGTTAATTCCTAATTTATGCGTACCTTTGCACTTTGTAATCATAATCCCTATTTGTGAAAGAGTTATTACAATTATTCGCAGAAAATAGTACTTATAAAAGTTTATTAACTGAAATTAAAGCACATCATAGTATCGTTGCCAATGGTTTGGCAGGGGCTTCTCTGTCCTTACTCATAGCTAATGTTTATAATAATACCAAGCGTCCGCTATTGGTGCTCTTGCCCGACAAAGAAGAAAGTGCCTATTTGTTAAACGACTTAGAGACCTTAGTAGGCGAACAAGTTCTCTTCTTTCCTGATAGCTATCGCCGCCCGTATCAAATTGAAGATACCGATAACGCCAACGTGTTACTACGTGCTGAAGTACTCAATCAGCTGAGCAATAGTGGGCAACCACTGATAGTAGTCTCCTACCCCGAAGCGCTCTTCGAGAAAGTTATCACTCGTAAGCAATTAGAGCAAAATACCTTAAAGATTAGCAAAGGAGACCAGCTAACCATTGAGCTCTTGAACGAAGTGCTTTTCTCCTATAATTTCAATCGTACTGACTTTGTAACCGAACCTGGCGAGTTTTCAGTACGCGGAGGGATTGTTGATGTTTTTTCTTTCTCAAATAACGAACCTTACCGCATTGAATTCTTTGGCAATGAAGTAGAAAGTATTCGCACCTTCGATGTCGAAACACAGCTCTCAACAACACAGCTTTCTAAGATTACTATTATCCCTAACGTCGAAAACAAAGAAGGTAATGAGGTACGTCAATCATTTTTAGAGTATATCAGCGAACAGACTCTTTTAATATCTAAGGAAACATCTACTTTTGGAGCAAAAATTGACAAGCTCTTCACTAAAGCTACTGACATTTACGAAAAGCTCTCTAATGAAGTAAAACACAGTACACCCGATGTGCTGTATTGTCAATCAGAAGATTTATTAAACCAAATGGGGAGATTTCAGCAAATAAATATAAATCTTCCCTCATCTTTCTCCAAAGGTGAAAAAGAGATTGTTTTCCGCACTACACCACAGCCCTCATTCAACAAGCAATTCGAACTTCTTATCAGTTATTTAAACGATAAACATACTGAGGGATACCAAAACTATATCCTCTGTGGCACTGAGCAACAAGCCAAACGCTTCCACGACATCTTTGAGGAGATGGAACAAAAAGTGCATTACCAAACGCTACTGTTTTCTCTACACGCAGGCTTTATAGATAATGAGCACAAGCTGAATGTCTTTACTGACCATCAAATATTTGAGCGTTACTACAAATTCCAGCTGAAGAACGGATATGCTAAAAAGCAAGCTATCACGCTCAAAGAGTTAATGCAATTAGAAGTAGGCGACTATGTAACCCATATCGACCACGGTATTGGTAAGTTTGCTGGATTACAGAAGATAGAGGTTGAAGGCAAGCAACAAGAGGCAATCAAACTGATTTACGGCGACCGCGATGTCCTATTCGTAAGCATTCACGCCCTACATAAAATCACTAAATACAACGGTAAGGACGGCAAGCCACCCAAGATATACAAATTAGGTTCTGGAGCCTGGAAGGCGCTCAAGCAGAAGACAAAAACAAGAGTGAAGGAAATAGCCTTCAACTTAATTCAGTTGTATGCTAAACGTAAGGAATCTAAAGGATATGCATACTCTCACGACAGCTATATGCAGAACGAACTGGAAGCCTCTTTCCTATATGAAGATACACCCGACCAAAGCAAAGCTACTGCCGAAGTAAAAGCTGATATGGAGAGCCCAAAACCTATGGACAGATTGGTGTGTGGCGATGTTGGGTTTGGAAAAACCGAAGTAGCTATTCGCGCTGCCTTCAAAGCGGTAGACAACGGCAAGCAGGTAGCGGTATTGGTACCTACTACGGTACTCGCTTTTCAGCACTTTCAAACCTTTAGCCAGCGTATGAAAGACTTCCCTGTGCGCATCGATTATCTTAACCGTTTCCGCACAGCTAAGGAAAAGAAGATCATCTTAGAAGAACTGGCAAATGGTCAGTTAGATATCATCATCGGAACTCATCAGATAGTAGGCGAAAAAGTAGCTTATAAAGATTTAGGTCTACTGATAGTAGACGAAGAGCAAAAGTTTGGTGTAGGCGTAAAGGATAAGCTCAAAACCCTCAAAGAAAACCTCGATGTGCTCACCCTCACTGCTACACCTATCCCCCGAACCTTACAGTTCAGCTTAATGGCAGCCCGCGACCTATCAGTAATCAATACACCACCCCCTAACCGCTACCCTATCGATTCTCAGGTAGTTCCTTTCAGCGAAGAGATAATACGCGATGGCATTCGTTATGAAATCCAGCGAGGTGGACAAGTGTTCTTTATGCACAACCGTGTAGAGAATATTCAGGAAGTAGCAGGTATGATTCAACGCCTATTACCTGATGCTCGTATAGCCATTGGTCACGGACAAATGGACGGAAAAAAATTAGAAGAAACAATGTTAGCCTTTATGGATGGTGCTTACGATGTATTGGTAGCTACTACTATCATTGAAAATGGTTTAGATGTACCCAATGCTAATACTATCTTCATCAATAACGCTCATAATTTCGGCTTATCCGATTTACACCAAATGCGTGGACGTGTAGGTAGAAGTAATAAAAAAGCATTTTGTTACTTCATCACCCCTCCGTTGGTAGCGATGAGTGATGATGCCCGCAAGCGTATTGAAGCTATAGCTCAGTTCTCTGATTTGGGAAGCGGGTTAAATATTGCTATGAAGGATTTAGAAATTCGTGGAGCTGGAGACCTCTTAGGCGGGGAACAAAGTGGATTTATCAATGAGTTAGGCTTCGAAACTTATCAGAAAATATTGCAAGAAGCTATAGTAGAGCTCAAAGAAAATGAGTTCTCAGAACTATATCACACTTCCGAAGAAGATAAAACTTACCTCACCGATACTCAAATAGACACTGATTTTGAACTCCTCTTTCCGGATACCTATGTCAATAGAGTGGCAGAACGACTCAATCTTTATAACGAACTGAGTAATTTACCCAATGAGGAAGCTTTACAGCAGTACCAACACAATCTTACCGACCGTTTTGGCAAACTTCCTCCCCAAGCTATCGACTTACTCAACAGCGTGCGAGTGAAATGGATAGCTACTCGTATGGGAATTGAAAAGCTCGTGATGAAAAACGGTAAGATGACAGGCTATTTTATCTCCGACCAAAACAGTCCATTTTACCAAAGTGAGCGTTTTCAAAAGGTGCTACTCTTTGTACAACGTTACCCTAACAAGTGTCGTATGCAAGAGAAAGAAACCCGTAACGGGTTGCGTTTGCTCCTTATTTTTGAAGGAATCAATACTGTGTATCAAGCCTTAAAAGTAATGCAGTTATTAGATGCATAGAAAGATTAGTATCACCTAATTATTTAATCATAGGCTACTTATGGTAGCCTCTATAACAGTCACTAAATGAAAAAGAAAACGAATAATGTAGCTCCCACTGATGTACTTGAAGTTCAAGGCGCACGGGTGCATAACCTCAAAAATATAGACCTTTCCATACCTCGCGAAAAGCTTGTAGTCTTCACAGGGCTTTCAGGTAGTGGCAAGTCTTCATTGGCTTTTGATACTATTTATGCCGAAGGACAACGCCGTTATATCGAGACTTTCTCGGCTTATGCTCGCCAGTTTCTCGGGGATTAGAGCGACCTGATGTGGATAAAATCGACGGGCTCTCGCCGGTAATTGCTATCGAACAGAAAACTACTTCCAAATCACCGCGCTCTACAGTGGGTACAATCACCGAAATCTACGACTTCTTGCGCCTGCTATTTGCCCGTGCTTCCGATGCTTATAGCTACGTAACGGGCGAAAAGATGGTAAGTTATACCGATAACCAAATTCAGGAACTCATTACCAAAGAATACAAAGGCAAACGCATTAACCTATTAGCTCCTGTGGTACAATCGAGAAAAGGACATTACCGCGAGCTCTTTGAGCAGATTGCTAAACAAGGCTTTGTAAAGGTGCGTACCGATGGCGAAATTCGTGATATCGAAAAAGGTATGAAGCTCGACCGATACAAAACACACGATATTGAAATTGTGATCGACCGTATGCAAATTGATGATACTGACGACACCCAAAAACGCCTGCAAGAAAGTATCAAAATTGCAATGAACTACGGCGACGATGTGCTAATGGTTTTAGAACACGATCAAAAGAAAGCTCACTATTTCAGCAGACATTTGATGTGTCCTTCTTCGGGCATTTCATATCCTCTTCCTGAACCTAATACCTTCTCTTTCAATTCTCCTAAAGGAATGTGCCCGCACTGCAATGGGTTGGGTGAAGTACAAGAAATCAACCTCTCAAAAATTATCCCCGACCCTTCTATCTCTATCAAGAACGGCGGGATTACAGCAGTAGGAGAGCAAAAGAACACTTGGATATTCAAACAATTAGAGCTCATTGTACAAAAGTTCGGTCATAAACTCTCTGACCCTATTGAAACACTTCCTAAAGAAGCGATGGATATTATTCTCTATGGTGGTAAAGATAAATACGCTATCAAATCGGATGTATTAGGCATTACGCGCAATTTTGAAATTGATTTCGAAGGCATCATCAACTTCATCAAAAGTCAGTACAAAAATGCTGATATGGCAGCTATCAAGCGCTGGGCTGAAGAGTTTATGGATACCATTCCTTGTGAGGAATGTCACGGCACTCGCTTGCGCAAAGAGGCGCTTTACTTTAAAATAGCTGATAAAAATATAGCTGAACTATCTGCCTTAGATATTACAGATTTATTGGCGTGGTTCAAATCATTACCTGAGCATCTCTCTACCAAACAACGCAAAATAGCGGAAGAAATTATCAAAGAAATCACCACCCGACTCCAATTCCTCATAGATGTAGGGCTTACTTATTTAGCTCTTAACAGAAGTTCTAAATCGTTATCTGGAGGGGAGGCACAGCGTATCAGACTGGCAACACAGATAGGTTCACAACTCACTGGAGTACTCTATATACTCGATGAACCTAGTATTGGTTTGCATCAGCGAGATAATAAACGGCTTATCAACTCTCTAAAATCACTTAGAGATATTGGTAACTCAGTAATTGTGGTAGAACACGATGAAGAAATGATACAAGAAGCCGATTATGTAGTAGATATAGGACCTAAAGCGGGCGTAAATGGAGGGGATATTATCTTCCAAGGAACGCCTAAAGAGTTGCTAAAAGCAAATACCATCACCGCCGACTATATGAGTGGGAGAAAGAAGATTGAAATACCTACCCAAAGGCGCAAAGGCAATGGCAAAGAAATTATCTTAAAAGGCTGTACGGGCAACAACTTGAAGAACATAACCGTAAAATTCCCTTTAGGAGTAATGATAGGGGTAACAGGTGTATCGGGAAGTGGAAAATCAACGCTTATTAACGAGACACTGTATCCTATCTTAAACGCTCACTTCTTTAATGGCGTAAAAAAACCGATGCCTTATAAAAGCATTGAGGGCTTAGAACATATTGATAAGGTAATCGACATCGACCAGTCTCCTATTGGACGTACTCCACGTTCAAATCCCGCTACCTACACAGGTGTTTTCAGTGAAATACGCAACCTCTTCACCCAAGTACCCGAAGCGCAAATACGTGGCTACAAACCAGGTAGATTTAGTTTCAACGTGAAAGGCGGTAGATGTGAAACTTGCGAAGGCTCAGGCTTAAAGGTGATTGAAATGAACTTCCTACCCGATGTCTATGTGCCTTGCGAAACTTGTAAAGGAAAACGCTTCAACCGCGAGACGCTTGAAGTGAGATACAAAGGGAAATCTATTGCTGATGTACTCGATATGACCATAAGTGAGGCAGTAAAATTCTTTGAACCTATCCCTAAAATATACCGCAAACTAAAAACTATTGAAGAGGTAGGTTTAGGCTACATCACTTTAGGGCAACAATCTACTACCCTTTCAGGAGGGGAAGCCCAACGGGTGAAGTTAGCTACAGAACTTTCTAAAATAGACACAGGTAATACTTTTTATATATTAGATGAACCTACTACAGGACTACATTTTGACGATGTGAAGGTACTCCTCGAAGTACTCGACCGTTTGGTAGATAAAGGCAATACTGTTCTGGTGATAGAGCACAACCTCGATGTTATCAGAAAAGTAGATTATATCATAGATATAGGGCACGATGGAGGAAAGGCAGGAGGTGAAGTGATAGCCTTTGGTACTCCCGAAGAAGTGGCTAAAAATAAGAAGAGTTTCACTGCCGAGTATCTGATTAGTTTTCTTACTCTCTTACTTTCTTTATTCTACCTCTGAAAATCGTATTTAGCAATAGAACTTATATTAAAAAAATGTGTAAAATTTTTGTATAAGTGAATAAAAGTTGTACCTTTGCGGGGTATATTTATATGTAAACGCTATGAAACAGAAAATACAACTTGTGTTAGTCTTGCTATTCTTATTTGCAGGAGTGGTTCACGCCCAGATGAAAAACATTACAGGGGAAGTTCTCGATGAGAACAATCAACCTATGCCATCGGTTGCAGTAATTATTAAAAACACACGTTCAACAAAAGCTACTAAAGGTGTTTCAACTGATATCGATGGTAAGTTTGAACTCAAAGCCAAAGTAGGTGATGTACTTGAGTTTAGTTTTTTAGGCTATGAAACCCAAAAAAGAAAAGTAGAGGGTAAAAATAAGAACATCAATTTTAAGGTAGTCTTAAAACCTAGAGAGGAACTAATAGTATGTACTATGTACGTTCCCATTCTTCAACCTACTGCTTTAGAAATATACAAAGGAAAAGAAACTTTATCTTATCAACAACAAAAAGTTTTAGATAGAGATCTTACCCAAGTCAAACAAGCAAATTTTGTAAATAGTCTTGATGGTAGAATTGCAGGTTTGCATATTCAGCGCAGTGCTACGGGCATCGGTGGGGCTACTAAAGCTACTATACGTGGTGCTCGTTCGCTTTTTGGCGATAACAATGTGCTCTACGTGGTGGATGGAATGCCTATAGCTAACCAAGCTGAAAGAGGGTTTTGGGGTAATGGCAGAGATACCAGCGAAGGTATATCTGACCTCAATCCTGAAGACATTGCAGAGGTAGTGGTATTACAAGGAGCACAAGCTACTGCTCCTTATGGAGCATCGGCAGCCAATGGAGTACTACTCATTCGTACTAAAAAGGCTAATAACAATGAACTCAATATTAACCTATCTTCCTCAGTAGAGTTTGTAGATAAACTAACAAAACCTGAGTTTCAAGAAACTTATGGCAATGAGTTAGGTCAATACACTTCCCTCTCTACTCGTGCCTTACCTAATGGTACTTCTTTTAACATCAATGATTTTTATAGAACTGGTCACATATACCAAAATGCACTAAATGTTTCAGGCGGATTGAATTTTAAAGGTGGTAATAATAGAACTTATGCTTCATTAGCTTCTTTACAATCAGGAGGTATAGTACCTAATAGTGTATACAACCGCTATAACGCTTACTTGCACAATAACACATCTTTGCTAAATGATGCTTTACGGATAGACCTTTCAGGTAACTACATTCACCAGTATGAGCGTAATCAGGTTGCTTCGGGTATTGCTTTCAATCCTATAGTAGGTTTATATTTATATCCAAGAGGTGAACAATTTGCTCAAGAGCGTTATTTTGAACGCTATGATGCTGCTGCAGGTTATGCTAAACAATATTGGATCGCAGGTTCTGGTACCCCTGATACCCCTGCTAACTTAGGTGAGAATATCCAAAATCCTTATTGGATTGCGTATCGCAATTTGCGTCCAGCTACAAAAAATCGCTATATGTTTTCAGCTAAAGCGAGCTATAAAATTGTAGATAATTTAGAAGTAGCGGCTCGTTTCCGTATGGATAATACTTCTTCTACTATGGACGACAAGCGTTATGCTTCTACACTTCCTGTTTATGCAGGAACTAATGGCTATTATGCACATTGGAAAGAAACTTTCAAACAGCAATATGCCGATGTAATTGTACATTATAATGAAAGATTTTCTGATTTTGGTTTAGATACTCATATAGGAGCTTCTTATGAAGGTTATGATACTCAAGTAGAGGGTTATAGAGGTAATTTGATAAATGTAAACAATTTTACCCAAAGTAATATTTCTACTCCTGCAGCAATAAACCATCCATTATGGGGAAAAAGAAGCAATACGGCTTTCTTTGCAATGGCGCAAATAGATTGGAAATCTAAGGTTTATCTCTCCCTCTCTGGTCGTTCCGATAAACCGTCCGATTATCCCTTTACAAGTAAAAATATGGTCTTCAGTCCATCAGTAGGTGTTTCGGTATTGCTACATCAATTTATAGGTATAGATAAAAGCATATTAAGTTTTGCAAAATTGCGTGGTGGTTACAGCCAAGTAGCAGCACCTATGAGTTATGCGGGCTTAGGGGTAGCTGAAACGTCTCGCGCTTGGTTAGGTGATGCGTATAGTTTGCCTAACTACCCTGTTGATTTACAGTTAGAACGTACTACTTCTTATGAAGTAGGCTTAGATACCCAATGGTTTAACAATCTTTCTTTTAACGCTACTTTCTATCATACTCGTACTAATAATCAATTAGTACCTGTTGTATGGCAACAAGCAGGTGAAGTGCAAAATCAAGGAGCAGAAGTTGCTTTAAGGTATACTTATCCTAATACTTCTAAAGGGGTAAATTGGGAAACTCAGCTTGTTGTTTCTACTAATAAGAACAAGATTGTGAGTTTACCTCACGAGATAGCCAACGGTATGTATACCTTACGTGAAGGTGGTGAAATAGGCGATATATACGATGCGAATGGCAACAAATTAGGCTCTACCAATCCTGATTGGCTATTAGGTTGGCAAGGAAAGATGAGCTATAAGAATTTCGATTTGAATTTCTTGTTCAAAGCTCGTCTCGGAGGTATTGCCTTCTCAGATACTGAACGCTATTTCGATCGCTATGGAGTGTCTAAAGCCTCTGCCGATAACCGAGCTAACTACGCTACTTTCATAGCTAATAGAACAGCTTCTGATTATCAGTATTCGGCTACCAATATTCGTTTACAAGAAGTCGCTCTTACCTATCATTTTAGGGAAGGATTCATTGTAAAAGGCTTAAAAGACCTCAGTGTATCATTAGTAGGTAATAATCTGCTAATGCTCTATAACAAAGCACCTTTTGACCCCGAAATAGTGCCTTCTGTAGGTACTTATGGCAGTGGGTACGACAAGTTTATGTTGCCTTCCGTAAGAAGCTATGGACTTAGTGTGAAAATGCAATTCTAAAATTCTACAAAGATGAAAAAGATACTTTTAATACTTGGCTTACTAAGTGTAATAGCTTGCCAAGAGGAAACTACCGACAAAACGCCTCAAGCTCCTAATGTATATCAGGGAGTATTTCTCGATGGCAATAACGTCGTTGAAGTGTACGTACAAGAATACCAAGATAACAAGATTCAAAACTTAAAGGTGAAACTGATAAGAGCTGCTGGTAAGATAGTATCAGCTCAGCTTATTACAGGTGATGCTCAAACCTTAGCCGACTATAATGCACAATATGGTACGGACTACAAACTCTTACCTACTGATAAGTATAGTATTGATGAAAATGCTATCTTCAATACTTATGAAACAGAAACTCCTATTGATATTACCATTAGTGAACTAACGTTTCCTAACAACGAAGTGTATGCGTTACCTATACAAATAAGAGGTAGAAATAATATTGAAGCTATTGCAGGACAAGACCGTTTGCTATTAGTAGTACATAAAGAAACAAGGACAAAGGTATTGAGTATAGCAACCACAAAAGCTACTACGGGAGAAGTTTTATCTAATAACGAGCTTCCTCAATGGACTTTTGAAGCTACAATTAATTGCTCAAATCTCATAGGAAGCAACCCAATAGTAGGAGTGACATCTAATACTCATCAAGTTGAAATAGGCTTTACAAACAATCAATTAGACGTAAAAACTTCGGGTATTTCAATATTAATACCTGCTGAGGTATTTAAGGCACAAACTAATAAATGGTATCCTATTGCAGTAACCTGTGATGGCAATACCCTGCGTGTATATGTAGAAGGAAAAGAGGTCGGTTCTAAAACAGCAAAAACTAATAGTAGAATTTATGTAAAAGATTTATGGTTTGCGGGATCTAATGATCTTCTCAGAGAGGTGCGTTTGTGGAAACGAGCCCTAACCCAAAAAGAAATACAATTACAGTTGTGGAGTACTCTTAAACCTACAAATGATTTACTGCTTTATTATCCTCTCAATGGTAAGAAATATAATAAAACTTCTAACACCATTACAGATGATGAAACAAAACTATGGGATTGGTCTCCCACAGGCACCTCAATGGAACTTCCCTCAGGAGCAACTTTTAATAACGGTACAGGTTATGGTATTGTTTTTCCTCCTAGATAAACGGATATAAAGAAGATTTTACTATTTTTAAGTGTTTGATAATTATTAGATTGATAAAAAATGTGCAAAAAAGTTTCTAAAATATTTGTGCATAATAAAAAGATGTTATACATTTGCAACCGCAAAAGCAAAGGAGCTTTCAAAATTGGAGAGGTGCCGGAGTGGTAACGGAGCAGATTGCTAATCTGTCGGCGGGTAACCGTCGCCTGGGTTCGAGTCCCAGTCTCTCCGCATCTAATACAAATTGTTAGATATAAATTCGGGGCGTAGCGTAGTCCGGTCATCGCGCCTGGTTTGGGACCAGGAGGTCGCAGGTTCGAATCCTGCCGCCCCGACAAAATAAGGTATTTCATAAATGTTTCCTTTTGTGTGGCATTTTTGAAATATTTTTTTTGGAATAGAGGTCACGTAGCTCAGCTGGATAGAGCATCTGCCTTCTAAGCAGACGGTCACAGGTTCGAATCCTGTCGTGATCACGAGAATTTGTTTCATTTTGTATTAAAATTTATGTTCGGAATAACGCAGGATTTACCTCCTGCGTTATTTTGTTTATATACTTACTTAACGTCAGCTCTAAACAACAAATTACTATTTTTCAATCTCCTTTGCGTTGCTACAATTTTCATCTAAGAAATCTTCCTTCATCTTTTCTTTGCTTTTATTTCGTTTTATTACTCTAAAATCACCACTAATTCTTCACTCTTAACTATTCATTTTTAGTCACTTACATAGTATTTGTATACCAATCTTCCAAGATTCGTCCAAGGTTCCTATAAGCTTTGTATAAGCTAACCATAAGATTCCATCAACCAAAAAGCGTCTTTCTCTGTTGTTTATATTTTCGTTTTCTTATCTTTGGTAAAAGTTCTAATCTACCTTGTAATTCCTTGCCATGCTACTGCTTCCTGTAGTGCAAGAGCTATACTCTCTCTTATCTCGAACTTTTGTTAACTATATTGCAGATTATTTTTTGAAATAAAATTGCTCATTTACAAAGAATGTTTTACCTTTGTGCAAAAATTAGCCACAGAAATGTTAGTAAAGATTTACGGAAGTGCTGTATTTGGTGTAGAAGCCAGCACAATTACTATTGAAGTAAATATCGATAAAGGTATTGGCTATCATTTGGTTGGATTACCCGATATAGCTATTAAAGAAAGTAATTATCGTATAGCAGCTGCTCTGCAAAACAATGGATATAAAATTCCAGGTAAAAAGATAACCATCAATATGGCTCCTGCCGATATGCGCAAAGAAGGTTCTGCCTATGATTTAAGTTTTGCAGTTGGTATTTTAGCAGCTAACGGGCAAATACAAAGTGAAGAATTAGAAAAATATATCATTATGGGAGAACTATCCTTAGATGGCGGTTTGCAACCCATTAAAGGGGCGCTACCCATTGCTATTCAGGCACGCAAAGAAGGATTCAAAGGATTTATTCTCCCCAAGCAAAATGTTAAAGAAGCTGCTATAGTAGATAATTTAGACGTTTATGGTGTGGAGAATATAAAAGAAGTTATAGATTTTTTTAATGGAGAAAAAGAATTACAACCTATCGAAATAGATACGCGCAAAGAGTTTTACAGAGATTTAGAATCTCCTGAATTTGACTTTGCTGATGTAAAAGGACAAGAAACTGTAAAACGTTGTATGGAAATAGCTGCTGCTGGTGGGCATAATGTTATTTTAATAGGCCCTCCTGGTTCAGGAAAAACAATGCTCGCTAAGCGTTTACCCAGCATTCTTCCTCCGATGACACTTCACGAAGCTCTTGAAACTACTAAAATACACAGTGTAGTAGGACGCATTAAGGACACAGGCTTAATGAGCCATCGTCCTTTCCGTAGTCCTCATCACACCATTTCTGATGTAGCTCTCGTAGGAGGAGGTACTTATCCTCAACCAGGTGAAATTTCTCTCGCACATAATGGAGTACTTTTTCTTGATGAGTTACCAGAGTTCAAAAGAGCTGTTCTCGAGGTAATGCGACAACCTTTAGAAGATAGAGAAGTTACTATTTCTAGAGCAAAGTTTTCAGTTACTTACCCCGCTTCATTTATGTTGGTAGCAAGTATGAATCCAAGTCCAAGCGGGTATTTTAACGACCCCGATGCTCCTGTTACTTCTACACCTGCTGAAATGCAACGCTATTTAAGTAAAATTTCAGGACCTCTATTAGATAGAATAGATATTCATATAGAAGTAAATCCTGTACCCTTTGAAAAACTTTCAGATGATAGAAAAGGTGAAAGTAGTCGTGATATCCGCAAACGGGTGATAGATGCTCGAAATATCCAAACAGAACGTTTTAAAGAATATGAACATATTCACTATAACGCTCAAATGAATACTAAACAAATACAGAAATTCTGTAAAGTAAATACAGATTCTTTAACCCTACTAAAAGATGCTATGACGCGTCTCAATCTTTCTGCACGTGCCTATGACCGTATTTTAAAAGTAGCGCGTACAATAGCCGATTTAGAAAAGTCAGAAGAAGTACAACCTCATCATATAGGCGAAGCTATTCAATATCGCAGTTTAGACCGTGAAGGTTGGTTTGGAGGATAAAAGTAGTATTATAAAAAAACAAAAAAGCAGGTTATTGTAACCTGCTTTTTTATTACTTCAATCCTCGTGCTTTGAGTAATGGTTCAATAGCAGGAGCTTTCCCTCTGAAGGCTAAATACATTTTTTCGTAATCCATTGTATTGCCTTTGGAGAGTATCAAATCTCTGAAACGTTGTCCATTAGCACGAGTAAGCCCTCCATTTTCTTCAAACCATTGGTAGGCATCGTGGCAAAGCATCTCTGTCCATTGGTAAGAATAATAACCTGCTCCATAGCCTCCGCCAAAAATATGAGCAAAGTAAGATGATCGATATCTTGGAGGTACTTCTTTTACCCATAAGCCTGTATTTTGTAAAGCAGTCTTCTCAAAATCACTTACATTATTGATGATAGTATCCGAAGGAATAGTATGCCATTGCAAGTCTAAATTGGCAGCAGCCAAAACTTCGGTAAAAGCATACCCCTCATTGAAGGTACTCGCTTTTTTTATCTTATCAATAAGTGCTTGTGGAATAGGTTGTTTGGTCTCGTAATGTACTGCATAGTTTTTAAGTACCTCAGGATACAAAGCCCAATGTTCATTGAATTGTGAAGGAAACTCCACAAAATCGCGTGCTACTGCTGTTCCTGATAAACTTGCATACTGTTGGTTAGCAAAGAAACCGTGCAATGCGTGACCAAACTCGTGGAAGAGCGTTGTAAGCTCGTCGTAAGTAAGTAAAGCAGGTTTGCCTTCGGCAGGTTTTACATAGTTGCACACATTGTAAATAACAGGTTTAGTGCCTAATAACTTCGATTGGTTTACAAAGTTGCTCATCCACGCACCACCGCGTTTGCTCTCACGAGCAAAGAAATCACCATAGAAGAGTCCTAATGGCGTACCATCTTCTTCAAAAAGCTCATACACCAATACATCGGGGTGATATACGGGTATATCTTTGCGTTCTTTAAAGGTAATGCCATAAAGTTTTGTAGCTGCATAGAATACACCATTTTCAAGAGCATTTTTCAGTTCGAAATAAGGTTTGATTTCATTCTCATCGAGGTCGTATTTAGCTTTGCGAACTTGTTCGGCATAGAAGTTCCAATCGTAAGGCTCTAAAGTAAAATTACCTCCCGTTTTAGTGATTTGTGCTTGTATTTCTTTAGCTTCTGCTTTGGCTTTACCTACTGAAGCAGGCACTAAATCTTTAAAGAATTGAGCAATAGCAGCAGGTGTTTTTGCCATAGTGCGTTGCAAACTCCATTCGACATAATTTTTAAAGCCTAAAAGCTCAGCTTTCTTAGCGCGGAGTATGGCAATACGTTTTAGAATATCATTAGTGTTATGGGCTCCCCCATCAGTGCGATTCCAGCTTGCTTCAAATAGTTGTTTACGTGCGTTACGATCAGCCAATTCACTAAGAAGCGGTTGCTGGGTAGTATTCACAATCTCTACTTTCTGACCATTGATAGTTTGAGCGGCTGCCAATGAACCTTCTAAAAGCGTTTGGTTGAAATCAGTTTCTAAAGAAGCTAACTCACTATTGTACTTTTTAAGAGTTTCTTTATCAGTAGCCGATAGGTTAGCACCTGCTACTACAAAATCTTCATAGTAATTTTCCAACAATTTAAGCGATTCAGCATCTAAATTCAAGCTATCACGTTTATCATATAAGGCTTTGATACGCGCAAAGAGTTTTTCGTTCAGGTGAATGCCGTCGGCGTGCTCGGCAAACTTAGGTGATAATTCTTTTTGCAATACTTTTAAGGTATCATTAGTATTTGCCTCAGTTAAGGCATTGAATACCACTGAAGCACGTTCCAATTCTACTCCACTTTTTTCTAAAGCGATAATTGTATTCTCAAAAGTAGGCGCTTCGTTGCTATTAGCAATAGTTGCAATACGTTCGTTTTGCAAAGCCATTCCTTTGAGCAGGGCGGGACGGTAATGCTCGTCTTTAATTTTTGAGAAGTCGGGAGCTCCATAAGGCAAAGTACTTTCTACCAATAGCGGATTGTTCTCTGTGTTTTCTGTCATTTTTGAAGTCTTTGAGTCGTTGCAGGCTACCAAAGCAGTGAGCAATATAGCTGCTGAAAATAAAGGTAATTTCATAGTTTTTAGATGATTATAAAAAGGGTGTTCGAGGAAGAAGTTCCTCAAACACCCCTTTTGAGGTTATATAGTAACTAAAATACTGTTATTTAGCAGTCAAACGTATGTCGATACGTCTGTTTTTAGCTTTGCACTCAGGAGTATCGTTAGCAGGACAAAGAGGGTGTTCTGCACCATAACCTTGAGCGCTCAATTGAGCTTTGTTAGCACCCAATGCTACCAATTTGTTTAGCACTGAATTAGCACGTCTTTCTGAAAGTTTTTTGTTACCTTCAACACTACCCGTATTATCAGTATAACCTCCTAAACGAATAGCAGCTTTAGGATAAGCTTTCAAAATAGCTACAATGTTCTTTAATTGTTGTTCTGAACCTTCAGTAAGTTCATCGCTACCCGTTTTGAAGTAAGTTCTATCCAAAGTAATCCAGTTATCTTTGAACTGTTCTGGAGTAGTAAGGTTTTTATCTTCTATCAATTTCACGAGGTGTGCTTCAGATGAGTTCTTTCCTACTTCTAACATTGTATTGTCAAAAAGGCTCAATTGGAATAAATCACCTACATTGTACTCGAAGTCACCATCGGCGTTAAGCTTACCTTCTTCAATAACTACTACTTCTTCCACAGGCATCACTCCCTCACCTTCACCTTGACGAATTTGAGCTTCTATAGGAGTACCTGAAGCATCGGCAGTATGTCCACCCAAGATAGGAGCAATTACCAAACCTACCAAGCAAGTGAGTTTGATAAGGATATTCATTGAAGGGCCTGAAGTATCTTTGAATGGGTCACCTACAGTATCACCAGTAACGGCAGCTTTATGAGCGTCAGAACCTTTGTAAGTCATTTGTCCGTTGATTTCAACACCTGCTTCAAATGATTTCTTAGCATTGTCCCAAGCACCACCAGCGTTGTTTTGGAAGATAGCCCATACAACCCCTGATACAGCTACACCAGCCATATAAGCGCCAAGAGCTTCAGCACCCATCACAAAACCGATGATTATAGGAGTGATGATAGTAATGGCACCAGGTAACATCATTTCGCGCAAAGCAGCTTTGGTAGAAATATCTACACATCTACCATACTCTGGAGTACCTTTACCTTCCATAATACCAGGAATTTCACGGAATTGGCGACGTACTTCGTTCACCATATCCATAGCAGCTTTCCCTACTGATTGCATTGCCAAGGCTGAGAAAATTACTGGAATCATACCTCCGATAAACAAGGCAGCTAATACGTTTGCTTTGAAAATATTGATACCAGAAATGCCTGTAAAGGTCACATAAGCAGCGAACAAGGCTAAGGCGGTAAGAGCTGCTGATGCAATAGCAAATCCTTTACCTACCGCAGCAGTAGTATTTCCTACTGAGTCTAAAATATCAGTTCGTTGACGCACTTCTTTTGGCAATTCACTCATTTCGGCTACACCCCCAGCATTATCAGCAATAGGACCAAAAGCGTCAATAGCCAATTGCATAGCTGTAGTTGCCATCATTGCTGATGCTGCAATCGCCACACCATAGAAACCTGCTAAGGCATAAGAACCCCAAATAGCTACAGCAAAAAGCAGTACAGAACCAAAAGTTGATTTCATACCAGTTGCCAAACCTGCAATAATGTTGGTAGCAGCTCCAGTAGATGAATTGCGTACGATATTCAATACCGGTTTTTTACCCAAAGCGGTAAAGTGTTCAGTAATAGCTGAAATGAGCAAGCCTACTGCCAAACCTACGATAGTTGCGTAGAATACATTGATACTTGCAATTTCTTTTACTCCTTCTCCAAAGAAACTCATTTGGATAGTTTCGGGCAACATATATTTAATAAGGAAGAAGCAAGCTACTAAAGTAAGAGCTAAAGCTACATAGTTACCTGTATTTAGTGAACTTTGTACTTGTTTTTCTTTAGCATCGTTGTTTTTAATGCCTACACAGAAAGTACCAATGATAGAAGCTATAATACCCACACCGGCAATTACTAATGGTAATAAGATAGGTCCTAAACCACCAAAGGCATCAGTAAATGTACCACCATTGGCAGTTGCCATATCTTTAATCACGTAGTTACCCAATACCATTGAAGCAAGTACAGTAGCCACATACGAACCGAACAAGTCAGCACCCATACCAGCCACGTCACCTACGTTATCACCTACATTATCGGCAATAGTAGCAGGGTTACGAGGGTCGTCTTCAGGGATACCAGCTTCTACTTTACCTACGAGGTCAGCTCCTACGTCGGCAGCTTTGGTGTAAATACCCCCTCCCACACGAGCAAAAAGAGCAATAGACTCAGCACCGAGTGAGAAACCTGCTAAGGCTTCGAGTACAAGAGTCATTTCGTCATAAAACGATTTGCCTCCTACTACAAAAGTGTTTACAAAGAGGATGAAGAACAAGCTCAAGCCTAATACTGCCAAACCTGCCACTCCTAATCCCATCACAGTACCACCTCCAAACGACACTTTCAAAGCTTTTGGCAAGCTAGTGCGAGCCGCTTCGGTAGTGCGTACGTTAGCATTGGTAGCAATACGCATTCCTATATTTCCCGCTAAAGCAGAGAAAAAAGCCCCACACACAAAAGCTACAACAATGAGCCAGTGAGAAGTTTCAACCATACGAGAAACAATAAACAGAGCAATAGAAGCAATAATCACAAAAATACCTAAAATGCGGTACTCAGCATTGAGGAATGCCATTGCCCCTTCTTTGATACTTTTGGAAATACTTTGCATTCGCTCATTGCCTGTGGTTTGTTTGTTCACCCACGAAGCCTTCACAATCATAAAGATAAGTCCAAGAACTGCAAGGACTAACGGTAAATATAACATCATTTTATCCATACAAATATTATAATTAGTTAAATTTAGGGCGTAAAAGTACGAAAGATAATTGTAACGAAAAAATAAAAAAGGATTTTTTTAGTACACCTGGTCTACTATCAAATACTGCTCCTATAATCTAGTTGTTCTTTTGTTTCATAGCATCATATAAAACATAGTCTGCAGAATATCATTAAGAAAGTTAATCATCATACTCTTTCGTAACTACTTGGATGGCACGATTTTTGATTCCGCCCACTACCAAAGTGGTTGCATCATTATTAGCATTGTAAATTCAGGTCTTAGTGTAGAGACTTTTGTTTTTCAGAGCTTTTTTTCTTAATTTTCACTAAATTATTCAGACATAAAAAAGAGTGATTTATAAATTAAACCACTCATTTTCTTTTGTTTAATCTTAGTAGCGAAGACGGGATTTGAACCCGTGACCTTTGGGTTATGAATCCAACGCTCTAACCACCTGAGCTACCTCGCCATCTATTTTGTTATGTCTTATTCTGACTTTGCGGGTGCAAATGTACTACATTTTTTTATACTACCAAATTTTTATAACTATTTTTTACTTTTTATGAACATCATTACCTTAAAAAGTGTTGATTCTACTAATCAGTACTTAAAAGATTTAATACATATTCAGGATTCTCTTCCTAATTTTTTAGTAGTCTGGACTCCTCAACAAACTGCAGGTATAGGACAATATGGAACAAAATGGACAAGTGAACCCTATCAGAATCTTACTTTTAGTGTTTTATTCCTTCCTGAGCATTTAGATTTAAAAGATGCTTTTTTGCTCAATATGCTTGTACCTATTGCAATAATGAAAGTATTAGAGAAATTAAACATTCCTAATATAAATATTAAATGGCCTAATGATATCCTTTCTCAACGTTACAAAATAGGCGGAATATTAATAGAAAATACCATTCAAAAAACTAAAATTGAGAAATGTGTAATCGGTATTGGGATCAATCTTAACCAAACAAATTTCAATGGCTTACCTAAAGCCTCTTCTTTAAAAAAATTAACTGGCAAAGATTTTCAAGTAGAACAAGTGATGAAACTAATCTTTTCTGAATTAAAATCAAACCTTTTTACACTTCCTCAACAGTCTTTCGAAAGCATTTATACTATTTACCAGAAGTACCTATTCCAACTAAATAGAATATCCGTTTTCCGTTCTTGCCAAGAAAAGAACTTTTCAGGCATTATAAGAGGTGTGGAACCTTCTGGAAAATTAATTGTAGAAACGGAACAAAGAATTATAAAGACTTTTTCTCTTAAAGAAATAACTTTATTATACTAAATTCTTTCTACTTCTAACAAATAAAATATATGAGAGTGACAATAGCTTTACTTGATTTAACATTAATTTTATCATAGTTTAGCAGTTTTTCCCTTTTTGTTATCCTCTTCTTACCTATTTTTTGCTTTTCTTAAAATAATTTGTACCTTTGCCCCCGTAAATGAAAAACAAATCAGTTGCAAATTTACTAAAACAAGATAAGCGAAAATAGCTCAGCTGGTAGAGCGCAACCTTCCCAAGGTTGAGGTCGCGGGTTCGAGACCCGTTTTTCGCTCTTTTTAATTTCCAATTATTAATTGTTAAATGAATATCACGCCACAAGCCCTCCCTTGTACCCCTTTAAGCAGTACTCTCAAGAGATACAATAGGATATTCTTTTCTAATAATACAATAGCTGTGTTTTTCTTTTGAAAAATGTAGCTATTTTTTTTTTAATGAAACACACAATATCTATATAAAAATGCCTAAAAGAAACGACCTACATTGTGTTCTGCTCATAGGATCAGGACCTATTATCATCGGACAAGCCTGCGAGTTTGACTACTCAGGCTCGCAATCGTTGCGCTCTTTGCGCGAAGATGGTATCAAAACTATACTTATTAACTCTAACCCTGCTACCATTATGACAGACCCTTCTATGGCGGATGTGGTCTATCTGAAACCTCTCACCACTAAATCATTAGTGGAAATTCTAAAAGCTCACCCCGAAATAGATGCTGTTCTCCCTACAATGGGCGGACAAATAGCCCTTAACCTCTGTATTGAGGCTTATGAGAAAGGTATCTGGAAAGACTTTAGGGTAGAAATCATCGGGGTAGATATTGATGCCATACAAATCACTGAAGACCGCGAGAAGTTCCGCGTGCTGCTCGATGAAATTGGTATCCCTATGGCACCGTCTGAAACAGCTACTTCTTTCCTCAAAGGGAAAGAAATCGCGCAACGCTTTGGTTTTCCACTCGTAATACGTCCGTCCTTTACTTTGGGCGGTACAGGAGCTTCTATCGTCTATAAAAAAGAGGATTTTGATATGCTCCTTAATCGCGGTTTGGAAGCCTCGCCTATCCACGAGGTGCTTATTGATAAGGCGCTTTTAGGCTGGAAGGAGTATGAGCTTGAGCTTTTGCGCGACAAAAACGACAATGTGGCGATTATCTGTACCATTGAAAATATGGATCCTATGGGTATCCACACAGGGGATTCTATCACCGTAGCCCCTGCGATGACTCTATCTGACCGCACTTTCCAACGTATGCGCGATATGGCTATTAAGATGATGCGCAGTATAGGCGATTTTGCCGGCGGTTGCAATGTGCAGTTTGCGGTATCGCCTGATGAAAAAGAAGATATTATCGCTATTGAAATCAACCCACGTGTATCGCGTTCTTCGGCTTTGGCTTCTAAGGCTACAGGTTATCCTATCGCTAAGATTGCTACCAAACTGGCTATCGGTTACCATTTAGACGAACTGCAAAACCAAATCACCAAATCTACCTCTGCTTTCTTTGAGCCTACGTTAGATTATGTGATTGTGAAAATACCGCGTTGGAACTTTGACAAGTTTGAAGGCTCTGACCGCACTATTGGCTTGCAAATGAAGTCGGTAGGTGAGGTAATGGGTATAGGACGTTCTTTTCAAGAGGCATTGCAGAAAGCCACCCAATCGCTCGAAATCAAGCGCAATGGTTTAGGAGCTGATGGCAAAGGCTATAAAAATTACGAACAGATTATCGAGAAACTTACTTACCCGAGCTGGGATAGGGTATTCGTGATATACGATGCGATACAGATGGGTATTCCGCTGAGTCGTATACACGAAATTACCAAGATAGATATGTGGTTCCTCAAGCAATACGAAGAATTATGTGCGCTCGAAAAAGAAATATCGCGCTATAAAATAGATACTCTACCTAAAGAACTCCTATTTGAAGCCAAACAAAAAGGCTTTGCCGACCGACAAATTGCTTATATGCTGGGCTGTTGGGAGAGTGAAGTACACAAAAAACGCGAGGAACTGAATATACGCCGTGTATTTAAATTAGTAGATACTTGTGCTGCTGAGTTTAAGGCGCAAACTCCTTACTATTATTCTACTTTTGAGGCGCCTATCCGCACTGCTGACGGCAAGGAATACGTAGCCAACGACAGTGTAGTAACCGACCGCAAAAAGGTGGTAGTACTCGGTTCAGGCCCTAACCGTATAGGGCAGGGGATTGAGTTCGACTACTGCTGTGTGCACGGGGTATTAGCTGCTGAAGAGTGCGGTTATGAAACCATAATGATTAATTGCAATCCTGAGACCGTTTCCACCGACTTTGATACGGCTAACAAACTCTATTTTGAGCCTGTATTCTGGGAATATATTTATGATATCATTCAGCACGAAAAACCAGAGGGAGTTATTGTACAGCTCGGCGGACAAACAGCCTTGAAATTGGCTGAAAAATTAGATAAATACGGTATTAAAATTATAGGTACTAGCTTCCAGTCATTGGATTTGGCAGAAGATAGAGGTAGTTTTTCAACTCTGCTGAAAGAGAATAACATTCCTTATCCGCGTTTTGGAGTAGCTGAAACGGCCGATGAGGCGCTCAAACTCTCTGATGAATTGGATTTCCCGCTATTGGTACGTCCTTCGTATGTATTAGGCGGACAAGGAATGAAGATTGTTATTAACAAAGAAGAATTGGAAGCCCACGTAGTAGACCTATTGCGCAAGATACCTAATAACAAACTCCTACTCGACCATTATCTTGATGGTGCCATAGAAGCTGAAGCCGATGCGATATGCGATGGCGAAAATGTGTATATCATTGGTATTATGGAGCATATAGAGCCTTGTGGTATTCACTCAGGCGACAGTAACGCTACCTTACCGCCGTTCAACTTGGGTGAGTTTGTACTCCAACAAATAAAAGACCATACTCATAAAATAGCCTTAGCACTCAATACGGTAGGGCTTATCAATGTGCAGTTTGCCGTAAAAGACGATGTAGTGTATATTATTGAGGCAAATCCACGAGCATCTCGTACAGTGCCGTTTATCTCTAAAGCCTACCAAGAGCCGTATGTGAACTATGCTACCAAGGTAATGCTGGGCGAGAAGAAGCTCACTGATTTTCATTTCAATCCGCACTTAGAGGGCTTTGCTATTAAGCAACCTGTGTTCTCGTTCAACAAATTCCCGAATGTAGATAAGAAACTAGGCCCTGAAATGAAATCTACCGGCGAAAGCATCTTGTTTATAGATAGTCTTAAAGATGATGCTTTCTATGAGATTTATACGAGGAGGAAGATGTATCTTTCAAAATAAAGAATTAAAAAGGCAAGCACGGGCTTGCCTTTTTGGTTTTTAGTTGTATATTTGCAGAAAATTTAGATTTAAAAATATGAGTGGACAATTTGCTATAAAAGGATATATATTACAATCATTAGTTGCTTTATTAGAGTCTTTCAATGGTGATTGGTTAACGATTAGTGTTGAACCTAATGATGAATCTGAAAAAGTTGACATCAGATGGACTTATGCTGATGGGAGTAAAAAAGTTGTGCAAGTTAAGTCCTCTATAAATAGAATGACTCTGTCAAAAATTAGAAAATGGGCAAGAGAACTAAGATTAGGAACTTTAGATGCAAAGGAATACGAGCTTTTTCTCATAGGTGAAATTGATAATAATATAAAAAAAGAAGTAGAAGGAGTTACTATAAATAAAAAATCATATAGTATTAGTGATTTTAAAGATATTATTTATAGTAGATTGAATTCTTTTTTTCAAACAAAAAATATATCCCCTATTGATTCAAATACAGGAACTTTATTTATTAATTCTTTAAATCATGAAATATTAGAGGACTCTATAAAAGGAAAAGAGGTTAATAGAGAAGAATTTGAATCTAAATTATTAAAAAAACTTGAGAACTTAAAAAAATATTCAGAAAATAACTTATATTCTCATATAATTCTACCTACTCAAAATAATAGTGATACTATAGAAAATACTATTATTAAAAATATATTAAAATTGATTGGTTGGAAGAATCTACTTACTTCAAAGAAAAGTGTAAGTGTTTTTAATAAAAAATTAGATAGCTATGAAAAGTTTGAAATAGATTTTTGGGGAACTAGAGAAAGTCCTTTGAAAAACAATATGGAGGATGTTATATATATTAATTATGATATATATAATCAATATCCCATTGTAGACTATCAGAAAGAACTAAAAAAGGATATTTATGCTTTTGAAAAAGTAAGAGAACAACTTATTGAAGATGAAGAAATATCAACAAAGAAGCTTATAGAGCATTACATTCAGTTTGTGCTATCATTCAAAGAATCTGAACAAGGTATAAAAATGCCTAATTTATCAGATAATTTTAAAAGGGCTAATCTAAATAAGGATATAATCTATTATACAGTTGATAATAAACAAATTTTATTTATAATAAGTTCAGTCCTTACTGCAAATGCATATAGAGAGGGTATAGAAACAAAGTTTCTATACCCAATAACAGAAGATAACTCAAAAAATGATAAAATAGGAAAAAGAGAAACATACTTACCTCCTCAATATATTAATTCTTCTATTCTACCTATTATTAAGGAAGATAAAGATAAAATAAGTGTATTACTTTTTTGCTCTGATTCTTATAATCGCGAAAGATTAAAAAAAATAATATGGTTATTAATAAGATTAACAAGCGGACTGGCTAATGAATATAAGATATATTTTCCAGATTACGAAGAAGATTCTCATTATAATGAAGTAATTGAAATAATTCGTAGTTATAAAAATGCGGAATTGAGAGAACGATTGGAAGTAAGAAGATTAGAATTAAGTGATTCTATAAGAAAAATTTCTTTTATAACTGAAAAGTCTTCAACTATAATAAATGAGAATGCTGGAGAAGCTACTGCAAGTTCTCTAAAAATTCAATCTTATCTTACTGAATATCTTCCATATGGAGATTCAATAAAACCTTTCTTAAATTCAGATGCTATTAAATCAGAAGATTTAAAAACTTTTTTAAAGAGCAAAGGTGTTTTATTTAAAACAGCAGATAAAACAAAAATAGTACAATTGATGACAAGTATGTTGTTTAGTCCTACTGATATGGAATCTATTATTGAAATTGTTAATATTTCTGAAAATCTTCCAAGCTCAAGTTTTGTGCAATTTGCTTTAACAAATGAAAATCAAGAAATAGTAAATCTTTTTTCTGATAATATGATTAATAGAACTTTATTAGAAAAAGATTTAAAGGCTAAAATAGTTTCTGTGGAGCAAAAGTTGCCAGATAATAATCAAGGAATTTATGAATATCTTTTAAATTTAGAAGAAGAAAATCCTAATAAGCAAGCTTTGGTCAGTACTACATTTAGTACAGCTAAAGTTTCAGCTAAAGTTAATTCAGAGACAAAAAAAATAGAAATTAATAAAGAATATAATTCAACTCCTGCTAGAGTTTTAGCCCAAAGAATTGTCAAACAGTTATATGAAAAACTGCTTGAACGTAATAAAATTGAAAAAGAAGCTATAGAAATTAAATTCTCAGATTTTGCAAATAAAGATAGAATAAATTTCCTATTTAGTTTTATTGATACAGATTCATCAAATATATTTAAAGCTTCTAATGTAAAATCTTTTAAATATATGTATGATGAAACACAAGAACTTCCTCTTGAATGTCTGGATAAGAAAGGGAAAGAATGCACTATACGTTTTAAAGGGACAAATTTAGAGGGAATAAAAGAAGTACAAGAAGATAATATAAAAGAAATAATACTTGGAGAAGAAATTGTAATAGAATATAAATATGTATTTCAGAAAATATCAGGGCTTTATGAAGTTACAATGAATTTTTCAGGTGCCTTAACTAATAAACCTATTCCTGATGGAGTATTTAATTATAAGAGGAAATATACTATTGATAAAAATAAAGAAGAAGTTTCTAATTTACAAAAGTTTGAAACAGCATTAAAGGATGAATTTGAGAAAATATTAAAAGAAAAATTACAGTTATTTGGAAAGATATAATAGAGAAAGCAAACTATATCACCTACCTATCAAGTTATAAACCCCTTAAAACTTAAAAGTAGAATAGGATAAAAATATAATTATTATGCTCCGTTTATTCTTATTTCTCCTTCCTTGTCTCGCATTAGCGCAATATCCTAAAGCGATGGATTTTAGCAAACTCTATCAGGGTAAAATAGATAGTGTCGCAGTTATACATCGTACGGGCTGGACAAAAGAAACTTCGTGGCTTGGTGCTCCTGAAGAAGAACATATCACTGAAGAACGAAAACTTCTCACTCTATCAAAAGGAAAACGATTGTTTAAAATATTGCAAGATAAAACAGTTTATAAAGAAGAATATCCTTTATTGAACGATGTAGTAAGTAGTTTCCTTTTCTATGCAAACGGAAATGAAATGCTTACCTTGCATTTTTCAACAGCAACCAAGCAACTGACAATCTATAAGGGTGATGAACTTATTTTTGCAGGAATGAGCAAAGGGAAACTTACTAAAAAGCTCATTTGTTATCTGTATCCTAAACTTTCTGCTAAGGAACTGTATATGAATTTCTTTATCCTATGGGAGGAGATTTAGAAAAATAGCAGTATTTCTTTACAAGCAGTCAATGCAAGCAAAAAAAGCCAAACCAAGTGTGAACTTGCTCTTTTGTTTTTAGTTGCATTTTTGGAGAGATTTTTTTTAACCCTAAGAAGAATTAGATAAATAGAAAAGAAAAAATAAACACAACTTGGTGAATAAAAAATTAATAGTTACTTTTGCGCCCTCAAAACTAAAAAAATAATCACTAATGAAAAAAATTTTTATCACTATGTTGTTAGGCATTAGCACACTAACTACTTTTGCACAAAACGCTTCTACTGAGCGTTACACTACCCACAATAAGGGTAAATTTTTCTTCTATTGGGGCGGTAATCGTGCCTATTATACCAATTCCGATATTACTTTTTCGGGTAACAATTACAACTTTACCATCAAAGATGTAGAGGCTGTAGATAAACCGAAAGGTTGGCATATAGATTATATTAATCCTTTGCGGATGACCATTCCTCAAACTAACTTCCATATTGGTTACCATATTTCCGACCATTATACGATTTCTGCAGGCGTAGACCATATGAAATACGTAATGAAAAATGGACAAACTGTAAAAATGAACGGTTACATCAATGGTTCTAACACTTCTCATGATGGTACTTATAACAATACTGACAAGTTACTTAGCGAAGATTTTCTCACCTTTGAGCATACTGACGGTCTGAACTATGTAGTAGTTGAAGGAGCTCGTATAGACGATATTTCTCGTTTATTTGGTATTAGCAACACCGATATATTACAGGTAAATCTTACTGAAGGTCTTGGTTTTGGAGCACTGTATCCAAAAACGAATACTAAGTTACTTAATAAAGAGCGTTATGACGAGTTTCACATTGCAGGGACAGGCGTAAATGCTAAAGCAGGTTTGCACCTCACTTTTTTTAAATACTTCCTTATAGTTGGTGAACTCAAAGGAGGTTATATTAATATGTATGACGTTCGAACTACTTATGATATTGCCGATAAAGCCAAACATGATTTCTTCTTCTTTGAAACTGTTTTAGGTATAGGAGGAACTTTTAGATTTTAGCTAATAAAAGAAGAAATAAGAGCATAAAATAATATTGCCCCAAAAGTTTTGGGGCAATATTAATTATTTAATATCAAGTTCGATATAACAAAATATTAATTATTCTTCCATTTCCTACGGCAGTACAAGTACGCTTTTATATCTGTCGTGTTACGACTGCTTTATTTTGTATTACATTGTCTTTTCCTTAAAGTGTAATCCATAAATAAATCATACACATACATCCATAACAATCATCAAAGACTAGTATAAGGTTTGTATAAGCTAAATATAAGATTTCTTTAAATAAAAAGAGGAGTTCCTTTTGTTATCTATAATTTGTTTTTTTTCTTTTAGAAAAGTTATATTTTTAAAACATATAAGTAACTCCAAAGTGAAACCCTATAGAAGAATAAGGGGCATCAGGAGCTCCTTTACCTTCCCAACTATAACTATCTTCAAGTAATGGTGCTACTTGAGTAGCCAATTGTTTAAGGCGTTCTGTTCTAGGGGATGCTGGTACATTTTGTAAGGCTAACATATATCTTTTAAATTCTTGAAGTGTAAGTGCTACAGATGTTCCCGCTACTGTGCGAGTAGCCGAAAAATCCTTAAGTTTAGATTCCTTACGAGGTACATTAATATTGAGATATTCACCTTCTATAAAAAAAGCTACTTTATCACTAACCTTAAAGCGGTAGCCTATCCCTCCTATAAAACCAAAGGGAATTTTACCGTGAAAATTGTTTTGAAAATTAGCTTTTATATCTACAGTTGACCCAGCTGGTGCTGTTGGATTAAACAAGCTCAAGGGTAAACCAAAAGCATTGAGCTCTGTTTGTATTTCTGTTCTGCCCCCTATTTTGGTAACACCTCCAGCACGCAGATATAAATTATCAGTAATATTAAATACTAACGAAAGAGAAGCTCCAAAAGCCCTCCCATGTCCTTTCATATTCAATATTTGGTTTTTATTAGTGTCCATATCTTCACCATGAAGATATCCTAAAGCTAATTCACCTCCCCAACGCTTATGAAAAAAATATCCTCCTCGTAATTGTGCTTGGTATCCTTCTCCATAACTCCCTTTTAGGTCGGTTATAGCTGTTGGGTCAGTAGCATCTCTACCCAATACTTTCTGGTGGGTTTTAAAACCATACCCTCCACTCACAGACAGATATGCCTGCGAGTACATAGCTGTTGCTCCAAAAATGAAAGCAATAGCGCCTAATAGCGTTCTTCTCATTCTTATTTTATATAATTTCTTTTATTCTTTCAGTAGGTCTCCCTATCACAGCTTTATCACCGACTATTACGATAGGTCGCTCAATGAGTTGAGGATATTGTATCATTGCCTCTATAACCTCATCATCAGTAAGCGTTTTTCCTTTGAACTGCTCTTTCCAAATATTTTCTTTAGTACGCACTAATTCAATAGGAGACATCTGTAACTTAGTGAGGAGATTTTTTAGTTCTTCTTTAGAAATACCTTTTTTAAGATAATCTACTATCTGATATTCTTTCCCCGAATCTTTTAAAAGCTCCAAACCACAACGTGATTTGGAGCATTTAGGATTGTGATATATAGTTATCATTCTTATATGTGTCAATCATTTTGATAATTAACAAATAATTACTTCTACACCGCGTTTTTCAAGTTCTTCTACAAACTCAGGGTCAGCACCTGCATCAGTGATAAGCATATCTATTTTCTCTACATAACAGATAAAACCAAAGCCTCGTTTGTGAATCTTAGAGGAATCGGCTAAAACAATAGTTTTATCTACACGTTCCATCATCTTCCGATTTAGATGAGCTTCTCCTACATTGGTAGAACTTAATCCATAATCAAGGTCAATACCTTCAACTCCTAAAAATAAAGTAGTACAAGAGAAGTTACTAAGAGTTTCTTCAGCAAGTACGCCAATAGTGGAGGTAGAGTTTTTACGAACTTCTCCTCCTAAGTGAATAGTATTTACACTAGGATTTTTGCAGACCTCTAAAGCTACTCTAAGGGAAGGAGTAAGTACTGTAAGGTTGCGTATACCATAAATTTTTTGAGCTAAAAGATTAGCTGTAGTTCCTGATGAAAGTATGATAAACTCATTTTCTTTAATAAAGTCCAACGCTTTAGTAATAATACGCGTTTTCTCTTCTACGTTTTGAGTTTCTTTCTCAGTTATTGTTTGCTCAAACACATAACGCATTTGCTTACTAGCTCCACCGTGAGTACGATGCAAATAGCCTTCCTGTTCCAAGAGATTAAGGTCTTTACGTATAGTAACTACCGAAACTTTAAGCTTATCACTCAATTCATTTACACTGACGTACTTTTTAGTTTCTAAGCTCTCTAAAATCTTTGATTGTCGTTCATTAAGTACTTTCATATTTTATTAATTTTATTAATATTCAACTGTTTAATGTACCTCTTGTCTATACTTATCTAACCATAGACAAAACATCTTATTAAGATTATTTTCGGCAAAATTAGGCATTATATTGAAAAAAACAAAAGAATTAGAAAATAAAAAACACTACTAACTATAAATTATGTAGCACTGAGTTTTAAAAATACTGTTTTTCTATCCTTTTAAATTTAGTTCAAAAGCTCTTCTAAACTCTTGTAAGATAGGATTTTCTTCTAATAATTTCTCGTATTTATCTTCGGGAGTTACTACTATTCTTTTAGCTATTTCTTCATTTACACTTATCTCAATAGTAAGATCATAATTCTGCAAAGATTTGTGCAAATAATTTAAAAGTTTATGCTCCATCTGAACAATATCATTTTTAGCTGTATTACTTGATACTTCCAAATGAATAGTAGTTCCTTCTAATCTTAATATTGCAATTTTAAGAATAGATGCCTGTATGCGTTCACCTTTAACAAGTAATTCATCTATATAACGTTCCCAAAACTGATTAAAGGTCTCTTCTGAAAAACTCTCACGAGGTAGCGTATTAGGATCTATTACCACCTCTTTGAAATTCCTTTGATGTTCTGTTTTTAGATGTACACTTTTAATTGAAAAATTAGAAACAGCCTCTGTACGTTCCGTTTTACTAATAATAGGTATATTAGGATTAAGCGTAGTTGTTGTAGTATTTTTATAATTTATAGGAGAGGCAACAATAGGTGTTTGTGAGTTGAGCTGTACTTCTGTTGTATGACTTTGCCCATTAAACACATAAGCAGGAATTATGAAGCGTCCATCATTTTTTTTTTATCCCCCTCATAGGTCAGAGAAGCGAGTTGCATTAGGGCAACCTCCACTAACAAACGCTGATTTTTGCTGGTACGATATTTTAGGTCGCAGTCATTGGCAATAGCGATAGCTTCCATTAAAAAAGGTACAGTAGCACGAACACTCTGTTCAGCATATTTCTTCTGGGTCTCCTCCCCTACTTCCATTAAGGAAATGGTTGTAGGATTCTTGCATACCATTAAATCACGAAAATGGCTTGCCAAGCCTGCAATAAAATGATTACCGTCAAAACCTTGTGCAATACTATCATTAAATGCTATCAATAGTTCAGGGAGTTTATTGTCTAAAATAAGATCAGTTACTTTAAAATAGACCTCATAGTCTAACACATTCAGTATTTCGGAAGTAGCTTGTCGTGTTATTTTTTCTCCTGAAAAGCTCACCACACGGTCGAAGATAGAAAGGGCATCACGCATTGCACCGTCGGCTTTTTGTGCTATGATTTGCAAAGCTTCATCTTCTGCTTCAATTCCTTGTTGTTCTGCAATATATTTTAGGTATTCTCGAATGTCATTGATAGTAATACGCTTGAAATCGAATATCTGGCAACGTGACAATATGGTAGGAATAATCTTATGCTTTTCAGTAGTTGCTAAGATAAAGATAGCGTGTTTAGGAGGTTCTTCTAATGTTTTGAGAAAAGCATTAAAAGCCGCTGTAGACAGCATATGCACCTCATCGATGATATACACTTTATATTTGCCTACTTGAGGCGGAATACGCACTTGTTCAATTAGTTTGCGAATATCATCTACACTGTTATTAGAGGCAGCATCTAACTCAAAGACGTTAAAAGCAAAATCGTTTTCATCTTCTACCCCAGAAGTTTGTTCATTTATCTTTTTCGCTAAAATACGGGCACAAGTAGTTTTTCCTACTCCACGAGGACCTGTGAAGAGAAGTGCCTGTGCCAAGTGATTATTTTCAATGGCATTGAGTAGGGTATTAGTAATAGCTTGCTGTCCTACTACATCACGAAATGATTGTGGGCGATATTTGCGTGCTGATACTACAAAGTGGTTCATTTCTACTGTTTGTTAGTTTGATAAGTCCCAAAAACAAAATTAGAATCTACTATTTTATTGCCTTCTTGATTTACGAGTACCAAATCAGTGATGCTTATTTGATGGTCATAACGCAACAAAGCACCTGTTGTTTCATTATAAATGGGACGTGAGACAATTGTAACAGTACCTCCTGTGGCTTCAATTTGCGAAGTAACATTAGGGGTAGCGGGAGGATAAGTATTACAAAAATAATTGGTATTTACCGCATCGCTGAAAGTACGGTAATAAAGTTTAAAATTAGTGGGTATAGTGCCTGAAACTGTCTTTTCTTTATTTTCTAAAATATTAGCAGGTAAATTAAGAATAAGTGCTTGCTTTTGACTATATTTGAATAAAAAAGTAGCCGTAGTATCATTGGTCGTACAAGATAGCACATCAGAATTTTCAAATGAAATGGTATCTACTTCCAAATTACCATCATTGCAAGCTATTGCAAATAAACCTATCATAAAGGCTAAATAAAGTGTTTTTTTACTCATCAAGTATAAATGTTTTTGCAAATGTACGAAAAAAATATGAACCTACAACAAGAGGTAATACATTTTGCTATTTAGGAGCGAAATAGAGATACAGCCTTTTCTTTGCATAATCTATCACAGCTTTTCTCTTTTGGAGTACTTCAGCTCCTATAATACCGTGAACAGGGGGTGTTTGAAACTCTGCTAATGCTTCGTTTACGTGAGTTAAATCAAAAAGTACTAAAGGAAGTTTGTGCATACTCATTCCTCCTATCTCTAAGTGATTTTTTGCGGCAACTTGTGTTTCCATACCACTTGCTCCTGCTCCTGCTGCTTTTATTTCGGAGGCTTCGGCTTGCAGATTAAAATAGGTTATCCACTCTACTCCTACACAGGTGTTAGAAGCCCCCGTATCCAAAATAAAACGTCCTTCTACTCCATTGATTTTAGCTTGTAGAACAAAGTGTTTGGTAAGCGTAAATTCAAGAGGAACAGAGGTGTATCCCTTCTCGGTGAGTAACTTCTTTAATGTAATCCCCATTTATTCTTTACTTCGTTTACTATCTCTTTAATGTTTTGCTCTTTTGCCTTGGGATAAATCAACAATACATCGTCTCTATCTACCACTATGTAGTTCTTGAGCCCATCTATTACCACACATTTATCACCTTCGGTGCGGATAATATTGTTTTCGGCATCTTTGAGTAATACTCTTGCATTAATTACGGCATTTTGGGCACTATCCTTAGGGGTCTTGTCGTGTAGAGAGCCCCAAGAACCTAAGTCGTTCCAATCGAAATTAGCAGGGAGCACATAAATGTTAGTAGACGGCTCTAAAATAGCGTAATCTACCGATATATTTTCGGCTTTCGGATAGGCTTTGGCTATAAAATCGACTTCGTTTTCAGTATTATAAGTAGCTTTACCTTTCTCAAAGAGTTCATACATCACCGGTTGATAGGTTTTATAAGCGGTAAGTACCGTTTGTGTACTCCATATAAAGATACCCGCATTCCACAAAAAATTACCTTGTTTTAAAAACTCTTTGGCGGTATCGTAATCAGGTTTTTCACGAAACTGATTTACTTTTTTGATATTAGTATTATCGTCTTTGTCATACTGAATGTAACCATAACCAGTGTTAGGGAAAGTAGGTACTATACCCAAAGTAAGAATATTGTCAGCTTTCTGTGCAGCATTAAAACAAGTAATCACATTGTGCATAAAAGCTTTTTCGTCTTCAATCCACGCATCGCTGGGGGCTACTATCATTACGCCATTGGGGTTGCGTTTGTTCACTTTCATTGCGGCATAGAGTATACACGGAGCTGTATTGCGCATATAGGGCTCTAATACCAAGTTTTTAGGCAATATATTAGGAATTTGTTCCTCTACAATCTCTTTGTAACGTTCGTTAGTAAGAATGAGAATATTCTCTTGCGGAATAAACTTCTGCAAGCGGGAATAAGTGCGCTGTAAAAGCGTTTGCCCTGTACCGAGCATATCGTGGAATTGTTTAGGATATTCAGTTGTACTTACAGGCCAAAAGCGCGAACCTATGCCTCCTGCCATAATCACTGCATAATAATTGTTCACCATATATTTGTAATATTTTAATTCAAGATTTTAAGTTTTTATGAGCTCTACTTCGGCGTGAGGTTGAAAGATATACTTCTTGCCTGAGCCGAGTTCCACACAATCATAACATTTCACACGGCGTTGTCCTTTGCGAAATATGCGTCCGTCTTTGATACGAAACGTACTACCTAAAGGAATCTCATAAATAAAGCTCATATTTTCATTGATATCAAACTGTTTTAGGGCGATTGTCAATGCGGGGTCTACATCACTAGTAGACATAGGGTTGAGAAAGTGCCGTTGTAATACTCCTAATAATTGCTGAGGAAATATCTCAGGGATGATAAAAGGTTTCATCAGTTGTTGGAAAGTGTATTTCCATTCGTTACCGTGAGGTTTGATAAGCCGTCCAAAGCGTTCAAAAGCTACCAGATGAGCCACTTCGTGAATAAAAGTTATCAAGAAACGATACTTATTAGCAGTAGCATTCATTGTGATGAGATGTTGCCCGTTAGGAAGTTGCCGATAGTCGCCGTGCCTTGTTTTTCGTTCGTTTACAATTCTCAAATAGATGTTGTTTACTTTTATCAGTTCAAAACAAGGTGTTACTGCGTTATCAGGTAAATATTTAACAAGAATTTCTCTCATAGCCTGCAAATGTACAAATAATATTTTATACCCACAAATAAAATTTGCCAATTTACTAATTTTCTCTACCTTTGCCGTGTTTGTTTGAAGAAAAGAAAAAATGCAATTTAAGAGTTATTTAAAATTCCTTCTAAAATCTACTAATGAGCACGGGGTACACTCTCCTTTTGTCTACAACTTTGTAACTCGTTGCTTGTACAATAAACAATTAGTAAATCGTCAAGAAATCAAGGGTTTTCCTCCTACCCTATCCAAAAGACAATTGGTGTTATTATTGAAGATTATTCGTTATTTAGAGGTAAAAACTATTTTCACTGATGAAGATATGCTAAATAGTATAACTGCTATAAAAGAAACCTGTAACATTAGCTTTCAGTTGCAACTATCTGTTACATACGACTTGCTTTTTATCAATTACCCCAAAGAAGATTTAAGTATTTATCTAAATTATATGCACAACGATAGTATTCTTATCATCAACAATATTTACCAAAAAGGAAAAGCCTCTCTATGGCAAGCTCTTACTGCTAATGAAAGGGTTACGGTGTATATAGACGTCTACTCCCAAGGCTATATTTTCATAAGAAGAGAACAAGGGAAAGAAGGGTTCTATATAAGATAAAAGATAAAAGGTAAAAGGTAAAGCCAGCGAGGGCTCATAGCTGGATATGTGAGTAAAAGGTAAAAGGGAACAAGTATAGCGGCACTTGTTCCCTTTTACCTTTTAGTTTAAATTACTTACCTAAAAGATAAGCAAAAATAAGAGGTGCTACAATGGTAGCATCGGATTCTACTATAAATTTAGGGGTGTCAATATCTAATTTACCCCAAGTAATCTTCTCATTAGGCACTGCTCCTGAATAAGAACCGTAGCTGGTGGTAGAATCGGAAATCTGACAGAAATACGACCAGAAAGGTACGCCTTCCCATTCCAAATCTTGATACATCATAGGTACCACGCAGATAGGGAAATCACCAGCAATACCGCCTCCTATTTGGAAGAAACCTACGCCCTTACCCGCTGAATTGGCACGATACCATTCGGTGAGATAAATCATATACTCGATACCTGTTTTCACAGTAGAGGCTTTCAAGTTTCCTTTGATTACATTGGCGGCGAAGATGTTACCGGTAGTTGAATCTTCCCAACCTGGACATACGATAGGCAAGTTCTTTTCGGCTGCTGCCAATATCCAAGAATTTTTAGGGTCGATTTCATAATATTGCTCCAATACCCCCGATTTCACTACTTGATATAGATATTCGTGAGGGAAATAACGTTCACCTTTACTTTCGGCTGCGTGCCATACGTCTTCTAAGTGTTTTTGCAAACGACGGAAAGCTTCTTCCTCAGGAATACAAGTGTCGGTTACACGGTTGTAATGACCGTCGAGGAGCTCTCTTTCTTGCTCAGGAGTGAGGTCGCGGTAATGAGGAACACGCTTGTAATGAGAGTGTGCTACAAGATTCATCACATCTTCTTCGAGGTTCGCCCCTGTACAAGAGATAATATCTATTTTTCCTGCGCGAATCATCTCGGCAAGCGAAATACCTAATTCTGCCGTACTCATTGCTCCAGCAAGTGCTACGAGCATTTTTCCGCCTTCAGTGATATGGGTTTCATATCCTTTGGCAGCATCAACTAAAGCTGCTGCATTAAAGTGTAAAAAGTTTTTCTCGATAAATTGAGAAATAGGTCCTTTACTCATTTCTTTACTTTAAAATCTAAATTGTTGGTGCAAAGATAATACATTTAAATTTACTGACAAATTATCACGCACAAAAATATTATAATGATGAAAACGAGCTTAATAGTATAGGGCAAAATTAGGCATAAGAAATAAGAAAAGAAAACGAAATTATAAATAACAAGGAAATGTACTTTTGGAAGAAAAAATCTTATACTTAGCTTATAGGGAGCTTATAGGAAGCTTATACGAATCTTGGACGATTGGTATAGAAAGGGTATGTAAATAGTTGATAATAAGAAGTTAAGAGTGAAGAAAAAAGGTAATTTTGAGGGTAATAAAACGAAAGAAAAACAAAGAAGTCTACTACTTTACTCTTTATGTTGTAAAAGCTCAAGAGAACGTGCAGGCTTATAATCAAGTAATTAAGACTTTGGGAATTTCTAAAAGCAGAATAGACAAGGATTTGTACACCGAACAACAGCAAGGAGTATAAAGAAGAATAGATATTGATTATTGAGGTATTAAAAATAAAAATATCTTTTTTATGTTGCTTTCTTAAATTATATTGTTACCTTTGCAACTTAATATATAAACACTAAAAAGTAAATAAAAAAATGAATAAATCTGTTTATATCATCGCTACCAATGCACACAGCGGTAAGTCGGTGGTGAGTTTGGGTGTGTTGCAAATGATTATGCGCAACACTGCTAAGGTAGGTTATTTTAGACCTATTGTAGAAAGTAAATCTAAAAAAGACACTTTCATCGAGACTGTCTTGGAGCACTTTCAGCTCGATATGAGTTACGATGAAGCCTATGCCTACACACGTCAGGAGGTTATCGCTCTTAAAAACGAAGGCAATATAGGGGAAGTATACGACACTATCATCAAAAAATACAAAGCCTTAGAAAGCAAATTCGACTTTGTTTTAGTGGATAGTTCAAGTACTATAGACGATAGCTATTTCGACCCAAACTTTAACGCTTCGGTAGCACAAAGTCTCAACATTCCTGCTTTGATAGTACTTAAAGACAACTTTTCATCAGAAGCAGAATTGGTGAACCAAGTACAGGCAGATCTTAACAACTTCTTGGAAAAAGATTTGCGCGTACTTAGCGTATTTGTAAACAAGGCTACCAATGCCACTGCTGATACGCTTAGCAAATTAGAACAACGCTTTAAAGATATAACCTTCACTTTGATTCCGCGCAAAGAAGAGCTTTCACGCCCTACTATCCGCGAGATAGCCAATGCACTCAACGTTGAATTTCTTTACAAAGGCGACAATATAGACGTTACCACCAAACGTACCATTGTGGGAGCTATGCAACTTTCTAACTATTTAGCCAAACTAAACGAAGATACTTTGGCTGTACTCCCTACTGACCGTATTGACCTCATAGCAGGTTCTTTGGTGGCTAACTATTCCAATTTCTCTAATATCAAAGGGGTAGTACTATACGGCGACTTAACCCCAGACCCTTCAATGAGTAAGATTTTAGATGGTATCCAAAAGAACATTCCTATAATGATAGCTAAAACAGATACTTTTGAAACTGCTAATATCATTGGGAATACAAAATCAAGCATCTATCCTGAAAATACTGAAAAGGTAAAAATGCTTCTTCAACTATTTGATGAAAATGTAGATGCTGAGAAACTCAACAGCAGTATAGCCTCTTTTAAATCGGAAACTATTACCCCTCGTATGTTTCAATACAATATGGTACAAAAAGCACGTGCAGGACAAAAACGCATTGTGTTACCAGAAGGTACTGACGACCGTATTCTTACTGCGGCTTCTCAATTGGCAGAGGACGAACTCGTTTACCTCACTATCTTGGGAGAACCCGAAGCGATTAAAACACGAGCTAAGAACATTTTGGGCTTGAAATGGAACGAAGAACGTATCAGTATTATCAATCCCGCCGAGAGTGATAAATATGAGGCTTATGCCGAAAAACTATACGAATTGCGCAAGAGCAAAGGATTGGAGCTTTCGCAAGCCAAAGACTTAATGCTTGATTCGTCTTATTTCGGTACAATGATGGTATTCTTAGGCGATGCTGATGGTATGGTATCAGGTGCTGTAAATACTACTGCCCACACTATCCGTCCGTCTTTGCAATTTGTAAAGACCAAACCAGGGGTGAACACGGTATCATCAGTATTCTTTATGCTCTTGCACGACCGCGTACTAGTATATGGCGACTGTGCCGTAGTGCCTAACCCTACTGCTGAACAATTAGCCGATATAGCTATTAGCTCTGCGGACTCAGCTATTGCTTTTGGTATTGAACCTAAGGTAGCACTCCTCTCCTACTCTTCTGGAGACTCAGGTAGTGGTGCCGATGTAGACAAAGTGCGTGAAGCAACAGCACTTGTAAAAGAGCGTCGCCCAGAGTTACTCGTAGAAGGACCTATACAATATGACGCTGCGGTAGACCCAAAAGTAGGAAAACAAAAGATGCCAAATTCACCTGTGGCAGGACAAGCCAATGTGCTTATTTTCCCCGACCTTAACACCGGTAATAACACCTATAAGGCGGTGCAACGCGAAACAGGCGGTTTAGCCATAGGTCCTATGCTACAAGGATTAAAGAAACCCGTAAACGACCTCAGTCGTGGGGCTCTTATCCCGGATATTTACAACACTGTACTTATCACTGCGATACAATCAGAGTTTTAGTATCCTCCCCTACCCCCTCTCCCAAGGAGGGGAAAACTAACGACTAATAACAAAAGACTAAAATGGAAATATTAATCATTAATTCAGGGAGTTCATCTCTCAAATATCAGCTTATCGACTCTAAAACAGGAGAATCAAAAGCAAAAGGAATTGTAGACCGCATAAATATTGACGGTAGCTATGTGAAATATGTGGCTGTAAAAAACGGCAAAGAGATAGAAGTGAAGAAAGAACAACCTATCCCTACTCACGAAGTGGGTATGAATTTGGTAGCTGAACTTCTTACAGACCCCGAAGTAGGCGTTATCCACAACCCTAGCGATATTAAAGGGGTAGGACACCGCGTAGTACACGGAGGTGAGAAGTTTGTACAACCTACTGTAATTACTGATGAGGTAGTAGCCGAAATCAAACGCCTCATTCCGCTATCGCCTTTGCACAACCCAGGACATTTAGAAGGGATACGCGTAGCACAAAAACTGTTTAATAAAGCTACTCACGTAGCCGTTTTTGACACTGCTTTCCACCAAACAATGCCCGCCAAAGCTTTCCGCTATGCCATTCCTAATGAATACTATGAAAAATACGGATTGCGTGCTTATGGATTCCACGGCACTAGTCATAAGTACGTAGATGCACAGGCTCGTAAACACCTTAATAATCAACATATCAAGAACATTACCATTCACTTGGGCAATGGGGCAAGTATGGCTGCTGTAAACGAAAAAGGACAATGTGTAGACACTTCAATGGGACTTACACCACTCGATGGACTCATTATGGGAACGCGTACTGGGCAGATAGATGCCTCAGTAGCTTTTTTCTTGGGGCAAGAATTAGGTATGAGTTATGAAGAAGTGAAAACACTATTCAACAAGAAGAGTGGTATGCTTGGACTTACAGGGCACTCTGACGCTCGCGATGTGGCAGCTCTATATCGTTCAGGTGATGCCAACGCAGCCCTTTGCTACGAGATGTACGGCTACCGCATTGAGAAGTTTATAGGCGCTTACACAGCAGCACTTAACGGTTTAGACAGCATTGTATTTACCGCAGGTTTGGGCGAAAACGATGCTCTTACACGTTCATTTGCTTGTAAGCACTTAGATTTCTTTGGTATCAAGCTCGATGAGAAGAAAAACGAAGAGCTCAATCATCCTACTAAACCCGTAGAGATTCAAGCTACTGATAGCCGTGTAAAGATACTTATCATCCCTACTAATGAAGAATTACAAATAGTAAATGAGATAGTAGATTTGGTAAAATAACTAATAATTAGACTATATACTTTGCCAAAGGAACGAGTCGCATAGGCAATTCGTGTCTTTGGCAAAGCTTTTTAAAACAACTCTCAGTAATGAAAAACTTATATAACGAAGTCGATAAAAACGAAATACTACATCGTTTAGAAAATTTAAAAGTAGATGCTGAGCGTCAATGGGGAAAAATGAACATTGTACAGATGTTAGCCCATTTGAACGCCTCTATAGAAACACCCTTAGGTAAGAACTTTCCGAAGAGAATGTTCATTGGTAGAATCATAGGAAAATTGATGAAGAAAAAGTTTCTAAACGACCAACCAATGGCAAAAAACGCTCCAACCGATAAAATGTATGTCGTTACCAATATTTCTATTGATGATTTTGACAGGGAAAAGCAAAAAACTAAAGAACTCATCACCCTTTTCTACACCAATGGAAAAGAAAAATGTAGCACTCACCCACATTCTTTTTTTGGAAAACTTTCTCCTGATGAATGGGGTATTCTTCAATGGAAACACTTCGACCACCACTTGAGACAGTTTGGAGTATAAAATCAATGGTAGAGAAGCGCAAACTATGGTAAAATGTTTTTTATACCGATGAAGGATATATAAAAATAGAAAAATAGAAATCGGTTCTAGAATGGGTTCACAATACTTTTTTCCATCGAATGTATTTGTAATTTAAAAATAATAATTACTTTTGCATTCTGATAAGTAATGATACACTATCACCGAACTATAAAATAATTTAATTACTAAAAACCTTTGGTTGCTGAAAATGAACATCTTATTTTTAAGTTATTTTCACTCTGCACGTACTCATTCCTTGCAAATTAAGTTTAAGGCTAAGAGCCTTTCACCGCTTCGTATTTGAATCAGGTGTAATTAGGTAATATGGATAGATAGCCAAGATGTTATCTGAATATTTTTTCACTAAAAAATTACTCATTATTTAAATTACACTGTACAAATGAAAAATAAATATATCGACCTAATTGACCAAACCTATTACTTCCCACAAGACGAATTTACCTTAGATGGTGATGAACTTCGCTTTCACAATATCGATTTAATGGAGCTCGTACGCAAGTATGGAGCACCGCTTAAATTTATGTATCTTCCGAAAATATCCGAGAATATTCAGCGCGCCAAAAGATGGTTTGAAAAGGCTATCAAGAAGCACAAGTACAAAGGAGCATACAACTATTGTTATTGCACTAAAAGTTCGCATTTCAAACACGTAATGGTAGAAGCATTGAAGAACGATATTCATATGGAAACCTCTTCAGCTTTTGATATCAATATCATCAATAATCTTATCAATGACGGACTTATTAGTAAAGAGACTCACATTCTATGCAACGGTTTCAAGCGCGATGCTTATATCGATGGCATAGCTGACCTTATCAATCGTGGCTACCACAACTGTATTCCTATCATTGATAACTATGAGGAAATTAATTTATTTGAAGAAAAAATAAAAGGTTCATACAGTATAGGTATTCGTATTGCTTCTGAAGAAGACCCTCGTTCAGAGTTTTATACCAGTCGTTTGGGAATTGGTTATAAAAACATTGTTCCTTTTTACAACCGTGAGATTAAGGACAACCCTAAAGTACAACTCAAAATGTTGCACTTTTTTATCAATACAGGGATTAAAGACAATGCCTACTATTGGAATGAGCTCCTCAAGTGTTTACGTGTGTATATCCAACTCAAAAAGGTTGCTCCAGAACTCGATAGCCTCAATATAGGCGGTGGTTTTCCTATCAAGAGCTCGTTGGCTTTTGAATTCGATTATGCTTATATGGTAGACGAGATTATCCGTCAGATAAAAATCACTTGTGATCAAGAAAAAGTGCCTGTACCAAATATCTTTACTGAATTTGGTAGTTTTACAGTAGGCGAAGCTGGAGGGGCTATTTATGAGATAATGTATCAAAAGCAACAAAACGATCGTGAAAAATGGGATATGATAAACTCCTCTTTCATTACTACCTTACCTGACTCTTGGGCTATCAACAAGCGTTTTGTACTATTGCCTATTAACCGCTGGAACGATGAATACGAACGCGTACTGCTCGGTGGACTCACTTGTGATGGTGACGATTATTACAACAGCGAACAGAATATGAACGCTATCTATTTACCAAAATACAACAAAAATAAGCCATTGTATATAGGTTTCTTCAACACAGGGGCTTATCAGGATAGTATTGGAGGAGTAGGAGGCTTACAACACTGTTTGATTCCACAACCTAAAATAGTACTTATTGATAAAGATAAAAATGGGAACCTAACCTCTCGTCTCTTTATGGAGCAACAAAAAGCTGACGAAATGCTAAAGATTTTAGGCTACTAAATGCAGTATATACTTTGCAAAGTCTTACGACTTTGACAAAGTATTTCTAATAATACCTAAACATTTAACTCCTAGTTCTTAAAATCTAAATATCTAACAAAATGAAATACATAATATTATTTTTCTTATCAATCACTACTCTATGGGCACAAGATACCACTTCCACTAAGAAGCATTACTATAAAATGTGGATAAAACCTTCTTTAAGTATCAATTATCTATCAATAGATATAGAAGATGAACCATTAAATCCTGCTTTGAAAAATAAGTCGTTATTGCCCAACTACCCACTTACGGTTGGGTTAGGATTTGGTATCCACAATACTTATATTAACCTTGATTATGCTCAGAGTGTTGCCCCTTTGCGCAATGAGAGCAAATACGGAAAAACAAGATATTTCGATTTTCAATTACATTCATTTATAAGTCAAAAGATTTTACTTGATTTCTATTATCAAAGTTATAAGGGTTTTTACTATGAAGAAGGCAAGAATAATATTCAGATATTGGCAGATACTCGTATACAACAAATAGGTTCTGAAATGTTATATTTCTTCAACTTAAAAAACTTTTCAGTAAAGAATATTTTCAACCCCGATGGAGACCCATTGCAACCTACTTTTACTTGGTACGCAGGAGCTGGGGTCTATTATCACAAAGTAGCAATTCCTGCTATTTCACTTGATGAGGATACTTTTAGACATATACAAGGAGGCTTCAGTGGAGGCGTTTCAGGAGGTATTGAAATATTGCCACGCTTTACCTTTACAGCTTTAGCTGGTATGGGATTCTATTTTGGAGGTGAAGTTAATCCACTAAGCAAAATGAAGTTTAATCAGTACGTAAACTTTAGGCTTAATACTTCTTTGTCTTATACACAAAAAGACTGGTCGCTTGCCTTTTCAATTCTTTACAACAACAAGAATTTGTACTTTAAAGATGTTGATTTACTGGGTATCAATACTGCGAATTTTAAACTTACATACATAAAACAAATCAAATTCTCTACTCGCCGTAGTAACAAAGTAACTCGCTATTTAGGAATGTAAAATTAATTTAAGAGTAGAAGATTATCTTCTTCTTTTCACATTTTTTATAGTATCATCTATTACTCGGTCATAAATTTTACTCTTACCTAAATATTCCTTTTGATAAGTAGTCAAATGTTGTATTAGTGCTTCTTTCTCTTGCTTATTATTAGAAGATTTTAAAAACAATCTATATTCTGACATAACCTTATAATACGCCAATTCATAAGAAGGTATATAACCATTTTCACTATATATTGCTACTAAGTTTAATACCTTTTCAAATTGTAATGCGTCAAAAGCCTGCTTCAAAGTGGTCAGCTGATGTTGTTTTGCTTTTTGAGAGCGAATACTTAAAAACATTTCTTCAGTATCAGGATATGATTTCAATGAATCACTCAATAATTTTATATTACTTAAATCTGCTCTTTTATCAATATGAGAGAGATAATAAGCTATTTGTTCTCTTATTCTGATCACTCTATTGAAGTCGAACTCAGCAATGTGTTCTTCATAATCCTTGGTAATTAAATCGTACTCTGTTTGAATTAACAAATATAACGAATCTAAGTCCTTATAAACCTCTCTTGTCTTTTGTGCGTTTACTTCCCAAAAGTAAAATATACATAAATATAATAAAACTCGTTTCATAATCTTTATTGTTGTTTGATTAATGTCCTTGAATAATATCTGCATATTTATCCCAAGCTCTAGCTACCCTATATTTTTCTACAAATTCAATAGGTACATAAATAGCTTTCAATTTCTCATCATCATATGCCAAATAACCATCCAATATAGGAGGTTCTTTAGCCTCAAGTGTTATACTTTCTGGACAATTCTTACCAAAAATACAATTACCTATATGTAAACATTCACTGGGGAAAGTCACTGAACGCAAATGCTCACAATCGTCAAGAGCAAAATCACTAATAAAGTTAAGATGTTCTGAGAAAATAATATAAATAAGCTTATTGCAACCATAAAATACATCTCTTCCTATAATACTCACTTTATTAAGTATTGGGTCAGCAAGCATATTGATAGACTCTACCTCAGTATCAAGCCATTTCTTCAAAACAGTATCATCTTTTGTAACTACAAAATGATACCTACAAGAAGTACTACCCTCAGAAATATCTTCTACTATGGGTTGATATGCTCTAACTAAGGGCGGTTGTAAAATAGATGAAGAAGAGGTTGATGCATTGAAAAAATTTACTCTCTTTTTAGGATCTTCTCCGTATTCATTTTTTCCCAATACACCTTCTGAAAAAAGTAAAAAGAAAGGATTATAGAAAGGTAAAAACACATACCAGCCACTTTGTCCCAAGTCGTGTAAGCGTTTCACTGATTGAGCTAAAATAAACCAAAACAATAATGTAAAGAATAAAAACTTTATCACTATTCCTAGAGTTACTACGGCATCTATTACACCCAAAAATATAAGAGCAAAATAATCTATAATAATAGATAGTCCAAACTCTGTTCGCCTAATACGTCCTTCAAAAAGAAAGATATTCTTAAACATATATCACTAATTTTATAATTACCTTATCTTTCTTATTCCTAACTTTATAGTTATTACTGCTGAATAGCATTTAAATACTCACAAGCTTTAGGACTATTATTCCTACATCCCTTCTCAAACCAGTAAATAGCCCTTTTTTGTGATTTATCCACACCAGTACCGGCATAATAGCAAAATCCTAAAATAGTTTGAGCTTCCTTGTCTCCTTGGTTAGCTGCTTTTTCAAACCAAAAGATAGCCTTAGTATACGACTGAGGTATTCCCTGCCCCTTGAAATAATAAGAACCTAAATTGCGTTGTGCCTCAACATCACCTTGATTAGCAGCTTTCTCATACCAAAATACCGCATCACTATCCGATTGTGCCACTCCTAAACCTTTATAGTAACAATATCCTAAAAAACTCTGTGCCTCTGCAAAATCTTGATCAGCTGCTTTCTGAAACCACAATACAGCTTGTTCATCCGATTGTTTTACTCCTTGCCCTTTGTGATAGCACACACCTAATTTCGATTGAGCTTCAGCATACCCCTGTTCAGCTGCTTTCTGAAACCAATAAGCTGCTTTTTCATAAGACTGTACAACTCCTTTCCGATAGTAATAACAAAGTCCTAATTTCGTCTGTGATTTTACATCACCTTGTTCTGCTGCTTTTTCATACCAAGAAACAGCTTTAGGAAAGGACTGAGGTACTCCAATACCTTTTTCATAATTAGTTGCCAAACGCACCTGAGCTTCCATATCGCCCTTTGTGGCTTTCTCTACCAAAGTCTTAAAGTCTTCCCGTTGAGCATGACTCATACCAAAGAAAAATAGCAAACACACAAACCAAGCTTTAAAGCAAAGTTTGTTCAGTTTTTTTAATACTTTTGAGTTGAATATTATATTCATATGTCAGCGAATTAAAAGTTAATAATAATGATAGTGAAGAAGTCAGTTTTACATTATATTTTATTCGATGGCAAAGATAAAACATTATTTTATACAAAACAAGTTTTTTTGATTATTTCTTACACACCTCTTAAAAATAGGCAATATATCATAACATATAAAATAAAGGAATCTTTTTAGTATATTTTATCTTTATTAAATCTTCGTTCATTCTTCGTTCATTCTTCGTTTATTGTTCGTCTTTTCTTCATCTTAGCTTCGCTCTTCCTTCGAATAAACCCTAATTTTCAAGTATATCACTTACCTCACAAGCTTTTTTCCCTACTCAATCAAAAACTTTTCACTCTTAACTTTTTACATATTCTTTATATAACAATTGTCCAAGATTCATATAAGGTTCATATAAGCTAAGCCTCTCTCAGCTTTTCCAACAGCTTTGTTAATTCTCCTACTTTCCCTCCAAGTAGTCTTTCCCCTTCCAAGCAGTCCCACAACTTCAAACAATAAAAAAGAGCAATTCTTTATCAGAATTGCTCTTTATAAGAAGGCGGCGACATACTCTCCCACGTGACCGTAGTACCATCTGCGCTAAAAGGTTTAACTGCTCTGTTCGGAATGGTAAGAGGTGAGACCTTTGACTATAACCACCTTAAATCGTTTTAGGTAAGAGGTAAGAGGTAAAAGATAAGAGCTTTTTAAAACTCCTTTTTGTATCTTAACCTAAAATACCAATTCCTAATCATATTTTTAACATATAGGGATAAAAAACATATTTTTAACTAACAACTTCTTAAGAGATTGATAATTGATAAAACATAAGTAGTATTACACTTTCTTACTTCTTATCTCTTAACTCTTATCTATAAAAAAGAATGCTGCGCGAAAAGTCTACGGGTGATTAGTATTACTCGGCTATGATGTTACCACCGTTACACCTGTAACCTATCAACGTGGTCATCTCCCACGACCCTTAAAAGAAATCTCATCTTGTGGCGGGTTTCGTACTTATATGCCTTCAGCACTTATCCCATCCGCACTTAGCTACTCTGCTATGCCCTTGGCAAGACAACAGATACACCAGCGGTGCGTCCAACTCGGTCCTCTCGTACTAGAGTCAGATCCACGCAAATTTCTAACGCCCACAGTAGATAGAGACCGAACTGTCTCACGACGTTCTGAACCCAGCTCGCGTGCCACTTTAATGGGCGAACAGCCCAACCCTTGGGACCTTCTCCAGCCCCAGGATGTGACGAGCCGACATCGAGGTGCCAAACCCCCCGTCGATGTGAGCTCTTGGGGGAGATCAGCCTGTTATCCCCGGCGTACCTTTTATCCTTTGAGCGATGGCCCTTCCATACGGAACCACCGGATCACTATGCTCTACTTTCGTACCTGATCGACTTGTAGGTCTCTCAGTCAAGCTCCCTTATGCCATTGCACTCTTCGCACGGTTACCAAGCGTGCTGAGGGAACCTTTAGAAGCCTCCGTTACTCTTTTGGAGGCGACCACCCCAGTCAAACTACCCTCCACGAATTGTCCCCTACTCTTTGTAGGGTTAGACCTCAGATAAGCAAAGGGTGGTATTTCAACAATGACTCCACAACTACCGGAATAGCCACTTCTTAGTCTCCCACCTATCCTACGCATCACTTATCCAAGACCAATACGAAGATATAGTAAAGGTGCACAGGGTCTTTTCGTCCCACTGCGGGTAATCGGCATCTTCACCGATACTACAATTTCACCGAGCTCATGGCCGAGACAGTGTCCAAATCGTTACACCATTCGTGCAGGTCGGAACTTACCCGACAAGGAATTTCGCTACCTTAGGACCGTTATAGTTACGGCCGCCGTTTACTGGGGCTTCAATTCAAACCTTCGTGTTGCCACTAAGCTCTCCTCTTAACCTTCCAGCACCGGGCAGGTGTCAGACCCTATACCTCATCTTTCGATTTTGCAGAGTCCTGTGTTTTTGATAAACAGTCGCTTGGACCTTTTCACTGCGGCCTATCTTACGATAGGCGACCTTTCTCCCGAAGTTACAGGTCTATTTTGCCTAGTTCCTTAGCCATGAATCTCTCGAGCGCCTTAGAATTCTCTTCCCAATCACCTGTGTCGGTTTACGGTACGGGCATTAATCTTCGCTTTTCTTGGAAACGTTGTCACCACTCTATCACCTCGGCCGAAGCCTCAGTGTACTATCAAAGCTATAACAGCTCCTTTAACGTACTATTCCGTCAGTACGCGGTAGTTATCTCGTTCCGTCACTTTTATCAGATTAATGGTACAGGAATATTAACCTGTTGTACATCCACTTCCCCTGCTCGGGTACGCGTTAGTCCCCGACTAACCCTCAGCTGATTAGCATAGCTGAGGAAACCTTGATCTTTCGGCGGGCAGGTTTCTCGCCTGCCTTATCGTTACTTATGCCTACATTTTCTTTTCTATAAGCTCCACTATGTCTCACAACTTTAGCTTCTACGCCTATAGAATGCTCCCCTACCGGTAGGTACTTCTGTACTACCCCATAGCTTCGGTAATATGCTTATGCCCGTTTATTATCCATGCCCAACCGCTCGACTAGTGAGCTGTTACGCACTCTTTAAATGTATGGCTGCTTCCAAGCCAACATCCTAGCTGTCAGTGCAGTCAGACCGCGTTTGGTCAACTTAGCATATATTTGGGGACCTTAGCTGATGGTCCGGGTTCTTTCCCTTTAGGATATGGACCTTAGCACCCATACCCTCACTGCTGATGAGCATTTAATAGCATTCGGAGTTTGTCAGGAATTGGTAGGCGATGAAACCCCCGCATCCAATCAGTAGCTCTACCTCTATTAAACTCAAATCAACGCTGCACCTAAATGCATTTCGGGGAGTACGAGCTATTTCCCAGTTTGATTGGCCTTTCACCCCTACCCTCAGGTCATCCGAAGTCTTTTCAACGACAACCAGTTCGGTCCTCCACGCTGTGTTACCAGCGCTTCAACCTGCCCAAGGGTAGATCACCAGGTTTCGCGTCTACTACTACCAACTTAACGCCCTATTCAGACTCGCTTTCGCTGCGGATTCGTATCTGAAATACTTATCCTCGCTGGTAACAGTAACTCGTAGGCTCATTATGCAAAAGGCACGCCGTCACAGCCTAAAGCTGCTCCGACCGCTTGTAGGCGTATGGTTTCAGGGTCTGTTTCACTCCGTTATTCACGGTTCTTTTCACCTTTCCCTCACGGTACTAGTTCACTATCGGTCTCTCAGGAGTATTTAGCCTTACCGGATGGTCCCGGCCGATTCAGTCAAGGTTCCTCGTGCCCCGACCTACTCAGGATACCCATAAGATTTATAAAACTGTGCCTATACGAGACTTTCACTCTCTGTGGTGTGTCTTTCCAAACACTTCTAATCCAGCTTTACAACCTATATCTGGGTCCTACAACCCCCACTCTGCCGTAACAAAGTGGGTTTGGGCTAATCCCATTTCGCTCGCCACTACTCTGGGAATCACTTTTGTTTTCTTCTCCTCCGCCTACTTAGATGTTTCAGTTCAGCGGGTTTGCCCATCTTTACGATGTAGTACATCTTCAATGTACTGGGTTGCCCCATTCGGATATTTGCGTATCAACTCGTATGTGCCAATCCACGCAACTTTTCGCAGCTTATCACGTCCTTCTTCGCCTCTGAGAGCCTAGGCATCCCCCATACGCCCTTACATAACTTTTCGCGCTTGTAGTCCTAGTCAATTGACAATTAACAATTGATAATTGACAATTATCTAGGTACCTCTCGTTCTCTTTGATTCTTTTTAATATTTTTTCGTTAGATTATCAATAAATCCTTATTGATCTCTTATGCTCTTTATCCCAATATGTCAATGTACGGTTTCCTCCCCCTTCCCCTCCCAAGGAGGGGTGTTTGTGGGGAAACTGTTGTGGAGAATAAGGGATTCGAACCCTTGACCCCCTGCGTGCAAGGCAGGTGCTCTAGCCAGCTGAGCTAATTCCCCATTTTCAGGTGTTAGGGGTTAGGGGTTAGGTGTTAGCACCCGTAGCTCTAACTTCTTTTTTCTCTGCTTTGTAGTCCCAGGCAGACTCGAACTGCCGACCTCTACATTATCAGTGTAGCGCTCTAACCAGCTGAGCTATGAGACTTTGTTCTAATTAGCAAATTTGTAAATTAGCAAATTTGCAAATTTTATTTTGTTGTCAGCAAGATTTAAAGAATGAGGCTCCTTTTTATCAATTTGCTAATTACCAAATTTTCTAATTTGCTAATTAAATCGGTCGTCTCTAGAAAGGAGGTGTTCCAGCCGCACCTTCCGGTACGGCTACCTTGTTACGACTTAGCCCCAGTCACTAGTTTTACCCTAAACAGCTCCTCGCGGTGACCGTCTTCAGGTACTCCCAGCTTCCATGGCTTGACGGGCGGTGTGTACAAGGCCCGGGAACGTATTCACCGGATCATGGCTGATATCCGATTACTAGCGATTCCAGCTTCACGGAGTCGAGTTGCAGACTCCGATCCGAACTGTGACCGTCTTTATAGATTCGCGCCTGCTCACGCAGTGGCTGCTCTCTGTAACGGCCATTGTAGCACGTGTGTAGCCCAAGATGTAAGGGCCGTGATGATTTGACGTCATCCCCACCTTCCTCACGGTTTGCACCGGCAGTCCCATTAGAGGGCTCGACTTAACTCGTTAGCAACTAATGGCAGGGGTTGCGCTCGTTATAGGACTTAACCTGACACCTCACGGCACGAGCTGACGACAACCATGCAGCACCTTGAAAACTGTCCGAAGAAAAAGGTATCTCTACCCCTGTCAGTCCCCATTTAAACCTTGGTAAGGTTCCTCGCGTATCATCGAATTAAACCACATGCTCCACCGCTTGTGCGGGCCCCCGTCAATTCCTTTGAGTTTCATTCTTGCGAACGTACTCCCCAGGTGGGATACTTATCACTTTCGCTTAGCCACTCAGATTACTCCAAACAGCTAGTATCCATCGTTTACAGCGTGGACTACCAGGGTATCTAATCCTGTTCGCTCCCCACGCTTTCGTCCATCAGCGTCAATTAATTGTTAGTAATATGCCTTCGCTATCGGTGTTCTGTGTAATATCTAAGCATTTCACCGCTACACTACACATTCCAACTACTTCACAACCATTCAAGACCAACAGTTTCAAAGGCAGTTGCTTAGTTGAGCTAAGCGCTTTCACCTCTGACTTACAAGCCCGCCTACAGACCCTTTAAACCCAATGATTCCGGATAACGCTCGCATCCTCCGTATTACCGCGGCTGCTGGCACGGAGTTAGCCGATGCTTATTCATAAGGTACCGTCATCAAACTACGCGTAGCCCTTATTCTTCCCTTACAAAAGCAGTTTACAACCCATAAGGCCGTCATCCTGCACGCGGCATGGCTGGATCAGTCTTCCGACCATTGTCCAATATTCCTCACTGCTGCCTCCCGTAGGAGTCTGGTCCGTATCTCAGTACCAGTGTGGGGGACATCCCTCTCAGAACCCCTATCTATCATAGCCTTGGGGAGCCGTTACCTCTCCAACTAGCTAATAGAACGCATACTCATCTTTCACCACCGTAGCTTTAATAAGTGCACGATGCCGTGCTCTTATACCATAGGGTATTAATCCAAATTTCTTCGGGCTATCCCCCAGTGAAAGGCAGATTGTATACGCGTTACGCACCCGTACGCCGGTCTCAGTCACCCGAAAGTAACTTCCCCCTCGACTTGCATGTGTTAGGCCTGCCGCTAGCGTTCATCCTGAGCCAGGATCAAACTCTTCATCGTTAAAATCTTTTATATCTTCTAACCGATTCTTAAGTTATTGACTTCAGGTTTCACTCAATTCTTTAAATCTTCTTTGTGCTGTACAACATTATGTCAAGGTACGTGTTGTTCTTTCCGCTCCAAAGGCACTACTCTCCTCTTTTGCGGGTGCAAAGGTATAACCTTTTTCTTTACCTCCAAAATTTTTATATACTTTTTTTTGAAAAAGTTTTATGTATTTTGGTAAGTGGTTGATTATAAGATTTGTAAAATTTTATATATTTTATTTTCTTATTATCAATGTAACACTTTTTAATATTTTCTAAGCATTAATACTTTTCAAATACATCATTACTACAACAGTTTATGTGCGATGAGATACTCAGCAATCTGTATGGTATTAGTAGCAGCTCCTTTGCGCAGGTTATCAGCTACTACCCATAAGTTAAGAGTATTAGGTTGCGACTCATCGCGACGGATACGTCCTACAAATACGTCATCTTTGCCGTGAGCGTACAGTGGCATAGGGTAAGTATTCGTATCAGTATTATCCTGTACCTTAATTCCAGGTGATTGTGCTAAGAGCGCACGTACTTCATCAATATTAAAATCTTTTTTCAATTCTACATTCACCGCTTCACTATGTCCGCCTACTACCGGTATGCGCACCGCTGTAGCTGTTACTGCAATACTATCGTCTCGGAGTATCTTTTTAGTTTCACGCACCAATTTCATTTCTTCCTTGGTATAACCATTATCTTCAAACACGTCACAATGAGGAATCACATTGCGGTGTATTGGGTAATGATAAGCCATCTCGCCTTTTTCTCCTTTGTATTCGTTTTCTAACTGGCGTACGGCTTTCACTCCTGTACCTGTAATCGACTGGTAAGTAGAGACTACCACACGCTTGATACCGTATTTCTTTTGTAAAGGAGCTAAAGCTACGAGCATCTGTATCGTAGAACAATTAGGGTTTGCAATAATCTTATCGTCTTTCGTAAGCACATCGGCATTGATTTCAGGAATTACCAACTTTTTAGTGTCGTCCATACGCCACGCCGATGAGTTATCTACCACTGTTGTCCCTACTTGGGCAAACTTAGGTGCCCATTCTTTAGAGACGGTAGCTCCTGCTGAAAAAAGAGCTAAATCGGGTTTGAGCGATACGGCTTGTTGTAAGCCTATCACAGTATATTCAGTTCCTTGAAAAGTAATTTTCTTCCCTACTGACTTCTCTGATGCTACGGGAATTAATTCGGTTACAGGAAATTTGTGTTCTGCAAGTACTTCTAACATCACGTTACCTACCATTCCGGTAACGCCTACTACTGCTACTCTCATTTTTAATTATAATTTTGTTTTATTTTAATTCTTTTACTTCCATATTGTCATACTGTACAATATATACGCCTTGGTTTTCATAGCCACCACCTTTATAGAAATTTTTTAGGTAAGCAAATTTATTCTCTAAGTAAGAAGTCTCTCCTATACGTGTATTGGCACTAGTAAGATTGCCCGATACTCCCAAACGCAATACAGCATCCATAGTAAGGTCAAACCCGCGAATAGCATACTTATTAGGTAGAATACCATAAGTCTTTAAATATCGCGCAGAAAAACTATCTGTACCATTAGAATATTTATTTACAGTAGGATAAGTAAAACGTAAATCGGATAGCTGGTTGTTAGAAAGATTATTAGAATCGTATACTGAACCTCTATCCACAGTCGCCAACATAATCTTAGGGAAGGTATTGTTCCTTTTAGATTTAAGCGCATTGTGCAACAAACGCACTGCCATCGACACGTAACCTATATCATTCGACTGTAATAACACCACATTTTCCTTGTTGTAGTTTAATGCATTAACAAATCCATTAGCCGACATTTCAGTTACTACCTTAGCATTAGGGAATGAACGCTCTAATTTCTCACGCAAAGAACTATTCTTGCTATCAGCTAAGATAATCATATTCTCATCTGAATAGTTTTTGTTAAGATAGTCAATCATTTGTGCTTGCAACACCTCATCGTTCGGTAAGGTCTGATACACATTAGGATTGAGAGTTATATTCTTATTAGATAAAGGAGCTAATAATATCGTATTGTTACTTGTAACCAATGACGCTAAAGTATTAAACGATTTGGTGGTAAAAGGACCTATTACCACTTGTGAGTTCTGTACTGAGGCATTAGAAGCTATCTTCTTTAAGTCACCTTCACTATCGTATACGTTCACTTTAAACTTATATCCCATTTTTTGAAGAGAGTCCAAAGCTATTAGAGCTCCTGAATAGAAATCGGTAGCCACAGGAGTTAGTTTGTTTTCAGTAAGTCGAGATTTTATAATAGCAACTTGCCCAGTGCTGACATCCGATAGTTTAAAAGGTAAAATATAAGATATCTCCTTCACATTGGCTGGTGAAGATGCTGAACGCAAGGTATTGTTAGAATTCTGAAAGTTGTAGTTTGCTGTATTATTCTGCGAAGCACTTTTATAGTGTTCGTAATTCTCTTTGGGTATCCATATTTGAGCATCGCTTTTTAATCCATCTTTAAGACTAGGATTTAGTTTCACAAGTTCAGCTTCCGATAAACCAAACTTACGTTCTAAGCTGTAAAATCCTTCCCCTCTTTCCACAAGGTAAAGCACCACTTCTTTCTTAGTATTAGGGCGAGCTGGTGGTTCAGGCTCTGTACTATCGGTAGAAGAGGCTGGCACCCAGATTTCTTGCCCTTCTCTTATACTATTAGGGTTGAAACCTTTTTCGTTTTTGTTCAGCTTTTCCAATTCCTCTACACTCACATTGTGGTTTTTAGCAATGCGCCAAAGTGTTTCTTGCGGCTTTACTACGTACCGTTTTTGTCCTTGTACGCTTTTCTGTACCATTTCAGCTGTTTTGCTAAATAGCGGAATAGTAATGCGCTCACCCTCTTGTAACTCTCTTATATAGAGGTCTAAATTATAACGCTTTAAATCATCAATAGTGATGTTGTATTTTTGCGACAGACCAAAGAAAGTCTCACCTCCTTTTACCAAGTGAGTCGTAAACCCTACAGGACGTTGGGTATTGTAATGCTTCACTTTACTGATAGGAATATTGATAGTCATTCCCTTTTGTACTCCATCTTTAAGCCCTGGATTGAGTTTTAAGATGTCAGCGGGCGAAAAGCGATAGGTCTTAGCTATATTTTCAATACTTTCATAGTTATTTGCTGTGTACGTTTGCGGTTGTGCATAGGCAACTCCTAAGCACAATAACAAAGCTAATGTAAAAAGTTGTTTCATAATATTGTCTTATGATTTAATTTTTTAGTGTTAATTGATAATTCTAAAATTGTTTATTGTCTATTCCCATTCTATCGTGGCAGGCGGTTTACTGCTGATATCGTACACCACACGGTTTACGCCTTTCACCTTATTGATAATATCGTTAGACACTTTTTGCAGAAATTTATAAGGTAAGTCTACCCAATCTGCCGTCATACCGTCTATGCTTTCCACAGCGCGCAAGGCTACCACACGCTCGTAGGTACGTTCGTCTCCCATTACTCCCACACTGTTGATAGGCAGTAAAATAGCTCCTGCTTGCCACACTTTGTCGTATAGGTTATTTTCTTTCAGAGCGTTGATGAATATAGCATCTACTTCTTGCAAAATAGTTACCTTTTCGGCAGTGATATCTCCCAAAATGCGGATAGCCAATCCAGGTCCTGGAAAAGGGTGTCTGCCTAATAGTTCATCGCTGATGCCTAAACTGCGTCCTACTCTTCGCACTTCATCTTTGAAGAGCATACGCAAAGGCTCTACTACTTTCAATTTCATATAGTCGGGTAAGCCTCCTACATTATGATGTGATTTGATAGTCGCTGAAGGTCCCTTTACTGATAGTGATTCAATCACGTCAGGATAAATAGTGCCTTGCGCCAACCATTGAGCATCAGTAATTTTATGAGCTTCACCATCAAACACTTCAATAAAAACACGCCCTATGGTTTTGCGTTTTTCCTCGGGGTCGGTTTTGCCTGCTAAGGCAGTAAGGAAACGCGCTGAGGCATCTACACCCTTCACATTCAGTCCCATACCCTCATATTGTTTCAGTACGTTTTCGAACTCGTTTTTGCGCAAGAGTCCATTATTTACAAAAATACAATGTAATTGCTTGCCAATCGCTTTGTTAAGTAATACAGCAGCTACCGTAGAGTCTACTCCTCCCGATAAGCCTAATATCACTTTCTCATTACCCACTTGTGCTTTTAGCTGGGCAACCGTCATCTCTACAAAGTTGTCGGACGTCCAATTAGGGGTAAGTTTTGCTATTTTGAAAAGAAAGTTAGCTAATAGCTTCATTCCATCGGCTGAGTGGGTCACTTCGGGGTGAAACTGAATTGCGTAGGTTTCTTCTCCTTCTATGCGATAAGCCGCATTCACTACATCAGGAGTACTCGACAAACAAACCGCCCCAGTAGGCAATTGTTTGATAGTGTCACTATGGCTCATCCACACTACACTTCCTTCTGCAATCCCTTCAAAAAGAGGTTCATTAGGCTTAATATAGGTAAGGTGAGCACGCCCGTACTCTCGTATGTTCGAAGGGGCTACTTCACCACCGCCAAAGTGTGCCAAATACTGCGCTCCGTAACATACTGCCAAAAGAGGCTTTTTACCTTTCAGTGCTGATAGGTCTGGGTGCAAGGCTTCTGCACTACGCACCGAATAAGGCGAACCTGAGAGTATCACTGCCGAGAAGTCTTCTAAGTTCTCAGGCAAATGGTTGTAGGGGTGCATTTCGCAATACACGTTCAATTCGCGCACACGGCGTGCAATAAGTTGGGTGTATTGCGAGCCAAAGTCTAATAATAAAAGACGTGAGCCCTGAAAAGTATCTTTATTCATCGTCGAGGGTTGCTGCGGCAGTAAGCACCGCTTGTTTCAAATTTTCTTTATAATCAATCATTTTTTGCAAGAGCTCAGCGTCGGCACTTGCCAATATTTGTACGGCTAATAAACCTGCGTTCTTAGCAGCATTTAAAGCTACGGTAGCCACAGGCACTCCGCCAGGCATTTGTAAGATAGAAAGGATAGAATCCCAACCGTCGATAGAGTTACTGCTTTTCACCGGCACACCTATCACAGGCAAAGGCGACATCGAGGCGACCATACCAGGTAAATGAGCTGCACCTCCTGCTCCCGCAATAATTACCTGAATGCCTTTTTTATGAGCGTTCTTACTGAACTCCATCAGCTTTTCAGGCGTGCGATGCGCCGATACGATGTCTACCACAGTTGTGATACCAAAGGACTTGAGGATATCAATAGCGCCCTGCATCACAGGCAAATCACTCTTGCTTCCCATTACCACAGCTACTTTCATTTTGTCTATATTTTGGTGCAAAGGTACAAAAAAATATCAATTCGCAATATAAAGGCTTTATATTTTGTTCCCCCGTGCTACTTCCCTGCAACCTTGTCATTCGCCATTCGCAACTCGTCATTAATTTGGTATTATTAGTATTTTGGGTATTGTAATATTAAATTCGTCTTCGTACTTTCTTCTAGTAAGCCTTGTCTTTTAGCCTAATAGCTATCTATATTTTTTCCTCTTGAAGAATGTTTATTTTTCTATTTACCTTTGCTCATCTCACATTTTTGTATCGCCACACTCCCCTTTTAAAAAGATTACTTCTTTCTCTTATTTTCGTTTTTCTTCTACTTTAAATCCGCTTAAATCTCTTTTTTCTACTCACTCTTAACCCCTCATTATTAACTACTTATATACCCTTTCTATATCTATCTTCCAAGATTCGTATAAGCTTCCTATAAGCTCTCTATAAGCTACCACCACCCTCTCAACAGCTACTTTACCTCTTGTTTTTTACCTTTTACCTAAATTTTCTCTTCCGAATCTCTCCGTTATCTTCCGAACTCTCCAACCTGCCAAGTAACTTTTTTCATTCCACCTCATATTTTCAGTAAGTGTTTTAGAGCAGATGATCTATTACTCTTTAGCCTCAAAAATAGATAGGTATCAACACCTAACCGTTAATGAACAGAGATTCAATTAGTCACCGACATTTTGTCACTTGTTACACATTTCTTATCAAGTAGTTATTATTAAATAATAATCAGATTGTTAATTATTTTTAGATTTCTATTTAATATTACATTTGGTATAAAAATCCTTTTAAAAAACTGTCTTTTTGTCAGTTAAAAGCTGTTGGCATAACTCTTGCCCTATTGGGAGTGAACAAATCATAAAATGTTGAACACACTAAATTGAAAATATATGAATTTTAATAACTTTACTATCAAAGCACAAGAAGCGGTACAAACCGCTCAGCAAATTGCCCAACAATATGGGCACCAGGAATTGCAAAACGAACATTTCTTCAAAGCTATTGAGCAGGTAGATGAGAACGTATTGCCTTTCCTATTCAAAAAATTGAATATCAACCGCGAACAATTAAATAAACAGTTAGAAACTGCTTTGCAAGGCTTTGCCAAAGTCAGCGGTGGCGATATGGGGCTCTCACGCGAAGCAAACACTATGCTCAACGAAGCTGCTAACATCGCTAAAAAATGGAACGACGAATATGTATCCTTAGAACACCTTATATTGGCTATCTTCAAATCAAACAGTAAAATCGCCCAAGCCCTCAAAAACCAAGGTGTGAGTGAAAAAGAGTTGGAGAAAGCCATTCAAGAATTGCGCAAAGGCGAACGCGTAACTTCGGCTTCAGCTGAAGATACTTATAATTCGCTCAACAAATACGCCAAAAACCTCAATCAGTTAGCTGATAGCGGGAAACTCGACCCTGTGATTGGTCGTGATGAGGAAATACGCCGTGTATTGCAAATTCTTTCACGTCGTACCAAGAACAACCCTATGTTGGTGGGTGAACCTGGGGTAGGTAAAACGGCTATAGCCGAAGGCTTAGCACACCGTATTGTAAAAGGTGACGTGCCTGAAAACCTAAAAGACAAGGTGATTTACTCCCTCGATATGGGTGCCCTTATCGCAGGTGCGAAGTACAAAGGTGAGTTTGAAGAACGACTCAAATCAGTAGTGAAAGAGGTAACCTCATCCGATGGCAATATCATTCTGTTTATAGATGAAATCCATACCCTTGTGGGAGCAGGAGGAGGCGAAGGTGCTATGGACGCTGCTAATATTTTAAAACCTGCCTTAGCGCGTGGTGAACTTCGTGCTATTGGTGCCACTACTCTCGATGAGTACCAAAAGTACTTTGAAAAAGACAAAGCTCTCGAACGTCGTTTTCAAAAGGTAATGGTAGACGAACCTGATACCGAAAGTGCTATCTCAATATTGCGTGGTATCAAAGAAAAGTACGAAACACACCACAAAGTACGTATCAAAGACGAGGCGATTATCGCAGCAGTAGAACTTTCTGAACGCTATATCACTAATCGTTTCTTACCCGATAAGGCAATAGACCTAATGGACGAGGCAGCTGCCAAGCTCCGTATGGAAATCAATTCTAAACCCGAAGAGTTAGACGTACTCGACCGCAAGATAATGCAACTCGAAATAGAAATTGAGGCTATCAAACGTGAGAAAGACGAGGATAAGCTCAAAATGCTATATGTAGATTTGGCAAATCTTAAAGAAGAACGTAACGCTATCAATGCTAAATGGCAGAGTGAAAAAAGCGTAATTGATGAAGTGCAAACCACTAAGGAAGCTATTGAGAAATACCGTTTGGAAGCCGATAGAGCTGAACGTGAAGGCGACTATGGTAAAGTAGCCGAATTGCGTTATGGCAAAATCAAAGAAGCGGAAGACAAGTTAGTGGAATTGCAAAAGAATTTAGACAGCAAGTCACACGAAAATGCTCTTGTAAAAGAAGAAGTAACTGCCGAAGACATCGCTGAAGTAGTAGCAAAATGGACAGGTATACCTGTAGCTAAAATGTTACAAGGCGAACGCGAAAAGCTGTTGAACTTAGAAAAAGAATTGCACCGCCGTGTAGTAGGTCAAGAAGAAGCCATCGAGGCTGTTTCCGATGCCATACGCCGTAGTCGTGCTGGTTTGCAAGACCCACGTCGTCCTATAGGTTCTTTCCTTTTCTTAGGAACTACGGGGGTAGGTAAAACCGAACTTGCCAAAGCCTTAGCCGAATATCTATTCGACGATGAAAATGCAATGACGCGTATAGATATGAGTGAATACCAAGAGAAACACGCTGTTAGCCGATTAGTAGGTGCGCCTCCAGGATATGTAGGTTATGACGAAGGTGGTCAGCTTACTGAAGCTGTGCGTCGCCGTCCGTATTCTGTAATCCTTTTAGACGAAATCGAAAAAGCTCACCCCGATACTTTCAACATCTTGTTGCAAGTACTCGACGAAGGTAGGCTTACTGACAACAAAGGTCGTACCGCCGACTTTAAGAATACGATTATCATTATGACCTCCAATATGGGTAGCCACATCATTCAAGAAACTTTTGAGAAGTATCCTAAGGATACCGAGCGCGCTATCGACGAGTCACGTGACGAGGTGTTACAACTCCTCAAACAAACTGTACGCCCTGAGTTTTTGAACCGTATAGACGACATTATAATGTTCACACCGCTCAACGCCAAGGATATCCGTAGTATTGTGCGTTTGCAATTGCAATCAGTGTTCCGTATGGTTGCCAAAGAAGGTATCTTGCTCGATGCTACCGATGAAGCTATTGATTATTTAGCACAAAAAGGTTTTGACCCTCAGTTTGGTGCTCGTCCAGTGAAACGTATCATTCAGAAAGAAGTGCTTAACAAGCTTTCTAAAGAAATTTTGAGTGGCACAGTACAACGCGATGCTGTCATCTTATTAGATGCTTTCGATAACCAATTGGTATTTAGGAATAGTTAAAAATGACAATTTGTCAGTTTTTAACTCTTTGGCACAATCATTGACTGCTACTAACTACGTAAGCATAAGGCTTACAAAAATAATGTTGAACTTAAAAAAACGATAATATTAATATGAGTAAGATTATAGGTATTGACTTAGGAACCACAAACTCTTGTGTTTCTGTAATGGAAGGTAATGACCCTGTGGTGATTACCAATGCCGAAGGTAAACGCACAACCCCTTCAGTGGTAGCTTTTACCGAAGGTGGCGAAATAAAAGTAGGTGACGCTGCTAAACGTCAGGCAGTTACCAACCCTAAAAACACGGTATATTCTATCAAGCGTTTTATGGGGAACAAGTTTTCTGAATTGGAAAAAGAAATCGCTCGTGTACCTTATAAAGTAGTACGTGGCGACAACGATACTCCTCGTGTGGATATAGACGGACGTTTGTATACTCCACAAGAAATCTCAGCTATGATTCTTCAAAAGATGAAGAAAACTGCAGAAGACTTCTTAGGACAACCCGTAACAAGCGCGGTAATTACTGTACCAGCTTACTTTAACGACGCTCAACGTCAAGCTACTAAAGAAGCAGGTGAAATCGCAGGCTTAAAAGTAGAACGTATCATCAACGAACCTACTGCCGCTGCATTGGCTTATGGCTTGGATAAAGACCATAGCGACCATAAGATTGTTGTATTCGACTTTGGTGGTGGTACTCACGATGTGTCTATCTTGGAACTTGGCGACGGCGTGTTTGAAGTACTCGCTACTGATGGTGATACCCACTTAGGAGGTGATGATGTAGATGAAAAAATCATCAACTGGTTGGCTGAAGAGTTTGAAAAAGAAGAACAAATCGACCTTCGTAAAGACCCTATGGCGTTACAACGTCTTAAAGAAGCTGCTGAAAAGGCTAAGATTGAACTTTCTTCAACTACTGAAACCGAAATCAATTTGCCTTATATCACTGCTACAGCTTCAGGTCCTAAACACTTGGTGCGCAAGCTCAGCCGTGCTAAATTCGAACAACTCATCGACGACCTAGTAAAACGCACAATTGAACCTTGCAAAAAAGCGTTAGAAAATGCAGGTCTCAGCGTAAGTGATATCAACGAAGTAATCTTAGTAGGTGGGTCTACTCGTATTCCTGCCGTACAAGAAGCCGTTGAAAAATTCTTTGGTAAAAAACCTAATAAGAGCGTAAACCCTGATGAGGTAGTAGCCATTGGAGCCGCTATTCAAGGGGGCGTACTTACTGGTGATGTGAAAGATGTATTGCTTTTGGACGTTACTCCTCTTTCTTTGGGTATCGAAACTATGGGAGGTGTGATGACTAAACTGATAGAAGCCAATACCACTATCCCTACTAAAAAATCGCAAGTGTTCTCAACTGCTGCCGACAATCAGCCGAGTGTGGAAATTCACGTATTGCAAGGTGAGAGACCTATGGCAAACGACAACAAGACTATCGGTCGTTTCCACTTAGATGACATTCCACCTGCCCCACGTGGCGTACCACAAATTGAGGTTACCTTCGATATCGATGCTAACGGTATCATCAACGTATCGGCAACTGATAAAGGTACAGGCAAGTCTCACAATATCCGTATAGAAGCATCTTCTGGACTCTCAAAAGAAGATATCGAGAAGATGAAACGCGAAGCCGAAGCCAATGCCGAAGCTGATAAGAAAGCCAAAGAAAAAGTAGATAAACTCAACGAAGCTGATGCGATGATTTTCCAAACTGAAAAACAACTCAAAGAGTTTGGCGATAAAATTCCAGCCGACAAGAAAGGCGCTATTGAGACTGCTCTTAGCGAACTTAAAACAGCTTACGAAGGCAAAGACCTCAGCACTATTGAAACTGCTTTGAGCAAAATCAATACTGCTTGGCAACAAGCCTCTGAGGACATCTACAAAGCCCAACAGGGAGGCGGTAGCTCTACCGCACAAGAGCAACCTAACACTGGTGGAGCACAAGACGTCAATACAGACAATGTTCAAGACGTAGATTTCGAAGAAGTAAAATAGCGGAGAGCCTCCGCAGGCAAGAATAACAGCCCCACCTAATAAATAATTAGGTGGGGTTCTTTATATAGCTTTTGCAGAAAAAATACTATATAATAGTTTTATTCGTGTAATATTCTTGCAATTCTGCAATAATCCTATCCCCCACTCCATTTCTTTTTATCATCAATTGATAATTACTTATTATCGCTAAGAGTTCATTATCAACGAATATCCATTAAAAAACAAAATTATTTTTTTGTCATTAAAAATTAATTACTACTTTTGTCCTGCAAATTAATCATTTCTTTTTCAATTTTAAAATTTTTCATATCTGAAAAATTTTAAGAACAAATTAATGTCGTACTTTCGCACCCTATGAATATATATGATATAGAAAACGTTAAGCTACTACTTAAAAAACAGCTGAAAATAAGTATTATTCCTCACAAAAGCCCTGATGGAGATGCCATAGGGAGTTGCTTGGGGCTATACTTGTATTTAAAGCAATTGCACCAAGATGTAACGGTGGTGTCGCCCAATGATTTTCCTGATTATTTAAAATGGTTACCCTCAGCCGATGAGATTCTCATCTATGACAATGCTCCTGAAAGGGCAAAAAAACAGATAGAAAACTCTACGCTCATCTTTACGCTTGATTTCAATTCGCTTAAACGCGCTGATGGACTCACACCTTTATTAGAAAGCTCGGCAGCTACATTTGTGATGATTGACCATCATCAGGCGCCTGAGGCTTATGCCAAAGTAACTTTCTCTAACCCCAATGCCAGCTCTACCTGCGCAATGGTATATTCGTTTATTAATGCAATGGGCGATAAAAACCAAATAGATAGAGAAATAGCTACTTGTTTGTACACAGGAATAATGACCGATACGGGAAATTTTAAATACCCCACCACTACTAGCAATACGCTAAAAATAGCTGCTTTTCTTATCGAAAAAGGAGCTAAAAACAATCAGATTAACAGTAATGTGTTTGATAATAATTCATTTAACAAATTGCAATTACTGAGTGTAGTTCTGAAAAATATGACGTATTTAAAAGAGTACGACACGGCTTACACAACGCTTAGTTCCGAGGAACTACAACAATACGACTGCCAAAAAGGAGATACTGACGGTTTCGTAAATTATGGGCTTACCATTAAGAACACTAAGCTGGCAGTAATCTTCATTCAAGAAGGCGATTTTATAAAAATGTCGTTGCGTTCCAAAGGTAATAACGATGTAAATCTGTTTGCACGCAAATATTTCAACGGCGGAGGACACATCAATGCTGCAGGAGGTAGATTTGACGGTACAATGGAAGAAGCAGTAACTTATTTTAAACAAGTTTTGCCAGATTTTATTCACAAGAATATTTAAAATACAATGAATATACTCAAAAAAATAGCAATAATAATGGTAGCTGGCATAGTTTTCATAAGCTGTGCCGACCGACAAGCACGCCACCCTGTAACCAAGAAAACAAGTACCTTTTTAAAGGAATCGGCTAAGAAAAACAAAGCGCTATTAGCTTCAGAAGAAGCTCTTATTGATTCTATTATCAAAAAAGATACACTCCACACCTTTATAGATTCACAACACGGTTTTAAATTCTATTACCTAAACCAAAATCCTAATGCTGACTACACAGCACAGTTTGGCGATATCGTAACCTATGATTACAGTCTTTCGGATTTGCGGGGTAACGAACTCTACCAAGAGAAACCCGATGGTGATTATAAGTATAATGTAGATAAAGAAGAGGTATTCCAAGGGTTGCGTTCAGCACTAAAATTGTTAAAAGAGAAAGAAAGTGGTGTTTTCTTTTTCCCCTCGAGTGTAGCCTATGGTTATCGTGGTGATAAAGATAAAATAACTTTCAACCAGCCTATTATTGCCAAGATAGAGGTTTTTAAAATTGAAAAGAACAAAGAGAAAATAGAACCACGACCTGAATAAGTAGAAATTTTAATTAATTTTATATATGAGACGACTCAATTTTATCGCATTGCTTTCTGCAATGTTTGTATTTTTCAGTTGCAATTCGCAAAAGAAAGCCTATAAAGATTTAGGCGATGGCTTATTTGCGGATATTGAAACTACTCAAGGAAATATTATTGTAAAACTAAACTACAAAGAAACTCCTGTAACAGTAGCCAACTTTGTTACTTTGGCAGAAGGTAAAAACACTTTCGTAAAAGCTGAATACAAAGGTAAACCGTTTTACAACGGAACAATTTTCCACCGAGTAATCAAGGATTTTATGATACAAGGAGGTGACCCTACCGGCACCGGAATGGGAGAACCCGGTTACCGATTTGAAGATGAGATAGTGCCTACTTTAAGACACGATAAAAAAGGAATCTTGTCTATGGCAAACGCAGGTCCAGCTACCAATGGCAGTCAGTTTTTTATTACCCAAGTGCCTACTCCTCATTTAGATGGTCGCCACACAGTATTCGGCGAAACGGTGAAAGGTTTAGAAGTAATAGATGCTATTGCTAATACTAAAACAGTAATGAACGACAAGCCTGAAAAGGATATCAAAATCAATAAGATTACTATTATTGCCAATGGTAAAGATGCTAAAAATTTCAATGCTGTAAAAGTTTTTGAAGATTACTTCAAAGAAATCAACAAGAGAGAGCGAGAAAAAGAAGCTAAGACGAAAGCCGCTTCCGCTAAGTTTTTAGAAGAAGTAAAAGTACAGGAACCACAAGCTAAAGCACTTCCTTCAGGAGTAAAAATCTTTAAGTTAGTTGATGGCAAAGGCAAACAACCTAATCACACACATCAAGTAATGGTAAACTACGCAGGTTATTTGAAAAACGGAACCCTTTTCGATTCTAACGTAAAAGAAATTGAAGAGGCTTACGGTAAGTACAACTCATTACGTGAACAACAAGGAGGATACCAAGCCTTCCCTATGCCTTATAACACTTCTGCGCAACTTATACCAGGCTTCAGAGATGCTTTGCTTACAATGAAAGTAGGTGATAAAATACGCGTATTTATTCCTGCTGCTTTAGGGTATGGCGAAAGAGGTGCTGGCGATGTGATTCCACCTAATAGCGATCTTATTTTCGATATTGAAATTACAGATATAGCTAAATAAGTATAAAAAATAAGGATATACAAACTTTGTCAAAGTCTCTAACAGTCTGTCGTGCTAAGACCTTTGACAAAGTTTTTTACTAACAACTAAAATAACTAAAAACTAAAAATGGTATACAAATTCAGAGTGATACTCGACGTTAAAGAAGACGTTTTTAGAGATATTATCATTCAAGGAGAAGCTACTTTGGAAGATTTACACAATGTAATCAACCAATCATTTGGCTTTGCTGGTGACGAAATGGCTTCTTTCTATCTTACCGACGAGGATTGGAATCAGGGAGAGGAAATCACCCTTTTTGATGTATCAGAAAGTGGAGAAATGCGCTTGATGGAAGAGACAACCATCGAATCGGTAGTAAGTGAAGAAGATCCTAAACTGTTGTACGTATACGACTTTATGTCGATGTGGACGTTCTTCGTAGAATTAGTAGAGATTGATGAAGAAGAAACAGGCGCCTCTTATCCTGCTTTGATATACGCTCACGGTTCTATTCCTGCTGAAGCTCCCGAGAAATCATTCGTAGCTGATGATTTTGATGAGTTTGAAGATGAATTTAACGATTTTGACCTCGACGAAGACGATTATGGAAGTTTCAGTGAAGAAGAATACTACTAATTACGTAATAGTAACAGATAACAAGTAACTATGCTAAATTTATATACAACAAACATTGAAACACTTTCTATTCACAGGGTAGGTAATCTAAGCAAAGGAGAACCTCTATTTCTTTCAGAAAAACCTTATGCACTAAACGATGAGATTATAGGGCTGCTGAAAGAATACTTCTTTAAACCTTTCCGTGAAAAAGAAGAAAACTACTTTCACTTAGTACACGATACCGATGTTGAGTTCAATGAACTTTACCAGCTGGTAACTCCTATTTTTGAGGACGAGAGCTCTATTCACGAGCAATCTAAGAAGATTGCGCAACACTTGTACAATCAGTCTAATCACCCACATATCAAAAGCGGAGAGGTGTATGTAGCGCTTCTTCACGATAGTTATTTAGATAATGAAAAGGTAAAAGCAGTAGGTATCTTCAAATCGGAGATGAGGAACAGCTTTTTGCAGTTTGAAGAACAGGCTAACCAGTTGGAGATGATTATCCAAGAGGGAGTGAACATTCACCGATTGGATAAAGGTTGTATTATCTTTAATGTGAATAAAGAGGACGGATACAAAATACTTTCCATCGACAGCAATCGTTATGACACTAAGTATTGGTTGGAGAACTTTCTAAATGTCGATGCGTTAATAGACGATAATTTCTATACTAAAAAGTACTTAAAATTCAGCCAAGACTTTGCCAAAGATGTAATCTTGCCTGCTGAAGATAAAAAAGAAGAGGTTTTATTTATGAACCGTGCGATTAATTACTTCGCTAAGAATGATGATTTTGAAGAAACCTCGTTTATGAATGAAGTGTTTGAAAATCCTGAATTGATACCAGAGTTTAAGCACTACAAAGTAGAGAAAGGACCTAAGTACCAAATAGAAGATGTATCAACCTTTCCGATTGTTAATAAGGCTGTATCGGACGTACGCAAAAAAATTAAAAATGTGATTGATTTAGACACTAATATCCAGATACGTATGGACTTTATCAATCCAGAATCAGCTGATAAGTTTATTGAGAAAGGTTGGGACGAAGAAAAACAAATGTATTACTATTTGGTATACTTCAATAAAGAACAAAAAAGCTAGATTTTAAATGGCAATAGCATAAAAAAAGAGTCTGAATACAGACTCTTTTTTTATGTTTCTATGTATCTTATATTCCTTCTACGAAAGGTGTATAAACTTAAATTCGGTAAAGAAATTGTATTCTTCTTTAGGTCTTAACACTACATTATCGAACTGTGGATGTTTAGTAGCATCGGCATAACCTTGTGCTTCAAAACAAATCCCTCTGCTTTGCCCTATAGTTTTGCGATGAGGTGGTTGCAACTTAGGTAAATAATATCCTGCATAGATATGTAACACAGGGTGATTGGTACGCACTTCCATTGCCAATGAACCTTCTCCGTTAGTAAGTGTAGCCATTACTTCCTCAGGAGCAATCTCACGTACAAAAGAGTTATCAGTATGAGCATATACCTTTTGCCCTTTTCGGTAATCCAAACGTGTGCCAGCCACAGGAGGGCGTTCACCTGTAGGGGTAAAGAACCCTTCTTCTAACGGTACGTACTTATCGGCTTTTATTTGTAAGGTATTGTTAAGCACATCGGTATTGCTTTCATTGAGGTTAAAATACGTATGCTGCGTGAGATTTAAAATAGTAGGTGCATCGGTGGTGCCGTGATAATCAATGCGCAAACGGTTATCGGAAGTAAGCGTATAGGTTACACGCACCGTTACCTCACCTGGATAACCCTCTTCGCCGTCTTTAGAAACATATTGTAAGATTACTGAAGAATTATCATCTCCCCTATTTACTGCCACTACGTCCCAAAAGACACTATCAAAGCCTACTGAGCCTCCGTGTATTTGATTTTCTCCCAAATTGCAGTTCAATTGTATTTCCTTGCCATCGATAATAGCTTTTCCATACTTTATACGCCCTGCATTACGCCCTATAATCGCACCAAGATACGGATACTCTTTGCGGTAAGCCTCACTTACGTACTCTTCAAACGTGTCGAAGCCCAATACACACTCTACTTTTTTCCCCTTTACAGGCACTTTAATAGAGCTAATCACACCACCAAAATTAAGTACAGTTACTTCCATACCTCCCTTATTAGAAAGTACAATAGTTTGTAATTTTTCTTTATGATATTCTTTTTTCATCAATAATTATTTTTTTAGATAAAGATATTGAAATAATGCGAATCAAGAGTTGGATTGAGTTGTATGTAAATAAAGTATATCCATTAAAATATATTCACTTCAAACTCCAAGTCAATGCCAAACTTTTCTTGCACTTGAGTTTTTACGTAATTAGCCACTGCTAAAATTTCTTCACCTGTAGCTTCACCATAATTTACCAATACCAACGCTTGATGCTTGTGCACTCCTGCATCTCCTTTCCGATAACCTTTGAGTCCTGAGCGATCTATAAGCCAACCTGCTGGCACTTTCACTTCGGTTTCATTCACTGGATAACAAGGAATTTCAGGATATTGCTGTTGTAGCTTTTCGTAATCAGTTTTTAGAATAATTGGGTTTTTAAAGAAACTGCCACAATTACCCAAAACATTAGGGTTAGGCAATTTACTTTCGCGAATGGTAATAATCGCATCGGACAACTCTTCGGGGGTAGGTTTGGTAATTCCTCGCTCTGAAAGGACTTGCTGAATAGCTCCGTATTGCGTGTGCAATTGGTGGTTTTTTTTAGTAAGTTTAAAAGTAACCGAAGTAATGATGTAATTGCCCTTCTCTTTCCCCTTAAAAATAGATTCTCGATAAGCAAAAGCACATTCTGCATTTGTGAATATGCGTTTTTGCAGTGTATGAACCTCAATAGTCTCACAACTCTCCATCACATCTTTTATTTCCACCCCATAAGCCCCTATGTTCTGTACAGGAGTAGTACCTACATTGCCGTAGATCAGTGAAAGATTTTCAAGTCCGCCATAGCCCTGTTGTAAAGTATAACGCACAAATTGGTGCCAATTCTCTCCTGCTTGTGCTTTAAGCCATATGTATTCATCAGTTTCTTTTACAGTACTAATGCCTTTAAGCAAAATGTGAAACACAGGTTGCGTAATATTTTTAGTGAGAAGCATATTGCTTCCACCCCCTAAAACAAATGGATTGTGATACTCTTGTAACGCACTGATGAGTTCCTTCTCGCTATGGATAGGAATATATTTTTCAGCTTGAACTTTAAGGTTAAAAGTGTTAGGTATTTGCATAACTTACGGTCTACTTACAAGTGCAAAGGTATGCAAAAAAAATGAATTAGCAAATGTGAAAAATTAGTAAATTAGCAAATGGAGATTGATGGCTTAGTAGTAGGGTCACGAAGAAACGGAATATAACGGAGAGGTTCGGAAGATGGTTGAAGGGAATTTTGGTGAAAAAAGGTTATTAGGAGGGTATGCTTAGCTTATAGGAAGCTTATAGGAAGCTTATACGAATCTTGGACGATTGGTATACAATAGCTATGTAAATAATTTAAAATGAGGAGTTAAGAGTTAATGAAAAACCGTAGTTTTGAGGGAAATAAAGCGACGTAAAACGAAAGGAAAGACCGTTATTTGCTCTTAGTCTGTAAACCTCATAAGGTTATTAACAAACCTTTTTATTACACTAAAAATAAATTTGTTACCTAATAAATTTTGGGTTTTCAACTTTTTTTTCTACCTTTGTGCCTTGAAAATGCCAACTACCTATCGAATAAGTAAAACACTACTAACAGTTTAAAACTAATAACAAATGGCTAAAATAGATTCTTTTAAAGAAACAATGCTCGCTGGATACTCCTTTAAAGGTGATTACATTACCTTAGGAGGGGCTATCTACGAAGGGCAACCTATTGAAAACGTATTGGTAAATTTACCTTTAAAAACACTTAACCGCCACGGGCTTATCGCAGGAGCTACGGGTACAGGTAAAACTAAAACTCTGCAAGTTATCGCCGAAAACCTTTCTAAAAAAGGTGTTCCTGTATTGCTAATGGACTTGAAAGGTGACCTCAGTGGTATTGCTGAATCTGGTGAAGTAAAGCCTTTTATCTTAGAGCGTTTAGGTAAGATAGGCTTAGACTTTCAACCACAGGCATTCCCCACCGAACTACTGACCATTTCGGAGCAAAAGGGTGTGCGTATGCGTGCTACTGTATCAGAATTTGGCTCTGTGTTACTTTCACGCATCTTAGACCTAAGCGATGTGCAAGAAGGTGTTTTGGCAGTGGTTTTCAAATACTGCGATGACCACGCACTACCCTTGTTAGACCTAAAAGATTTAAAGAAAATACTTCAATATGCCACTGATGAAGGAAAGACCGACTTCGAGAAAGAGTACGGAGCGGTTTCTAAGTCCTCAACAAGTGCTATCTTGCGTAAAATTGTGGAATTAGAGCATCAAGGTGCTGAGCTTTTCTTCGGCGAGCGCAGTTTTGAACCAGCTGACTTAATGAGAACCAATGCACAGGGCGAAGGTTATGTAAACATCATTCGCCTTACGGACATTCAAGACCGTCCTAAGATGTTCTCGACCTTTATGTTGAGTCTTTTGGCTGAAATTTACACTACTTTCCCCGAAGAAGGCGATATGTCGAAACCTAAGTTGGTTATCTTTATCGACGAAGCGCACCTTATTTTCAATGAGGCTTCCAAAACGCTTCTCAACCAATTAGAGAACATTGTAAAGCTCATACGTTCAAAAGGTGTGGGGCTTATTTTCTGTACTCAAAACCCTACCGATATCCCCGATGCGATACTTTCTCAGCTGGGTATGAAGGTACAACACGCTCTGCGTGCTTTTACTGCTAAAGACCGTAAAGCCATTAAGCTGATTGCAGAGAACTATCCTTCATCAGAATTTTACGACACTACCGATACGCTTACTTCCTTAGGAACAGGAGAAGCACTCGTAACAGTACTGAACGAAAAAGGAATACCTACTCCATTGGTAGACACAATGATGCGCGCACCAATGAGTAGAATGGATATCCTTAGTGATAGTGAAATTGAAGCGTTGGTAGGGCGTTCGGAGTTAGTGCGCAAATACAACGAAGTTATCGACCGTGAAAGTGCTTATGAAATCTTGAATAAGAAAATAGAGGACGTGCGGAAAGAGGAAGAGAAGCAAAAAGAAGCTAAGGAAGCCGAAAAAGCTTCTGCTCCTAAGCCCACTACACAAAAAACCACTACTAAGCGTTCGGGTACTAATCCTTTGATAAAAATGGTTACAAGTGCATCGTTCGTAAGAGGAGTTTTAGGAATATTAAATAAAATTATCAAGAAATAATGAAAAAATACTTTATCATCATTACTGTTCTTTTAACTATTGTGGCGTGTAACAATAAAAAGAATGAGTTCCTCATCACTAATAACAGTGTAGGAGTGCTCCAAAAAGACACTCCCATACAAAAGTTAGATTCTATCTTTGCTAAGGACTCTATAGTAAACTCGACTATGGAAGGAGAGTTGCGTTATGCAAGTGCTGAGCGCATTACTATTTTAGACAAAGAAGGTAAAGAGCTTCTTGAAATTACTCCCACTACCAATGATAAGGGGGATAAAATAGTAGAAAGTGTATTGATATTGTGCGATAAATACGCTACCGAAAAAGGGATTTCGTTACAGAGTACTTTTAAAGACGTAAAGAGCAAATACCCCGATTTAGAAATTGAGCCCTCTATCAGTAGCGTAATGGTTACTCCAAAAGGAAAGAATTACTACTTTACTTTCGACAAATCGGCTCTTAAAACAGCTTTTGACCTTACCGATAATATCTCAGAAGGAGATATTGAGGAAAGTGCCAAAATCGCTCGTATTACAGTTAATTTTTAAGTTGAACGAAGATTAATAATTATTTATAATTTTAACACGAGTGATACACTCGTGTTCATTTTGTATAAAATCAATTGATAAAGATGAACAATATTAAACTAAACAGCATTGAAGAAGCTGTTGAAGACATAAAAAAAGGAAAGGTCGTTATAGTAGTAGATGATGAAAACCGCGAAAATGAAGGCGATTTTATTGCTGCTGCTGAAAAGGTAACTCCTGAGATGATTAATTTTATGATTACCAACGGTCGCGGGTTAGTCTGTGCTCCTCTTACTGAAAAACGCTGTGCTGAGCTTGACCTTCCGATGATGGTGCAAAACAACACCGTACTGCACGAAACTCAGTTTACTGTTTCAGTAGATTTGAAAGGTCAGGGTTGTACTACCGGTATTTCAGCTTTCGACCGAGCTAAAACTATTCAAGCATTAGTAGACCCAAAGACCACTCCTTTCGACTTAGGGCGTCCTGGACATATATTCCCTTTACGCTCTAAAGAAGGCGGAGTGCTTCGCCGTACAGGACACACAGAAGCAACTATTGACCTCACTCGTATTGCGGGACTAAAACCTGCCGGTATTTTAGTAGAAATCTTAAATGAAGATGGTACGATGGCACGATTACCTCAGTTGGTGGAAGTAGCTAAGAAATTCGACCTTAAAATCATTTCTATTGAAGACCTTATTGCTTATCGTATGCGCAAAGACACACTTGTGATAAAGAAAGAAGATTTCTTGTTGCAAACCCCTTATGGAGAATTCCGCTTGCGCGCTTATGAACAAACTACTAACAAGCAAATACACTTAGCCTTTACACAAGGCACTTGGAAAGCAGATGAACCTGTGCTTACGCGCGTTCATTCATCATTTATCAGTAATGATATTCTGGAAGTTATAGCAGGAGATAAGGACAACCCTCTTGAACGCATTTTCAGAAAAATTAATGAGGAAGGCAAAGGAGCTGTGATAGTAATTAATAAAGAAGGTTATTCGAAAACGTTGTTACAGCACATTACTGAAATCAAAGAACACCAAACAGGGCACCCTCTTCCTCAAGTAGGTAAAGATACCAAAGATATTGGGATGGGAGCTCAAATACTCAACGATTTAGGTATTAGAAAACTTCGATTGCTTACCAACTCTAAAAATGCCTCTAATTACGTAGGAATGTCGGGCTACGGTCTTGAAATTACGGAAGAGATACCATATTAATTAGATTGGGGAGATAGGAAAATAATTAACCTATGACACATATCACATATCATTATGAAAAAAATAATACTTTTTTTAGCCCTAATTGCCAGCTCATTTTCTTTCTCACAAGAGTTGAATGCCGTGGTAACGGTCAATACACAACAGGTAAATTTAAGTAATCGCTCAGTCTTTAAGACCTTAGAAAAATCTTTACAAGAATTTATCAATCAAACCCGTTGGACAGATTTGAAAGTGCGCGAAAACGAACGTATCCGTTGTAGTTTTACTCTGGTGATTAATAAGTTTGAAAATTCGCACTATGAAGCAAGTCTTTTGGTGCAATCTTCTCGTCCTGTATACAATTCAGCTTATCAATCTCCTGTATTTAACTTGCAAGATAAAGAAGTAGCTTTTGACTATCAAGAGTTTGCCCCTCTTACCTTCAATGAAAATGCCTTTGAGTCGAACCTCACGTCGGTAATAGCTTATTATGCCTATTTGCTATTAGGGTTCGATGCTGATACGTTTGCTGAAAATGCAGGGAGACCTTATTTCTTAAAGGCACAACAAATTGCTAATATAGCACAAAACAGTAGTTATACAGGTTGGGCTGATAATGGTAAAAACAACCGATTCTTGTTAATAAATGAGCTCATTTCAGAAAATTACACTGATTATCACAAAGCTTTATACCAATACCATCGTTTGGGCTTAGATATAATGAGCACCGATGAGAAAGGCGGAAAAGAAGCTATCCAAAATGCTATTATTTTACTTGAAAAAATACCGAGCCTACGGTTGAGCTCCTATGCGATGATATTGTTTTTTAATGCAAAAACTGATGAAATTGCCTCTATCTACTCTGGTGGAATGATTTTTAATACCAAAATGCTAAAAGAAGCCTTAATGAAATTAGCTCCCACCCAAGTAACTAAGTGGAATGAAATAAAATAAGGAATATGCTCAACACTCTTTCTATAAAAAATTATGCATTAATTGATGACCTAAAAGTTGACTTTCCTAAAGGCTTTATTATTATCACAGGCGAAACAGGTTCAGGAAAATCTATAATGCTTGACGCTCTTTCCTTAGTATTGGGGAAACGTGCCGATATGTCTGCTTTGAGGAATAAAGATGAAAAATGCGTAATTGAAGCCGAATTTTCTTTGCAAAATTATGAATTTCAATCTCTCTTCAATGAGCTGGAAATAGATTATGACCCTCAAACTATTATACGTCGTGAAATTCTTCCTTCGGGAAAATCTCGAGCTTTCGTGAATGATTCTCCTGTAACATTAGACGTGCTTTCACGTTTAGGTGAAGTACTCGTAGATATTCATTCTCAGCATCAGACGCTTTCTTTAAGTGACACAGCTTTTCAGTTTGAAATTATAGATGCAATGGCTGAAAATAAATCTTTATTAGAGGAATACCAACGTCTTTTAGTACTACTTAAAAACGAACAAAAAAAACTACAAGAGCTCATAGATTTCCAACAGACAGCTAATAAAGAATACGATTACAATCTGCACCAACTCAAAGAACTGAAATCGGTTACTTTAGGAGAAGGCATTTTGGAGGAATTGGAAGAAAGCTATGAAGAAGCCTCTAACATCGAAGAGATAAAAGAAAATGTAGCTGAAAGTTTATATTTGCTCAACGATGAGAACATAGGTATCTTGAATAATTTGCGTGAACTGCGTCGCGCTTTTTCAAATCTTACAGAATACAAACAGCAATACCGCGAATTATACGAACGCATTGACTCAGCTTTCTTAGATTTAGAAGATTTGAGTAGAGATGTAGCTGAGATTGATGAAAACATAGAAACAGACCCAGAAAATTTAGAGGAAATATCTAAGCAACTCAATAAAATCTACTCACTTCAGCAAAAGCACAAAGTAACAACTGTTGAAGAGTTGATGAGTATTCAAGAGCGTTTAGAGAAGGCTGTTTCTAAAACTGAAAGCGCAGATTTCGACCTTAAAGAACAACAAGAGTTAGTTGCAAAACAACAAGCAGAAACCTCTAAAAAAGCAACTGAGTTACACAAAACTCGTGAAAAAGTAGTTCCTACTCTCACTAAACAATTAGAGGACTTTATGCACGAATTAGGAATGCCTAATGGGCATTTTGATATCAAGCTAACACCTACTTCACATTTTTTTAATAACGGAAATGATGAGCTCTCATTCTTATTTTCTGCCAATAAAGGAGGAGATTTTGGACCATTAAAGAAAGTAGCTTCAGGAGGAGAATTATCGCGTATAATGTTAGCTGTAAAAGCTATAATGGCAGCACATACAGCACTCCCTACTATTATGTTCGACGAAATTGATACAGGAGTATCAGGCGAAATCTCTCAAAAAATGGGTGATATAATGAAACAAATGAGTAAAAACAGACAGGTATTTGCTATTACCCATTTACCGCAAATAGCTGCTAAGGGTGCTTATCATTTTAAAGTGTTTAAAGAAGATATAACAGGTAAGACAACTACCCATCTTAAAATGCTCACCGAACAGGAACGCATTTCAGAACTCTCAGAAATGCTTGAAGGAAAAAATAGTGGCGAATCAGCTCGTAATCACGCAATAGAGCTTTTAAGAAAAGGATAAAAAACAGACAAGTATTAACTTTCTAAACTAATAATAAATTATTATGCTTCCCATTGAAGAGTATAAAACAGCTTTTTTACAGCATATAGAAAAAATTTTTACTCCCAAAGAGCCTATTCACCTCTATGAACCTATTCAGTACATTCTTAACTTAGGGGGAAAGCGTATTCGCCCTATACTTACCCTTATTGCAACCGATATTTTTGGTAAAGACTATCGCAAAGCACTTAATGCAGCTACTGCTATAGAGGTTTTTCACAACTTTTCACTTATCCACGACGATATTATGGATAATGCTTCTCTAAGGCGTGGCAAACCTACTGTACATCAAAAATGGGATACAAATGTAGGTATACTTTCAGGAGATGCTATGCTTATCATTGCCTATAAATTATTAGAGGATTATCCTTCAAAAATATTTCAAGAATTAGTAAAAACATTAAGTGAAACAGCCCTTAAAGTATGTGAAGGACAGCAAATGGATATGGATTTTGAAAAGCTACAAGAGGTAAGTATTGAGGCATATATGCAAATGATTTCATACAAAACTTCAGTTCTTATAGGAGCTGCCTTACAAATGGGTAGTATTATCTCTGAAACTACTAATGAAAACCAAATAAATATGTACAATTTCGGTTTAAATTTAGGAATAGCTTTTCAGTTACAAGATGATTATTTGGATACTTTTGGAGATGCTTCATTTGGTAAAAAAATAGGAGGTGATATTATAGAGAATAAGAAAACTATACTCTATTTAAAATCTTTAGCACTAAGCAATGAAAAACAACGTGAAGAACTATTAAGAGCATATGCTTTAAATGAAGTTGATAATAAAATAGCAAGAGTAAGTGAGATTTTTCAGATAACAAATGCGGACAAAGCAGTTCGCCAGCTGATAGAAAATTATACTCAAAAAGCTCTTATGATATTAGAGAAAATAACTATAGGAGATGATAAACGAGAATACCTCAGAACTTTTGCCCTACAATTAATGAATAGAAAAATATAAAACGGTATAGATTTTGTGCTTATAAAACAAGATTTCAAAACCTTTTAAATAACTTATGATATGAAAAAAACAACTGTTTTTATACTCCTAATTATGGCTGTTGTTCTTAGTTCTTGTGCTAGTGTATATGTAGCTACAGATTATGACCAACAGGCCGATTTTTCTGCATACAAATCATTTGCTTTCTTTAAAGAAGGTATTGATAAAGTTCCTATCTCAGATTTAGATAAGAAACGTATTTTACGAGCTATTGAGCGTAATTTAACTTCTAAAGGAATAACACTTTCTGAAAAACCAGACGTTTTAGTAAATATCTTTACTCGTGAACAAGAAAATGTAGATGTATATAACAATTCTCCATACTATTGGGGCTGGGGAATGGGTTGGGGACCTTTTTGGGGAGGAGCAACCTATAATGTAGCTCGAAGTACAGAAGGTTCTCTTTATATTGAAATTATAGACGCTCATAAACGTGAACTCATTTGGCAAGGTAAAGGTATAGGTAACCTACCTCAAACAACGGAACGCAAAGAAGAAGCTATTAATAACTTCGTAAATAAAATATTAGAAAAATATCCCCCAAAACAGTAAGTCTCACAAATTATTCAAGTACTTACTCATAATAAAAGTTTCCTAAAATATGGAAACTTTTTTTGTTTATTAAGTTTTTTATCGTACCTTTGCCCCCGATTTAGAACAAACAAAAGATGGATTTAATTAAACTTTCTATTAAGCGTCCCAGTGTACTTATTGTGATGCTCTTGTTGTTGCTACTTGGTGGCTTTTATTCGTATAAGTTATTGAACTACGAGCTCATTCCTAAGTTTGAAGTGAATGTAGTTACGATCTCTACTGTGTATGCGGGAGCCTCTCCTTCGGAGATTGAGAGCACCGTGACAAAGAAAATCGAGGATGCTGTTTCGGCTTTGGAAAATATCAAAAAGATACAATCATATTCGTATGAAAGTCTTTCGGTGGTAGTAGTACAACTTACTAACGATGCGAATGTAGATAATACCCTTAATGAGGCACAGCGCAAAATTAATGCAATAAGAGCTGATTTGCCCGATGATGCTAAAGAGCCATCATTGAGTAAATTCTCTCTTTCCGATTTGCCTATTGTGTCCATAGGGGTTACCTCTAACCTATCGGCACAAGAATTGTACGACTTGGTAGATAAAAAAATACAGCCAGAGTTATCACGTGTTCCAGGAGTAGCACAAGTGAATATAATAGGTGGTCGCAAACGCGAAATACGCGTGAGCATTGATGCTAAGAAGTTAGAAGGTTACGGTCTTTCTATAGCTCAAGTACAACAATTGATTGCAGCTTCGAATATGGAAATTCCTGCGGGTAAAATTAAAACTCGTGAGAATAGTACCTCTATACGTTTGCTTGGTAAATTACAAGATGTAGAACAATTGCGCAACCTTATACTTACTTCACAGAATGGAGTAGAGATACGACTTTCGGATGTAGCTGATGTGCAAGACACCGAAGAAGAAGCTACCAAAATAGCGCGTATAGACCAAGAAAATACTCTCTTGTTACAAGTATTGAAACAAACTGATGCTAATGCTGTATCGGTGAGTGAGTTGGTACGCAAGAAGATGGAACAAGTAGAGCAGACTTATAAAAATGATGGAGTAAAGATGCTATTGGCTGAAGATACTAGTGAGTTTACCTTGGAAGCAGCCAACTCTGTAATGTCCGATTTGATATTGGCAATTGTATTGGTAGCAGTAGTGATGTTCTTCTTCCTCCACAGCCTACGTAATGCTATTATTGTAATGGTATCTATACCTACTTCACTCATCGCTACTTTTATAGGTATGTATTTCTTTGGCTTTACGCTGAACTTGATGAGCCTTGTTGCCCTCTCGATGGTGGTAGGTATCTTGGTGGACGATGCTATTGTAGTATTGGAAAACATTCACCGCCATATGGAGATGGGTAAGAATAAAGTGCGTGCTGCTTTTGATGGCTCTAAGGAAATTGTGCTTACTGTAATGGCAATTACCTTAGTAATTGTGGTAGTGTTCGTTCCTATTTCATTAGGTAATGCTATTGTAGTAAAAGTATTGCGTGAGTTTTGTTTGACTGTAGCTATTGCTACAATGCTTTCATTATTGATGTCTTTTACAGTAGTCCCTTGGTTGTACTCTAGGTTTGGAAAATTAGAGCACGCAAATCCCAATTCATTTTTAGGAAAACTAACCATAGGCTTTGAAGGATACCTCAAACGCTTTACACAGTTCTTCTCTGACTTATTGGTATGGGTATTTGCCAATAAATGGAAAACTATTATTTTGGTATTTCTCCTTTTTGCAGGTTCTTGTTCATTGATTCCTACTGGATTTATCGGATCTGAGTTTATGCCTAATATGGATAGAGGAAAGTTTTTAGTACAGTTTGAATTGAATAAAGATGCTTCCTTAGAGCAGACTAACTTTATGACCCAAAAAGCTGAAAATTATCTTCGTAGCTTAAAAGTAGAGGGTACCAATAAACCTTTGGTAGAGAGTATGATTACTACTGTAGGACAGTCTACCAGTGGTATGGGAGCTTCACAAGCAACCCCTTACAAATCGGAAATACAACTTACTATTATCGATAAAAAAGAACGTAATGAATCGACTAACGTAATTGCGGCAAAGCTGAAACGCAAACTGAGTCAGTATTTAGTAGAAGCTAAAGTGAAGACTGTACCGGTAGGAATGATGGGAGCTGAACAATCCCCAATTGCTTTGGTAGTTACTTCTGACAATGTGGAAGTAGCCCAACAGTACGCTGAAAAAACAGCTGAGCTTCTTAAAACTGTTGAAGGTGCTACTGAAATTAAGCTTTCCTCAGAATCTGGTAATCCCGAAATAAATGTGCAGATAGACCGCGATAAGATGGCAATGTTAGGACTTAATATTGCTACTGTAGGGGGAACGATGCGAACCGCTTTTAATGGTAATGACGACAGTAAGTTCCGTACAGGAGATTCAGAATACAATATTAATATAGTGTTTGAAGAAGGTAGCCGTCAGTCTATAGACGATATAGAAAATATGATGTTTATCAACTCGGTGGGACAACAGGTAAAACTATCACAATTTGCGACTATAGCCTACGCTTCAGGACCTACACAGCTGGAACGTTATGACAAATCTCCTTCGGTAACAGTACAAGCTCAATCGGTAGGTCGTCCTACAGGTACTATAGTTTCAGAATGGAAAACTAAGATAGACCAATTAGAAAAACCTGCAAACGTACACTTTGTGTTTACAGGTGACCAAGAGATGCAAGACGAAGGATTTGGCACCTTGTTCATATCGCTCTTTGCAGCTATTCTCTTAGTTTATATGGTAATGGTAGTATTATACGACAGCTTTTCACGACCTTTTGTGGTATTGTTCTCTATACCGCTTTCGTTCATTGGAGCTTTAGTAGCTTTGGCATTAGCCAATATGTCACTCAATATCTTTACTCTTTTAGGTATCATTATGCTTATCGGGTTGGTTGCTAAGAACGCGATTATGTTAGTAGACTTTGCCAACCACCGCAAGCAAGAAGGAGAAGATACTGTAACTGCATTAATACAAGCAAACCACGCGCGTTTACGCCCTATCTTGATGACGACTATCGCAATGGTAGCAGGTATGATTCCGCTTGCTATTGCCAATGGAGCAGGTGCCGAAGTGAACAATGGTTTGGCGATTGTAATTATAGGTGGACTTATTTCCTCATTGTTCTTAACACTTATTGTAGTGCCTTTGGTATACCTTATTTTTGACAATATTGGCAGACGTTTCGGTAAAGGTACTAAGACTGATTACGAAAAACTGATGATTGCCGATTACGAGCACAGAGACATCAAAGGCGAACACGAAGTATAACCATAATTTATCTTATTTTTTACTTATCTCTTAGACGGTGCGAGGTCGTAGCACGATAGGCAGATAGGAAAAAGACGAACGAAGGAATGACGAACAAAAGACGAAGGAATGACGAACAAAAGACGAAGGAATGACGAACAAAAGACGAAGGAATGACGAACAAAAGACGAAGGAATGACGAACAAAAGACGAAGGAATGACGAACGAATGACGAACGAATGACGAAGGAATGACGAACGAATGACGAACGAATGACGAACGAATGACGAACGAATGACGAAGGAATGACGAACGAATGACGAACGAATGACGAACGAATGACGAACGAATGACGAACGAATGACGAACAAAAGACGAAGGAATGACAGACCTAAGAGGATATTAAGTTGAACTAATGTTAGTCAGTTCATTTATTACCGCAACAGTATGACACGCTACTATGGCTGCTGTCTCGGTGCGTAAGCGAGTATCTCCTAATGAAATAGGCACAAATGCTTGTTGCAAAGCGGTGTTTATCTCATTAGTAGAGAAATCGCCTTCAGGACCTATAAGCACAGTAATACGCTCAGGAAAGGGCTTGAGTGCGCGAGAGAGCAAGCGCTTTTCATTTTCTTGACAGTGAGCTATATATTTAGCTGAACTATCTGTCAGCATCGTTTTAAAAAACTGAGCTGATGCAATAGGCGCATTCAGTTTAGGCAAATAGCATTGCAACGATTGTTTCATTGCTGAAAGGAGTATCTTTTCAAAACGTTCTACTTTAATAGTGGTACGCTCAGAATGTTCACAGATAATAGGAGTAATTTCATCAACACCTATTTCGGTGGCTTTCTCCAAAAACCACTCATAACGTTCATTCATCTTGGTAGGTGCTACTACCAAATGTAAGTAGTAAGGACGGGGAAGCTGAGGAGTACATTTCAGTATAGACACCTCACATTGTTTAGGTGTAACGAAATCTAATTTTGCTTCAAAAAGAAGTCCTTTACCATTGGTAATATGGAGTATATCGCCTGCTTTTTTGCGCAGTACTTTTACTATATGTTGGCTTTCTTCCTTATCAAAAAAACAATTTGTGCTACTTGAATGAAGGTTGGAGTGGAAAAATAATTGCATACTCATAATTTTATTTTCTTAGAAAAAATGGGCTTTATTGCGGGACAAAGATACAACAAAATAAAAAAAAGTAGATTTTTTATTTTGTAATTATAAAAATTGACTTACTTTCGCCCCGTGAAAAGTAATATTAATATGAAACGTGTAATAGTAGACTACAACAAACTAACTAATGAGATTCTCTCAATGTTGGTAGAGAAATACCCCGAAGGGTATACAGATGCAGATGTGATTCGTTTTAAGAATGCTAAAAATGAAACAGTTGATGCCTTGGAAGTCCGTACTGATGACACTATATATTTAGTGAAAGTAAGTACCCGCTTAGCTGACACTATGGAAAACTTCGACGAAGATGATGACTTTATGAATAACGAAGAAGATGATATGAGTGTAAGCAATTTAGATATACCTGATGACTCTTCATTAGACGACGAATAATAAAACACTAAAAAGCGTATGATTACCGCTTATATTCCTTATCAAAATATTCGTTTTTTCTCTAAACTCATCACTGATTATGTAGGTGAGAATAAAAAATTACGTCCTTTTTATCATAATTTCCCTTCATTGTTAGAGTTTAAAAAGCAAATAGAAGAAAAAGCTCTTGATTTTACTGAGGAGAAACGCCATATTTTGGTCAGTAGTTTAAAAGAACAATACGCTGAGGTAAAAACTACTCCGAAAGTACTTAAAAACATCGAACTTTTATCCAAAAGTAATACTTTTACCATCACTACGGGACATCAATTAAGTCTTTTTACAGGACATCTTTACTTCATTTTCAAGATAATTTCGGTAATTAATACTGCTAAACAGCTCGCCGAAAAGTACCCTGATAAGCACTTTGTACCTGTATATTGGATGGCTACAGAAGACCACGATTTTGAGGAAATTAACCACTTTCACTTCAACAATCGCACGATTTGCTGGAATAGCGACCAAACAGGAGCCACAGGCAACTTTGCTACTGACACACTTGAAGCGGTGTTTCAGACTTTTGACAAAGCCATAGGTCTAGGCAAAAATGCTAATACATTGCGCACACTCTTCCACGATAGTTATCTAAAAAATAAAGATTTAGCCTCTGCCACTCGTTACTTAGTAAATGCTCTCTTCGAAACATACGGAGTTGTAGTAATAGATGGCAACGATAAAGCCCTAAAAAGGCTATTTATCCCTTACATAAGCGATGATTTACTGCACAGTGTGGCACATACTGAGGTTACTAAAAGTATTAAGGCTTTACAGACTGTTAATAGCTCTTATCCCGTGCAAGTGAACCCTCGTGAGGTGAATATGTTTTATCTTACAGAAGGAGGACGACATCGTCTTGTGCGCACTGCAGACGGCTTTGAGGTACACGGTACGGATATTCGTTTTTCTGAGGAGGGGATTTTAGAGGAACTACGCACCTATCCAGAACGATTTTCGCCCAATGTAATCTTACGACCTTTATATCAAGAGGTAATATTACCCAATTTGGCATATATTGGTGGAGGTAGTGAAATAGCCTATTGGCTGGAATTAGAAGGCTTTTTCAATAAGGAGAAAGTACCCTTCCCGATACTAATGCTGCGCAATTCAGCAATGATTATTTCGCAAAGACAAGCCGAAAAACTACAAAAACTACAACTTTCAGCAGAAGACTTATTTCTAAAAACAGAAGATTTAAAAAACAAGAAAGTAAGACAGTTAAGCGAATTTCCTATAGATTTTACTCCTGAAAAAGAGTTACTACACAAGCAGTTCGAGCATTTATATGAGTTAGCTAAACACACTGATGTTACTTTTGAAAACGCTGTAAAAGCACAAGAAGTAAAACAGCTGAAAGGGTTAGACAAACTGGAAAAACGCCTCTTAAAGGCCCAGAAAAGGAAGTTTGCAGAGGAATTGGAACAGACTATTTTTTTACAAAATGAACTCTTTCCTAATGGAGCCTTACAGGAGCGTTTTGCTAACTTCACAGATTTCTATTTGATGAAAGGAGAAGAACTCATTCCTGAGTTGATAAAAGACTTTAATCCGTTTGATTTTAGGTTTGTGGTAATACAATAAAAATGTTGTATCTTTGCACCCAAAATAACGAACAATGAAAAGTATTCTTGAAATAAGAACAGACTTCCCTATACTCTCACGCACTATTCATAACAAACCTCTTATCTATTTTGATAATGGAGCAACTTCGCAAACTCCTACACAAGTGATAGAGGCAATAGTGCATTATTACAGTTACCAAAACGCTAATATACACCGTGGAGTACACACTCTCAGCCAAGAAGCTACTGATGCTTATGAAGAAGCGAGGAAGAAACTACAGCGCCACTTCAATGCCCGTAAAAGCTCTGAAATTCTTTTTACTGCGGGAACTACACACGGTATTAATTTAGTGGCTAATGGTTATGGCGTACTGATGCAAGAGGGAGACGAAGTAATTATTTCGGCTTCAGAACACCACAGCAATATAGTACCTTGGCAATTGGCTTGTCAACGGAGTGGGGCTACTCTAAAAGTAATCCCAATGAATGAGAAAGGAATTTTGGACTTAGAGGTGTATAACCAACTGCTAAATAAACGTACGAAGATAGTGTGTGTACAGCACGTATCGAACGCCTTAGGAAATATTCACCCTATAGAAGAAATTATAGAAAAAGCACACCGCGTAGGAGCTGTTGTATTAGTAGATGGAGCACAAGCAGCCCCACATTTGCAACCCGATATGCAAACTCTCGATGTTGATTTCTATGCTGTTTCAGCTCATAAAATGTACGGACCTACGGGGATAGGAGCGTTGTATGGTAAAGAAGAATTACTATTACAATTACCTCCTTATCAAGGAGGGGGAGAAATGATAAAAGAAGTGCATTTTGAAGAGAGTACTTATGCCGACCTCCCTTATAAGTTTGAAGCAGGTACTCCTAATATTTGTGGAGGTATTGCGTTTGGAACTACAATTGACTATATACAGCAATTGGGAATGGAAACTATTGCTACACACGAACACAAACTATTAGAATATGCTATTGCTAAATTACAAAATATAGAAGGCATTACTCTTTACGGTAATGATGATTTGAGTAAGCGTACCGCTGTTATATCATTTAACTTACAAAACATTCACCCTTATGATGTAGGTGTAATTCTCGACCAATTGGGAATTGCTGTACGCACGGGGCATCATTGTGCCCAACCTATTATGGACTTCTACTGTATACCAGGTACAGTTCGTGCCAGCTTTGCTGTTTACAATACCTTTGAAGAAATAGATACATTTGTAGAAGCTGTAAAAAAAGCTCAGAAAATGTTAAGCTGATAAACGTATAAAAGGAATTTAAGATATAAATACTATAGTTTCTCGTAAAAAGGTCTCTCTATATCAAAGATTTCTTGCAATAGTTGCTCGGTATACTGACTGTACAAAGCGAGAGTTTGAGCGGTTACATCATAGTCTTTTACCTTGTCGATATAGGTGTGAAAACGCAAAAATCCTTTTTGCAAACGCTTGAATGATAGGTTGGCAACTATCATCGGTTCATCAATCTTGAAATGCTGGGTAATCATATAAGCATAAGTGAGAAGCTGGAAGGCTTTGCCATACTTGATGTCGGTAATAAGACTCTCCCAATCTTTGATACGCACATCGGTTTCTTCTACAATACCCGTTTTGTAGTCGATGATGTGCAACACTCCGTCACGTCTATCCACCCGGTCGATAATCCCTTTGAAATTAACAAGAAAAGGCAAGTGAGAAGCTTGAAAAGGTATTTTTATCTTCTGTTCTAAATACAGAGGAATGATTTCGGTACCACTTTTTATTTCGTTGAGTTCTAAAGTTAAAAAACTACGTACATACTTCTCTATTACATTGAAAATAAGCCAGTTTTTACCCGTCCTAAAATCAGTACTTCGGTACTCTTCTTCAAAACGTTTTTCGATAGTAGGGAGTACCAAAGGTTGCATTTTTTTGATGTGCTCTTCGGTGAGTATTTCGTTTAAGAAAGGTGTGTACAAATCTTCTAAAGTGCCGTGTACGATATTTCCAAAAGTGCGTGCCTCAACAGTTTCTTCTACCTCTTTTTCCTCGTATACTTGTAGCACTTGTTGCTCGTAGAAAGTAAGCGGATTGCGAATGTAGGTAGTTAGTGCTGAAGGTGAAATGCCTTTCTCGGCAAGGGTTTTTAGCGCATCGATTACAGAGATCGTTTTTTTGATATTAAGAGGTCGCAACACAGCAGGATATACCTCAGGTGCCTTAATTTGGTGCACTACCTTGTGAGTGGGAATTTTCTCTGCCAACAATTGGAGGATAAACCTACTTTTTTCTTTGCTTTTCAGGCTGTCCATCTCGGTGTCGTAAAACAAGTGTACTTGCTTGGCACGCTGTAAAATGCGGTAGAAGTTATAGCTATACACAGCATCGCGTTCTTTGTAGGTGGGCAATTCCAGTTCGTACTTCACATCGTAAGGAATCAGAGAGTTGTCGCTTTTGCCTAAGGGTAATACGCCTTCGTTTACCGAAGTGATAATCACGCGCTCAAAATCTAAACTACGGCTTTCCAGTACCCCCATCACTTGCAAGCCTTCCAAAGGCTCACCGCGGAAATTGAGCGAACTCTTCTGTAATACATCTAAGTAAAAATGATAAAGCGTTTTCACCGAATCGATATAGCCGTACTGCTCTTGTAACTGCTTTAACTGATTGAATAACTGAAAGAAGCAATAAGCATACTCTTGAATGAGTAGGTGAGTATTGCTCTCAGGGTCGATTTGTGCTTTTAGGCGATAGATAAGTGTAATAGCATTGTCGATAAGGGTAGTGATGAGTGCTTTGCCCTTGCTTTCCGGGAATAGCAAAGTGAGCATCTCGTGTTCAGTATCATCTACCGACTCGAATAGCTTTTTACGGGTGATATAAGTGAGGTTGTGCGTTTTGATATACTGCGAAATATGGAGCACCACTTCTTCTTTTAGCAAGGTGTGCAAGAAAGGTTGAGAGAGCAGGTTCAGTATATCTTTATAGTAAAAACTCTTGGAAAGATGCAAGCGGAAATAGGCGACAAAAAGGTCGTTGAGAGGGGTTTGTTGTAAGGGGTAACCCATAGTGATGTTCACACTTGTTTTGGGTTGCACGGCTTGTAATACAGGTATGAGCAAATTCTCATCAGCGATAATGAGGGCGGTTTTTTCCAATGCTTTGGCAGGCGTGTTTTTGAGTAGTTCGGCTACACTATGCGCCTGATTGATGCTTTTGGGTACCCCCGTAAGATAGAGTTCTTTTTCTTTTTCGTAGTTGCTTTGTATAAACTTAGGTTTATGGGTTTGGTAATAACGCCAACTGTTTATATATTTACGCAAGAAGAACCCCGCATCGTGAGCTGGATTATTTAAAAAATAAGTATCGCCGTCCCAATAAATTTCACCGCCTAAGTCCATTAGTATTGATTGTATAACGTGCTGTTCGGCTTTGGAAAGGGCGTTGAAACCGACGAATATATGAATGCTATTGCTGTGTGTTTGCAGGTATTTTGAGAGTTCTTCTACAGCTTTTTTAGCGATGAAACCGCCATAACCTTTACCCATTTTGGTGAGTTTACTGTTGAGAGCAAAATAGTAATCGCCGAGACTGTTCCAAAATGCTAAGTGTTTCTTCTGCATCTCGCTAAGCTCGTCCATACCCGACCAATGTTCTACTTCTTTGAGGGCGTGAATATAAGGAAATATCTTATCGGGGTTTACTAAATACTGGTCGATTTCGCTAAAATCTTTGAGAGCCGTTTGTCCCCAGCTGAGGAACTCTTCAAAGCTATCGGGGGTGTCTTTACAAGTTTTTGAGTAGCAATCGTAAAACTCAAAAAGCAAAGGCAAATTGCTGATAGACTGTACCCCTGAAATACGCGTAAATAGGTCGGCTATACCTATGAACTCAGGAGCAATAGTAGCCTGCTTTACCTGCTCCGCAAAGTGTTTTTTGAGGAATAGCGCAGGGCGTTTTCCCGTAGTAACAAATACAAGGCGGTCTACCTTATCAGAATAGTTTTCTAAAACATCGGTAATAACTTCTTGTAGATAACTCATAATGATTTGCTAATCTTTTAATTCCCTCATTTCTTCAGCAACCGCACTCCCATATAGCCCAAAGGCAATGCCATTACTCCCAAATAGAAAGCGTGGCGTATCACTACCTCAGGAGCGTAGACTATTACTACTGCCAAGCTAAAGAGTGCCCCACCTAAATGAGCTGCGTGCCCTAAATTGTCTCCTTGTTGTGGGTTGAACATCATAAATACCGAATACCCAAAGTATAATGCTCCAAAGAGCCAACCCGGTAAGAAGTTTACACTTAACGCTGTAGGATATAGAGCAATAGCTGCAAAGATAATCCCCGATACAGCTCCCGAAGCCCCTATGGCGGAGTAATAGGGCTGTTTTTTGTAAATGTACAAACTGAACACACTCCCCAGTAACATTGAACCAAAATAGATAAGCAAGAACATTAGGTTCCCCATAGAACTGATAATCACATCTTGAAAGAAGTAGAGTGAAATCATATTAAAAATGAGGTGTTCCCAGTTGGCGTGCAAAAAGCCTGAGGATACCAATCGCACATAATCGCCCTTTTGCACTGCTCCTACATTAAACTTATAACAGTTGAAAAAAGTAGGATTGTTAAATCCATAATAACTCATTGCTATAGTCGCAAGAAGAATGATAATAAAAGTGATATTCATAAGTTTTATATTTTAAATCCACAATAAGATAGTAAGTACTACTGCAAAGATAATCACCAATGGCATACAAAACTGCAACCATTGTTTGTAGTTAATATTCACCATTGCCAGTGAAGGTAAGATAAGTCCCGTAGGGGTGATAAGCCCCATAATCCCCATTCCAAAAAGATAAGCACTCACCACACTGTGCTCTTCTACTCCCACAACCGAAGCCAGTGACCCTATAATAGGCATCGTGAGTACCGCCATTCCTGAGGAAGAAGCTATAAATAAACTCAGTACACCAAATACTAACATCAGCATTGGCAAAAAGACCATTGGCGACATTCCTTGCACAAGGTCAGTGGCGTAATGCAAAATCGTACCCGATATTTGTCCGTCGTTCAGTATAAACGATACTCCTCTGGCTATCCCTATGATAAAGGCTACGCTCAGCAAATCGCGTGCTCCTGCCATAAACTGACTAATAAACTGTTGTTCACTACTACGTTGTAAGATAGCAATCACAACAGCAGCTACCAAGAAGAGAGCTGTCATCTCTTGAAACCACCATTCCCATTGCGACACACCTACAATCATCACTATAAACGAGAGCGCAAATACTAAGAGCTCTATTTTAGTAGAAAGCTCTAAGGAAGTGGTCTTTTCTGGGGTATTAGCACTGTAGATTTCAGGGAGGACTACTCCATACACAATTGACTTTTCCGGGTGTTTGCGTACTTTTTCGGCATAACGAATAATATAAATAATGCTTATCAGTACACATACCGCTAAGGCAATCACACGTATGCTAAGCCCCGACGTCCAATCTACTCCGGCGGCATCTGAGGCAATAATCACCGCAAACGGATTCGTAGTCGATGCCATAGAGCCTACATTTGAACCTATGTAAATCACTGCTAAGGGTACCATTAGGTCGTAGCCCGCTGCTAAAAAAATAGGCACTAACATAGGGTAGAAAGCAAGCGTCTCTTCGGCTAATCCAAAGGAAGTGCCTCCCAGCGCCAACAGAGTAGTGAGCAGAACGATAAGGATACCCTCGCGCCCTTTGAGTCGGTGTGCCAAATAGCCTACGCCCATATTTAGTGCTCCCGAACTGTTGAACACCCCTATAAAGCCTCCTAATATGAGTACGAAAAGAATCACCTCTATACTGTCGTAGATTCCTCGTATAGGTGCAAAAAGAACAGATTTAGCTCCTTGCGGGTGAGGTACGCTCTGCACATAAGTATTAGGTATCGAAATAGGCTTCTTAATCTTTTCATCTTTAAACTTGCTCAACTGAATATGAATACCCAAGTCGTCGAGTTGTTCTTGAGTAGCAGGTACAGTATAAGAATTATTTACAGTGTGTATCACAAAAGAGTCTTGTTGCTTATCATATTGCAAAGTGCTATACGACCCCGACGGCAACAAAAAAGTAAGGCTCGCAGCCAACACTATCACCAGCATCAGTACGGTGTAAGGGGTAGGGAATTTGAGTTTTTTCATCAGTTCTGTTCAAGGTTATTAAAAATCGACTTGCCTCTAAATATTCATTAGGCAAAGATATGGTTTATTTTTTTATTTGAGCAAATTTTTAATACTTTTCTGAACCAAGTACATTAAATTTGCTCCAACTTATCTTTGCGTTAGATTCACTTTATCCCTATCCTTTCTTCGTTCATTGTTCGTCTTTTGTTCGTCTTTTGTTCGTCTTTCCTTCGTCATTTGTTCATTATCTGCCCGTGCGGCTCGCACCTGCCCGTGTGGCTCGCACTCGTAGAATATACTTTTTCACTTTTCACTTTTCACTTTTCACTTTTATTCGTACCTTTGCCACCCAAAAATATATAATTCAAAACTCAAAAAATGTCTAAACGTTATACCATTACGGCAGCCCTACCCTATACCAATGGACCTATTCACATCGGTCATTTGGCGGGAGTATATGTGCCAGCTGATATTTTTGCACGTTATCAACGCTTAAAAAACAACGATGTAGCCTTTATTTGCGGAAGCGATGAACACGGAGTAGCCATCTCTATCAAAGCCAAAAAAGAAGGTACTACCCCTCAGGCTATTATCGATAAATACCACGCGATTATCAAGCAATCATTTGCTGATTTTGGCATTTCATTCGATAATTATTCGCGTACTTCTGCCCCTATCCATCACCAAACAGCTTCCGATTTCTTCAAAAAACTGTATGAACAAGGTGATTTTATCGAAGAAATATCAGAACAACTCTATGATGAAGAAGCTCACCAATTCCTTGCCGACCGCTTTGTGATTGGTACTTGCCCGAAATGTGGTAACCCAGAAGCTTATGGCGACCAATGTGAGCGTTGTGGTAGCTCGCTCAACGCTACCGATCTCATCGACCCTAAATCATCAATCACAGGAAGCAAACCTACGCTAAAAGCTACCAAACACTGGTTTTTGCCCCTCAATCGCTACCAAGAGTTTTTGGAAAAATGGATATTAGAAGGTCACAAATCCGATTGGAAACCCAATGTATATGGGCAAGTAAAAAGTTGGTTAGACGACGAACTCAAACCGCGTGCTGTAACCCGCGACCTCGATTGGGGAATTCCCGTACCCGTAGAAGGCGCTGAAGGCAAAGTGCTCTATGTGTGGTTCGATGCGCCTATCGGTTATATTTCTTCTACTAAAGAGTGGGCTGAACGCGAAGGCAAAGACTGGCGTCCTTATTGGCAAGACAGTGATACCCAATTGGTGCATTTCATTGGGAAAGACAATATCGTATTCCATTGCATTATCTTCCCAGCAATGCTCAAGGCTGAAGGTAGCTTTATACTGCCTGCAAATGTGCCTGCAAATGAGTTCCTAAACTTAGAAGGCAACAAACTCTCTACCTCCAAAAACTGGGCTGTGTGGTTACACGAGTATTTGCAAGATTTTCCTAATCAGCAAGATGTATTGCGTTATGTTCTTACTGCCAACGCTCCCGAAACCAAAGACAACGACTTTACTTGGAAAGACTTCCAAGCGCGTAACAACAATGAACTTGTGGCTATCTTTGGGAATTTCATCAACAGAGTGGTGGTGCTAACGCAGAAATATTATGAAGGAGTTGTACCACAAGCAGATACTTATAATAACGTAGATACTGAAACTCTTCGTAAAATCACAGAATTTACCGAGAAGATAGAACAATCATTAGAACGTTACCGTTTTCGCGAAGCCCAACAAGAGTTGATGAATATGGCACGCTTAGGCAATAAATATTTAGCTGATGAAGAACCCTGGAAACTCATCAAAACTGACCCAGAGCGTGTAAAAACTGTAATGTACATAGCTTTACAAATCGCAACGGCTTTGGCAGTTGCTAGCGAACCTTTCTTGCCTTTCACTTCCGAGAAACTCAAACGTATGTTGCAATTGGGGACAATTACTTGGGAAAGTCTAAAAACAAACGCCACCGAATTGCTAAAAGCAGGACATCGCATAGGCGTTGCGGAACTTCTTTTTGAAAAGATTGAAGATGCCGCTATCGAAAAGCAATTACAGCGTTTAGAGAATACTAAATTAGCTAATAAGCAAGAAGCCCAAGCCAATGCTGAAACTGAAGTAGCTCCACAAAAAGAACTCATCAGTTACGATGATTTTGCAAAGATGGATATTCGTATTGGTACTATCTTGGAAGCTGAAAAGATGCCTAAGGCAGATAAACTTCTCATTTTAAAAGTAGATACAGGTATTGATAAACGTACTATCGTTTCCGGTATAGCCCAAAGTTTTGCCCCTGAAGAGATTATAGGTAAAAAGGTAACTGTATTGGTAAACCTTGCTCCGCGCAAACTACGCGGTGTAGAAAGCCAAGGAATGATACTAATGGTAGAAAATTCCGAAGGCAAATACACCTTCATCAATCCTGATGCCGATGGAATTACTAATGGTACTGAAGTAAAGTAAGAATATTATAAAAGTAGAGTTACATTGTATCTCTACTTTTTTCTTTTTAAAATATCTATCATTACCGCAATGATAATGAGTAGCACTCCTATAATTAGGTTTGTAGTAAGGCTTTCTTGTTGAAATATCCAAATACTAATAGCCACTGCTACAATGGGTTCCATTACCCCAATAATAGCCGTAGGAGTAGAACCTATCATTCTGATAGCATAAATAAGGGTGATGATAGAAAACAAAGTAGTTACTATACCGAAACTTGTGAGTAGTAAACACATCTTTACTTCGGGGATAGGAAGAGGTGTACCTATAACCCATAGTTTTACAAGAAAATAAACTGAAGAAAATAAAGTAGAATAAAACGATACTTTTATTCCTGAAGCTGATATTTTAGACTTATTGACAATGAGCATATATAGCGCATAAGAGAGTGCCCCAAGCAATGATACTCCTGCCCCTATATAGTTGATAGAAAAGTTTGTAACATCTTTTACACTAAGCAAGAAAACGCCTACTAATACAATCAAAAGTGCTAAAATCGTAGGAAAAGTAATACGTTCTTTGAAGAAAACACCCAAAGCAAGTGCTACTATAAGCGGATACATAAAAAATATAGTAGAAGCAATTCCTGGGGAGAGCAAATCGTAGGCAAGAAAGAGAAATTCAGCTGAAAGGGCGTACAGCAATCCTAAAACAAGAAAGATAAATACTTCGCGCGGGGTAATGCGCAGTGTCTCTTTTCGGTAGAAAAGATACCCCATAATAAAGAGACTTGTAGTAATGAAACGATAGAAAAGTGCTGCATCTACTGAAAAACCTTGCTGCTTGATAGGAATCATAAACAGCGGAATCATACCATAAGTAACCGCTGAAATAAAAGCTGCTAAATACCCTTTTACTATATCTTTCATAGTAAAATTAAAAGAGTCCCATTACATAGGGATAATAGATGATACAGAGCACAATGCTTACAGGTATCACAGCAAAGCCTACACTTCCGGCAGCAACATCTTTGATAATCCCAATAGTTTTATGATGATCGGGGTGAATGAAGTCACATAGCTTTTCAACGGCTGTATTGAGTCCTTCAACCGAAAGAACTAACCCTATACACAAAAGCTGTATAATCCATTCATTGGTAGTAATGCCGAAACAAAAGCCTAAAATCACCCATACTAAAGAGATGGCAATATGTACCATCACTGGAGGTTCATTCTTTATTAAATAAAACAAACCTTGAAATACATATTGTAAGCTTTTGAGTCTTTTTCTTATAAATTCCATAATTCTTTATGCTGATTTATTTCTTAAATCGCATTCCGATAACGCCAAAGATAGCTTCACGGATAATGCTTTTATTCATTTTTGATTTTCCTTTAGTTCTATCGGTAAAGATGATAGGTACTTCTGTAATTTTAAACTTTTTAAGATAAGCACGATACTTCATCTCTATTTGAAAGGCATAGCCTACAAATCGGATAGTATTCAGGTCGATGCTCTCTAATACCCTTCGGTGGTAACACACAAAGCCAGCAGTAGGGTCTTTAATTTTCATTCCCGTAATCACCCTCACATAGATAGAAGCCCCATAGGACAACAAGATGCGTTGCAAAGGCCAATTCACTACATTCACCCCTTTTATATAACGCGACCCAATTGCTACATCAGCACCTTGCTGACAAGCCTCATAAAGTCGCAAGAGGTCAGTAGGATTATGAGAAAAATCGGCATCCATCTCGAAAATATATTCATAGTCACGTGCTAATGCCCACTGAAAGCCGTGAATATAAGCTGTTCCTAAGCCTTTTTTCTCTGTGCGTACCTCTAAAAAAAGTTGGTTAGGATAAATATTTTGTAATTCACGTACCTTATCGGCAGTATCATCAGGAGAATTGTCGTCTACAATAAGAATGTGAAACTTATCACTTTGGGCAAATACAGCCTTTATGATAGCTTCTATATTTTCAATTTCGTTGTATGTAGGAATGACAATTAACAATGGACAATTAATAATTTAACAAGGTGGGTATACACAAAAACTTTGCCAAAGTTGGTCGTAGCACAGTAAGCTATCTCACTTTGGCAAAGTATTTTTTTTAATTAATAATTAATTACATATCTCCCATTTCTTTAGTAAGTTCAGCATTCATAGCGCGGTATACACCTGTTTCGAGTTTCTCACGAATAGCTGAAAACGCTTCCAAAGTGCGGTCGATATCTTCTTTACTATGTGAAGCGGTAGGAATAATGCGCAAGAGTATCATTCCTTTTGGAATCACAGGATAAACTACTATTGACAAGAAGATACCATAGTGCTCGCGTAGGTCGTTTACCATAGCCATTGCTTCTGGAATACTACCGTGCAAGAATACAGGCGTTACGCAAGTATTGGTATTACCAATATTGAAACCACGCTCTTTAAGTCCGTTTTGCAAACGATTTACATTATCCCATAACTTTTGTTGTAGTTCAGGCATTGTTTCCATCATTTCCAAACGTTTCAAAGCACCTTTTACATAAATCATCGGAAGTGATTTAGCAAACATTTGAGAGCGGAGATTGTATTTAAGATAATCTACTACTTTGGCATTTCCAGCTACGAAAGCCCCAATACCTGCCATTGATTTGGCAAAAGTAGAGAAATAAACATCAATTTCATCTTGTATGCCTTGGTGAACACCTGTTCCCTCACCACGAGGCCCTAAAGTACCAAAACCGTGAGCATCGTCTACTAAAAGGCGGAAATTGTATTTCTTTTTAAGAGCTACAATTTCTTTAAGTTTACCTTGTTCGCCACGCATACCAAAAACTCCTTCAGAAATCACCAAGATACCGCCTCCTGTAGTTTCGGCTAATTTGGCAGCACGTTCTAAGTTTTTCTCGAAGCTCTCCATATCGTTATGTTGGTAGGTATAGCGTTTGCCAAAGTGCAAGCGTACCCCATCAATAATACAAGCGTGTGAATCGACATCGTACACGATAACATCATTCTTAGTTACCAAAGCATCAATGATAGATACCATTCCTTGGTAGCCGAAGTTGAGCAAATAAGCAGCTTCTTTGTGTACAAATTTAGCTAAACGTTTTTCGAGTTCTTCGTGCATAGTAGTATGCCCACTCATCATACGAGCCCCCATAGGGTAAGCCGCACCATACTCAGCAGCTGCTTCGGCATCTACTTTGCGCACCTCGGGGTGGTTAGCAAGTCCTAAATAGTCGTTGATACTCCAGTTGAGGGTTTCTTTTCCTTGAAATTTCATATGAGGACCTAATTCGCCTTCCAATTTAGGGAATACATAATACCCCTCGGCGTGTTCTGACCAGCGCCCTATACTTCCTTTATTTGCATAAATATGCTCAAATAAATCTTTCATTCGTTCTTTATCTTATTTTGTTAATTGATAATTGTTAGTCAATAAATCCTTGTTTTTTCATCCAGTCGTCGCTGTAGATTTTGTTCATATAGCGCGAACCGTGGTCGGCGAAGAGGACTACTATGATGCTATTTTCGTCGAATTTACCTGCTTCGGCATATTGTTTTATGGCTTGCATTGCAGCCCCGCTTGTGTAGCCCATAAAGAGTCCTTCGGTACGTGCTAATTTGCGAGCCATAAGTGCAGCATCTTTATCGGTTACTTTGATAAACTCATCAATAACATCAAAATCAGTAGCAGTAGGAATCAAGTTTTTACCCATTCCTTCTATTTTGTATGGATATACTTCAGCAGGGTCAAACTCTCGGGTTTCGTGATATTTTTTGATAGCTGAGCCATAGGCATCTACCCCCAGTACTTGCACTCTTGGGTTTTGCTCTTTTAGGTAGTGGGCAATACCTGAAATGGTACCGCCTGTTCCACTACATACCACTACGTGAGTAATCTCGCCTTGCGTTTGTTCCCATATCTCACGACCTGTCTGGTAATGAGCTTCAGGGTTGAGCGGATTGAAATACTGATTGACATAGATAGAATTAGGAGTTTCGTTGTGGATACGTTTTGCTACTTCGTAGTAAGAGCGAGGGTCATCGGGAGCGACATTTGCAGGACACAAATGTACCTCTGCTCCTAAGGCTTGAAGCATTTCCACTTTGTCGTGAGACGATTTATCGCTAATAGCAATGATACAGCGGTAGCCTCTTAGGGCACTTATCATTGCTAAACTGTAGCCCGTGTTGCCAGAGCTAGTTTCTACGATGGTACTACCTGGTTTAAGTAATCCCTTGCGTTCGGCATCTTCTACAATGTACTTAGCCACCCTATCCTTAGCAGAATGACCCACATTGAAAGCCTCAAGCTTTGCAAAATAACGCCCTTTGAGACCTTTGGTAATTTTATGCAATTCCAAAAGGGGCGTATTACCAATGAGTTGTAGTAAGCTACTATGTACGTTCAATGATTCATCTATTTTCATTAGTTACTTAGTTTATTTTGAGTGGCAAAAATACGAATAATTTGTCAATTAGCAAATTTCTATGAGTCCTTGAAAGTTGAGTTTATAAGGCTCATCTTTATATAAAGGGAGAGTTTCATCTGTTATATTGCTAAGCCCTACACCAGCGTAGAAAGTACGAGCGTTGTGTTTTTCGGCGTGTTTGCGCACCACTTCCATAAATACGATATCATATTTGGTAGGGTCGTCGCCATAAGGCACTGCCCGCACAATGATAAAGTACTTTTGGTTCTTTTTATCCACACACACAAATTGAGGGTCGCGTTTGAGTTCACTATTCACTAATAGAAATTCCCATTGTAGTTCGTCTTGCAAAGCAGAGCCTACAATGTTCATTGCTAAATTGTGGAGTTCTTGACCTGTGAGGGGTGTCATATTCACTTTTTATATAGCGACTATTTTGCCAATTGTTCTAAGCCATACACTATCAAGTTTTCTACTACTTTTTTAGTATCCTTGGTGAAAGTACCTGTAGGGCGATTGGCAATGATAGCATTGAGTGAAACGGCTTGGTGTCCTAAGAGTTTAGAAAGCCCATAGATAGCAGAGGTTTCCATTTCGAGGTTCGTCATACGATGACCATTGTGATTGAAGCTGTGGAGCTTGTCGTTGAGGTCAGGGTCTTGCACAGGCAAGCGCAATACGCGTCCTTGAGGACCATAGAAGCCTGGAGCAGTACCAGTAATTCCTTCAAATACCTTATCGGTGAGGAGGCGTTTTTTGAGTTCTTGTCCGCAAGCGATGATATAAGGGCGACCTTTGAGAGGATTCCAATTTGTATGAGCAATAAAAGCCTCTTCCATAGCGAGTTCACGTACCTTAGGACTATCTTTATACGAATGGAACATATTGTCCATACCTAATCCGTGGGAAGATAGCACAAAACTATCTACGGGTATATCGGCTTGTAGAGAGCCAGAGGTACCGAAACGCACTATATTGAGCGAGGTGAGCTGTTCTTTGGGCTTACGGGTGTTCAAATCAATATTGGCAAGGGCATCGAGTTCGTTGATAACAATGTCGATATTATCAGGACCTATACCAGTGGAAATCACAGTAAGGCGTTTGCCTTTATAAGAACCTGTATGAGTGCAGAATTCGCGTTTTTGGGTGCTAAATTCTATATTGTCAAAATAAGCACTCACACGAGGCACACGGTTAGGGTCGCCTACCAAAATAATGGTATCGGCTACTTGTTCAGGTCGCAAATTGATGTGGTAAATACTACCATCGGGATTCAAGATAAGTTCAGATTCTTTAATCATAGTATGGTGGGTTTTAATTCTAAAATATTATTACTTATTTATATTTGACTTATTGCATTATTTTCTTTAAATAACTTTCAATAGCTGGTTTACATTCATTGTTAAACAGCTGTTCTAACTTATGAATTTGAGAATGTAAGTCTGAAATGCTTTCATTAGTTACCTTATTTAAATAGATAAGTATTTCGGATTCACGCTTGGCATTTATCTGTGCAAACATACTGGTCATTTTATGAGCTATTGCCTTAATGCCTTTGTAATCCTTATTATCAACATAGATTTTTAAGTTTTCCAAATTAGTATCTGTTTCGGCTAAGAAATGTTGATAAATATTAACAATACCTTCTATATCATCTCCCATAAAGTTCTCCAATACCTCAGGAGTATATCCTCCTGTGGTAGCATTATCGGTTAAGATAATTGTCTTTTGTTCTACTTTGGTGTCAAGCTTAGGGAAAAAGACTTTTAGTTTCTCATAAAACTGCTCAGGAGTAAACGGTTTAGGAAGGATACCAGAGAAGCCACTCTTCATATAAAAACTTTCGGGGACGTCGCGTCTGCCTGTAATGGCTAATACAGGAAGCGGGTTGTTCTTATACTGTTCATTGAAGAGCGTTACAAAGTGGAAGCCATTCATTTCGGGCAATTGTATATCGGTAATTACCAAGTCGAAATTATAGTTAGTCATTTGAGTAAACGCATCTTTACCATTGTTAAATGTAATAGCGTTAATGCCCTTCTGCTTCAAGAGTTCTTCAATGAGACTAAGGATAGAGAAATCGTCATCAATTACTATAATTGAAATCTTATTGGCAGGCTTGTTTGAGGTTATAATTTGAGGTGCTTTGGTACGCTCTACTACTTTTTCGGCTAAGAAGCGTAAGGTAAAGGTACTGCCCTTGCCTTCATTACTCTCTAAATATATCTTACCTCTGAGCAGATGCGCTAATTTTTGAGAGATATGCAAGCCTAAACCAGAACCTCCATAACGCTTAGAAATCTCATCGTTGGCTTGAGTAAACTCATCAAAGATGTGTTGTTGCTGTTCTTTCTTTATACCAATACCTGTATCGGTAACGGCAATACCTATTTCATACACATCGTTGCTTAACGGACGTGCATCGGCTTGTATGTGTACGTTCCCGCGTTCGGTAAACTTAAAGGCATTAGAAATGAGGTTATACAATATCTGTTTCACACGATAAGCATCGCTTGAAAAGTTTAGATTATTTACCGTTTCGGAAAAAGTAAAGGTAAGGTTTATTTCCTTAGTTTTATAAGCTGACTTCACATTATTGGCTACCTCATCAATAATTTCGGCGGTATTGAAAGGAACTTTTTCAACAGATATTTTTCCTGCCTCGATACGAGTATAATCTAATAGTTCATCTACTAATTTAGAAATATATTCTGATGAATACTTGATATGTGAAAGATAATTCTTACCCTTATCGGAGATTTTCTGTTTGCTAAGCAATTCGGAATATCCCACAATAGAACTCAATGGAGTACGCAAATCGTGGCTTACCATAGAAATGAGTTGCTCACGGTTTTTCAGTAGATTATACGATTTCCGGTTAGCGGTTTCGAGTTTGCGACGATAACGTTGAGAGGTAACAAAATCATTGATAATCACAATAGAAGAAATGGCTATAATGCCCAAAGCTACCAAAAAGGCTAACATCAATAGGTTTTTACTATTCTCAAAAATAGCTCGACGCTCTTGACTTAGTTTTTGTGAATTAGCCAATACCTCTTCTTCAAAATTATGTAGTAGGTCGTCAAGTTTTTGAGATAAACGCACATCGTTTTGCCAAAGGCTTTGCATTCGTTCATTAATTTGGCTTTTAGACTCTTGGGTATCTTCATTTACCTTATTGAGCAAGGTAAGCGTTTCCATTACTACCTTATCGAATTTGGTATTTTTGAACGTCTTTGGAATCTTGATGTTCTTATACTTCTTTAAGATAGAAGCAATATCAGTAGCAGGAACAGGGGTATATTCTTTATTTTTACGTCGGGAATAGGTTTTATTATATACTTCATAACCTAAATAAGGTTCCAAACTTGAGAGCTTACTGATGGCACTGCGAATAATGATAGAAGTACTGTCGCTTTCTTGAAAAGCTTTTAACTCCTGCAAGTTTTCACTTTTAAGATTTAGCAAAGAAGTAATAGTATCGAGGGTTAAGAGCTGTCTTTCGGAAGTAATATCACGGCGAAATTTTAGTACCTCATTCTGTAAAGTAACATTCTTTTCTAAGAAAACTTGAAGCGCTTCTCTATCATCGGTACGTATAGCGACCCTTCCTGCGCTTTCGGTATCGTTCATCAGGGTGAGTATCTTGCTAATTTGGATAATTTTATTTCTATCTTGCTGGTTAATTTCTTCTTGGTGTGAGAGTTTTTGTATTTCTTTATAGACTACATATCCAGCTACAATAGACACGCAGATGAGCAATACATAGCTCACAATAACTTTAAGAGTTACTTTGTTTGACTTCATTTTGAGTATTTTAGTGCGTAAAAAAGACATTTATTAACCGACAAAAGTACGACTTTTTTTTTAATGTACAACTATAATAAGAAAAATCTATGTTTTTAAGAAGTAAAAGACAAAAAAATGGTTAATGATTAATGATTAATGATTAATGATTAATGATTAATGATTAATGATTAATGATTAATGATTAATGGTTAATGATTAATGGTTAATGATTAATGGTTAATGATTAATGGTTAATGGTGAAATTGGGAGAAAATTATATAAAGCTTATAGGATAATTGAACAATGAGAGGATCTACAGTGGCTCTACAGTGGGTCTACAGTGGGTCTACAGTGGGTCTACAGTGGGTCTACAGTGGGTCTACAGTGGGTCTACAGTGGGTCTACAGTGGGTCTACAGTGGGTCTACAGTGGGTCTACAGTGGGTCTACAGTGGGTCTACAGTGGGTCTACAGTGGGTCTACAGTGGGTCTACAGTGGGTCTACAATGGGTCTACAATGGGTCTACAATGGGTCTACAATGAATAAAAGACGGTGCGAGCCGCACGGGCAGATAAAGAATGAACGAACAAAGAACGAACAAAGAACGAACAAAAGACGAAGGAAAGACGAAGGAAAGACGAACAATCAACGAAGGAAAGGCGAAGAAAAGTTAACGTTAAAACAGAGATAAAAAGAAGGTTATTGAGAGGACTTCTACTCTGCCAAAGTTAAATCTTGGCAAAGTCTATAACACTAAAGCGAAGATAAGATTGAGAGCAGAAGATAATTTGTTGTAGAACTGGTGTTTATAAGAAATGATTTATACAAGGGGATTTCCGAGGTGAGAAAAAAAGAAGAAAAAATTATTTTTTTTATTGTATGTATTAATATTTTTTCTACTTTTGTGGCATTAACTTAAATATTCAATGTTTATGGAAACAAAAAATGTAAATTTCCTAAGTATTGCACTTAGAAACGGTATTTTATTGGGGGTTGCTTGTGTAGTTTTAAGCGTATTGCTGTACGTAACAAACCTTTTGTACACTGGAAGTTTTTTGATAGGTGCTATCACTTGGCTATTGAATTTAGCTATCTGTGTAGTTTTTATCGTGATGGCTGTTCAGCAGTACAAAACGGCTAACGACGGTTTCTTAACTGTAGGTGAAGCTATTAAAGTGGGGATAGTAACCGCTCTCGTGGGAGGGGTAATCGCTGCTATTTACAGTGTAATCTACACTACTGTTATTGACCCTAACTATTATGAAAAAGTAGTAGAGGTTACAATGGAAAAAATGAGTGCCTTTACCTCTAATTTCAGTGAAGAGCAAATGGAAGAGCTTCGCGAAAAAACACTTCAAAGCAAGCCTTCTGTGGTATGGACATTCTTTTCATCGATATTGGGCTCTGCCATTGGAGGGGTTATTATCTCGGCTATAGTAGGAGCTGTGAAGAAGAAAGAACGCCCAATGCCTCTTTAATGGTTGATACCTCTCAATAGATAAAAACAACTGATTATCAGTAATAAAACTTTGTCAAAGATTGTAGCGCAACAAGCTATTGAAACTTTGGCAAAGTTCTTTTATTATAAAAGAGCTAATATTGCTCGTTGCTTGTTGATACTATTAAGTCAAACACATAAAATTTCCTTTTAAAAAGAAGAAACAGAAATTGAAATAAATTAGTTTCAAAATTTTAAAAAAATCGGTAGTAAGCTACCTAAAATACTTTGCTAAAACCTTTTACACAAGGGAAAATCTCAATTTTTGTTTAATTCATAATGACGTAAGCCACACTTCTTTACTCATTGAATTTCGTGCGTTTTCCTTAGTTAGTTCTTAACTATTACTTGCTAATTGTTATTTATTTTGTACCTTTGCACCCTCTTTATGATATTAAGATTATGGAAAAAATAAAGAAATTCAGACTTGACTTCATAGATGTGATTCGCGCCTTTGCTATCTGTATGATGCTACAAGGGCACTTTATAAATGGGCTACTTGCTGACCGCTACCGCGACGAAAATAACTTTATATACTGGCTATGGCACTACTGCACTGGTATTACCGCTCCTGTGTTCTTCACTGTTTCGGGGTTTATCTTCACTTTTTTATTGGTAAAAGAAAGTGATGCTACAAAAGTAGGCTGGAATAACCCTCGTGTGATGAAAGGTATTAGGCGTGGACTGATGCTCATCGGTATTGCTTACTTCTTGCGTATGAGTTTCCAAAGTGTAGATGTACTCCACTGTATTGGGCTTTCGCTCTTGTTGCTCATCGCTACTTACTTACTTTCATATAACCGCAAGTCGTGGGTAATGCCTACGATATTGCTCACCACTACCCTATTGGCGTTCACTTTTGAGCCTTTTTACAAGGATTTGCGCTTTGATTCACTACCCTTGCCGATTGCTAATTACTTGACTCGTGCACACGGTAGTTTCTTTCCTATTTTTCCTTGGTTTGGCTATGTGTCGTTTGGAGGTTTTATGGGATATCTATTTCAGCGATATAAAAATCACCCTCACCTATACCGTAATGCTATTCTGCTATTTCTAAGCGTAGGAGCATTCTTGTTGTGGGGTTTTCACTTTATGATAGAACAACTGTTCTATATTAATCATTCGTCATTTTTTGAGCGATTAATGCAGGATTTTGCTTATTTACGTTTGGGGAATGTATTGCTTGTATTTGGTTTCTTTGCCCTAATGCGCAATGTGATTACTTCACAACTGATTAAAACTATTGGGCAAAACACCCTATCGATTTACGTTATACACTGCTTTATCATATACGGTAGTATTACCTCACACGGGCTTATACAGCACTTCGGAGGACAGTTGAAACCTTATCAAGTGGTATTAGGAGCACCTGCCTTTATAGCCGTATGCGTATGGTTATCGTTTATTTACAACCGGGTAAAACCTGTTATCAAATCGGGTATTGGCTTTGTACTAAAAGAAATCAGAGCGTTTTTGGTAGAGAGTTACCAATTTATTGTAAAACTATTAGGAAGGCTTGTTGCCTTATTTGTTAAGGAATGAAAAAACATCTTATTATTTTAGCTTCGGTTATGGCATTTAATAGCATACAAGCACAACAACCTCTCACCCCCGAAAAACTATGGGAACTACATCGTGTGAATGGTATAGGTATTACCCCCGACCAACAATACGTATTGGTGAGTGTGAGTACTCCAAATATAAAGGAAAATACTTTTAACAAAGAATACTATAAACTTGCCGTAAAAGGAGGTGTTCCCATTCCTATAAGCAAAGAAGAGGTAGAAAAACTCACAGCTAAATACAATACCGATAAAAGCCTAAAACTCACTCATAAGGAAGTAAAATTAAAGTCGGTTTTAGGGAAAGACTTTTATAACGACTTAGAAAAATCATCGGGGAAACTATACAGTAGCTTAGACCACCGCCATTGGGATACGTGGAATGAAGGCAGTTACAATCACGTGATGATAGAAGATAGTAATGGTAAACAAACCGATATAATGGAAGGACTGCCCTATTACTGTCCGCAGTTACCTTTTGGAGGTGATGAGGATTATATATGGAGTCTCGACGGCAAAAAGGTACTTTATGTTACCAAAGCCAAAGTAGGCACTGATTATGTACTAAGCACTAATACTGATATCTACGAGTACGACCTCAGCTCGAAAAAAACAACAAACCTCACCGAAGGAATGATGGGGTATGACACTAACCCTCAGTATAGCAAAGAGGGGGTACTTGCGTGGCTCAGTATGGCACACGACGGTAATGAAGCTGATAAAAACGACCTTTATATATTGAAGGACGGCAAGCGCATTAACCTTACAGCTAACTGGGATAATACTATTTTCAGTTACCGATGGAGCAACGATGGGAAGCAAATATACCTAATTGCGGCTACACAAGGAACAGAGCAAGTGTTTGTAGTAGCTCCTTTTAGTAAAGATACTTCTCCAAGACAACTCACACAAGGTGTATTTGATGTGAATAGTATAGTAGGACAAGCAGGAGACCAATTGGTTGTGATGCGCACGGATATGAACCACGCAGCTGAACTGTATACTATCAATTTAAAAGAGAAAAAAGGGCGCATAACACTATCACAGCTTTCACATTTTAACGATGAACTATACAAAGGGATTGCTGAATGTCCTATTAAGGAGCGTATCATTAAAACTACTGACGGCAAGAGAATGCACGCTTGGGTAATTTACCCACCGAACTTTGACCCTAACAAGAAGTACCCTACCCTACTCTACTGCCAAGGAGGACCACAATCTGTTGTGAGCCAATTTTACAGTTTCCGTTGGAACTTCCAAGTAATGGCTTCGCAAGGTTATATAGTGATAGCTCCTAACCGCAGAGGATTACCAGGCTTTGGAGTAGAATGGAATGCAGAAATCAGTGGAGATTGGGGTGGACAGCCTATGCGCGATTACCTATCGGCTATTGATGATATTGCTAAGGAACCTTATGTAGACAAGGAACGATTGGGAGCTATAGGTGCCAGCTACGGAGGATATTCAATCTACTACTTAGCAGGTATTCACCAAAAACGCTTTAAGACGTTTATTGCCCATTGCGGAGTATTCAACTTACAAAGTATGTATGGCACTACCGAAGAGCTCTTCTTCAACAATAACGAAATAGGAGGTGCTTATTGGGATAAAAAGAACGCTGTAGCGCAAAAATCGTATAAAGAGTTTAATCCTATAGAAAAGATTACAGAATGGGACACCCCTATTCTCATCATTCACGGAGGGAAAGACTACCGAGTACCCGAAGAACAGGGATTCCAAGCTTTTACAGCAGCTCAACTGAGAGGCATCAAGAGTGAGTTACTTTATTTTCCTGATGAGAATCACTGGGTATTACAACCTCAAAACGGACTCTTATGGCAGAGAACGTTTTTCAAATGGCTAAAAGAAACATTATAAAACTAAAAAGAGGCTATCCTAATCGGGTAGCCTCTTTTTTCTATATATTAGAAGAGTCCTTCTACTGACCAATAGCGTTCGCCTGTATCATAGTTTACAGTAAGGACACGTGCCTTAGGGTCTTTTTTGAGTACTTTGGCTACGGCTGCCAAAGAAGCTCCCGTAGAAATACCAGCTAAAATACCTTCTTCTTTCGCTAACTTGCGGGCATATTCAAAAGCCTCATCTTTACTTATTAACAGAATATCATCTATTAGCTTAGTATCGTAATTCTTTGGTACAAAACCAGCACCTATTCCTTGCAGAGGGTGAGGACCTGCTACTCCTCCACTGAGCACGGGTGATAGTTCAGGTTCTACGGCTATGGTTTTAAGATGAGGGAAGTGTTGTTTAAGCACTTTGGATACCCCAGAAATATGTCCACCAGTACCGACTCCTGTTACAAAATAATCAAAGCCATCGGGGAAGGATTGCAAGATTTCTTGAGCAGTAGTGCGCTCGTGTACCTCAGGGTTAGCAGGGTTCTCGAACTGTTGAGGCACCCAATAGTTAGGTTTACCTTCGGCTATTTCGAGGGCTTTGGCAATGGCACCTCCTGTTCCTTTTTCTTTTGGAGTTAATACAACCTCAGCCCCATAAGCCGATACCAGTTTACGGCGCTCTATACTCATAGATTCGGGCATTACCACAATGAGCTTATAACCTTTTACGGCAGCTACTAAGGCAAGCCCAACCCCTGTATTACCTGAGGTAGGCTCCACAATCACAGTATTTTTATTGAGGACACCTTTGTTTTCAGCATCTTCAATCATTGCGAGTGCGATACGGTCTTTAATACTACCGCCTGGGTTCAAGCGTTCTAACTTGATAAATACGTTGGCATCTTTACCAAACAATCGATTAATTTTCACTTCGGGAGTACGCCCGATAAGTTCTAAAACATTTTTGTACGCCATTATATAATTATTTATTAGTTACGTGTTTGTTAATGGTTAGTGGTTAATGATTAGTGAATTGGTATTAGGAACTAATGTTTAAAGACTAAATTACAAAATTAATAGGTTCTTCATACACTTCGTTGTCTTTTACTATGATTTGACTCTTGTGGAAAACTTTAGTAAAAGGTTCTATGCTATGGGTAAGCCATACGTTCCCGCCAATAACGCTATCGTGACCTATTACGGTTTCACCCCCTAAGATTGTGGCACCTGAGTAAATTACCACATTGTCTTGAATAGTAGGATGACGCTTGGTATGAGCCTTATCTACCGATACTGAGAGTGCCCCTAAGGTAACCCCTTGGTATACTTTTACGTGGTTACCTATAACCGTAGTTTCACCAATAACGATAGCCGTACCGTGGTCTATCATAAAAGGGACGCCAATGGTTGCTCCTGGGTGAATGTCGATACCTGTTTTGCTATGGGCGTATTCGGTGAGTATACGGGGCAAGAGTGGTACTTCGCGCGTCCATAGTTCGTGAGCGATACGATATACCATAATAGCAAAGAAACCAGGATAGGTAACTTGTACTTCTCTGAGAGAGGTAGCTGCTGGGTCACTATCGATAAAATACTGAGCATCTTGTTTTAATTGAGCATAAATAGTGGGCAAAATACAATCGTAATAATCAGTTAGTTGCTCTTTTTGAGGTTTGTTTTGCAGAAAATCATCTACAATACTGATAAAATCATAACGCAATTCCTCATAGCGTGCTTCTATATTCACTTTAGAGAGACAAGTACGCTCATCTATGAGAAATAAGAACTGAAAGAGTTCTTCTACAAAGGCGTTAATACGCTGTTTGCTTACGTGATGTTTGATATTTTTACTTTCTTGATAGAGTTCGATAATGAAACTCTCGGTACAATTTACTTTTGTCATTATTATAAAAAAATAGCCCCACTACCTATTAGCAGTGGGGTGTTGTTATTTCGTTTACTAAAATATATATACTGATACTTTCAAGAAATAACGAGCCTTGCACCGCTTACAGGGAAGGTACAACACATCATCATTATTTGAAAAGCATACAGTTTCATACAGTACTATTCTATTAATCGGGGCAAAGGTAAGAATATTTTTCTAACTACCAAAGAAAAACTGAAATATTTTTATTTTCTTTGTTATACAAAAAGATATAATCGGAGTTCTAGGATTGTCTTAGAAAAGAGATGAGGAAGCAGAAAGATAACGAAGAGGAACGGAAGAGGTGATTCAGGTAAAAGATAAAAGATAAGAGGTAAAATGGGTATGCTTAGCTTATAGAAAGCTTATAGGAAGCTTATACGAATCTTGGAAGATTGGTATAGAAAGGGTATATAAATAGTTGATTCATAATATCATACAACAGCACTAAAAATGCCAAAAACAGGGTTTCGAGACGAAAGAAAAGGAAGGGTAAATTAAAGAATTAGTCAATTTGAAAGTTAGGAAATTTGGGATTTAACAAATGCAAAAGTGACTTATTAGAGGTTTCGGGAAGACTTTGAAAGAAATGGAAGGAAGGGGATAGTAGGAGGTGCAAAGGTTAAATGTATTCGACGAGAGGTAATATGAGGTAATATAGTGATGCAAAAGCGATTGAAAAAATAGTATTCTGTTATATTTAACAGATGTTAAATTAAGCATTTTTATAAGTTTGATATTAATATTATTTAGATTTGTTTTATATAATTCAAAAAAAGTACTACCTTTGCAGTCCGATTTAGTGAAGAATGAAAAGTGAAAAGAAATATGCACAATCATTACGATACCAAAGGTTCATCTCTTTGGCACTCATTGTTTTTCCTATTTTTTGCTCGGCTCTTTACGCTCAAACTGCAACTCTCACCACTGTTTCTCCTACTACTATTTCTGATACTACACAGCCTATTCAGTTAGAAGAAGTGGTAGTAACTGCTAAAGAACTTCCTGCACCTACCTCTACTTCGCTTATCGACCGCAAGGCTATGCGACACCTCCAGCCGTCCAGCTTTGCCGATTTGGTGAGTTTGCTCCCTGGTCGGCAAGTTACGACTCCCTCACTGAACTATGCCAATACACTCACTCTCAGGCAGACAGGAACGCCTATGGACGGCTATAGTATTTCCTCTTTAGGCGTAGGCTTCAATATTGATGGTGTTCCCTTAGATGTGAATAACAATATGCAATCTACAGTAGGTACCGGAATGATTATCACCCCTCAATCGAATTACGTTGATAAGAAGCGCAACACTACCCGCTCGGGGGTGGATATGCGCACCATTGCTACCGATGATATTGAAACAGTGGAGATTATACGTGGTATTCCATCGGTGAAATTTGGTGACATCAGCAGTGGAGTAGTAACAATTCACCGCAAAAAAGGCTATACTCCCCTTAGGGCGCGTGCCAAAGCCGACGGTTTTAGCAAACTTTTCTATATAGGCAAAGGCTTTGAACTTACTGAAAATCGCCTCAAACTTAACTTCAGTTTGGATTATTTAGATTCCCAACCCGACCCGCGTAACAGCTTTGAAAACTACAAACGTTACACTGCTTCGGCTCGTGCCGAAAAACACTTCGATACCGAAAATCCGCTTACGTGGAATTTTAGTATCGACTATACGGGCACTATCGACAAGGAAAAACGAGATCCCGATGTAGGCTTCGATCGCTATGATGCTTATCAATCTACTTACAATAATATCCGTATCGCCAATGGGCTGAGTTGGGAACTCCACAAAACATTCTTCAAAACATTGCTACTTAAGACTAGTTACTCGCAGAGTTTCGACCGTATTGAACAAGACAAATGGGTGCAAATCACCAATGCGCGCCCTGTCTTCACAAACAGAGAAGCAGGTGAATTTTATGGCGCATTTTCCGACCCTAACTATGTGTCGCACTTGCTCGTAGATGGCAAACCGCTACACCTTTATACCGACTTTGCAACAGGAGGTTATAAACGTTTTGCAGGATTCCTTAACGAGTTTCTTATAGGGCTTACTTACAACTACAACAAAAACAACGGTCTGGGTCAGGTATACGATTTGGCGCACCCACCTTCACCCGAAATGACTACACGTCCGCGTGCTTTTAAGAGTATTCCCGCGATGCAGGATATGTCTTTTTATGTTGAAGAACAGTTAGAAAAAACCTTTTGGCATACCGATTTTTTCTTGCGTGCTGGTTTGCGTGCCAACACCCTTTTAGGACTCGATTCACGCTACGCATTGCATAACAAGGTGTGTTTCGACCCACGTGTGAATATGAAAGTTACTTTCCCTAAAATTGAGTTTGCTAACCAAAAAACTCTCAGTATCAGTCTTACAGCAGGCTGGGGAAAACACAGCAAACTTCCTACTCAAGAGATGCTCTACCCTCAAGAAAAATACGAAGACTTTGTCCAGCTAAATTACTATCACAGTCAAAGGGCATACCGCCAATTGCACTATAAAACGTATATTTTCCCGCAAGTGAACTACAGCATTATGCCCGCCGTGAACAGCAAAGCCGAAGTGCGCCTTGGCTTGGAATACGACCACCATTCGCTGTTTATCAACTATTTCGACGAGCGTATGCAATCGGGTTTCCGCAAAATGAGCAATTATCATAAAGTATTCTATAAAAAATACGATGCTACAGGACTCAATCACAATGCGATTACTGCCCCTCCTTTGGTAGAAAACCTGCCCTATACTGTGCAAGACGCCCTGATACTCTCAGATATGGAGAGCAATGGTTCGGCTATTGATAAACAAGGGGTGGAATTTCAGTACAGTAGCAAGCGCCTACAATTGCTCAACACTCGCTTTACCCTTAGTGGTGCGTGGTTTCACAGCTTGTATTACAACTCATTGCCTGTATATCGTCCTGCCGATAAAGATGTCATCAACAACCGCAAATATTACAATCTGGGAGTATATCCTGAAATGGAGAAGTACGACTGTGAACAGTTACAAACCAGTCTCGTAGCCGACACTTACCTTCCTGAACTGCATCTCATCACCTCTGTACGTTGCGACCTCACTTGGTATGTTATCAACAGCAGTCCATCTCTTAGTCGTGTGCCCACTCACTACATCAGTGAAGATGGTGTGCGTCACCCATATACAGCGACAGAAGCGAGTGACCCCGTATTGCAATGGCTCATACGCCCTACAACTATAAGTCTCAGTGATAGAACCCCATTATCAATGAACATACATCTAAAAATATCAAAAGAATTCTATAAATACTTTACCCTTTCGATATATGTAAACAATCTGTTCAACTTTTACGAGGACTACCGTGTGAACAGACAATACATCAACCGTCGCGGACTTATCAACCCCTATTTTGGAATGGAGATGAACATTTCTTTAGGGAAGAGTAAATTAGCAAATTAATAAATTAACATATTATGAGACATTTAAAACAATTTTTAGCTTTAGCACTTACTTTAGTGCTCTTAAACGCTTGTAAGAAGGATGATGATAATATCAACACCTTTGTTACTACACGCAATCTTACCCTTCAGCTACAAAATCCTGATAAGGTAACCAATGTTCGGTATGGTACGCTCACCCTTACTCTTACAGAACTCAACAAGAATGAGAAAGTAGAACGTATTTTTACCAATCTTTCTCAAAATGAATTAACCCTTCCTCTTTTGATGGGGAGCTATGAACTGCGCATTGCCACCACTGCTACTTATACCCTTGATGGCAAGACCGTAGCAGGTGAACTCAGTGCTTTCGTTAGCAAAATAGATGTGCTTAGCGATAGCTCTTTTAAAGTACCTTTATCTATCAAAGCTAAAGGTAATGACTTTATTATAGAAGAAATCTTTTTTGTTGGCACTTTAACTCCTGAAGGAAAACAATACTTTGGTGACCAGTATATCAAACTTTATAACAATACCGATAAGGTGCTTTACGCCGATGGTTTGGTATTAGCAGATTCTAAGTTTTTAACGGTAACCAAAAGAGATTACACTCCCAATATAATGAAAGAAGCCTTTGCAGTAGAAGGTATGGTGCAAATACCTGGTACAGGCACTCAATATCCCGTGCAACCAGGTGCTTCTATTGTTATTGCTGAACAAGGAATTAACCATAAAGAAAACAATCCTAATTCTTTAGATTTGAGCAAAGCTAACTTTGAGAATTATTATCCTCCAAGAGTAAAAGATATAGATAGCCCTACTGTTACCAATAACATCAATTTGTATGGTATTCTCATATTCAATAATCGAGGTAATAGAAGCTATGTGATAGCCCGTTTTCCAGAAGGTACTGCTACTTCTACTCTTAGATATGACTATGAATATGAAGTTAATGTTAAAGGCAAAATAGTTAAAAAGACAGGAAGTACGTTGAAAATTCCTAATGAGTGGATAGTAGATGCCGTAAATCTAAGTACTGAAAAAGGTTTCGAATGGTTGGTGACCGATACTTCTTTGGATTCAGGCTATACTTATGTGACTAAAGATGAGGAAGACAAAACTCGTTATGGCAAATCTGTACGCCGTAAGGTTCTTTCTGAAAACAATGGTAAGCCTATCTTTAAAGATACTAACAACTCTACTGAAGATTTCGAAATCCTCACTACACCTACACTTAAAAAGTGAAAAGTGAAGAGTGAAATATTGCTTTTGCAGATTTAACTTTGCCAAAGTTAAATTTTGGCAAAGTTTATAGCGTTTTTTATTGACAAATCAATGAATTAGAATTGACACATCGTCCACTCAACATATTATTTTTATTTTTTCTCTGCGAGATGATTGCTTGGGGGCAAGATACCATCGATACCCTTCTGCTGAAACTGAAAGAGCAACAAAGTATTCAACGCATTTATAGAGCTTACTTTCAGAATCCGGCAACAATGACAGATTGGGGAAAATATCGCTTTTCGTCGGTGCAAACAACTTACGAGGGAAGCGATAAGCAGGCGTATGCCCAGCAGTATCCTGAAGGTCATACTGCTTTCTCAGTAAAAGCGAGCTCTTATTTTCCTTATGACAGCACGCGTACGCTTTGGGGTGATGCGTCGTATATAAATCGAACCCTAAAGCACATTCGCTGGAACGAGTCGTTAGATGGTGAGTTGCTGTATCCTTACTTCACTGCTGATGCCATAGGGGGAGATTTGCACAGCGAACAATACGCCTTTACGGGTGGTTTTGCCAAACAATGGCAACGCCTGCATTGGGGTATCTCTTTGAATTACCAAGCTGAATTAGCAAGTAGGGATAAAGACCCGCGTCCTAAGGATATTACTTCGCAATTGCAATTGCAATCGGGTTTTATGTGGAAGGTAATGCAGTGGAAGATGGGTGTTTATAGCACTTTTGTGAAATATACCCAATCAAACGAACTGAGGTTCTTTAACGAATTAGGGAGGGCTACGGTGTATCACCTCAATGGCTTGGGGTATTACAACCATTTGCTGAAAGGCAATAAACTGAGGGCTTTTTACGAAGGTTATGGTTATGGTGGAGGAATGGCTATCAGCAGGGCGGACGACTTTTTCCTCACAGGGGATTACCATCAACTGACGATTGAGAAGTATATGACTGATGACAATGGGATTGTTGCAGTAACCCTAACCAATAGGGTACTCAATACAGAACTTACCAAATTGTTCCGTCGTGCTCACTATCACTACGGATTTAAATTAGGGTATTATCAGCAAAGTAAAAAAGGCGTAGAGCCTATCCTCTCGGGGCGCAATAACAATTGGACGGAGGTTATTGCGAAGAACAAAAACTATACCCTTAAATGCGAGCAATATCAGTTAGGTGCGTTTTTTGGGTTCGACAATGCTGTGCAGTATCGTATAATGCCTTATGTGAGTTATGAAACTTATCGTGAGGATTATACTTTGGCGAGGAGTTTTCAGTATTTTGATTATATGAATGTTGGAATGACGATAAGTGTTGTAGCACCCTTAGGGGAGAAGAGTATAGGGGTAACAGGCGTGCAGTATCGGTATCGGAAAGTATTACACGAGAATTATCTATTGCGCAATGACCGCAATGAAGCTGAGCTCAGCACAATGCTTTTGCACAATGCCCGCTTTCTTGCTTCGGATAGACAGCGTTATGAGGTGAGTTTGCAATACCATCACAAACTTTCGCCTTCATTAAGCTATTTTGTAGGGTTTAACAGTGAAATAGGAGTATTTACGAGTCAAAAAGTGAATACTTTTCATCAATTTAGTTTAGGGCTTACTTTCTGAGCTTGATATAAGGGGAAGTACTATGCGAGCAGTGGGTTATTAATTAGGAAATTAGAAAATGTGGAAATTAGGAAATTAGGAAATGTGGGAATTAGTTGGAGAATTTCGGAGAGACTCAAAGAAGGGGTTTAGACTTCGGAGGAAAACGAAAAATATCAGAAGTGGACTGAGAGGGATTTTGAAGGAAAAAGGATATTAGGAGGGTGGGGTTAGCTTATAGAGAGCTTATAGGAAGCTTATACGAATCTTGGACGATTGGTATAGAAAGGGTATATAAGTAATTGATTCATACTGTAATACAACAACGCTAAAAATGTTAAAAAAGAGGTTTCGAGGCGAAAGAAAGAGAAATAATTGATAGACCTTAGACCATAGGCACTAGGAGGGAGTATGACGGAAAAAGGAAGAGATGACGAGTGACAAATGAGAAATGACAAAAGTAGTGGGAGAGTGTAATTGGTGCAACAAAGAGATAAACAAAAAGGTAATGCGAAGTATATTTTGGTACATAAAATAAAAAAATCAGATCAGGATACTTGCAATTACGATTAATATTTGTACCTTTGCGCCCTGAAAAGTTAGAAGTTTTTATACCTTAATACATTTACTGATAAAAATGTTTAGTGAAACCACCCCTAATTCAAAAATCTTTGCTTGCTCTAAAAGCATAGAGCTGGCTGAGAAAATTGCGCAAAAATACGGTACTCAGCTCGGTGAAGTTAAACTTTCTTATTATAGTGATGGTGAATTTCAGCCCTCTTATGAAGAATCGATTAGAGGGGCACGCGTTTTCTTAATATGCTCTACTTTCCCTAATTCGGATAACTTGATGGAGCTTTTACTAATGATAGACGCTGCCAAACGCGCTTCGGCAAGGCACATCACAGCAGTAATGCCTTACTTTGGGTGGGCTCGCCAAGATAGGAAAGATAAACCCAGAGTGCCAATAGGGGCAAAATTGGTGGCTAACCTTTTGCAAGCGGCAGGTGCTACTCGTATTATGACGATGGACTTGCACGCCGACCAAATTCAAGGATTCTTTGAGCGCCCTGTAGACCATCTTTTTGCTTCGAGCATTTTCTTGCCTTATTTACAGGGGTTGCACTTAGACAATTTGTGTATTGCTTCGCCCGATATGGGAGGCTCTAAAAGGGCTTATGCTTATTCTAAGTTCTTGAAATGTGATGTGGTGATTTGCTATAAACAGCGCAAACAAGCCAATGTGATTGAAACAATGGAGCTCATAGGTGAAGTAGAGGGTAAAAACGTAGTATTGGTAGACGATATGGTAGACACGGCAGGTACTTTGGTGAAAGCTGCCCAACTGATGAAGGACAGAGGAGCTGTAAGTGTAAGAGCGGTGGCTACTCACCCTATACTGAGCGGGAACGCATATGAGCGCATAGAGAATTCGGCTTTAGAAGAGCTTATCGTGACTGATTCGATTCCACTAAAGCAGCCTTCTAGCAAAATAAAAGTACTGAGTTGTGCTGATCTTTTTGCTGATGTAATGCATCGCGTACACCACAACGAGCCTATCAGTTCTAAATTTATAATGTAGCAAGGTGAAAGGTTAAAAGTAAAAGGTAAGAATTGATGTTTAATATCTAACAAAACCTAACGCCTAAGAACAAGTAACTTAATAATTATTTATAAATAAATGAAATCAATTACAATCAAAGGATCTCAAAGAGAAAGCGTGGGCAAAGCTGCAAGCAAAGCCTTACGTAATGCTGGACAGGTTCCTTGCGTACTATACGGGGGAGACAATGTTCTGCATTTTTCAGCACCTGAATTAGCATTCAAAAACATCGTGTACACTCCTAACGTATACACCGCTGCGATTGAATTGAATGGTAAAACCTATAACGCCATTCTGCAAGACATTCAGTTTGACCCTGTATCTGATAAAATTATCCACATCGATTTTTATCAGCTTCACAAAGACAAAGAAATCACTATTGAAGTACCAATTCAAATTGAGGGGACTTCACCAGGTATTATGGCTGGGGGTACTTTGCGTATTGTGAACCGCAAACTAAAAGTAAAAGCTCTTCCTGACAATTTACCTGATTTTGTTCCTGTAGATATTTCAGGCTTAGAAATGGGTAATAAGCTATATGTTACTAAATTAGCACAAGATAAATACAAGATTATGCACCCAGATAACACTGTAGTTTGCCAAGTGAGAGTATCACGTGCTGCAATGAAAGCCGCACAAGATGCTGCAAAAGCTGAAAAAGCTGCCACTAAGAAATAACTTTTAACAAATAAACTTTCTACAAAGAAGCCATAACAAACAATTGTTTGTTATGGCTTCTTTATTGCAGTTTAGTAAACTCTCTTTTTCTTATAGCATTCATTTAGTTACTTTTTCTAAAAGTAATACCATAAAATTTATTATCCCAAAACAATTCTGTTTTCTTTTCAGCTACAGAAAGAGGAATACATTGTTCTATAGCATTCAAATCAACTGTTTTGCCTTCAAAATAAGATTTGGAGAAGACACTTTTCTTGTATTGGGTCTCCACAAAGTCGGCTGTTTCATCAGCAATAAGCAATTTGCTTCCTGTTTTGGCAACTCTAAGCATTTCCTTTATGGCAAGCGCTTTATCATTGAAAAAATTGATACCTCCGTTGTGAAAAACAATATCAAAAGTATTATTGGCAAAGGGTAATTCCTCGGCGGGGCACTGCACGAGTGTAAGGTTTGTTTTCTTTTGCCACTCCTTTTTGCACTTTTTGAGCATTCCCATTGAGATATCTGCTCCTACAAGGTCTATCGTTTTTAAATCAATCCCTTGTGGCAGGTAATGCAAGTCAGCTCCTGTACCTATGGAAACATAAAGTACCGAAATATTGTTTTTCCATTCCAAACGGCTCATCAACTCGGTACGTAGATAGTCAATAGCGTGTCCATACTTGAGTCTTCCTATCCATTTCTCTCCAAAATCATAGAAAAGAGACATCCAATCGTACATTTTCATATACTTTTGGTTATCTCCACTAATGAAATAGTCATTCATACAGCACAAAATACCATTTTCTTGTTTTAAATCTTCTACTTTTATATCAGATTTTAGCTTTTGAGATATATCTGTCATCATACTTAATTATTTAAATGAGTTTTATAATCCGTATTTTTTCCAGCCTCCGTCACGCCATTGGCACTCGTCAATCTTCCAAATACCGTCTTTTCGGATAATCAGGAAGCGATACTGAAAGTTTAACTCGTCTTGGGTGTAAATATATATCCTATTCTTGGTAAGGGTTTCACTATCTACAATTTGATGATTGCCATAGGTACCGCCTTTTGTCATAGAAAAGCTAATCCCCTCAGGGCGATAGCCTATGCGACGTTTGTCGGTGCAATACTTTTTAAAAATCGCTTTACATTTTTCTTCTACCAAAAGGTCACCCTCTTCTGTTTCATCATTTTTTGTAGCGAATTCTTCCCACTGGGTCATCGCTGAGAAAAAGTTTAAGAGCAATTGTTTAACTTCTTGCAAATCATCAGCATTAGCAGTAGTAGGTTTCTTCTTTCCCGCCGTGCGTTGGGCTTGTTCAAAGGTTTTTATTTGTTCCTCGGTGAAAAACTTATCGAGATAAAACTTTATTTTGCTATAATGCGCCACAGCCATTAACCCCTCGAAAGTGATGCGGGTACGGCGCAATGAAATAGACTTCAAGCGAGGTACTTGCAAGACGATTTTCAAGTTTCCATCGGTTACGGGGCAACCGTCCAACGAAATGTGGTCAACAGGTTTCGAGGTAAAGTATTTGAAGCCTTCGCCTGTGAGTTGCTTATTGTCTTCTAAGAAAAGGAGTTTTAGTTTAGGCAAAGTAGCCAAGTATTTGAGGGCTTCATCAGTAATATCCGTATTGATAAAACCCATATTTACTAAGGATTTTACTTGTACTATCTGCTCTACCATCGCATCGGTAAGAGCGACGTCTTTATAATGATGCCCTTTGCAGAAGCGCTCTTCGGTTACTTCTTTTAGCACGGCTTCCAAAGTGATAGGGTGTTTGTAAGTTGCCATAATAATATGATTGTTATGAGTGCAAAAGTAGACAAAATAGCATTTAAAAACAAAAAATATGAATAGTTTCTTGCTAATAGTTAATTATTTGTTATCTTTGCGGGCGTGATGAATATGAAGATATTAGAAACACCTTATGGAATATGCCATTTGAGCGTTGTTCCCGTACGTTTAGAGCCCTTTGAGGGGGCTGAGATGATTACGCAATTACTCTTCGGAGAGTTGTTGCAAGTAATTGATAAAGAAGAGCATTGGAGCTATGTGCGCTTGCTGTTCGACAATATTGAAGGCTGGGTAGCTAACAGTCAGTTTACGGAAATTTCGGATAAAGACTACAAAAAATCTCTAAAAAAGAAAGAAAAATATGCTCACCGATGGCTTACAAAGCTCCGTTTGAAAACCGGAGACAACCTCTTTCTGCACATACCCAAAGGGGCTACCTTTTCTCACAATCATCTATTACAAACTTCACAATCTACCCAAAGAATACCTCATCAAGGCATTATTCCCACTGCTTTGGAATATTTAAACGTGCCTTTCTTAACAGGAGGCAAAACTCCCTTTGGGATAGATGCCGCCGGACTAGTACAAATGGTTTTCAAACTCAACGGCATACACCTGCCTCGTACGGTTAAAAAACAGGCTACTTGTGGTGTTTCTCTTAGTTTTATAGAAGAAAGTCAAGCAGGTGATTTAGCTTTTTTTGACGACGAAGAAGGCAATATCATTCACGTGGGCATTCTCTTAGGCGACAACAGGATTATTCACTCTTTTGGCAAAGTGCGCATCGACCGTTTAGATCATATCGGTATTTTTAATAGTGAACTGCGCAATTACACTCACCAACTACGACTCTTACGAAGAATCCCAACGACTGAAAAGTAGTATAAATTCAAGATTCCTACATCTTAGTCTCGTTTATCGTTCATCTGCTCGTGTGGCTCGCACCGTCTTTTGTTCATCTTTTCTTTATCTGCCCGTGCGGCTCGCACCGTCTTTTGTTCGTCTTTTGTTCGTCTTTTGTTCGTCTTTTGTTCGTCTTTTGTTCGTCTTTTGTTCGTCTTTTGTTCGTCTTTTGTTCGTCTTTTGTTCGTCTTTTGTTCGTCTTTTGTTCGTCTTTTCATTATATGCCTGTCGTGCTACGACTTTGCACTTTAAAAGAAAAGAAGAAATAAAATATTTAATTTATAATAGTCAATTATGAAAATAGCTTTACTCGGATATGGCAAAATGGGTAAAACCATTGAACAAATAGCCATCGCTCACGGACACGAAATCGTGTTAAAAATAGATAATGCCGAAACTTCTTACGACATTACAATAGCCGATGTGGCTATAGAATTCAGCACCCCCAGCAGTGCCTTTGCTAATATTAGCAACTGTCTCACACACAAAGTACCCGTGATTGCAGGTACTACCGGTTGGTTAGCCCAATACAATGAGGCAGTAGCTTTGTGCCAAAAGCACCAAACCGCTTTTCTCTACGCCTCTAATTTCAGTATAGGGGTAAATGTATTTTTCGCACTGAACAAAACCTTAGCCAAACTGATGGCTAAACTCAAAGACTATGAGGTAGCTATCGAAGAAGTTCACCACACTCAAAAGCTCGATGCCCCCAGCGGTACGGCGATTACTTTGGCAGAAAGTATTATTGCTGAAACTGATAAAACAGGTTGGCATTTAAACACAGCTACCGAGAACGAAATCCCTATCGTAGCCAAGCGCATAGATAGCGTCCCAGGCACTCATATCATCACCTATACCAGTGAGGTAGACACCATAGAAATCAAGCATACCGCTCACAATCGCAAAGGCTTTGCTCTCGGTGCTGTTATGGCAGCCGAATGGATTATAGGTAAGCAAGGAGTATTTACGATGAACGATGTACTCAACCTTCATTAAGCGTATTTTTTAATCAAAAAACTACTTATCTTAAAAAAAGGTATTATCTTTGCACTCTAATAACTCCTAATTTTTAACATAGGACTCTTAACCAAAAGAATGTATAAAATTATCTTTTCTGATATCGATGGCACTCTATTAAGTGGTTCGCGAACCCTTACGCAGAACACCATTCACGAAGTAAAACAACTGAAAGACAAAATACCTTTCATTTTAGTATCTTCACGTATGCCTCAGCAAATGTATCACATACAAAAAGACTTAGGCATCGCAGGCTTACCACTTATCGCTTATAATGGCGGATTAGTGCTCAATGGCGAAAAGGTGCTACACTCTACTACTATCCCCTGCCCTATTCTCGAAGAAGTAGTCGCCCTCAACGAACAAGAATTCAATGCTCAGATACACATCAGTTTTTACTATAACGACGAGTGGTATGTACCCGCCAACGATGAATGGGCACAACGTGAAGAAACAATTACCAAAGTAACTCCTACCGTGCGACCCAATCGCGAAGTACTCACTGAGTGGAAACAAGCAGGACACGGCGCTCACAAGCTAATGTTAATGGGAGAAGAAACTCTTATAGAGCGAATGTTCAAGCTACTAAACGAGAGATATACAGAGGTAATGCAAATCTATCGCGGGAGAGAAACTTATATAGAACTATCAGATATCAGTGTTTCTAAACTCACAGGAGTGAAAATAGTATCAGACGAGATTTATCACTTGCCTTTGAGCGAAGCAATAGCTTTTGGCGATAACTATAACGATTTGGAGATGCTCAAAGGCGTAGGTTATGGGGTAGCAGTTGCTAATGCTCGCGACGAAGTAAAAGCAGTAGCCAAACACATAACACTTCACCACTCCAAAGACGGTGTGGCAACATTCTTAAAACAGTTAAGAGAACAAAAAGTAATGAACCTTTAAACGTTAATCATTCATCATTATGATATATTTATATATTTTAATCATTGCACAGCTCATCAATGGGCTATTTTTTTGGAAAGGATATGAAAAAGCAGGTTACAAAGCGTGGCAAGCCTTTGTTCCCTTCTACAATACCGTTATTTTTTTACGTATCATCTCTCGCCCTTGGTGGTGGGTATTCCTGCTGTATTTGCCTGTAATAGGTAATATTATGGTAATTGTGATGACTTACGAATGGTTACACGTATTTAACTATCGCAAGAAGCGTTACACTCTGCTATCAATAATTACTTTGGGACTTTTTGCTGCCTACATAACCTATTTACCTTCTACACACTATGTAGGTAAAGATGTAGAAGCCATCAAAAAGAATGTTTCCTCTTGGGTGAGTGCTACTATCTTTGCGGTAGTAGCAGCTTCGGCTATTCACACCTACTTTATACAGCCTTATATGATACCTACTTCTTCTTTAGAAAAAACCCTCTTGGTAGGCGATTTTCTTTTTGTAAGTAAGTTTCACTATGGAGTGCGTGTGCCTATGACTCCACTATCATTACCTATGGTACACGATTCAATTCCCGTAATAGGTACAAAATCGTATATCAAAACGCCTCAGTTACCTTATTTGCGTTTACCTGCTTTGCAGAAAGTACAGCGCAATGATATTACGGTATTCAACTGGCCTACCGATACGGTAAGGTACTTCCGAGACAATTCGGGCATTCACGTAGATAAGCCCATAGATAAGAAGTCTAATTATGTAAAACGCACAGTAGCTATCCCTAACGATGTATTACAAATCAAAAACGGCGATGTATGGATAAATGGTAAAAAGGAAATCTATCCTGTACGTGCCAAGTTACAAACTTCTTATATAGTAGTTACACAGCCCAATTTATTCAGTCATCCCGATGAGTTTAGAGTAGTGATGTACCAACAGTACGGTGTTACCGATCCCGCTTATCCCATCAACAACGACACTTATATCTTTACTTCCCTTACAGATGACGTAGCTAAGGCTTTGGAAGCTAATACAAGTATTGTGTCAGTTACTCGCAATGTAAATAAGGCTGGGGTCTACAATCCTGCAATCTTCCCTCACAGCCCTACTTTTGCTTGGAATGAGGATAATTACGGACCTATTACCATTCCTGCCAAAGGAAAAAACGTAACACTTACTAAAAAGAATTTGCCTTTGTATAAACGCATTATTAGTGAGTATGAACACAATAAATTAGAAACAAAAGGTGATGATATTTACATTAATGGGCAGAAAGCTTCCTCTTATACCTTCCAACAAGATTACTACTGGATGATGGGAGATAATCGTCACAATTCAGAAGACAGTCGTTTTTGGGGTTTTGTACCTGAAGATCACGTACTTGGTAAACCCGTACTCATCTGGATGAGTTTAGACAAGAATGCCTCAGGATTTAAGAAAATACGTTGGCAGCGTTTGTTCACTACCGTAAATGGTGAAGGTGAACCTGTGTCCTACCGATATATTGTATTTGGGTTACTTGGTTTGTGGCTGGTATATAGTTTGGTTAAAAAGAAAAAAGTAAAAGAATAATATGGTAGAACAAGTATTATTACACCCTACTTATTTTCCTTCTATTGCTCAATTTCATTTGATGTTGAACACACCTTGCGTTTTAGAAGTCTCTGACAACTATCAGAAACAAACCTTGCGCAATCGCACATATATTTACGGTGCCAATGGCAAGCAATCCCTAAACTTACCTATTAAGCACGTAGGAGGTGATACCGGACGACAGTTGTTCAAAGATGTGAAAGTAGAGAATAATTTCCTATGGCAACGCCTGCACTGGAAAAGTTTAGAGACAGCCTATCGCACATCTCCTTATTTTGAGTATTATGAAGACGATTTGGTGCGTATTTTTGAAAAACAATATACTTACCTACTCGATGTAAATATCGACACAATTGAAACCGTTTTAGCCTGTTTGTTAGTACATATTAACTTTGACAAGACAAAAACGTATGAAGCCGAGCCACAAGGAGTGAAAGACTATCGTTTTTTGAGTAGTGCTAAAAAAAAATACCCTGTAACAATGCCCCCTTACCACCAAATATTCTCAGATAAATATGGTTTTATTCCTAACTTATCTATTTTAGATTTGCTTTTCCACGAAGGACCTAATACACAAGAGTTTTTAACTAAGGTAAAAGTGTAGCGCTATAAAGTGTGTAAATAGACATCAAAAACGTGTAATTACACAAATAAAAAGAAGGTTGCAAAAAGTAATTACTTTTTCATTATCAAAATATACTTCCTTATAATCAGTAATTTACAAAATGTAATATAAAGAAATGTTTTTTTGGCACAGAGTTTTCAATGTAGTAAACAGAAGATTGCTAAAAGAAACATTGTTAAAACAAGAATTAGAAAAAACATTTTCATTAAAACTATCAAACTTAAAACAAAATCTTATGTAAAAAACTTTATTACTTAGAACAGTAATAGAGATTCTAAAACTGAAAAATTTTCTTCATTTTTGGAGTTAGTAGTAGTATTTATATGCATTGTGAAAAAGGCTCTCTAAGAAATTAGGGAGCTTTTTTTATATTTAGAATGCTATTGCTAACTTCTTTTTATAAAATAGTCATAATTAAATATTTTTTCTTAATTAATTTGGTACTTAAAAAAAGTTGCTGTACTTTTGTGGTTCATTTTAACACCAATTCATTTATGAAAAAATTCGTATTCTTCTTTGGGCTTTTATATGCCACAACAGTTTTTGCACAAAGCAAACCTAACATTATACTTATTGTTTCAGACGACCATTCGTATCAAACGATTGGGGCTTATAACAATGGGGCTACTAATGCAACTCCTGCAATTGATAAACTTGCTAATGAGGGTGTAAGGTTCAACAAAGCTTTTGTAACCAACTCTATTTGTGGCCCCAGTAGGGCTTGTATCCTCACGGGTAAGTATAGCCATAAGAATGGCTTTATGGACAATGAGACATCACACTATAATTCTTCACAACAACAGTTCGTGAATCTCTTACAACAAGGAGGCTACCAAACTGCTTGGGTGGGAAAATACCACTTAGGCGACGACCCCAAGGGCTTTGACTTCTTCAAAATTTTAGTAGACCAAGGTCGTTATTTTAACCCCGACTTTATCATTGAAGGTAAAAAACGTGTAAACGAGCAAGGTTATGTAAGCAATATCATTGAAGATGAAGCCGAAAAATGGCTCGATCGTCGTGACCCTAATAAACCCTTCTGTTTGGTAGTGGGGCATAAAGCGGTGCATCGTACTTGGATGCCCGATTTACCTGAATTAGGAGCTTATGAACAGGTAAACTTCCCATTGCCCGATACTTTCTTTGACGATTATGCAACTCGCAAGCCCGCAAGTTTGCAAGAAATGTCCATTGGTAAGGATATGATGATGGGTTACGATTTGAAGATGTTCAAAGATGAAAAAGAAGAAGTGCAAGATGCTAACTTCTCTCGTATGACTGCTATTCAATTAGCACATTACAACGATTTCTACAACCCTATACGTCAACAGTATTTCAGCGCAAACCTCAGTGGTAAAGAATTAGCGCAATGGAAGTTCCAACGCTATATGCGTGATTATCTATCTACCGTAAGATCGATGGATAAGAACATTCAGCGTATGCTCGATTACTTAGAAAAACACAATTTGAAAGACAATACTGTGATTATATATATGTCCGACCAAGGTTTTTATATGGGCGAGCACGGTTGGTTCGACAAACGTTGGATGTACGAAGAATCTTTCCGTACCCCAATGATTGTCTCTTACCCTAAGCTCTTTCCAAAAGGCACAACCAACGATGATTTTGTGCTAAACATCGACTTGGCTCCTACTTTCTTAGAATTGGCCGGCTTGCCTATCCCTGCTGACATACAAGGCAAATCGTTCTTACCGCTGTTTGCTAAAAAAGCCAAACCTATTCGCAATCAGATATTCTATCACTACTACGAAAACGGGGAACACGCAGTATCACCTCATTTTGGTGTTCGCACTGATCGTTATAAACTCATTCGTTACTACAAACGCGTAAATACTTGGGAGCTATTTGACCTCAAAACCGATCCTAAAGAACTCAACAACGTCTATGGCAAAAAAGAATATCTGAAAATTACTAAACAGTTAGAAGCTTTACTTTTAAAAGAAATTCGAGACAAGCAAGACGATTTGGCTGAGGAGGTATTTTTCAATAAAGAGTTTCCTGTGAAATGAATTTTATAACGATTCAACTTTGCCAAAATTTGTAACATATTATTTGTATGAAGAACTACCTATACATTATTATATCATTTTTTCTAACTATAGTCTCTTATGCCCAACACTTGGATTCCATTTTTGAAAATCCAGCACTGCAAGAAATCAATCGAATGTCAATGCGTGCCTCCTACTTTCCGTTTGAGAATATAGCTAAAGCAAAAAATGGTATGATAGAGCAATCAGCACGTTTCCTAAATCTCAATGGCTTGTGGTCATTTCTCTGGAAGGAAGACTATCGTCAGTTGCCAAAAGACTTCTACAAAACCAATTTTAATGAAAGTCAGTGGAAGAAAATTCCTGTACCTTCTAATTGGGAAGTACAGGGATATGGCGTTCCAATTTACGTGAACGCTTCTTACGAATTCAATCAAAAGAACCCTACTCCTCCCAATATTCCTGATAGTCTCCAACAAAATGCTGGTCTGTATCGCAAAACTTTTGATTTGCCCACTTCTTGGCAAGGAGAAAAGGTATACCTACATTTAGGAGCAGTGAAATCGGCATTTAAACTGTATATAAACGGTAAGTTTGTGGGTATGGGTAAAGACAGCAAGTTGGCTTCTGAATTTGATATTACACCTTATATCACTAAGGGCAAAAACCTCATTGCAATGGAAGTGCGTCGATGGACGGACGCAAGCTACCTCGAATGCCAAGATATGTGGCGCTTTTCCGGGATTTCTCGTGATTGCTACCTCTATATGCGACCAAAAGTGCATTTATACGACCTTAGCATCAGCGCTAGTTTAGATAAAAACTACACCAATGGCAAACTTGTCTCTTCGGTAGAAGTATGGAACGAAACTCCAAGCGATGCCTCTAAATACCAAGTGGAAGTAAGTCTGTTCGACAAAGAGCAATTGCTCTACCAAGAGCAAAAAGCAACTATTGGACTCAAAAAAACCTTTGGTAAAACCGAATTGGAATTCGAAGCACAATTGCCACAAGTGAGAGCGTGGAGTGCCGAAACGCCTTATCTGTATCGTTTACAAATGGTGCTGTACGATGCTGAGGGAAAGGTGAAAGAAGTAGTAAGTCGTCCCATAGGCTTTAGAACGATTGAGATAGAAGGGGCTAACATTTTGGTAAACGGCAAACGCGTACTCTTCAAAGGGGTAAACCGCCACGAAACCGACCCGCATACGGGACAAGTAGTGAGTCAAGAGCAGATGGAGAACGATGTAAAGCAGATGAAAGCCCTCAACTTTAATGCTGTACGCACCTCTCATTACCCTAACGACCCTTATTTCTATGACCTTTGTGATAAATATGGGCTTTATGTAATGGACGAGGCTAATATAGAAAGCCACGGTATGCATTATGAAATGGATAAGACTATCGGCAATGACCCCGTGTGGGAATATGCTCATTTGCTACGTATGGAACGTATGGTAAAGCGTGATAAAAACCACCCCTCGGTATTGTTTTGGAGTATGGGCAACGAGTCAGGTAACGGTTGGAACTTCTACAAAGGTTATCAACACATAAAAGGCTTAGACCCCTCACGCCCTATTCACTATGAATTAGCTCACTACGATTGGAATACAGATATTGAGTCGCGTATGTACCGTCGTATTCCTTTCCTTATCGACTATGCGCTCAGCAATCATACTAAACCCTTCTTGCAATGTGAATACGCTCACGCAATGGGTAACAGTGTAGGTAACTTTCAAGAATATTGGGACGTGTATGAGCATTATCCTAAACTACAAGGTGGTTTTATTTGGGATTTCATCGATCAAGGGCTTTATAAGACCTTACCTAATGGCAAGAAAATAGTAACCTACGGGGGTGATTACGGTGATAAAAATACTCCCAGCGATAATAATTTTCTTATCAATGGAGTAATAGCTTCCGACAGAAGTTGGCATCCTCACGCCTATGAAGTACGCAAAGTGCAACAAGAAATAGGCTTCCAATATCAAAATAACCAACTGATATTGCGCAACAAGCATTTCTTTAAAGATTTATCAAACTACGAAATACATTGGCTACTGCTCAAAGAAGGTGTACCTGTTCAAAGTGGTAATATTACCAACTTAATAATATTACCACAAAGCGAGGCTACTTTTTTACTACCTCCTCTTAAAACAGACGATAAAGCAGAATATATCTTGCAATGTACCGCCCGTCTCAAACAAGACGAAGGCCTTTTGAAGAAAGGTACAGAACTCGCTTTTGCCGAGTTTCCTCTCACCTCCTACACTCCTCAAAAAGCTATTGCTGATACAACACCTTTACAGGTAGAAGAAACAGCCAGTCATATTCTATTGCATAATAAGCATTATACAGCTAAAATAGATAAACAAACAGGCAAATGGGTATCGTTTCAAGTGAAGAATGAAGAACTCTTTGCTCCCGAAGGCTTAGAGGTAAATTTATGGCGGGCTGGCACTGATAATGATTTTGGGGCAGGTTTACCTAAAAAACTGCAACAGCTTCAAGAGGCAGATAAAAAAGCTGATAGTGTCCGTATATCGGTAGAAAAACTCAACTCCGGTCAAGTGAAGATAACCCTACGCAAGCGATTGGTAGAAGGTACAATTGATTATACTCAAGAGTTGCTTTTTGATGGCAAGCCTTCCGTAACGGTGAGCAATCACTTCAAACCGCTAAAGAACGACAAAACGCTTACTTTTAAGATAGGCAATCATCTTACACTACTGCCTTTTCAGCGCATTCAGTGGTATGGTAGAGGTCCTTGGGAAAGTTATTGGGATAGGAAAACATCGGCTATGGTAGGCTTGTACGAAGGTGCTATTGCTAACCAGTATTACCCTTATGTGCGTCCGCAAGAGAATGGTAATAAAACTGATGTGCGTTGGGCAAAGCTCAGTAAGAAAAAAGGAGTAAACATTGGCATTTATAGCACAGGTTCTTTACTAAATATAAATGCCCTGCCTTATAGTCCTGCACAGTTATTCCCTGGTATAGAAAAAGGACAAACACACGCAGGTGAGCTCACTCCTGATAAGTATACTCACTTAGACATCGACTTGCAACAATTAGGTTTAGGAGGTGATAACAGCTGGGGCAACTTACCAATGGAACAATACTTACTGTATCTGTATCAGCCTTATAGCTATAGTTACAGAATAGAAGCTTTTTAATGGCATATTCTTATATAAGCAAAGCACAGACTTCTTGATAAACTCAAGTCGTCTGTGCTTTTTTGTTAAACCCCTTATAAAATTCTTTCCTTCTAATATATATCAAGTGTTCTTTCTTCTTCAAAGCCGTCAGGAAGCGTAAATATAATAGTGTAGCGTCCTTTGGGTAGATATACTTTACCATCAGTAGCAATAGGTAAAAATATCTTTTGAAGACTCTTCTCATAGGCTGTCTTACCCGCATAAGACATCGTCAAGTCATAAGGTATATAATTAAACCCAACATTTGTCTTATAAGTAAATGTTTGCAAGGTAACACGTCCTTTCATCACTTTTATAGGTATTGATAAATTTTCCTTTGAAGCAAAAGCATAGAAATACACATTAGGCTTCACAGGTTCTTCCCATTCGTTATTGGCATTTCCCCAATTCGCAGAATAAGGAAGCGTAATAGGCGTTTCAAGTGGATAAAAATCTTGCGAGGTAATCGCCACTCTTAGCTCTTGCATCATCTTCACCGAGGTGCGAAAAATACCTCGTCCCAATGTTGCAACTGTCATTTCGCCATTTGTTTCGTCTATATAAATATCGTAAACACCTGTTTCGGGCAATCCTTTGCTGAATGGTTGCCAACTTTCACCTAAGTTAAACGAAATATACACCCCATTATCAGTTCCTGCATAAAGAATCTGACTGTTTTTAGGGTCTTCTTTGAGTACATTTACTTTACTATCGGGCAGGTTAGAATGGATATCTGTCCAACTCTTGCCATTGTCATTACTCATAAAAATAATAGGGTCGATATTGGAATCATCAGTACTAATAAGGGTTGCCAATACTCGATTACGCTGGTGTTTAGAGGCAATGAGGTTGTTCACTTTTAGCGGACGCGGAAAGGCGTTGTATATCTGTTTCCACGATACCCCTCCGTTGTCGCTGGTGTAAATCATACCATCGTCACTACCTGTATAAAGCAAACCAAACATAAAAGGCGATTCAGCTATAGCCGAAATTGTACCATATGCCTTATTGCCCTGCTTATTACCATTGGTTACATCGTCCGAAATAGTGCGCCAATTCCGACCTTTGTCCATAGAAATGTGCAATTTGTTGCTTCCTATGTAAATAATATCTTTGTTTTGTGGCGAAATAAGTAGCGGTGCATTCTTACCAAAACGCAACGGTTCCTTGTTTTCACCGTAGTAAGCACTTCCTAACGGAAAAAGCTGGTCTCTATCAGGCAAAAAAGTAAAGAACTTGCCATAAGGTTCTGCGGCATAGCTATCATTGCCAAACGATAGCAAATGAATAGCTTTTCTGAACGTATTCCAATGACTGTTATTTTGTGCCAATACCACCTGGTCACTCACATAGTAAGGTGTTTTGTTAGCTTTGTCGTAACTCAGCTGGGTAAAAGCCATTGCTTGCGGCACATTCTTAAAAGCAAAACTTTTTCCATTGTCGTAAGATACCTGTAATCCACTGCGAGTTGTACAAAATAGGGTACCCTGTTGTAAGTAAAGTTGTTCATAGCTGTTGTCCAACGAAATCGGTTGTTTACTTTTCCACGTCCTGCCTCCATCGGTAGATTCTAATAAGGGATACCCTCCTATAAATAAGTGTTTTTTATTACTAAGGTCTACGCCGATGCCCCCAAAACGCTCTCCGTTTTGGTAATACACATCATTCAGAGGCTGAGCATTCGCCTTTTGCCAAGAATTACCTCCATCTTCGGTTACGTACACTTCCGCACCTACAACCTCTTGGGTACTTACATCTAAATAACTCAGTAGTTTAGCAGGAGAGGTTACCTCTGCAGCTATCATATCTTTGAGATTCTGAGCTGTATATTTCTCGTCCTGACCTATATTGTGCAAAAACACATTTAAACGGTTGTTATCTAATGCGAGGAAATCGGCTTTGCTCATCACATCAAAATCTTGAGCGGAGAGATGAATGCGCACTACTTTCTGTACAGTATTAATGCTCTCTTTCTTTTTGGCATTGCGATTATCTACTACTGCATAATAAGTCTGACTGTTAAAGCAACTCACCCCTATCTTGCCAATGTTATTCCCTTTGAGAAAGCCGTTGTTCACCGTGATTTTCGTCCACGTATTGCCTTTATCAGCGCTCTTGTAAATAGCACTATTACTGCCATAAGGAGCACTGTCCCACTGACTGTTATTCACTTCCCACGATACAGCCAAAAGCATTGCCCCATCGGGCGAAGCAGTAATTTGCGTAATCCCCGCACGCGTGCTTACAAATAGTTTTTGTTGCCACGTTTTTCCGCCATCGGTAGTTTTGAAGATACCGCGTTTTTCATCAGCTTTATAAGGGTTACCCAATACTCCCGCCACAAGTTCTTGGGGGTTAGTAGGGTTGATGTACAAACTACTAATGCGTTGCATTCCTCCCAATCCCTTAAAGTCAGTTGTTTTGCCTTTATCGGTAGAGATAAAAACACCATAAGGGGTCGCAACCGCCAAAGTCCCCGATTGCCAATCTACTGCCAGTGCTGTGATACTTTGTGTAGGGAGGGTTGAGCATAGTACTTGGTAGGTTTCCCCGCCATTTTGGGTAAGCCATACGCCTCCGTTTTCTGGAGCAACTATAAACTCATTGCTATTTTTAGGGTTTACACTCAGCGCACTGATGCGATTGCCTATCTCTTTTACTGTTACTTGCTCAAAAGGCGTTTCGCGCACCCACGAACGCGCTTTCAGCTCCTCTTTCTGACGCAAAGGAAGCGGTAGCAGTTCTTGGGCAGTGAGAGTTGTCGTGATGATTAATAAAGAAAATACAAAAGTAAAGATTTTATTTTTCATATTTATTTGCAGAATTCTCTTTAAGTTGTTGTTTTTAGGGTGCAAAAGTACAACAATTTATTGAAATGAGCTAATATTCTAAGAATATTTATCCCATTACCCTTGTCATTCTCCTCATTTGTCACTCGTCATTTCTTCCTTTTTCCGTCTCCACATTCCCCCTCTCCGAGGAAGCCAGCGAAAGCTGGGTATGTGTAAGGGGGAGGTTTCTTTTAATTTTCCGTCATACTCCCTTCTAGTGCCTATGACCTAAGGGCTATCACCTCTTCCCTTTTCTTTCGCCTCGAAACCTCTTTTTTAACATTTTTTACACTGTTGTATTATACTATTAGTCAATTACTTATATACCCTTTCTATACCAATCGTCCAAGATTCGTATAAGCTTCCTATAAGCTCTCTATAAGCTAACCCCACCCTCCTAATAGCCTTTTTTCTCTAAAATCCCTCTCAGTCTACTTCTGATATTTTTCGTTTTCCTCCGAAGTCCAAGCCCCTCCAAAACTCTCCAACTAATTCCCACATTTCCTCATTTCCTCATTTCCTCATTTCCTCATTTCCTCATTTTCTCATTTTCTCATTTTCTCATTTTCTCATTTTCTCATTTTCTCATTTTCTCATTTGCTAATTTCCACATTTTCTAATTAAGTTACACTATCTATCTCTTACGTCAAACTCACTGTCAATTCATAAAATCATTATTAACCATTAACCATTAATCATTAACCATTAATCATTAACCATTAATCATTAACCATTAATCATTAACCATTAATCATTAACCATTAACCACTAACCATTAACCATTAATCATTGATATTTATTTTTGTAATTGTATATTATTTTGTACTTTTGCGCCCTCAGAAAATAAAGAGATATCAAGATGTTTAGATGGATAAAAGCCAGCTTTTGGAGTACCATTGCGGGCTTAATATTGCGCAACCGAATTGCTTTTTTACTACTCATAGCTGCTATCACTGGGGGCTTAGCTACACAGTGGAAGAACGTTCACTTTACCTTTACCGAAGCAAATATGCTCCCCGACGATCACCCTGTGAATATGGAGTACAAGCACTTCCTCGATAAGTTCGGCGAAGAAGGTAACTTGATATTAATGGCGTTAGACGATAAAAAAATCTATACACCTGAGGTACTCAACAAATGGATTGCCCTTAGTAACGAACTAAAAAAGTTCAAACAGATAGACGCTGTTATCTCTATCGACAATTTGCCTATCTTAGTGAAAGACACTGCACAGCAGCGCTTTGTTACCCATAAGTTTATCGAAGGAAAAGTAAAAAACCAAACTGAAGCTGATAGTCTCAAAAAAGTACTTTCCGAGAAACTGCCTTTCTACGAAGGTCTCATCTACAACAAGAAAACGAATACCTTGCAAACAGCCGTGTATATGAACAAAAAGATTGTCAATACACAAGCCCGCAAGGATTTTATCCTCAACGATTTTATTCCCATAGTCGAGAAGTTCGAAGCGCAAACCGGACTCAAAGTGCACACTTCGGGTATGCCTTATATTCGTACCCTCAGCGCTCAAAACATAATGGACGAGATAGGTTTATTCATCTTGGCTGCCCTACTCTCTACTTCAGCCATCTTCTTTTTCTTTTTCCGTTCATTTAGGGCGATGTTTATCTCTATGGGCGTGGTATCGATTGCTGTAATGTGGGTATTTGGTTTTCTAGGGCTTTTCGGCTACGAAATCACCATTCTCACAGGACTTATTCCGCCTTTGGTCATTGTAATTGGTATCCCGAACTGCGTATTCCTCATCAATAAATACCAACAAGAAATCAGTAAGCACGGCAACCAAGCCAAGTCGCTTATTAGGGTAATCCGCAATGTAGGCAATGTAACCCTGCTCACCAACCTCACTACAGCTATCGGTTTTGCTACCTTTATCTTTACCGAAAGTTCTTTGCTCAAACAGTTTGGGGTCATTGCTTCTATCAATGTAGTATCTATCTTCTTCATTTCTTTATTGCTAATCCCAATTATTTACAGTTATATGCACATACCTCAGGAAAAACACCTAAGGCATTTGCATCGCAACTGGATAGGGGGACTTATCAAGTTCATTGAGAATACAGTAAAGCATCACCGTATTGCAGTATTCACTACGGCTATCGCTCTGCTTATCCTCAGTATTATTGGCATTTACAAAATAAAGATTTCAGGTAGTCTCATCGAAGATATGCCTAAGTCAGCTGATTTTTTTGACGATATTACTTTCTTCGAGAAGAATTATGGCGGAATTATGCCTTTGGAAATCACTATTAATACGAAGCAGAAGAACGGTGTTACTCGGTTAGTGAATCTCAAACGTATTGACGAACTCTGCACTCATATCGAGGAAATCCCCGAAATATCCAAACCGCTTTCGTTGGTAAACTTGGTAAAATACGCCAAACAAGCCTATTACAACGGCAACCCTAAATATTATAGCCTGCCCACTACCCAAGAGCAAAACTTTATCCTTTCATACGTCAAAAACTCTAAAGGTAATGCTAATATGCTCTCCGCTTATGTAGATTCATTGGGGCAAACGGCACGCATCACTACTTTTATGAAGGATATTGGTACTGAGAAGATGCAACAAATCGAGGACAATATTTACACCAAAGCTCAAAAGCTTTTCCCAAGTAATAGGTATGAAGTGAAGATTACCGGTAAAGCCTATTTGTTTACCAAAGGTACTAATTATTTAGCTACCAACCTCATTTGGTCATTAGCCTTAGCTATTTTGCTCATTGCGCTCATTATGGCGTATATGTTCCGTTCGTTCAAGATGATAGTAGTCTCACTCATTCCTAACCTCTTACCGCTACTCATCACCGCAGGACTGATGGGCTATTTTGGCATTCCGCTCAAGCCTTCTACTATCCTTGTGTTTAGTATTGCCTTTGGTATTTCGGTAGACGATACCATTCACTTCTTGGCTAAATATCGCTTAGAGTTAGTAGCGCGTAATTGGAAGATAAGCAAATCGGTATATGCAGCTTTACGCGAAACAGGAGTAAGTATGTTCTATACTTCTATCGTACTACTCTGTGGTTTCTCGGTATTCTTGCTCTCCAGCTTCGGAGGTACCAAAGCACTCGGCGGACTCATATCAGCTACTTTGCTTTTTGCAATGATGACGAACTTACTACTCTTGCCTAGTCTGTTGCTTTTCTTAGAACGCAGTCTGTCCAACAAAGAAACTATCAAAGAACCTAAGATTGAGATATTCCCTAAGGACGAGGAAGAAGAAAACACTGAAAAAGAAAATAAAACATTATAATTACACATTGTTATCAGCTGATTGACAAATTTGTTAATTGGCTAATTAAAATAATCATTATGGAAAACAAAAAACATATCGTAATTGTGGGCGGTGGCTTTGCTGGCTTAGAGCTAGTAAAAGTGTTGAACCGCTCTGGTAAATATAAAATTACCTTGGTGGATATGAATAACTACAATTTCTTTCCACCTCTGCTATATCAGTTGGCTGCGGGCTTTATGGAGCCTTCATCTATCTCCTACCCATTCCGCCGTCTATTTCGCAAGTATAAAAATGCACGTTTCAGAATGGCTACCTTGCGAGAAGTCGTTCCATCGGAAAACAAACTCATCTTAAGCAATGGTGAACTGCATTATGACGTATTGGTAATGGCTACGGGAGCTGAATCAAACTTCTTTGGTAACAAAGATGTAGAAGAAAAAGCAATGCCTATGAAAACCGTAGGCGACGCCCTTATGCTTCGCAACTTAGTATACACCCGTTTGGAGCGCGCTACCCGTACTGAGGATAAAGAATTGCGCCGTAAGTTACTCTCTTTTGCTATTGCAGGAGCAGGTCCTACTGGGGTAGAGTTATCGGGTATTTTTGCTGAAATGAAACAGAACATTATGCGCAAGGATTACCCTGAGCTTACTTATGATGATTTAGGTGATATTTATCTCATCGACGGACAAAACACCGTACTTGCTCCTATGAGTAAAAAAGCCCAAGCATATACCGAAAAAATCTTGCTTAAAAAAGGTGTAAAACTCAAATTAGGAGTACAGGTAACCGATTTTCTGAATGACGAAGTATATCTTTCGGACGGTACAGTGCTCGATGCTCGTAACCTCATATGGGCAGCGGGGATTTCGGCTAAAACCTTCAAAGGTATTGACGACAAGCAATACTTAGGTCGTGGACGACGTATGAAAACCGATGCTTATAACAAAATGGAAGGCTTCGAGAACATCTATGCAATCGGCGATTCGTCTATTATGACCGCCGACCCTCACTTTCCCCAAGGGCACCCTCAGCTTGCGCAAGTAGCCTTACAACAAGCCAGTAACTTAGGAAAGAACTTCAATAAAGATTTCGTAAACCCTACTCCTTTTAGTTATATCGATAAAGGTTCAATGGCAATTATTGGTCGTAACCAAGCCGTCGCCGATTTGCCTAAACACATTTTCCTCAAAGGTTTCGTAGCGTGGGCTATTTGGGCGTTTATACACATAATGTCGCTGGTAAACTTCCGTAACAAAATGAGAGCTTTGTACAATTGGGTAGGTTATTACATCAGCAAAGACCAGTCGTATCGTATGGTATTACGACCTACCGAAAAAGCTAAAGGATAAAATCTGGCTTTCCTCTATACTTTGCCAATGTTTGGAACATTGGCAAAGTTGAACCTACATAATTACAAAAACATAATTTTGTTTTAATTTTTAAAGAATTTTTATTCAATTTCTCTCCCGTAACGGAGACTTCTTTCACTAAAAAGCAAAGAATGGAGAACACTGCTAAACAATGGAAACAACAACTGCAATACCTGCTGAAAGGAAGAGACTACGAGTCGCTTATATACACTTCAGCAGAGGACGTTCCTATCTTACCTTTTTACACTTCCGAAAACGTAAAAAGCCCTTATGCAGTTGATATCCAAACACAAGTAGCTGTTCCTCTTTTTGTATCAGATAAAGAACAGACCCTCAAACGCATTGCTTTTTGGCAAAGCCAATCAGTTCACTTTTTTTTGCTCAACCTGCACACTGAGCTTATTCAAGACGAAGTACAACAATGGTTACCTACTGATTTAGACTACTTGTTCACCAATGCCCTCACTGTAGATACCTCAACCTACCAAAACACAGGAGCTTCAATGGTGCAACAAATCGCTTTCGGAGTAGCCCAAATGCAGGAAATACTGACTACTTCAAAAGTAACCACTGCTTTTGTAAAAATAGCTGTTGGAGGTAGCTTTCTGTTAGAGATTGCTAAACTGCGTGCTTTTCGTCGCTTATTTAGCGAGCTCTACCCTACCCTACCCTTTCATTTAATAGCCGAAGTATCTCATAGAGGCTTATCTCTTCTGAAATCGTCACATAACCAAAACTATGTACAGTTAGCTTACGAGGCTGCTGTATTAGGAGGTGCTGATTATTTATTGCCTAAAAATTCCCTTTTCTTTAAGAAGAACAGCGTAAATACCGAAAAAGCAAATGTAGCCACCATTCAGCAACTCACTGCTACACGCAACGCAACACGGCTCAACGGAATGTATGCAATTGAGGCTATCAGCTACGAAATGTACAAGAAAGCTCTTGTACTATACCAGCAAGTTCATAAACAAGGAGGTTTGTCGGTTATGCTAAAAAGCCACAGCCTGCAAAAACAAATAAAGGCTAAGGCATCGCAAGAACAACAGTTTTTTAATACACAGTGTACTACTTTCTTTCCTGAAAATAGTACCGTTGAAGTTTATCCACGTAAAGAATGGGATTTCTATCCTTTTACCAAAAATCACACCGCCGACTCATTAACACCCAAACGCCTCTGGGAACCCTTTGAAAAAAGAGTAAAACAAGAAATGTATGAGCAAAAACAATGAAACTATGGCTGGTTTGCCGCCTTATGAACGCGGGTATCGCGCAATGGGGTATTTAGAAGGAATGCCCTCTTTGCGCATCGTGGCTATGGAAGAAGAAAGCATTTCGCGTAGCGAACCCACTGAAATACTCTATCAGAACATCAAGAATTTTACACAAAGCAAAGCATCTTGCAAATCATTGGTAATAACTGCTATTGATACTTTGCCCCAAGCCTTATCGGTAAAAGAAGCTCAATACCTCTATATCCCTGCATCTCTTCTTTTAGAAAACACCATTAGAGAAACTTTTATCCACATTCTTACTCCTAACGACAAACTGCGTATTTTAGTGGATAGTGCTCACAATGGTTTTGAAATCATTGCAATGCTCCGTAGCTTGCGCGCTCTTGCCCAACTGCCTATCACCTGCTTAGTTCATTCTATCACCGATTATCTATACGCCCTCATCGCCCAATCCGACGATTTGATATGTGATATCAAAAACAAAGAATTGGCTTCACCTGAAAACCAATTCCTAATAGAAAATAGTTTAGTTACCAAAACTATCGACCCATTCTTCCCCTAAGCCTCACTTTTATTAGGCAAAACGCTCAAAACAGCATTTCTTTAGCTTCACTTTACCTTCACTTTGAGAGCACTATTTCTTCGTTCATTCTTCGTCTTTTGTTCGTTCATTCTTCGTCTTTCCTTCGTCTTTCGTTCGTTGTAGACCCACTGTAGAGCCACTGTAGACCCACTGTAGACCCACTGTAGACCCACTCATTATTCGTTTATCTTATAAGCTTCCTATAAGTTCTGTATAAGCCCCCACCTAATTAACCATTAACCATTAACCATTAACCATTAACCATTAACCATTAACCATTAACCATTAACCATTAATCATTAATCATTAAACAAGGCTTTCTATAAGCTAAGCACACTCACCTAATAGCCTTTTTTCTTAAAAATTACTCTCATTACGCTTCTGATATTTTTTGTTTTCTTCCGAAAACGCCATCTCCCTCCGACCAATCAAATAACTATTTTAATCTCTCCCCATCATTTGCTAATTTTCACATCTGCTAATCGGCTAATTCGCTAATTAATATTTTTAAAGATTTATACGTAATTCAGATTTTTAATGTATATTTGCAAAATGAAAAAGAAAAAGCTACAAAGAAGTAAGTCTCGTATATCTGCAAAAAAGAAATCTCTATTTGGGAACTTTTTTACTATAAGCCTCCTATGCATTTTGTTGTTGGGAGTAGGTAGCGTTTTCTATATCAGAACCTATTATCCTGCCATTTACCAAAAAATACTAAACAAAATTACAGCCCGTAAAATAAACTCTACCTACGAAAGCAATCGTATTGAACATATCGTAAGCCTCTACTACGATAAAGTCTTCGGTATCGACCTTTCGCACTATCAAGAACGCGAAGAAATAGAATGGGATAGCCTTTACATCCGAAATAAAATTGCAAAATACCCTATTCAATTTGCCATTTTTAGAGCAACAATGGGGAACGATGGAACCGATAAAAACTTTGCACACTTTTTTTCAGAAGCTAAAAAACACCAACTTATCAGAGGAGCTTACCATTACTATCGCCCAGAAGAAGACCCTAAGCTACAAGCAAACTCCTATCTGAAGAATGCTCGGTTGGAAAAAGGAGATTTCTTACCTATTTTAGATATAGAACAATTACCTAAAAAGAAATCCAAAGAACAGTTTATTAAAGATGTACAAACGTGGTTAGATATTGTTGAAAAACACTACAAACGCAAACCCATTATCTATACTTACATCAGTTTTTACGAAGATTATTTGTATCCCACATTCAAGCAATACCCATTATGGATAGCCAATTATAATAATGTGTCAGTCCCTACCTCTGTTTTTTCTTGGCAGTTATGGCAATTCACTGAAAATGGTATTACTGCGGGAGCAAAAGTCAAAATAGATTTTAATATTTTCAATGGTGATAGTAGCGAACTGAACAAACTCTTATTGTAGTATGACAAAAAAGAACTCAGGACACTCTATAAGCAAAAACGCAATGCCCTATCAGCTGAGGAGCGAGACCTCCTCAGCCAACAAATAGCTGAAAGGTTACTTCTTTTTCCTAATTCTTTATGGGAGTATCACACTTACCATATATTCCTCCCCATAGAACGATTAGCCGAAATAAACACAAATTATATATTGAACATACTACGCGATAAGAATAAGCAAATAGTAGTCCCTAAAATGGATAACAATACTCGCACGCTGTCCTCTATTCTTCTCACCAAAGATACTCAGCTCATTAATAACGCTTGGGGTATTCCCGAACCTAAACAAGGTGTTATTATAACTCCCAAAACCATAGATGTAGTATTCGTTCCTCTTCTTTCCTATGATAAATATGGCAATCGGATAGGCTATGGTGGTGGCTATTACGACCGTTTTTTGAGTGAATGCAGAGGGGATACACTCAAAATAGGACTCTCCTACTTCCCTCCTGAAAATAACTTTTATGCTTTGAGAAATGCTACTGATGTTTTTTTAGATTATACTATCACTCCTTCCGCAAATTACACACTCACAAAAAGAGAATATTGATAAGTTTTTATTGAAGAAAAGTTTGCTTATATTGAATTTTTCAAAATAAAATACCATATTGTTTTGTATAATTCTAAATAAGTAGTATCTTTGCGCCGTCAAATCAAAATACAAACAATATTATGAGATTAAAATTTTTAGCTCCTGCGCTTATCGCAGGAATGACGGTGCTTACTACTTCTTGTAGTAAAGACGACAATCCGACCCCTATACCTTCTACTGCTAAAGAAGTTAAAGAATTAAATGTTTCTTCACAAACAGAGTGGGTGTATTTTTCTTTTTCAGAAGGGAAACAAGTAGAGGTAACCAATCCTCGCACAAGTGATAATTGGGATATCGCTTTCAATCGTTATAACGTAAAAACTAATGGTGGTACTTCAGGTATTGGAGGCGTGGAAGTAGCAAATACAGGAAGTAAAGATTTTGCTACTGTTACTCAATACCCTGGCATAGGATATGAGAAAGACATATTAGTAACTTCTTATGGGCGTCCACAACCAGGACAAACAACTCCTACTACTACAACTATCTCAGTTAATCCTGCCATTACAGGTACAGTACAAAGCCCTGACCCTAAAGGTTTCTATAACTATAATCCTCCTACACCAGGAAGCAATACTCCTCATATTACACTTACCAAATATGTATATGTAGTAAAAACAGTAAAAGGGCAGTATGTAAAATTGCAAATTACTGAGTATACTAACGCCAAGGGTGAATCAGGTTATCTTACTTTTAAATATGATACTCTTACCTCACAAGCTCCTATAGAAAAAGTAAGCCTTACTTTTACCAAAGCAGTTGCAGAAGTACAATTAGATGCTACTGCCGATTGGCAATACTTTTCATTGGCAACAGGAGCTGTAGTAAGCACCACTACCCCTGAAAATGACACTAATTGGGATATAGCTTTCAAAGGTTATTATGTAAAGCTCAATGGTGGTGTGAATGGTAAAGGAAAAGGAGAAGCTCTTAAAACAGAATCAAAAGATTTTGATGCTGTAAAAGAAACTGTAGTGGTAGGTTTTGAAAAAGACAAAGAAGTAACTTTTACTGGTAGAAACAGCTCTACTAAAGTAAACGTTTCACCAGTACTTACAGGAGGTTTTGGCTCTACTACAGGTACTATAAACATCAGTCCTAGCAATATAAACAAATGGGGAGATGTTTACGCTCCTAATGAATGGGTATACATTATCAAAACAGCTGATGGTAAATACGCTAAAGTGCAAGTAACTGATTTTTATAAGGAAGTAAACAGCAAAAAAGCACCTAATTACCCTAAACTTAAATATCAGTTGAGTGACACTCAAAGTAAATAATAAAGATTATGAAAGTTAGATTATTACTATCAGTTTTGGCTATAGCCCTTACTTTTGCTTCTTGCAGTAAGGACAATGATAACTCACCTCAATTACCTCCTAATGTAAAAAAAGTAACTAACTTAGATGTAAATAATAAATGGGTTACATTTTCTTTTGAAACAGGGGTAGCTACAGCTACTACAGCTACCCCTACCACTACTAGTTTAGACTGGGATATAGCTTTTAATAGTTTTTTGGTAAAACTTAATGGAGGCGAATCAGGAAGTGGACAAGCTGCAGCTTTAAATACTCATAGTCAGGATTTCTTTTCTATCAGTAAAGCTCCTGTAGAAGGATACTATGCTGATAATGTTACGCAAGTATTATTAGGGTATCCAAATACACAAACAGTTACCTGCTCTCTTTCTAAACCTATGACAGGAGGTTTTGGAGTTACCGAAGGAATTATACACATTGCTCCTGAAAATATGGGGGCTGATAAATACCCTAGCGTATACCGCCCTACTAAATGGGTATATATTCTCAAAAGAGCCAATGGTAAATTTGTAAAATTCCAACTAACCGATTGTTATAATGACAAAGCAAAAGCTGTATACCTTACTTTTCAATATCAGTTAAGTGAGGATAGTAATTTTTAATAATATTTAAAATAGCTTCAAGAGGTTGTTCAGCTATAAGCGAGCAGCCTCTTTCTTATAAATTAAATTATCAATATGCGAAAGATTTTTATCACTGCTTTTATTTCATTATTCTACTCGCTATCTACTCTTGCTCAAAACGACAAAAAGGAAGATGAACCTATAAAACTCAATGAAATAATTGTAACAGCTACACGCGCTCAAAAGAACTTAAAAAACGTACCTATCACTGTGCAAGTAGTTACCGCCGAAGATATTCGCAAATCGCAAGCTACCGACTTTCAATCGTTTTTAGAAACGGAATTTGCAGGTATCAACTTTACTTACGATGGAGGTATGCCCAATATTAATATGATGGGATTTGGAGGTAAATATGTGCTCTTTTTAATGGACGGAGAGCGTATGGCAGGAGAAACTTTTGACAATATTGACTATAATCGCATTGACTTGGATAATATTGAACGTATTGAAATCATCAAAGGGGCTTCTTCTTCTCTTTATGGCTCGAATGCGCTAGGAGGGGTAATTAATATTATTACCAAAAATGCTAAGAAACCTTTTGAAGGTAACGCGAGTTATCAGTACGAGAGCATCAAAAGTCATAAAGCGAATGTAGGCGTGGGGAGCAAGCAGAAATGGGGTAGTATCCGCCTGACATCTTTTTACAATTTCCGCGAACCTTATGTTTTGGAAGACAGCGAACCATTAACAGTTTATAAGAATGGTACAGCTGTTACCTCTGAAAAAGGAGAACTCAATATTGCGGGGTTTACTACTTATGGGGTTACCCCTAAACTTACTTTCAACTTATCACCTAAAATAGACCTTGCCCTTACGCCTAACTACTACTTCAGCGAACGCAATCAAGGGACAGAATCTTCAAGGAAACTACGTGATAGATACTATAACTACACTTTATCGGCTAAATCTAACATTGCACTCACTGAGAGCAAAAAATTAAGTCTATCAGGAGCTTTTGACCGTTACGACAAGTTTAACTACTTTCCGTTATTAAAAGAAAAAGAAAAGAACTATGAAAACACCATATGGCGTGCAGGAATGCAATACAACCAATCGCTATGGGAAAAACATTCGTTAGTAGCAGGAGCAGAAATATTTTCAGATGAACTACTCAGTTTTCGTTTTGATAATACGGGTACTGAAGCCAAAGAAAACGCACAAAACTACACCGCTTTCACCCAACAAGAATGGACACTTTCTTCTGCCTTCACCTTGGTAACTGGGGCACGTATAGATTATCATTCACTTTTTAAAGAACACTTTACCTATCGCTTGTCAGGGATGTTTAAGGTAGAGCAGTTTACTTTTAGAGGAGGTTTTTCCACAGGTTTCCGGTCGCCTACCTTGAAAGAACTCTACACTAATTGGTTTCACCCTTGGGGGGGTGGCTTCCAAATAATGGGTAACAAAGACCTTAAACCCGAAACCAGTAATAACCTTAACCTTTCAGTAGATTTCGACAGCAAGAAGGTGAATATTACTGCGATGACGCAACTCTCGTCGGTAAGAGATAAAATAGCCTTCCGCTGGACGGCTGCCAGCGATACTATTCGTTATGTAAATTTTAATGGCAATACTGAGATTGTAAGCTCTGAGATATCGGCGACTTATCACCCTACAAAAGCTTTCCGCTTTAAAGGTTCGTATGCGTACTACTACATTAGCAATAGCACAGGTGAAAACCGCCCACATACCTTTACTGTAAAAGCTGAATACATTCCTAAGCGTGATGCCCTCTATATTCCTAACGTTGTGTTGAGTGGCAAATACGTAAGTGCTACCCGCATTCACGATACCGATAGTAATAACAATGAGCTCTATACCTATTATGAACCTTATAGTATATGGCATTTGCAACTATTCTCTAAACTTCCCTACCACCTCACCTTCACAGCAGGTATTGACAATCTTTTCGATTATGTAACTAAAACCACGAGTTTCTATTCCAGTATTTCTCCGGGGAGAACTTATCTGGTAGGATTGAAGTGGACCTATTGATTTTCAAAAATAAGTTAGGTTAGAGGTAAGAATTTATATAAATTTTCATTGTGCTTTGTTTTTTCATCAAAAATAACTCCATCTTTTTTTCGAAATATATCAGAAGGATTCGAAAGGAGAAAATTAGGTGAAGAGTATAAGATAAGAGGTAAATTGGGTATGGTTAGCTTATAGGAAGCTTATAGGAAGCTTATACGAATCTTGGACGATTGGTATAGAAAGGGTATATAAGTAGTTGATTCATACTATAATACAACAATGCCAAAAATGTTAAAAACAGGGTTACGAGGCGAAAGTAAGAGAAAGATAAAATCCTCTTAACACGCACTTACTCGGTAGTTGTTGAGAAACTCTCCTAAGGAGAGGGAGCTTAGCAATGCAAAGGTAAAGACAAAAATAAGGTAAAAGTGGAGTAGATTAGTAAATTTTACAAATTTGTTAGTTCATAATTATTTTATACCTTTGCACCAAAACTAAAAATAAAATGATGTCAGAAGCTTCTTTTTCAGCATTTATACAGACTATCCTTATTATCATATTAGTGTTTTGGGGACTGAGAATCCTCCTGAGAATATTAGCTCCTTATATGATGCGTTTTTTCATAAACAAGGTAAGTGAAAGAATGCAAAAAGAATTCGAGCGTACCCAAAATCAGTACCAACAAAATGCTTATGGGCGAAATCGCTCAGAAGAGAAGGAAGGCAAACAAACTATTATAAATAAGAATTCTCATTCTAAAAACCCTGAAGCTACTAAGCAAGTGGGTGAATACATAGATTATGAGGAAGTTTGATTTAAGTAAGAGATAAAAGGTAAAAAATAACCAAATGAAAAAAATAGTCCCTCACGTTGTAGTAATAGCGCTATTTGCTGTAATAGCACTTGCTTTCTTTTATCCTGTATTACAGGGAAAAGGTATCTTCCAAAGCGATATTGTTCAGTATACCGGTATGGCGAAGGAGCGGAATGATTACCGTCAAACAGAAAACAAAGAGACATATTGGACAAACAGCGCTTTTGGTGGTATGCCTACCTATCAGTTAGGGGCACAATATCCTAATGATTTTGTAAAGCAGCTAGACAGAACGTTGCGCTTTTTACCTCGTCCTGCCGATTATCTCTTCTTGTACTTTATAGGCTTTTACGTCCTACTTTTGGTGTTAAAAGTGGATTACAAGAATGCTTTCTTGGGGGCTATTGCCTTTGGTCTTTCTACTTACTTGATTATTATTTTAGGGGCAGGGCATAATGCCAAAGCGCACGCCATTGCTTATTTTGCTCCTTTATTAGCGGGTATCTTATTGGTATTTCAGCGGAAATACCTTTGGGGAGGATTACTCACAGCAGTAGCACTGGCGTTAGAAATCTGCGCTAATCACTTCCAAATGACGTATTACCTGCTTTTATTGGTGTTGCTCTTAGGCGTAGGCTTCCTTTATAAAGCTATCAAAGAGAAACAACTCAAAGATTTTGCAAAAGCTATGGCGGTACTACTTGGGGCTTTAGTGGTGAGTGTACTGGCAAATGCTACTTTACTGCTCACGACTCGCGAATACGCCGATTGGAGCACCCGTAGTAAATCGACACTTACTATTGCTCCTGATGGGACTCCGAAAGAGCAGAACAGCGGTCTACCAAAAGAATATATCACCGAATACAGTTATGGCATCAGTGAATCACTAAACCTTATCGTGCCTCGTCTTTTTGGAGGTTCTAACCACGAAAACTTAGGAGAAAACTCTAAGACGTATCAGTATTTGGTACAACTGGGGGTACCCCCTATGCAGGCATTACAAGAAACACAACGTTTACCCACTTACTGGGGCGACCAGCCTATTGTGGCTGCTCCTGCCTATATAGGAGCTGTGGTGTTCTTCCTATTTGTCTTAGCACTTTTTGTAGTAAAAGGAAGAATTAAATGGTGGCTTTTAACGGGCTCAGTAATGGCACTCGTACTTTCGTGGGGCAAGAACTTCGGACTGCTTACTGATTTTATGATAGACTACTTTCCGTTATACAATAAATTTAGAGCGGTATCATCTATACAAGTAATTTTAGAACTCTGCGTGCCTATATTGGCGATAGTAGGGTTACAACAGTTCTTAAAAACACCTGAAGAGGAGCGCAAAAAATACTTACTTTACAGTCTTTATATTTGTTTGGGGGTAATGTTATTGCTTTTCTTAGGAAAAGGATTCTTTGATTTCCAAAGCGCAAACGATGTGTATTACGGCAACAGAGAGATTGTGCAAATGATAGTGGAAGACCGCAAAAGTATTTACACTGCTGATTTGCTAAGAAGCACCGTACTTATACTGCTCACGGCTTTGGCTTTGGTACTTTATCAGTACAACAAAATTCCTCTTAGGGGAATGCAAATAGCACTCTTAGCATTGCTTTTCTTTGATTTGGGAGGAGTAGCCAAACGCTATGTAAACAAAGATAATTTTGTAGATAAATACCTAATAGAAAATCCTTTTGAGGCAACTCCTGCTGATATGGCGATTCTTCAAGACAAGAGCTATTATCGCGTATACGAACCTCAAGTGGGTATCAATGGTGCACGTACTTCGTTTTTTCACCATTCGATTGGAGGCTACCACGCAGCGAAACCCAAGCGCTTGCAGGAGCTCTTCGATTACCAAATAGCCAAAGGAAATATGGAAGTGCTCAATATGCTGAATGTGAAATATATACTTTTGCGCAACCAAGAAGGAGAAATACAACCAATGCACAACGAAGATGCCTTAGGTAATGCGTGGTTTGTAAAGCAACTTAGCTTAAAAAACAGTGATGATGAGGTGATGAAAGCTTTAAAAGAGTTTCACCCTTCCGAAGAGGCTTTAGCAACGCTCAAAGATTTGAAAACAAACCTTCCACCACAATACACTGTGGATAGCACGGCTACGATTGCACTAAAACATATGCGCCCTGATGAATTAACTTATGAAAGTAACAATTCTCACGAGGGCTTTGCGGTTTTCTCGGAGATGTACTACCCTCACGGATGGAAAGCGACTATCGATGGCAAAGAGGCGCCTATCTATCGTGTAGATTACACTTTACGAGGAATGTCTGTACCCGCAGGAAAACACGAGATACGCTTTGCTTTTGAACCCGAAGTAGTAAAAACAGGTAGTAGATTAAGTCTTGTAGGGTGTATTTTATTGCTTTTATGGCTTGCGGGAGGTATTTTTGTACAATTTAAAAAATGAAAACACTTTTTACTACTATTGGACTACTGCTAATCAGTGTTATTCACGCTCAAGATTTTATAGGCAAAGAATGGCGCATTGATAATTTTTTAGGGGAGTTCCCTGACGTGACCGATGTCTATTTCCTAAAAACGCCTGAGAGTAAATATACTTTTGGCGACCGTATTCTCTTCAATTCAGATGGTACTTTCTCCTCTTGGTTAGTAGCCGAATGTGGTAATACCTGCTCTTCTCCTACCATAGGGACTTATCAAACGGTAGGCAAGTATTTATCTATTCAGGTAGAAAGAATGGAAAAACGAGGAGTGGAATGTGATAGTATTCCTATAGAGCTCAATCTTAATCTCGGTAGTTATTATCTCCACAAAATCTCCAACGATGAATACTACCTCATTAAAAGTACTGGTAATTTTGCTACCGACAAACAGAAACTAAATGACGTAGCCACTTTACTGCGCTTTATCAAAATTTATGATAAACGAGGTAAATCGCCTAATCCTTCTTTCCAACTGAAAAGTGATATTCCTAAAGATGAGCGCATTGGTAAATTCGTACGCAAACTATTCCATCTCACTACTTATGAAATCCTCAAAGGCTTCCCTGATAACCATAGTACTCATTACCTTGTAAAAGACCTTAAAACTAATACCTATTACTACCTAAGAGAGGAATATTTTAGCAATAAAGTTACTGTTTACTACTTTACTGAAAAAGACTTAAAACAACGTGCTAAAGAATTGAAAAAGCAACGATAAAACCTATGGAATTATGAAAGAGGAGCTTAAACAATATATAAAGAAACAAAAATATGACCCTAATACAAATAAAACAGAGATTTTGATAGGAAATTTTTCAAACCTTCCTATTGATCCAATAGATGTAATATCTAAGATTATCAGTCATTTTAATTCTAAAAACCACAAAATTATTGTAGATGATTATTTGTCATATAATAATGGAGGTAATTGGAATTCTCATATAATATTCAATAGTATAACTTTTAATAAAGAGGTGGCTTTTAAGTTTTATTCTTTTGAAGATGATGTGAGTTTTATTAATTGTACTTTTAGAGAAGGAGTAATTTTTGGGAAAAGTATCTTAAAAAAAAGTATTGGTTTTATTAATTGTATTTTCAAAAATAATACTAATTTTTGGGGAACATTTTTTTACTCAACAGCAGTTTTTTCTGAATCAAGATTTGAAGGTGTTGATAATAATTTTTGGCAGAGTCATTTTTATGGAGATGTTTTTTGTGAGAATATTAATGTAAGGTCAAATATAAGTTTTTCAGATACAATATTTGAAGAAAATGTCTATTTTAAAGAAGCTATTCTAAAGGGAAAGATTAATTTTTCTAATGTGAAATTTAAAAATAGTCAAAAAGATAATATAGAAGAGAAGCAAAAAAAAGAGATTGATTTTTCAAGAGTTGTGTTTGATGCTGTTACATTTAACAACACAGATTTTCAAAAAAATGTAAGATTTCACGAGACAGTATTTAATAATAATGTAGATTTCTTTAATACATCATTTAAAGGGTTAGCAGATTTCTATTTAGTAAAATTTGAAGATGACCAACAGTTTCATACTACTGATTTTTTAGACAGAGCTATTTTTTCAAACACTACTTTTAAAGGAGAAACGCAATTTATTTACAATAAAGTAGATAAAAATAGCTATATCAACTTTGAAAGTGCTAAATTTGAAAAAGGTTTGGATATTTCACGTGCTAACTTTAATTGTAATCTCAATTTTTGGAATATATACATACAAGATGAAAGCATTTCTAAGTCTACAAAGTACATAGATGATTTTGCTAAGCATAAAAAAGAAGCAACTCCTTCTGTTTATAAACAACTTCGTGAGACTTATCGCATTATTAAGAATAATTTTTATAAACAAAACAATATAGTTGAAGAACTTAGGTTTTATGAAAAAGAAATGAGTATTTACTTGGAAGAGAAACGCACAGAGGATAAAAAGCCTATAAATAAAATTATACCTATTGAAAAAATAATCTTCTATCCTATTGCTAAATTATCAAGTATAAGGGAAAAATACGGTAGGAAATATGATGTCCCAATTATTGTAAGTAACTTTATAATATATCTACTATTTGTTTATTGTCAGTCTCATACATACTTTTGGATTCTTTTTTTAGAAGCATTTCTTTATGTTGCATTACTACTTTATCCAAAAAAGAAGGATATTAAGAATACTATTAAGCAAAATAATTATATTTCTCTTATTGTACTTTTTGCGTCAATGCTTTTATTATTTGTGCCAATATATAATGTTGTGCCTAAAAAGAATACAAGTAGTGATTATATTTGTATATTTATAGAAAAGGTAAGTTCACTGTTAAGGAATGATTATGAATATATTATACTCTATCTTTCACCTTTTATAGCTATATTTTTAATAGTCTTATTTATTAGAAGAGAAAGACTTCTATTATGGTTTAATAAGAACTCAAATGAATTTGGAGGAAATTGGGTCGCTGGTGTTAATTTTACTATATTTGTAGCACTAATTACTTATTTTCTTATTTTACTACCTATTTCATGTAGTTTAGAACTTTCTTTAACATCAGAAGGAGTAGGAAACTTTTTAAGAGGTTTGGTTGATATACTCAACATAACCGATTGGAGATATATAGAGTTATTTGGCGAAAAACCTACTAACTGGCAATATGTATTTCTTTTTATTGGTCGTATTTTTGTTGCCTATGGTATCTATCAAACAATACAAGCTTTCAGAAAATTTGGTAAATCCTAACTTATTTACTATTTTTGTGCTTGTAATATACAACGCTTTTGTAGCTTGTTTCCTTAGAAAGTTCGGGGTTAATTTTCAATTGCTAATCATCAATTACTAATTTATAAATAAAGGGAACATTTACTTCACCTATTGGTCTCATCGTCATTTTAGTGGTTCTGCTCTTCGTTACTATCTCATCGCTGGTGGCGCGCTACAAACATTGTCCGTCTGATAAGATCCTCTTAATCTACGGTAAAACCGGTGGTTCTTCTGCCAAATATATCTACGGTGACGGTGTCTTTGTATGGTTTGTGATTTAGGATTATGCCTATGCGGAAGGTTACAAAGATGTGATGGAGGCTACCGGTAGTGCCCCTACCAAAACGTTCCAATTACTCCTCACCGAGAAGTTGCTTGAATTGGTTAAAATAATAGAAGTGAAAGCTGTTAAGAACATCAGAATTGACTAAATTACGGTATGGAATTCTCGCAAAGGCGAAGACGGCAAGATCTCTACTGCCAATTTTGTATAAGGAATGATGAAGACTGTACCCCTCTCTTAACGACCTCTTCAATATGACAGGCTTAACCTCCCTACTTACCTCGCTAAGGAAGGTAAAAAGACAAAAGAGGTACCTAACAGAAGAAGTGAGAACCGAAGTAAAACCTAAAAAATAAATAGTTCTCAAAACTACTTTATATTAAAAAACAAAAAGGAGCTACAATAATGTAGCTCCTTTTATTGTACCTGAGGAGGGAATCGAACCCTCACTCCGAAGAACACGAGTTTGAGTCGTGCGCGTCTACCAATTCCGCCACTCAGGCTCCTTTTTAATTCGGTTGCAAAAGTACATAAGTTTTTTAAATATACAAAAAAAACGAGTACTTTTTTACAAAATAATTTATAACAACCTATACTTCAATAGTCACTGCTTTGTTTTTAACAAGGCTACCTTCCTCAAAAAAGAAGTCTATTCTTCCCAAATTAATACCATAACAACCTACTTGATTTACCAAAGTAGTTTTTCCTCTTTTATTTGTAACCAAAGTAGGATGAGGTAAAAAAGTATGTGTATGACCTCCTATAATTAAATCAATATAAGAGGTTTGAGCAGCTACTTTTAAATCGGAGACCTTAGGGCTATTTTTGTAATCATATCCTAAGTGAGACAGACAGAGAATTAAGTCACAATGTTCTTCATTATGAAGTTTGCGTTCCATATCTTGTGCTATCTCTATAGGGTTCAGATAAACTGTTTCGCCGTATTGTTTTTTATTTACCAAACCTTCCAATTCAACGCCCAGACCAAAAACTCCTATTTTAATACCATCTACCATATAAATTTTATAGGGTTTTGTATACCCATTGAGGAGCGTTTTACTTACATCGTAATTAGAAATGATAAAATCAAACTTGGCGTGAGGAAGCTGTGCAAAAAGCCCCTCTACCCCATTGTCAAAATCGTGATTCCCTAAGGTAGCAGCGTCGTATTTAAGCATTGACATTAGCTTAAACTCTAACTCACCTCCATAGAAATTAAAATAAGGAGTGCCTTGAAAAATATCTCCTGCATCGAAAAGCAAGGTATGAGGATTTTCTTTACGTACTTGGTCGATGAGATATGCCCTACGTGCTATTCCTCCTTTATTAGGGTTATGAGGGTCAGTAATAGGGAAAGGGTCGATGTGACTGTGTACGTCGTTCGTATGCAAAATAGTAATTTGTTTTGCATTGCTTGGCTTCATTGATAGCGATAGACCTCCTACCCCCATTAGCAAAGATGAAGCTCCTATGTTTTTAATAAAAGTACGTCTTTTCATAATCGTATTATAGTTTATATTCAAATCGGTTATCTTTTTTAGCGTCTAATACATCTATTTTTTTGAAATAGTCAATCAGTACATTGCGAAGTTTATAATCTGTTTCATCTACTTTTAAAGAATTTTCGAAGAAGTACATCGCATCTCCCCCATTCATTAAATAATCGGAAGTAGCAACTATATAAGTAGCTTTAGAATCGAAAGGTTTCCCATTGATATTGAAGTGAACCACCTTACCATCTTTGGTGATTTGCAAATCTATTTGCTTTGACAGAGGGTGAGGTTTTCGCTCTTTAATCAAATAGTTAAGAAGCTCTTGTACTTTCTCTCCTGACATTGTAAGTACTACTACTTTATTCTCAAAAGGCATTATATCATAAACTGAACCTACTGTAACATCACCTTTGGGCAAATCGGAACGAATACCTCCCCAATTGAGCATTACAAAGTCGATATCCTTACCTGTACGTTTTTTGTAAAGAGGATTTACAATTTCGAAGGTAGCATCAGCCATAAAATTACCAATAGCGGTATTTAATGCTTTTTCTTTTCTATCTTTCACCAAATCGGCTGGGTTTTGAGCTAAGACGGTAGACATCTCAGAGGATATGTGTTCGCGATATGGTGTGATAAAGTTTTCTATTTCAGCTTTTTGTGAAATAGTATCGGTAATAGGAATGTTTATAGCTTTTACTCTTGTAAGCTGCGTTTTAGACGAAGAGCAAGAGGCTAAAAATCCTATTGTTACAAGCAATACAAAAAAATAATGCTTCATTACATCAAACTTTTTCATAAATATATTTCTATTTTAAAAATTATTTTTACCTTTGCAATCACACGCAAAATTACAATATATTTTGGACATCGTAAAAAATTATAACATAAAAAATAAAATTCGGAAGAATTTTAAAGCCTTAGAAAGTTATAACAAAATGTTAGACAACAACTTAGCAAAAGTTGGTTGTATTGTGGATATGGATGTAGTGAAGAATGTAGACCCCTTATTGGAGCTTATAAAATACTATTCCATTCGCCCTGAGAACTATATTGTCTTAGGATATAAGCGTGAATCAGAAGAAACTCACGCTAATGGAACTCCTTTTCTGATTGATAAGGAAATTAATTGGCAAGGAAAGATTAGGAATTACCACGCCGATAGATTAGCTGAACAAGAGTATGACTTGCTCATTAATTATTTTAGTGAGCCTAAATTGCCATTGTTACTATTGTCTTCGTCTATCAAAGCTAAATTAAGAGCTGGTTTTGAAGGAATAGGACTACAGTACAACGATATTGTGATAGCTTGTTCTCCTGCTGATGAAAAGGTTTTTGCTAATGAATTAAAAAAAATATTAGAAACCATTATTCGCAAATAAAAAAAATTATGACAAAACAACTAAGAGGAACTGGTGTGGCTCTTATCACACCCTTCACAGCTGAGAAGCGGGTGGATACTAAGGCTCTTACCCGTATAGTAGAATATGTAACTGATGGTGGAGTAGATTTCATTGTAGTTTTGGGAACTACCAGCGAAGCTCCTACTCTCAGTAAGGAAGAAAAGGCTCTTGTACGAGAGACTATTATCAAGGCTAATAAAAAGCATTTACCCTTAGTATTAGGTATTGGGGGCAATAATACCCAAAGTGTTATTGAGGAAATCAAGAGTACGGATTTAACCTCTTTTGATGCGATTCTATCTGTAACGCCTTATTACAATAAACCTTCGCAAAATGGTTTATATGCACACTTTGCAGCGATAGCCAAAGAGAGTCCTTTACCTATTATTTTATATAATGTACCTGGGCGCACAGGGGTATGTATGACCGCTGAAACCATATTACGATTGGCTAATGACTTTAAGAATATTATAGCTGTAAAAGAAGCTTCTGGCAATTTAGTGTTAGATATGAATATCTTAAAAGATATGCCTAAACATTTCACTTTCTTATCAGGAGATGATACTACAACCCTTCCTTCAGTATATATGGGTGGTAGTGGAGCAATTTCGGTGATTGGGATTGCTTTCCCTAAAGAATTTTCTGAGATGGTACGGTTAGGGTTAAATGGTAATACTTCTAAAGCCAATGCTTTGCAATACGAATTGTTACCTATGATGGCTTTAGCCTTTAAAGAAGGGAACCCCACAGGAATTAAAGCTATTTTGGCTGCTCAAGGCTTATGTGAGCCCTATGTGCGTTTGCCTTTGGTAGAGGCTTCGGATAGTTTAAAAGAAGAAATAAGAAAAGCTTTAAAATAAAGGGCATTATAAAATAAGTGACAAATAAAAAAAGCGGTTTGAAAGTTAGCTTTCAAACCGCTTTATATCTTTCAACTGTTCGTTATCAAGATCGTAGATATCATTCTTTATAGTTGCTTCGCCTTTCTTATCTACCGATATGGTGTAGTACAGAATATTAATCATATATTTTGTATTGAGTTTTACACGATACTGATTGCGCTTATTATTGTTCATAAAGTCTTTGACCTTCTCTTCTGTCCAAGACTTTCCATCACCTTCATTCTTCAGTAGATAATAGGCTAATTGCGAAGGATTTTGCACGCGTACACAGCCGTGACTAAGTGCACGTTGCTCACGTTCGAACAAATACTTCGATGGTGTATCGTGCAAATATATACTCATATTATTATTGAGCAGGAACTTCACTAAGCCCAATGAGTTGCGCTCGGAGGGAGCTTCTACAAAATAAAAAGCACGTTTATGCACTAATGGATTCGTCCAATCTACTTCTAAGGGGTCTATCACCTTGCCATTTTCATACATAGTATAACCTCTATTTTTGTATCTTTCGGGGTCTTCTTGCAATAGCATTTGAGGAATCATTTCTTTTCTAATAATACTCTGAGGCACAGACCACGTAGGGCGAAATTCTATTGAACGGATAGAATCGGTGAAAATGGGAGTTGAGCTTTGAGCTCGCCCCACCACTACTTTGGTTTGATATATTAACGAGTCTTTATGATATAAAAAAAGTTTATAATCAGGGATATTCACAATTATATAATCATCACCTAAATCATTATTGAAAACACGCATACGCTCCATATTGAGCCTAAGTAAATCGCGCTGGCGTGCTTTATTCATATTCAGACGATTGAGTGTTTGGATACCTAAGGAACCATCGGGAATAAGCCCATTACTGCGCTGAAATCTTTTCAATGCCCATATAAGGGTACTATCTACTTCCTGAGGGTCGATTTTGGGAACTGACCCAAAGCCTTTTTTAGCTAAGGCATTGCGCAAGCTCTCAACCTCAGGATCGGTATATCCGTAAACAAAGTTTTTAGGGTCTGAAAATTTAATGATACGGATAGTGTCAAGAGGCTGATTTTTGAGTTGTATATACTTATATTTCATTCGTCTATACTGTTCTCCTTTGGGATAAAGACTTGCTAATTTTGCTTCTAAATCATCGTTATCTCCCAAATGTAAGAGCATATCAATATTCCGATATTTATATTTTGGTTTTATCCACGTATGTTTTCCATAGGCTCTTTTAGAAAAGCGACCAGAGGTAAGGTGCTTGGCAAAAAGCAAAAAAGAGGCGGTAATTTGTTTATCTAAATAAGCCTTATAATCATTAGGGAGTTTATATTTATAGGCACTATCTACCACTTTTTTCAAAGCAGAACGCCTATAAGTTTCGGGGTTTAGACCATCTTCTTCAATACATTTTAAAGCTTCTATATATTGCGAAAAGATGTGAGAAGGGATATCTTCGAAGAGCCAACGAGTTTTTCCTCCATTTTCTGTATAATAACTATGGGTTTCGGACTGTATTCCTTTTTTATAAGTAGCATCAAGAACTGTAAGATTTTCGAATGAAGTTACAGAGGTATCTACTGCAATAGTAAGAGCCTCAGTATAAACCTCTTTACCAGCCTCATTTAATGAAGAATTGGGGTGAGAAGTAGTGGGAGTAGTTTTTCTACAGCTTTGTAAGGTGATAAAAATAGCTATTAAAACTGCAATTTTTATCTTTAAATCAATATGAATCATATTAAAAACATATTTTGGGTGCAAAGATAAGGATAATTAGGGAATTAGCAAATTTGGAAATTAGGAAATGATGGGGAGAGATTAAAATAGTTATTTGATTGGTCGGAGGGAGGTGGAGCTTTCGGAAGGAAACGAAAAATATCAGAAGCACACTGAGAGTAATTTTGAAGAGAAAAGGCTCTTAGGAGGGTATACTTAGCTTATAGGAAGCTTATAGGAAGCTTATACGAATCTTGGACGATTGGTATAGAAAGGGTATATAAGTGATTGATTAATAATACAATACAACAACGCAAAAAATGTTAAAAACGAGGTTACGAGGCGAAAGAAAAGGTAAGGTGAGGTATTAGAGAAATATGGAGGAACTCTAAAAAACTCGGAGGCAAAATATGCTTAGCTTATAGGAATCTTATACGGAATCTTGTACGATTATTATAGAACAGCCTTTTAAACTTCTATAAAATAAGGAGTTATATTATAGAAAAACAGCTTATTAAGCGTATCAATACACTTTTTTAGCTGTTTAGTTTTTAGTTTCCACTTTTTTTCAGTACCTTTGCACGACTTTTTAAAATAGACAAAAATGTTTGATAATTTAAGTGATAAATTAGAGAAAGCCCTACATAACTTAAAGGGGCACGGTAAGATTACCGAAATAAACGTAGCTGAAACACTGAAAGAAGTGCGTCGCGCTTTGCTTGATGCCGACGTGAATTATAAGATAGCCAAAGATTTCACCAACAACGTAAAAGAAAAAGCCTTAGGACAACAAGTACTCACTACCCTACAACCAGGGCAGTTAATGGTGAAGATTGTAAAAGATGAGCTCACCCAGCTAATGGGAGGTGATGCTGCTGGAGTGAACCTATCGGGGAATCCTACTGTTATATTAATGTCGGGGTTACAAGGTTCTGGTAAGACTACCTTCTCAGGGAAATTGGCTAACTACCTTAAAAATAAAAGAAATAAAAAACCATTGCTCGTAGCGTGCGACGTGTATCGTCCTGCTGCGATAGACCAATTACATATTGTAGGAGAACAGGTGGGGGTACCTGTTTTTTCGGATAAAGGCAATAATAACCCTGTGGATATTGCCAAAAAAGGGGTGCAATACGCCAAAGAAAACCACTTGAACGTGGTGATTGTGGATACCGCAGGTCGGTTGGCAGTAGACGAACAAATGATGACCGAAATATCGAATATCCACAAAGCACTGAACCCACAAGAAACCCTTTTTGTAGTAGATGCGATGACGGGGCAAGATGCTGTAAACACGGCTAAAGCCTTCAACGATGTGCTCAACTTCGATGGGGTTATCCTTACCAAACTCGACGGGGACACCCGCGGTGGGGCGGCTATCACTATTAAATCGGTAGTGAATAAACCTATCAAATTCGTAGGTACCGGCGAGAAAATGGACGCTATTGATGTGTTCTATCCCGACCGTATGGCTGACCGTATCCTCGGTATGGGCGACGTGGTATCATTAGTAGAACGCGCTCAAGAGCAGTTTGACGAAGAGCAAGCGCGCAAATTGCAAAAGAAAATTGCAAAAAACCAATTTGGATTTGACGACTTTCTTGAACAAATACAGCAAATTAAGCGTATGGGTAGTATGAAAGACCTCCTTGGTATGCTTCCCGGTGTAGGCAAAGCAGTGAAAGACCTCGATATCAAAGACGACGCTTTCAAGCACATCGAAGCTATTATCCATTCGATGACTCCAAAAGAGCGCAATACGCCTGCTATCATAGATTTAAACCGTAAAAAACGAATTGCCAAAGGTAGCGGTCGCGATATTCAAGAGGTGAACCAACTAATGAAACAGTTCGAGCAAATGAGCAAGATGATGAAAATGATGCAAGGTGGTGGTGGCAGAAAGATGATGCAGATGATGCAGGGAATGAGAGGTTAGATAAAAGGTAAAAGGTGAAAAATACAAATATGTTACAAGAATTCATTGAAACAGTAGTAAAGAACAAAGAGGTGTTTTACTTAGAAGTAAACGAATCGTTTGCTATGTGTGGTTCGCAAGCCTTCTACATTGAGGAAACCAAAGAAGCTATTCCTGTAGCCCTCTTTTGGGAAGACGAAGAGAAAGCAGTAGCTTGTAAAGCGGACGAATGGGCTAAGGGAATTGTAAAATCGGCTACCTTAGAAGAGTTTATCGAGATTTGCTTTGGAATGCAAGTAGAAACAATGGCAGTGGGTATTGGGTTCAACGCTGACCTATCAGGAGGAGAAGAACTCGTGCCTGTTGATTTGATAAAAGCATTAATAAAAGAAATTGACAGAACGAAAACAGCGGTTACTTTTAGTGACTCGTTTGAATCATTAGCCCAAGTAAAACAACTTTTGAACCAAATAGAGCTTGACATCACCGATGAAAAAGCTCTTTAACCACTAAAAACACAATCAGTAATGACTATCTTAGACGGAAAAAAGACTTCAGAAGCCCTCAAACAAGAAATTGCTGAGGAAGTAAAGCAACTAAAAGCTGAGGGAAGGAAAGTACCACATTTGGCTGCCGTATTGGTAGGCGACGATGGGGCAAGTCTTACCTACGTGGGGAGTAAGGTGAAAGCTTGCGAACAAGTAGGCTTTGAGTCTACTTTAGTAAAACTTCCTGCTAACATCAGTGAAGAGGCGTTACTGCGAGAAATTGAAAAGTTAAACGCTAATCCTGAAATTGACGGCTATATAGTACAATTACCACTACCTAAACACATCGACGAGCAGAAAATACTTTTAGCGATAGACCCTACAAAAGATGTAGACGGCTTTCACCCTGCTAACTTCGGTAGAATGGCACTGGATATGGAGGCTTTTATTCCTGCTACACCTTTCGGTATTATGGAGTTGCTGAAACGCTACAAAGTGCCTACCAAAGGCAAACACGTGGTAGTAGTAGGACGCTCACACATCGTAGGTCGCCCTATCAGCATATTGCTCAGCCAAAAGGGAGCACAAGGCAACGCTACCGTTACACTTACTCACAGTCATACCCCTAACCTTGCTGAGCTTACACGTCAGGCAGATATTGTGGTAATGGCATTAGGTATTCCAGAATTTCTAAAAGGCGATATGGTAAAAGAAGGCGTAACCGTGATAGACGTAGGAATTACACGTCTAAAAGACGATAGCACCCATAAAGGTTATCGCATTGTCGGCGATGTAGCTTTCGATGAAGTAAAAGAAAAAGCGGGTTACATTACCCCTGTACCAGGGGGCGTAGGTCCTATGACCATAGCAATGCTTTTGAAAAATACGTTATTAGCTTATAAATGGTATCGATGAAAATAAAAGAATCTAAATATTATCACCCTGTAAACCTCTTGCAGATAGACTCCGATGACCACGTAGAGGTGTACGATAAATACAAACTTTTGACTTTCAGCAACCCGTACCGTTGTTTGTTAGACGACTTGATGGCAAGAATTTATATAGGAGGAGAGGATTTGGTTATCCAACGAGACAAACTGAAACACTTTGTGAAATGTACTGACTATTACACCATAGAATACGCCTCCAAACAAAATGAGCTATACGAATCGGAAGAGTGCTATTTTCACCCAGAGCTCGAAATCTTTTTGGTAATAGACAAAAATCTCTCCAACGAGTACGATAACCAGATTTTTGAAGACGGATTATACAAAGTAAACTCTGTTTACTACCAAAACGACAATCCGAAGGCTAAGGAACACCTCAACACCTTGTTTTCAGAATATATAGAAAAGTATATCTCTAAAGAATCTAAGGTTTCTATACTACTAAAAACGCAAATAGGATTAGAAATCAAAACCCATAGCATCAAGCCTTACCGCATAGATTTTGAAACGATGTACAACAATGATTTTTTTGAAGTACATACTCGAGTGAAAAATGCGTTAACGAATGACAACAAGGGCGTGGTACTATTTCACGGAATTGCTGGTTCGGGGAAGACAAACTACATCAAATGGCTTACGAGTCAAATCCCGAATAAAAAATTTATCTTTGTACCTACTACAATGATAGGGTCGCTCACCGATCCTGCTTTTATTAGTCTGCTCATAGGCAATAAGAACTCTGTATTGGTACTCGAAGATTGTGAGAACTATATAGCTGAACGCACCGCCTTCAACAGTAATACCGATGTAGTATCGTCTATCCTCAATATAGCTGACGGTATGCTTTCTGATGTATTAGAATGCCAGCTGATATGCACGTTTAACTCCGATATTTCTAAGATAGACTCGGCATTATTGCGCAAAGGCAGATTGATAGCCGAGTATAAGTTTAAAGAGCTAACTGTTGAGAAATGCAATAAGTATTTGCAATCTACCGATAGAGATTTTAGAGTAGATAAGCCTTACTCATTAGCAGAACTCACCAATATAGACATAAAAGAACTCAAAGAACAAGACAAGCAAACTAAAATAGGTTTCAAATAAATGATACGTGTATTTCTGACTTTTCTCTTCTTCTCGATAACTTTTGCCCAAGAAACAGGTAACCGAATGTCTTTGCTTTTTATGGGGGATATAATGGGGCACGTGCCACAAATAGAAGGAGCTTACGATATTGAAACGAAGCAATACAATTATATGCCTGTATTTGACAAAATCAAGCATAAGTTTGCGCAGGTAGATTTTGCTATTGCTAATTTGGAAGTAACTTTGGCAGGGGAACCTTATACAGGTTACCCCCAGTTTTCGTCGCCCGATGCTTTAGCAGTTGCTTGTAGAGATAGCGGAATAGATGTATTGGTAACTGCCAATAATCACACTTGCGATAGAGGCAAAAAGGGAATTATTCGTACTTTGGACGTACTCGACTCTTTAAAAATAGCTCATACAGGAACCTTTCGCAACAAAGCAGAATTTGAGAAACATAATTTATTGGTGCTTTCCAAAAATGGGATTTCAGTGGGAATACTCAACTATACTTATGGTACTAATGGTTTACCCGTTCCTGAACCTACCATCGTAAATAAAATAAATCTCAACCTAATGAAGCTGGATATTGAGAAAGCTAAAAAAGTAAATCTTGATAAACTGATAGTAGTGATACACTGGGGGATAGAATACCAGCAAAAGCAAAACAAAAAACAGGAAGAAGTAGCACAATTTCTTTTTGACAACGGAGTAGACATTATTATAGGAGGTCACCCACACGTCTTACAACCTATGTATTACTATCCGCAAACAGGACTTCATAAGGAACAGATGGTAGTTTATTCACTGGGTAATTTTGTATCTAACCAACGCAAAAGCTCAACAGACGGAGGTGCGATGGTAGAGCTGACCCTCTTCAAAGATGCTTATGGCACTCGTATCCTTGATAAAGGATATTATTTGGTTTGGGTAAATCGCACTCCAAAAACTAATAAGAAATATCTTTTTGAAATACTACCTTGCAAAGAATACGAAACTACTCACTACAAAGACCTTACTGAGAGCGTTAAGGATAGTATGAATATCTTTATAAACAACTCCCGAAAGTTATTCAATTCTAATATTTTAGTTAAAGAGAAACTATAGCTTATTACAACATTTCTTTTATATATCAGCTTTAGAAAATAAATAAAGGCTTTCTAATGATCATTATTTAGATAGCCTTTTCTTCTATATTACTTTTATAGCTACTTAGCTTTTATCATACGATCATTTCCAAAAAGGTCTTGACGTAAAGTTATCTCAGTAAAATGCTTTTGTTCCAATAATGTTTGCATTTCTTGCCCTAAATACTGATTAATTTCAAAGAAAAGACTCCCATTAGGGTTTAGACTCTGCTGAGCAAGAGTAGCTATTTTATCGTAAAATAATAACGGATTATTATCAGGGACAAAGAGTGCTAAATGAGGCTCATATTCTAAAACATTATGGCGTATCTCTTTTTTTTCTAACTCACGTACGTAGGGCGGATTAGAGATAATAATATCATACTTATTAGGAAGAGTTTCTATTCGCAAGATATCTTGTTGTAAAAAATAAGTAACTACACTGTTTAATTCAGCATTACGCTTAGCTACTTTCAAAGCTCCTTCTGACACATCTATAGCTGTTACTACGGCATTAGGAAGAGCTTTAGCAAGTGAAATAGCAATACAGCCACTGCCTGTCCCTACATCTAATATTTTGATTTTCTCGCTTTTGTCAGGATATTCTTGAAGTACCCAATCCACTAACTCTTCTGTTTCTGGTCGAGGTATCAATACATTTTCATTTACGAAAAAACGATTAGAGAAGAACTCAGTTTCACCCAAAATATACTGTATGGGTTTAGCTGTCTGTAATTCTCTAATCGCTTGCAAAATAGGTTGTGCTATATCTTCAGTAAGTAAAGTATCAGAATTTGCTAATATTGTAGCTTTACTGTACTTTCCATAATGCTCCAAAAGAATAAAGTAAAATGCATTTATTTCATTCTTAGGATAAAGTATTTCTAACTTATGATGTATATACTCTCTTAGCTCACTAAAAGTCATTAGTTCACACGAATTTGTTGTCCTACTTTTAGGTTACTACTAGTCACATCATCAAAATTATTAAGCTTCATCAATTGTTGTACAGGTACTTGTTGCTCCCGTGCTATTTTATAAAGAGTATCACCTGTTTGTACTTGATAATAGACTTCAGCAATAGCCTCTTTTTCAATAGTCGTGGTATCAATAGTATTAGTAGGTTTAACGATTGTTTTTGTTACAGTGGGTTTAGACACCGATTTAATAGCTGTAGCTGGTTTAGATACTTCTTTTTTAGGAGTTGAAACAGTTGCTACTTGGGTATTAGAAGAAGTTATATCTCCTCCCTTAGCTGCTATTACTTGATTGTCATACTGATGTAATTCAAACTTTTTGATAAGAGCTATCAATTTCTTTGCATAAGTAGGGTCAGTGGCATAACCTGCTTTTCTGAGCCCGTGTGCCCAACCTTCATAATCTGTAGGACTAAGGTCAAACAGTGCTTTATAACGATTGCGATTTACAAGAAATTGTGAATGGTCTTCAAACGATTCGTATGCATATCTATATTTGCGAAAACATTCGCTCTTCTCATCGTCGTCGTGGGTGATAGTCTTACCGTCCCAAGTAGCGTGACATTTAATTCCAAAGTGGTTATTGCCATAACGTGCCAAGCGTCCTTGCCCCGAGCCACTTTCTAAAATGCCTTGTGCCAAAGTAATACTCGCAGGAATATTGTAACGTTGCATCTCTACCATTGCAATATCCTTATAATCCTGAATATACTTTTGAGTAACGGCTGTCGTAACTTGTACCGCAGGAGTTATCTCGTGAAAGCTGTCTTCTGAGACATCTCTACGATTGTGTTTTGAATCAGCTAAAGCCTTATTTCTTTGGGCTATCTCCGAATGGGTAGGCTTTTTCATCTCCACTCTCGGAGTCGGCTTTTGTCCTCGATAGATTACCGAATGAGAATTTCTCCCTTTCCTGTAAGGCTGATCAGAGCACGATGATATTATAAAGAGAATTAGCAATAGCAAACTAAATCTTTTCATCATAATTCAATATACTTTTATGTTTTTTAATTCGTTCGTTGTTAAACCCCTTAATCCCTTGCAAACCACCAGTATGAATGGCTAATATACGGGTATTAGGTGCAAAATATCCCTGCTTTGTGAGGGCAAAGATAGCAAAAATCATCTTACCTACATATATCGGGTCTAATAAAATTTTCGTCTGACTGTTAAAATCATTTAAAAAATCTACTAATTCATCAGTTACTTTAGCATAACCACCAAAGTGATAATCGTGCACTAATTCCCAATTGTTTTTGGTTGTATATTGTTTGATTACCTCACTTAAAAAGGCTCCTCTCAAAGCTGGAAAACCAATGACTTTCTGATGATTAGCACTTGCATTGATGAGCCCTGAAATCGTCCCACCTGTTCCTACGGCACTACATATCACATCAAAAGCGTTGTCCTCAGAAGTAAGAATTTCTTCACACCCCTTCACTGCCAGCTCGTTAGTTCCTCCTTCAGGGGCTATATAGATGTTTTGTCCATAGCGTTTCCTAAGATTTTCCAAGAACTCTGGCGTGTGTTTTTGTCGATAAGCCTCTCTTGTAACAAAATAAAAATCCATACCACAAGATTTAGCAAACTTTAACGTAGGATTAACATCTATTTTAGAACCTAACTCATCGCCACGAATCACGCCTATGGTTTTCAAACCTACTATTTGTCCCGCAGCTGCTGTCGCAGCAATATGATTGGAATAAGCTCCTCCAAAAGTGAGAATCGTATCCTTGCCTTCCTGTTGGGCTTGTGCTATGTTGTACTTGAGCTTTCTGAGCTTATTCCCTGATACAAAAGGGTGATTTTTGTCCTCTCGCTTTATTGTAAGAGTAATCCCATCAGGCAACGGGATATTCACGGGTTCGTTTTCTATATGTAAGTTATTGAATAATAAAGACTGCATAGTTATTCATATCTCAACGCTTCTACAGGATCTAATTTCGAGGCTTTTACTGCCGGATACAATCCTGATATTACCGCTACTATAAGAGCTATACATATAGCAATAATAATAACACCCCACGGAATGGTAAAATCAAACTTAACGGCTTTAGATATCAAATATCCTAAACTGATACCTAATACAATACCCGTAAGTGCTCCCAATTGAGCTATTATAAGGGTCTCGGTAAAGAACTGTAAAGTAATAGATTTGCGTTTAGCTCCCAACGCTTTGCGAATGCCTATCTCCTTAGTGCGCTCGGTTACCGAAACGAGCATAATGTTCAATAGGGCGATTGAAGACCCCAAGATGGTAATAAGCCCAATCACAAAACCAGCAACAGAAAGGGTACCCGTAATACTGCCTATGCGTTGCAATAAGTCGTCACTGCGTTCTATCCCGAAATTATTTTCTTGTAAAGGTGCTAAGCCTCTAAGGTTACGCATCACTACGGTAGCATCATCTATAAGTCCGTCCAACTGGTCTTTGCTCTGAGCGCTTATTTTGAGTTGAAAATTAGGATTATCTATAGGGAAAATACTACGTGCAATTCCTAAAGGAATCAACACTTGAAAGTTTTCGTAATTGCCAAAGGAGGAACTTTGTTCTTTAAGTATACCTATGACTTTGAACTTATAACCACGTACCGAAATAGTCTTTCCTAATGGATTTACATCTTTGAGTAGTGTTTTCTTAAAATCCGGACCTATCACGCACACATAGCTATTGTTCTGTATATCAAAATCGCTAAAATTGCGTCCCTCTTCCACTTCTAACCCCGAATTGCCAATGTAGTATTCATCTACGCCTATCACTACGGCTAATGGGTCAGTTTTTTTGTTCTCGTACTTCACCTCAGCTGAGGAGGCAACATTCATAGAAATACTCGTTTTTGCAAACGGATTATCTAACTGTTGTTTAAACGCTACTGCTTCTTGATAGGTAATTAAAGGGTGTGGCTTTTGGGTGGTACCACTCCCCTCAGCTCGCTGACTGTATTGATACCTTGTAATCGAAAAAGTATTAGCTCCCATACTCGAGAAATTGCCTTCAAGCGTATTGCGCAAAGCAGTAATCACACTCAGAATTCCTACCAATGCCGTAATGCCAATAGCGATGATAAGCACGGTGAGAATTGTGCGCAATAGTTGCCCTCTGATACTGTCAAGAGCTATTTTTATATTTTCACGAATTACAATCCACACGGTTTATAACAAATGCTTATGAGCGCGGTAAGATGAACGTACTAACGCTCCACTTTCCACGTGACGAAAACCTAATGATAAGCCTATTTCTTTGTACTTGGCAAACTGCTCAGGAGTGACAAAATTCTTTACAGGAAGGTGCTGTTTCGAAGGTTGCAAATACTGACCGATAGTCACAATATCCACTTTTGCCTCTTTAAGGTCGTGCAAAGTTTCTATCACCTCTTCCTCAGTTTCTCCAAGTCCTAACATAATCCCCGATTTAGTACGGTTCGCGCCGTTTTCCTTTAAGTAACGCAACACGCCCAAACTTCGGTCGTATTTAGCTTGTATGCGCACTTCACGAGTCAATCGGCGTACCGTCTCCATATTGTGCGAAATGATTTCAGGTGCAGCTTTCAGTATACGGTTTAAGTTGCGTTCTACTCCTTGAAAATCAGGAATCAAGGTCTCCATTGTAGTATTAGGATTCATTCGGCGCACGGCTCTCACCGTCTCAGCCCATATAATGCTTCCCATATCCTTTAAATCATCTCGGTCTACCGAGGTTAGTACTGCGTGCCTAATGTTCATCAGCTTGATAGAACGTGCCACCTTTTCAGGTTCTTCCCAATCCAAACTTTCAGGTCGCCCTGTTTTTACGCCACAAAAGCCACACGAGCGCGTACAGATATTCCCCAATATCATAAAAGTAGCAGTGCCTTCTCCCCAACATTCTCCCATATTGGGGCAACTGCCCGAAGTACAAATTGTGTGAAGGTTATATCTGTCCACCACACTCCTCAGTTCAGTATACTTTTTACCAGTGGGTAATTTTACCCGTATCCACTCTGGTTTATTGCTCTTTAAGGTAGTAGTGGTAGTGGTTTCTATTTCATCTACAGCAAGTGTTTCTGCATTCATTATTTTTTAATGTTCTATATAATTTTTTACAAAGATACTACAAAATTGATGATTACAAAAGTTTTTAAACCGAAAAAATATCTATCCCCTATCGGAAGTACTGATTATAAGTGAAGCACAAAGAGCTATTTCTTATATCTAACCCAAGTTTTACTAAGGTAAAAACCTATTTTTTTCTTATATGAGAAAAGGCTAAAACAGAAACAAACGTTCTATTTTAGCCTTAAAAATAATTTTATCAACATTCTGACTTTGGCGGAGAGAGAGGGATTCGAACCCCCGGAGGTGTTACCCTCAACGGTTTTCAAGACCGCCGCATTCAACCGCTCTGCCATCTCTCCAAGTGCACAATCACAATTGTTTTCTCAATTATGCGGGTGCAAAGGTACAACTATTTTTATTATCTGCAAATTTTAAAAGCAAAAAATTACATATTTTTTCTCTTCTATTTATAATTTATTGTTTTACAGATATGAACTTTATTGCCTTTGTAAAAAACTAATTGTTCATCGTTGCCAAAAACTCTTCGTTATTACGCGTTTGCTTAATTTGTTTTTCCATAAATTCCATCGCCTCTATCGGATTCATTTCTGCCAAATACTTGCGCAATACCCAAGTGCGATTAAGCGTGTTTTCATCAAGCAACAAATCATCTCTACGAGTAGACGAAGCTATTAGGTCAATAGCTGGGAAAATACGGCGATTCGAGATACGTCTATCCAATTGTAACTCCATATTACCCGTTCCTTTAAATTCCTCAAAAATTACTTCGTCCATCTTCGAACCTGTCTCGGTAAGAGCCGTAGCGATGATAGAGAGAGAGCCTCCGTTTTCAATATTACGAGCTGCTCCGAAAAAGCGTTTAGGTTTATGTAAAGCGTTAGCATCTACCCCACCAGTAAGCACTTTCCCCGAAGCTGGTTGCACTGTGTTATAAGCGCGAGCCAAACGGGTGATAGAGTCCAACAATATAACCACATCGTGACCACATTCTACCAATCGTTTTGCTTTTTCAAGTACAATATTAGCTATTTTCACGTGTTCGGAAGCTTCCTTATCAAAAGTCGAAGAGATAATCTCTCCTCGCACACTGCGTTGCATATCAGTTACCTCCTCAGGGCGCTCATCAATCAAGAGTACCATTAGGTACACTTCGGGGTGATTTTTGCTAATGGCATTCGCAATATCTTTTAAAAGCATTGTTTTACCCGTCTTAGGTTGTGCCACTATCATACCGCGTTGCCCTTTCCCAATAGGAGCAAAAAGGTCTATCAAGCGAGTAGAAACAGTAGAGCCTTTGCCTGCCAACTCAAATTTTACATCAGGGAAAAGAGGCGTAAGGTGCTCAAATAGTACTCGGTCGCGCACCACTTGGGGGTCAAGTCCGTTTATCTTTATAACTTTTAGTAGCGGATAATACTTTTCGCCATCTTTGGGCGGACGCACTTCTCCATATACAGTATCTCCTGTTTGCAAGCCAAAAAGTCGGATTTGTGAAGAAGATACGTAAATATCATCAGGTGAAGCCAAATAGTTATAGTCCGAAGAACGCAAAAAACCATAACCGTCAGAAGTGATTTCTAAAACGCCTTCACAGTCTACCACGCTGTCAAATTCAAAATCGGGGGCGCGATAACGGTTTTTCTTTTCTTTATCAAAATTCTCATTATTAACAATAGTATTACCATTGTTCACATTTTGATTGTAATTACCATTATTGCCATTGCCATTTTGTACAGGGGAACTGTAGTTTTTTGTTGGAGTAGCATTATTCTGATGATTGTTAGAAACGACAGAAGTAGTGTTTTTCTTCTGATACGTTTTAGATTCATCTGCCGAAGAAGCCTTTTTAACGGTTGGTGTTTTTGAAGTCTTTTCTTGTTTAGAACTGCCTACTTTTTGAGGTACTTCTATTTTCTTTTTACGACTGTTTTTTTTGGGTTCAGTTGTGTTCTCAGTTGTAATAATAGGAGAATTGTCTTTTTGAACTTCTTCTTTCTTGTTGGGGAGTCCTTTTTTTTGATTTTTTAGAATTAGGTCTATGAGTTCAGGCTTATTTACATACCGAAATTTAGGTATATCCAAATGTTTTGCTATTTCCTGTAACTCAGTTAGCTTTTTAGATTTTAACTCTACAATGTTAAGCATTTTAAATAGTTATTATTAAAGTAAGTGATTTTTTCCAGTAGTCAAGATAAGTGAAATTCCTCTTTTTATATAGTTAAGATGAGATATTATTGAAAGTATTTTTTAATCAGAGGTACTGAAATCGGGTGCAAAGATATAAAACATTTAGCAATTAGCAAATTATTTTCTTTTTTTTTATTGTCCCGCCAATTCCTTTATGAAGTGCATTTTTTTATTAGCTTCTGATAGAATAAACCTTTTAGTTTTTCAAAATCTAATACTTTTCTTGCTCTGTACAAGTTCCCATCACTACATTACCTTTGTCATTCGTCACCCGTCATTCATCATTCCTTCCTTTTTCTTTCGTTTTAACATTTTCTATCACACACTCTTAATCATTCATTCCCAACTACTTAAATACCTTTTCTATACCAATCTTCCAACATTCGTATAAGCTTCCTATAAGCTTTCTATAAGCTAATCCCATCTTAAAAGCACTTTCACACCTGCTGCGATACTCTTCGTTTCCTTCCGAAAAGCCCCAATATGCCACTTTTGTAGTACACACTTTGTTAAAGTTTTTTTATTGCCTCAGGTATTTCTGGCGTCATTGGCATTATTGGCATTTCTGGTATGAATCAATTATTTTGTAGTATCAAAAAAAGAATGTATTTTTGCCTCATAAAGAAGTAACTATGAAAGAACGCAACCCTCTTATCGATGTGCTCAAAGGTTTTGCTATCATCTTGGTAGTGATAGGGCACGCTTCGCAATGGTTTTCGGGTGATGACCGCACCAACCCCTTGTATGTAACCATTTACGCTTTCCATATGCCCCTTTTTATGTTTCTTTCAGGCTATGTAAACTTCAATATTCGTGGCGAACTGAACCTCAGTAAACGCTTTCAGGTGTTGGTGATTCCTTTCTTCGTCTGGTTTTTAATTTCCGCCACCTATCACGGTTATATTCTCGATATAGAAAAAGTATGGGAACGTCTTTGCGTGCTTATTTATAAACCCACACAAGGAATGTGGTTCTTGTGGTTGCTGTTTTGGGAGTGTGCCTTGCTCTACCTGGCTTTGAAGATTAATAAACATCGTGAAATATGGGTGATGATAGGTCTCTGGAGCATTCTCATCTTCTTGCACCGAGTTACAGGAGCACAACCTATCTTTTATGGATTGCCCGAATTGTGTTGGTATTTCATCTATTTTTCATTGGGTTATGCCACACACAAGTACAAACCTCAAGCGCTGAAAGTTCTGCGCCCTATGGGTTGGGTGAGCCTTATTGCCTTTCCACTCTTATTGCTCTTTCCTGTTGATAAAGCCCATTACATACTCCACTCTCTCCGTTTGTACGCTTTGGCACTTACGGGTATCGCTGCTTCTTATGTTTTATGGGAATGGTGCTGCCGTTCTGAAAATAAGGCAACACAATGTTTAAAGTATTTAGGAGGTATTTCTTTAGAAATATATGTCACCCACTATTATATGCGCTTCTTAGTAGTTTACATCAAAGAATATATAAGCGATAATTTCTATTTGAACGTAGCTATATTTACCGTTTTAGCCATCATCGCTTGCGATATAATACAACGATTGGTACAACGCGTAAAATGGCTAAGAAGAATACTCTACGGTAGATTTTAAATAGGTAAACTCTTAACTTTTCACTTCTCCATTTCTTTTTCTGCCTTGCGAGCTTCTTCTATATAGTTTTTGAACTCTTTGCCGTATTTAGAATTGGCAACCTCTTTATTGAGCTTTCCATAAATAGAATCTAAGTATTTTACGCGAGTATTGGGGGCATCAACCAATACCACATAAGGGGTGATATACGAATCGGGGTGCGTGAGGGCATAGTTCAGCACAAAGAGGTGACGACGGAAGTTATTCTTCTCCGAAGCTGCATTCAGCGAGTCGGCTAAGGTAGTATTCCCCGCCTTAAAAGCGTTCACTTGCTGTTCGAGGAGTTCAGCATTGCGCATTCCGAACTGTCGCATAGTGTGGGCATACTCTCCATAATCCTTTTGCGATTGCGAACCACTGATATTGGCTTTCACTTCAAACATATCATAAGAACTGTTGATAGTAATCAGCTTAGGTTCACCAAAGAACATTAGGCGGTCACCGAGGTCGGTACCTGCTTGTTTTTTTAAATCGAGGTAAATAAAAAACACTTCAGGACTCTCTAAATGTCGCTTGAAGGTAAACTTACCATTGCCATTGGCTACTACCGAATCGATATTGGTGAGCTTATCGTTTACGAATTGTTGTAGGTAGATAGTACCTACTTTCAATCCGTCGATATTTCCTTCCACAATCATTGTGTTTTTGTCGTCCTTCTTACAAGCTACTATCATTAATAGTGCTGAGACTGCCATTAATATTCTTTTCATTATTGTTTAGTTTTTAGTTATTAAAAAGAGAGACAATTTTGCCAAAGTTTATATGATTGTCATCATTGTCATTGCTTTATTTTGTGTTTCTTCGTATTCTTTTTCAGGAATGGAGTCTTTGGTAATACCTCCACCTACATACAAATAGGCTTCGTTATCAGTGATTTGCATACAACGCAAATTCACATAGAATGCTTGGTTATTGTTGGACACCCAGCCACAATAGCCTGTGTAATATTGCCTTTTATAAAGTTCGTTTTCTATAATAAAGGTGCGAGCTTCCTCAGTAGGATAACCACAGACGGCTGGTGTAGGGTGCAGACGTTTTATTAACTCATATACTTTATCAGGAGCTATCTTCCCTTTTATTTTAGTACATAAATGCATCAAACTACCTGCTTGCACAGTTTGAACTGCTGAAACTTCAAGTTCATTAACATACTCTTGTAACTGTTGCACGATGGTATCAGTAACTATTTGCTGTTCTTCTTTTTCCTTAGTATGCCAATGTATCTCACCTTCTTTAAAAGGTTGTGTACCTGCCAATGCCATTGTGCAAAAATCTTCGCCATTACTGCGGAAGAGCGTTTCGGGCGTAGCAGCCAGCCAAGTTCCTACTTTAGGGTGATAAAACAAATAGCAAAATGCTGAAGGGTATCGTGTTACCATATTGGCAAAGCTCTTAAACGGATTTACCACTTCTTTGATAGTTATCTTGCGCGAAAGAACCACTTTCTCAAAATGACCTCTGTGTATCTCATTAATAGCTTTGGTTACTAAACCTATGTGCTTTTGTTTTTCGGCTTCGGTATCTTCTAAAATATCAATATTAGTATTTTCTACAATCGATTGTGTAGGCAAATGGCTTACGGTAACTTTGTTAGGAGTGATGATAACAGCAGGTTCATTAGCATCGAAAGGAGCGAAAACAAATCCCTCTTGTTCTTCTTTATCAGTGTTAAAAAAATGAAGTGTATCATCTTCTTGTTCCAACAATATTACTGAAGTGTGATGAGGGGGCTTGTAGCACACAAAAGGTAAGTGTTCAGCATATTTGTGCTGTACTTGTTTTAAAAGTTCTTCAAATGAAATATAATCTTTGGTTTTAATCTTCATATAAGTAAAATGCTTGCCGTACTACGGCTTATATTGTTTGTGAATCATAAAAAGCTTTAAAAGCACCATTTTGTACCAATAGCTCATCTTTGGTACCTTGTTCTACTAATTTTCCTTTGTCGAGCATCAGTATTTTATCGACGTATTTAGTGATAGACACACGATGACTCACTATAATTACGGTTTTGCCTTTTAAGGTATCGCGCAAATTAGTTAAAATCTTCTCTTCGGTATCAGTATCTACGGCTGATAAACAATCGTCTAACAAATAAATTTCGGCTTCTTTGAGCAAGGCTCTTGCAATGGCTACTCGTTGGCGTTGCCCGCCACTGAGTGATACCCCGCGCTCTCCAAGCACCGAGTCGTATTGATGGGTGAACTCTGTAATATTGTTGTGTACCACTGCTTTTTGGCAGGCTTGTATTATCTGTTCTTCGGTAGCATTTTTATTGCCAAAGCGCAGATTGTTGCGAATTGTGTCCGAAAACAAAAAGTTCTCTTGTGGCACTACCGAAATAGCTCTGCGCAAGCTGTGTAGATTCAATTCTCTTATGGGGTTGCCTCCTATCAGTACTTCACCCTGATTTGCATCGTACATACGTGCAATGAGGTCTAACAATGTAGTCTTACCACTACCGGTTTTGCCTATAACGGCTACTGTTTGTCCTGCTTCTATGTGGAAAGATACGTCTTTAAGAGCTTCTATTCCCGTATCTTCATAACGGAAAGATACTTTATCAAATGTAATATCTCCTTTAATAGGCGTAAGTTCTCCTACCTGATTGCGTATCTGAGGTACTTCGGAAAGAAACTCGTTGATGCGCTTTTGGGAGGCTTCCGCTTGTTGTACAATAGAACTTACCCAGCCCACCGTAGCCACAGGCCAAGTGAGCATCATCACGTAAATACTGAACTCTACAATTACTCCAATAGATTGTATTTCACCGGTGTAATAGAGCTTTCCCCCAATAAAGATTACAAAGATAAGGCTCAATCCTATCATCAGTATCATTGTAGGGATAAAGAAAGCCTGTATCTTAGCGAGCTTGATGTTTTTCTGACGACCATCTTCGGCGAGTACTGCTAATTGCGCATCGGTAGCCGCCTCATTATTATACGATTTTATCACCCCGATACCTGAGAAAGTTTCTTGCGAGAAAGTAGAAAGGTCAGATAGGTAGGCTTGTACCTTCATCGTTTCGATATTAATCTTTTTGCTCATTTTGTAGATAAGCAAAGAGAGAATAGGCAATGGGATAAGAGTGTAGATAGTAAGTTTGGGAGAGATGATAAACATTAGCGGAATTACGCAAGCAAAAAGTGTAATAGTTTGCACACTATACATAATAGCAGGACCTGCGTACATACGCACTTTCGATACGTCCTCGCTGATACGGTTCATCAGGTCACCTACTCGGTTGCGTTTGTAGAAGCTAAGCGATAACTGTTCGTATTTCTTAAATATCTCGTTTTTCATATCGTATTCGATGTAACGAGATACATTGATAATAAGCTGACGCATAAAAAACATTAGCACCGCCGATATGATAGTTGTACCGATGATAATAAGCGCGTATTCTATAAGTAAGGAAGTCATTTGTGAGGCATCTTTGTTAGCGGATTTAGCAAAGTCCTCAATGGCTGCGATAGAGTTTTTTACATATCGCGGCATAAAGAGTGAAAACACTCGCGACACTATGGTAATAAGTATCCCAAGTAGTAAGTGGTATTTATATTTATAAAAATATTTACGTATATGTCTCAGATGTGCCATTGGCTTAAATTCTCAATCAGAGTGCAAAAGTAATAAATAATGAGCAAATAACAATAGAAACTCAACTATTAAAACTTCGGCAACTCCCAATGGTATTTTACCGATAGCAATCGCACAGCTATAACTACCATTATGGTAATGAATACTACTAAGTTGTGATTTACAAAATTATCGATAAGGAAATAAACAGTACCTCCTGCTATGCAAGCTGTTGCGTAAATCTCTTTGTGGAAGACAGCAGGTAGTTTGTTGGCTAATATATCCCGAATAACTCCTCCGAAGCTACCTGTCATCGTACCTAAGATAATAGCAATAGTAGGCGACAAGCCAAAACGCAATGCTTTTTCTATCCCGATGATAGTGAACACCCCCAGCCCTATAGTATCAAACACCATCAGCGATTTGCTCCAATGCTCAGAGAATTGCTTTTTGAAAACAACGGTAATCACTACACTAATGACTATCATCAATATATACGTAAGATTGTTCATCCAGAATACCGGTACACTGCCTATCATAATATCGCGAAGCGTCCCCCCTCCTACTCCTGTTACAAAGGCTAAAATGAGCATTCCAAATATGTCCATACGGCGTTCTAACCCCACTAACACGCCCGAAATACCAAATACAGCCGTTCCTATTAAGTCCCAGAGATAAATCTGGTCTATCTGCGATAGTACATTGATAAAATCTTCCATTCTAAGTTTTATTTTAATTTCTGTGACTTGCCACACTTCTCTTAGCATTAATGCCAAATCTCCAAAAGTCGCCAAGTGTCCCCTACTGGCACAAACACAAACGCAATAGCTTTTTCCGTATTTTTACAACATACCCCATCGGGATAATAACTAAAAGTATAGGTTTGCAGGGCGTTGATATCATCGGTGAGTAACTCTTCTTCGGTAAGAAGTACACTGCCGTCTTTCTGTACCAACAAACGCATTAAAGGCTCTGCCAAATGCTGTTGTCTAAACGCCATATCAGTAGTGAATTGCTTGAAGAAAGTAGGGAACTGCTTTTGCTGGTCTACCAGCTGTTTAGTTTGCTTTTCCATTTCGGCATAAGGTAATAAGCTACCGTCCTTTTGCTGTAAGAATACCTGTTTGCAATCATCTTTAGCTACACAAAAGGTGTACAAATGTATATCGGTATAAGGCAATTGGCTCATTAACTGATAACGGTAATACGCTTTACTATCTTGTTGCAGGCTATCTTGCACCCAATAGGTGCGATTACTACCCGCAAGACTTTCTATCTGTTGTATTTTCCCTTTTACTTCTGCTAATTCAGCAACCGTTTGTTTAGCGGTCTCGGCATTACAGCTCTTTTTAAAGCTAATAACAGGGTTGTCACAAGCTAAAACCAGTAGTGAAAGGGGTATTGTTAAAAGAAATTTCATTTTATATCTCACCTTTTACCTTAAACAAATTCAAAACGTACCATTCCGTCTGTATCTATCTTAGTGAGCTTTACTTTGTGCAATGTATTCACTAAGGAAGGATCCCACGGGGCTTTTACCTTTACATAGTTTTCAGTAAATCCGTGAATGTAACCCTGTTTGTTGTCGCTCTCAAAAAGCACCGTCTTCTCTTTCCCCAGCTGACTCGTATAAAAGGCATTGCGTTTCTTTGCCGAGAGTCCACGTAACATCTTACTGCGTTTAGCGCGTACAGTATCGGGCACTACCCCGTCCATTAGCACCGCCTCAGTATTGTCGCGCTCGGAATAAGTAAATACGTGCAGATACGAGATGTCCAAATCATTCAGGAAGTAATACGTTTCCAAGAAGTGCTCATCAGTCTCCCCCGGAAAGCCTACAATCACATCTACCCCTATGCAAGCATCGAGCATCACTTCGCGTATTTTGGCTACTCTACTCACATAAAGCTCACGCAGGTACCGGCGTTTCATCTTTTTGAGAATTTCATTACTTCCACTTTGTAACGGAATGTGAAAGTGAGGCACAAAGCTGTTAGATTGCGCTATAAAGTCGATTGTTTCGTCCTTAATGAGATTCGGCTCAATCGATGAGATGCGCAGGCGTTCTATGCCTTCAACCTTATCAAGGGCTTGCACAAGTTCCAAAAAGGTATGCTCGTGCTTTTTGTTGCCAAATTCTCCCTTGCCGTAATCACCTATATTCACGCCCGTAAGCACAATTTCTTTGATACCTTTATCCGAGATTTTCTTAGCATTAGCAATGATATTCTCAATAGTATCACTGCGCGAAATACCACGTGCCATCGGTATGGTACAGTAAGTGCACTTGTAGTCGCAACCGTCCTGCACTTTTAGGAAAGCCCTCGTACGGTCTCCAATAGAGTAGCTCCCCACATAGAAATCAGTTTCCGAAATCTCGCAGGAGTGTACCACACCCTCATTATTTTTGGTAAGGTCGTCGATATATTGGGTAATGTTGAACTTTTCTTTTGCTCCCAACACCAAATCTACCCCATCTACCGAAGCGAGTTCTTCGGGTTTCAGCTGGGCATAACAACCCACTGCCGCCAAGAATGCCTTAGGGTTTGTTTTCAGTGCTTTACGTACGATTTGTTTGAATTGCTTGTCAGCATTTTCAGTTACTGAACAAGTGTTGATGACATATATATCAGCAGGGTCGTCAAAATCTACGCGCTGGTAGCCTTCTTCTTCAAAACTCCGCGCAATGGTTGAAGTCTCCGAGAAGTTCAGTTTGCAACCCAAAGTATAAAATGCTACTTTCTTCATTATTAATTGTCAATTATCAATTGTCAATTGTTAATTGTTAAAAAATTCTCTCTCTAAAAAATATTGTACAATGGCTTTTTTCATCAGTATAGTTTGTTCTCCAGGTTTTAGATCAGGGAGGTTTTGTAGCAAACGGTAATGAGGCCAGCCGTCAGGGTCTGTAAATTCGTATTGGTAATAGCCAAAGGGTTCTAAGAGCTTACAAATGCCAATATGCATCAAGTCTACTTTCTCATCTTTGACGTAAGTGCGTCCCAATTGTCCCAATTCTTGTACCCCAATGAGGTAGATAATCCCATCTACCCCCAATGTCTCTCCTTCGGTAAAAGTATTGGAAAGACGTTGTACCACCTCTTCCCAACGGGCTTTTAGTAGCTCGTGTTCGGTCATAATAAATTCATTTAGGGTGCAAAAGTACAAAAAAAAATCATATTGCAAATTTGTGCTACATCTGCCTTACCTTCATCTTATCCCCTCTTTAGTTCCACCTTATCGTCGTTCTTGGTTTGTCTTTTCTTCGTCCTTTCTTCGTCTTTTGTTCGTCTTTTGTTCGTCTTTTGTTCGTCTTTTGTTCGTTCATTGTTCGTTCATTGTTCGTCTTTTGTTTGTCCTTTTTACTAATTCTCTCATTTTCTAATTAATCTGCGTACACGGCTCGCACATTTGCTAATTTGCCAATTATTCCCTATCTTTGCACCCTAATAAATCATTATATCATTTTTTATGAAGAAAATCAGTCTTATACTGTTGGCTTTTTTATTGCTCACTCCCATAGCAAAAGCCGACGAAGGAATGTGGTTTTTGATGTTCATCGAACGTCTCAACCAAAGAGATATGCAGAAGTTAGGCTTACAACTCACTGCTCAAGAAATTTATAGCATCAATAATAACAGTCTCAAAGATGCTATCGTACAATTTAATGGAGGTTGTACTGCGAGTATCATCTCCAAAGATGGCTTAGTGCTCACTAACCACCATTGTGGCTATGGCAATATCGCTCAGCTCTCCACACCTGAAAACAACCATCTAAAAAATGGATTCTGGGCACGCTCTCACGCCGAAGAACTTTCACCTAAGCAATCGTTCGTGCGTTTCTTTGTGCGTATGGACAATGTAACCGACCGTATGCTATCAGTGGTAAAACCTTCAATGAACGAAAAAGAACGCGAAGCTGCTCTCAACCAAGAAATGGCTAAAATACAAAAAGAGAACAGTGAAGGGGGTAAATATGTAGTTTCAGTACGTCCATTCTTCCAAGGTAATGAATATTATTACTTCGTATACCAAGATTTTAAAGATGTACGACTTGTGGGTACGCCTCCTGAAAGCATTGGAAAATTCGGTGGTGATACTGATAATTGGGAATGGCCTCGCCAAACAGGCGACTTCTCGCTTTTCCGCGTATACACTGATAAAGACGGTAATGCCGCCGACTATTCACCTAATAACGTACCTCTTAAAGCAAAACGCTATCTTAAAGTGAGCCTTAAAGGAGTGCAAGATAAAGATTTTGCAATGATTATGGGATACCCAGGGCGTACCAACCGTTGGGAAAGCTCTTATTGGGTAGACCAAAACGTAAAATATGCCTATCCTGCGTGGGTAGAAGCCTCTAAAACAGCTATGGATGCTATGAAACACTTTATGGATAAAGACGATGCCGTACGCTTGCAATATGCTTCACAATATTCAAGCATTGCCAATTATTGGAAAAACCGCCAAGGTATGATTGATGCACTTACGGCTCATAAAACAGCAGCTACTAAGCGCAAAACCGAAGCTATTTTCGCCAAATGGGCTAATAAAGCTGAAAATAAGGCTGAATATGGCGACGTACTGAACACTTTATCTAATTTCTTTGAAAAAACCAATGCTAAATCAGCCGATGAGAATTATTTGGGTATGCTATGGCGTGCTTCTTTCTTTATAAAGATGCCTGTACGTTACATCAGTATTGTAGATGGGGCTAAACGCGGAGGTATGCCCGCTGAAGAATTGCAAAAAAGAGTTGATGACTTGTTAGCCGATTATGACAAAGTGAATTTAGAAGTCGAAAAGGCTATCCTTGCCGATATGTTACAGCTCTATGCTAACAAAGGTAACGAAGTTCCTTCTCAGTTGAAAGATATCAAAACAAAATATAATGGTAACTTCCATAAATATGTAGAGGAACTTTTGGCTAATAGCATTTACCGAAGCAAAGAAACAGCGAAAACAGGTACTCAACAAGATATCATACAATTAGCACAAGACCCTATTTTGCAACTCTCCGAAGTGCTTTTCAACAGTTACCGCAACCCTTCTCAAGAACTTATAAACTTAGAAGACAGCTATGCCAAAGCCTTCCGCAAGTTCGTAAAAGGTATGCGCGATTCTAAAATCAGTACTATTTTGTATCCCGATGCCAATTCTACTCTGCGCCTTACCTATGGTACGGTCATTCCATTGGCTGCCGATAAACGCAACCCCGATGTAAAAAAGAACTACTATACTACCTTTAATACCCTAATGGCAAAGTACAAAAAAGGCGATGCCGAATTTGATATGCCACAGCGTATGCTCGACCTTTATAAGAAGAAAGAATTTGGAAGGTATATAGACAAAGACGGTTCTATGCACGTAAACTTCCTTACTAATAACGATATCACAGGTGGTAACTCAGGTTCGCCTGTAATGAATGGTAAAGGAGAACTCATAGGGCTTGCTTTCGACGGCAATATCGAAGCAATGGCAGGCGATGTAATCTTCGACAAACAACTACAACGCACTATCAACGTAGATATTCGCTACGTCCTCTGGGTAATCGATATTTATGCCGGAGCCAAGAATATTATAAATGAAATAGAAACAGTACAGTAGAAAAAAGAGTTAGGAGTTAGCATATAAGCTAATTCCTAACTCCTAAAATAGAATGAGCCTATCAAGTTATACAAAAGAATTCAAATACAACTTTAAAATTGCTTACCCCATCATATTAGGAATGCTCGGGCACACCCTTGTTGGGTTCGTAGATAATGTAATGGTAGGTAAAGTAGGTATTACCGAACTCGGAGCAGCTGCTCTGGGTAATACCGCTATATTCATTGCAATGTCGTTTGCCATTGGTTTTTCTGTTGCTAGTACTTCCTTAGTAGCAATGGCTGACGAAGCAGGTGATAAACCTACTGCTCAGTCTATTCTCAATCACGGAATGGTACTCAATGTAATATTAGGAGTAGTACTCTTCCTTTTATTGTTTTTTGTAGAACCTGTGATGCGCTATACAGGACAAAGCGAAAAAGTAATAGAGTTAGCAGTACCCTACACCCATTTGGTAGCTTTTTCGCTTATTCCGTTGGGTGTCTTCACTACCTTCAAGCAGTTTGCCGATGGCTTATCAATGACCAAATATGCTATGTATGTTACTATCTTAGCAAACTTGCTAAACGTTTTTCTAAACTATCTTTTTATTTATGGTAATTGGGGTTGCCCAAAATTAGGAGTGTTAGGTGCTGGTATTGGTACCTTAGTATCACGAATTGTAATGCCTATAATGCTTTTCTTTATGTTGAAAAACTTAGAGAAGTCGCGTGAATACGTTATGAGTATCAGTTTTAAGAATATGCAACAAGCAATGTACAAAAAGATAACGGCTCTCGGACTCCCTACCGCTATGCAAATGATTTTTGAAACAGGTATATTTACCGCAGCTATTTGGATAAGCGGTATGCTGGGCGAAAATCATTTATCAGCAAACCAAATTGCGCTCAACTTATCGAGTATGACTTTTATGGTCGCTAATGGCTTAGGAATTACCGCTATGATACGTGTAGGGAATCAATTAGGAGCGAGAAACTATGCTAATTTGCGTAGAGTAGCTATTTCGGTATTTCTGTTAGTACTCTGCACACAAATATTTTTTGCCCTTCTTTTAGCGGTATTTCGCACTTGGTTACCGTCATTGTACTTAGAGATGGATAACATAGAAAAATTAGCTAATAATACTCTAGTAATAGGCGAAGCTGCCAATCTCTTGCTCATTGCAGCTATTTTCCAAATATCCGATGGAATGCAAGTAACAGCTCTTGGTGCCTTACGTGGAGTACAAGATGCTAAAGTGCCTATGTACATCACTTTTGTAGCCTATTGGCTAATTGCCTTCCCTATTCTTTATGTGTTAGGCGTTTATACCAATTTAGGTACTATGGGCATCTGGATTGGCTTGCTTACCGGTCTCACCGTCGCTACTGTCTGCCTCTTGTATAGGTTCAACCGTATCAGCTTACAACTGATAGCCAACAGACACCAATATACTTCTTAAAGTTTTTTGTAATTCATAAATAACAAAGGGCTGTTCAATGTACATTGAACAGCCCTTATATTTTTATTATAATAATTTATAAACTAATTTTAATCTTCTTCTTCTCCATCCCAGTATTCCAGAAACTCCTTTATGAGCTTGGCGGGATTGGCTTTCTTTGTCCAAGAAATAGGCGTATCTTCAAAATCTCGCTGGTGAATAATGATAGGAATATTACGCCCAAATACCTTTTCCACCTCTCCGTCGTCCAACAATCGTTTGGCGAGGACTATCACCTCTTTGATAAAGTCTTTACCAAACTTATCACCTTTTTTGAGGAGCTTGTCGTAAAGGTCTTCGTCTTCTTCTATGGCGCGGTCGTTTTCCTCATCAGAATAGAAATAAGGAGTTTTGGCGAACCACTGCTTGAGCAATTTGTCTTTTTTACCTCCTACGGTTTCTACTTCTGTTTGTAACCAATAATCAAAATTCCACTTGGCATCTTCTTTCGAAGTGGCGTTGTAACTCTCTTCTTTTACATTTGAAAGGGTATTATAGCCCAGTGTAATTTTAGGAAATCGCAAGTCATCATCGTCACACGTACAACAAAAAGACAGTACGTAGACTTCTTTTTTATCCTCTTCATTTGCAATTTCTTGAATTGCATTTTTCAACTTCTCGTAACTCTTCTCTGTAAAGTTTTTTAGTTCCTTTTCCACTATAAAATATTGATGTTTTAGTTCTATTTGCTTTTAATGATTTTTTCAAAATGTCTGCAAAAGTAACTATTTTATTTTACATAGCGTAATTTTTGAGCTATTTTTTTTCATTTCAGATAATGAATAAAGAAACGAACTTTTTAAGATACTATTTTATACAAATTCGTAAGTTTTAGTGCTACCGTTTCATCAAAGGAAGTGGTATTTTTTACTTGTATATCGGCATCTTTATGCTGAATGGCAAGTGTAAGTTGCAAAATAGGGTGAGTAATGGGGTTGATAAGCGCCATAAACTTCACATTGGTAGTTTTGGCTAAAAAGAGTTTATGCCCTGTAATTTCCTCGATAAGATTCTTGATTATTTGCATCATACACACCCCTGGTGTAATAGGATTACCAGGAAAATGCCCTTTGAAGATAGCGTGTTGAGGGTTGAGGGTAAGAGTGCAGAGATAGTTTTCTGCGTCTTGCTTTTCTAAGCTATTGAGGGTATAAAATTCTTTTAACATCTTTGAGAATAAGCAATTAATGATTTATAATTAAGGGTTCTAAAACTATTTTAATAGTAAAAGTGTGATGTTCTATGGTTATGTTGTTGGTATTATAGGTAAAAGTAGTGTATAGCTTCTTACCTTGCATATTGAGCTGTTTGAAGAGGTTGGTTCCTGAAGTAAACAAATAAACAGCATCATTCCCATCTTTGCTCTGTTGCACTTCGATAGCGCCATTGGCGTATTTTTGAGTAACCTGCCAATGGGTTTTAAGAAGGTGCTTAAAGTCGGAGGTGAGGGTGCGGATGATTATTTTCTTATTGAGGTCGGGGGTTATATAGTTGGTCTTTATCTTTCCGTTTTGGTTTTCAAAATCAAAAAGCGTATTACCAAAGTCGGTAGTAAGGGCTACTCGCCACGTATTATCTGCGGTAATTTTAGCTACTAAGAGTCCGTTGAAAGTGTGACCATAAGCAGTAATAGTAGCTCGATATAGATACTCCTCCCCTACTCTTACGTGAGGATTGACCATCGTTGTTGGCGTTGTAGCCACTGATTGGTATTTGGTAGGGAGTTTATAAGAAGGTGAGCAGCTGCTAAGGCTAAGCAATATAGCAAACAAACTACATTTTAAAATTTGCTTCATCAATTTTTGTATTTAGTTTTTTATTGCTAAATAAGATTTCGGTGTAGTCTTTAGAAGGCTCAATGAGTTTTACACGTTCCACGACACTATCAACATCAAAATACAGATGAATTTCACTCACATATTTTAAGAGAGTCTTATCCTTAGGCAATAGTTTTACCAATGTACTTTTGCCCGATTTGGTAAAGGTCATAGCGAATTCTTTCTCATTGAACATATCACCACTGATAGAACTCACAATGAGGTTATTTATTTTTTTGAAGACTTTATTATCGGCTTTCATCTGTGAGACATTACCTGCATCGTTCACCGTAATTTTATCTTTCTGAAAAATAATGCGATACTGATAAGGTTTTGTGTATTGCCAATTCAGTTTATCGGGTTTAGCAAATGCCATTTTACCTAATGTCTCAATATCCTTACTCATAAAATCCAAATGTTTTTTCTGAGTAAAATCGGCTTGCATTGTTTGAATTGCCTTGTTTTTAGCTATAGTTTGTGTTTTGAAGTCGCGTATTTGGGCTTCAGTAAGAGCTTGGGCACTAATTGTTAAAGGTGCAACACAAATAAGGAATATTAAGAGCTTTTTCATTCTAAATTGTTTGTAATCGTATAATTATTTTCTTTGAGGTACTGCAATAAGCGTTCCAAAACGGTGAGGGTATGAGGCAGGCGGTCGTGCATCAGTATGATATTGCCATTGGTGAGCTTGCGTACGATACGGTGAAAGAGCTTGTCTTCGTTGTGTATTACGGTGTCTAATGAGCGTACATCCCAACCTATGGCTTTCTTACTTGTGGTACGAATGGCTTTGGCTACTTGCGGACTAGTAATGCCATAAGGTGGTCGGAAATATGGGGTTATAATTCCCAAACGAGCTAAGACTTCATCGGTATGGCGGATTTCATCAGCAAGTGCTTTTGCGTGCAGAATATTTTTAGGTTGATGAGTAAAGGTATGATTTGCCACTAAATGACCTTCAGCTTGCATACGTTTGATGACCTCTGGATACTTTTTTATTTGTTTGCCTACACAAAAAAAGACTGCTTTTGCGTTGTATTTCTGTAAAAGGTCTAAAAATTGTGGTGTAAGTTCTGAGGGACCATCATCAAAAGTTAGTGCTACTGTTTTTGCTGGACGCCCCTTTAAGAAGTATTGTGTTTTAACAAAATAAGAGAGGCGAATATCGAATACGCCCCAAGAGGTAATGCCTAAAAACAGCACTATTAATAACACATATACCCACCAAGGGGCATTTTGTATAAATGCTGTTACAAGAGCGCTGATAAATATTGCGATTGTAAAAAGATATTTGTTCAATGTTTAAATGATATAGAGTTGATACTTTGTTAAGGAAAACCTCACACGGATTTCACGGATTTACACGAAATTAAGACTAAAAAAACTTTTTGTATTATATTATTTTACAAATTTTCATCTAACGGCAAATACTTTAGTTTTTCTACAATAAAAGTTGTTTTAGTACGGCAAAAGTAACATACATTTTTCTTCCTTACAAATATTTCAATTACTTTTTTCTCTAAGCGTAGGAATTCAGTTTTTACTAAGAGAATTATTCTTGCTTTTTTTGATGCAAAATTTTCTTCGTTTGAAAATAAGTTGTACATTTGTCGCGAATTTAAAAATTGTTTAAACACTTTTTAAAAGAAACTAGAAAAAACAATTACATAAAGACATAAATTAGCGTTTCGCTTTACAATTTTCCTCCTTATAGAAAACGACCATTTTTTAGTACTAGGAAAAGTGAAGTGGAAATGCCTGCGTTATAAGCGTGGGCATTCCTTTTACTTTAGTACAAAGCCTTTGGTCGGGCTCTATAAGGAAAGTAGTAAGGAATGTGCCCGCGTTTTTTTTATGTACTTATGTGAACGATAAAGGCGGAACCCGAAAAGCCTGTAAAAGAGTAGGAATAATAAACTAAATTTTTTATTTAACAAATGAGAAAAGTAATTTTAATGACAGTAATAGTGCTAGTAGTACTAACTGTAAGCAGTTGTAGAAAGGAAACAGAAAAAATTATTGAAAGAGTTGAGGTGCAAAAAGGCAATCAAATTCTTTCAGGAATAGGCGCTCCAGCTGAAACTCTTGGAAATGTAGGAGATTATTACCTCGACCTTTCCAACACTAATCTTTATGGAGCAAAAACCATACAAGGGTGGGGAAGCCCTATTAACCTAAAAGGCATACAAGGAGACAAAGGTGAAAAAGGAGATAAAGGTGATACTGGAACTACTGGACAAAAAGGTGAGAAAGGTGAAAAGGGTGATACTGGTGCTACTGGTCAAAAAGGAGACAAAGGCGATCGAGGGGAAAAAGGTGTTGTTGGTCAAGACGGTTCTAAAATATATGCAGGCACTACAGCACCTGCTAACAGTGTAGGTAAAGCAGGTGATTGGTATATTGACACTCTTAGCAAACGTCTTTATGGACCTAAAACCGATACTGGTTGGAGCAATAACTATGTAGAATTAGGAGGAAGTAGTAGCACTGCACCTTCCATACCTATTGAGAAAGACGACTATACATTAAGTCCTGATAAAAAAACTCTTGTAAGCTGGAATAGCAAAATTATCACTCATATTGACATGAATAACAATGAAGATTTAAGAGAGATAGAACACATAGGAAAGGGCGCTTTTTCACTAAAAGAAAAAATCGTTTCAGTCATTTTAGGAAATAAAGTAAAAACTATTGGAGAAGATGCTTTTTATGGTTGTACCTCTTTAACTTCTATTACTCTTCCTATTACAATAACAAATATAGGGGAATATGCTTTTAAAAATTGTAAAACTTTACATTCTATTCGCATTCCTGAAGGAGTAACGAGTATTCAAACTTGTACTTTTGAAGGGTGTGAATCTTTATATAAAGTGTATCTACCTAATAGTATTACAAGTATTGGTTGGATGGCTTTTGATAGTTGTGAATCATTAAAAACTATTTCTCTTCCAAATAATATAACAACTTTAGAAAAATATGCTTTTGAAAAAAGTGGCTTAACTTCTATTACCCTACCTGAAAAGTTGACTTTCGTTGAAGAAAAAACTTTCTATAGCTGTAAACGTTTGACTTCTTTAACTATATCAAAAAATGTAGGATCTTTTGCTAGAGAATCTTTTGCTGAGTGTACAAATTTGACAATAGTTATATGTGAGGCTATAAATCCTCCTATGATAAATACGATAGGAAATTATGGAGGCTCTAGTTCCAAATCGGTATTTAAAAACACTCCCACTAATAAAACACTTTTTGTTCCTGCTGAATCTCTTGATAGTTACAAAAGAAGTTTTTGGAGTAATTCAGGTGAATTCGGAAACAATATAAAAGCAAAACCTTAGAACTAATAGTAAAAACAAAGTATAGGCATAGAAAAGCAAGTATGCCTATACTTTTTATTTTTGCACCAAATAAAAAAACACTTATGAATTTAGAACTATTTTTAGACAGCTTAAAGAAGCACATAGAGATATTTAGAAACTATATAAAATCACAAAGAGAATTTATTAAAGAAGAAGAAAAACGCTTTAATCAATTAGCTAGGAAAAGTGTTGCTAAAGAAATAGTACATGCTAAAAAGGAGGCTGAGGGCTATCAACCTAATAGCGAACAACAAAAGGAAATAAAAGAAAAAAAGAAACTTTTAGATCAATATTTTAAAGAAAACGACCTAATTAATAACTTTGACTTTGAAATTAACTTTCAAATTGACTGTTTAACTTGTGAGTTAGAACACTTAGAAAATGGTTATTCTGAAACTGAAATTACTACACATATATACAACAACTATTATGAGTTTTCTGAGAGTAATTTTACTGCAATGTTTGAACAATATAGTAGCAAAGCTACTCTTATATTAGTATATAGTATTTTTGAATTCTATCTAAAAACTTTGTGTATAAATTTGGGTGCAAAAGTAGAAGAACTAAAAAATATTGATTATATGAAAGACTATCTTAAAAAAGAAGAATTAACATTCAATACTCCTTATTGGTACTTCTTAAACATTGTAAAAGACTTAAGAAACTGTATAGTTCATCATAATAGTATTGCTAATAATATGAATAATTACAAAAATATAAGAAGAATAGCATCTACCTCAAAAATCACTTTACATAAAGATGAAAAAGGTAATACACATATTGTTAGACTATCCGAAGATTTTTTTACTATGACTTTTGAAAATATCCTAAAATTCTTTGAAGACTTAGTGAAATCAAAACAAAATAAAGCAAATAAATTAACTCATATAAGCTAGAAAAATCCACAGAAAAAAAACACAATTAGTTGATTGTGAGATATTTTAACAAATTTCAAAACTTTAGTTAAGTAAAAGCGACCCAAAAAGTCGCTTTTTTATTTCTTCAAGAGTACAAAACTAAAATCTTTGCCTCTATATGAATTTACTAATAAAATATGTTGTATGGGAGTGGAAAGAGTAAGTTTACAAATGGCGGGAAGGGTTTGCTTTTGTAGTACTTGGCAAGCCAACCAAAATCCAAAAGCTGAGGCTGTGTAATACTCACTACTCAGGTTTTTGTAGTGCAAGGTAGGGAGTCGCCAAGAACGATTTTCTGCTTCTCCAGTAAGTATCAAATCTATATTAGAGAGGGTAAGATGGTGGCGAGAAAGAAAGTCGTTTAGGGCTGTTTGTTGTTGCTCGGGGGTGAGTTCATTGTACAAAGCCACATCTACAAGTTCTCCATAGGTATTGGGGGTAGCCTCTGATGATAAAGCAAAAAAACTCGCTCCTTCCCCTTTTTGATCAAGTCCTACTAAATCATATAAATACAAAGTGTGCGGACTGTGTTCATCTACACCTCCTACCAAAGCAGTATTGATAGCGTCTTGCTCCATTTGCATTTTAGCATCTAACAAAGCCGATTCAAATGATACAGCCCCATTTACATAGGTAAAGTTTTCTCCTTTGCACTGCAACAAAAGAGCTATCTGCCCTGCAACAGTATTGTGGGTAGATTGTATAAAAGCCGTGGGAGTGAGGTGCTCCTCGTTATCATTGATAAGCGCTGTAAGGAATTTTTCAGAATCTTGCAGGCACCCCATACCCGTACCCACCAAAATAGCATCAGGGGTAGTGATATGCGCTTCTTTTAAGGCTTCGGTAGCAGTCGCTATACCCATTTTTACGCCTTTAGCCATACGACGACTGGCATTAGGGGCAATATATTCTTTATAAGAAGGTTCTTGAGCGTAACACACTTCCTCTGGAGTAACCTTTAGGGCTTCATCGAGGAAATAAGGTGTTAAGAAAGTAGGTTGAACCGATATGCAGGCTATTCCGTTGATATAAGACTTCATTCAATTAACAATTAACAATTAATAATAACGATTTAGGAGTTAGATATTAGGAATTAGTATTAGACTTTGGTAAAACTTGTGATGTATTTTTCACTCTCAAATACGATACCAGTCCTAACAACAGTACTATACCCACAGCATAATACACAAAAGCAGGGGTGATAATTTTATCGCCTGTGGCATAGCTGTGCATACCTGTAAGGTAGAAATTCACACCAAAATAAGTCATTAGGATACTGCCAAAGGCAACAATGCTCATAAAGTTGAACGCCCATCGTCCGCGCCAATGGGGTATCAAGCGCAGGTGTATCACCAAGGCGTAAACCATAATGCTAATCAATGCCCAAGTTTCTTTAGGATCCCATCCCCAATAACGTCCCCAGCTTTCGTTTGCCCACATACCACCCAAAAAGTTGCCTATGGTGAGCATTACGAGCCCCACTGTAAGAGCTAATTCGTTTACAATAGTGAGTTCTTGTTGTATGAGATTGATTTTATAAGCGTTCTTGCGAGTAGTAACTATCATCAGTAGGAGGTTGATTACACCTAAGAGCATTCCTAAGGCAAAAGGTCCATAACTACCTACAATCACGGCAACGTGTAGCATCAGCCAATAGCTATTGAGCACGGGTTGGAGGGTACCAATAGCAGGATCCATCCAATTCCAGTGAGCGATCATCAGTATCATAGCGGTTACAAAAGCGGTGGCAGCAACCGTGAGGGGGGAACGTCGCGAAAAGAAAAGTCCTACCCCAATAGCCGACCATCCTACATATATCATACTCTCATAAGCATCGCTAAAAGGTGCGTGACCTGAAAGATACCAACGTACAACAAGTCCTACAGTATGCAGGATAAAACAGAGCCACAGCAAGGCTATACCTATTTGGGTAAGTCTTCTAAAAATTTGTTTTGGTATAAAAATATGCCATAATAGCACTATAAATAGCACTGTACCAAGATACAAATACGCTTGAAAGAGTTGTTCAAAAATATTGATGCGGTTGTACCACAATTCAGTTTGTACTTTGGCAGGTGAGGGCAATACCTCAGCCGAGTAAAATTCTTGTTGTAGCTTGATATTGTTGAGCACCTTGTCGGCTTTGCTATAATCGCCTGTTTCAGTGGCTTGTTGTAGCAAAATAAGGTAAGCAGGCAGTGCGTTTTTTACAAATTGTTTATACAGTGGGTCGGTGATTTGGAGGGTGTCGTTTACGTAATCTAAGTGCGAAATCCACTTATGATTAGGGTCATTAGGCACAGGGAAGACCTTAAAAATATCACCTTGTAGCGCTCTGTTGAGCAAGCCAATACGTTGGTCTACTTCCTTAAAATCTTTTTGAAATTGGTTAGGAGTATTTGTGTTGTAAATATCTTTCAATAAAGGGGCGAGCTTATACTGTCCATTTGCATCAAAAAAAACTTTGGGTTTTACCCATTTGGTTCCTTTGGGGACTCCCAAAAAACGATGTAAACTGTCATTAGCTTTCTTCAAATAGATAATGTCCGACTCATACCACGCTTGTGGACTGAGGAGCATAGAAAGCAAGACTTGATCGGAAGTGAGCCCTTTATAAGTATCGTGTTTACTAAGTTTGCGCAAGAGTTCTGAAGAGAAGGTATTCACAGGTTTAAAGCGCCCATCATCTTGAATGAGCATAGCACCAAATTTTTCAGCGTGCGCTTTGTTGGGTACTACCATAGGAGTTTGGGCAGTAGCCAAAGAGCCAAAACATAATGCTAAAACTATTGCAACCCTTTTGGCTTGGAGGTCTTTAAGTTGCTGATTGAGTTTCCTAAATCGGGATTTGCCTACAAACATAAATGCCAACATACTACCGAAGAGCAGTATATAACCTATGTAAGTGATGAGGGTACCCCAAAAGTCGTAGTTTACCGATAGTATAGTACCTTGTTCATCGGGGTGAAAAGAAGATTGGAATAAACGATAACCTTGATAATTGAGAATATGGTTCATCTCAATATCATAAGGAAAAGTCTTTCCTCCCTCACTCACGGTTACTTTACTTTTAAAGGAAGCATAACTATTCTCGGTACCAGGGTATTTTTCGGCTATAAAATCGTTGAGGGTAAGACTAAAAGGCAATTTTTCTTCGCGTGCTCCATAGCTTAGGTGAAACTGCAAGCCGTTCAAATCTATAGTGGTAGGAGGGTGTTGCACACCGCGTTTGCCCATTACTGTTACTTCTTTGCGCTGATTACCTGAAACAACTTCCAATACCAAGGCATTCATTCCCTCACCTATACGTTTAAACGATTTATAGGTAATACTAAAAGGTTTGCCTTTAAAATCGGACAACCACTTGTAATGATTAGAGGTATAAGGTGAGAAAAGCACCTCTTTTTGTTTCTTTTTGCGCAAGGGAGCTCCTTGATAGTTGCCATCTACCATTGCGGTGATATAAGTGCGGTCGGAGAGGTAAGTATTTGTAGTTTCTCCTTCGCGTAGAGAAATCATACCCTCATTACCAAAGTAGCGCGTAACCCCAGCCCCTATGATGATAAACACCCACGAAAGGTGCAGTACAAGCACTGCCCAATTCTCTTTTTTGAGTAATCGGTAGCGGGAGATATTCCCTATAAAATTCACAACAAAAAGTACCATTATCGCCTCAAACCACCAAGTGTTATACACCCAAATACAGGCGGTATCGGTATCGCAGTCGTTTTCTACAAGAGTTCCTATTGCCATAGCTATAGCAAAAGCAATGAAGAGAATTGCCATCAGCCTGGTAGAATATAGGAAAGAGATGAATCTGCGTACTATCATAATTGGGGGCAAAGGTAGTGAGTAATTAACAAATTAGCAAATTCTTCAATTAACTAATGAAGAGAGCTGAGAATTCGGAAGGAAACAAAAAGATTCGGAAGATGTTTTTTAGTCCAAAATTAAAAAATAGCTTCTGGAGGAATATAGTTAGCTTATACAAAGCTTATAGGAAGCTTGAACGAATCTTGGACGATTGGTATACAATAGCTATATAAAAAGTTGAAAATTAGTAGTTAAGAACTAAGAGAAAAAAGAGGCCTGAGCGAAGGTAAAGTGATAAAAAACGAAAGGAACTACCTAAAAAGGCAGTTCCTTAATTGTATAACTATAAAATTACTTATTTACAATTGATAAGCTGTTTGAGTGCACTCATTTCTTTATATTTCTCACGGGCTTCCCCAGCAGGATAACCAAAATAAGTTTGTCCGCCCTCCAACGATTTAGAAATACCACTTTGAGCTAAAATCACTGCTTTTTCACCTATGGTGATACCGCTGGTTATTCCTACTTGTCCCCAAATAGTTACTTCATTTTCTATTACCACACAACCAGCAATTCCTGTTTGTGAAGCAATGAGGCACTTCTCTCCCACTACTGTATCGTGACCTATATGCACTTGATTGTCTATCTTAGTTCCTTTTTTGATAGTGGTATCACCTGTTACTCCTCTATCAATGGTACAAAGGGCACCCAAATCCACATTATCCTCAATTACTACACGACCGCCTGACTTGAGTTTATCAAAAACTCCGGGACGTTTTTTGTAATAAAAAGCATCTGCTCCGAGCACTGTGCCGGCGTGAATAGTTACGTTATCACCTATCACACAATCGTCGTAGATACTCACATTAGAATGAATCCGGCAGTTGTTACCTATTACTACATTGTTACCCAAAAAAGTACCTGGTTGCACTACTGTATTTTCACCTATACGAGCTGAAGGGGCTATAAGTGCAGTTGCTTTTTGAAAAGGTTTAAAAAAGTCAGTAAGTTTATTGAAATCGCGAAAGGGGTCTTCGGATATTAAAAGGGCTTTCCCTTCAGGGCACTCGACTTCTTTATTAATCAGTACAATAGTAGCCTTAGAATGTAATGCTTTTTCGTAATACTTAGGATGATCTACAAAAACTATATCACCAGCTTGTACGACGTGAATTTCGTTCATTCCAAGTACTGGAAAACCTTCTGCACCTACGTATTTCGCATTGATGATAGTAGCTATTTGTTTAAGGGTATAAGGCTGTGAGAAACGCATAATTAGTCTTTCATTCTTTCGACATAAGTACCTTTTTCAGTTTCTACCTTAATGCGGTCACCTTCGTTGATGAAAAGAGGTACATTCACAATAGCTCCTGTTTCTACAGTAGCAGGTTTAGTAGCATTAGTAGCTGTATTACCTTTTACTCCTGGTTCTACGTGTGTAACAGTAAGGATAACGTTAGCAGGCATTTCAACTGAAAGCGGTGTTTCGTCTTCGGCATTGAAGATTACCATCACGGTTTCACCTTCTTTAAGTAAATCGGGGTAATCGAGCATATCTTTACGGATGTGTACTTGGTTGAAGTCGTCATTGTTCATAAATACGAACTCATCGCCTTCGGCATACAAATATTGGAAAGAACGAGTTTCGACACGTACATCTTCAATTTTGTGACCAGCAGAGAAAGTATTGTCGAGTATTTTACCTGTGGTAACACTTTTGAGTTTAGTACGTACAAAAGCAGGACCTTTCCCTGGTTTTACGTGTAGAAATTCAATAATTTTGTAGATATCGTGATTGAAGCGAATGCACAATCCTTTTTTAATGTCTGCGGTTGTTGCCATTTATTCTATTTTAATTATTTGTTTTTAGTTTTAAGTTCTTACTCTTTTATTAATTCACCGTGATAGCCTTTCATAATACCGTGCTGTGAGCGACGCACGAATTGCAATATCTCATCGCGTTCTACAGTGGCTTCCATTTCAGCTTCTATATAGTCCAAAGCGTGAGAAGTACTGAGTTTCTTTTGGAAAAGTACACGGTAAATATCTTGTATCTCACGTATTTTCTCAGTAGTAAATCCACGACGATGTAACCCTATAGAATTCACTCCTACATAAGAAAGTGGATTGCGTGCGGCCTTTACATAAGGAGGAACATCTTTACCTACGAGCGAACCTCCTGTTACAAAAGCATAACTCCCAATAGAACAAAACTGATAAACAGCAGTCATTCCTGCCATCACAGCACAATCACCTACAGTTACGTGTCCTGCAAGAGTAGTACCATTAGAGAAAATACAGTTGTCCCCCACAATACAATCGTGAGCGATATGAGAGTAAGCCATTATCAAGCAATTGTTGCCTACTACAGTTCTCATACGGTCAACGGTACCTTTATTGATGGTTACACACTCTCTGATAGTAGTATTATTGCCTATGTGAGTAGTGGTTTCTTCACCTTTATACTTGAGGTCTTGTGGAATGGCTGAAATTACAGCTCCAGGAAAAATTTTGCAGTTCTTCCCAATACGCGCTCCCTCCATAATGGTTACGTTAGGTCCTATCCAAGTGCCCTCACCTATTTCTACATTTTTACTGATAGTAGTAAAAGGCTCTATCACTACATTTTTAGCGATTTTGGCATCGGAGTGGACATAAGCCAAAGGTTGAATCATATACTTTTATTTTACTTTAACAATTTGAGCCATTAACTCAGCTTCAGTAGCCAACTTCCCGTTCACATAAGCGTAAGCTTGCATATGGCAAATACCACGGCGAATAGGCGTTAGTAATTCTAACTTGAATATAAGAGTATCCCCTGGCACTACTTGTACCTTGAACTTCACATTGTCTATTTTCATAAAGTAAGTGAGATAATTTTCAGGGTCAGGTACGGTACTAAGTATCAATACACCTCCTGTTTGTGCCATTGCTTCTATTTGGAGCACTCCAGGCATTACAGGAGCTCCGGGGAAATGCCCTACAAAGAAAGGTTCATCCATTGTTACATTCTTTAAACCTACGACGTGTTTGTCAGAAAGTTCAAAGATTTTATCTACCAACAAGAATGGCGGACGGTGAGGTAACAACTTCATTATATCAACAGTATTGAGTAACGGCGGTTGATTGATATCTATAGAAGGAACGTTGTTACGACGTTCATTTTTTATAATCTTAGAAAGTTTTTTAGCAAATTGAGTATTGGTGAAATGCCCAGGTTTAGTAGCAATTACTTTACCACGAATGCGTGTGCCTACCAATGCCAAATCGCCTATTACATCCAATAGTTTATGACGAGCAGCTTCGTTAGGGTAATGCAAAGTAAGATTATCAAGCACTCCATTAGGTTTCACTGAAATATTATCTTTGTTGAAAATCTTTTTAAGTTTCTGCATCGTACTATCAGAAATTTCTTTATCTACATATACGATAGCATTATTCAAATCTCCTCCTTTAATCAAACCGTGATCAAGTAAAGCTTCGAGCTCGTGCAAGAAACTAAAAGTACGAGCATCAGCTATTTCGGTTTTAAATTCGGAAAGTTTATTGAGATAAGCATTTTGAGTGCCCAAAATCTTAGTACCAAAATCTACCATTGTAGTCACTTGGTATTCCTCGGCAGGAATGAGAGTAATCTCACTGCCTGTTTCTTCATTTACGTAAGTAATTACTTGTTTTACTATATACTCATCACGCTCTGCATCTTGAGGAGTGATACCCGCTTTTTCTATAGCTTCTACAAAATATTTAGAAGAACCATCCATAATGGGAGGTTCGGAGGAGTTGAGCTCAATAATCACATTATCCAAATCCATACCGACGAGCGCTGCTAAGATGTGCTCACAGGTTTGGATTTTCACCCCCTTTTTCTCTAAAACGGTGCCACGTTCTGTACTTGCTACATAGGTAGCATCAGCTTCGACAACGGGGTTTCCTTCTAAATCGGTACGTACAAAGGTAAAACCATTGCCTACTGGTGCAGGTTTGAGCACCATTTTTACTTGTTTACCAGTATGTAACCCAATACCTTCTAAGGTAATTTCTTTGGATAAAGTATTTTGCTTTACCATAGTGTATTTATTTTAATTTTTTTTCTAATTCTTCTAAGCGTTTAAGCAAGTTAGGTAATTTTCTAAAAATGACATAAGCTTTGTTGTATTCGGCGTGCCCCAAAGCGGGAGAGCCTTGTATCGCTTCGTCGTCTTTAAGGTTGCGACCTACCCCTGTTTGGGCTTGTATTTTCACGCGATTGCCTATTACTAAGTGACCTACGATTCCCACTTGACCACCTATCATACAATTTTCGCCTACTTTAGTTGAGCCAGCGATACCTGTTTGGGCAGCAATCACTGTATTTTTACCTATTTCTACATTGTGGGCAATATGTATTTGATTGTCTAACTTTACTCCCTTACGAATGATAGTAGAACCTAAAGTTGCACGATCTATAGCTGTTTCTGCACCTATATCTACAGAATCTTCAATAACGACATTACCTATCTGTGGCACTCTGCTGAACTCTCCTTTTTCATTGGGCTGGAAGCCAAATCCGTCAGCACCTAATACTACTCCACTGTGGAGCATACAATTTTTGCCTATGACAGTTTCGGAATATATTTTACAGCCTGCAAAAATAGTAGTCCCCTCACCTACTGATGAGTTATCACCTATGTAAGTGTTAGGATAGATTTTCACATTATCGCTTATCACTACATTTTCGCCAATATACACAAAAGCTCCTATATATACATTTTGTCCTATTTTAGCAGATGAAGCGATAAACGAAGGTTGTTCTATACCTACTTTATTCATTTTCACTTGATTGTAAAATTCTAAGAGTTTAGTAAAAGCGGCATAAGCATCGTCCACTCTCACTAAAGTTGCTGATATTTTATCTTCAGCCTCAAAGTCCTTATTTACAATCACTATAGATGCTTGAGTAGTATAAATGAAATGTTTGTATTTAGGGTTTGCCAAAAAAGATATACTCCCTTCACTTCCCTCTTCAATTTTTGAAAGTTTATAGACTTCAATTTGGGGATTTCCTTCTACTTCACCGCCGAGTACATTGGCTATTTGTAATGCTGTAAATTTCATTTAATTAGTTTATAATCAAAACGATATAAAGCAATATTTATATGTTTTTGTCTTAAAAAAAGGTTGTTTTTCGCAACAAAAATATAAAAATTATTTCATATAGCACTCTTTTTACTATTTTTTTTTCTCTATTGGGTAATTTTACTCCCTCCTTTTCTACCTTACTTTGGATAGCAAATATAGTATCGTTCGGTTACTTGTGAAAGAGGTTCTAAATTGATGGCTTCAGAGGTTTTAGTAAGATCTACTACTCTTCCATTTTTGGTGAGAATCTTAATTATTTCCTTTCCTGGATTATATGCTCTGTTAGTCATCACTCCTGTAAAGACAAAGTACTTAATATCCTTTTCTTCTACTCCTTTGGCAACTGATAGTTTCTGCAGTCTCTTTATCTTCTGTTCTTCAAAATCGTTTAAGCGGACTTTTATTTTTAGCAAATCGCGATTGAGCAACATTTTGCTGAGTTTAGAAAGGACTACATCGGGGTGGAACTGCCATTCTTTCATTGCTGAAATAATATCGGTATCGTCTAAACGAGCAAACATCTCAAGTACTTCTTGTGAGAAATTATTTTTGGATATCTTGTTTTTCACAAAGAAAGCTAAAGCGGTGGACATAGTCAGTTCTTGCCCTTGTTGCACCAACTCTTTGGCGCGATTGAGCAACCTGATGAGTATCTGCTCGGCTACTACGCTAGTTTTGTGCAGATACACTTGCCAATACATTAAGCGACGAGCTATCAAAAATTTCTCTACTGAGTACAAGCCTTTTTCTTCGACTACTAATTCGTCGTTGCGAACATTAAGCATTGAAATAAGGCGTTCTGAATTGATATTCCCCTCGGCTACTCCTGTGTAAAAGCTATCGCGTTTTAAGTAATCGGCTCTGTCCATATCTAACTGACCAGAGATGAGTTGGTGCATAAACTTACGAGGATAAGTGCCTTGAAATATTGCTATAGCGGTATCTAATTTGCTATTGAAAACCTTGTTAAGTTCTTGCATAAAACGCAGGGAGATCTCCTCGTGCGAAATACCTTCGACAATGCTGTGTTCCATTGCGTGAGAAAAAGGTCCGTGCCCTATGTCGTGCAACAATATGGCAATATAGAGTCCTTCAGCTTCTTTTTCAGAGATTTGTATTCCCTTGAAACGGAGCATCTCTACTGTTTTCTGCATCAAGAACACACACCCCAATACGTGCTCAAAACGAGTGTGTTTAGCCCCTGGAAATACCAAATACGAAAGTCCCATTTGATTGATACGCCTGAGCCGCTGAAAATAGGGGTGCTCAATAATGTCGAACACTAAAGTGCTGGGGATATGGATAAACCCATAAATAGGGTCGTTGATAATTTTTAGCTTATTTCTTGAGCGCATTGAACTGTTTGTTTTTTAACCACTCGGCAGTAGCTTGATAAGTACCAATACAAGCATCGGCTTGTTCCTTATTCACATTATTTTCTTTTATTTGCTCATAAAACAAGGGATACTCTTGTGAGGGTTGTTCTGTTTCTTTGTGCAAACTGTATTGAGTGGTTTTTCTCAAAGGTGATATAATAGTGAGTTTATCAGGGGTTAAGTAACCTAAATCCTGATAAGTAGCAATATAAGCGCGTGGCTGATAGCCTTCTTTTAGTACATCTTGCCCTATGAACTTAGAGGTATAATTGAAATTTAGCAAACCAAAAACGGTAGGCATCACATCTATTTGTGATACCATTATATCTATTTTCTTAGGAGTGATAAAATCGGCAACAATAAAACAAGGAATGCGATAACCATCTAAAGGCAATTCGGTACTACCTGCACTCGATGCACAGTGATCGGCTACAATCACAAAAAGAGTATTTTTGTACCAATCTTGTTGTTTTGCCATCTCAAAGAATCGTTTGAGCGCATAATCGGTATATTTTACTCCACCTGCACGTCGTTTCTCAGTAGGAGGAATATCAATTTTACCTTCAGGATAAGTAAAAGGGCGGTGATTGCTCACGGTCATCCAGTGATTGAAGAACGGTTTTCCAGCTTTAGCTTGTTCATTCATCACCTTTATAGCTTTGTTTGCCATATCTTCATCGCAAACGCCCCAAATATTAGAGAAAGTAACTTCTTCGGGTGTAAAGCTCTTGCTATCTACAATATCGTAGCCATTACCTGTGAAGAAATCCTTCATATTATCAAAATAACTATCGCCTCCATAGAGATATTTCACATCATAACCTTTACTTTTGAACACGCTACCTGTGGTAAACTTATCTTTATTGTCTTTGCGCTTCACCACGCTTTCCCCTGGAGTAGGTGGTATACAAAGAGTTAAGGCTTCCAATCCTCTCACAGTGCGGTTACCCGTAGCATACAAATTAGTAAAAAACAGACTGTTATTGGCTAAGCTATCTAAAAAAGGTGTGCGGTTATCAGTATTACCATACATTGTAAGGTATTCCGCCGAAAGACTTTCTATTGAAATGAGTACTACATTACGGTGCACTTCGGTAGTATCGCCTACAATCTGGCGTTCGAGGGCAGGAGCATTTAGTTGTTTGAGCACAATGCTTTCAGCCTCTTTCTCTGGCAAGGTAGGATAAAACTGAAAGAAATCTAACTCACTATGAGTAAAAGCGTAATAAAACTTGTAAACACCATTGCTTTGTATTTCTTGAGCAAAAGTATTTTCGGCAGTCATAGCATCAAGCTGGGGTAATCTCCACATTCCTATAAGCACTAACAGCAAATAGGGCACTACTATAACCATTTTTTCAAAGAGGGTAGGTATTGTTTTGAGCGCACTCTTAGTCTTGATAAATAAATAAATAGTAATAGCCAAAACTACTACAAACACTCCTGAAAACAAAGGTACTATAGGGTAGCTCTCCATTATATTACCTATCACTTCATTGGTGTAAATAAGGTAGTCTACTGCAATAAAGTTATAGCGAATACCAAATTCATTCCAAAAGAAATATTCGCTTACTGCATTCATTACTATGGCAAATACATAGATAGCCAACGTAATAAAATACAATGCATTGCGCAGTTGGGCTCTGTACTTAGGCAAAAAGAGTAACAAGGCAAAACACAGCGTTTTAAAGCCGAAGAAAGCTAATGCGATTTCGGGAATCACACCTCCGTATTGAGCAAATATATTGTTAGGATAAAACTGTATATAGAGTAGTATGAGGATAAATGCTCCTAAAATAATGCCTCCGTAAGGTTTTTTGTACTTCACATTGGCGATAAAGAGGAAATAAAGCATTAAAATACTACTTGCCAATACTATCACAAAAGCATCGGATAGTAAGCCTATGAAAAGCATCTTAAACACACTCCACACCGAAAATGTGGTAGTAGTGATAGGGTGCACCATAAAAACGATGCGCATCACAAATGATACGATTAGGTATAAGGCAGCTATATAAGTAAAAGGCTTTATTCTTTCTAAAATGGACTTCATAGATAGTTATTTTTTGAATGATAAACATTGTGATTTCTCTCTTAAAAAAAGAAACGCCTTAAAAAGACTCATAAGGCGTTTCATTTTAAAAATGAAAAATTCTTTATTTATTGATTTGTGTTAAGCATAATTGGCATTGCCAACATTAGTACTTTCTCTCCCTCATCAAGTCCATCAACAGGCGTGATAAGTCCGGCGCGATTTGGCAACGACATTTCTATCAAGATTTCATCAGAGTCTAAGTTATTAATCATCTCTTTCAAGAACTTAGAGTTGAAGCCTATTTCTAAATCGTCTCCCTGATAGTTGCAAGTGAAACGCTCCTCACCTTTGTTGCTATAATCTACGTCCTCAGCTGAAATTACCAAGCTAGAACCAGCTATTTTCAAGCGCACTTGGTGGGTGGTTTTATTTGAAAACAACGACAAACGGTTAATAGAACTATAGAATTGCGAACGATTTAAGATAAGTTTGTTAGGATTTTCTTTAGGAATTACCGCATCGTAATTAGGATATTTACCATCTATAAGGCGGCAGATGAATTCCATATCGTCAAAAGAGAATTTTGCATTGCTCTCGTTGTATTCTATTGTTACTTCTGTTTCGCTACCTGCTAAAATACCTTTGAGAATGTTCAACGGTTTTTTAGGCATAATGAAATCAGCCGCTTCATTAGCTTTGATGTCTAAGCGTTCGTATTTCACTAATTTATGAGCGTCAGTACCTACAAAGGTAAGTCCGTTTTCACTGAATTGGAATAAAATACCGCTCATTGTAGGACGTAAATCGTCATTTCCTGCTGCGAAGATAGTCTTTTGCACGGCAGTTGCTAATACATCACCTATCATCGTTACTTTGCTTGCTTCAGGCAAAGCTACAGGGCGAGGGAACTCCTCTCCATCTAAATAAGCTAAGGTATAATTACCGGTAGTAGAGCTAATTTCTATTACATTATTCTCTTTTACCAAAAAGGTAAGGGGTTGTTCTGAAAAGGTTTTAAGAATATCTGTCAATAATTTAGCTGATACTGCTATGCTCCCTTCTGAATCTGATTCTACTTCCAAAGTACCTCTTACAGTAGTTTCCAAATCGGAAGCAGAGATAGTTAAAGAATTGGTAGACAGTTCAAACAAAAAGTTATCGAGTATAGGCATTGTATTGTTGTTATTGATTACACCGCCAAATACTTGTAACTTCTTTAATAAGTAAGAACTTGATACTATAAACTTCATATTTTTATATATTTTAAATGACAAAACTTACCCCTTTGCGGAGTAATAATGGCAAAAGTAGAAAGAATATTTGTTACTACCAAATTTTTTTAGATATTTTTTAATTTTAATATGAGTTCGACATAAGAGATAGTATGACTTACACTACAGAAATTCTTAGCACGACAAGCAATTACAAATAGGTAGTTTCGCTGTTTTTTTTAATCTTCCACGAATTCCAAAAAATAGAAACTTTACTGACGATAGAAAAACGAATCTATAAACAACAAAGAAAGACAGTTTTTGTTTGAAGCAATCTTATACTTAGCTTATACGAATCTTATAGGAAGAACGAACAATGAATGGGTCTACAGTGGCTCTACAGTGGCTCTACAGTGGCTCTACAACGAACAAAAGACGAAGGAATGCTAAAGAGAAGAGGAAGATAAGATAGCGTTAATAGCTTTTTAAAAATAAAAAATAATATATTTTGTTTATTTCTATTTGTAATTAAAAAAAACTTTGTATTTTTGTGCCATTATTTTAAACATAAAATTATGGAGAAATTTGGTGATATCATCAATGTAAATACACCTGTGCTCATTTGTTTTTATTCTGAAGGTATTGAAGTTTCACTACATATGAATGCTGTATTACGCGAAGTAGTTACTATTTTGAAAGATAGAGTAAAGGTTGTGAAAGTAGACATTAACAAGAATAAAGAATTAAGTAAGGCATTGAAGATAAGTGCCTTGCCTACTGTTATTATCTTTAATAATATGAATCTTATTTGGCGGGGAGAAGGCTTTCAAGACAGTGAAGTTTTACTAATGGAACTTAACAAATTTCTGTAATTAATGATTAAAGGTCAATAATTAACGGTTAGTTCTAATTCCTAATTTCCAGCATAATGAGGAATTAGTAATCCCACCACTAAATCATAACTATTGATACCTTGTGATTGTTTGTTTGCTTTCAAGAACGCATCGTAGCTTGCTTTAAAAACAGGCTCAGCTTTGTTCTCATATTGTTGCCAAAACAAACGCACTTCTTTATAGTTTTCAAAGATACCTTTGTGAATTTGAGAGTGAAGGCTTTCATATTCAGTAGGGGCTACTTGAGCTACTTCATTGAGGAAATAGCGCAAGGCAAAGAGTTCTGCACTGTATTTAAAATAAGGATTATCAGTTTTTAGAGCTACCAAATACCCTAAATAATTTGCTTCTTCTTCGGCACCATACCCCATTTGATGTGCTATCTCGTGGCAAACAGTAATAGGCACACTATAACCTATCATCTTTCTGTTTACTTGGGCTTCATTAGTAAACGGATTCAAATACCCACTATATCCCATATAGGTAAGCAATTTACTGTAAAGAGAAGGTTTTACACTTTTCATTGCTTTAAAGTCTGTAACACCTTGTTTCCCCAAAGGATAGCCGTTATAAGCAATGCGATATATTTCTTTTTGTGAAAGCCAAAAGTCTACTTTAGTAGTATCATTGGTTGCCAATCGGGAATGGATTGTGTTGGCTCTGTCAATACACGTTTGTGTAGCTTTCAGCAGTTGGGCTTGGGTATATTCTTTAGAAATGTGCAAAGATTCCGATAAAGGTACCCTAAAATAGTTGAACCCCCAAAGGAAGAAAAACGCAAAGGCAATACGTATTATTTTTGAAAATATTTTATCTAAGATTTTTAAGGGGTCTTGCCATAACTTTTTGAAGTGTTTTACTACGACAAAAAATATACCTATAATGAACAACGTGTATAGAATATCACCCATAGAAAAAGGTATCCACCCGAATAAAAAGTGCAACACTTTAGCTATATACGGGTAGATACCTTTACTATAAATATGTTCTGTAACGGTAGGGAAGGTACGAAAAACAAGCCAAATAACTATGTAAATAGCAAAAACACTATATTTCCGTACTTGTTTCCTTTCCATTATTTCTTATCGTCTTTACCTTCCAAGTCTCTCTCAAATTGCTTTACTTCTTTGAGTTGCTCTATAATCTTATCAATAGTTTCTTTTTTGTCTATTTCAATAGGGATTTCCACTTTAGTATATTCCCAACGAATTACTAAATTTACTTTTTCATTAGAAATGTTCTCAAATGAGAACTCTAAAGCTTCTTGTAAATCTTTGGTTTGAGTAACAGGCACTGTAAATTCAATAGCGTTCTCATTAGGGTCATAGCTATAAGCTCCCCACGCATCGGCATCGTAATTGAGAACTACCGTCCACTGGTGAGCTTCAGGAGTTACAAAAATAGCATAATCGCCCTTCTTTACCGATTTACCTCCAAATTTCACAGGCTGAAGAAAACTAATACTAGTAGCTTGATTAGCTCCTAAACGCCAAATCTTCCCATAGGGGACTAATTCGCCAAATATTTTACGCCCGCGCACACTTGGGCGACCGTAATCTACTGTGATTTGACTCACAGAAAACTGTTGAGTGATTACCTGACGTGGACTTGCCATAGGGTAGCTAAAGTTCTGCGCATAAGACGCAAGACTTATCAAAAAAACTACTATAAGGATTAGTTTCTTCATATTATTCGAAGTTTAGATTTAATAAGAACCCACGGCTCTTTAAACCATTAAGGTTACTTGTCCAAGGGCTATTGGGATTATTATCGGGTATCAACTCATTATTAACTGAAAATAAGGCTCTCAGAGAAGGAGAGACTCTAAAATAAGGAGTGTAGAAGTCAATACCTAAACCTAATTCATAGAAGAAAACATTTCTTGTAGCACGGAAAGTCTTTTCGGAGTTATCAACATTTAGATTTGCATTACTACTCAAGTTAAACACCATCGAAGCTCCTGCCGTTACGTAGGGTTTTACGTTATACCAACGCTTAGCACTATACTTTAGCAATAATGGAATATAAATATAAGTAGAAGGAACATCGCGCATCGAATCTCTCGAATCGGAGAATCCAGGGAAGATAAGAATACGCTTGTTGTACACCAAACCTGGCTCAATTCGCAAATCGAGATATTTCACTAATCGTACAGAGCCTGTAAGACCTACGTTAAAACCTAATTTACGGTCAGTTTGTATTTCTCGCAGATTAGCTGTGCGATAATTTAAGTCGCGGTAATCTATTTTGAAGTCAAACACATTGGTACCAAAATAGTATCCCCATTGAAAGCGTTTGTCATCAAAATGTTCTAAGTTCATAATAGGCTCTTTGATTTGCCCATACAAATTCAATGCTCCTAAAAATAAGAACAACCCTATAAGACTCTTTTTAAATGTTTTCTTATTCATTTTTTATTGTTAAAGTTCTATTTATTAGCTATGTAAATGGTGACTACTCCTCCTAAGGTTTTAGGATAATATTCAGTTTTCTGATAACCTACTCTATCTAATATCTCTTGAAACTTCTTCCCGTAAGGAAAATGGATAGCCGAATCAGATAAATATCGATAAGCTGACCTGTCTTTAGAAAAGAGCTTTCCAATGAGGGGCATCATATAATTTGTATATAGATGATACCCTTGTTTGAAAGGGAATTTTTCGGGTACAGAAGTCTCTAATACCACCAAGCGCCCCTTAGGTTTCAGCACTCTGAGAATTTCACTTAGTCCCTTTTCTAAATCTTCAAAGTTGCGTACTCCAAAGCCTACCGTTACAGCATCGAAAGTAGCATCAGCAAAAGGTAGTTGCTCACTGTCTCCGTGTACTAAATTAATACGGTCAGTAAGTTTTTTCTTAGTTATCTTTTCGCGCCCTACTTCCAACATTCCTTCTGAGATATCTAATCCTGTAATCCTTACATTTGGAATAGTAGTAAGAGCAATTGCTAAATCGGCTGTGCCCGTAGCTACATCAAGCACCGTAGTAGGGTGTATCTCTGCTACTTTTTGTACTACAAATTTACGCCATTTTACATCTGAGCCCCACGAAATCACACGGTTCAAACCATCATAAGTATCTGAGATAGTGTTAAACATTTGGGTAACTTGTTCTTTTTTACCCTGTGCTGAATCTTGATAGGGCGTAACAGTGTTCTTAGGCATATAGTGCTTAATTTTTTGCAAAGATAGAAATTAATTTTCAATTGACAATATTTTTGTCTCTTATTCACATACACGCCAATTCCAGAACCCTAGCTTTACCTCTTACCTATTTAAATGCCTTTGTATTATTCTTAATAATCGCTTCTTTCTCGGCTTCTGGAATGGAGTATTTATGACCATAAGCAGCTCCTTCCCAATCGCCGTAAGAATAGTTAGGGAGCACAATAAAACGCTTGCCAAACTCTGTTTTGTTCTTATGTACTGCCTCTGAACGTTCTTTTGGAGTACCACCATCGAAATCTTTGGAAAAGTCGGAAAGGTTGTCGCCCATTAAGAGCACGATGTCGTAGTCTTTTGCAATTTGTAATCGACGGTTTTCTTTACTCTTCTCAGCAGAACGCAAGATAAGCCGATTGTCTGAAGGCAAAGGAAAATTGTACTTGCGCAAGTTCTTAGTCGTACCTTCACGTTCGTTGTCACGACGATTAGTCACATAAAAAATAGCTACTCCCTTGCTATCGGCGTATTTAAAGAACTCTAACGCGCCTGTTAGCGGTTTGGCATCACCTAAAACTGTCCATTCTTCCCACGCTTTTTGTGAATAACTAATACCCTGTTTCGCACAATAGGCTTCAAAGGGCGAATTATCCAAAAAGGTTTCATCTATATCGGTAACAATTGCCAGCGGTTTATCGCCCTTTTTAGCGAGGGCTTCGTCCAATCGCAATTGTGCCACGTTGAAGGCTTGCAAACACAAAGCTTCGTATTCAGCAGCGTTTTGCTGAAAGTAAGACGACCACAATTTGCCGTTGGCAATGAGAGCACTTTCTTGCGTAGTAGTTTGCGTTGTGGTAATGTTTTTAGTAGCACAGCAACTGCCGAGCAGTAAAGCTACTACTCCAATGAGTAAATAATTCTTTTTCATTTCTATTTAATTTGTTGATTTGTCAATTTGCTAATTTTCCAAATTTGCTAATTATCTTGTCTACTATTATCTGTGCAAGCTTTTCTTTACTTTCTAAAGTCCAGCCTGCAATATGAGGAGTGAGAATCACATTATCCGCTTCCAATAGGTATTTAAACGATTCGGGCATTTGTTCGTCGCTAAAGAAGTCTTCAAACGATGCCTTTTCATATTCTAACACGTCTAAACCTGCCCCTAATACTTTCCCGTTTTGCAAGGCGTGTACCAAATCATCGGTAACTACGCTCTTCCCACGTGCGGTGTTTAAGAACCAAAAACTCTTAGCAAAACTATTGATAAACACTTCATTCACCATACCTATAGTTTGTGGGGTTTGAGGTGTGTGCAAGCTCACTACATCTGCCTGACGAAAAAAATCTACTAAGGTTACTTGCTTGGCATTCTCGTCACCTTTGTTGGGGAGTATATCGTAGCAAATCACACTACAGTCAAAACCGCGCAATTTCTTAGCAAAACTCTTTCCCATATTGCCGTAGCCTATGATACCTACCGTCTTGCCGTCGAGCTCCCAACCTCTGTTCTCCTCACGCAACCATTTGCCGTTTTTAATTTCGTTATTGGCTTTCTTAAACTTGTTTAGCAATGCCAAAAGCATACCGAGTGCGTGTTCGCCTACTGCATTTCTATTGCCTTCAGGGGCTGCGATGAGTGTTATGCCTTTACTTTCAGCATAAGCTACATCTATATTTTCAAGCCCTGCACCTACTCTGCCTATGAATTTCAATCGAGTAGCCTTGTCTAAAAATGTTCTGTCTATGGTAAAACGACTGCGTATAATAATTCCATCGTAATCAGCTATTTTAGCCTCAATAGACTCTTTAGAGCTTGTATAGTCTTCGTAATTTTCAAAACCCTGTGCTGCGAGTTGTGAAAGCATCAAGGGGTGGTTTCTGTCTATATGTAATATCTTCATTTTAAAGTGAATCCTTTTTTATCTTTAAATATAAAGAGCCTAATAGAGGTCTTAATTTTTTGCAAAAATAATAAATAATTACGAACTACAAGTGAAGAACCACAAATAATTTGCTAATCCTCAAATTTGCTAATTTGCTAATTATCTCCTACCTTTGCCGTTTATTAATAAGAAAAATTATGTCACTATCCTATTTACAACCCGTTGATGAAGCTTTTACCTTAGACGATTACAAGCCACAACAAGTAGGTTTCCAACTCCATAAACACCTCCCCTCCATTGGTTTACCTGACCTTACCGACGTGAAAATTGCCTTTTTCTGTATCGAAACAGAAGAACAGTCATTCTATCGCTTTCGTCAGCATCTGTATTCTCTCTTTATGGGAAATTGGAATTTTGCCATTGCCGATTTGGGTAACTTGCCCTTAGGCGAAACCGACGACGATACTCATTTTGCTATCAAAGAAATTGTAGCCGAGCTTATTAAGCAAGACGTTATCCCTGTGGTGCTGGGCGGTTCGCAAGACTTTACTTATTCCCTCTACCGTGCTTTCGATAGTCTCGAACAAATGGTGAATGTAGTGTGTGTAGATGCTAAGTTCGATTTCGGCGATACCGAAGAACTCTTTGTAGAAAGCTCCTATATGAGTAAACTCATTTCAGAACCTCCCGTGAATTTACTCGATTTTACCAATCTCGGCTATCAGTCTTATTACGTAGCTCAAGAAGAGCTCGATTTGCTCGAAAAAATGTGTTTTGAGGTACACCGCTTGGGCAATATAGTGAATGATTTGAAGATTATCGAGCCCGCAATGCGTGATGCCGATATCGTAAGCGTCGATATGACCTGTGTGCAGGCAAAAGATATGTTAACAGAAGGTAATGTAAACGGCTTCAATAGTAGGGAAATATGTGCTATCACGCGTTATGCAGGTATCAGTAGTAATGTGCAAGTGGCAGGTATTTTCGATATCCCCAATACCGATTTGGCAAGTCAGCTACTCGCCGAAATGCTTTGGTATTTCTACGAAGGATTTAACTTCCGTATCAAAGAACTACCTGTGATAAACGACGAGAATTACACTAAATACATCGTACCCATTGAAGATATCCAAATAGAGTTCTTCAAAAGTACACAAACCGAACGCTGGTGGATGAAACCCGGAGGCGATAAATACTCCGGACCTCAAAACCACATACCCTCCGGACTTATTCCTTGTCTACCTCAAGACTACGAAGAAGCCATTAGTGGCACTATCCCCGAACGTTGGTGGCGCTCCTATCGCAAATCAGTATAAGCAAATATCTTTTCTATAAAGCCATAGAAAATCGCAATTTCATTTACTTTAAATTCGCTTTTTGTTCATTTATTCTTTATCCACCCTTGCGGCTCCTACCGTTATTTGTTCGTTTTAGGTTTACTTTAGCTTCGCTTTCTCTTCAAATAGGTCTTGTTTTTCAGATTGATAGTCTTCACTAATTTCTCTTTAAAGCTTGTCCCCCTTCGGGGGTTCGGGGGCTTTCGTCATTCGTCATTCATCTTTTCCTTCACTTTTCCTTCACTTTTCCTTCATCTTTTCTTCGTTCATTGTTCGTTCATTGTTCGTTCATTGTTCGTTCATTGTTCGTTCATTGTTCGTTCATTGTTCGTTCATTGTTCGTTCATTGTTCGTTCATTGTTCGTTCATTGTTCGTCTTTTCTTCGTTCTTTCTTCGTTCTTTCTTCGTTCTTTCTTCGTTCTTTCTTCGTTCTTTCTTCGTTCATTGTTCGTTCATTGTTCGTCTTTTCTTCGTTCATTGTTCGTCTTTTCTCTATCTGCCCGTGCAGGTCGTACCGTCTTTTATTCATTGTAGACCCACTGTAGACCCACTGTAGACCCACTGTAGACCCACTGTAGACCCACTGTAGACCCACTGTAGACCCACTGTAAACCCACTGTAGAACCATTCTTTATTCGCCTGTTGTTCGTTTATCCCATAAGCCTTCTTTAATTTAACCATTAATCACTAACCATTAACCATTAATCTTTATGATTTCAAATTTTTATATATCATTTTTTTATCCTATTTTTGTCGCGAAAAAACACTCTCTCTTCTATGTTATCATTATCTTTTGAAGAGAGTATAATCACTAAAATTATGTCATTAATCAAATCAATCTCAGGTATTCGTGGTACTATTGGAGGTGTACCCGATGAAAATCTAACCCCTATCGATGCCGTAAAATTCGCTGCCGCTTATGGTACGTGGCTCAAAGAAAACCTCAACAAAGCAAATATAAAGGTAGTTGTAGGAAGAGACGCACGTATTTCGGGCGAAATGATACAGAACTTAGTACAATACACCCTTGTAGGATTAGGTATTAATGTAGTGGATATCGGGCTAAGTACAACTCCTACCGTCGAAGTAGCTGTTACAATGGAAAAAGCCGATGGGGGCATTATTCTCACTGCAAGTCATAATCCTAAACAGTGGAACGCCCTAAAACTTCTCAATAATAAGGGAGAGTTCCTCAGTGCTAAAGAAGGTGAAAGAATTCTGACCATCGCTCAAGAGAACAAGGTGGTTTTTGCTGACGTAGAAGCTTTAGGAAGCATTTCTCACGATAATACCTATATTCAAAAACATATTGAGGCAGTGTTAGGGTTGCTAACATCTTCCACTATCGAAGCCATACGCAATTGTAAATTCAAAGTGGTTGTTGATGCGGTGAACTCCACAGGAGGTATTGCAATTCCAAAGTTATTAGAACGTTTTGGCGTAGAAGTAGTTCGTTTGTATTGTGAACCAAACGGACATTTTCCTCATAACCCCGAACCTTTAAAAGAACATTTGGGAGACATCTGTAAAAAAGTACTTGAAGAAAAAGCTGATTTTGGTATCGTAGTAGACCCCGATGTAGATAGATTAGCTTTTATTACGGAAGAAGGTGAAATGTTCGGCGAAGAATATACTTTGGTTGCTTGCGCCGATTATATTTTAGGAAAAACCAAAGGAAATGTAGTCTCTAACCTCTCTTCTTCTCGTGCATTGAGAGATATAGCCGAAAAACACGGAGTACAGTATGCAGCAGGAGCTGTAGGTGAGGTAAACGTAGTTGCTAAAATGAAGGAAGTGCACGCAATCATAGGTGGTGAAGGCAATGGAGGTATTATCTATCCTGAACTACACTATGGTCGTGACGCTTTGGTAGGTGTAGCATTATTCCTTTCCTTACTTGCTGAAAGAAAATGCAGTGTAAAGACCTTGCGCAATAGTTATCCTGCTTATTATATGAGCAAGAACAAAATACAACTTACCAAAGACATTAACCCCGATAATATCCTACGTGAAATGCAAAAGAAGTACGCACACGAGCAAATCAATACTATCGATGGCTTAAAGATTGATTTTCCTCAAAGCTGGGTACACTTGCGAAAATCTAATACTGAACCTATTATTCGCATTTACACTGAAGCTAAAAGTCAAGCAAAAGCCGATGAACTCGCTCTGCGTTTTATTGAAGAAATGAAAGCCGTTGCTTTTGTGAAGTAACTGATTCATAATTTACTAATTATTAAAACTCCCTGTAAAGCTAATAGTTTTACAGGGAGTTTTCTATATCTTTTTCTCTAATTCCTTAGAGCTCAAGAGCTTGTTTAGGATTGCCATTCATTAGAATTTCTACAGGATTTTCGAGAGCTTCTTTTACAGCTACTAAAAATCCTACTGATTCACGCCCATCGATGATACGGTGGTCGTATGAAAGAGCGACATACATTACAGGAGCAATCACTATCTGTCCGTTGCGCACGATAGGACGCTCTACAATGTTGTGCATACCCAAAATCCCTGATTGTGGCGGATTGATGATAGGGGTAGAAAGCATAGAGCCAAACACGCCCCCATTAGTAATCGTAAAAGTACCACCAGTCATTTCATCTACCGTAATTTGTCCATCTCGAGCGCGGGTGGCTAAGCGTTTTACTTCGGCTTCCACACCTCTAAACGAAAGGTTCTCGGCATTGCGAATCACGGGAACCATCAAGCCTTTAGGACCTGAAACGGCTATAGAGATGTCGCAGAAATCGTAAGTTACCTTCTCTTGTCCGTCAATCATCGAATTGACATCGGGGAAGAGTTTAAGGGCGCGCACGACGGCTAAAGTAAAGAACGACATAAAGCCGAGACTCACATTATGGCGCTCTTTGAAAGCGTCCTTATATTTGGCGCGCAAATCATAAATAGCCGTCATATCCACCTCATTGAAGGTAGTGAGCATAGCGGTTTCATTCTTAGCACTCACCAAGCGTTCGGCTACTTTGCGGCGCAACATACTCATCTTAGTACGCACTTCTTTGCGCACGCCACCCGTAGGAGTTCCCATCGAAGGTTTGGAGGCTTTAAGTGCATCTTCTTTGGTAATCCGACCTCCTTTGCCTGTACCCACTACTGCTGATGCAGGAATCTCGCGTTCTGCTAATATTTTACGAGCTGCAGGACTTGGAACTTGCTTTGCAGAAGAGGCAGGTGCTATTGGAGCTGTGGAAGGTGCGGAAGCTGTAGATTTGGGTGCCACAGGAGCTTCCTGTTTGACTGGTTGTGATGGTAAAGTACCTGCTGATGAAGCTCCTGCTGGTGCTTTTGCTTTAGTATCAATCAAGCATACCACTTGTCCTACTTTTACAGCTTCGCCTTCTTCGGCTTGCAGTGTAATAACTCCACTGGCTTCAGCGGGAAGTTCGAGGGTTGCCTTATCCGAATCCACTTCGGCAACAGCTTGGTCTTTGGTTACATAATCACCTGTTTTTACAAGCCAACGGGCTATTTCTACTTCAGTGATAGATTCCCCAGGTGAAGGGACTTTCATTTCCAACATATCGTTTAGTTTTAGGTGTTAGGTATTAGTTATTTCGTCGTTAAAAAGTTTTTCAATTTTGCTAAGAATCCTTTGCGTTCTTGTTTATCATTTTGCAAGAGAGTTTCAAGTTCTTGTCGGTTGAGGGTTATAAGCATATAGTGACCATCGAGTTTTTGTATTTTCTCTTGAGGCAATCGCTCTAAAAAGGTTTGGTAATCGAGTCCATCGAGTACCTCATAAGCATCAGGGTCGTTTTCATCGCCGTTGATAACTACCAAACTAATGCGCCATAACTTTATATCATCTTGACTGAGGTTTACTTGGGTGAAATCTACAAAAGGTGGATATTCATATGGCAAGATAGTAGGAACGCCCTCTGTAAGGGCATAAGCTCCCATCACCTCTCCTTTGTCATTTCTAAAAAACTGCTGACGTGCAATATATGCATCAGGGTGCTCATATAGTTGTTTTTCTATGAGCTGACTAAAGGCTTTAACCTTATCTTCGGCAGCTAATAACTCGTTTATCATTTCGTCTGACAAACATATAGGACGGTAGACACCGAACAGATAAGATCCTCCTTTCTCACCTTCATAACATTTGATACCAAATTTAATATCGTTTCTATAATCGTACGTAATGGCATTAGGTTCATAAACTTCTCCTTCTTCATCAACTACTTTGCTACCCAATGTGGTGGCTACTTTGCCAATAAACTCATACGCACCTAACCAATCGGCTTCGGTACTAGGAGTAAAGACGCGCACACCGTAGTCTTGGGTTTCGGTGTCGTAAGAGACCTCAAAACCACGACCGCTAATACCTTCTTGTCCCATCAGCATATAGCCCCAATCACTGAGCGGTGCGTTCATCACTTGGGAGTAATGCTCGTCGTTATCATCAATAGAGTATTGTACAAATCCCTCACGCTGGAGGTCGAGCAATTGCTGAGGAGTCATTTCTTCAGGTGTTTGTGTGTTTTTAATGTAAAAAGTTCGACTCATTTTTTTAGGTGTTATGTGTTAGAAAGCTGCATTCCCCATAGGGGTTGAACTTTACCAAAGTTTGCGACGAATAGCTCGTCGTACTACGACTTAGGTTCATAAGGTGGTATATCTAACTTTTCAGGATTTCCTTTTAGAGTAACTAAAATCACTCCGTTTTTAGCTTTCTCACCGTATTTTTCAGTAGCTTTTTTGTCTTTTAGCACTACGATGCTCTCTACTCTTTTAGGGCTGACATTGTTCATAAAAAGCTTTCCTACTTCAGGATCTGAAAACTCTACATCATTGACAACAACCAGAGGAAAAGCTTTATTAGGATTTTCTATTCCTGATAGGTTATCTTTCTTAGAAGTGTCTTTGCTTTTCTTCAAAGTAATGATAACCACTCCTTTTTCGGCTTTACTGCTACATAAAACAGTAGCAGAAGGATCTTTAAGTGCGCTTTTAAGTACGTTGATATTCTCAATATCATTAGGATCAATTGCGTTTAAAAAGATACTACTTACCTTATTATCGTCTATCAGAACGCCATTCACTACATACAAGGGTGAATTCTGTTCTCGTGACACAATTTTGGTAACTGTTTTTTGGGCTGATAGCGCATAAGTGGTTATCAGTAATAGTAATGTAATAATTCGTTTCATATCAATTGGTATTTTTAGTTTTTTATTATTCAAATACAGTTGCGATAGCTTTGTTGTGGCGTTTGCGGTCACGGGTATGGCTACCAGAGGCAGGGGCTGCATAGGCGGGAGTACCTACATAACGCCATTTTACCAAATCGAAGTTCATTAACATATAACCATAAGCGCCCATATTTTTAGGTTCTTCTTGCGCCCAAATAAAGTCGGTGGCGTGTTTGTACTTCGCTATAATGGTTTTGAGCTGTGTTAGCGGTAGCGGGAACAACTGCTCGATGCGCACTAAGGCTATATCGTCTCTGCCAAGTTTTTCGCGTTCGGCATAGAGGTCGTAGTAATAGCGACCAGAGCAAAATACTACGCGTTTTACTTTTTGAGTTTTAGCGATAGGGTCGTCTAACACCTCTTGGAACTGTCCGCCAGCTAAGTCTTCTACAGTTGAAATCACTTGGGGGTGACGCAATAAGCTTTTAGGAGTGAATATTACCAACGGCTTACGGAAAGTAGTCTTCATTTGGCGACGGAATAGGTGGAAAAAGTTAGCGGGGGTAGTACAATTGGCTACATACATATTGTTCTCAGCACAGAGTTGCAAATAGCGTTCTATGCGCGCTGAAGAGTGCTCAGCTCCTTGTCCTTCATAACCGTGAGGGAGTAACATTACCAATCCGTCTTGCACTTTCCATTTGTCTTCACCACAACAGATATACTGGTCAATCATTATTTGCGCGCCATTGGAGAAGTCGCCGAACTGTGCTTCCCATATGGTGAGCGTGCGCGGACTTGCCATTGCATAACCGTACTCATAGCCCAAGACCCCATATTCGGATAACAGCGAATTGTAGATATGGAAAGTACCTGTTGCCAATTGTTTGGCTTTGAGGTCTTGCAAGAAGCATATTTCTTCTTCGGTATCTTCTGTTTTGAGTACCGCGTGACGGTGCGAGAATGTACCGCGTTGCACATCTTCCCCAGTAATACGTACATCGTAGCCCTCAGTAAGGAGTGAACCATACGCCAAGAGCTCTGCCATTCCCCAATCGATATGGTTGTGTGCATATGCCTCTTTACGGTCGGCTACAATCTTTTTCACCTTACTGATAAAAGGTTTATCAGCAGGCAATTCAGTAAGTGCCTTGGCTATTGTGTCGAGTTTTCCTTTGCTAATAGTCGTATCTACCTTTTGTAACATTTGTTTTGGCGATGCTATTTCAAAGCCTTGCCATTCGGTTTGCATAAAGGGCTTTAATATCGTAAGTGGTTCGCGACGAGATGCTTCGAGGTCGGCATCAAGAGTAGCTTTATAAGCGTTCTCTATCTCGGCAACATAACTTTGCTGTATGAGCCCTTCTTCGATTAGCTTCTGTGCGTAAATATTGCGGGGATTGTCGTGCTTACTTATAATTTTGTACAAAAGAGGTTGCGTAAAACGCGGTTCATCGCCCTCATTATGACCGTATTTGCGATAGCCAAAGAGATTGATATACACGTCTTTGCCAAAGGCTTGGCGGTAATCGATTGCCAAGAGAAAAGTGCGCACTACGGCTTCGGCATCGTCGGCATTTACGTGAAGCACAGGCGAATCGTTCATCTTTGCAATATCGGTACAGTACAACGACGAACGCGAGTCGGCAAAATTAGCAGTGAACCCTACTTGGTTGTTAATCACTATATGCACGGTACCCGCATTGGTGAAGCCTCTCAAGCCACACATCTGCACCGTTTCGTAGACGATACCCTGCCCTGACACAGCAGCATCACCGTGAATGATGATAGGCAAGGCTTGTCGGAAATTCCCTTGACAATAATGGTCTTGTTTCGCACGAGTAATACCTCCTACGACCGCATTTACAGCTTCGAGGTGCGAAGGGTTAGGTACCAAATTCATATCTACGGTTTTTCCGGCACGAGTAGTGCGTTGGGTGGTGATGCCCAAGTGGTATTTCACATCACCGTCGAACCAATCGTCCATTTCGTAATCCTTACCGTCGAACTCGGAAAAGATATCCTTTGGATTCTTGCCGAACACATTGGCTAATACATTTAATCGCCCACGGTGCGCCATACCGAGTACTACGTGTTTTACACCTTGCTCGGCAGCAGCTTCCACCATAAAGTCGAGACCTGCGATGAGCGCATCGTTGCCTTCAAGCGAAAAGCGTTTTTGACCTACATACTTAGTATGAAGGAAGTTCTCAAAAGAAGTGGCTTCATTAAGTTTGTTAAGGATTTGCAGTTTTTCTTCCTTAGAAAACTGAGGTTTATTGTGATTTTGCTGTAATCGTTTGGTGAACCAATCGCGTTCTTGGGGATTGTGAATATACTGATATTCTACCCCTATCGACTTACAATAAGTAGTATTCAACGCCTCAATAATTGCACTTAAAGGCGAGGGAGCTAAGCCTATTTCACGGGCAGCATCGAAGGTAGTATTAAGGTCAGCCGTCGTAAGCCCGTAGTTTTCGATAGCCAAAGTAGGTGTATATGGCTCACGAGGACGTAGCGGATTAATTTGTGCGAATAAGTGACCGTAAGTGCGATACCCATTGATGAGGTTAAGCACGGCAAACTCTTTCTTGACAGTTTCGGGAAGCGCAGGGTTTTCGTTACCCACCACTTGTTGTACCATTACAGGTACTGCTTCTTCTACCGGAGTACTGTATTGCTCTTGAGCAAAATCGAAACCTTGAAAGAAAGCGCGCCAACTGGGTTCTACCGCATCGGGGTTTTCGAGATATTTATCATATAAATCACCAAAATAAGCCGTACTTGCGGCATTCAAAAAAGAATACTTATCCATAAAAAGCAATTGTTTCGTTTATTTTTCATTAATGATAGGCAAAGGTAATGTTTTGTTTTGGAATAACCATACTTTTTATGAAATATTTTTAAGATAATGTATTAGTAATTTGGGAATTAGCTAATTAGAAAATTAGCAAATGAGAATTCAGAATAAAAAAGGAATATCTGACCTTATGGAAATCTTAAAAATCAATAAAAAATGAAACTGTAAAATAGTTATGATATTAAAAAAATATCAACTCATTAAGCGGATAGTTTTCTTTATATAGATATTATCTATGAGAAATGAGGAAAAAAGAGCCATTTTAGAGGGAGTTTGACCGAAGCTAAAGCGAACCTAAGACGAAGCTAAGACGAAGCTAAGACGAACAAAAGACGAAGGAACATTATTAATAACCTATATATTAGATGTTTATAAGAGCCATTTGTGATAGATAAAATCTATTGAAAAGAGGAAATTTAGTAATGTTTATTCTGAAAATGTAGGGATATGGAGCTTGTCCGAAAAGTTTTGTTTTGTGAAGGCGATTTGCCTATCGCCTCTACAATGTAACTAAAAGAATTTGATTATCAAGGTAATCAACTTTTCCAAAGGTGCGAGCCACACAGGCAACTTTGGCAAAGTGTAGCGACGCAAATGCAATTTAAGACTTTTGGAACAGCCTCAATGTAGCTCTTGAAATATCTTGGCACTTTTTTTGTAATTATATATTTTCAAAAGATTTGGTTTTTATGAAGAAATACTTTTTTATAGCACTCCTCTGCTGGGGAGGTACTGCTCTTTGGTCTCAAAACAGTGAGGAAATAAGTAAAGAACGCGCTGGTTATGAACAACCTTATCACCCTGAGGAAGACGGTGATGCACGTATTACACAACTGCTAAAACAAGCTAAAAAAGAACACAAAAAAGTGTTGGTGCAAATAGGTGGGAATTGGTGTGTGTGGTGCTTGCGCTTTAACCATTTGGTGACTACTACGCCTGAACTGAAAAGTATTTTGGATAAGAAATATATTTTTTATCACCTAAACTTCTCACCTGAAAACAAGAATGAAAAGGCTTTTAAAAAGTACGGAAACCCTGGTGCACAATATGGTTATCCCTCTTTTTTGATTCTCAATGAAAAAGGAGATGTGCTTTTCACTCAAAAAAGTGAAGATTTAGAATCGGGGAAGGGGTATGATGTGAAGAAAGTAAAGAAATTCTTGCAAGGAAGGTTGTAATTTGCAAATTAGAAAATTAGAGAATTAGCAGATTGTGTTATTGGCTAAATTGACTAATAATTTTGATAATTTCAACGACTTGAGTGGCAGGTACGGGATTGGTACCTTTGCGTGTTAAAGCTTGGTAAAGGTCGTTATAAAAAAGCCAATAGTTACCGTGTTGGGCAGTGGTAAACAAACGTTTTTCAAGTGTATGGAGAATGCCATTAGGCTCGGCAACAAAAGGCAACCACTGAGAGGCTGAAGGGATAGTGCCCGCTACTAAGGCATTTTCTTGTCCGTCGAACCGCTGTTGAAGGAAGGAACCCTTAGTGCCGTGCAAGGTGTACTCCCATTGGCGTTCCAAAGCATAGGTAGTGGATTTAAGGCGGACGCGTAGTTCGTTTTCGTAAAAGAAAATCAGTTCAAAATAATCGTCGGTTTGAGTACCTTTGCGAAGGTAACCCAAATCGGCATACACGTTTTTAGGAGTACCGAATAGCTGGAGCGCTTGGTCTATGAGATGTGCTCCTAAATCGTAGAGAGCCCCTCCCCCACGTTCGGGAGTTTCCTTATGAGCCTTGGCACTAATTTCACTTCGGAAACGGTCGAAGCGGATTTCTACTTCTTTAAGTTCGCCCAGTACACCACTGTTTACTATTTCTCTTACCTTTAAATAATCGCCATCATAACGCCTATTTTGGTAAACGGAAAGTAGCTTGCCTTGTTTTGTAGCCAATGTATTGAGTTCTTCAGCCTGCTCGACAGTAACCGTAAAAGGCTTTTCTACTAATACATTCTTATTTGCTAATAACGCTTCTTTGGCATACTCATAATGGGTTTGCACGGGGGTATTGACCACTACCAAATCTACCGCAGGGTCTTGTAGCATTTCGTTCACTGAGCGATAAAGTTTAGCACCAGGATATAGAGCGTGCGAATCGGAACGATGGCGTTCTACTATCGCATAGAGGTGATACTGTGGGTGTTGTGCTATGAAAGGGGCGTGAAATACCCGTCCACTCATACCAAAGCTGGCAAGGGCTACATTAATAGTCATTAGATAAGTATTTATAATTCTTTTAGGGAATTGATAATGTCCTTCATCTGCTGGTAATTCTTTTCTTTTTTGCTAGCTAACGTCCAGGTAAAAACTTGGTAGTAGGTCTTTTTAGTTTCGACAATAGCCACCACGTAAAAGACTCCGATACCATTGACGGTTTCGGTAGTTTCAACTACTACAGCAGGATATTTATTAATGGTAGTTTCGGTAATTTGTTTATCAGTAGGGCGCATCATCTTGGCTTCTGCCCAACCTTTTTTGCAGATGCTAAAATAGTCCTTTAATCCGAAGGATTTAACAAAGGCTTTTTTGTTTTTAATATGCAAAGAGTCCTTTAACACTTGGTAAAGTACCTCATTAAGCTCCTTGCGGTCTTCATCGATTACTGCAACAAAAAGCTCGGACTTACCGTTGCCATATTGCAGAGAGGCTTCTTCATAAAGATTATTTTGGCTGGTAAGAGAGTTAGGTAGTGTCATTTCATATCTATCTTCAACTTTCACTACTTGAGTGGCTTCAGAGGAGGTATCGCTCACTCTGCAAGCCGTAGCTAAAAGGAAGACAAAGATGAAATGCAAGTTACGTTTTAAACGCTTCATCTCTTTCCTAATTTAGTTTTTTCCGCCACAAAAGTATAAATAATTTTTAAACTAATCAACTTTTTAGCAAAAAAATAACACAAATACTTTTTTAGTTGAAAAAAAAGGTTGAATTTTGTACCCGAAAATACAAGAAGATGCTACCGCTGAAAGACACATTAAAACACAAAGGATTACGGAATCAATTAGCTGATTTATTGAGAGAAAAAGGCATAAAGGACAAGCGTGTATTGGAGGCTATTCGCACGATACCACGCCATTTGTTTATGGATAGCAGTTTTGAAGACCACGCTTACCAAGATAAGGCTTTCCCGATAGAGGAAGGGCAAACTATCTCTCAACCCTATACCGTAGCTTTCCAAACGGAATTGCTACAAGTATCACCTCGACAAAAAGTATTGGAGATAGGTACGGGCAGTGGCTATCAAGCTAGTGTACTGCTATATTTAGGGGTACAGCTTTACACTATTGAGCGACAACAGAAACTCTTTAAGCAAACACAAAAACTACTCCCCAAACTAATGAATCGTACTGTGCATATGTACTTTGGCGACGGTTATAAAGGGATTCCTAACGAAGCGCCTTTTGACCGCATTTTGGTAACGGCAGGCGCTCCTTATGTACCGAAAGCGTTGCTTGCACAATTGGCGGTAGGAGGACGTTTAGTAATTCCGATAGGAGAAGAAACTCAAACAATGACGCTTTACGAGCGCATTTCGGAAAAAGAATTTCACAAGACTACGCACGGGACTTTTCAGTTTGTACCGATGCTAAAAGAGAGAAACTGATGATTAATGGTGAATGATTAGTGGTGAATGATAAATGGTGAATGATTAATAATAATTTTATATGAGAACCATTACTTTTGTTTTACTATCGTTATTGCTGTTTTCGTGTAAAACAGTACAGCGCCCTAAAATGACAGCTCTTATGGATGAAGCTGCTATTAAGACCCTTAATGAAGGGACGTATTATGTGTATTCTGAGCCTATGGAAAAGCAAGCTCCCTTGTTCTTTCCGCTACTGCCCAAAGAATACCAAGAAACAGCGCTACCTTTAAGTAGGTTTAAACTGCAAGTAAAAGCAGATTCGCTGTACGTGAGTTACCAAAAAGTAAAGGATAGCACGACTACTGTGAGAATGGTAGCTGGTTTTAAAGGCAAACAGAAGAAGAATTTTTGGCAACGGTATAATAGGTTTAGAATCTATCCGTTTATTCCTATTTATTTAGGAGTAGATATTGATAGAATACGCATAGCTCCTAATAAAGATGGGGATTTGTTAGTAGAAGTCTACAAAGACCGACAAGGTGCGGTTATGTTTGTACAGTTTTTCAATACTTACTACGATACTTTTGTATTTAAACGCGAAGAACATAATGAATTACCTGAAAAAACTACAACAGAGTAAGTTAAGATTTTTGGAGTTAGCAGATTAAAAAAGAGCAAAGCGCGTTAAAGTGCTTTGCTCTTTTTATTCCTTAAATAAGTTTCTAAGGTAATGATACGGGAAGTTTACTGCTTTATATAGGTTTCTACTAAAGTATGCTTTTTACCTTTTTCATCTTCTCTTGAGTAACTAAAAGTCAGTTTATTCCCTATTATAGAAAATGTTCTAGAATCAGCCCCTTTTGTTGATTTTAAAGCAATTGTATTACCAGATATTGTATAGATAAATGGTATAGACTCACATTTACATTCTTTTTTATTATTTGGGTGGCTATCATCACAAGTATTTGATACTCCTTCTTTTTCTAAGAAAGTAACGGTAGAGTTATTTCGGCATTTTTTTGAAGAAACTGACACTTCTTTTCCATTATCAGAAAAAAAATCCTCTATGCTTTTTCCATCAATAGTCATACTTTCTAATTTCCAAGTGCCAATCAAATCCTTGTTTTGTACACTTCCTCCACTGTCGCTTTTAACACAAGCGATAAGGGTTACTAAAATTACTGCCATAATGGCTACTAGCTGTGTAGCAGTGCGAAAGGTCGCCCACACTACGTTTTTGTTTTTGTTTTTCATTGCTATTGTTACATAAAATTAAGTTTATACCTACTCTGTTCAGGCTTTTCGGTTACCGCCTTTTAAGTAGGTTTCACTATAACAGAGCAATAAAAAAACGTGGGAACATTCCTTATTGCTCAATTTCTGAAGCCCGACCAAAGGCTGATGTAAATAAGCAAAAGGAATGCCCACGTAACCGCAGGCATTTCCACTTTTACTTTCCTATTTACATCTAAAAAAATTGGTCGTTTTCAGAAATTAGGAAACTGTAAAGCGAAACGCTATATGTTATTTTATAATACTGTTTTAAAAACTATACAAGTTAGTACCTCTTATAATAGTTATTTTGGTTTAATGAGGCAAATGTACAAAAAAATATCATTCCTACAAAATAAAGGAATTTTTTTTGACAAAAAAATGTGTTACCAACTTTGGCAAAGTATGTGAGAAACAACAAAAAAGCAATGCACTTCTTCTGCGCATTGCTTTTTTTATTTATTACTTCTTATTTCTTATTTATAAAGATTGCGAAGTTCTTTAGCGGTATCGACCATTGCGTGAAGAGCTGCCTTGGTTTCTGGCCAGTGACGCGTTTTGAGTCCGCAGTCGGGGTTTACCCACAATTGCTCTTTTGGCACTACCGAAATGGCTTTCTTCATCAAGTTGGTCATTTCTTCTTGTGAAGGTACGCGTGGTGAGTGAATATCGTATACTCCAGGTCCTATTTCGTTAGGATATTTGAAGTCGCCAAATACATCGAGGAGTTCCATTTGTGAACGTGAGCATTCTATGGTAATCACATCGGCGTCCATATCGGCGATAGCTTCAATCATATCGTTGAACTCGGAATAGCACATATGGGTGTGGATTTGTGTTTCGTCTTTCACACCTGAGGCAGAAATGCGGAACGCTTTGATTGCCCAATCGAAGTAGGCTTTCCACTCGCTTTTGCGCAATGGCAATCCTTCGCGGATAGCTGGTTCGTCAATCTGAATGACTTTGATGCCCGCTTTTTCGAGGTCTACTACTTCATCACGGATAGCCAAGGCTATTTGTAAACAAGTTTGAGAACGAGGTTGATCATCACGTACGAACGACCATTGCAAGATAGTTACAGGTCCTGTAAGCATACCTTTTACTGGCAATTTAGTAAGCGATTGTGCGTATTTGCTCCAGCGTACAGTCATTGGTTCAGGGCGTGAAATATCACCAAAGATAATCGGTGGTTTTACGCAACGTGAACCATAGCTTTGTACCCAACCGAATTTAGTGAAGGTGTATCCTTTGAGCAATTCACCAAAGTATTCCACCATATCGTTGCGTTCAAACTCTCCGTGTACAAGTACATCTATATTGGTATCTTCTTGGAAACGGATAGACTCTTCAATTTCTTTTTCCAATAGCTTGTCGTATTCGGCTTGAGTGAGTTCTCCTTTTTTGAAGCGAGCACGCCAGCTGCGTACCTCATCGGTTTGAGGGAATGACCCAATAGTAGTTGTAGGGAAAAGAGGTAAGTTCAACGCTTTGTGTTGTGCTACTTTACGTTCATTGAACGGACTGTGGCGCACATCGTCTTTAGCAGTGATGTTGTTCACGCGTTCTTTCACTTTGTTGTCGTGGATAAGCGGTGAAGTTTTACGAGTTTCAGCTGCTTTTTTGTTTTCTTCAAAAACGGCTTTTACCTCAGGGGTTACGTGACCTGTTGCAAGGGCTTGCAAAGTAGTTACTTCTTTTACTTTTTGTTTAGCAAAAGCCAACCATTGTTTGATTTCAGGGGTAAGCACTTTCTCGTTGTTTTCGAGTTCGAGATTGCAAGGAGAGTGCAATAATGAGCAAGAAGTAGCTATCAATAGGCGGTCAGCCCCGATAGCTTCTTTGGCTTTCTCAATCAATGCTAATGAGTGTTCGAAGTTATTTTTCCAAATATTACGTCCGTCTACTACTCCAAGCGATAGTTTTTTATTGGCAGGAAGTGCTTTGAGTACTTTGTCAAGCTGAGCCGCTGCGCGCACTAAGTCGATGTGCAATACGTTGAAAGGCAATGAAACAGCTAATTCGGTATTGTTATCCAAAGCTCCGAAGTAGGTAGTGAGGATAAATTCGGTAGTAGGGAATTTGCTCCTTAGTTCGGTATATACTTTTTTGTATACATCAGCAGCACCTTCAGGAAGGTCGAGAACTAAGTAAGGCTCATCTATTTGAATAGTTTTAGCACCTGCATCTACCAAACTTTGTAGGATTTGTACATACACAGGCAATAGACGCTCAGCCAAGTCTAAGCGGTGGAATCCTTGTTCTTTTTCTTTACCGAGAAGCAAGTAAGTTACCAAGCCGATAAGTACAGGCTTAGTGTCGAAACCGTGTTTTTTAGCCAAGTTATACTCTTGCAAAGGTTTGTTTACAAGAATTTTGAAAGATTGGTCTTTAGTAAATTCGGGTACGATATAGTGGTAATTGGTATCAAACCATTTGGTCATTTCCATAGCGGTAATATCGATACCATTTTTTTGATAGCCACGTGCTAAAGCGTAATAACGTTCTAAATCACGCAAATGTTTAATTGGTGTAAAACGCTCAGGAATAGCGCTTACTGTAAACGAAAAGTCAAGCATTTGGTCATAGAAAGAAAAGTCGTTAGAAGGGATCAAGTCTACCCCTGCTTCTCTTTGTAGTGTCCAGTTATGAACACGAATATTTTCAGCCACAGCAAGGAGTTCTTCTTCTGATATTTTACCAGCCCAGAAAGACTCATTGGCTTTTTTAAGTTCTCGTTTTTCACCGATACGAGGATAACCTAATACGTTTGATTTCATATATTTTTATTGAAATTTTAATTGGGCGCAAAGATATGAAAAATAATATCGGTACACAAATTTTTAATAATAAAAATTGTATACCGATATGAATTTAGAATATTTTCCTAAAAATAAACCTCAAAACAGAAAAGCTAAAATGATTATCTGTTGTTTATTGTAATACTTCTTTTACTTTATCAGCGGCTTCTTGGAATAGGATTGCTGAATGAACGGCTAAGCCTGAATTGTCTAATATTTCTTTAGCAAGCTCGGCATTCGTACCCTGCAAGCGCACGATAATAGGCACTTTGATAGCGTCGCCCATATTTTGGTAGGCATCTACTACCCCTTGTGCTACACGGTCGCAACGCACAATACCACCAAAGATATTGATAAGGATAGCCTTTACATTAGGGTCTTTGAGGATTATGCGGAAAGCAGCTTCTACGCGTTTGGCATCGGCGGTACCTCCTACATCAAGGAAGTTAGCAGGTGAACCACCCGCTTGTTTAATCAAGTCCATCGTAGCCATTGCGAGTCCGGCACCGTTTACCATACAGCCTACGTTGCCATCAAGAGCTACATAGTTGAGCCCAACTGCTTTAGCTTCTACTTCTACTGGGTTTTCCTCCCGTATGTCCCGATAAGCCACATACTCAGGGTGACGGAAAAGCGCATTGTCATCAAGAGTTACTTTGGCATCTACTGCCATTATTTTATTATCAGAAGTTTTTAGAACAGGGTTAATTTCAAACAAGCTAGCATCAGAAGATACATAAGCATTGTAGAGTGCTGTTACGAACTTCACCATTTCTTTTTGAGCGTCACCAGTAACTCCTAAGTTGAAAGCAATCTGGCGAGCCTGGAAAGGCAAGAGCCCTACGGCAGGGTCGATTTCTTCGGTGAAGATAAGGTGAGGTGTTTTTTCGGCTACTGCCTCAATATCCATTCCGCCTTCGGTAGAATACATAATCATATTTTTACCTTTGGCACGGTTCAATAGTACCGACATATAGAACTCTTTGGGTTCGCTTTCTCCAGGGTAATATACATCTTCGGCTATAAGCACTTGATGTACTTTTTTCCCTGAGGGTGGCGTTTGAGGGGTAACGAGTTGCATACCTATAATTTGAGAAGCTATAGGCTCTACTTGGTCTAAACCTTTAGCTAACTTAATGCCACCGCCTTTTCCACGCCCTCCGGCGTGTACTTGTGCTTTTACCACGTACCACTGAGTATTAGTGGCTTCGGTGAGTTGTTTAGCAGCCTCTACGGCTTCGGTAGGGGTGTGAGCAACGATACCACGTTGTACGCGTACCCCAAAACTCGAAAGGATTTCCTTTCCTTGGTATTCGTGTAAGTTCATACGAGAATGATTTGGTAACTATTCGGCAAAGATACGAAACAATTTATTAATTAGCAATAAATAATGAACAATTTTTAGTATTAACTTCTTATCTCTTACCTGAAAGCACCTCTTTCGGCACTCCTCCTTTGTGAAGCATAATTGCAGTAGTTTTAAACTCTACAAAGGCTTTAGTTACATATAAGTAGCCCTCATAGTCGTTGCGCAATCCCCAAGAGTTTTTCACGATGTAGTACTCACGTCCGTTTTGGTCTTTGGCAAGCCCTACGATGTGCATTGCGTGATCATCGGTGGTTTGATAGTTATCAAAATCACGCTGACGCATCTCGGGGGTGATGGTTCTCTCGGCAGTAGGAGGATTAGAAAAAAGATACAAGGCTTCCTCGTTACTCATCTCACTCACTTCTTTTTCAGGCACAAAAGCCACTCCGTTTTTCCAACTGAAATAACGCTCACTCACATCGGCTGCCCACGCTACAGTATAACCTTTTTTAAGAGCGTTGTCAATGGTTTTTGTAAGGTCGGTCATTGCGATATTGTAAGCATAATCAAAGCTCCAGTTATCGGGTACTGCCATAAATACGTTTTGGTATTTAGGCTGGTCGGCATACGATACCATTTCTATATAGTCGGCAGGATTGATACCTACGCGCTCTTTAGCAAAGCTCTGAGGAGTGTACTTTTTACCTTCATACATAAAACTTTCGGGCACTGCACCTAAATAGGCATCGATAGTAGCTGTGAAAGCAGGTAGCCAGTTAGGGGTGAGTTTTTTCTTCTTTTCACCATTTCTTATCATTCCTTTTAAAAAGCCTTGTAAGATAGCGTACAGTTCACCAAAATCATTGCGAGTAGTACCATAGTGCAAGCCTGTATAAACATTTTGAGGTACAGCACCATATTTGGCGTACATATTGATTACATCGTGGAGTTCACCTCCTTGTCCGTAATCTAAATTGCCGTGCATACGCACATATTGTTTAGCTTTTTCGATATAGCAGTTGCGAGCAGTGTAGATTTCAGCAAGGTCAATAGGCTTTTTACCCATACGCTTCATCTCACTTTCTATAAACGAAGCCCCTGCATAGCTCCAGCAAGTGCCACTACTACCTTGGTCTTTCACGTCGGTGCGTTCGAGGTTAATAATGGTAGTAAACTGAAATCCAGCATTAGCCGATTGATTTCCTGCTACCGATCTGATTAGGTCGTCTTGTGCTGTTGCTACAAAAGAAGCACACAGCGCTACAAATAATGTAATGTTTTTCATAAAAAAATACTTTATAATGAAGCGCAAAAGTATAAAACAATTGGCAAAATAGCAAATTTGGCATAGTTATCGCTATAAAAAAGTAAATGCTCAAACAATATGAAACATTTATGTCTATACATATTACTTTTATTAGGGGGATTAGTAGCTCAAGCTCAACCTTTTGAAACACGTAAAAAAGATGAGAAGGTAGTCATTCCGTTAGAAAAATCACCTGAGATAGAGTACAAAGGTAGTCTCATCAATCTGCGGGTAGCTCCTAAAAAAGAGAATAACCCCTGGATGAAGATGCCTGAAAAGAGCATTGATTTTACGGGAAAGAGTAATTTGGTACAGCGTAAAATAGAGTTCAAACCTAATTATGAGGTACTCAACGACCATAAACGGGAAGATTACGAAGCTCCAAAAGGCGACCAATTCTTTGGCGACTTCACCAATAATGGAAAGTTTGTAAATGTATATTGTCGCGACTTCGCAGCTATTGATGGCGATCGAGTGAGTTTATATGTGAATGGAGTAGAAGAAGTTCGCGATATTTTTCTCCTTGGAGAGTTCAGAGGTTTTAAAGTAGAATTGAAACCTGGCTTCAACAAAGTAGAGTTTTTGGCGCTCAACCAAGGTGAATCAGGACCTAATACCGCCGAGTTTATGGTGCTAGACGACAAAGGCAACACCATTATACGCAACCGTTGGGATTTAGCAACAGGCTCAAAAGCACAACTCGTAATTGTAAAAGATCAATAAAGCGAAGAAAATTATTTTTATTTGTTACTTTTTTTAGCTCATATTTTTACAGGAGAATTCCTATAAAGATATGAGCTTTTTTGTAAAATCGTTTAAAGGGGTTTTTGAACAACAAGAGCAATAGCATCTAAGTTCTTTTGGTGTTTTCTAAACGTTTTCTTCATATTCATCACGCGTTTGCGCAAATCGGGGTGGGTGAAGAGATTGAAGAAGAATTTAAGCGTGCGGAATATCCCCTCATCTTGCCATACACGCTTGTTTTCAAGTAGGAGCATTGCGTTGTGCTGTTCTTTCACCACCTTAAAACCTTGCTCTTCAAAAAGAGCTTTCCACTCACTGGGGGTCATAGGGCGTGCGTGTACACGTATATTGGCACTTAGTTCTTTAAAAACATCGTTTTTCACCTCGTCGCTCACATTGTCTGGCTGTAAACCTAATTCGTGAATAGCGTAATAACCTCCTGGTTTGAGTATCCTAAAAGCCTCTGCTATAATAGCTTTTTTGTGTTCAAGAGGTTGCATTGTGAGCATTGCCTCTCCATACACTTTATTAGCAAAAGCATCGGGAAGTGTAGAAGCTGCAGCATCAGCTACAATCACACGCGCATTTTCATAGTGAATATTCTTTTTAGCCAAAGTAGCGGCTGCTTCATTCATATCTACTCCCGTATAGCTGAAAGGCTTATAAGAACAAGCTATATTAGCCGTGAATCCTAAGCCTGGGGCAAACTCTACAATATCATCTTTGGAGGTAATCTCTAAGTTTTTCACTAACCATTCGCTGAGTACTCTTCCTCCTGGGCGTAACACTTTCTTGCCGAGCTTGGCGAGAATCCAGTGCCCTTGTTTTTCATTTAATGATGTTTCTGTCTTCATCTTTTCAATGGTTTTTATAATTTAGGAGACAAAAGTACGAATTTATTTTGAATGTTTCAAAATAAATTAACAAATCTGCTAATTAAAAGAAAGTCGCGCTTGGGCAGTTACTTCTTGTGCTACAAAATTTCTTTCCAAAAACTTGTGGTATCCTACGATGCCTATCATCGCTGCATTATCGGTACAATACTGAAATTTAGGCACAAAGGTTTGCCAACCGTACTGCTGTCCTAAAGCTGTGAGGGCATTGCGAATACCCGAATTAGCCGATACCCCTCCCCCAATAGCCACTTGCTTGATACCTGTTTCTTTTACAGCTTTTTTGAGTTTGCTCATCAGTATTTCCACAATAGTGTGTTGTACTGAAGCGCAAATATCGGCTAAATGTTCAGTTATGAAATTAGGATTTTCCTCAGTGTTTTTCTGTACGAAATAGAGAATACCTGTTTTAAGTCCCGAAAAACTGAAGTTAAGACCAGATATTTTAGGTTTGGAGAAGGTAAAGGCTTTAGGATTACCTTCTTGGGCGTATTTATCAATGAGAGGCCCGCCAGGGTAAGGAAGTCCTAATATTTTAGCGGTTTTGTCGAACGCCTCCCCTACTGCATCGTCAAGAGTTTCACCTAATACTTCCATATCAAAAAAGCTGTTTACCTTCACAATTTGGGTATGCCCTCCGCTGATAGTCATCGCGAGAAAAGGAAACTCTGGTTTCGGCTGACCTTCATTTATAAAATGTGCCAAAATATGTGCCTGCATATGGTTCACTTCAATAAGTGGGATGTTCAGCCCCATTGCCATTGATTTAGCAAACGATGTACCGACTAATAACGACCCCATTAAGCCTGGCCCTCTTGTAAAGGCAATAGCCGAAAGCTCTTCTTTGCTTACTCCCGCTTTTTTGAGTGCTTGAGCCACTACGGGCACTATGTTTTGCAGGTGAGCGCGCGAAGCTAGTTCGGGTACTACCCCACCAAATTGTTTATGAACTTCTTGATTTGCTACCTCATTAGAAAGCACTTTATCATTGCAAAGTACTGAGGCAGAAGTGTCATCGCAAGAAGATTCTATAGCTAATATATACGTATTTTTCATTCTTTTCAGTTTAAAATGCAAAAGTAAGGATTATTTACTAATTTTAAAAATTCTACTTGGTTGTGGAAGTGGCATTAAAATAAAAACTGAAATTTATTTGCTTTATTTGTTTTTTATCTATACATTTGTAGCCTTAAACAACAAATAAATAAAACAACTATGAAAGTAACTTACTTAGGTCACGCTTGCGTGAATATAGACATTGATGGCACTCATTTCCTCGTCGACCCATTTATTACGCCTAACCCTTTGGCTTCACACATTGATATAAACTCTATCAAAGCGGATTACATTCTCATTACCCACGCCCACGGCGACCATATTGCCGATGTAGGAGCTATTGCTAAACGTACAGGCGCTCAACTAATTACCAATCCCGAAATTCTCGCTCATTACGAAAAATTAGGGCTTAGTGGTCACGCAATGAACCTCGGAGGCTCTCACCGCTTCGTAGATGGCAAGATAAAAATAAAGATGATTAAGGCAGAACACTCATCTTCCTTCCCCGATGGCTCTTATGGAGGCAATCCTGCTGGTTTCTTGATTGATTACAACGATAATACTATCTACATTTCAGGAGACACAGCTCTTCATTACGATATGAAAATTATTCCTCACCAATACAAGGTGAATTTAGCTATTTTTCCTATCGGCAACAACTATACAATGGGGGTTCGCGATGCTCTTACAGCGGCTCGTTTTGTAGAAGTAGGCAATGTGTTGGGCGTGCATTACGACACTTTCCCTGTAATTAAAATTGATAAAGAAGCGGCTAAACGCAAATTCAAAGATGACCACCGTCGCTTACACCTCTTAGAAATAGGTGCTACTCTTGATTTAAAAGATTTTGAACATCAGCACGCTTTAAGAAATCTTATCACACGAACTTTGCCAAAGCCATAGAACTTTGGCAAAGTTTTTTTCATACCTAAAATATCTAACCACTAACAAAAAATTGCTAATTTACTAATCTACAAATTGGCTAATTAACAAATTATTCTTACTTTTGCGCCGTTTTTACAAAAGCAAAATATTTTAAACGGAAACAATGAAAAAACTTATCGCTTGCTTATTATCCAATCTTTTACTTTTTACCTCTTACCTCTTACCTCTTACCTTAGAAGCTCAGTCTTTCCAGGTCGCAATGCCTCTCAACACTAAACCTTTGCTCGCAGGTAATTTTGCTGAATTGCGTCCCAACCACTTTCACGGTGGCATCGACCTAAAAACCGAAGGTCGTGAAGGACTACAGGTGTTTGCTGCCGAAGATGGCTATGTGTCTCGTATCAAAGTAAGTCCTTACAGTTATGGCAAAATGTTGTTTATCACCCACCCTAATGGTTACGTAACTACTTATGGGCATTTACAAAAGTACGCCCCTGAAATAGAAGCTTACGTAAAGCAAAAACAATACGAAAAGCAAAGCTATGATATTGATATACTTCTTCCCGAAAAACAATTTGTCGTAAAAAAAGGCGATTGGATAGCTCTCAGTGGTAATACAGGCGGAAGTAGGGGGCCACACTTGCATTTCGAGGTACGCGATATTCACAATAACGGTTGGAACCCTCTGCTTTTTGGTTTTCAAGAAATACAAGACACCACTCCTCCTGATGTATTGCTTGTATATGCTTATTCACTAAGTAATGATGCACAAGTAGATAACACACAGTTGCCACGCCAGCTCAATAAAAATAAACAGATAGACGGCACTTACCTCACCGAAAAAGTTAATGCTATTGGCACCATAGGTTTTGGTATTTTGGGCTATGACCGTCAAGATGAAACAATGCACCGCAATGGTATCTACAAGGTGAGTTTACTTCTCAACGGAGAGACCCAGTTAGAAACTGTCTTTGATAAAGTAAACTATGACGAAACACGTTACCTTAATGCACTTATAGACTACGAACGATATGCACAACACAAAGGGTTTGTACAGCTTTTGTACAAATTGCCTAACAACAAACTCGAATCAGTATATCCTACCTTAAAACCTAATAAAGGTTATCTTACTATTGAAGAAGGTAAACAATACACCGTATCTATTATTGCAGAAGATTTTAAAGGGAATACTACTAAAATCAATATTCCTATAGAAGGCAAACGAGAGCCTTTAAAAACAGTTCGACCAGAACCTAAAGGCAATAAGCAAGTAGTTGCTACTCGTGATAATTATTACGAAATGGAATACGGAAGTGTATACTTCCCCGAAGATACTTTTTATAAAGACTATTTGATGAATATTACTAGCACTAAGGATACTTTAACCGTAGGTAGTTCCTTCATTCCTGCTCAAAAGTTCTTTACTGTAACTATCAAAAGTGATACTTATGCCAATGAAGATACTTCTAAGGTATTTATAGCTCGTTCGAACGGGGGCTATGAACCAACGGTCTATAAAGATGGTGTGTTTACAGCCAAATCGCGTAACTTAGGAAAGTTCTATTTGCGTAAGGATACTATTCCGCCCACTCTTAAAGCAGTGAATTTTAGGAACGGAGGCATTGTGAAAGGTAATACTCTCAAGATTTTAGTAAGCGATAATCTTACCGGATTTGAATCTTGTTCTGCCACCCTAAATGGACAGTGGATTCTTTTTGAATATGAACCTAAAAATCGATGCCTCACCTTTCATTTCAGCGATATTGATACTACCCAAACCAATAGATACGAACTCATTGTAAACGCCAAAGACAGAGTAGGCAACGTAGGAACTCTGAAAGCCAACTTTACAAAACTAACGACAAACAATTAACAACTAATAACTAATAGCTATATGAAACATATCATTTTTACAGAAAAAGCGCCAGCACCTATTGGTCCTTACACACAAGCCGTAAAAGCTGGCAACACACTCTACGTATCAGGACAAATACCGGTAAATCCTGCAACAGGAGAAGTAGTGAAAGGCATAGAAGCCGCTACCAAACAAGTAATGGAAAATCTCAAAGCTATCCTTACCGAAGCAGGAGGTACTTTTGAGAATGTAGTAAAAACTACTATTTTCTTAGCCGATATGGGGCAGTTTGCACAAGTAAATGGCGTATATGCACGCTATTTCAACGAGGCAACAGCACCTGCACGCGAAACCGTACAAGTAGCACAATTGCCTAAATCCGTAGAAGTAGAGATTTCTTGCATTGCTGTATTGTAGTGATGCTGTGTAGAGACAAAAAAGCTGTATAGCGTTTCGCTATACAGCTTTTTTTATGGTATTATTTACAAGTTAAACCATTTCTGCTACTTTTATAACATCTAAGTGTTTAGCAACATTTTTAATAACACTATGTCTCTTCTCCATATCTGATAGAAGGAATTTGTATATAAAAAAAGTGTGTCTCAGCAGTAGTTTAGTACCAATACTACAATACCAAGTAATAGCATTTTTTAAAAGTAAAAGATAAAAAATAAAAGATAAATTGAAACTTGAACAAATGATGAAGGGAGGAAGTCGCAAGGGTAGATGGGTAAATTAAGAAGGTTGCTTATACAAGGCTTAAACTATAAACGAACAATGAGTGGGTCTACAGTGGGTCTACAGTGGGTCTACAGTGGCTCTACAGTGGCTCTACAGTGGCTCTACAACGAACAAAAGACGAACAAAAGACGAACAAAAGACGAACAATGAACGAAGATAAGGTGAAGATAAAAGGGAGATAAAATAGAGACAAGGTGAAATTAAAATGGAGCTTGATAAAATCGGAATTGTAGCGTTTTTGAAAAAATAATTTTTCTTGCTTCATTGTTAATTACTGATTATTTTGTACCTTTGTCGCTTTGAGTGCTAACCATTGTTTACTGATGAAAAAACAAATTACCAATACTGTACTAATGGTGCGCCCTGTGCGCTTCCGTATGAACGAAGAAACCGTTGTGAACAACTATTTCCAGGAGGAAATGGATTTGAAGAACGAGGAAATCAATCGCCAAGCGCAACAAGAGTTTGATGCCTTTGTGCATAAACTACGTGAGGTAGGAGTAAAAGTGATTGGCGTAGACGATATTTACGAGCAAAACACTCCTGATTCGGTATTTCCGAATAATTGGATTACCTTTCACCAAAATGGCAACGTAGCAATTTACCCTATGTTTGCCGAAAATCGGCGTCGTGAGCGTCGTGAGGATATTTTGGATAAGGTAGAGGAAGAAGGTTTTCTCATCGAAAATGTGTATGACTATACTGATGCTGAGCAAGAAAACATCTTCTTGGAAGGTACGGGAGCTATGGTGCTCGACCGCGTGCATCGCAAGGCTTATTGTGCGCTCTCGCCTCGTGCTGATGAGGAACTATTTATTGAGTTCTGTGAAGATTTTGAGTATACGCCTGTAATTTTCAAGGCTTACCAAAAGGTAGATGGTAAGCAAGTACCCATCTATCATACCAATGTGATGATGGCTTTAGGTGAAAATTTTGCGGTGGTGTGCTTAGATACTATCACCGACAAGAGTGAGCGCAAGAACCTTTTGCATCACCTAAAAGAAGACAAGAAAGAGATTATCAGCATCACCCCTGAGCAGATGTGTCAGTACGCAGGCAATATGCTACAAGTGCAGGGTAAGAACAGTACTTATTTGGTGATGAGTGATGCCGCTTATAACGCCCTTACCCCTCAACAGATACAGACGATTGAGAAATATACCCAGATACTCCACAGCAATTTAGAGACCATTGAGACTTGTGGAGGAGGCAGTGCGAGGTGTATGCTAGCAGAAGTGTTTAATCCACGTAATTAGGTAACAAGTAAAAAAATGGACAAAAAAGAATATATCAAAAGTAAAATTAGAGATATTAAAGATTTTCCAAAAGAGGGAATTATCTTCAAAGATATTACACCATTGCTAATGGATGTGAAAGCAGGGCAATATGTAATCGACTTGCTCGTGGAGAACCTGCACGGACAGAAAATAGACAAAGTAGTGGGTATGGAAAGTAGAGGTTTCTTCTTCGGAATGTTGCTTGCACAACGATTGGGGGCTGGCTTTGTACCGGTGCGCAAAAAAGGGAAATTACCTTACAAAACCCTCTCGCAAACCTACGATTTGGAGTACGGGCAAGACGTATTGGAAATTCACGTAGACGCTATTATGAAAGGTGAAAAAGTCCTCATTCACGACGATATCCTCGCTACCGGTGGTACTGCTGAAGCGGTAGTAAAACTTGTAGAACGCCTCGGTGGCGATATTGTACAACTAGATTTCTTGATGGAACTCCATTTTCTGAACGGCAGAGAGAAACTCAAAGGACACCCTGTGTATAGCATTTTATAAGAATTAGAAGTTAATAATTAGAGCGAAACCTAAATTTCAACTGCTAAAATATAACTTCTGTATTTCAGTAGGTTATATTATATTAAGTAAAAAAATGTGTTAAATAATTTCGTCACTTAAATAAAAACTCCTACATTTGCACGAATAAAAACAAAACAAGTAATGAAAATAAAGAATTACATTCTATATATCACTTTATTTGTAACCTCACTCATTCCTCTACAAGGTTTTGCAACTGAAAATGAGGAAGGAGAGCCTTTTCAAATCAACGATTTGATTGATGAACACATCAACGATTCACACGATTTTCACTTGTTTGATTATAAAGGGCACACTTATTCGTTACCCTTGCCTATCATTCTTTATACTGATAAAGGATTAGTGACTTTCCTATCGAGTGCCTTCCATCACGACAACAAAGGTACAGTAGTAGTAGATAAAGACGGACAGCGATTTGTGCGCTACAAAGAAGATATTTACTACGCAAATGCTGATACACCTCTCTCTTTCAACGAGAAAGGAGAAGTAACCAATACACGTCCGTTAAACTTTTCTATTACTAAGAACGTGTTTTCATTGCTTTTAGTATCGGTATTGATGGTGCTCATCTTCACCTCTATGGCACGTTCTTACAAGAAGAACCCCAAAGCTCCTAAAGGCTTAACAGGAGTTTTAGAACCTATAGTGCTCTTTGTGCGCGATGAGATAGCGATTCCTAATATAGGTGAAAAGTACTACAATAGGTATATGCCTTATTTGCTTACTGTGTTTTTCTTGATTTGGATAGGAAACCTCTTCGGATTAATTCCGTTTTTCCCGTTTGCTGGTACGGTAACTAACAATATTCTTTTCACAGGTATGTTGGCTATCTTTACCCTTATTCTCACTTTATTTAGCAGTAACAAACACTATTGGAAGCATATTTTTGCTCCCCCAGGAGTTCCTACTTGGATATTACCAATTATGATACCTATTGAAATGTTGAGTGTTTTTACTAAGCCTTTTGCCTTGATGATACGTTTATTTGCCAATATGACGGCAGGGCACATCATTGTACTGAGCTTGATTTCACTCATTTTCATCTTTGGAACAGTGTATATATCGCCTGTGTCGATAGTTTTTACCTTGTTTATCTGTATCTTGGAGCTATTGGTAGCTGTTTTACAAGCCTATGTGTTTACACTGTTATCAGCTTTGTTTATAGGACAAGCAGTGGAAGAAGAACACTAATCAATTGATAATTAACAATTGACAATTAACAAGTAACTAATTAATTTTATATATATGGTTTTAGCAGGAATTGGGGCTGGATTAGCAGCCATTGGAGCTGGAATCGGTATTGGTAAAATTGGTGCTTCTGCTGTTGAAGGAGTAGCACGCCAACCCGAAGTGTCTTCAAAAATTCAAACTGTGATGATTATTGCTGCAGCACTTATTGAAGGGGTAGCCCTTTTTGCTGTGGTAGTAGCACTCATCGCAAAATAGGACGACAAAACCGTTGTGCAACGGTTGGTTACACAACGGTTTTATAAAATTAGGGCGTATGCCACTAATGGTGAATTGCCTTTTATTCCTACATAAAGGGACACAAAAGAGAATAAAATAATCATATTATTAAAGACTAAATAACAACTAAAGAAATGAATTTAGCACACCCCGAAAGTTTATTATTCTGGAATACTCTCATATTTCTGATATTGCTTTTCCTCTTAGCAAAATATGCTTGGAAGCCCATAATGAATGCGGTAAAGCAACGCGAAGACTCTATCAATAAGGCTTTGGAAGCTGCTGAAGAAGCTCAAAAACAAATGGCAAATCTCAAAGCCGATAATGAGCGTCTTTTAGCTGAAGCACGTGCCGAGAGAGATGTAATCTTGAAAGAGGCAAGAGATGTTAAAGATAAAATAGTAACAGAAGCCAAAGAAGAAGCACAACGCGAAGGCGAAAAACTTATCAAGCAAGCGCAACAAGCGATTGACAGTGAGAAGAAAGTAGCCTTGGCTCAGCTGAAAGACCAAGTGGCAGCTCTTTCTGTTGAAATGGCTCAGAAAGTGATGATGAGCGAACTCTCAGACGAGAAGAAACAAACTGCCCTCATCAACGATTATCTAAAAGGTGTTACATTAAACTAAAATAGGTTATGTACGGATTGAGAGTAGCAAATAGATATGCCAAGGCACTCTTGGAATACGCTCTTCTACAAAATGCATTAGAAGGGGTTTTCGCTGATATGACCTTGATAGATAAAACAATAAAAATGAATAAGGACTTGGAGCGTATGCTCATTTCGCCTATTGTGAAAACAACGGTAAAGAAGAATGTCCTTACTGAAATATTTACAATGGTTACTCCTGAAACGCAACGTTTGTTCGATTTGCTTATTCAGAACCGACGCTTGCCAATACTCGGAGCAGTAGCCGAGAAGTTTGTTGTATTGTACAACGATTATAAGCATAACAAAACAGCAGTAGTAACTACGGCAACTCCGCTTAATGAAGCTACCCGCAAAGAGATACTCGAAAAGGTAATGATGCTTACTAAAAATAAAAATGTTACCCTTGAGAACAAGATAGATAAAAATATTATTGGGGGCTTTATTCTTCGTGTAGATGATGTGCAATACAACGCCAGTGTAGCGCATAAACTTAGCAGATTACAACAAGAGTTTCAAGAGAAACTGTTTCTGTAAGCAAGAGACGAAAAGGTAAGGAGAAAGAATTGTTTAAATATTGATATAAATAAGACTGACAACTAAAAACTAACGACTAAGAAATAACAACTGAAAAAATGGCAGAAATAAAAGCCGCTGAAATTTCAGCAATTTTAAAAGAACAATTAGCTCACTTCGACGCCAATGCTTCTTTAGAAGAAGTAGGAACGGTATTACAAGTGGGAGACGGTATTGCGCGTATCTTCGGGCTATCGAATGCACAATACGGTGAATTAGTGAAATTTGACAACGGACTACAAGGGATTGTCCTCAACCTCGAAGAAGACAACGTGGGGATTACTCTCTTAGGTCCCTCTACCGATATTAAAGAAGGGGATACCATAAAACGTACAGGGCTTATTGCTTCTATCAATGTAGGTGAAGGCATTGTAGGGCGTGTGGTAAATACCTTAGGACAACCTATTGATGGAAAAGGACCTATTACCGGCAAGCTATACGAAATGCCGTTGGAACGCAAAGCCCCTGGGGTAATCTTCCGTCAGCCTGTAAACGAACCTCTACAAACAGGTATCAAGGCTATCGACGCAATGATTCCTATCGGTCGCGGACAACGTGAGTTAGTGATTGGTGACCGACAAACGGGTAAAACTACCGTGTGTATCGACACTATCCTCAACCAAAAAGAATTTTACGATGCGGGTAAACCAGTATATTGTATCTATGTGGCTATTGGTCAGAAAGCTTCTACCGTAGCAGGTATCACTAAAACCTTAGAAGATGCGGGTGCTTTGGCTTATACTACCATTGTAGCGGCTAATGCTTCCGATCCAGCTCCTATGCAGGTATATGCACCTTTCGCAGGAGCTGCTATTGGGGAATACTTCCGTGATACAGGTCGCCCAGCTCTTATTATCTACGACGACCTTTCTAAACAAGCGGTAGCTTACCGTGAGGTATCACTTCTATTACGCCGTCCACCTGGACGTGAGGCTTACCCTGGTGACGTGTTCTACTTGCACTCTCGCTTATTAGAGCGCGCTGCCAAAGTAATTAATGATGATACTATCGCACGCCAGATGAACGACCTACCCGAAAGCATTGCACCACTCGTAAAAGGGGGAGGTTCTCTCACTGCTTTGCCAATTATCGAAACTCAAGCGGGTGACGTATCAGCCTATATCCCTACTAACGTGATTTCTATTACCGACGGACAGATATTCTTGGAGTCTGATTTGTTCAACTCAGGGGTACGTCCAGCTATCAACGTGGGTATTTCGGTATCGCGTGTGGGAGGTTCAGCACAGATTAAATCGATGAAGAAAGTAGCGGGTACCCTCAAATTAGACCAAGCACAATACCGCGAACTCGAAGCTTTTGCCAAATTCGGCTCTGACCTCGATGCAGCTACTATGGGGGTTATTGAGAAAGGGAAGCGCAATGTGGAAATCTTAAAACAACCACAAAACGACCCTTACCCCGTAGAAAACCAAATTGCGATTATCTATGCAGGTTCTAAAAACTTATTAAGACAAGTGCCTGTGGACAAGATAAAAGAATTTGAGAGAGAATATTTAGAGTTCCTTAATGTATCCCATCGTGACATTTTAGACGAGCTAAAAGCTGGCAAACTCACCGATGAGATTACAGCTACTCTCGAAAAAGTAGCGAAAGATTTGAGTGAAAAATACGCGAAATAGTAAATACATCTTTTTAAACATTTATTCTTATGAGTGTTATTATATGGATAATTATTGTAGCCGTCTTTTTATTTGCGCTAAAGATTTATGTAAATAAAGTTTATACAAAAAAACATTTGCAAAAACAAATAGGGCACATCAATCAAAACCCTTTAACAGAGGAACAGATACGATTGCTTACTTTTGGAGCGATACTAACGTATTACCGTGGTGAAAATCTACTAAACCTGATACCTACTGAAATATTAGAAACATATCAGAAAGGGTTACGTCGACAATGGGAAATAACAGATACAGCATCTGCTAAAGAAACTATAAGTGACTTATTAGCAGAGAAACGTTCGTTACAGTTCCGACATCTGCTAACGCAAACCTCACCTGAGCTTAGCAAAATACAGAAACAAATAGCCAAAGGTTTGGAGATAGAATTAGCACAAGTAGAAGCAGTAAAATCGGCTTATGCGTGGGATTTGTGTAGAGCAGCTTCTTTGGCTAAATGGTGTTATTGGTGCCAATATATCACTGAAACTGAAATGTGGGATATATTGCAAAAAGTATCCGATACAGCAAAAGAACAAGGCAAGAATTGGCAAGAATATACCATATCTTTCCTTTTAGGACGTACTATTCAGGGTTTTGATTTGGAAAACCTTATTATTCTAACCTCTCAACTATTCCATAGCAAATCACCTTCATTAAGGAAGATAGAAGGAATAGATGTTTATCAAAGGTATTCTTTTTAACAGCAATGATAAAATTGCTAACTGTTAATTGATAAAATGGCGAATTTAAAAGAAATACGAAGCAGAATTTCATCGGTAAGTTCAACGATGCAAATCACAGCAGCGATGAAAATGGTATCGGCAGCCAAACTGAAAAAGGCTCAAGATGCTATTGTAGCGATGAAGCCTTATGCTTATAAACTCAAGCAGTTATTAGAACATCTTAGTGCTGCCTTGGGTGATGAGAATGTTTATAACCCGCGCAAAGGAGAGGTAAAAAAAGTACTTTTAGTACCTATCACCTCCAATAGAGGACTCTGCGGGGCGTTCAATGCCAGCGTAATTAAAAAAGCGTTAGAGTTAGAACAAACTACCTATAAAGACAAGCAGGTACGACTCTACACCATAGGTAAAAAAGGCAATGATGTGTTGAAAAAATACGACAATATTATAGCTCATAACAGCGAGATTTTCGATAAGCTCACCTTTGCTACAGCTGCTGCTTTGGCTGAAGAACTAATGGAATTGTACACTTCGGGTAAATATGACCAGATAGTATTGGTGTACAACAGCTTTAAGAATGCAGCTACTCAAATTCTTACCGAAGAAACATTTTTGCCTATTCAGCCTATAGCGACTAAAGCAAAAGGCAAAGAACTAAACACAAATTATATTTATGAGCCTTCTAAGCAAGAGATTGTAGAAGAACTCATTCCGCGTTCGTTAAAAACAGAGATTTTCAAAGCCTTACGCGACTCAGTAGCTGCTGAGCACGGTGCTCGTATGACAGCTATGCACAAAGCTACCGACAATGCTCAAGACCTTAAGAACGAACTCATACTCACCTACAACAAAGCCCGTCAGGCTACTATTACCGGTGAGATTATAGAAATCGTAGGAGGTTCAGAAGCCTTAGCATAATATAATGCGTCGGCATACATAATAGAGAGATTTAATTTATATGGAAAACAAAAAATTTAATAACTACAAGAAGAATAGCTATTCCTCTAATGGGAATTCAGAGAAAAAGCCTTACAATTCTTCTTACAACAGCGGTAACAATCGCAACAACAACGGCAATAGTTCATTCAAAAAGAAAACTTACGGGCAGAACGAAGGACGCAGTTACAGCAATAACAGTGGCAACAGTTATGAAAATAATAACGGTAATCGTTATGAAAATAACGGTGGCAATCGTTACAACAATAGTAACAATAGTTACAACTCCGAAAACAGAAAATCTTACAATCCTAACTTCAAAAAGAATGAGGGATATAGTAAGCCTAACAACTACAACCGTAATGAAGGTTACAACCGAAATGACAATTATAAAAAATCTTTCAATAAAAAACCTTATAATAGTACCTACAAACCTCAAAACAACGCTCCTATAGACTATCCTGCTGTTGCTCCAGCGGAAGTGCGTTTAAATAAGTATATTGCCGATGCTGGTATCTGCTCACGCCGTAATGCCGATATGTATATTTCGGCAGGAAATGTAACGGTGAATGGTGAAGTGATGACCACGCTCGGCTATCGCGTAAAGCCTACCGATGAAGTGCGTTTTGATGGGAAACTCCTTTCTTCCGAAAAGAAAGAATACATCTTGCTCAACAAACCCAAAGGTTTTATCACCACTACCAACGATGAAAAAGGACGCAAAACTGTAATGGATTTGGTCGCAAATGCTACCAATGTACGCATCTTGCCTGTAGGTCGTTTAGACAGAGCTACTACAGGTTTGTTATTGCTTACCAATGATGGAGAGCTTACCAAAAAACTCACTCACCCCACTCACGGTGTGCGCAAAATATACCACGTAATTCTCGACCGCAAACTCGACTACAAAGACTTTATGAAGGTACAAGATGGCTTGGAGTTAGAGGACGGTTTAATCGAAGTAGATGAAATCAGCTATGTGAACGACAAACCTAAGAATGAAATAGGCATCAAAATTCACAGTGGTCGCAATCGCATTGTACGTCGTATTTTTGAACACTTAGGTTATCAAGTAGAAAAACTCGATCGTGTAGTATTTGCTGGGCTCACTAAAAAAGATTTACCTCGTGGTCATTGGCGTCGCCTCACTCAGCAAGAAGTAATCAATCTTCGCAATATGAAGTGATACTATCTCCTAACTCCTATCCCTTAAATCCTAAAAGCTTGAATAAAAACTTAGACCCAAATAAAGAAAATTATTCGGCGCAAGAACTCGATATAGAAAGAGCCTTGCGCCCTTTGTCGTTTGATGATTTTGCAGGGCAAGAAGCAGTTTTAGAAAACCTAAAAGTATTCGTAAAAGCTGCTAATATGCGTCACGAAGCACTCGACCATACCCTTTTTCACGGACCTCCTGGACTTGGAAAGACTACCCTTGCTCATATTTTAGCTAACGAATTAGGCGTAGGTATCAAAATTACTTCAGGCCCTGTACTTGATAAACCTGGTGATTTGGCAGGGTTACTCACTAATTTACAAGAGCGTGATGTGCTTTTCATCGACGAGATACACCGCTTGAGTCCGGTAGTCGAAGAGTACCTTTACTCGGCTATGGAAGACTACAAGATTGATATAATGATAGAATCAGGCCCTAACGCCCGCACAGTGCAAATCAATCTCAATCCATTTACGCTTATAGGGGCAACTACCCGTTCAGGTTTACTTACAGCTCCTATGCGTGCACGTTTTGGTATTCAAAGTCGATTGCAGTATTATTCTACCGAACTTTTGGCTGATATCGTTCAGCGCAGTGCTTCTATCCTTAAAGTACCGATTTCTATGGAAGCTGCTATAGAATTAGCGAGCAGAAGTAGAGGTACCCCACGTATTGCCAATGCTCTTTTGCGCCGTATTCGTGACTTTGCTCAGATAAAAGGTAATGGTGAAATAAATATTGCTATTACCCGTTTCGGGCTCAAAGCCTTAAATGTAGATGCTCACGGATTAGACGAGATGGACAACAAAATTCTCTCAACTCTTATTGATAAGTTCAAAGGAGGGCCTGTGGGAATTACCACTTTGGCGACTGCCGTTTCCGAAAGTGCTGAAACTATTGAAGAGGTGTATGAACCTTTCCTCATTCAAGAAGGATTCATCGTGCGTACTCCTCGCGGACGCGAAGTAACCGATTTAGCTTATAAACACTTAGGTAGAGTAAATCCTACGAGGCAAGGCACTTTATTTGATTAAACAAATAACAATTATATAGAAGAAATCCCTTAAAGTATGATGTTACTTTAAGGGATTTTTTATTGTTTATCCATTTTATACTTGTATCACACCCAAATTAAATGTTCTTTCAATAGGGGCATTATTAGCGGCTTCTATACCCATTGCTATCCATTTGCGGGTTTCTAATGGGGCTATAATAGCATCCGTCCAAAGGCGAGCAGCGGCGTAGTAAGGTGATATTTGCTCGTCGTATTGCTCTTTGATATGAGCAAAAAGCACGGCTTCTTTTTCAGGGGTAAGTTCTTCACCTTTTTTCCTTAGGTTGGCAGTTTCTATTTGCAAGAGCACTTTGGCAGCTTGCGCGCCTCCCATTACCGAGATATTTCCACTGTGCCACGATACGATAAGACGCGGGTCGTAAGCCTTACCGCACATTGCGTAGTTACCTGCCCCGTACGAATTGCCTATGACCACAGTAAATTTAGGCACTACCGAATTAGCAACAGCATTCACAAGTTTAGCCCCATCTTTGATAATTCCTCCGTGCTCTGATTTGGAGCCTACCATAAAGCCCGTAACATCTTGCAAGAAAAGCAGAGGTATTTTCTTTTGGTTGCAATTGGCTATAAAACGGGTCGCCTTGTCGGCACTATCCGAGTAGATTACTCCTCCAAACTGCATTTCCCCTTTCTTAGTTTTTACCACTTTGCGCTGGTTGGCAACAATACCTACTGCCCAACCCTCAATACGCGCATACCCCGTGAGGATGGTTTGTCCGTAACCTTCTTTATATTCGTCAAATTCTGAATTGTCTACCAATCGAAGGATAATTTCCTTCATATCATAAGGCTCTGAGCGTAATTTAGGCAAGATACCGTAAATCTCATTAGGGTCTTTCAGAGGTTTGTGTGCTTCAATGCGGTTAAAGCCCGCTTTTTCGGCATCGGCGAGTTTAGCCATTGTACGACGTACACGGTCGAGAGCGTCTTTATCATCAGTTGCCTTATAGTCGGTTACCCCGCTAATTTCGCAGTGAGTAGTAGCCCCGCCTAAGGTTTCATTGTCGATGTTTTCGCCTATCGCTGCCTTTACTAAATAGCTACCTGCCAAGAAGATACTGCCCGTTTTATCTACTATCAGTGCCTCATCGCTCATTATTGGTAGGTAAGCCCCACCTGCCACACAACTGCCCATTACTACGGCTATTTGGGTGATGCCCATACTACTCATCAGGGCGTTGTTGCGAAAGATGCGACCAAAGTGTTCCTTATCGGGGAAAATCTCGTCCTGCAAAGGCAGGTACACCCCCGCACTATCTACCAAATAGATGATAGGTAATCGGTTCTCCATTGCAATTTCTTGAGCGCGTAGGTTCTTTTTGGCAGTAATAGGAAACCACGCTCCCGCCTTTACAGTAGCGTCGTTAGCTACTACTATGCATTGTTTACCAGCTACATAGCCTATCACCACCACTACACCAGCCGAGGGGCAACCGCCGTGTTCTTCGTACATTCCATCACCGGCAAAAGCGCCTATTTCTATTTGGGGTTTATCGTTGTCTAACAGATACTCTATGCGTTCACGAGCCGAGAGTTTGCCTTGGCTATGAAGCTTTTCGAGGTTCTTTTTGCCCCCGCCTTCTTTTATTTTTTTCAAGCGTTTGCGTAGCTGACTAAGGGCTAATTTATTGTAATCTTCGTTTGTATTGAATTGAATGTCCATTGTAATGTTATGAGGGTGCAAAGGTAGGAAATAATTATGAATTACAAATGATGAATAATAAGTAACAAAATAATACAGAAAATGAATCGTATAGACCTTTTGTATTTTTACATCAGTTCAATATAACAAAGTAGTACTCTTCAATCACTTTTGCGTTGCTACAATCTCTCCCAGAAGGCAGGTCGCTTTCGCTTTTTATCACTTTTCCTTCGCTAAAACCTCTTTTTACCATTCACTTTTAACTATTCATTATCAATCACTTATATACCCTTTCTATACCAATCTTCCAAGATTTGTATAAGCTTCCTATAAGCTCTCTATAAGCTAAGCATACCCATTTACCCCCTATTTTTCACTTTTTAGCCAATTTACTCCTTCCGAACCTCTCCGAAATCTTTCGATAATCCAACTCTCTCAGCTTGCTAACTTAATCACCTGCGTAGCTCGCACTGTCCATTATGCCACAACTGCCCGTACAGCTTACATCTAATTTGCTAATCAAAAAATTGGCACTAATTTTGTAAAGGTAGAAATAAGATATATGTTACCTAACTCTAACTAAGAGAGAAATTGTTAAAAATGTTAAATTAAAAAGGAAAACTGTACAACTTTTAAGAAGTTTTTGTACATTTGTGCCTTAATTTGAAATGAAAAATATGAAGATAAAAGTATTATTTGCGCTATTCTTAGGAGGTTGCTCCTTAGGTTTTTCACAAATAAAAGTATCTCCTGTTGAAATTTATAACACAGTAGTAGATAGAGGATATGAAATACAAGAAGTTGTAGAACGATTAGGCGATTATTACTATGCTAGTAAAGATTATCCTAAAGCGTTCCATTGGTATGAAAAACTGATGAAAGACGGCAACTACTCTCCTCAACCCATCAACCGTTACCGCTATGCAGTGGTATTGCAAGCCTTAGGTAAAAAAGACGAAGCTAAAAAACAATTTAACCTATTTGAGGTACTCACAAAAAAAGGTGACGCTCCTCAAACTAACCCTACACCAGATTGCTCTCGTGAAATTATAGGCACTGTAACCGATGCCGAAACAGGTGCCAAAATTTCTGGTGCTCAAGTTTATATATTCGATAGTGCTATGGGAGCTCTTTCCAGCAATACAACTGATAGTAAAGGCTCTTTTACTACCAAAAAACTGAACTGTAACTTCCAAAATGGCTTTGTGGAAATCGTAAAAAAAGATTATGATATTGCCGATGTTCCTATCGTTTTTGAGAACAATAACACTCTCAAAAAAACAATATCATTAGCCCCTCACACAATAAGCCTTAACGAGGGCGATGATTTAGCCCCTGTTTTTGCCATTGATAATATTCATTTCAACTACGGAAGAACCAATATCCGATATGACGCCTCTGTGCAATTAGCTAAAATTGTGGCTTTTTTGGAAGCCAATCCTACTGTAAAGATAGCAATTAAAGTGCACACCGATAGCCGAGGAGAAGACGGTTACAATATGAACCTCACCGAAACTCAAGCGCAATCTATCTATCAATGGCTTGTAAGCAAAGGTATTTCTCCTAACCGATTAACTGCCAAAGGTTATGGCGAAACACAATTGGTAAATGGTTGCGAAAACGGAGTGCCTTGTAGCGAAGAAGAACACCAAGCCAATAAACGCGTAGAATTTATTATTATCGAAAAATAAAATACTTTTTTCATTAATTTTCATAGCTTCTACACTTTGTTAAACAGCAAGTTTAGCAAAGTGTAGTTTCTTTGATTCTAAAATTAAAAAAACTTACACAATATGAAAGGAAAATATTTACTCCTATTTTTTGTTTTACTAATCGCTTGTAAAGACGAAAAATCAAATCCTGAAAACAAAGAACCAAAAGCAGGAGTAGGATTAAGAATTGCTACTGCTTATGGAGCTCCTAATGTCGATAAATGGATTGCTAATGCTAAAGCTATGGGTATTAATTGTATGCGATTGACTGATATGATACAAAAAGATAAAGGTCATTTGCAAGATTTAACCAGTGATCCTGAACATAAGTTTGACGAAATGGATAAAAAAGTAGCCAAAATAGTCGCCAGCGGTATGACTTATGTTTTAGATTTATCCTACATACGAAATCAACTCATAAAAGAAGGTATCAACCCTTATTCACCTTCTACCGATTGGACTCCGTATTTAGAAGTTGTTTTAAACAGAACCCCCATAAAGGGATATACTTATAAAAACGACCCTCACCTTGCTTTCATAGCCATAGCAGGCGAGCCTTTTAGTAAATACAATGATAATCCAATAGAGAAAGCGGGTAATAAAGCTAATCTCATTGCCTTCTATAAACGGTTAGCCCTTCAGTTAAAGAGAATGGGAGTAACTCGTCCTATTTCAGCAGGTGCGTTCCTTCATCAAGGCAAAGACGGCTGGGGTACCGATGCCGATTTAGGTTTTAAAGAAATATGGTCGTTGCCCGAGATTGATATCCCCACCATACACGTATACGACGACGACGCTATTAATAGCATTCCCCAATTAGTTGCCTTTTGCCATAGCATTGGTAAACCTTTGGTTATTGAGGAAACAGGAAAAAAATACGAAGGAAATGATGCTGAGAGAGCTAAATGGTTTGAGAAGATTGCCTCCAAAATTAAAGATTCTCAAGCCTTCCCTGATGGTATAGGTTTGTGGAATATAGGCGAAATGAATGGTTTTGATGTTCGTGCCGATGAACACCCTATAACTACCAAAGCTGTACGAGAACTAATGCTATTAACTCAAAGCAAGCTACTAAATTAACAAACAGCTTATTATCGTCTGATTATGACTATTATTATCCCTAAAAACTACTCAACTCCCTACGGAATAATGGATACCGAGCGAGCTATAAAACTAATCAAAGACTCTTTTGAGCAGGCTTTGGCGCGTGCTTTAAACCTCACACGTATTTCGGCTCCTTTATTTGTGAAGCGTTCCACAGGTCTTAATGATAACCTCAACGGAATAGAACGCCCTGTTAGCTTCGAAATGAAAGATTACAAAGGTGAAGTGATAGAAATTATCCATTCACTTGCTAAATGGAAACGTTTAGCCCTGAAACGCTATGGTATTAAAGCAGGCGAAGGCATTTATACTGATATGAATGCTATCCGTAGAGATGAAGAATTAGATAATACCCATTCTATTTATGTAGACCAATGGGATTGGGAAAAAGTGATAACTCCCTCTCAGCGCACTTTATCTTATCTCAAACAAACCGTAAAACAGCTATATAATGCCTTTCTCGAAACAGAAGCGATATTAGTAAAAGAATATAACAAGTGTAAGGTTTTTCTACCTCGTGAAGTAACATTCATAAGTTCACAAGAATTAGAAGATATGTATCCTAACTTATCACCTTCTGAACGCGAACATAATTTCACCAAAGAAAAAGGAGCTATTTTTATTACTCAAATAGGCAAAACACTTCTTTCAGGAAAAAAACACGACAATAGAGCCCCCGATTATGACGATTGGGAACTCAATGGCGACCTTATTATTTGGAATCCTTTACTAAACAGCGCTTTAGAACTTTCTTCAATGGGTATTCGAGTAAACGAAGCCTCTCTACATTCTCAACTGAAAGCTTCAAAATCAGAAGAACGCGAGAAGTTAGAATATCATCAGATGCTATTACGCAGTGAATTACCCTTAACTATTGGGGGAGGTATCGGTCAATCTCGTATCTGTATGCTACTCTTGCAAAAAGCTCATATCGGTGAAGTACAAGCATCCATATGGACAGATGATATGGTTCAGTTATGCGATAAGAACGGAATTCATTTATTGTAAACAGATATTGTACATATTGAGAAAAGATGTATCTTTGCACCAAAATATAACAAGATAAACTATGAAATGGGAAGGAAGAAGACAAAGTAGCAATGTAGACGACCGTCGCGGAATAAGTGCTAAAGGTGGTCTTATAGCAGGCGGTGGTATCGTAGGTATCATCGTAGTATTGTTACAACTCTTTGGAGGCGAAACAGGACAACAAGTAGCCTCTGTAGTAAGTCAAGTAGCAGGTGGTAACCAAACTCAACAAGCGGTAGAACGCGTGGAACTCACTGCCGAACAAAAGAAAATAGGTGAGTTTACCGCTACAGTACTCGCCGATACCGAAGATGTATGGGATAAAATATTTGCTCAAAATGGTTTAGGAACCTATAAGAAACCTACCTTGGTACTCTTTACCGCTAATGTAAATACAGGCTGTGGAACTGCCTCTTCTGCAGTAGGTCCATTCTATTGTCCTGCTGACCAAAAGCTCTATATGGATATGGATTTCTTTGAAGAACTCAAAACACGCTTCGGAGCTAAAGGTGGCGATTTTGCTATTGCCTACGTAATGGCACACGAGGTAGGGCATCATATCCAAACGCTTTTAGGCACTTCGCAACAAGTACGCCAAAAACAACAAGGGCTCTCCAAAGCAGCTGCCAATAAATGGTCGGTAGCACAAGAATTACAAGCCGATTTCTATGCGGGAGTATGGGCACATCACAACCAAAAATATTTAGATGCCGATGATATTGACGAAGCTCTTAGTGCGGCTAACGCTGTAGGTGATGATGCTATACAAAAACGTATGCAAGGACACGTAGTACCCGATTCTTTCACTCACGGTACTTCTGAACAACGTAAATATTGGTTTACCAAAGGGTACAATACTGGAGATATCCGTCAGGGTAATATTCAAACTATTTATGAACAAACAAGTAATCGTTAAGGATTTAGGTAATAAAGACTACAAAGAAACGTGGGACTACCAAGAGTCGCTGTTTGAAGAAATAGTCGCGCAAAAAACAAATAACAAAGCTAATGGCACAACCTTGCCTACTACTAATTATTTTCTTTTCGTAGAACACCCTCACGTATATACACTTGGCAAAAGCGGTCATATAGAGAATCTGCTCATTGATGAAGAAGGACTAAAAAATAAAGGTGCTACTTTTTACAAAATCAATCGTGGTGGAGATATCACCTATCACGGACCTGGACAGATTGTGGGGTATCCTATCTTAGATTTAGAAAACTTTTTCACCGATATCCACAAATATTTGCGTTCTTTAGAAGAAGTGATTATCCGTACTCTTTCCGATTATGGTCTCAAAGGTGAACGCAGTGAAGGTGAGACAGGGGTTTGGCTTGATGTAGGAACGCCTTTTGCTCGTAAAATTTGCGCAATGGGAGTCCGTTGTTCTCGTTGGGTAACAATGCACGGTTTTGCCCTAAATGTAAATACTGATTTAGGCTATTTTGATAATATCATACCTTGTGGTATTCGCGGTAAAGCAGTAACGTCCCTAAATGTAGAATTAGCAAAAGATAAGGTGGATACTCAAGAAGTAAAACAACGTATCCTAACTCATTTTAAAGAAATCTTTGAAGCAACATTATAAAGAATAAAAAAGGGAGGTATCAAAATGATAACCTCCCTCCTATTTTATAGAAATATTCTTTTCTTACATTGATATAATAATAAATTCACTACGACGGTTTGCTTGATGCTGTTCTTCAGTACAGGGTACTCCATTTGAGCAACCATTTACTAATTGCGTTTCTCCATATCCCTTACCCGTAATCCTATCTTTGTGAATACCGTGAGCTATAAGCCACTTAATAGTTGATTTTGCACGTCTTTGTGACAAAGCTAAGTTATAGCTATCAGAACCTCTACTATCAGTATGCAAGCGCACATCTATTTTCATAGTAGGGTACTCTTCCATTACTTTTACTATTTTAGCCAACTGTTCAGCTGCATCAGGACGAATATTAGCTTTATCATAGTCGAAGTATATATTATCTATTTTTAATTCCTTTGATAAATCATCTCCTATTTTTATAGGTTTCTTCTCAACAATAGGAGATAACAATACTTCAGCATACGCGTCTTTTAATCCTGTTAAAGTAACATTTTGCTCATCAGAAGAAAAACCTTCCCTTATTGTTTTAATTATTAGTTGTTCATCTTTGCAATTGGAAGTATAAAGAAAACTAAAAGTCCCCTCCTTATTCGAGATTTGTTCTTCTATTAACTTCAATGACTTATCTAATAAAGTAATTTTAGCATCTGCTATTACTTCTAAACTTTTTGCATTTTTAACGATCCCATTAATGGCTTGTTTGCACGAGAACTGTACTGGGGCTTCCTCATAAAAACTATAAATATCATCACTCCCTTTACCTCCTGGTCTGTTCGAAGTAAGATATCCTATTTTAGTATGAGTGTTAATTACATAACAGAAATCATCTTCAGCACTATTGGCAGGGCGACCTACATTCACAGGTTTAGAAATAGGATTGCCTTCCTCATCTAATTTTACGGCATAAATATCTAATCCCCCTAAACCTGGAAAACCATCTGATGAATAATACAATATGTTATCATCTGAAACAAATGGGAAAGACTCTCTACCTTGTGTATTGATAAGTGCTCCTAAATTCTCTGGCTTCCCATAACCGTTTTTCAGTATTTTAGCACGATAAATATCCGATGCTCCAATAGTGCCTTTCATATCCGACGCAAAATAAATATATTTGCCATCAGGACTTAAAGCAGGGTGAGCTACACTATGAATATTACTATTAAAAGGCATTTCTTTTACATCTTCCCACTTACCACTCTTATTTTTGGTAGCTTTAAATATCTTCAACAATACTGTTTCGTCCCCATTAGTCTTTACTTCATTGTGGATAAAGTTATTACGAGTAAAATAAATCGTGTTTCCATCTTTGCTAAACGCAGCTGTCGATTCGTTAAACTTAGTATTGATACCATTGAGCTTTCCTTTCTTAAAAACTTCCAAGCTATCGGTAGTTGCTTCATATAAACTATAAAAATTATCTCCTGTCCAATCTGCACGCTTCCTTAAAATACCACCTTTGCTAGTAGCATATACTATATTATTACCATAAAAAGCTGTCCCATACTCTGATTTATTAGTATTAATCTGCAAAGGGTGTAATACCATTCTATCAGAATTTCGCTTAATTTCTGCTTGATAATCTCTATTCTTTTGAAAGAGTTCTGCACGCGAATCACTATTCCCTTTAAGAGCCACAAACTTATCCATCATTTTGTCAGAGGCTTCATAATCTTCCACTGATTTTAAAGTTTGCGCATAACGATAGTAATATTCAGGATTAATATTATAAGGTTTTCGTGTCTTAGCATCAGTATTTGCAAAGAGTTTTGCATACCACTTATTTGCTTGTTTGTAATCGGCATTATAGTAGTAAGCATTAGCCAAATTTTCTAATAGCTCTTGGGGTTCTACTCCTTTACGGGCAATACTTTCATAGGCATTAATAGCCTGTACATAATCCAAGTTCTTGTAATAGTTAGCTGCTTTCTGTAAAGCTTCTTTTTCACTTTGTCCACAAATAGTTTGTGTGAAAGTACTTACAAGAATGGCTAATAAATAGAAAGGTATTTGTTTCTTCATAAATCAATAAAAGGAAAAAATTATAAAAAAGAAGGTTTGTAATATCAACTGGGTAAATAGAAAAATAGGAGTTAATTTATAACTCCTAATCTTCCATTACAATATTTCTATTAATCCATACTTACCACAATAAACTCACTACGGCGGTTAGCTTGATGTTGTTCTTCAGTGCAAGGCACTCCATTTGAGCAACCATTTACTAATTGCGTTTCTCCATAGCCTTTCGCTTTCAATCGCTTGCGGTCAATACCTTGCTTAACTATCCATTCAAGAGTTGATTTAGCCCGACGGTCAGATAAAGCTAAGTTATAAGAATCTGTAGCTCGGCTATCGGTGTGCGAACGAATATCTATCTTCATCTTAGGATATTGTTTCATCACTTCCACAATCTTAGCTAATTCTACCGCTGCATCTGGTCTGATGTTCGACTTGTTTAAATCGAAGTATATTTCTTTTATCTCAAATACTTTAGCTAAATCAGTATCCTTTGAGATAGCTATTTCTCTCGGTTTTAACAAGAACTCGTAAAAGATATCTCCTTCTTTATCCGTTAATACTTTCACTTCTGTGGTTTCATATTTATCTTTTTCAGCTCTTAGGTAATAATATAATTCTTTACAATCCACCTTCTTGAATGCAAAAGTACCATCTTCTTTAGTTTTTTGAGTATCTATCTGTTTCATTGTTCTATCTGATAGTACTATAAGAGCATCTACGATAACGCTTTTTGTATTAGCATTTTTCAGTACTCCTTTCAGCATTTTCTCACAGTCAAAGGATAAAGGTTTCTCTTCATAAAAGCTGTAAATATCATCTTTACCCTTTCCTCCAGCTCTATTAGAACTTAAAAATCCTATCCTACTGTCACTATCCATTATAAAACAAAAATCATCATCAGCACTATTACCTGGCTTACCTATATTAATAGGTTTTGATACTGTTCCGTCTTCATAAAACTTTACTGCAAAGATATCCAAACCTCCTAACCCTGGAAAGCCATCTGATGAGTAATATAACACATTATTCTTAGAGATAAAAGGGAAAGATTCACGTCCCGACGTATTGATAACATCTCCTAAATTTTCGGGTCTACCGTATTTGTTATTTCCTAAAATCTCTACGCGAAAGATATCCGAACTCCCTAAGGTCCCTTTCATATCTGAAGCAAAATAAAGATATTTTTCATCAGGACTCAAGGCTGGGTGTGCCACATTGTATTGGTTACTATTAAATGGCACCTCTACTACATTTCCCCAATCACCTTTTTCATCTTTGGTTGCTTTAAGTATTTTTAGTAAGATAGTATTTTCTCCATTCGTTCCTATCTTTTTATTTATATAGTTATTACGGGTAAAATACACTGTTTTTCCATCTTTTGTAAATACAGCCGTAGATTCATTAAACTTTGTATTTAAAGCTGATGAAAAAGGTTTCTTATTACTTAATTCTTGCTTATTGCGGTCTGCTATATACAGGTCATAAAAACTCTCTCCTGTCCATTGTGAAATTCCTCCTTTAGAAGCTCTACCGCTATTAGCTGCTGCAAAAACTATTTTATCACCATAAAAAGCTGTCCCATATTCTGAATATTCCGTGTTAATAGCTACTGGGTGCAATTGCAAACGTCCTGAATTACTCTCTATCACTTCCCGATAGTCCTTATTCTCTTCATAAAGTACAGCACGCGTATCATTATTACCTGTAAGCTCAGCAAACTGAGACATTAGCTTATTTGCTTCGTCATATTTCCCTACTGATTTTAGTACTTGTGCATAGCGATAGTAATATTCAGGTTTGATTTTATATTTCTTATTCTCAAATAGCTGTTTGTACCAAGGTAATGCTTTCTTGTATTCGGCATTGTAGTAGTATGAATTACCAAGGTTTTCTAATATATCTTGATTCACAAATCCTTTCTTAGCAATGCTTTCATATATTTTTATAGCATCAACATAAGCAAAGTTTTTATACATTTCCTTTGCCTTTTGCAACTCTTTCTCATTCTGGGCAAACAGTACAGATATTCCACAAAATAAGGCTATTATAAAAGTGTATTTTCTCATCAACAATTCAATTTTAAGTAATTTATAAAGGCTTATACTCTCTGTTCTCCTTCCTAACTAAAAGAAACGAGGAGACACTATTTTCTTATAGGTTTTGAGCAGTTCATAACGCAAAAAGATTTCGTGTGAACCTGAGTTATATTTTGATAATTCAGTCGTCTCAAAGTCATAAGCATATCCCGCAAACCAACGTTCGCTTATCTGAAAACCTGCCATTACGCTCACTGCTGCCGACCATCTGTAAGCTGCCCCCAACACAAACTTCTCATTAAACATAAAGTTTGCCGATAAGTCCAATTGCAAGGGTGCTCCAAAAGCTATCTTAGAAAGCACTGCGGGTTTGAATTTTGTGTTCTCTGACAAGTTGAACACATAACCACCGATTAAATACATATGTTGTGTATTCTTCAACACAGACACTGAACTCTTGTTGTAATGAGTGGTTTCTAACATATTAGGCACTGAAAACCCTAAATAATACTTATCAGTATACCAATAAATACCCGCTCCTATATTAGGTGAAAAAACACTCTCACTGCCCGATAAGTTAGGGTCTGCTTGGTCTTGTTTAGTTAGCTCATCATAATTTATTTGAAATAAGCTCCCCGAGCCATTGATTCCAAAAGCTAATTTGGAGTTCTCAAAGTTCAAAGTATATGAAAAATCAATCGTTAAATCCGTTTGATTTTGAGGTCCTATACTCTCTCTAAAAATACTTCCTCCCAAACCTACATTGCGTAAGCTCTCCATTGGTTGATGATAACTAATGCTTCCATTAGTAGGGGCTCCTTTGATGCCTACCCATTGGGTACGAAACATACCAAAGAAACTGCCTACCTCTCTTGAGCCTGTATAAGCTGGGTTAAACATCATAGTGTTGTACATATACTGGGTATATTGCGACTCTTGTTGTCCATATATCCCTACACTAAACATTGTTAATACTAAAATAAACGCTTTTTTAATCATTTTTAAACTGTGTATTACTTAACTATTTTTCTTCATTACTGTTAATCAGGTAGATAGTAAATCTAACTAACTTTTATTTCGGCAAAAGTACAACTTTTTTACATTTCTACCACTTTTTACACAATATTTTATATCTATACCCTTATTATTTTTGTATATACAGCCACCCTATTTGTGTTTCTTTCCGTTGAGCATCGTAATATTCTAACACATAGTAGTAAGTTCCTAAGGGCATTTTATCTCCTTTTAATACGTGAGAAGTATTGTCATATCCTTTTATATCAAACACTTTTTCACCTGCCCGATTGTATACCTTAACTCTATTATTGGGGTAATGCTCTATTCCTCTGATATAAAAACAATCATTCTTTCCATCTCCGTTTACTGATAAACCATTGTAAACAGTAATTCTTTTCAATTCACTTGTTGTTGTAAAAGTATCTGCTTTTACCTCTATTTTGGCTACTGAACTCGTTACAGTGCCACATCTATCGGTTATAGTCACATAATAATACCTCTCCCCTACTGCTTCTGTCGAAGGTGTATAACTATTCGCACGAGAATCTATTGCCTTACCATTAATTTTTGTGTTCTTAGTACTTTCATACCACTGATACACAGGTGTAGTGGTACCCTTCACTATCACAAACAAAGGCGATGGTAAAGCTTTCTGAATATAAACAGCTGAGGTAGGTTGTTGCTTGATAGTTAAATAATTCACCTTCAATATTGCCTCTTCAGAATACTGAACGGTAGCAGTTCTTACGTCCGTATAACTATATTTCACCCTATACTTATTGTCGTTTAAATCAGCATTGATAGCATCAAAAAATAAGGTTACTTTATCTCCACTTCTAACAGAGCCCTTTTCTGTATCTATATCCTTCCATTGGGTGCTTTTATTAGTTAATTCTTGCCACTGATAGCCGATGTTTTTTCCCGTAGCACTTGCTGAGATAAGTTTAGCTTCAGAAGTAAATACAGCTCTTTCTCCATTGCATAACACTTGACTCTCAGGTTGTGTTACAACAACAATATCAGGTGTTACTCCCTCTTCACTTTCTACATTATACACAAGTTGTTGCATATTGCATTCCATTAAATTATCATTACAACTCCTGCCTACATATACCTCAACGGTAAAATGTGTCATATCGCAGTTGGTCACTCGGTATTCTAATCGATAAACCATATCTGTATGGGCTCGTAGCTCACTTAAAGAATAATACTTCTTCCCTTGCACATCTTGGGCTGTGATAACTGTTTGCTCTTTCTGTTTAATAGGGTCTATTGCTAACAATCTCAATACTTCTATACCTTGTATATTGCGGAGCATAAGCCAAATATTATCTATGGGCTCCCTGTTCAAATTTTGTAACTTAAAGTCTATAAAAAAGGTCGTGTTATGTATTTTTATATTCTGAGGGGTGATAGACTGCAAAGTAATAGAGCGCTGTCCCCCATAAAGCAAAGTATTCGATGTATTCTGTTTCGTAATCTTTGTCTGTCCACTATTAGCATAATGATAATAAAAACCTTCATAGGTTACCCCCATAATTACTAATTGATTATGGTTAAAGGCTTCTTCTTCGCTTGTACATACTTTTGCTTTACAAGTAGGCTGTACAAAAACTTCTATATACTGAGTCTCATCATTTTGTCCCGAAATAATTTCTGGAGGTAAATACCCCTCCGTTCCTTTCATAGGGTTAGTATAAGTATACACTTTAAAATCCTTATCTTCTTCTGTTGTAAAGCTTTCTAACGGAATATGCACTACATTAGTTGCCGTGTTTTCTAAATAATGATACGCCACCGGCTTTACCAAATCATAACCCTTAGGCACTTTTATCTCTATAATCTTTACAAGCCTCTTAGGGCGATATTCATCTTTAAATATTCTATCGGTAGTCTGTTGAATAACACTCTTCCCTGCCTTATTTCGTAAAGGAAATAACATACAATCTTTCATCTTATAGCAAGAATAAACATCTTCATCAGGTATATTTACAATATAAAATACACTTTTACTCTCTTCTCCACAATATAATTCCTCCGTATGATAACCTCTTTCATTTATGGTTTGTTCTTTTGTTCCATCAATTCTATAAAAAAAAGAACCTATCTCTTCTTTTAATTGAGAGGTTAAAGTAACATCTTCGCCAGTACAACTCTCCACTTGATAAGTAACAACAGCAGTAAATTTCTCATCTGCTAAAACTCCTCGAGAAGGTAATGCCTCTGTTAAATTCCACAAGAAATAATTATTTTCATTATCGGTAGTCTCACGAAGGACACCCTGCTTGGCAAGCAATGTTATGAGATGCTCTCCTATCTTTAAACTAACCTGTTTAGGCAATAATTCCACTGTTTTAGGTACCTGCACATAATAATAAAGATTCTTAGTAGAGCCCCCTAATTGTACACCCTCTGATATTATTTCAATATCGTCTAAGTAAAGAGCTCGCTTGCGGTCTTCTTGCCTCAGTTTAGCGCGTTTTTGCCATTTGGTCATTGTATAATCTGTCCAACCATACGAATTATCAGCCCTTTCTATTGTTGTTGAAAGTGTTTTAGGGGCATTCTCAAAGCACACATCAGGACACTTGGCAACTATCGTCCTTTGTGTACAGATATAGGGTATTTTGCAATAAGTATTATACCTATTCTTATCCATTTGCCAAATTGAATATTGCAAAGAAACCTTGTTTGCCTTGCAAGTTGTTAAAATCATATCAAAAGTGATATATCCCCAAACCTCATCTGCTGTGGTATAACTGAATGTTCCTCCCGAAGAGACATCAGGCAGAGTTATTGCAGGTGCTACCGAACCCCCATAAGCATCGGTTTTATAAAACTTTATATTCATCATTGCCATTCCTTCGGGTAACAACAGCTCATAACGATACTTCCTTTCTGCTATTTCTTTGTGATGTGATTGTAATTGTTGAATATTGTCTTGTGAAGTTACAGAAGCAGTAAAAGATATTGAAGCCGGTATAGGTTGGTTAAATGCTAATAAGGCAGGAAATCTTGAAGTGTCTTTCACATCTTTTATTTTTCGTTTAAAAGTATGGTCACTTAATGACTCTTGTTTATGAAAAGAAATACCACACAAGCTATGGTAAGAAAGCTCAGTAATAATACTTACTGCAAATATCCCTTCGGTAGATGATAAGCAGGGAATATTATCATTTCTAACTAAATCAAACCGTATCTCTAACTTTTCTTCTGGTGCCAAATCATCTCTTACCCCATCACCATCTTCATCAGTAAGACCTATATTGCGTTGTCCTAATGCTAAATTCTTAAAGCTTTCTAATTCAGCAAAGCTAATGATGCGTTTTCCTAACACACCATCAGGCATTTGTATGGCTTTATCAGGGATAATAATTTCTTTTTTCTCACTATCTATAATACGAAAATTCGTAGGTTTATAAGCCTTAAATTTCACCGAATCCTCTTCTTCATAAAGGGTCAGTTGAAGATCATAAGCCGTTGCATTCCCTTTATTAATGTATTGTGTAGTAAACATTCCCAAAGTATTTCCACAGAAGCCTTCACTCCATTTAAAATAAGTTGCTGTACTCTGTCGATTTAAAATAACATTAGGGTTTTCATCAGTTGCCACTTGCATTGTAATCGATTGAACAGCACTACTCACTTCATATAATTCCAAAGGATTTTCTCCCCAATAAGCCTCATAACGCACCTCCCCATTGGCTTTACAACCTTTCGCCGTATACTCTTCTGTAATCCAAACTCCATCCTTCTCTTTTAATCCTTCCGAAATTCGTATCACATACAAATCCTCTCCTCCATTTTGCCCCATATGCTGTGGCACTTTACTTATGGGAGTAAGTACTTTTTTATTGTAAATCATTTTTCGTGTTTTAACCCCTAATGGGTGTTTCACCGAAAAATAAATATCGTTTATGATACCTACTCTTTTTCCTTCTATGGTTTTATTCTCAATACCAAACACTCTCGAATAATCCTCCATAGGATTCTCTTTCACCTTTTGTGTCGTAATTTGCAGATTAGGAGTATTCAAAAAATATTCATTAGATTTTTTAGTAGCAACCGTTACCTCATCAATCATTACCCCCACTTCATCTTGAAGAGATAAATGTGTTTTAAGATAGCTGTACCCTCTTTTAGTAATTCTCCGTTTCACTAAAAGATGTGTTGTACTTCCTGGTCTACTTAGTACAGTAAGCACAGGGTTATTAGGTAAATTTATATCTTTGGGAATAACTTTTCGTATGGCACTGTTCTTTTCAAGAGTATATCCCGCATATTCAATTCCTTCAGGAAAAGTGAATCGTATATCTATCTTTTCTTTATCTTTAGGAAAAATAATTCTCACGGAAATATAAGTGCCTTCTTGAAAACCAGAAGTAGTAAATTTTACATTCTCTGAAATTACAGTTTTTATTTGCTGTGCTTTAAGAATCTCTGTTGAAGAAAAGAGTATAAGTAGTAGTATTAGAGTAAATACATTTGCTGTTCGTTTAAAATCCAACATCATTATTAAGCCTTAAAAAACTTCATTTTACAAGGCAAAATTAGGTCTTCACCCATAAAAACACAAGATTTTTAACATTTATTTTTTATGAGTGCCCAATAAATATATTATTCATCTATAATAACTGTCATTACAGTACCCGCTTAGCAGGTATCAGCAATTGGAAAATAAGTGAACAAAGAAACCTTTTTAATATATCTCTCCTTCACTTTACTTCCACTTTACATTCGTTGTTCCTTCGTTTATCGTTCGTCTTTTGTTCGTTGTAGACCCACTGTAGACCCACTGTAGACCCACTGTAGACCCACTGTAGACCCACTGTAGACCCACTGTAGACCCACTGTAGACCCACTGTAGAGCCACTCATTGTTCATTTATCCTATAAGCTCTGTATAAGTTACCCCTAATTTCACCATTAATCATTAACCATTAACCATTAATCATTAACCATTAACCATTAATCATCTTCTATTTAATTCCTTTGTCATCAACCCATCTTGTATATTGCTTTTTCCCTTGTAGGTGTTGCATATAGGTACGCGAAAATTTGTGATAACCGTAATTTTCAGTATCAGCAACAAAAAAGAGATAATCGTGTTGCTCAGGGTTGAGCACAGCTTCAATACTCGATATGTCAGGCATCGTGATAAGTCCCACAGGTAAACCGTAATTCCGATAAGTATTATAGGGGTTTTGCAAACTTGTATGTACCTCGGTAACGCGTTTTATTACCATATTGTAATCACCTGTATGGTTTTTCATAGCAAAGATAGCAGTAGGGTCAGCTTGCAATTTCATATTGATATGTAAGCGGTTCAAGTAAACCCCTGCTATGCGCGGACGCTCGTCTACCTTAGCCGTTTCTTTCTGTACAATTGATGCCAATATACTCACTTCTATGGGCGTAAGCCCTTGCTTTTGGGCTTGGGCTTTGCGTTCAGGCGTCCAAAAACGCTCATATTCTTTGAGCATACGGTCACGAAATTCTTCGGCAGAGGTATTCCAATAGAACTCATACGTATTGGGGATATACATTGCCAATGCAGTAGCATCGGTGAAACCGTTCTCTTTGAGGAAGTTAGGGTTTAAGAAAGCACGCATTAGAGTAGCACTATCGGGTTCTATTTGAGCAGCGATACGTCCTGCAAAGTCTTCTAATCGCTCCTGATTGTTGAATTTGAGTTTCACAGGAGTATTGCGATTGCGAAGAGTGCGTACGATATCTATATTGGTTGCCCCTTTTTTGATGATGTATTTACCTGCTTTTACTTTATCGGCATAACCTATACGCTTAGCTACTTGGATAAAAGAAGTACGGTCTTTCAACAAGGGACTCATCACGTGCAACACATCGCTAAAATCGGCTCCTGTAGGGATATATACTATTTCTTCTTGGGTTTGAAAAGCTGTATTGCTCACCAGTACAGCGCGGTAAATAAAGAAACCTAATACGGCAATCACAGTAATCACCGCTCCTATAATCCATTTTTTCATTGTATTTCTATTTTTAAAATTTTTATTTTATGGTTTTGTCTTCTTTTTCTCTAAATTTCTTTTCTTTGGCTACCTCATTTTGCAAAAGCTTAGCATACTGACCGAAGTTCAACGAGGTTTCTAAACCAAGAGCTCTGTAAGTTTGTATCATTTCTGATATAGCTATTATTTTTATCTTTTAAACAACTGATACCCCCATTTTGGAATGAGGTAAACACCTATGAGGCAGGTTACCATTACGGGAGAATAGGAATGGGTAAAATAGCTTATTAGGATATGATATACTAAGAAAAAACTCAATCCTGCAAGGTATAAACCAAGAGCAATTCTCGTGGCTTTTTCGCTCTTTTGACATAAAAAAGCAATGACCGCTACCAAAGTGAGTTGTCCTATAGAAGCTCCTATAAAATATTCAGGGTGTTCATTGGCTAAATGAGCATTCTCTAAAATTCTTGAGAACTGCAACCAAGAGGGTATCTTATCTACAAAGTCAATATACCATTGCCAGAAAGAAATACTCTCTTCTACTTGATGCAAAGCGTGTAGTCCCATTATGGGTAGCCACAAATGTATGTATCTATTGCTTTCCATATACTTCTGCTTTTAATGCGGTAATATAGTTTTGTTGTATCCGTTTTAAATTCCAAAAGAAAGGCACAATAAGTCTTAAAAAGAAGTTTTTGATATGTATTTTCTCTTGAAAGTAAACTTTAGTACGTCCGTTATACGATTCAAACTTTCCTTCCCATTCTCCATTGAATAGTTTGTGTTGCATTGTAAAGGCATAATAATCATATTCTTTCTTCTGAATATTCTTAAAAAGCGTGTGTCCCCCACCTTTGTAATATTCAATAAAACCATCTTCTAATAACTCAATGTTTTCCACTTCCTTTCGCCACTGAAAGTTCTTGTTATCAGTAACAATATTATATACCAATGTTATAGGCGCATCAATCACATCAGTTATTATTGAAATTAGAAAGGGTTTCATTTTTGAAATCTTTTATCTGAAGGCAAAGATACTAAAAAAAAGAAAAACCGAAAACTTTATACTATAAAAGTACAAAATCTTCGGTTTTAAAAATATTATGAATACAAAAATTCTATAACATACGTCTATTCTTGACGTGGTTTTTGGTTATTATTGTGTCCTTTAGGGCGGTCGTTACGAGGTTTACCGTTGTAAGGCTTATCAGACTTAGGACGGTCTTCTCTCGCTGGACGGTCAGGGCGCTCTTCGCGTGGTGGACGTGGCAACAAGGCTTTGCGTGATACTCTTGTTTTCTTAGTTTTAGGGTCGATACCAAGGTATTTCACTTCTATGATATCACCTTCTTTAAGAGCGTCTTCTATTTTATCCACTCTATCCCAAGATACTTCTGAGATATGGAGCAAAGAGTCTTTGCCAGGAACAAACTCTACAAAAGCACCGAACTCTACTAAACGCACTACTTTCACAGTATAAGTTTCTCCTTCTACAGGTTCAAATTTCACTGCATTTACTGCCTCAATAGCTTCTTGAATGCCTGCTTCGTCAGTACCTAAGATTTCTATGATGCCCAATTCGCCCACTTCTTCTACCACAATAGTAGTATTGGTGCGCGCTTGTAAATCTTGAATATTTTTACCACCCGTACCGATGAATGCCCCAATGTATTCCTTAGGCATATCCATCTTAACGATTTTAGGAGCGTGAGGTTTCACAGTAGGGTTAGGTTTTGCAATCGTATCAGTGATTTTGCCCAAGATGTGCATACGTCCTTCGCGGGCTTGGTTCAAAGCTTTTTCGAGTATTTCGTAAGAAAGACCTTTTATTTTGATATCCATTTGGCAAGCGGTAATACCATCGGCGGTACCGGTTACCTTAAAGTCCATATCACCTAAGTGGTCTTCATCACCTAAGATATCCGAAAGTACTGCATAACGCTCACCATCGGTGATGAGCCCCATAGCAATACCCGATACAGGTTTTACCATTTGTACCCCTGCATCCATCAAGGCTAAAGTACCTGCACACACAGTTGCCATTGAAGATGAACCGTTAGACTCCAAGATTTCAGAAACTACACGTACGGTATAAGGGCAATCCTCAGGAATCATACGTTTGAGGGCGCGTTGTGCTAAGTTACCGTGACCTATCTCACGGCGCGATGTTCCGCGTAATGGACGTGCTTCACCAGTAGAGAAAGGAGGGAAGTTGTAATGCAAGTAGAAACGTTCTTCACCTTGTTCTGAAGGCAAATCGATTACGTTTGCTTCGCGTGAAGTTCCCAACGTAACGGTAGTAAGCGATTGGGTTTCACCACGTGTAAAGATAGATGAACCGTGTGCTGATGGCAAGTAACCTACTTCACACCAAATAGGACGTATTTGGGTAGTGTTACGACCGTCTAAACGGATATTTTCGTTTAGAATAAGGTTACGCACGGCTTCTTTTTCAGCCTCGTCAAAATAACGAGTAATGATAGGAGTAAGCTCTTCTAATTCTTCTTCGGTGAAGAGTGCCAAGCATTCTTCTTTTACCGCATTAAACTTCTCGCCACGTTCTTGTTTGGTAGTATTTTCTTTGGCAATTGCATAGCATTTTTCGTAAGCCAAAGGATATACTTTTGCTTTTACCTCTTCGTTTTCAACCTCTGGCTCATAAGTACGTTTTTCGGTCTTACCTACTTTTTCAGCCAAACGCAACTGAGCTTCGATATGAGGTTTGATAGCCTCGTGAGCAAATTTGATCGCTTCAGCCATATCTTTTTCGCTTACCTCGTCCATTTCACCTTCTACCATTGCCACAAAGTCTTTAGAAGCACCTACCATAATATCAATATCAGAAGCTTCTAATTGTTCACGACTTGGGTTTACGATAAATTGACCGTTTACACGACCTACGCGTACTTCAGAAATAGGACCATCAAACGGAATGTCGGACACTGCCAAACAAGCAGAGGCAGCAAGACCAGCTAAAGCATCGGGCATTACATTCTCGTCGTGAGAGATAAGCTGGATCATCACTTGTGTTTCAGCGTGATAATCTTTAGGGAATAGCGGACGCAATACGCGGTCTACCAAGCGCATTGTCAAGATTTCTTGATCGCTAGGACGCGTTTCACGTTTGAAGAAGCCTCCAGGGAAACGACCTGCTGCTGCAAACTTCTCACGATAGTCTACAGTAAGAGGTAAAAAATCAGTTTCAGGATTGATTTCTTTAGCCGATACTACAGTTGCCAATAGCATCGCATTCCCCATTTGCACCACAACAGCACCGTCGGCTTGTTTAGCCAACTTGCCAGTTTCGATAGTGATGGTACGACCATCACCTAATTCGATGATTTCTTTTTTTACTTCTGGAATCATTCTTTAATTGTTAATTAATAATTAATAATTGTTGTGTTGTGGGCTTTAGGGTTTAACCAATGAAAAACTGCTGTAATAAACAAAAGGAGGCACAAAGCCTCCTTAGTATTGCTTATTTTCTGATGTTTAACTCTTTGATAATCGCACGATATCTTTCAATATCAGTGTTTTTCAAATAGTCGAGCAAACTTCTGCGTTTACCTACCAATCTTACCAAAGAACGCTCGGTATTGAAATCTTTACGATTTACTTTCAAGTGTTCTGTAAGATGATTGATTCTAAGGGTAAAAAGAGCGATTTGCCCTTCTGCTGAACCTGTGTTGGTTTCTGAACCTGCGTACTTTTTAAAAATTTCCGCTTTTACTTCTTTTGTTAAATACATTCCAATATTAATTTAATGATTATTATGTACATTTTTTTTCGGGCGCAAAGATAAAAAGATTTTATAAGCTGTGCAAATTTATAGATAGATTTTTCCTCTTCTCAATTTATCCTTAACCTATACAAAGCTTATAGGAAACTTGAACAAATCTTGGAAGATTATTATACAAAGGGTATATGACACATTGATTATCATTAGATTACAAATCTATTTTTTACTACAAAAATATAACATTTTGTATTATATTTTTAGTTTGCCAGCATATTCTTTAACAACTTGTTTATCGAAATAAGGTTCTTCATCTATACGTAAAAGCACGGGGAGTCCTGTTTTATGAAGAATAAACTCCTCAGTAGACGGTGTGGGGGTACCACTAAAAATAATGCCGTGAACGTTGAGTCCTTTTTTTTTAAGGGCTTCATAAGTGAGCATTGTATGATTAATACTACCCAAATAGTGACGAGAGACAAGCACTACCTTATCGGTGGGGAGGATAAGATCGAGCATAGTATCTTCATCATTTAAAGGAACATAGAGACCTCCTGCTGCTTCAATAATTAAGGTGTTATAGGTGGTAGGACGCACAATTTTGGAAAGCTCAATGCGAATGCCATCTAACTGAGCAGAAAGATGTGGACTGGCAGGTGTGTGTAGCCCATAACTATTAGGGTGAAATACCGTGCGGGAGTTGCTAATGAGGCATTTTACCTTATGAGTATCGGAGTTTTCTAAATCGCCAGATTGAATTGGTTTCCAATAATCAGCTTGAAGGGCTTCGGTAAGTATAGCGGAAACGATGGTTTTACCGACTTCGGTGGAGATGCCCACCACAAAATAAGTGTCTTTCATTTTGAATGGTTTATTAGTTTTAAAAGTGCAAAAGTACATAAAAAGCACATAGCATAAAATGAAAAAGTAAAAAGAATGTTAAAAATATTTTTAAAGATAATTTGGAGGATTTGCTAAAAGTCCTTACTTTTGTTGCTTGAAAATAACCATCAGGAGGCTTCTCCTGACTTAAATAATAGATTATATGAAAGTTACAGTAGTAGGCGCTGGTGCCGTAGGAGCAAGTTGCGCAGAGTACATTGCTATTAAAGACTTCGCGTCTGAAGTAGTTTTAATTGACATCAAAGAAGGTTTTGCCGAAGGTAAGGCTATGGATTTGATGCAAACCGCTTCGCTTAACGGGTTTGACACTCGTATTGTAGGGGTTACTAACGATTATTCAAAAACTGCGGGCAGTGATGTAGCAGTGATTACCTCAGGTATTCCTCGTAAACCAGGTATGACTCGTGAAGAGCTTATCGGCACCAATGCAAACATTGTGAAATCGGTTGTAGAACAATTGGTAAAATACTCACCTAATGTGATTGTGATTGTAGTGAGCAATCCTATGGACACTATGGCTTATTTGGTACATAAAGCCACTAAGTTACCTAAGAACCACATCATTGGTATGGGTGGAGCACTCGATAGCGCTCGCTTTAAATATCGTTTGGCAGAAGCGCTTAACAGTCCGATTTCAGACGTAGATGGTATGGTAATTGCTGCTCACAGCGATAGTGGTATGCTACCTCTTACTCGTTTGGCAAGCTATCGTGGTGTGCCTGTAACTGAGTTTTTAAGTACTGACCGCCTCAATCAGGTTGCAGAAGACACCAAAGTAGGTGGCGCGACTCTTACTAAACTCTTGGGGACTTCGGCTTGGTATGCACCAGGGGCTGCCGTATCAGCTTTAGTACAAGCAATTGCTTGCGACCAAAAGAAACTCTTCCCTTGCTCAGTATTGCTCGAAGGTGAATACGGACAAAAAGATGTGTGCGTAGGTGTACCTGTAATTATTGGCAAAAATGGTATTGAAAAAATTGTAGAGGTAAAACTCGACGAGGCTGAAAAAGCGAAATTTGCTGAAAGTACCGGAGCAGTACGCGAAGTAAACAAAGCGTTGGCAAGCGTATTATAGTTGGGTAGAACAACTATATAAACACTAAAAAAGTGATTATTTTCAAGAGAAAGTAATCACTTTTTTTATTTGTTCTATTCGAGTAAAAAACTAAGTGTTACTTAGGGTATATCTTCTAAAACTGGAAGTAAATAAAAGGTTGTGCTCCACTTGAAGCTGTGGCATATACCACCCAAAAAGTAAGTGCCAAAATAATTGCTTTAAAGAGAATAGGCATTGCACCAAATACCTTTTTAAGCCATTCGTTTAAACTTGCAGGGAAAAAGTGCCAAACAAAGCCTATTGCCATTAATAAAAAGACATTTTGATAGCCTTCAGCAATGACTTGAAATTGATGAAGATCATAGGTTATAGACTGGATATTGTAAATTACACTTAAAGCGATATCGAAATCTTTGGCTCTGAAAAATATCCAGCAAAAAGCCACAAAGTGGAAAGTAATCACTACAAAAATGATATTAGCGATACCTTTAAAAAAAGTTCTTTTCTCGGGATTCTTATTAGGGAAGAACTCTGTAAAGGTTTTATGAACAGCCAAAGCTAAACCGTGTAATGCTCCCCAAATAATGAAACGCAAATTAGCTCCGTGCCATAAACCACCTAGGAGCATTGTCGTCATCTGGTTGAAATGGCTACGCACTGATTTTTGTCGGTTTTTAGAGATAAGTATAGCCAACACAAACACAACGATAGCCCCTAAGGTAATGTAAAGAGGCAACATTGTTTTTTCTTGCATATGAAATGCCCATAGCAAAGTGGAAGCAAAAAAGACGGTTGGGAAGAAGTAGCCCCAAAAAGTACCTTTGCGGTTTCCTCCTACTGAAAAGTAAAGATAATCTTTTAGCCAAGTGGATAAGGAAATGTGCCAACGTCTCCAAAACTCAGTGATATTTTTAGACTGGTAAGGAGTACGGAAGTTTATAGGGAGAGTAAAGCCCATTAGTAGCGCTAAGCCTATAGCCATATCGGAATAGCCTGAGAAGTCACAATATATTTGTAAAGAATAGCCATATACTGCCATTAAGTTCTCAAAAGCTGTATAGCTGTTAGGAGCATCGAAAACTCTATCTACAAAGTTCAGGGAAATATAATCGGAAATAACTGCTTTTTTAATCAGTCCTCCAATGATAAGGAATAAAGCAAAAGAAGTTTCTTCTTTCGTTAAGCTTATTTTTTTGTATATCTGTGGTATAAAATCCTTGGCACGCACAATAGGCCCTGCCACTAATTGAGGGAAAAAACATACGAAGAAAGTAAAATCTAAGAATGATTTAGCAGGTTCTATCTCTCGGCGATATACATCAATAGTGTAGCTCATTGTTTGGAATGTATAGAACGAGATACCTATAGGCAAGATGATATCTTGTAAGGCAAAGTTGCTTTGAAGTAGTGTATTGAGACTATCAATTAAAAAGTTAGTATACTTAAAATAGGCTAAAATACCCAAATCGGCAACCATACTCACTGCCAGGAAGAACTTGCGCAATGAGGCATTCTGTCTTCTATAGATTTGTCCTGCAAAGAAATAATTTAACAATGAGGAGATTATCAGCAACACAAAGAAGTTACCTCCTGCCTTATAATAGAAGAATAAGGAAAATAAGGTAACATAAACAGTACGGAAATGAGCGTGTTTTTTGGTAATAATATACACCAAATAAAACACCAAAAATAACCCTAAAAACAAACTACTATTAAATAATAGTGGATGATTAGGGTCATAAATGAACCATTGTCTTACTTGTTCGGTTGTGAATGAGAAATTATCAACAAACCATTTAGAGATGTTTTCAGTTGTGAATGTATCAATAAACCATTGGAGTAAGGCATCTATACTCAATTTAGATAGGGTTTTAAAGGTAGTTTATATTGTTTTTTATAATTCAAGTAATTGCTCATAAAAGCATCATAAAAGAGAGCGCCTTGCTCAGTATAGCCACTTCTTGTGTAATGTATGCGATCACCAGCAATAAGATTTTGCTGAATAAAGCGTTGAATCGCTTCATTTCCTCCTACAGCTCGATAAAGGTCGAAAACACTGTAATTATCTTTTACTGAATTATCGATGAGAGTATCGGCGTATTCCATACACAAGGGGTTAGGACTTTTCTTTTTGTAAAGAGAAGGCGGAGGTGTAGTAAGCAATATAGGACATTGACCATATTGAGAGCGAATTGCTTTTATAAATTTATTTACCTCTTCGTCATAACGAGTTGCAGACATTCGACAATAAGCTTCATTAGTACCCAAAGATATAATGATTAAATCGGGTTCTAAGGCTTTGATTTGGTCGAAAAAGAGCTGCGATTTGTTATAATCAGAGAAATGAGCACCATTTACCCCTATACTGTGATATATAACTCCGTTTTTATCATTTTCTAAGACAATTCCATTAAGCGTAAATGAAGAGCTCTCGGTATTGGCTGTGAGATAAACCTTATCGGAAGGGATTAGATTATCATAAGAATAATAGCTATATAAAGAATTACCGTTTAAAATGGTAGCATTAGATAAATCTACTTTTTGTTTAGGGGTAGAAGCTACCATTTCTTTAGTAGGGATACGCAATACTTGCCCAATTCTTATTTGTGCGCTTTTTAAGTTATTAGCTTGTTGTATTTTTTCTACTGAAGTGTGATATTTCTTTGAAATACCATAAAGTGTTTGTCCTTGCTCTACTTTGTGTGAAAGTGTTTTAGGTACACTAGGTCTCAAACGAGCTACTTTACCTACATTGGTAGCCAATTCGAACAAACGTTCGTTATTAGGGGTAATAATCTTTACCGTATTAAAGGTGTAGTTTTTATTTTTTAAGTCCAGTTCAATAACAAAATTCTTGTTACTGGTAGAAAGAGAATAACCTGTAATACCAACAGTTGCAGAAGAAGTATTCTTCTCACTATTCCAAGAGATATTGGAAGTGAAGCTCACATTATGTCCCCCATTAGTTCTAATAAGTGAATACGGGAATACTAAACCTAAACCAGCATTTCCAAACTCTTCTTGCAAGCGTTGTCTTACAATATTAGTCATTACATCGGCTTGAATGTGAGAGTCGCCAATATGAACAATATTAATCTTCCTATCTTTCAAGTTCTCCAAAGCAGCAAGCTTTTCGAAAAAAGGGTTCAAGGCTGAGGCATTGTACAGATTATTGTACTCCTTAGGAGACTCATCATCACCTGCAGCATATGCCAAAGGCTGCGGAATAGCTTCCTTGAAGGCATCTTTATCAATTCCTTCTTTATTCTCTATATTTACTATCTTTGAAGTAAGTGAAGATAAATTAATAGCTGTAGTATAATTAACATTAAAATAGAGGGCTACTGTAATGATAAACAATACAGGAGCTATTAGTTTCTTTATGAATGGCGTTCGCTTTTTCATTGTTCTATTTTTTTAGTGTGTTATCTATCTTGTTATGTTATCTATGTAAATTGTCTTTTTTTTCTTTAATAGTATCTTTATGCACTTTATTTGTAATATTCTGTACTGCCTGAATTGTTGATGGTTGTACTCGTTGAGTCGTTGGTGATTGCACTCGCTGAGTAGTCGTACTTTGTACCCGTTGAGTGGTTGTACTTTGTACCCGTTGAGTGGTTGTACTTTGTACTCGTTGAATAGTTGTACTTTGTACTCGTTGAGTGGTTGCAGTTTGTACTCGCTGAGTGGTTGTACTTTGTACTTGCTGAGTCACTACCGCTTGTGGTCGTGTTCTATTTACATTAGGTTGAGTAGTAGGAGTAACGGTTCGTACTGTTTGAATTTCTTTTATTCTTTCTTGGAACACATCAGCTTTTTCACTATTACGAGGATCTTTATAGTGCTCATACTCTTCCATAAGTTTATTATAGATGAGGTGGGCTACTTTTTTAGCTCCTCTTGGATTAAAGTGAGTATAGTCTTTACCTGCTAATGATGGATTTGCCTCTACCCATTGTTTCATAGAGCCTCTCCCCCCATCAGTTCATATAAATTGATAAAACCAGAGCGAGTATCTTGTGCATATTTCCGTTGTGCATTTGCCAAAGGTACTACTGCTTTATCGGTTTGCATCTCCATATCTACTTTAGTAGACTTATCGGCGGTAGAGATAACAAGAATTGAGGTATGAGGGAAGCAAGCTCTTATCTGGTTAATCACCTTTGTCATTCCGCGTTCATACCACGAATAATCGAGTGTGCCGTAATTGAGTACATTAGCACCAAAGTGTAATACTACAAGGTCATATCCGCCTAACGCTCTATCGAAAGCTCTCATTAAATCAGGATTAAAGAGCGATAAGGGTAAGCCTGAGTTACCTCTGCTTGAAAAGTTATCTATATATACGCCTTTACCTTGCATTGAGCCCACTCCATAAATAGGAATAGAATCGGACTTATAGAAAGTAATACGCACTGATTTAGTGTTTGCACCTTCGGTTAAAGGCAATACATTCAGCAATTTATCAGTGTCTAATGATTTTACTACTCTTACAGTATCGTTATAGGCAATTTCTACTTTTGCTTCTTTATTACCAGAAGCACCATAGAACAATGCTGGTGCATACAACTGACTAATATGAGCTTGGTTTGATGACCTATATTGTACCCACGTACCATTGCCTTGTGTAAAGAACACTTGCCCAGAGACACCAAAAGGACGCTTAGGGCGTTTTACATTCACATAAGATTGGGTTTTCCAAGTATTGGAATAAGAATGAAATACGCTTCCTCTTGATTTAGCCGACTCAGAAGCAATGGGCAAAAAGCCAATTCCTAACCCCCCGAAAGCGTTTTGGAAAAGAGCTCTCAAATCTTGCACGATGAGGTCGCCATCAGTCATCGAATCGCCGTAATAAGCGATTCTTATTTTACCATTTTTAGTTTGTTCTAACTCTTCTAATTTTTTAAAGAAAGAAAAAAGATACTGGTCGGACTTTTTAAGTCGTTGTTCTTGTGCTAAAGAATCATTGGCTTGGCTGAGTACTTTGTCGATTTCTTTACCTGAAATGGCTTCCAACATTAAGCTATCTACTACTACATTGCTTCCTGAGGCTTTAGTTTCGGGAAAAATACGTGCGGGCAAACAGTTCTTAAATCCAATGAAAATGAGTGTTGCAAATAAAACAATAAGAAAAGATTGTTTAAAATAGGGTGTCTTCACAAGTTAGCTTCTTTTTCTTCCAGCGGGCAAAGATACAAATAAATAATGAATCAACAGCAAATTTTTTACAAATTATTTTTCTAAGGCTTGTTTAAAATCGGCGATAAGGTCGTCAGAATCTTCAATTCCTACTGCTACGCGGATGAGTGTACGGGTAACGCCTCGTGCTACTTTTTCTTCTTCGGGAAACTCGGTGTGAGTAAGCGAACTGGGGTGGGTTACCAATGTTTCGACTCCTCCTAAGCTCACTGCAAAAAGGACTACTTTTAGACTCTCGAAAAACTTTTTGGCTTTGGCTTCGGTTTTTACTGTAAAAGAAAATACTGAGCCTCCACCAGAAGCTTGGCGTTCTTGTATTGCTTTCCCTTTATTTTGTGTATCAGTAGGATAATACACCTTTTCTACTTCGGGGTGCGTTTTAAGGAAATTTAATAGTTTAAGGGTATTGGCTTGAGCTTTTTCGACTCTTAGTTTAAGGGTTTTCATACTGCGCAAGAGCAACCAGCTATCAAACGGAGAAAGCAATGCCCCTATGGCTACTTGTGCAAAACGTATTTTCTCGGCTAAGGTTTCATCATTTACCACCACAGCTCCTGCGATGATATCGTTATGACCTCCTAAATATTTGGTAGCACTGTGTAATACTATGTCCGCTCCTAACTCTAAAGGGCGTTGTAACACGGGCGACATAAAGGTATTATCGACCATAGTGAGCAGATTATGTTTCTTGGCGATTTCTATTACTCCGCATATATCGGTAACGTCTAACAGAGGGTTGGAAGGTGTTTCTATAAAGATAGCTTTTGTATTAGGGCGAATGGCTTTCTCTATCTTGGTTAGGTCGGTCATATCGACAAAAGTAGCTTCAAAACCAAATTTATTGAAAATATCGTGCATAATGCGATAAGTTCCTCCATAGATATCTAAGCCTAACACAAAATGGTCGCCTGTTTTAAACATTGTAAAAACAGAAGAAATGGCAGCCATACCCGATGAGAATCCGAATCCGTGTATGCCACTTTCTAATTGAGCTATAAGACTTTCAAAATCTTTACGAGTAGGGTTTGAAACGCGTCCGTATTCAAACTCTTGTTCTACACCGTATTCTTCAATAGGGAAAGTAGAAGCCATATTGATGGTGCTTCCCCAGTTTTCTGTATTTTTATTGGCTGTTCTTACGCCGTGAATGGCTTTAGTTTCAAACTTCATTTCTTATATCTTTGCTATTAGAGCGACAAAAGTAGTACTTTTTTATATGCTACGCAAAAAAAGTTAATTATTAATGATTAATGATTAATGATTAATGATTAATGGTTAATGGTAAATGGTTAATGGTAAATGGTTAGTGGTGAATTAGGGGTAGGGAATTATACAAAGATTATAGGAAACTTATAGGATAGATGGATAAAGAGTGGGGTTACAGTGGCTCTACAGTGGCTCTACAGTGGGTCTACAGTGGCTCTACAGTGGCTCTACAGTGGCTCTACAGTGGCTCTACAGTAGGTGAAAAGTGATTAATGAATGAAAGAGAAATGAACAAATTATAAATGTAAGATGAATGTAAGGTGGAGGTAAGGTAAAGAAAAAATAAACTTTGTAAAAGGTCGTAGCACGATGGGCAAGTGAAAACTTTGGCAAAGTATAGGACGTAAAAGCAATGACAAGATGTAAGATAAGGTAAAGGGAGATTAAACACAGCTTAGAAAATTATTTTACAAAAATATTTGTCAGTTTAGTAAGAAAAAAATACTTTTGTAACCCGTACTAATAACAAGACGGCACAGTATTTGTATTAAAGAAAAACGCTAAAAAAATAATTTGTACTATGGAACAAAGAACATCTGTAGATATCAGTCAGATAAACGAAATGATAGAGCGTGAAAGTGTGTTTATCGATGCGCTCACCAATGAGATGAACAAGGTGATTGTAGGGCAAAAACATATGGTAAATGCCCTGCTTATCGGGTTATTAGGCAAAGGGCATATCCTCTTGGAAGGGGTACCTGGGCTAGCAAAAACGCTATCCATCAACACCCTTGCTAAATCAGTACACGGGTCGTTTAGCCGTATCCAGTTTACACCGGACTTATTGCCTGCCGATGTGATAGGAACAATGACCTACAACATCAAACAAAACGAGTTTTCTATAAAAAAGGGACCTATCTTTGCGAACTTTGTACTGGCTGACGAGATTAACCGTGCGCCTGCCAAAGTGCAGTCTGCCTTATTGGAAGCAATGCAAGAGCGACAAGTAACCATTGGTGATTCGACCTTTAAGTTAGACGCTCCTTTTATGGTAATGGCAACTCAGAACCCTGTAGAGCAAGAAGGAACTTACCCACTGCCTGAGGCACAAGTAGACCGTTTTATGCTTAAAACGGTTATCGACTATCCTAAATTGGACGAAGAGCAACGGATTATGCGCGACAACCTCAGCAACAGTTACGCAGTGGTGAACCAAACAGTGAGTTTGGAACAAATCCTAAAAGCACAGACAGCCGTGCGCGAGGTGTATATGGACGAAAAGATTGAGAAATACATCTTAGACATTGTTTTTGCGACTCGTTATCCTGAAAAATACAACTTGGCAGAGCTTAAACCACTTATTAGCTTTGGGGCATCGCCTCGTGGTAGTATCAACTTGGCAATGGCGGCAAAATGTTATGCTTTCATCAAACGTCGTGGTTATGTAATTCCTGAGGACGTACGTGCAGTAGTATTTGACGTATTGCGCCATCGTATCGGTATTACCTATGAAGCAGAGGCTGAGAATATTACCTCAGTAGAGATGATTCACAAGATAGTGAATACTATTGAAGTACCATAGCAGGTAAAAGGTAAAAGGTAAAAGGTAAAGCCAGCAAGGGCTCACAGTTGGGTGGTATGTGAATAAAAGGTAAAAGATAAAGCCAGCGAAGGCTCACAGTTGGGTATGTGAATGAGTAGCAGTATTTGGGGTATCAAACAATGATAGAAGTACTTGAAACAGGCGAACCTAAAGCAGAGGTAAAAAACTACAAGGAGAGACTTTCTCGGTGTGGTTACGACTTGCCGTGGGACGAAAAAAAGTTTGATATACAAAGCATCAATGAACAACTCATTGCTGATGTACAAGACAATTACGAGAGTTTTAAATGGCATTAAAATAGTTAATTAATTTTGGATACTAAAGAACTATTAAAGAAAGTACGCAAGATAGAGATAAAAACGCGCAAGCTCTCCGATAATATTTTCGGAGGGGAGTATCACTCTACCTTCAAAGGTCGGGGTATGACTTTCAGTGAAGTACGTCCGTACCAATTTGGTGATGATATTCGCAATATCGACTGGAACGTAACGGCGCGCTACAACGAGCCTTTTGTGAAAGTATTTGAAGAGGAACGCGAACTTACGCTAATGCTGATGATAGACGTGAGCGGTAGTGAGCTTTTTGGTACGAAACAAGAGTTCAAAAGTGAAGTGATTACCGAAATAGCAGCTACCTTGGCGTTCTCAGCTTTACAGAATAACGACAAAACGGGATTGATACTCTTTTCTGACCAAATAGAACTGTATATTCCACCTAAAAAAGGGAAATCGCACGTGTTGCGCATCATCAGAGAGCTTATAGAATTTCAGCCCAAAAGTTTTAAGACTAATATCTCGGAGGCTTTGCAGTTCCTCAGTAGGGTAACGAAGAAAAAGGCGATTGTGTTTATGCTCTCGGACTTTATGGATAAAGGCTATGAGAAACCTATACAGATAGCTGCCAGAAAACACGATATTACCGGTATTCGCATTTATGACAAAAAAGAAACTGAACTACCTAACTTAGGTTATGTGATGGTAAAAGATGCTGAAACGGGAGCGCTGATGCGTGTGAACACCGCTTCATCGGCAGTGCGAAATGAATATGCAAAACAATATCACGAGACGGTGAACTATTTTGAGACACTTTGGCAAAAATCGGGTGCAGGGGTAGTGAGCTGTAGGGACGATGAGAGTTATACCCAAAAGCTGTTGGGATACTTTAAAAATAGATAAGAGATAAGAGGTAAGAGGTAAGAGACTAAATTAAGTATTAAGCGGTAAAATGAGACGAATATTATATTTCATATTAATATTATTTGTATTTCCTACTCTTTACGCACAAGAGGTGAAGGTAGAGACTAATACAAAGAACATAAAAATAGGAGAACAGATAGAATACAAGATATCGGTAGAAGCCCCTGCTGATGCGGCTGTGGCATTTCCGGAAGGACAGAGTTTTAGTCCGCTAGAAATGGTAAAAGCCGACCCTACTGATACCCTGAAAGAGGGAGGTAAGTTTCGTTTGGAAAAAGCCTACTACCTTACTCAATTTGATGAAGGGAAGTACACTATTCCGCGACAAAGGATACACATCAGTAACAAAGACTACTATACCGATTCGCTACTCGTAGAAGTACATACCGTAGCGGTAGATACGCTCAAACAGCCTTTATACGACATTAAACCTATTACGGAAGTAGCCTCACCTACGGCTTCACGTATGTGGTTATGGATTATTTTAGGAATTATAGGACTCCTTTTAGTAGCAGGTGGATTATACTTCTTCGTCTTCCGCAAGAGAAAACTAACGGCTGAAGAAGAGCGCAAAAAGTTACCTCCTTTTGAGCGCGCCATACAAGACCTAAAAGACTTACAAAATTCTAAATACCTTATAGAATCGCAACACAAAGCCTATTATACTCGGCTTACCGATATTGTAAAAGAATACTTGGAAGACGAGGTGCATATTTTAGCCAAAGAGAGTACCACAGATGAGCTTCTGGCTAAAATTAATGTTTTGCAAGAAGCAGGAAAGCTACACTTATCGGAAGAGACTATCAGCAACCTCAAACGGGTATTACAAAATGCCGACTTAGTGAAATTTGCCAAGAGTAAGCCCTCGGACAACAATGCTGAATACGACCGTGAGACCATTGAGAATGTGGTTATCAAAACCAAAGAGGCTATCCCTGTGGTAGTAGCCGAAGGGGAAGTGCCTACACAAGACGCTTTCGCAATGAGCGTACTGAAAATAAGAGAACGCAGAAAAAGACGCAACCGAGTGGCTCTTATCGTCGCGCTTTGTTTTGTAGTATTAGCTCCTGTATTGCTTATGGGATATAGTATCTTGTACAACAAATATTTCAATACTTATGCGAGTATCAATCGCAGCGAGTGGGTAACAAGTGATTACGGTTATCCTATTACTGAGCTCACTACGCCAGAGATACTCATTCGCAAGCAAATAGTAGACGTAGCGGAATACAAATCGATTATAGATAAGCAATATACTTTCTATTACGGCAGTCTTAATTCACCTTTATACATAATGACCAATATCATTACCTTTAAGAAAGACGCCCAACATACAGCACCTCAACAAGAGGAACAAGGCGGTGGACTTACCTTAGACCCACAAAAGGTGAATGAAATAGTGCTTTCGCAATTGGATAAAGCTAAGGCGAAGAACATCACTACCTTGCAGGAAGAATACACCTCGCCCAGCGGTGCAAAAGGTATAAAAGTTTTTGGCAAAATGAGTATTCCTAATGAGAAAGGTAAATACTTTAGCGCTTCTTATGAGTTGTACAGTTTTACTGAAAACAATGCGCTCCAACAAGTTCTTATCACCCATATAGACGAACCTAACGCCGATAAGATAGCACAAAGAGTTATCAATTCTATTGTATTTAAAACAGAATAATATGCTTAAAAATATTACTTTTGCCAATCCACAGTTCTTTTGGTTACTATTAGTCTTACCACTAATGGTGGCGTGGTATTGGTATTGGAATAAGAAATCTAAACCGAATGTAACTATATCTTCCACTATCGCTTTTAAGAAGATGAGTTCGTGGAAAGACCATTTATACCATTCTTTATTTGCCTTGCGCTTATTGGCAGTAGCCTTACTAATTATAGCATTAGCACGCCCACAAACCCATTCAGAAAATGCACACACAAAGATTACTGATGGGATAGATATTGTAATGGCAATAGACGTATCGGCGAGTATGCTTTCAAAAGACTTAAAGCCTAACCGTTTTGAAGCACTAAAAAAGGTAGCTTCACAATTTGTAAAAGACCGTCCTAATGACCGTATTGGACTTGTTATCTACGCAGGAGAAAGCTATACTAAAACTCCTGTGACTACGGATAAAGGTATTATCTTAAACGCTCTTTCGGAACTTACTTATGGACAAATAGAAGACGGTACAGCCATCGGTATGGGACTGGCAACGGCTGTAAACCGACTCAAAGAAAGTAAAGCCAAGAGTAGAGTTATTATCCTCCTTACTGATGGGGTGAACAACACAGGGTTTATAGACCCGCAAACCGCAGCTGAGTTAGCTGCTGAGTACGGTATTAGAGTATATACAATAGGGATAGGCACCAATGGAACGGCGCTCTCTCCTTACGCACTCAATCCTGACGGTAGCATAATGTACCGTATGTTACAAGTGGAAATAGATGAGCCTCTAATGAAAAAGATAGCTGAAGTAACACACGGGAGATACTTTCGTGCCACTGACAACCAGAAGCTCCAACAGATTTACGATGAAATCAACAAGATGGAGACTACCAAGATTGAAGAGTTTAAATACACTGAGGTAGATGAGAAATTCAGACCCTTAGCGATAATTGCTGTGGTTTTATTACTTCTTGAGTTTTTATTAAAAAATACTATCTTTAGAAACGAAATATAAAAAATTGTCGTATCTTTGCCCCCGCAATGAAAAGAAAACTTATCAACATATTATTATCAGCGCTTATCCTGTTCTCCAATTCAGGGTGGGCGATTACTTTTCATTATTGTAAAGACACCTTATCGTCAGTGTCCTTAGAGTACCCTACTTCTGCGAGTGAGGAAGAGGAAGACTGTACTACAATGGACTCTTGCTGTGCTTCGGATGACGATGAGGACGAAACAGAAACTTCACATAAAAAATGTTGTGACGACATATCTATCACTTCTTCTATTTCTGATAGTACATCGGTAGTAAAGGTATTGGAGTTGCAATTACAACCCTTTGTAATAGCTACCCCTACCCTACCTATTTTAGAAGAGGTAAGCATTAGTGAGACGGTAAAGAAATCTATCACTACTGATTTTTTTACACAACTGAATGCTCCGCCTCTGTACGAATTGTACTGCCAGAGAGTGTTTTATTCAAGTAACAGGTAAAAGATAAAAGGTAAGAGGTAAACTCCTTTACCTTTGTTTTCTAATCCTTAAATTCTAATTCCTGAATTGAATAAAACAGAACAATAATGTACAAAAAATATATCTTTTTATTAGGGCTGTTGTTGCCCTTGTCACTCTTTGCTCAAAATTTTAGCAAAGGGAGTGTAGTAGATGAAAACAACACACCACTTATAGGTGCTGATGTATATTGGGAAGGTACCCAAATAGGGACTTCTACCGATAACGAAGGAGCTTTTACCTTGAAACGACCTGAGGGAAGTTCTACTTTAGTAGTAAGCTATGTAGGGTATAAAAAGAAAACTGTGAAAGTAAGTGGTAACACACCCTTACACATTCAGTTAGAGCCCGAAACTACTTTGGAAGAAGTAGTAGTAAGCCACAAACGTGCTAATACAATGAAATCGCAGTGGCAAGTAGCCGATGTGCACACAATGAGCAGTGGGGAACTGCTGAAAGCCGCTTGTTGCAACCTATCGGAGAGTTTCTCTACCAATCCGTCGATTGATGTGAACTTCTCGGACGCCGTTACGGGTAACAAACAGATAAAGATGTTAGGTTTGACCAGTCCGTACATACTAATGGCAGAGGAGAATATCCCTACGATGCGCGGAGCTTCGCAAGCCTACGGACTCTCGTTTGTGCCTGGTACGTGGATTGAGAGTATCCAGATTACCAAAGGAGCAGGGAGTGTGATTAACGGGTATGAGAGTATTTCGGGGCAAATCAATTATGAAATAGAGAAGCCTATCAGTGCCATTCCTTTTTTCTTGAACTTATACGCATCGGAGGATAACCGCTACGAAATCAACGCACATACCAATAAAAAGCTCTCCGATAAATGGGCAACCACTCTTTTCGCTCACGGCAATGTGCGTCAGCAAAAAGCCGACCACAATCACGATGGTTTTATAGATAACCCCATAGGTAACCAAATTAACTTGTTGAACCGTTGGCAGTACGCCGATGCTCAAAAGGGTTGGGTAGGCTTTTTGAACCTCCATTATATGAAAGATGAGCGCCAGGCAGGCGAATTGCGCTTTAATCCGCTGACTGACAAAGGAACTACCAATGCGTGGGGTAGTGAAGTAAACTCCGAACGTTTTAGTGTTTCAAATAAAATAGGGTATGTATTTCCTGACACACCTCATAAGAGTATAGGGTTGCAGAACTCTTTTCAGTCGCATCGTCAAGATTCTTATTTTGGGTTGAACCGCTATGATATACAGCAAAAGAGTTGGTATGGTAATTTGATATACAACTCTATCATCACCGATACCAAACACAAGTTTGCCACAGGGCTCAACGGTACTTACGACGATTACAACGAGATGCTTAGTACTAGGGCTCTCACAGGGGATTTTTCACGTGTAGACCGCTCGGTAGGTGCCTTCTTTGAATACACTTATGACAATTTGAGTAACTTCAGTTTTGTGGCAGGAGTACGCGCTGATAGTCATAATCATTTAGGAAACTTTATCACTCCACGCTTACACGTGCGTTACAATCCTTGGAAGCAAGCTACTTTTAGAGTATCGGCAGGACGAGGCAAACGAGCTGCTAATGTGATTGCTGAGAACCAACAGCTCTTAGCTTCTGCACGAGAGTTTACTATTATAGGAGGTGATGGTGGTAAGCTCTACGGTTTGAACCCTGAAATCGCTTGGAATTACGGCGTGAGCTTTTTGCAAGCGTTTAAAGTATTGGGCAAGAACGCTGAGTTCTCCATAGACTTTTATCGCACTGATTTTGACAATCAAGTAGTAGTAGATTTGGATAACTCACCCCAACAAGCCTTGTTTTACAACCTCAATGGGAATAGTTTTGCCAACTCTCTACAAGCAGAATTTAGTATTACTCCTGCCAAAGGGTTGGACTTTAAAGCAGCCTACAAGTATTACGATGTGCAAACACAGTTTACTAAAGGACAAATGGAGAAGACCCTTACCCCAAAGCATCGCTGGTTTGCCAATGTAGCTTACGAGACTCCTGAGCGCCACGAGAACAAGAATTCTCAATGGAAGTTTGATGTAACCTTCAACTGGTTAGGAGAACAACGCTTGCCTACAACCGCTACGAACCCTATAGCCTATAGGTTAGACGATTATGCGCCATCATTTGCTACACTCAATGCCCAAATCACCAAAGTATTTTCTAAGACATTTGAGGTATATATAGGAGGTGAAAACATCACCAATTATAAGCAAGAGAACGGAATTTTGGCTGCCAACGACCCTTTTGGTGCGTATTTTGATAGTACAATGCAGTACGCTCCTGCCTTTGGACAGATGTATTATGCAGGATTAAGATTTAAATTATTATAAAATGAAAACACGTATTTTATTATGGATAGCTTTGAGTTTTTTTGGACTCACTATCGCAAGTGCACAACAAGCACCTAACAAAAACAAGAAAGTAGAGTTTGCCGTAGGAGGCAATTGTGAACAGTGTAAAGCGCGCATAGAAAAAGCAGCTTACAGCGTAAAAGGCGTAAAGAGCGCTAATTGGAACATCAAGAGTGGGAATATGACTCTTATTTTTGACGAACGCAAATGTAGCGAAAGCGATGTACAAAAAGCCATTGCCAAAGTAGGACACGACGCAGGCAAAGAACGCGCTGACGACGAAGTGTACAATAAGTTACCCCCCTGCTGTTTATACCAACGCTTGCCTTAGAACCTAAGCAAAAACACAATCATAGGAAGAGATAAGTCCATCTCTTCCTATTTTTTTATTATTTGTATACAAAATATATCAAATAAAGTAGTATCTTTGCGACTGTTAAATTATTAGAGATGATAGATTACTATAAAACCTTAGGGGTAGAAAAAACTGCTACCCAAGACGATATAAAGAAAGCTTACCGCAAGTTGGCGCGCAAGTATCACCCTGATATGAACCCCAACGATAAGACGGCAGAGCAGAAATTTAAAGAGATTAACGAGGCTAACGAAGTACTTAGCAATCCTGAAAACCGTGCTAAATACGATAAGTATGGCGAACACTGGAAATACGGAGAAGAGTACGAAAAAGCCCAACAACAGCAACGCTCCCAAGGTGGCTTTGGAGGCTTTGAAGGCTTTGGTGGAGGTAACTATTCTGAGGGAGACTATTCTGATTTCTTCAAAGATATGTTTGGTGGACGCACTTCGGGATTTGGTAGAGGTTACGGTAGTGCCTCAGGTAAGTTTAAGGGACAGGATATTTTTGCGGATATGTCGCTACCACTACGAGAAGTGGCAACTGCTCAGCAACGTACTTTTACAGTGAACGGCAAGAACATACGCATTACAGTACCTGCGGGGGTATATGAAGGGTTGCAAATTAAGCTAAAAGGTCACGGATACGAAGGATATAACGGAGGACCTAACGGTGATTTGTATATCACTTTCCATATTGAACCCGATGCTCAGTTTGAACGCAATGGTAACGATTTGAAAACTACTGTAAATATCGACCTATATACAGCTATGTTAGGTGGCGAAGTGCAGATAGATACTCTCAGTGGTAAAGTGAAAATGAAAGTAGCTCCTGAGACACAAAATGGCACTACGGTGCGCTTAAAAGGTAAAGGTTTTCCTGTGTACAAGCAAGAAGGCACGTTTGGCGACCTTTTTGTAACCTATCAAGTACAATTGCCTAAAAACCTTACGGAACAACAAAAAGCATTATTTGAACAACTTAAAAATTCATAATTATGAAAGATAGAATTTCAAGAGAAGACATCGTTCGTTTGTACAATATAGAAATCACATTCTTTGACGATTTAGAATCAAGTGGACTTATAGAAACGGAAGTGATTGACAACACTACTTACCTGCATTACGACCAGCTTTCGGCTTTTGAACGCTTTACTAATTGGCATTACGACCTTGAAGTGAATATGGCTGGGTTGGAGATTATTCATAGGCTATTACAACAAATTGAAGAATTAAAGGGAGTGAGAATGATTAATGGTTAATGATTAATGATTAATGATTAATGGTTAATTTGGGAGAAGCTTATAAAAAGCTTATATAAAAGACGGTGCGAGCCGCACGGGCAGATGAAGGAAAGACGAACGATGAACGAAGGAAGGACGAACAAATGACGAACAAATGACGAACAAAAGACGAACAAAAGACGAACAAAAGACGAAGGAAGGACGAAGAATGAGGGAAGAAATAATGAAGGATAATGGGAGAAAACTCCGAGATTGGTTATTTGAAATTTGAGGTGTTTGACCTAACTTCATACTTATACATTTATGCTGTTTTAAACTTGATATCATTATAACAAAAGGAATGAAAATCATTACATTAACTACTGATTTTGGTTTACGAGATTACTCGGTGGGAGCTGTAAAGGGTACTATTTATAGTAAGTGCCCGGAAGCTTGCGTGGTAGATATCTCGCATTTGATATCACCTTTTGATGTGTTTCAAGCTGCCTTTATCTTAAAAAATGCCTATATGCATTATCCCAAAGGAAGTATACATATCATAGGGGTAGATGCGGAGCGCACTCCTGAGAAAAGGCATATGGTAATGAAACTGAACGGACATTATTTTATCGGGGCTGATAACGGTATTTTTCATCTTTTAGCAGAAGATAAAAAGAACGCTGAACTGTACGAAATAAAAGGCGAACAAAGCACTGAACTTTTCCCTACGCTGTATTCATTTCCTTTGATTGCTGAGAAAATATGTCGAAATATCCCCCTTAACAAAATAGGCAAGAAAACCGATACGTATTTAGAGGCTACTCATTTTAAACCAGAGATATCTGCTGATAAACGTTTCGTTTACGGTACGATTATTTATATTGACCACTATGGCAATGCAGTGAGCAATATCAGTAGGAAATTATTTGAAGAAATAAGGCAAGATAGAGCTTTTGAGGTTATTTTTAATATGTATACCTTCAAAAAGATTTATAACCAATACAGCGAATTTATTGATTTTAGTGTTCCTCTCGACCTTCGCGCTCCTGATGGAAAACGAATGCTTCTGTTTAACGACCTCGACTATTTGCAGTGTAGTGTTTACAAAAGTGATACTCATACAGTAGGGGGAGCTTCTTCTTTATTAGACATCAATTACCTTGATAGAGTGAGCGTTCACTTCATTTAATAGCAAATAAAACAACCCAATGAAGAATGAGAAAAAAGTGAATGAAGATAAAAATATGGAAACTTTTTTTGTTTATTAAGTTTTTTGTTATACCTTTGCCCCCGATTTAGAACACTTAATACAGTAATTTAAGAAAAATGAAAAAAATAATTACTACAGTTATCATAATAGTCCTTGTAGGATTAATGGGGCTCCGCCTATATTCTAACAAACAGAAAAATGCTGAAGAGGTGGCTATTGTAGCCCAAAAAGAAGCCCAAGTAGCCGTGCGTGCTGCCAAAGTAACAGAAGAAAAAGTAGCCGACCTTTTTACGGCTAACGGTACTTTTGTAGCGGAACAAGACCTAAATGTATCTTCAGAAGTAGGAGGACAAGTCATAAAAATTTACGTAAAAGAGGGTGATTTTGTGAGAGCAGGGCAAGTATTGGCGCAAACAAAAGCCGACAGAACCAATGTGCAGTTAGACAATGCCAAAGCGGTACTCGAAACTGCAAAATCGGATTTAAAGCGCTTTGAAAGTGCTTACCAAACAGGAGGAGTTACGGCTCAACAATTGGAACAAGCGCGCTTGCAACTCAAAAACGCCCAAGCGAACTACAATTCGGCAGCTATCGTATCGGGTGATACAGCGGTGCGTAGTAAAATTAACGGGATTGTAACTAGCAAAGAGGTAGAAGAAGGAACACTTGTAAGTGCCGGACAGACGTTATTCAACGTGGTAAATATCGACAATTTGAAATTGAAAATTACCGTAGATGAAAGTCAAGTAGGAGAACTAAAAGTGGGTGAAGTCATCAAAATAAAACCTAGTACTTCCTCAGAATTAGTAGACGGAAAGATTATTTTTATCGCACCGAAATCTAATGGAGCTCTCAAATTCCCCGTAGAAATATTGGTAGCCAACAAAGACAAAAAGCTAAAAGCGGGAATGTATGCGACTGCACAGTTTGGCAGTGGTAATGATGAGGTTACAGCTCTTGTAGTACCTCATTCTGCTTTCGTGGGTAGTGTGAGCCAAAATAAAATTTTCAAAATAGTAAGTAGCAAAAATGCTAAAGGTCAGGAGGTGCTTAAAGCTGAAATGGCAAATGTGAAAAGCGGTCGCAACTTTGGTGATAAGGTAGAAATCATCAGCGGACTTACTGTTGGTGAAGAAGTGATTACCAGTGGACAAATTAATATAGATAACGGAACACCTGTGAAAATAGTAGAGTAACTTACTATTTATCTTAATATTTGAATCTCTCCGTCTGTATCAAACCTAATCAGACGTGAGGGATTTTTTATTTGGGTATCGTCTTGACGGTAAGGTACTACATAATCACATTGCGCAATAATTTGGGGATTAATGAGTTGGTAATACAAAGGTGTTGGCTCTCCACTGATATTAGCAGAAGTAGAGACTATGGGTTTGCCAAAATCGGCAATCATCTGTTGGCAGAACACATCTTGTACGACCCTAATGGCTACTGTATTATCAGCAGCTATCACATTCTTAGCCAAATGCAAAGGGTGACTATAAATAATAGTGGTAGGCTCTTGCAAGGTTTGAAGATAGGTAAGCACCTTAGGAGGTATATCAGTTACATAGTGCTGTAACATCACTGTATCACTCACTAAAATGATGAGGCTTTTGCTCTCACTGCGTTGTTTTATTTGGAAAATTTTAGCTACCGCTTTAGGATTTGTAGCATCGCACCCCAAACCCCAAACGGTATCGGTGGGGTATAGAATTATCTTTCCTGCCTTTAATATTTCAGTTATCAGATGGTTATTTGCCATTAGTTTTGTAATTTTGCCCGCAAATATATGTAAAAAATGTATACCTCCATCATATCATTCTTTAAAAGTTTTTCTTTCTTCAAAGGGTGCCTCAAAACCATTGCGGTGCTTATTCCCTTAGGGTTGGGCTATTGGTTTGACCTAATGGATATTGGCTTACCCATAGCTTTGAGTATTGTTGCGATTTCGCCCAGCGATATTCCAGGGAATCAAAAACACCTCTATGGAGGTCTTTTCATAGCAACATTACTAGCAACTATCAGTTCTACTTTGGTAAACCTCACGGCTCCTTACGAGTACTTATTACTGCCTACCATATTCCTACTCACCTTCGGCAATGCTTATATTTCGTTATACGGACATCGCGCTACAATGGTAGCTTTCGCGGGATTGTTTGAGATAGCCTCTACTTTAGCCCACTTGCAAACAGGGTGGGGTATCGTGTTGTACAGCGGTTGTGTGTTATTAGGAGGTTTGTGGTACAGTGTATTAGTGTATATATTCCTAAAAATACGTCCGCGTTTGTACAGTGAACAGCTGTTAGGGAAGTGCTTTGCTCTTACGGCAGAGTTTTTTTCGGTAAGAGCTGACTTACTCATCGCCAAAGACAGAAGCGAGGGACTCAAAAAGCTCATCAACCTGCAAACAAGCCTCAACGAAAAATATGAAAAGCTCCGTGAAGCCGTACTCGATTCACGAAGCAAATCAGGTAAAACCGATTATCTGCAACGCCAATTTTTGATGTTTATAGAGCTAGTGGATATCTTCGAGTTAGCTTTAGCCAATCCTGTACAATATGAGAAAGTGGACAAGGCTTTTGCTGAGCATCGCGAATATTTACAAACTTATGTAGATTTCCTCAAAGAGCTATCGAGGCAGCTACAACAAATGTCCGAATACATTGGGTCACGCAAGAAGATACAATTAGACAACTGTTTAAAAGACTTATTAGCGCAAACCAAAGAGAAGAACGAAGCCTTGAAAGCGCTTTCAGAAGTATCGGAAGAAGATAAAGAACGTGCTTTGCTGTTGCGAAATTTTTATATCTATATAGAAAGTCAGTATCATTCTATTGAAAATATCCGACATATTTTTGAGAACTATTATAGCAACGATGCAGGGGTACGCGATGAGAGTACTTATCGCAAGTTTGTGAGTTACCAAAACTACTCGTGGCGACGGCTCAAAGACCATATATCCTTAAAATCTACCTTTTTTAGGCACGCAATGCGTCTATCTATAGTGGTATTTATAGGTTACCTCATAGGTGATATATTCCCTATCAACAATGCCTACTGGATTATCCTTACCATCTTCATTATTATGCGCCCTGGGTTTGGTATCACACAAGAGCGTTCGCTCAGCAGGGTTTATGGCACTATGATTGGTGGGGTTGCCTCGTTTGCAGTGATTTACCTACTCCCCTACCCTAGTTTGTACCTCTATGTCGCTATTTTGTGTATGCCTATTGCTTTTGGGTTGATTCAAGAGAACTATATGTACGCCTCTATATTCATCACTATCAGTGCGATATTTATTTTTGCACTGATTACACCTAATGTTTACAGCCTTATTTATGACCGCCTATTGGATACCGTTATAGGGGTTGGGCTATCGTTTGCAGGGAATTATCTCATTTTGCCTACGTGGGAACACAATACTTATAGGGAAGCGGTTACCAAATCAGTAAAAGCTAATATCGGTTACTTACAGCAAGTAAAAGAGATTTTTAACACCGGAGAAGGGATTACCACTGCCTATAAAGTATCACGCAAAGAAGCTGTGTTAGCTCTCTCAAACCTAAATGCCACTTTCCAACGAATGTTACAAGAGCCGAAGTTTATGCAGTATAAAAATCCATCGGTATACGGAATTATTGTGATACAGCAAACTTTCTTAGCGTCTGTGGCTTCGTTTGGTATTAGGTTGAACAGCAAGAAGGTAACCTTTCCTAAATCGGTATTTAACGAGGCAATTGAGAGTCTTATAGCAGCCTTGCAACACTCTTTGGCGTTGCTTGTTGAATCTACGGCTACTACTCAAACTGATTATAAAACGCCTATTGAACAATTCAATCAAGCTATTAGGGAAATAATGGATACCCCTCAAAATGCAGATAGTTCCTCACCTATCTCAATGCGTGAGACACAATTCTATGGAGAACAGTTCAACTATCTGTTTGGATTAGCGAAGAACTTAGAACAAGCTATTCGGTCTATCAATACGTAATAAAAACTAAGGCGTCACCAAATTGATGACGCCTTAGTTTTTATTATTTATTTTATAATTATAATTGTTCTACAAATATCACCGTTACGGGAATAGCTACTAACCAAAAGCCTTTAAGTAAAGTATCGAGGTTATCGAAAACTTCTAACATAAGCATAGGTTTTAGTATAAAAGGAAATATCTCTTAGCGAATTGTTTTAGGGTCTACCCCCATATTCACAATCGCTTGGCGAATATCAGCAAAAGTTTTGAGATTAGCCTTCCCTTTTACCAATTCGTAGTTGGTTCCTTTTTTAAGGTAATTAATCAAGCTAGTCTGTCCTCCAAAGTAAGAAGGTTTAACTTGGTCAATAGAAGTACCATTTTTAAGTGCTGTAAAGAACATACTATATTGGTTCGCGCGTTCCTCTATCTCTCTTCTACCTTGGTTAAATTCAAACATTACCACACTCCAATCATTGCCTTCCAAACGTTTTAAATTCATTTTCACTCTATCTACAACTTCTTCAGAACAAGCCTGTGAATTAAAGCGTTTCATATCTGTAACAAAGGTTTCTGTAAGCGATACATTTTTAGCGATAGGTCGAGTAGTATTCTCTCCTCGTTTCACTGTTTTAGGATCACGTGGCTCACTTATAGTTACAGGTCTTTCAGTATTGTAAGAAGGGGTAACTGTTTTAGGTGTTCTTCCTACCGTAGTTTCATTTCTATTAACAACAGTTGCTTCAGGTTTGGTAGCAGGTTGCTCTTCTCTCTTAGGTCTTTCTACAGCCACTTCCACTTGGTCACGCGCTTTACTTTCTCTAATTATTCTTTGCAAATCTGTTTGATAAGACTTCAATTCAGAACTACCTCCTTTTAAATAAGGACGTAAAAGGCTATCTACTTGTTCACTATTATAAGCAGAATAATCAAAATCCTTTAAGAAATTTTCCCATACGGCTTTTTCAAACTCAGGTCGTAATTTATCTGTAAGGAAATTGCGCTTTTGGGCTTCTGCTATAAAAAGACTTCCCTTAGGGTCTGCGTGAGTTTCTTTCCAATTATTCACATCCAAAAGAAATGCCATTGCAGGTGAAATCAAATCTATTTTAAGAGTATCTTTGCTATTTGCTTCCACCATTCGAGCTAACTTATTGAGTTGTTCTTCATTTAATAACAGAGTGTCTTTCCCCTCTTCTTTGAAGCTAACAACCAATTTTGTCTCAGCGATAGGCAAGCTCTTTTTTAACCTAATATAAGAATCCTCAATCTCGTAAGTGCGCTCATCTATATTGGTTAAGAAGTGCATTTCGTCTATTTCACTCTCCGAATTGATTGCTACATAAGCCTTCACAGGATTTTTAAGCATCGGGAAAATAAACCAATAGCCTACACCTACTAATATTAAAACAAAAGCAACAGCCGAAGCAATCTTTATCCAAAACACACGAGACTTAGTGTTCATCTCTATCGCTTCGCCTCGTTCAGTGGTAGCAACCCCTCTATTTACTACTGATAAACCATTAGAAAACTCAGGACTCTCTGAGGCAATCATTTGTGGATTGTAAGCACCTTTAGCTCTATCAAAATTAACCTCTCCGCTCTTCGATATACTAATAACTCTTCCTGTATCTTGATTTTCAAACTCAAAATGGTATAAGTTCTCAGGTAAAACAATCTCTACAGGCGAATCACTGCGCAAGTTTTTACTGAATACAATACCATTGATTTTTAGAGATACTGAAGTTATAGTGCTCGAAATAATCGTAAACTGATATTTCTCAAAAGGTACTGATAAGGCCACCCTATCATCTACCATATAGTTACTCTTGAAAACAATACCATTGTAACTAAGGTTGAATACATTACGTGCCTCATCTCCTTTTAGTAAAAAGTAATATCCCTTTGTATTAGAGTATAGCTTAGCTTTAAAAGTCGTACTCTCTAATGATAAGAACGAAATGTATTTCTCAAACTCTCGTTGAGGAGTTTCTACGTACACTTTAAACTCTTTTGGGGCAAAAGGAATTAAATCAAAAGTATAATTGTTTTGTACTTTCTTGATATAACCTCTTTTTATCGCTTTCTTAATTGTATCGTGATAAGAGAACATCTCGTGGTATCTCGATTTTTCAAGAAGCACTTCAATAGTATCATCGTCCGAGAAGACTTCGTTCATATAGGTAGCTCCCACGTCTTTACCATTCTTCATAAAAGCTAATATCTTAATATTAGCATTAGAAGGCACAAACCGAGAAGCTCCGCTACTTCCTCCTGCATTGGTTGTTTGGAAAGTAGAAGCACTTGTTCTAGGTATTGCGTATTCTGGAAAAAGGAAGTCAATACTATAAGCTCGAGGGTCTTCCACAAATTCTTTGCGCAAGAACACAAGGTCTTGGTATTTCTCAAACTCAGGACGGTAAGGCATATTGAAGTACTTATCTACCTCATAAATATCCATATAAGGGAAAACCTTAGGCATATAGCTTTGGTCTAATGCAAAAGAAGCCGTTACTGGTTCCTCTACCAACTGCTTTTCATACCCTCTCAGAAGATTAAAATATGGAAATATATCCTCTTTTTCATTGAGTAACGGAATATTGTTCTCGTAATTGATATGCTCTGCAAAGTACATATCCATTAACAAGTTCAATACTTGTCGTACCCCTCTCCATTGTAAAAAATGTGGTATATACAATGAAATGGCTATATACACACCGCTCTGTCCATTCACTTCTTTTGAAGAACGGTATTGTGTGTATATCTTGTAACTATTGCTAAACTGCAATGTGTAAAAATCTACACGCGGGGTGTGTATCCGTATAAAGGCACTGATATCTTTCAATCTGTCCTTTACTTCTTGCAGCTGAAAGTTAACTCCTTGTGAGGCTAACACCTTGCATCCCTGCTTGTAACCCCATATTGTTAGACCTATTGTATTAATTTTGGATTCCATAGTATTTTTTGAGATTCTGCTAAAATTGGTACAAAAGTACACATTATTTTTAATATACAAAAATTTTATTGTAAAAAAAATACCTACAAAGGCAAATTTCCCTTATAGGTATCAAAAATTATAATTGATATGAACTATTTAAATCCTTATAATTTATTAGTTTCCAGCAGGTTGCTCAGTAGCAATTTCCGCTTTGGGCTCTTCAGCCTTTTCTGCAGGTTTTGTCTCTACTTTTGCTACTTCTGCTACAATTTCAAATGGAAAATCAACAATTACTTCACGGTGTAAACGGATAGAAGCATTGTATTTCCCAGCACGTTTGAGGGTGTTACCAGCGATAGAAATAAATTTCTTATCAATATCGTGACCCGCTTTGGCTAATTCTTGTGCCAAATCACCATTATTAATTGACCCAAAAAGCTTATCTCCAGCACCTACTTTGGCAATAATTTTTACCACCAATGACGAAAGTGCTTGAGCTGTTTTCTTAGCCTCATCAATAATATGTTGTTCTTTGTAAGCTTTCTGTTTTAAATTTTCAGCTAATACCTTTTTTGCTGAGGGAGTAGCCAAAATTGCAAATCCTTGCGGAATGAGGTAATTACGTCCGTAGCCGTTCTTTACTGTAACGACATCGTCCTTAAAACCTAAATTATGTACGTCTTGTTTTAGTATAATTTCCATAGTTTCTACTCCTGTTATTATTTTAATAAATCGGCTACATAAGGCATTAATGCCAAGTGGCGTGCTCTCTTCACAGCGGTAGCCACCTTGCGTTGGAACTTCAATGAAGTACCAGTAAGACGACGAGGTAACAACTTACCTTGCTCGTTTACAAACTTCAAGAGGAAGTCAGCATCTTTGTAATCAATGTATTTAATACCTGATTTTTTAAAACGACAATATTTCTTTTGTTTTGAAGTGTCGATGTTTAGCGGAGTAAGATATTTGATATCTCCTTTTTTTTGTTCTACTGCCATTTTCTTACGCTTTTTTAGTGTTTAACTTTGCTCTTCTCTTTTCAGCCCACTCAATGGCGTGCTTGTCTAATTTCACAGTCAGGTAACGCATCACGCGCTCATCACGACGGAATTCCAATTCAAAAGCATCAATTACTTCACCAGCTACTTTAAACTCGAAGAGGTGGTAAAATCCGCTTTTCTTGTTCTGGATTGGGTAAGCTAATTTCTTCAAGCCCCAATTCTCTTTTGCTACAAATTCTGCACCCCTTGAAGTAAGAAAATTCTCAAACTTTTCTACTGCTTCCTTTATCTGTGTATCAGATAAAACGGGATTCAAAATGAAAACAGTTTCGTATTGATTCATAAATAAAATGATTAATTTTTAATTCGAGGTGCAAAAGTACTACAATTATTTTACCTGACCAAATAATCCGCAATATTTTTTACAAAATAATATCCAAATACCTGACAATGAATAATTATCACAACTCTCTCACCTTTCTTAAAACCTATATTAAACCTTCTTGTATCAAATTATGCAAGTGTATAATCCCCTCGTATTGCCCTTCACGCGTTACCAATAACTGCGTAATTTTATTCTTCTCCATTAGGTGTAACGCATCAATAGCCAAACTCTCTAAGTCAATCGTCTTAGGGTTAGCACTCATTATATCTTTAGCCACCAATCCTTTTATACTATCTGTTTTACTGAGCATTCTGCGAATATCCCCATCAGTCACTACCCCCACAATTCGTCCATTATCAATCACAGCTGCTACCCCCAACATCTTTTCCGATATTTCCACAATCACCTTCTTAATATCAGTATCCGGAGCCACTTCGGGTTTTTGGTTGTGCACTACAATGTCAGCCACTTTCAAATACAAGCGTTTCCCTAATGCTCCACCGGGGTGATATTTAGCAAAATCACTGCTACCAAAATGCTTCATTTCAAGCAAACACACTGCTAAGGCATCACCCAAAACCAACTGAGCGGTAGTGCTAGTCGTCGGAGCTAAGTTATTAGGGCAAGCCTCTTTCTCTACGTGAGCGTAAAGCACACTATCAGCCTGTTGGGCTAAAACCGAATTTCTGTTAGAAGTAATCGCTATCAATTTGTTATTACCGCGTTTGAGCAATGGTACCAATACTTTTATTTCGGGCGTATTACCACTTTTTGAAATGCATATCACCACATCGTCCTGTTGTATGATGCCCAAGTCACCGTGAATCGCATCAGCAGCGTGCATAAAGATAGCAGGCGTACCAGTAGAATTCATTGTCGCCACTATTTTATTAGCAATAATAGCACTCTTCCCGATACCCGTAATCACCACACGCCCCTTCGATTGCAGTATATACTCCATCGATTTAGTAAAATCGTCATCTATATAGTCTACTAATTTAGCAACTGCCTGAGCTTCTTCACTGATAGTTTGTTTGGCAATGGTTATAATTTCTTCTGTTTTCATTCTCAATAAATTGTTTTGCGTGAGGCAAAAGTAATACTTTTTTTGTTCATATAAAAACACCATTCGCTTTTTTGCTTTCTAACAAACATCTTTTCTATACAATTAAAACGCTTTATTAACTCGCTTTTTACAGTACTCTCTTGACTAAAAAGAACTGTTTATCGTGCTACACCCTTCTGTATAAAATGAAGCCTTGAATAGCCATTTTACAAGGCACATCTTTGATTTTGTTTTAAATTTGAAATCAATTTTGTTTAATTTCTGAAGCACAGCCTCACATCTCTACTTCAAACTCACATTATTTACTATCCCCACATACTTTGCCAATGTTTGAGATTTTGGCAAAGTTGAAATCACCTTCGCCCTCCTATCCATTTTTCACTTTAAACCTTTCGTTTTTCCAGTCTTTACCCTTCGTCTAATTAACACTTTTTAACTCTTTAATCTTCGCTCTTAATCTCTCATTATTAACTACTTATATACCCTTTCTATACCAATCTTCCAAGATTCGTATAAGCTTCCTATAAGCTTTCTATAAGCTAACTATACCATAACCCTATCTTCGATATCTTACGAGTCTATCCGATACTTTCCGATAACACACCTTTGCAATCACCATTCTATTGAAAAAAATAAGACAATAGTTTTTCATACCATTGCCTTATAATAATTATTTTTTGTTCTCTTCTTTGCTCATTTCTTTTTCAGTTCTTGTAGCATTACATCACAAGAACTAATAAGTATAATAATACCTGTTTCATAGGCTTATATTTTATTCTTCTCCTTTTCAGCCCATTCCTTTTTCAGTTCTTCAGCCCATATTAGCTCTCTACCTACTTCTTTTTTTATAGCAGGTTCACTGTTATGTGAGTGACGCGGACTTTGAGTGTCGAACAAAAAATCATAACTTCCCGCTACAATGCCTTTGCCCTCTATATAAGCAAAGCGCTCAATGCCACGATGATAAGCCTCTAACCCCGAGCGATTATTCCAAGCAGTGAACGTCCAAAACAGATAAACAGTATCTTTTCCACGTTTTTCTGTACCCGATAGGTAAATACTTTCAAAACAACTATCTAAGAAAGATTCTTTATCTTCCATTGGCTGAGCATATTTACTAATATGTGTTCCTTTGTTCAATTCTTTTTTTAACTCAGCATAAGTGACAAAATCTTGTTTTGTATTGATGATGTTACTATCGTTCAAGTGTACTTTTGAAGAATAATCCATCAACTGAAAAACTTCTACTAAACAGCATCTTGCTTTATAATACTTGTCGTCTTCTTTTTTTACTAAAGAGAAGAAGTTTAAGAATTTATTTTTATTACTTCTGCGAACCTCTTCTATCTTAACAGCAGCTTTTTCGACCTCTTCCTTAGAGACTTCTACCCAAGAGTTAGCATTGTTCATATCAGGTAATACCGAGATGAGGGTTAAATAATTATAGCCAAAGAAAACTCCCTGATTGAATACATTATACATCTCAATTTCTTTTCCTTCATAAAAAGAATGAGGGCGTAATGTATAGTGTTTTACTTGATAGTTCTTTTCTAAATCCTCTAAAACTAAATATTTCTGTGAAAAAGAATATTGAAACAGTAAGAGAATAATAATTGCAATTAATCTTTTCATAGCCTATTAAATTCTTTTTCTTCTCGTTCTCGTTCTTTTTTCCAAGCCTTCTCCTTTTCAGCCCATTCTTTTTTCAGTTCTTCAGCCCAAAAGAGTTCCTTTTTATAAGGAGTTCTTAATTTTATCCAATCTCCAGATATAGGCGTTTTACACCCTATTGGGAAAAAAAATTCATAATAAGAAGCAGCAACAATACCTCTATCTTTGATATAAGCAAACTTATCAAAACTTTCTACAAAGTAAGTAGCGTAAAGATAAAAATAATATATGGTATCTCCTTCCTTTTCCTCTACATTCTCTAAGTAAATATGTTCTAAATATTTAGGTACAATCCAATGCTTATCGTCTAATGGAAACACTTCGTTAGGGTATCGTTTTTTATATAGAGACCTTAGCACACTTACAGGCATCGTAGCCTGATTGGTATCTATAATATATCTTCCTGTGGCAACACTCATCTCTGAAGGTATATTTGTGCAGAAAAATTCATTTATCCTACAATTTTTAGCTACAAAATATTTATTTTTCACCTTTTTCACCAAAGATAATGTTGTATTATCATCTTTTTTACTATCCATTTCATAAGTCCTTCTATATATTCTATCAAACAGTTTTTTAGCAGGCATATACTTTTTTTGTAACATATCGAAGGGGATTTCTTGCCAACTATTCTTGCTTTCAAGGTCAGGGAGTACTGAAAACAAGACTATAAAATCACTATCCAAGTCTTTGCCATAGTTTTTAGAAAACACATTGTAGATTTCTATTTCATAATCCACCTTATAAGGCAAAGTGCTAAGAGTATATTTTTTTACGGTATAATTATTTGTAATACTATCTAATAGTATATATTTTTGTTCTTGTGCCATTATGGCACAAGAACAAAAAAGTAGTATGTAAAATACATTTTTCATACTTATTTGCAACCTCCAATAGTTTTTTGTTCATTTATATATTCTTTTTCACTTGAAGGAATAGTATAACTTTCTACAATACCTTCTTTTGCCAAAGCACGTGCTTTTTCAAGAGGAAAACTACGATTAAAAGAAAGAATACTTTGAGCTAAAGTTTCTATAAAAGAATTGAAATTACTGTGATCATTCATTAATAGATACCTTCTTTCTTGATCTCCATTTCCTATGGAAAGGTATGTTTCTCTAATAGAAGGGTATTTCTGTTTAAACCCTTCTTCTCCCAACCGATTTCTTTCTACATCAAAAAAAGCATGTAAAACCTCGTGATAAAGGGTTACTAAAATATATTCCTGAGTAGCTGTTTTCAGCATATTATTATCCAAAAAGATATTACAATTTATAACATCTCCATTTTTCTGTCCATTATAGCTTCCTGTCGCTCCTATTAAGTATTTATTACTTACAGTAATATTAAACTTATCACTTGTCCCAAAAGTATTCCGCATCAATCTCGCTATATCATTATTTAAATTAGGAGCTTGTGCTAAAAGAGCTTTTGCACACGGGTTGGTAAGAGAGTCTTTTATAGTATCTTCTCTTTTGTCTTGCTTTTTCTCTTCTTTTTTCTCTTCCTCTTTTGCCATACCTGCTCCTACATTACTACTGCTACCTCCGCCACCTATGGCTCTTCTTCTATCTCTTAGCTCTTCAAGAGCTATTCTCCTATCTTCTCTATCTCTATCATCATAAAAGTCGCCATAACCATATGGTGAATAATCATAATACGTATAATGAGGAAAGTCAGAATTATTTCTACTTTTTCTAGGAAATCTACCATAAACAGTAACAGGCTCTAACACAAAGTAGTCTTTTCCTCCACCCCCACCTTCGCCTCTTTCCTTTGGGTCATCTCCTTCATCATCTATGGAAAAAGGCAGAGGAGCAATAATAAGAGGACAACTTCTACATATAGGCTTTTCTGCGGTTGCTGAGGACTCGTTATTATCTATAATTCGATAACTTCCTTTGCGTTTGGGTACTATTTTATGAGTAATAACTCCATCTGTCATTCGGTAGGCCGAAAGAAAGACCCCTTTAGTATCAAGCAAATAAAAATCAGCATTTATAATACGACGATCTGCCATAATACTATCTATCTGAGTAAGAAAAAGATATTGCTTAGTCTTCCCATCTTTTTTAAGGAAGAGTACTTCTCCATTGAGTTCTGTTTTAGAGATCCTCACAGGCACTTTGGCATAAGGCATTTCCTCAAAGTCTTTCATTTGCTCAAAATACCGCCAATCGGTTTCTAATTCAATAAACGGGTACTTCCTACGGCTTACACTGTTGGCAGTGCGTTTCTGGTTTTCCGAAGCCTCAAAAAGGCTCTTGGCTTCGTCTAAGCTCACTACCGCTTGTGGGTCTACTACGGCAGGAACAGGGTCTTGTTGTGGTGCCTCAGGGGCATCTTCACGTTGGCAATAAGTAAGCGCAAGGGCTATCAATGCCAACATTCCAAATTTGAAAGTTCTTTTTCTCATAGTTTATTTAATTTTATTTTTGCCCCAAAAGTATAATGTATTTCTTTAAAAGTCAATAGGTAAAAGTAAATTTTAACATTTTGTCCCTCTTTCAAACTTTGCTGAAAAATAGGGTAAATCCTTCATTTTAACATTTTTTTCTTAATCATTTTGTCCAAACATTGCTGAAAACTCAAAGTTTAAGTCAAATCATTGTATTTTTTTCAATAACACAAACTATAATATTTAACACATTTTAACCCTCTACAATCTGTAAAATTAACTTATTTATCTCTCCAAGAATTTCAAATAAACTCATCTCCTCATTTTCTAATTTTCTCATTCTCTCATTTTCTAATTTTCTCATTCTCTCATTTTCTCATTTCCCTGTCATCGTGTTACGACCGCCTACTGTGCTACGGCTATTTTCTATATAACCTCCTTTTTTCACTTTTTCTCGAAAAAATTTCCATCATCCAAATATTTTTTCTACCTTTGCAGGAATTTTGTAAGGTAAATAGTTGCCTTACTGAACTTATATCAATGGAAGAACCAGTATTAGATTTAAAAGAAGTATCAGTATATCAAAAGAATACCCTCATTCTCTCCAATGTAAATCTCACCATTGGAAAAGGTGAATTAGTGTACCTTATCGGCAAAACAGGGTCAGGAAAGAGTAGCTTAATCAAGTTGCTCTACGGCGATTTACCCCTTACCAAAGGAAAAGGAAAAGTCGTAGGTTTCAACCTAAATAAACTCACCGAAGATGAAATCCCTCTGCTCCGCCGTAAACTGGGAGTTGTATTCCAAGATTTCAAACTGCTTACCGATAGAAGCGTGCACGATAATCTCGCTTTTGTGCTGAAAGCTACCGGATGGACTGATAAAGCAAAAATACAACAACGCATAGAAGAGGTACTTGCAAAAGTAAAAATGCAGAATACAGGTTTTAAGTTCCCTCACGAGCTATCAGGAGGCGAACAACAACGCATAGCTATCGCACGTGCCTTGCTCAACAACCCCGAACTCATCTTAGCCGATGAACCCACAGGTAACTTAGACCCCGAGACCAGTGTAGAAGTAATGCAAGTTCTCAAAGAAATCAACGCCTCGGGACGAACCATACTGATGGCAACTCACGACTATGCCCTCATTCTCAAGTTCCCTTCCAAAACCCTAAAATGCGATGGCGAACGCATCTTTGAGGTTGTACAGAGAAGGGTATAATTGAAATTGGCGATTTGCTAATTCACTAATTTACTAATTAAATTAATATAATGGCGATAAAGATACTTGCAAACGATGGAATTTCCGATTCAGGAAAAGAAGCGTTAGAAAAAGAAGGTTTTGAAGTTATCACTACTAAGGTAGCTCAAAACCAATTGATAGACTATATAAACAAACACGCAATCGATGTGCTCTTAGTGCGTTCAGCCACACAAGTGCGAAAAGATATCATCGATAGCTGTCCGTCACTCAAACTCATCGGTAGAGGAGGCGTAGGAATGGACAATATAGATGTGGCATACGCCAAAAGCAAAAACCTACACGTGATTAATACCCCAGCCTCTTCGGCTAATTCGGTAGCCGAGCTCGTTTTTGCTCACCTTTTCAGTGGCGTACGCTTTCTACACGATGCCAACCGCAATATGCCTTTGGAAGGCGACACTCAGTTTAACGAACTTAAAAAAAACTATAACAATGGCGCCGAATTGCGCGGTAAAACCATAGGTATTATAGGGTTCGGGCGTAGCGGACAAGCGGTAGCTCGCATTGCTATCGGTTTAGGTATGAAGGTAATGGCTTACGACCCCAAAGTAACTGAGGCAGTAATAACCCTCGACTTTTTCGACGGACAAACCTTGCCTTTCACTATCAAAACCGTAGAAAAAGAACACCTACTGGCAAAAGCTGATTTTATCACTCTCAACAACAGCCCAGCAGAAGGAGGTTATATACTCGATGCAAAAGAGTTTGCCTTGATGAAAGATGGTGTAGGAGTCATCAATTTAGCACGTGGAGGTGCTTTAAATGAAGTAGCACTTATAGAAGCCTTAGATAGTGGCAAAGTAGCTTTTGCAGGTTTAGATGTATTCGAAAACGAACCCAACCCCGCTATACAAGTGTTAATGCACCCTCAGGTATCGCTTACCCCACACATAGGGGCAGCTACTAACGAAGCTCAGAACCGCATAGGTTTTGAGTTAGCCTCACAAATTATAACCTTATTTAAATAATTATTATATGGCAGGAATGTTAGATTTTTTAGGAGGTGATAACCTTCAACAACTCGTAAAAGGATTGAGCGAGAAAACAGGTATCGGCAGTGATAAAGTAAGCTCGGTAATGGATTCACTCAAATCGATGCTCGGCAAAGCCGAAGGTAGTGAGATTTTAAACAAACTCACAGGCGACGGGCAATCGTCTACCTTAAAAGCTATCAGTGAGAAAACAGGTGTTTCATTGGATAATGTAAGCAAGATTTTCCAAAACTTAACCCCAATGATATCCAACTTTTTCTCAGGTAAAGGAGGTAACATCAGTGAAATGATGAACTCTTTCTTCGACAAAAACAAAGACGGAAATGTAATGGATGATATTATGGGAGGTATTGGCAACCTCTTTGGCGGTAATAAATAATTACCTTATAACCGTATTTTTAACATTACTTTGGCAAAGTTTTTGTACTTTGCCAAAGTAATTTTTATTTCAATGAATACTGACGAATACTTTATGCAAAAGGCTTTAGAAGAAGCACAATTAGCTTTCGAGGAAGACGAGATTCCCGTAGGAGCCATTATCACCATTGATAACAGAATTATCGCTAAAGCCCATAACCTTACCGAACGCCTCAACGATGTGACAGCACACGCCGAAATGCAAGCCATTACTATGGCAGCTCACTATTTGGGAGGTAAATACCTCACAGGTTGCACTATGTACCTCACGTTAGAGCCTTGTGCAATGTGTGCAGGTGCTTTGTATTGGAGTCAGTTATCGCGTTTGGTCTATGCTGCCCCCGATACCCATAGAGGCTACAGTGTAATGGGGGGCAAACTGCACCCAAAAACCGAAGTAGTTACCGGCATTTTAAGCCAGGAAGCTACAGCCTTGTTAAAACAGTTCTTTCAGCAAAAAAGGAAATGAGAAAAACCTTTACTCTTATAGCACTCTTTCTCTTGGGAATGAATTATCTTCTTTCTCAAGAAATAGATACTTTAAAGGTAAAAGACTCGCTATTAGAAGGCATTTCACCTGAAAGAGAAGCTAAAAACAGAGTATTTTATGAGAGAATCAAAAACTTCTTTAGCAAATATAAGCTCACTAAAAATCTCAACAATCTTATTGTAATTGAGGAAAAAGCAACCGGTAGAACACTCACCCCCACAGCTACTGTTACTACTACGGTTACCCATATAAAAGCCCCTTCTTATCAAGGGAAAATCATTAGAAATATCGTTATTACTACCTTAGACCCTTTTGGGTTTGACGAGAAAGATTTAAGCAAAGTACCTAACACTCGTTTGGAGCGTTTTGGCAATGCACTTCACGTGAAAACCCGCGAAAGCACGGTACGTAAGTTTCTTCTGTTTAAAAAGGACAAGCCCTTAGATACCCTTTTGCTGAGTGAAACCGAGCGCGTATTGCGCAATCAGCGGTATATCCGTAGGGCACAAGTGCGTGCTATCCCTGTGAGTCAAACCTCCGATTCAGTAGATGTGCAAGTGAATGTGCTCGATAGCTGGTCTATATACGTCGACGGCGACTTGGCAGGAAGTAGAGGCTGGACACGACTTACCGAGCAAAATCTCTTTGGGATAGGACACGAACTCTCGCTCACCTATCAACAATACTTTTCAGGAATCGGAAACAATGGCAAAGGTTTTAACTATGTGGTGAGAAACATCAAAAACACTTACATCAATGTGCGAACCGGTTATTATTCTGATTACGAGAACTATTTTTCAAAGAGCATACAGGTAGAGCGACCGCTGTATTCACCTTTGGCACGTTGGTCGGGGCGCTTAGGGTACTACGAATACCGATATGAAGACGAAGGTATTAGTTATCGCGACTCTATCTATATTCCTATCCTAATGACACGCACCTTCGATGCTTTTGGTAGTTGGGTAAAGCCCCTCAGAAAAGTAGAAAATAAGCGCATCAATAACTTTATCATAGCTGGGCGTTTTCGCAATATAAATTATTACGAGAAACCTTCTCCCGAGATAGACCCCGAACAATATTACGGCAACGAGAACCTATATCTCACCCAATTCAGTCTCAATAGTACAGGTTTTATAAAAGACCGCTATATATTTCGCAACGGCGATATCGAGGACGTAGGCATAGGGCACTCTTTGTTTCTCACCTCAGGGATACTGCGAAAGAACTACGCTACTTTGCCCTATCTCGGTATAGGCTTTGCTGAGGCAAACTATACAAAGCGTGGTTATCATTCTATCAATTTTGAGGTAGGCACATTCTTTAAGGACGGCACGAACAAAGAAACTGTGCTAAAAGGTGAAGGCACCTATTTCAGTAAATTGTTCGACATAGGCGATTGGCATTTTCGTCAGTTCTTGCGCTCCTCATTTGTAGTAGGTTTTAACCGAAATGTATACCAGCGAGACAGAATCAACTTAAACGAATCTAATGGTATTTTAGGCTTCAGTAGTCGTGAAGTATACGGCACACGCAAGCTTATACTCACCTCACAAACGCAAGTATATGCCCCTTTTCAGCTGATAGGCTTTAGGTTTAGTCCGTTTCTCTCAGCCGATATAGGTTTTATAGGTAGGGAAAACACTGCCTTTCTAAAAACAGAAGTATACTCTAAGGTTTCCATAGGTTTTTATATATCCAACGACTATTTTCCCTTTGGAGCCATACAATTCTCCTTTGGGTATTATCCTAATATCCCAGGTACAGGTAACAATATCTTCAAATTTACAGGCGTTACCAACGACGATTTCAGGCTACACAGCTTTTCTCAACGCTTGCCTAATATCGTATCGTTTAGATAACTTCGCCTCACCTTCGTCATTTCTTCGTTCATTCTTCGTTCATTCTTCGTTCATTCTTCGTTCATTCTTCGTTCATTCTTCGTTCATTCTTCGTTCATTCTTCGTTCATTCTTCGTTCATTGTTCGTTCATTGTTCGTTCTTTCTTCGTTCATCGTTCGTCTTTCCTTCGTCTTTCCTTCGTCTTAGCTTCAAATAGTCTTTGATTTTCAATCTTATTCCCCTTCTCTAAAAACTTTTCATCCTTCATTTCTTATTTGCTAATTATCAAATTTACTAATTTGCTAATTACACCTGCTCGTGCGGCTCGCACCTCCACATTTTTAACTACGTGACAAAATGTCTGAAACTAACTGACAGAAGAATAATGGCAATGTTTTTGCTTTTCTAAAAGGAATGTTTTATCTTTGCGCGCTTTCAAGAGAGATACAACAAGTTTAAACTGTAAAAATAAAGAACATTGAATAAGGAAATATCATCAAATCAGCTTATTAGTAATATTATAGCTGGTATAGAAAAAGTAAAAGGAACCGATATTACCATTATGGATTTGCGCGAGGTAGAGAATACCGTGTGCGATTATTTTATTTTGTGCAATGGGTCTTCTAATACCCAAGTGTCGGCTATCTCTGGTGCTATTCAAAAGGTAGTGAGTCAAGCCGAAGGTCATCAACACCCCTGGCACGTAGAAGGTGAAGCTAATGCCGAGTGGGTACTCATCGATTATGTGGATGTAGTGGTGCATATCTTCCAAACAAAAATACGTGAGCATTACGACCTCGAAGGACTTTGGGGAGACGCTAAAATTATCAACTTAGAAACTAACTATTAAAAATATGTCGGACAATAAAAGCAACGGGTCTCGTTTTTCAGCCTATTGGTTATATGCCATATTACTGCTGATACTTATAGGTTTTAATTATTATTCAGGAGCCAGTTTTTGGTCACAACCCAAAGAGATTCCGCAATCTAAATTTGAGGAATACCTTAGCAATGGCGATGTGTCTAAAATCATCATCTTAAACCATAAAGAGGCTAATGTATATCTCACCCCCGATGCTCTTAAAAAAGAAGAGCACAAAGAGGTAAAACCTACGGGAAATACGTTTATGCAGGGCGCTAACGCAGGTGATGTACCTCAATACCGTTTTGAATTAGGCGATTTGAGTAACTTCGAAAATCGATTCGACCAAATTGTAAAAGATAACAACCTCAGCACTACTCGTGAGAACAAAACCGAGCAAAACATCTTCGGCGATTTGCTGTTCTCTATTTTGCCTTTTATAGTCATCATAGGCTTGTGGATTTACATAATGCGCCGTATGGCAGGAGGCGGAGGAGCTGGTGGTATCTTCAGCATTGGCAAATCTAAAGCGCGCGTATTCGATGAAAAGAAAGAAACGCGTGTAACTTTTCAAGATGTAGCAGGCTTAGAGGGAGCAAAAGAAGAAGTACAAGAGATTGTAGACTTCCTCAAAAACCCCGATAAATACACTTCATTAGGAGGTAAAATACCGCGTGGAGCCCTATTAGTAGGTCCTCCTGGTACAGGTAAAACTCTTCTTGCGAAAGCTGTAGCAGGTGAAGCTCAAGTACCTTTTTTCTCACTCTCTGGTTCTGACTTTGTAGAGATGTTCGTAGGAGTAGGTGCCTCTCGTGTGCGCGACCTTTTCAAACAAGCTAAAGAAAAGTCTCCTTGTATTATCTTTATCGATGAAATTGATGCTATAGGTCGTGCTCGTGGTAAAAATGTAATGACGGGAGCTAATGATGAGCGTGAGAATACTCTCAATCAACTCCTTACCGAGATGGACGGTTTTGGTTCACATACTAATGTTATCGTATTGGCAGCTACTAACCGCGCTGATATCCTCGATAAAGCACTAATGCGGGCAGGACGTTTCGACCGTCAGATTTATGTAGAGCTTCCTAACTTAAATGAGCGCAAACAGATATTTGAAGTACATTTGCGACCTATCAAAACAGCAGAAACATTAGATATAGACTTCTTGGCAAAACAAACCCCAGGATTCTCTGGCGCTGATATTGCTAATGTATGTAATGAAGCTGCTCTTATTGCAGCACGTAAAGGGAAAACAGCGGTAAGCAAACAAGAATTCCTTGATGCAGTGGATAGAATTGTAGGTGGTTTGGAGAAGAAAACTAAAATCCTTACTCCCGAAGAACGCAAGACAATAGCCTTCCACGAAGCAGGTCACGCTACTGTAAGTTGGCTCTTAGAACACGCCGCACCACTTGTAAAAGTAACTATCGTGCCTCGCGGACAGTCGTTAGGCGCAGCTTGGTATTTGCCAGAAGAACGCCAAATAGTGCGTACTGAACAGATACTCGATGAGATGTGCGCTGCCCTTGGCGGTAGAGCTGCAGAAAAAGTGATATTCGATAAGATTTCTACAGGTGCTCTCAGCGACCTTGAGAAGGTAACCAAACAAGCGCGTGCAATGGTAACCATTTATGGGCTTAATGACAAGATAGGTAACCTTACTTATTACGATTCAGCCCAGGCCGATTATAGTTTTACCAAACCTTATAGTGAGAAAACAGCACACCTAATAGATGAAGAGATTTCTAAAATTATAGAAGAACAATATCAGCGTGCTATTGATATTCTCACCGAGAATAAGGATAAGCTTACTACTTTGGCTAACTTGCTCTTAGAACGTGAAGTAATCTTCCGTGAAGATCTTGAAAATATCTTTGGTAAGCGCAAATTTAAAGACCCACACGATATTATTGAGGAGGAAGAAGATAAATCCTCAGAAGTTGTATCGTAATTACAATAAAAAAGATGTATCAAAGAGAGTTTGATACATCTTTTTTATTCTTTATTTTTCTGCTTTTGCTAATCTTTGATACTCACCCCACGCTTCTATAAGCATAAACTCCATTTGCTTATTTTCCTTCTTCCTTACAAGATCGTGGAACTCGGCTCTCTCCATTACATAATAGGCTAAAACGTCTATTTCCTCTTCGTTTAGTTTGAGTTCTTTTTGTAGAAAGACTTTCATATTTTCACGTATATAGCTAGCGACAGCTAAGTTCTGTTCATTGGCTACAATTTTCTTTAAGAGCTTCTTTCGTCCACTTATAGTATTAATGAGTAAATCAATGCTTAATAAATTTCCTCCTGCACTATGAGTAGCACTATACAAACGTTTTTCAGCAAAAGTACGCTCTACAGGAGTATGCTGTAAAATCCCTAACCTTTGAGCAGAAACCCCTTGATATTTTGATACTTCAACTTCATCAAGCTGATTGACCTGTTCTTTCATCTGTATTAAAACTCCTCCGAAACCAAAATCAGCTTTTGTAAGAGTGCGATAAACAGTTTGCATTCCTACAAAAGTAATTTGTAAAGTATTACGTTCACTTGCTTTCAGTGTAAAATAACCATTAGCATCAGTAGTAGTAACAGCATTAGTATAAAGATTCATCACGTGCGCTCCTGACAAAGGTATTGTATCACGCATCACTCTACCACGTACTTGTTTTTGTGCAAAGACTCCTACACTAAAAAACAACCATATAATTGTTAGATATTTCATAAAATTACTATGAATATTTTACTGTTTCCAAGTATCCGGACTTTTGCGCCATTGCTGGAGCATCTCTAAATCTTCTTTTTTGATACGACCAAAAAGCAAGGCTTTTTCTAATAGACTGTTGTAATCGCCGGCAGTGTAAAGCGGTACTTTTTCCTCGGTAAAACGCTTATTGGCTACATCAAAATTGTAAGAGAAAAGGGCTATCATTCCCAACACCTCAGCACCACTATCGCGCAGGGCTTTTACCGCATTAAGGCTACTCATTCCGGTACTTATCAGGTCTTCTACCACTACTACCTTTTGTTCAGGGCGCAAAAAACCTTCAATTTGATTTTGTCTGCCGTGTTTTTTAGGTTCAGGGCGTACATACACGAAAGGCAATTGGAGTGCATTAGCTACCAACATACCGATACCAATAGCTCCCGTAGCTACCCCTGCAATGACTTGTACTTCAGGAAATTTCTCTTTTACGCCTCTTGCCAATACGCTTGCAAAGTACGAACGAACCTCTGGGAATGAGAGGATTATACGGTTATCGCAATAAATTGGTGACTTCCAACCGCTCGCCCAAGTAAAATAATTTTCAGAATTCAATTTAATTGCGTTAATTTGCAATAAAAATTCAGCGGTATTTTGTGCCGTAATACTATCTAAAATCATAGGTTATGTATGAAATATTTTTAGACGAAAAGTCGATTATTTTGACAAATGTACGAGAAAATATTGAAAACGTCAAATGTTTTTCAATAAAAGACATTACTCTTGATGTTATCTTGGAGGAACTCAAGCGAAAAGAGGTAGAAAAAATATACTTATATCACCCTAAGGAAGAGAAACTTATGAAGAAATTTAAGCAACTTATTCCTACCATAAAAGCAGGGGGTGGTATTGTGTATAATCGGGATGGAAAAGTGTTGATGATTAAGCGTCACGGCAAGTGGGATTTGCCCAAAGGGAAGAAAGAAAAGGGCGAAAATATCGCTACTTGTGCTTTGCGTGAGGTAGAGGAAGAAACAGGTGTTAAAAAACTGCTTATTCAACGCTTCCGAATGATTACTTATCACATATTCAAACGCGATGGACAATATTTTTTGAAAGAGACCTATTGGTATGATATGACTACTACTTTTAAGAAGAAATTAGTACCTCAAACCGAAGAAGATATAGAAAAAGCGTGTTGGAAAGACGAGGCAGAGGTACGAGAGTTGGTGAAGGATTCGTATAAGAATATTCAGAAGCTATTCAATTAGCAAAGAATCTCTCCACAAGCTGATGCGAACAAAACGCTCGTGTCCTTTTTATTACTACCTACACCGAAGCTACACCGAATCTTCAGTGGGTCTTCAGTGGGTCTTCAGTGGGTCTTCAGTGGGTCTACAGTGGCTCTACAGTGGCTCTACACCGAACACTAAGCGAAGTTATAGCAAATACCACTGGAATGCAATCACTATTTCAAACGGTTAATTGTCAATGGTTAATTATCAATTGAAAATTTGTCCTTACCTTTGTACCACTAATCTAATTCTTTAAACCTAACCTCTAAGTAAACTATGGCAAAAATAAAAAACATCTGCCTAACAGAAGGGTCTTCGGGAAAAATTGGTAACCAACTCTTCTTCGGGCAAGTGGGGAATAAGAGTAGCAACTGCTAAGAGTAAAAGACAATTTCTATATGGTAAAATAATAACATCACACACAATTTTGGTATCTTTGCGTCATTTAATTCTATTAATCAATTTTTATGACTTTACAACAATACTTTGCTAAATACATTTTTGGAGAAACCGAGCAAATAGAAGCCCTTTGTGCGCTTTTTAGTGAGCGTACTCTTAAAAAGAAAGAATATCTTTTGCGAGAAGGAGAAACTTGTAAGTTTGAGGCTTTTATCACCAAAGGACTTTTGCGCACTTACCATATCGACCGCAATGGCAATGAGCAAGTGCTTTTCTTTGGCGCTGAAGACTGGTGGGTAACCGATTTTGATAGCTTTATGCACCAAACACCCTCTCGGCTCTATATCCAAGCCTTAGAAGATAGCGAACTACTCATCATCACTCCCGAAGACAAACGCTATGCTTTTGAGCATATCTCTATTACCGAGCGACTTTTTAGACTGATGACCCTCCGCACGCATATTGCTCTACAGCGCCGTATGATTGATGCCCTTAGCAAAACCGCCGAAGAGCGTTACCACGACTTCCTGAGCCAATATCCGCATATAGCTCACCGCCTTACGAACATACAAATAGCAGCTTATCTGGGGGTAACCCACGAGTTTGTAAGCAAGATTAGAAAAAGAATTAGCAAATTTGCTAATTAGCAAATTGCTTACGTGGCTCGCATTTATTGAACTACTTCAATGCAAACACCCTCATCACTGCCGTATCTTTGCAGCGTGAAATTAAACGTTGTAAAAGTATGGCAGTTTTTATATTAATAGTCGGCATTATCCTCTTTAGTGTACTATTTCGCAAACGCGAAGAGCACTGGCTTCCTTTTGGTAAAGACCATATTTTGCGAAAATTCAAGCAAGGCGGTCGTACCTTTATCTATGAACAAGCCTCTTTTGGGTCTTCGCAAGAAACCGTGTATTATCTTTTCCAGTTGGTGTACGAACTCACTAAGCGCAAAGGTTTTTCGCAGTACAAATACGACCTATACGACTTTTCGTATAACATCTTTTGTTATGAAGAAACAACCCTGAAGATATTTCGCTACGAAACCTATATCTATCTTATTCGCTGCACCGAGCCTATAAGTATTGAAGAGTTTGAAAGAATAAACCCGATAATAAGCCGTTAGTAATAGGAAGTATTACTGTGTTTATAATTACTTAAACCTCCCACACTTCCCATTTTTCTTCCTCTAAGTTCAATTGTCGGTGGAAATTGCGTATTTGTTCCTCATCAATACGTGGATTTTTGTTCAGTTGGTGCAATATCTCCCGCTGATGATGCAAAATAGCGATGTATTTCTTTCGCACTTCGGGCGTGGTATTGCACTTTGGCATATCGAGTTGGTATTGCCATATATCTTTTTGATTCTGTAACAAAAAACTATCAGTTATTCCTTCTTTGTAATGCTCTTGCATATAATCCAAAGCCGCTTGTGCTAAGGTTTTGCGTATAAAACTCTCGGCTTCAGCTTCAGGAATATGGTCTTCATAATCAGGGAATTTAGCCCAACGGATAAGTGCTGGCAAGCTAAGCCCTTGCACGAGTAGAGTTACCAATATCACTATAAAAGTAATGTAGAGAATGAGGTTGCGATGCGGGAAAGGCTCGCCATTCTCTAAGGTAAGAGGGATAGAAAGCGCTACGGCAAGTGAAAGCACCCCACGCATCCCCGCCCAGCCCATTACCAAAGGCACCCGAGTACCAGGGTTTCGCCTATCGGCAACGGTGATAAAGCGTTTCATTATTTGAGTTGTTACAAGCGCCCCATAAGATGATAGTAGCCGTACTCCTACCACTACCCCTGTGATGAGCAGTCCATAACTTGTAGCAGTAGTAAGACTCATTCCTTCAGCTTCTATACCTTTCAGCACCTCAGGCAAATCAAGACCTATCAACATAAAAGCCAAACCATTCAGTACAAAACCTAAAATATCCCATACCGCCACCCCTTTGTTGCGTGTGGAGGCAGGAAAAATGCTAGTAAGGTGGAGCGACATATACATACCCCCAGCCACTACTGCCAACACTCCGGACGCCCCTACCTCGTTAGCTACAATATATATTATATAAGGAGCAATAAGGGTAAGGATAATATCCATATTAGCATCAGTGGGAAGAAATCTGTGCAGCTTGCGCATCACCCACGCTACTGCCAAACCTATAAGCGCCCCGCCAATAACTACCCAAAGGAAATTTAGCACCATATCCGTCCACACCAGCTGACCGGTAGTAACCACCAAAGCTGCAAACCTAAATACTATTAGTGAAGAGGCATCGTTGAGCAAACTCTCACTCTCTATGATGGTTGAAATGCGTTTGGGCACCTTTACAAACTTCATAATCGTTGAAGCACTCACCGCATCGGTAGAGCCTATTACTCCCCCCAAAAGAAAACCTAACGCCAATGAAAACCCAGGGAATACCATATTAGCTACCCACGCCACGGCAGCAGCTGTGATAAAAACTACAATAAAGGCAAAACTAAAGATAATGCGTCGCCATTTCCACATCTCTTTTAGCGATAGCGAAAAAACATCAGCATATAAAAGAGGGGGCAAGAAAATGATGAGTACCAAATCGGGGTTGAGTGTAATAGCTGGCATATTAGGGATAAGACTTATCGCTAAACCTCCTAAAACCAAGAGAATAGGGTACGCTACTTTAAGTCGGTTAGCCAGCATAATCAGCAGCATAATAGCCACCATCAAAAGTAATAAGTAAGGGAAGTATTGCACCATAGTTCATTAATTATGAGGCGACAAAAATAGTAAAAAATACTTTTTAATCATAATTGATAAGTATTTTTTTTGTATCTTTGCACTAATAAATTAATTATTATGAAAGGACTTATTATTGGCGCTACGGGCGCTACCGGAAAAGATTTATTAGCTAAGCTGTTAGAAGATGAGGCTTTTAGCGAAATACATAGTTTTGTGCGTAAGCCTATGAGTATCAGTCACCCCAAGCTACACGCTCACGTGGTTGATTTTGATACCCCTGAGGCGTGGTCAGATTTGTTGCACGGCGATGTAGCTTTCTCTTGTTTGGGTACTACCTTAGCCATTGCCGGCAGTAAGGAAGCCCAATGGCGTGTGGATTACGACTATCAGTATGCCTTTGCCCAGCAGTGTAAAGCCAATGGAGTACCTACTTTTGTACTCGTCTCGGCTGCAGGAGCTACAACGCAATCTAAAATGTTCTACAACCGTATGAAAGGACAGTTGGAAGACGCTGTGAAAGCGCTTGGTTTCTCGTGCTTGCTCATTTTCCAACCCTCAGTATTAGTGCGCAAAGGGTCGGATAGAAAAGGAGAGCAATTTGGACTCAAAATGATTGTTCTCCTCAACAAAATAGGACTCTTCAAACGTTACCGCCCTATGTCAACAGCTGTTCTTGCTGAGAGAATGCGTAAAGAAGTTGCTACTGCGAATAAGGGTATATATACTTTTACTCTTGATAAAATCTTTTGATAGAGATCAATAATAAATGACAACTAATTAGTCAATTAGCTAATTTGTTGTATCTTTGTCTCCTAAATTTACAAATAGAAAGATGAAAAGAATACTAATTTCATTATTCCTTATGACATCTATAGTAGTCAATGCTAAAACAGAACCCATAGAAATACAAGGAGCCGTAGGCAAACTCCGAGGGGTGCTTACTACTCCCGACAATTTCAACCAAAAGAAAATCCCCGTGGTGATTATGTTTCACGGTTTTACTGGAAATATCAACGAGAAAATAAACATTACTATAGCCGAAACCCTTGCCAAAGAAGGCATTGCTTCTGTGCGCTTCGACTTCAACGGACACGGGAAAAGCGATGGCGACTTCGAAAAAATGAGCCTCGATAACGAATTAGAAGATGCACGCCGTATTGTTCAGTATGTTGAACAACTGCCTTTTGTGAGTAAAATAGGCATCTATGGCCATTCACAAGGAGGGCTGATCTCAATACTGCTTAGTTCAGAACTCGGCAAGAGTAAAATCAAGGCAGTGGCAATGCTGGCTCCAGCGGTTATCATTCACGATAATATGTTACAAGGGTCTTTTTTTGGCACTACCTTCGACCCCCTAAATGTCCCCGATAAGGTGAGCCTCTTCTCAGGCAAAATTACCGTAGGCAAGGACTATATTCTTTCAGGGCAACGCATAAAGCCTTTTGAAGCCGCTAAACATTACAAAGGAAAGGTAAAAATCATTCACGGAACAGGTGATAGAGCCGTACCTTACTCGTATAGTGAATATCTTCTGTATTTCTACAAAAACGCCGAATTAGTAATCATCCCAAAAGCCGACCACGTTTTCTCTAACCAAGAAGATATCCCCGCCACCGAGGTAAGTCAATGGATGAAAAAACAACTTAAATAACGTGAGTTCAATATAACACTGACTTTACTTGTTACCTGAATAAAATGAACACTTTCGCAGCCTTAGACTTTGAAACCGCTAATCAATACCGCAGTAGCGTATGCAGTATCGGACTTGTTTTTGTAGAAAATAATGAGATTATTGACACTTATTACCAACTGATTAAACCTGCACCAAACTTTTATAGTTATTTCAATACCCAAATACACGGTCTTTCGCAGAAAGACACCGAAAAAGCACCACTTTTTCCTGAAGTATGGACAGACATATTGCCAAAAATAAAAGATTTACCCCTTGTAGCTCATAATAGTACTTTTGATGAAGGCTGTTTGAGGGCTGTATTAGCTTATTATGAACTCCCACAACACACTAATCCTTTCTTTTGCACCTACCGAAAAGCGCGCAAACTCCTCCCTCAGCTTGCTAATCATAAGTTAGACACTGTATCCGCTTATTTTGGGTTTGATTTAAAGCAACATCACCACGCCTTAGCCGATGCCGAGGCTTGTGCACATATCGCTTTAGAACTTTTCAAGTAAGATAGCAAGCAAAAATTTTAGCAAATCTAACAAATTAGCAAATTATTCCTATTTTTGCACTTCATCAATAGCAAACAACGTGTTATCACTTCACCCCTATTATCACCCTATGCAATCGGTTATACCTGCGGAAGAAAAAGAGGTTACCTATACCGAGTTTCTTCCGTGTGAGGCTTTGCGTCCGTTTATCTATTGCTATTGGGAACTGAAATCTCCTCTGCGTAACACACCTTTCTTTTACCGAGTAGTTGCCGATGGTTGTATAGACCTATTTTTTGACTGCAACGCCCCGCAGATGAGTTCCGTTATGGGTTATTGCAATACATACATAGAGTTTCCTATAACGGGGGCTTTCCACTATGTAGGAGTGCGCTTTCTGCCCAGTGCCTTTCCGCTGCTTTTTGGTCAGGATGCTTTTGAAATCAGCGCTCAAGAAATCCCCTTACGCGAGGTAGTACCCTCACTAGCTATTTTTATCACTCAGCAGTTGGAAGCTCCCCTTTCGTTAGCTACCATAGCACAACGCTTGGACAACTATTTTCTCCGTCACCTATCACAACGCTCTTTGCAGATAGACAAGCGCTTTTTCTCGGCACTTTTGCAGATATTACAGAGCAAAGGCACGATGCACATCAGTCAGTTAGATACCGGTATAAGTACCCGACAGTTGCGCCGCCTTTTCGACTACTACATAGGCGATAGTCCTAAGACTTTTAGCAACATTGTGCGTTTTCAGCATATACTAAGCACAAAATCCTACCACAACCATTCCTTTTTAGACACTTATTACGACCAAGCCCACTTTATCAAATCGTTTAAAACATTCTATGGCGATACCCCGAGTAAGGTGTTAGGCTGAAGAATGTCCGTTTTTTACAATCGTATTCCCTGTGCTTGCAGTACTTTTGCCCCCAAATAACAAATACATTATCAGAATGAAATTAAACGCAGGTATTATCACCGAGAAATTAGCCGAGAGCAAGGCTTTCTACACCCAAGTATTGCAATTTGGTGTTACTTTTGAAAACGACTTTTATTTGCTGTTGCACACTCCTAATCACGAAGCAGAAATCAGTTTTTTATTACCTAACCACCCTTCTCAACAGCCTCTCTTCCAAAAACCTTTTACCCAACAGGGCGTATACCTCACCATTGAAGTAGAGAATGTAGACGAGTATTACCACAAGTTAAAAGAGCAGGGCGTACCCATTGCCATAGACTTACGCGAAGAACCTTGGGGCGATCGCCATTTTGCCATTATAGACCCCAACGGCATCGGTATTGATATCGTAACCTATTCCGCACCTGAGTAAGGTATTAACGATAAATAAAAACCTCCCCACTTGTAGAGAAATCTACCGGCGGGGAGTTTTTATATCCCTAACTCATAGTAATACCTACACCTTAAAAAAATATTTATAAAATAATATATAGTAAGTTTGCTTATTATATAAAAACATATTACTTTTGCACCCGAATAAAGAAGTAAATTTAAATTTTATATGAAAATTTTAATTATCAACGGGCATCCTACTATGGAGACGTCTAACGCCAATAAGGCTATTTTAGAAGAAGTAAAACGCTTGCTCCCTGAGGCTGAAGTAAGTAACTTGCAAGCTCTCTACCCTAACTATCAAATTGATGTAACTGCCGAACAAGCTAAACTTGTAAAAGCAGATGTAATTGTATGGCAATTCCCTGTGAATTGGTATTCGCTTCCTGCCTTGCTGAAAAAATGGTTAGACAACGTGTTTTCACACGGCTTTGCTTATGGCGACAACAAGCTGATGGGCAAGAAACTCATCCTTTCTTTTACCACCGGAGCACCTGAAGAGGCTTACCAACACGGTGGCGCACAGAACTATCCGTTTACCGATTTTCTCAATATTCACCGCCAAACTGCCAATCACTGCAAACTGCTATTCCAAGAGCCTGTAATCTCTTATGGAATGAAGTACATTCCAGAGGTAATGCCCAAAGAAGCACTTACAATCTTACAACAAAGAGCCAAAGATCACGCCGCTCGATTGGTTGCGAAAATCAAAGAATTAAACTAATTTTGCAATTGATAAAAATCGCCGTGTGGCAGTGTGTCACACGGTTTTTATTCCATTTATAAATGAAAAACAGACCTATCAAATATTGGATTATCGTGGCGAGCAAAGACCACGTACAAATGGGCGTTGCGGGAGGATTTGCCCAAGCTTGCCACGGCAAGGCACAGCCTTTGAAACGTATGCAGGAGGGAGACGGTATTCTCTATTACTCTTCCAAACGCTATTTTGGAAAGGAAGACAAATGCCAAGCCTTCACAGCTATTGGCAAAGTGAAAGACGAGGAAGTCTATGCCTTTCAGATGAGTGAAAATTTCTGTCCGTTTAGGAGAAATATTATTTTTGTAGACTGCGAAGAAACGCCCATAGCCGACCTTATCGAGCTATTGGACTTTATCCCTAACAAAAAGGCGTGGGGATATCCTTTTCGCTTTGGTATTTTGGAAATATCCGAGAACGATTTTAAACTTATAGCCTCTAAAATGTTACACAATGACCTCTCAGCACTCAATTTTTAGTTTAAGAGCCGAAGAAAGCTCAGGGCTTTTACTTTGGCAGGTAAGTATGTTATGGCAACGCGGAATCAAAAAAGTGTTGCAACCTTTCGACCTCACACATCCCCAATTTGTACTCTTGGCGAGTGCTCAGTGGTTTGCCCAACAAGGAAAGGAAATCACGCAAGTATCTTTGGCAAATTTCACCAAGATAGACCCAATGACCATCTCGCAAGTGGTGCGTACTTTGCAGAGCAAAGACCTCATTACAAGGGAAGAACACAAGACCGACACCCGCGCCAAAGTAGTTGCTATCACCGCTCAAGGTGCCGAACTCATCGCGCAAGCTGTCGCTAAGGTCGAGGCTTTCGACGATGAATTTTTCAGTATTTTGGCAACCGAACAGCCCTCGTTCAACGCTCAACTGCACAAACTTTTGACAAATTAGCGGAATCGTTTTGCCCTCATTGCTAGAAAACCTTACTTATGAGGAAGGTTTTATCAATTATCAATTGTTTTGTACCTTTGTAGTCTCAAAAACTATTTATACTATTTTCTATTATGCCATTGGATATTGTTATTTTTAAGCAAGGAAAGGAGAAAGAATATGTGTCAATTGATGAAAAACTACATCAATTGATGTTTTCTCAGGACGCTATAAAACAAGGTAGATGCAGAGAGCTCTATAAAATCAAGGATTATTACCTTACAGATATTATTTTTATGGGGAAAACACTTACAAACTTTGTTGAAGACCTTAAAACGCTTTCACTTCCTGAACTTTTTCCTATAATAAAACTATTAGAGCAAGCAGAAATAGAGAAAATACGTATAAGTGGAGATTAAGCTAATAGTAACCTATTCATTAGAAATGTAAAATTAAACCTCCCTGCTTGTTACAAGTGGGGAGGTTTTTTTATTTGTTACTTCTCTAATTTGCTAATTTCCTCAATGCGTTTGTTGAGTTTTTTCAATTTCTTTTTGATTTGTTTTTCTTGGCGTTTGGCACCTCGTTCGAGAGTCTTAGCAAACTTTTTTTGCTTTTTGCTGATATGCCTATTAAAAGCAAACGCTACATCCGCGTATTTGCCTGTTAAAGAATTTTTTGCATTTTCTTTGTCTTCGAGGACTTTAGCAAGTTTTGCTTCCAATCTTTCTTTTTCGGCTTGTAGCTCGGCAAGGGTTGAGGGTTGCTCTTGAGACTGTGCTGTGGCAATACCTCCTAAAAATAGCGTGAATAACGCTGCTATCAAAAATCTTTTCTTCATCTTTTTGTGTACTTTTTTTAAAGGGTGCAAAGATAGTGATAATTTCATAATTGACAATTACTGATATTCTACTCTTCAATTTCCTCAAAATACCTATCCAAATGGCATCCTATTTCCATATCTTCATCGGAAGTATTTCGTAATACCATAAAGTGACAATTTTTCTCGGCATTAACGAATACAAAATTGTGTTCGCCGAAGTACGCTTGGTATCCCTCATCTACTAACGACCAAACTTCACCCGCTTTAAAGCTGAAAATATCATTTTTTACCCGATAGCTCTTTCCTACTTGCAATTCCATAATATGTTTTTTTTAGGTACAAAGATAATAATAATTTGCTAATTATCAATTGCCAATTGTCAATTGTTTTGTACTTTTGCCTCATCACAAATCAGCAAATCGACAAATCGGTAAATCGGCAAATTATTTTATGCCTCAAAAAATCAAAGTTTTTAATAAATTATTAGCCCATTACGGCAAGCAACATTGGTGGAATGACCCCAATCGCATTACCGACTGGATTTCGATGATTCTCATTCAGCAAACCACCCAACAGAATACCGAAAAAGCCCTTGCTAACTTAGAGGGTAACTTATCAGTAGAGGCTTTACACGCTATGGAACTGAACACTTTGCAGGAATATATACGTCCGGCAGGCTTCTACAAGCAGAAAAGCACTTACATCAAAGCCCTTATAGAATGGTATGTGTCGCACGGGGCTTCTTTAACAGTGTTTGAAAACGCTACTACTGAGGAGCTTCGCAAGGAACTGCTCTCTATCAAAGGTGTAGGCGAAGAAACTGCCGATGCAATGTTGTTGTACATTTTTGAGCGAAAAGTGTTCATAGCCGACCAGTACGCTATACGACTTTTGAACCGCCTGAATCTCTCTTCTGCACAAACCTATAAAGCTCTCCGCGAAGAGTGTATGCCCTTAGTGGCTAAAATTCCCTTAGAAACCTGCCAAGAATGGCACGCTGTGATTGATGTACACGGCAAGGCTTACCGCAAAGGTTTTACTGATGAACAATGGCTGATAGAGTAATAAATAAAAAATTATGAGCAAAATATGGAAAAATATCATTGCCCAAACACAAGAAGAAGTAAAGGCAACTTTTCAAGAACTATACGCTTCTGTAGATTTCGGAGCTTATATAGCCCCGAAAGATTACTTTGTGTCTTACATCTTTAAAACAGAGGAAGAACTGAGCAAAGCAAAGGAAACAGGCTTACTGCAAAAGATAAACAACTATCACCAAAAACTATTGCGTGAGCAACAATACCCTGAGGAAGGTATAAAGGACTGTACTTTTGCCTCTCAGGAAGATTGCGACAAAGAGTGGAACGGAAATTGGTATTATTATTACAAGTAAACAAACAACATCACAGCGAACTATCAAGAGAAGATAAAAATAAAACAAGTGGAAAATATAAAGTTCTCCGAAGAGCTAGTGGACAGAGAAGATTTCTTCTTTGTAGGCTATTGCGAAGCCCTCGAAACTCATTTAATGACGGTTTTTGTGAGTTGGGCAGGCGATAAACAAATCTAACAGTATTAACAAATAATTGTAAGTATGATAAAATCAGTTTTAATAGTAGGGCTTGGGAGCTTTATGGGCGGAGTTTTTCGTTATGTGCTTTCAGTAGGATTGAGCAGATGGGGTAAAATATTGTCCTTCCCCATAAGTATTTTTATGGTAAATATATTGGGGTGTTTCTTGATAGGAATACTCTACGGTTATTTCAAGAATAAAGAAGTAGATAGCTATTTAGTTTTATTACTAATGACAGGCATTTTGGGAGGCTTCACCACGTTTTCTACTTTTTCATTGGAAGTACTGCAATTATTTCAGCAAAATGAACTACTAAAAGCTACTTTTTATATAGTAGGAAGCGTAGGATTAGGAATTTTGGCGTGCTTTTTGGGATACATTATAGGCAATAGATAAAAGGTAATAGATTAAGCTAGCAATAGCTGGTATTTAAATAAGAAGTTTATACATTAAGAGATATATACGACAATGAAGAAATTTTTGTTAGGAGTAGCTGTGGCTGTAGTAGCCTTGCTATTAATAAAGTATTTTACTGATAAGAAAGAAGACAAAGAGAGATTGGAGGCTGATACGGCTCTGATACAAACGCAAATAGCCAACGTAAGCAAGTTGGTTGTTACTGAAGGACATTTTGCAGAAGTACTCTCGTATACCGATACTCAAAAGTACTTTATGGATTTGCTTTCGTTTGATAAGAAAATCCTCACAGTAGTAAATGCTGATGTAACAGTAGCTTACGACCTGCACAAAATCAGCTATGAGGTAAACGAAGAGCAAAAGAAAGTCATCATTAAATCGCTACCAGAGGCAGAGGTAAAGATATACCCAACGATGAAATATTACGACGTGAGCCAGAGTCAGGTGAACCCTTTTACTCCTACCGATGTAGAGAAGATACAGAAGAAGGTAAAAGCCGAGTTGGAACGCAAAGTGAATGCTTCAACCCTAAGGAGCAATGCCGAAAATCGATTACTTACCGAACTTTCTAATCTTATTTTTGCTACCCGAGCTGTGGGCTGGACGTTAGAGTACCAAAATACGCCTATTGAGAGTAGAGAAGATTTTAAAATGCTGAAACCATAACAAAAGTGTATTAGTTTTGATTATTTTCTGTATATTTGCCCCATAAATCAAATATTGAATATTCACTTATGAAAACGGAAAAACAATTAAATATTAAATATAGCATTTTTGAGGGGGTTACTGACCTGCCAAAAAAAGCACAAGAACTAATGCAACAAGCGATTATGGCTAGAGAAAATGCTTATGCTCCTTACTCCAAATTTAAAGTAGGAGCGGCGGTTCGTCTTAAAAACGGACAGATTTTCATAGGTTCTAATCAGGAGAATGCTGCTTATCCGTCGGGGTTATGTGCTGAAAGAGTGGCTATTTATCAGGCTTCTACCCAATGTCCTGATGAAGAAATAGAGATGATTGCTATTTCGGGCACTGCCGAAGACCCTACTTGTTACCCTGTTTCTCCGTGTGGAGCGTGTAGGCAATCACTTTCAGAATACGAGACTAAGCAGAAAAAGCTAATACCTGTTTATTTTATGGGAGCAAAAGGGAATATCATCAGAACAGCTTCTATCAAAGATTTACTACCTTTCCTTTTTGACGGTAGTTTGATGTAAAAGTGCGAGCCACAAGGGCAGGTGAGAGTTAATAGATAAACGTAAAAAAGAAATATAAAGAGTAACTGCTATAAGGCAATGGTATGAAAAACCATTGCCTTATTTTTTGCAAAAGAGAGGGATTTACAAAAGTACATTATCGGAGTATTTCGGATACACACGGAAGATATCGAAGATAGGGTTATGGTATAGTTAGCTTATAGAAAGCTTATAGGAAGCTTATACGAATCTTGGACGATTGGTATAGAAAGGGTATATAAGCAGTTAATAATGAGAGGGTAAGAGTAGATATTAAAAAGTTAAAAAATGTTAATTAAGCGAAGAGTAAAGAGGGGAAAAACGAAAGTGAAGAGCGAGTTGGGAGGAGGAAGGTGATTTCAACTGGGGTGGTTATCCGTTTGAAAGGCGAAGGTAGGATAATGATAAGATAGGGTGAAGGTGAAGTATATTTAAAAAAATAATTTACACATTTGGTGTAGAAAAAAAGTGATATCCTTTGCTAATTATACTTTATTTTATATTTTTGCACCAAATTACATTATCTCATAATGTACCTATCTGCCAAAAAAGAGGTTATAACGTTATAGCAATAATTTGGTTTATAGGTGTTTAATTATTTCTTATAAGATGTCAGTAAAGCAACGTTTAACCTTATTTCTACTACTTTTAGCAGGATTCAGTGTTCAAGCACAAGTAACCCCTACGACCCAAACCGCTACGAGTACTCAAACTGAGACGACTGTGCGGAATGGCATTGGGCGTATAGGGTTAGAGCAACCTAAAAGCATTGTGTATCAGTACACCTATAACCCGACGCTCGACCGCTATGTATACACTGAGAAATTAGGGAATTACGACCTTTCTACCCCTATGTTTCTCACAGTGCAACAATATGAAAACTTGGTTTTGCGTGAGCGTATGAAGGAATACTACCGAACTAAATTGGACGCCATAGGCGATACCCAAAGCAATACTGCCGATAAGAAAAAAACGCAACGCGACCTCTTGCCCGAATTATACGTAAATTCTGACTTTTTTGAAAGCGTGTTCGGGGGGCGCAATATAGAACTGGTTCCGCAGGGAAGTGTAGGGGTAGATTTAGGTGTACGCTATACGCGCAACGACAACCCCGTAGTGAGTCCGCGTTACCGCAGTTCGTGGGGCTTAGATTTTGAACAGCGCATCAGCTTAGGGCTTACCGGTAAGATAGGTACACGCCTAACGCTTAACGCTCAGTACGACACACAAGCCTCTTTTGATTTCCAAAATGTATTTAAATTAGAATATACCCCTGATGAAGACGATATCGTACAAAAAATAGAATTGGGTAATATCTCAATGCCGATGTCTAACTCACTCATCACAGGTTCGCAGAGCCTTTTCGGGGTGAAGACAGAACTTAAATTTGGGCGTACTACTATCACGGGTGTTTTCTCTGAACAGAAATCGGAGCGAAAGACCGTAAGTGCCCAAGGCAGTGGTACTATTACAGAGTTTGAATTTTCGGCTCTTGACTACGATGAAAACCGCAACTACTTCCTCGCACAATTCTTCCGTGATAACTACGACCGCGCTTTAGAAAACTACCCATTTATCAATAGTAAAGTGCAAATTACCCGTTTGGAGGTGTGGGTAACCAACCGCAATAGCCGTATGGGGAATATCCGCAATATCTTGGCTGTACAAGACTTAGGTGAACCCAAAATGGAGAATACACGTTTGGGAAATAAAGCAGGAGCCAGTTTCTTTAATGCTACTACCAATAATATGCCTGCCAATGGGGCTAACAAATACGACCCTACACGTTTGGGCACGCCAAATTCGGTACTTACCAGCGCTATTCGCGATGTGGCTACGGTACAACAAGGTTTTGGTACGAACAGCTCCTACGTGAGTCAGGGTTACGACTACGCCGTTATAGAGAACGCTCGTAAACTTGAAGAGGGAGTGGACTATAAAGTAGATACCAAACTCGGTTATATATCGCTGAACACAGCCCTTAGTAGCGATGAGGTATTGGCGGTGGCTTATCAATATACCTACGGTAGCCAAGTGTATCAAGTGGGTGAGTTTGCCAACGACGGTATCTCGGCAACTACCAATCAGTTCTACGGAGGTGGTAACAATGCAATTACCAACAACCTTTTGGTGTTGAAGATGCTTAAAAGTAACCGCCTAAATGTGAAAGACCCTATTTGGGATTTGATGATGAAGAACGTGTATTCAGTAGGTTCAGCACAGCTTTCACCAGAAGATTTCCGTATGAATATCTTCTACTCCAACCCCTCCCCTATTAACTATATCGAAAAAGTAAACAATAACGGTTGGCCCACAGGATTGGAAGACCGCATTTTGTTAAATCTCTTCAACTTCGACCGCCTCAACAAATACAACGACCCTCAGCCAGGTGGTGACGGGTTCTTTGATTTTGTTCCGGGCATTACCGTAGACGAACAATACGGAAAAATATTCTTTACCAAAGTAGAGCCTTTTGGTGAATACCTCTACAACACCTTAGGTGGTGGTGCAAATTACGACGACCCTGCAACTTATAATGACAACCAACGAAAATACGTTTATACTTCATTATACAAAAATACGAAAACCCAAGCCCAGATGGACGGTGATAAGAATAAGTTCCAAATGAAAGGACGCTATAAGTCATCGGGAAGAAGAGGGATTTCGTTAGGGGCTTTCAATGTGCCTCGTGGTTCAGTAACCGTGATTGCAGGTGGGCGTATACTGGTAGAAGGGTTAGACTATTTAGTAGACTATCAATCAGGAATTGTGGAGATTATCAATCCGAGTCTTGAAGCCAGCAACTTGCCTATACAGGTTTCAGTAGAGAACAACCTGATTTTTGGTGGACAAACCACTCGCTTTATGGGCGTGAATGTGGAACACAAATTCAACGATAAATTTATCATCGGGGGTTCTATCGTGAACCTACGCGAACGACCTTATACCCAAAAGACCAGCTACGGACAAGAAGCCGTAAACAATACTATCTTCGGTTTTGGAGGAACCTACTCTACTGAGCTACCTTTCCTTACTCGCTGGGTAAACCGCATTCCTACTATTAAGAGCGATGCGCCGTCGAATCTATCTATACGAGGTGAATTTGCTTACCTAAGAGCCGGCACCCCTAAGGCAGATGATTTTGACGGGGAAACTACCGTGTACTTAGACGACTTTGAGGCAGCGCAAGCCACTATTGATATGCGTTCGCCTCTTGCGTGGAAATTGGCGAGCACACCTTTGGAATTTGGACAAGGCAGTGGTACAGCTTCGCGCACCCTATACGGTAATGGGCCTGATGACCCCGATAACCTACGCAATGGTTATGGGCGTGCTAAACTGTCGTGGTATACCATAGACCCTGTGTTCTATTCAAACCAAAAGCCTTCGGAGATAAGCAGTAGCGAAATCTCTAAGAATAGTACGCGTCGCATTTTTATAGAAGAAATCTTCCCACAACAGCAATTAGCCCAAGGACAATCGTTAGTACAAACTACCTTAGACTTAGCTTATTACCCTAATGTAAAAGGGCCTTATAACAACGACCCAAGTTTTGCTTCACGTACCCAAAACGACAAATGGGCAGGGATTATGCGCGGTATGAGCTATTCGGATTTTCAAGAAAGTAACATAGAGTTCTTGCAGTTCTGGGTAATGGATCCTTATTATTCAGGTGAATACAGTGGTAATGGAGAATTGGTTTTCAACTTAGGAAATATATCAGAAGACGTGCTTAAAGACGGTAGAAAACAATACGAAAACGGCTTACCAGGACTTTCTTCTACTTCAAGTATTAATACCTCGTCTTGGGGTAAAGTACCTGCGGCACAATCACTGATCTATGCTTTTGATGACAACTCATCTAACCGTGCCTTGCAAGATATAGGATTAGATGGACTCAACGACGCCGAAGAATCGAGAATATACAACAATAACGTAGCTACCTCACCTAACGACCCTGCGATGGATAACTACGAATACTTTTTGGCGCGTAGTGGTGGTATCTTAAACCGTTATTACAACTACAATGGTACGCAAGGAAACTCGCCTGTGGCAGTGACTAATACGAACAGAGGTTCGACCACAATTCCTGATTATGAAGATATCAACGGTGATTATACGATGAACACCGCCAACAACTACCTTGAATACAGAGTGCGTATTAAACCTAATATCACCACTGCTGACCCTTATGTGAATGATATTCGCGTGGTATCGGTAGAAGCACCTAACGGACAACAAGTAAGTGCCCGCTGGATACAGTTTAAAATACCGATTGCCAGCGGTGAGATGTGGCGAGAAGGGTTCCAATACCCATTGAACAACAACGACAAGATGGATATCATCAACTCGATGACCCATATGCGTATGTACCTTACAGGCTTCCCTCAAGAAATGCTATTACGCTTTGGTACACTTGACCTTATTCGCGGTGATTGGCGTTATTACAACTATACCCTCAGCACTGATAAGGACGACCCAAGTGATGACGGCACCAAAGTAGAAATCAATTCAGTAAATTTAATTGAGAACGAAACCCGTCAGCCTATCCCTTACCGTATGCCACCAGGGGTACGCCGTGAGCGTATTAATACCAACAATACCTTGGTAGAACAAAACGAGCAGGCTTTATCTTACATAGTGGATAACCTTGAAAACAACGATAGTAGGGCGGTATACAAGGCAATGCGCTTTGACTTGCGACAATACAAGTATATCAAGATGTTTGTACACGCTGAAGCCTATAAGAACAAACCGCTGAGCGATAATCAGGCAGTGGCTTTCTTGCGGGTAGGTACTGACTTTAACGACAACTATTATCAAGTGGAAGTACCCTTACAGGTAACGCCTGCGGGTGCTTCGACAGAGCAACTGATATGGCCGCAAAACAACCAATTGGTTATCCCAATGGACGTGCTCACCAAGTTAAAAGCTATAAGCATACGCAACCAAACAATGAGTGATGCGGTATACTACGATGCAAACTTCAATGTAGTACCTGAGAGTGCGCCACACGTAGCGGGACAAAACCGTTATGTAATCAAAGGGAATCCATCGCTCGGTAGTGTAAGAGCCGTAATGATAGGGGTGAAAAACGTATCGGGCAGTAATGGACTGAGTGGGGAATATTGGTTCAACGAATTGCGTGTAGCCGAATTGGAAAACCACGGCGGTTGGGCAGCCGTAGGCTCTCTTGATGCGAATGCCTCTGAACTAATGAACATCTCGGCTACAGGACGTATGCATACCGTAGGTTTTGGAGCGGTAGACCAAGCTCCTAATCAGCGCGCCTTAGAAAGTACCCGCGAATACGATGTAATGATGAACATCAATGCGGGAAAACTGCTCCCTCCTAAGTGGAATATGCAAATACCAGTAGGTTTGAATCACTCGCAGAAACTCTCGACCCCAGAGTACGACCCCGTATATCAAGACATCAAATTAGAAGACCGATTGGACGTAGCACAAAACGCACGCGAGCGAGAAATTATTAAAGAACAAGCGGAAGATTATACACTAAGACGCGGTATTAACCTCATCGGGGTGAAGAAAAACTTAGGCGAAGGACAGAAAAACCGTATTTACAACATAGAGAACTTTACTTTTAACTACGCTTACAACGAGAAGAACCACCGCGATTACGAGTTGCGTTACGAAGATGAACAACAAGTGCGCGCAGGCTTTATGTACAACTATACTTTCAAACCTACTGCCGTAGAGCCTTTCAAGAAAAGTAGTAAGTTTGCTAATAAGCGCTATTGGCAATGGTTAGCAGATGTAAACTTGAACATTCTGCCTACCAGCATTATGTTCACTACTGATATCAATCGTTCTTTTACCAAGCAATTGTTCCGCGATGTACATTTTGATGGTGTGAATGCAAATCAGCAAAAAGCACTCCCTGAGCTACAACAGCGCAATTACCAGATGAATCACCAATACGCTATCAACTACAATTTGACTAAATCATTGCGATTGAACTTCAACGCTACTAATAACAGTATCATTCGCAACTACTATGTGTACGATGGCAATGGCGATATATCAGGCATTAATAAAGAAGTATCACTTTGGTCAGATTTCTGGGATTTAGGAACTCCAGACCACTTCTTCTCGAAGTTCCAAGTGAACTACGATTTGCCTTTTAGTAAGTTTCCTTTCTTTGAATTTATGAAAGCTAACTATACTTATTCTGGTGATTTCGATTATCAGCGCGGTTCACAAACTCTCTTACAATTGGCACGCCAAGAAGTAAACACCTTGCAAAACGGCAATACGCATAACTTTACAGCAAACCTTACTTTCGACCAGCTGTATCGTTACTTAGGCGTAAAAGCTACTCCAAGAGGAGAAAAAGCCAGTGTAGCTAAAACTTTCTTGACAATGCTCAAAACAGTAGGAGTGAACTACTCAGTTACCAATGCTCGCACCATACCAGGATATACGCAACAAGTAGGCTTCTTAGGCACCTTTAAACCATCGGCAGGCTTTATGTTTGGCGACCAAACTGACTTGCGTTACGAGATGGCAAAACGCGGTTACCTTACTGAGTTTCCTGATTTCAACGACCAATACATCAAATCACAAGAAAGACAACTATTGCTTACGGCTAATTTGCAACCTGTTCCTGATTTGCAAATCAATTTAAAGGCTAATCGTCAGTATACCGAGAACTATACTGAAACCTTTGAAGTGCGGAACTTTGTTTATAATCCATTAGTAGGTAACCAAGTAGGTAGCTTCAATATCTCTACCAACTTGATAGCTACTACCTTTAATAAGATTGATGAATACAAGTCGGAAGCCTTTGAACGTTTCAAAGAAAACCGACTTACCGTAGCACGTCGTTTGGCTGAGGCGCGCGGTTTGAATCCAGGTAGCGTAGATGCAGAAGGTTACCCTATAGGTTATAGCAAAAAGAGCCAAGCAGTGATGATACCTGCTTTCTTTGCAGCCTATTCAGGAAGTAGCGCCAGTGGCGTATCGCTTGACGCTTTCAAGAATATTCCTATCCCTGAATGGAATATACGCTATACCGGACTAATGCGCGTAGAGTTTATCAAGAATACTTTCCGTCGTTTCTCATTGGCACACGGTTATCGTGCTAGCTACTCGCTTAGTGAGTTTCGCACTAACTTAGAATATGAACCGGCTAACCCTAATAAAACGAACGTAGCAGGTGATTTTCTCAATGAGAAACTCTATTCTACTGTTACGCTCGCTGAGCAATTCAATCCGCTTATTAGGGCAGATATGGAATTCAAAAACTCTATGAGCTTCTTGGCAGAATTCAACCGAGACCGTACTATTTCTATCAGTTTAGATAATGATTACCTAACTGAGATTCTCAAACGCGAATACAAATTCGGGGTAGGATACCGATTTAAAGATTTGCGCTTTGTTACCCGAGTAAATGGTAATCTTACTACCTTGAAGAGCGATTTGGTACTGAAAGGCACTCTTTCCTACCTCAATGAGTTTACGGTAATACGCAATATGGAAATATTCAACAACCAAGTAACGGCAGGACAAACCTCGTGGTTGGGTAACCTCACTGCCGAATATGCTCTTACTCGTAACCTTTTGGCATCGTATTATTTCCAATACAATTTCTCTAAATCGGCTATCTCAACTGCCTTCCCAATGACGACTATTCGCACAGGACTTTCAGTGAAATATACCTTTCAATAATTAGCTGATTTGGATACCTACAAAACCATAGCAACCTCGGTAGAAGAGGTGATTTTTAAGGAGAAAAGCAGTAAGTTTTTAGGCTATGCTTTCCCGATTACTTCTGAAGAGGAGATAAAGGTGCATCTCGAAGCTGTGAAGAAAGCACATTTCTCGGCACGGCATTGGTGTTATGCGTGGCAGTTGGGATATGGCACTACCCAGCGTTATCGCACTAACGACGACGGTGAACCTAACAATACAGCAGGGATTCCTATTTATGGGCAAATACAGTCATTTGAGCTTACTAACGTACTGGTGGTAGTAGTGCGTTATTTCGGAGGGATTAAATTAGGGGTAGGCGGATTGGTGCAGGCTTACAAAACTACTGCTCAACTCACCTTGCAAGAAGTAGAAATTGTAGAAAAGCTCATTACCGAGGAACTTATCATCAGTTTTGAATATCCACTGATGAACAAAGTAATGCGGGTAGTAAAAGAGCAGAACCTCACCATCACTCATCAACTGCTCACCGAAAACTGCGTGCTACATTTAGCCGTACGACAAAGTGATTTTATAAAAGTAAAAGAGATTTTTAGTAATCTCTTTGGGGTACATATAATAGAAGAAGATTAGGGTGTTTCTTTTCTTGGGTGCTTACTTTCATTGATTGTCTATTTGTATCTATTTTTAAAAAATGCAACCGAAAGCTTTTTACTACTGCCTTTTGTTGTTGGTATACCAAAAAGGCACATCGTTTAGCACAGTCATATCTACTGTTTTACAAGCGATAAGTAAGAAGCATAAAATAAAGAGTAAGAGGAGTTTCATCGTTAAGAGCTAGAAGTTAAAAACTTTGCCAAAGTTTTTCTGTCTGCACGGCTAGTACCTTTGGCAAAGTTGAATATTATAGAGAGCTACACTTTCTTCACTATAAAGTAGTTTTTCTTTCCACGTTGTAATAAGATAAATTTCTCATCTACAAGGTCTTTTTCCCCTATTTGATAGTCTTCACCTACTTTCTCTTTATTTACGGAAATAGAGTTCTCTTTCAAGGCACGACGTGCTTCGGAGTTAGAACTAATGAAGCCCGTTTTTGCTGAAAGAATGGCAATCATATCAAGTCCACCAGTAATATCGGCGGCACTTACTTCGGCTTGAGGTACGCCGTCAAACACTTCTAAGAAAGTTTTCTCGTCTAAAGTACGCAAATCGGCAGAAGTAGAGTTACCAAAGAGGATTTGTGATGCTTTTTTAGCTTTCTCAAGCTCTTCGCGTCCGTGTACTAATAGGGTGAGTTCTTCTGCCAATTTGTTTTGCAATACACGCAAGTGAGGTGCCTCGGTGTGCTGTGCGATGAGACTATTGATTTCCTCTTTGCTGAGCATTGTAAAGATTTTAATATAGCGTTCGGCATCGGCATCGGAAGTATTAATCCAATATTGGAAGAACTTGTAAGGTGAAGTTTTCTCAGGGTCGAGCCATACGTTACCTCCTTCACTCTTACCGAATTTAGTACCATCGGCTTTAGTAATCAGCGGACAAGTAAGGGCATACGCCTTCCCTCCTGCTATACGGCGAATGAGCTCAGTACCTGTGGTAATGTTTCCCCATTGGTCAGAGCCACCCATTTGCAAGGTGAGGTTTTTCTCACGATAGAGATGCAAAAAGTCATAACCTTGCAAGAGTTGGTATGAGAACTCAGTAAACGACATCCCATCAGTATTTTCATTAGGGTCGAAGCGTTTTTTTACTGAATCCTTAGCCATCATATAATTTACGGTGATGTGTTTACCGATATCGCGAATGAATGAAAGGAATGAGAACTCTTTCATCCAATCGTAGTTATTCACGAGTTCAGCACGATTAGGTGCAGTGCTTTCAAAATCAAGAAACTTTGCCAATTGTTTTTTGATACCTGCTATATTGTGTGCTAATACTTCTTCGGTGAGCAAATTGCGTTCTACCGATTTACCTGAAGGGTCACCTATCATACCTGTTGCACCTCCTACGAGTGCATAAGGTTTATGACCGCAATTTTGGAAATGGCGCAACATCATCACGCTCACTAAGTTCCCGATATGTAACGAATCGGCTGTAGGGTCAAACCCCACATAAGCGGCGCGTAATCCTTCCATAAGGTGTTGTTCCGTTTCAGGCATTATATCCTGAATCATACCACGCCAACGCAATTCTTCTATAAAATTCTTCATTAGTTTTTGTTCGTTTATAATTTATAATTTGGGCAAAGGTACGAAAAAAGTAAAAACACTCTTCTCTTCTTGCTAAAGTTCTAAATATGTAAGTATAAATATCTGTTTGTAGTTGTTTTATTATCCGCCTTTTCTTCGGTTTAGGTTCGTTCATTGTTCGTTCATTGTTCGTTCATTGTTCGTCTTTTGTTCGTCTTTTGTTCGTCTTTTGTTCGTCTTTTGTTTATCTGACCGTGCGACTCGCACCTATACCCTAAGCTTATTGCTCAAACGATTGCATTTCCACTAACTTTTTATACATACCGTTCTTTTGTATCAGTTCAGTATGGGTACCCTGCTCTACTATTTGCCCTTTTTGCATTACTACTATTTGGTCAGCATTTTGGATTGTTGAAAGGCGGTGTGCAATCACTACCGAAGTGCGGTTCTTCATCATATTTTCTAAGGCATTCTGTACCAAACGTTCGCTTTCAGTATCAAGTGCCGAAGTTGCCTCATCGAGTACCATTATAGGTGGGTTTTTCAGTACTGCACGAGCAATACTAAGGCGTTGTTTTTGCCCGCCACTCAGTTTACTACCTGCATCGCCTATGTTGGTATCGAAACCCTTGGGAAGGTCTTTTATAAATTCATAAGCATTGGCTATTTTAGCCGCTGTCACTAGTTCTTCATCAGTAGCATCGGGCTTTCCTATCAGCAGATTGTTCTTTACCGTATCATTAAAAAGAATAGAATCTTGTGACACCACCCCTATGAGCTTTCGCAAGGAGGCAGTTTGCATATCTTTTACATTCACCCCATCGATAAGTACCTCTCCGTGATTTACATCGTAAAAACGAGTGATAAGATTAGCAATAGTACTCTTGCCACTCCCCGATTGTCCTACTAAGGCAATTGTCTTTCCTTTAGGTATTTCCAAAGAAAAATGACTGAGTACGGGCAGTTCAGCATACGCAAAAGTAATATCTTTCAGAGCTACAGCAGTGGTAAAATCAGAAATTACAACAGGATTTTCACACTCTTTAATAGGATTCTCGTAATCAAGAATTTCCAAAATACGTTCGGCTGCTGCATTCCCTTTTCGCATATCGTATGATGCCTTACTGATAGCCTTTGCGGGAGTGAGAATATTGTACGCCAATCCCATAAAGGCAATGAATTGAGTGCCCTCTAATGTTTTATCTACCAAAACTAACGAGCCTCCAAACCACAGCAAAATAGCAATCATCAGGATACCGAGAAACTCACTCATTGGCGACCCTAAGTTCTGACGGTTCATTACCTTATTGCTCAATCGGTTAAAAGTATTGCTAGATTCCTTAAATTTCTTAGAGAAAATACCCTCAGCATTAAATGCCTTTATAATGCGCAATCCTCCTATAGTCTCTTCTATGAGCGAAAGAAATCGCCCTTGTTCTTGTTGTAAAGCTATTGAATTCTTTTTTAGTGATTTGCCTATCCTCGAAATTACTGCTGCTGCAATAGGAATAAATACAAAGGTAAATACTGTGAGTTTCACGCTAATACCTAGCATCACCAAAATAGAAAAGAGAATAGTAAGAGGTTCTCTCACAAAAGCCTCCAATCCCGAGAGCAATGAGTATTGTACTTCGTTTACATCACCTACCATACGCGACATAATATCGCCTTTGCGTTGTTCTGAGAAAAATGCTATCGGTTGGCTTACAACTTTTTTGTAAAGTGCATCACGCAAATCGCGTAATACACCATTGCGAAGGTAAGTGATGAAAAAAGAAGCTAAATAGCTAAACATATTCTTCAGCAAGAAGAGTGAAATTACCAAAGCAATCACTATTCCAAGAGCCCAAATAGTATTTTCTCCCGCAAGAATTCCTACTTTGTAGTTTAAGTAGGCTTTACCATAACTCCCTAAATCCAACAAATTACCCGAATATACAGGAGCTTCAGCTACTGTTTGCGCTTTGCCAAAAAGTACATCAAGCATCGGGATAAGTGCCACAAACGAAAGTGCACTAAAGAGTGAATAAAGAATATTGAAAAATATGTTCAGTATTGCCTGTTTCTTATAAGGCAATATATAAGGGATAAATCTCTTGAGTTTCATCTTATTTCTTGTATTTCTTAACCGTTTCGTCCCTTCTTAGCTTTTGATTATCGGTATACACAAACTTAGGAACGAAATAGATTTGGCGAGGCACTTCGTATTTCAGTATATCTTTATCCATATAAATATCGTGTGCCAAAGTAGGGTAATCCTTCTCCTCACCCTGTACGTAAAGCACTGCTCGTTGTCCTAATTCATCATCAGGTTCTTTAGTAATAAAGTAATCACCTTTGATGTACTTCTTAATCTTGTGCTCTACACTTTCTGGAAAGACTTTAAAGCCTCCCGAATTGATAATATTGTCAAAACGCCCTAACCACTCAAATTCACTATGCGATATGAGATTTACAATATCATTAGTAATCACAGGGTGGTCAGCAATCAAAGGTGCATTTATTACCAAACAATTGCGGTCGTCTTGGGTAAACGTAACATTAGGCATTGCTTTATAGGTAGTTTCGTGCTCCATCGTGTGATTTACCCTGCGCATCGCAATATGCGAAATAGTTTCAGTCATTCCGTAAGACGAATACACTTCTGTGGGAATATTCTGCAATTTAGCCTCTAATTCTCCATCAATAGAAGCTCCTCCTAATATTACCTTCTTCACACGAGGTAAATCAGTAAGAGATTTCGCCGCTTGCAAAGGTATCATTGCACAAAAATCATAATCCTTACTGGTAAGCGATAAAGGCATAGACGAAGGGCGAATAATATCAAGGTGTAAACCTAAAATAATGGCGCGAATAAGCATCATCTTACCTGCAATAAAGTCAGCTGGCAAACACAACAAAGCACGATTCTTAGGTGAAAGATTAAGGTATTCACCCGTAGCCAAAGCCGAATTAACCATACCTTGTTTCTTAAGGTGAATTTGCTTAGGAATGCCAGTAGAACCAGAGGTTGTCGCTTCTATATAATCCCTGTCGTCAAGCCAATCCAAAAGAAACCTCCCCACCGATTTGCGGTAAGGCAAACCATCTTTCACGTAGGCTACCGCCAAGATAATAAGTCGTTCTCTATCTATAGGAAATCCATTGATTCTAAAATCTTTATGTACAAATTTGTAGTCTATTTCGTTCATCTTAAATGTAATATTGTTTTAATAGCAGTGGCAAAGCTACAATAATTAAACGAAATGAGCAAAATTAAATGTAAAATCTTATATTTTCATTGCTACAATTCACCCTCATTGGGGTTGTCGGCAATTACCAAACCATCGCTCTATTCTCATTTTACCTTTCCATTACTTTCGCCTCGAAACCCCGTTTTTAGCATTTTTAGTCTTGCTGTATTACAGTATGAATCAATTACTTATATACCCTTTCTATACCAATCGTCCAAGATTCGTATAAGCTTCCTATAAGCTCTCTATAAGCTAACCTCACCCTCCTTACACCCTTTTTTCACCAAAAACCCCTCCAATCATCTTTTGATATTCTTCGTTTCCCTTCGATGATTCTGTGTCTTTCCAAAAACTCTAATGTGTCCTTTTTGCGACACACACTTTGGCAAAGCTGATTCAATTGATAATCAATTTAAAGACAATACAAACCATTATTGAAAATAACCTATTCTGTAAAATATACTTTACTCAGAAAATATTTCTATAGTTTTAGCCTTTTGCAACCCAATTATTCATCTAAAAATAATAATGATTATGAGCCTTTTATAAAAAAACAGAAAAAATATTTTGTCTTTTCCCCTGCTATATCAAAAATATTTTCTAATTTTACCCCCAATAAATTTATAAAAGTATGTATGCATTAGACCGTATTGATTTAGCACTTTTAGATGAATTACAACAAGATAGCAAACAATCTATTAAAAAATTATCCGAAAAAGTAAGCCTATCAATCACTCCAGTTCACGAACGTATCAAACGATTAGAATCACTAGGAATAATTCAAAGATATGTAGCGGTAGCCAATCCTAAAGCTCTCGGAAAAAAATTGGTAGCTTATTGTCAAGTAAAACTTCTTAAGCATAGTGCCGAATTATTTAATGAGTTCGAAAAATATATAAGCACTTTAGATGAAGTGTTAGAAGCCTCGTATATGGCAGGAGGCTACGACTTTCTGCTAAAAGTTATGCTCAACGATATGGAGGATTATCAGAGATTTGTAGTACACAAAATATCTAAATTAGAAATTATCTCTAACATTCAAAGCTCTTTCGTAATACAAGAAATCAAGAACACCTCTATGATTAAATGTCTACGTGAGGAAGCTGAAAAAACTAATTAAAAATGCACATAGCAATTGCAGGAAATATAGGAGCTGGAAAAACTACCCTTACCTCTCTATTAGCCAAACACTACCAATGGGAAGCCCATTTCGAAGATGTGGTAGATAACCCTTATTTAGATGATTTTTATCACCAAATGGAGCGCTGGAGTTTTAATTTACAAATATACTTTCTAAACAGTCGCTTCCGACAGATTTTGGATTTTAGAGAGAAAGGAAATAACATCATTCAAGACCGCACTATTTACGAAGATGCTCACATCTTTGCCCCTAACTTACACGAAATGGGACTGATGAGCTCTCGTGATTTCGATAATTACAAGTCACTATTCGCTCTGATGGAGCGCCTTGTTCTCCCACCAGACCTACTGATTTACCTCAGAAGCTCAGTACCCAACTTAGTAAACCAAATACAAAAGCGCGGTCGAGATTACGAAAATACAATCTCGATAGACTATCTCAACCGCCTCAACCAGCGATACGAACAGTGGATAAAAAGTTACGACAAGGGGAAACTACTCATTATAGAAGTAGACAACATTGATTTCGTAAACAACCCTGAAGATTTAGGTGAAATCATCAATAAAATAGATGCTCTCCTCTACGGACTGTTCTAAAATAAAAAAGACACCCACAATAGTGAGTGTCTTTTTTATTTTATCTTTTATTCGTTATTAAAAGAATTTGTTTACGTGGAAAGCAACCAAACCATCAATTGGTTTTCTTAGCACTGTACCCAATTTAAGGTTGTTTTCTGTCAATATTTCTTCCAAAATATCTTGGAGGAAGAAAGCAATACTACCTACAAAGTTGATAGGCACTTCGTAACGGTCTTCATACTGAGAAATCCAGTGGTCTACAAATAGTTGCATACCTTTTCTCACCATCTCACGGCAATATTCGTGATTCTTATTTTCTACTACAAATTTCGCAAAAGTAGCCAAGTAACTGTTAGGATTTGGCATCTTGTACAAATGATTTTTAATCACATCTGAGCCCAATTCATATTGGTTTTCAAATTTTTGTACAAGGTCTGATGGCATTTTCTTGAAGTAATAGTCGATAATCAATCGTTTACCATAAAAGTTCCCACTCGATTCGTCCATCAAAATATAGCCTAATGAATCTACTGCTTGGTATAATTCTTTACCATTCCAATAAGAGCAGTTAGCACCTGTACCTAAGATACATACAATAGCTTTATCAGTAGGGGCTGTAGTGGCAAACACAGCTGCATAAGTATCTTCTTTCACATCTATTTTAGCATTTTTGAAGATAGTTGCCAAACTGCGTTCTACAAAGTAACGAATGCGTTCAGTACCACAACCAGCACCATAGAAATAAATTTCGGATACTGAATTTCTATTTTCAAACAATTGATAATTGGTGGTAATACGCTCTACAAGAATTTCTTCTGTAAGTACTTCGGGGTTCAACCCTAAAGTTTGCGTAAAAAATATTTTTTCACCTTTGCTATTTAAGGCAGTCCAATCCGCCTTAGTAGCACCACTGTCTACAATTAAAATCATATCGTTTCGGTTTTATTAAGTTGTTTTTAATACTATTAAAAAAGGTGAGTATGCCCATAGGCAACTCACCTTCTTTCTTTAAGAATTACAATTTAGCAACGTGTTGTGCTAAATCTACTAATTTGTTTGAATAACCAGTTTCATTATCGTACCAAGAAACTACTTTGAAGAAGTTAGCACTCAAGCCGATACCAGCTTTAGCATCGAAAATAGATGTATTTTTGCAACCTACGAAGTCTTGAGAAACAACCAAATCTTCAGTGTATCCAAGGATACCTTTCAATTCACCTTCAGATGCTTTTTTCATAGCAGCGTTGATTTCCTCTAAAGTAGTTGATTTTTTAGTACGGAAAGTCAAATCAACAACTGAAACATCGGCAGTAGGCACACGGAATGCCATACCAGTAAGTTTACCGTTGAGTTCAGGAATTACTTTACCTACAGCTTTAGCAGCACCTGTGGTTGAAGGAATGATGTTGCAAAGAGCTGAACGTCCACCTCTCCAATCTTTTTTAGAAGGACCGTCTACTGTTAACTGAGTAGCAGTTGTAGCGTGAACTGTAGTCATTAGGGCTTCTTCGATACCGAAGTTATCGTTCAATACTTTAGCGATAGGCGCCAAGCAGTTAGTTGTACAAGAAGCGTTAGACACGATAGTATCAGTAGGTTTTACTGATTTGTGGTTCACACCCATTACAAACATAGGAGCATCAGCTGATGGAGCAGAAATAACTACTTTTTTAGCCCCTGCATTGATGTGAGCTTGTGCTTTTTCTAAGGTAGTGAAGATACCAGTACATTCAGCAACTACATCGGCGTGTACTTCGTTCCATTTAAGGTTGTTAGGGTCTTTTTCAGCAGTGATACGCACTTTTTTGCCATCTACTACTAAGTGACCATTTTCTACTTTCACATCACCTTTAAAAGTTCCGTGAACTGAATCGTATTTCAAAAGGTAAGCGATGTAATCTACATCCAAAAGATCGTTAATACCAACGATTTCTACGTCGGCTCTTTCATAAGCAGCACGGAATACGAGACGACCAATACGTCCGAAACCGTTAATTCCAATTTTTACTGACATAATTCTGTTAAATTTAATTTATTCGTTATTTAATTTTAAGTTTGTTACGTTACTAAGTTGCCATTATTTCGGCTACACGGAGGAGTTCCGTATCTATTTTAGAACTGCCTTTGATAGCTTTTTCAAGCGGAGTGAGTTCCATTTTATTATTGCGGATTCCTACCATATAGTTAGATTTTCCTTCAAGGAGTGATTCTACTGCTTTTACCCCCATACGGCTTGCCAATACACGGTCGAAGCAAGAAGGAGCACCTCCACGTTGCATATGCCCTAATACAGATACACGCACATCGTAATCGGGGTGATGTTGTTCTACGTATTCTTTAAGTTCGAATACGTTTTTACCTATTTTATCGCCTTCAGCAACCACTACCAAGCTAGAAGTTTTACCAGTCATACGACTTTTTTCCAAAGATTCAAGTAGTTTTTTAAGTCCTATATTCTCTTCTGGGATCAAGATCTCTTCAGCTCCTGCTCCTACTCCAGAGTTGAGAGCGATGTGTCCTGCGTCACGCCCCATTACTTCGATGAAGAACAAGCGGTTGTGAGAGCTTGCTGTATCTCTAATTTTGTCGATAGCCTCAATTACAGTGTTGAGAGCTGTATCATAGCCTAAAGTAAAATCAGTACCATAAATGTCATTATCGATGGTACCAGGGATTCCCATTACGGGGAAGCCAAATTCTTTGTTGAACAAGAGTGCTCCGGTAAAAGAGCCGTCACCTCCTATTACTACTAAAGAATCTACTCCTGCTGCTTTTAATTTTTCATAGGCTACTTTGCGCCCTTCAGGAGTTCTAAAGTCTTTAGAGCGGGCTGATTTTAAAATAGTACCCCCTCTGTTGATAATATCGCGAACGCTACGAGCGTTCATTGGTTCGAAATCGCCTTCTATCATTCCCTGATAGCCACGATATACACCTACCACTTCGATGTTGTGATATGCACAAGTACGTACCACTGAACGAATGGCGGCGTTCATACCAGGAGCGTCTCCTCCTGATGTTAATACTGCTATTTTTTTTACTGACATTGTCTGTTTTTAATTTTCCGCCTCAAAAGTACAAAATATTTTTGATATAGCAATAATTTTATGTGTTTTTTTAACACTAAAAAATATAACTATTTAGTTTATTAGGAATTAGAAAATAGGTGTTAAAAGTTAGTTTTATAAAATCTTCATTAAATCTTAATGTTTGTTGTATTCCTTTAAAGCTTCACCTAATATGTGAATGGCTTTTACTATCTTCTCCTTCTCGAGCACATAAGCTATACGCACTTGGTTGCACCCTAAACCTTCGGTAGCATAAAAACCTTCAGCAGGGGCTAACATTACCGTTTCGTTATTTACTGAAAAATGGCCTAAAAGCCATATACAGAAGTCTTCTGCATTTTCTACAGGCAATTCGGCTATACAATAGAAAGCCCCCTTAGGCATCGATACACGTACACCTTCTACTTTTCGGAGTTCTTCAATGAGCACGTTCCTACGCTGAGTATATTCCTTTAATACCTCTTCAAAATAAGTTTCGGGTACATCAAAAGCGCGTTCGGCTCCTATTTGTGAATAAGTAGGAGGAGACAAGCGGGCTTGAGCGAACTTCAAAACAGACATCATCACGTCCTTATTCTTAGAGACTACCCACCCGATGCGCGCTCCACACATACTGAAACGTTTAGATACCGAATCTATCATTATAGCATTTTGTTCAATGCCTTCTACTTGCATAATGGAATAATGGGTAGCACCATCGTACACGAACTCTCGGTATACCTCATCGAAAATAAGGAAAATATCGTATTTTTTAGCTATTGCTGCCAATTGCAAGATTTCTTCTTTAGAATACAAATAGCCTGTAGGATTTCCGGGGTTACAAATGAGAAAAGCTTTGGTTTTAGGAGTTATCTTTTTCTCAAACTCTTCTATAGGAGGTAAGGCAAAGTTATCATCAAAAGAAGAAGTGATAGGCACACACACTGCATCAAAGGCTTCTGAAAAGCTAATATAGTTCGCATAGTAAGGTTCTGGAATGATAATTTCATCATCGGCATTGGCAACAGTAGCAATTACATAAGTAAGAGCTTCAGAACCTCCACAAGTGATGATAATATCATTGCTATTGACCCTAATATCGTGTTTTTTGTAGTATTCCACCACCTTTTCTCTAAGAGAATCGATTCCCTCACTTTTGGTATATTCCAATACCTTAGGGGTAAAATCTTTTACGGCTTGTACGGCTATTTCAGGGGTTTTAATGTCAGGCTGACCGATATTGAGGTGATAAATAGTCTTCCCTTCCTTAGCTGCTTTTTCAGCGTAAGGGGTCAGTTTTCTAATGGGTGACTGAGGCAATATTTGCGCTCTATGTGATATTGTAGGCATTTTTTTAATTATTAATGGTTAATGAAAAATTAGCAAATTAGCCAATTTGTCAATTAACACATTGGCTAATTGATAAATCGGCTAATTATATTATTTTTTTGCTACTAATTCAGCAATGCGAATAATCACTTCGGTAGCTTTTTCGAGGTTTTCTACAGGTACAAATTCGTATTTACCGTGGAAATTATGTCCGCCTGCAAAGATATTAGGGCAAGGCAATCCCATAAAGCTAAGTTGAGAACCATCGGTACCACCGCGGATAGGTTTGGTAATAGGAGTAATACCTAATTCTTTCATCGCACGTTCGGCTACTTCCACAATATGCATCACAGGTTTGATTTTTTCACCCATATTGTAGTATTGGTCTTTTATTTCGGCCACTGCCACATTAGGAATTTGCTTGTTAAGGTCGTCTACAATTTGCTGTACTACGGCTTTGCGTTTGTTGAAAAGGTCGCGGTCGTGGTCGCGGATGATAAGCTGTACTACCGTATTTTCTACATCTCCAGAAATATCGGTAATGTGGTAGAACCCTTCGCGACCTTCGGTGCGCGCTGGAATCTCATCGGCTGGTAGTGCATTGATAAACTGAGTAGCTACGAGCATTGAGTTTATCATTTTGTTTTTGGCAGTACCAGGATGCACGTTCTTTCCTTTGAAGTGAATTTTAGCCCCAGCTGCATTGAAACTCTCATATTCAAGTTCGCCTATTTGTCCGCCGTCCATTGTATAAGCCCAGTCGGCAGCGAATTTTTTCACATCGAATTTATGTGCTCCACGTCCTATTTCCTCATCAGGGGTAAAGCCTACGCGTATTTTGCCGTGTTTGATTTCGGGGTGTTGCACAAGGTATTCCATAGCGGTTACGATTTCGGCAATCCCCGCCTTATCGTCAGCTCCTAAAAGGGTAGTACCATCGGTTGTGATAATGGTATTGCCTTTATAGAGCAACAAATCCTCAAAATAAGAAGGTGATAACACTATGTTTTGTTCTTTGTTGAGGACGATATCTCCCCCATCATAATTTTCTATAAACTGTGGATTTACGTTTTCACCAGAGAAGTCAGGTGATGTATCGAAGTGAGAAATAAAACCAATGGTAGGCACTGGGTAATCTACATTCGATGGCAACGTAGCCATCACGTAGGCGTTTTCATCTACAGTTACGTCTTGCAAACCAATAGCTTTCAATTCTTCTACCAATAGGTTTGCCATATTCCATTGTTTTTCGGTGCTAGGAGTTGTTTCGCTCTCAGGGTTGGACTGAGAGTCTATTTTTATATACTTAATAAAACGGTCTACTAAATTTTTCATTATATTATAGTTTTTAGTTATTTCTTTTTATTGTTAATTGGCTAATCTTCTAATATTTTCTTGCGTCTCAATTCAAAGTTTCTTCCAAGGTATACTTTTCTTACCATCTCATCAGCTGCCAATTCTTCAGGCACCCCTGATTTGAGGATTCCTCCCTCGAACATCAAATAAGTGCGGTCGGTAATGGCTAGTGTTTCCTGTACATTGTGGTCGGTGATGAGAATACCTATATTCTTGTCTTTGAGCTGTGCTACAATGCGTTGGATATCTTCCACCGCTATAGGGTCTACCCCTGCAAAAGGCTCGTCGAGCAAGATAAACTTCGGACTGGTAGCCAAAGCACGTGCAATTTCTGTACGACGACGTTCTCCCCCTGAAAGCAAGTCTCCACGATTTTTACGAATATGTCCTAAGCCAAACTCTTCTATCAGCTCATCGGTTTTGCGTTGTTGTTCTGCCTTAGAGAGTTTGGTGAGTTGTAGGACACTTTTGATATTGTCCTCAATACTCAGCTTTCTAAATACCGAAGCCTCTTGTGCCAAATATCCAATACCGCTTTGAGCACGTTTGTACATCGGATAACTGGTAATTTCGGTATTATCCAAAAAAATAGTACCACCGTTGGGCTTGATGAGTCCCACTATCATATAAAAGGAAGTCGTTTTTCCTGCTCCGTTAGGTCCCAAGAGTCCTACGATTTCGCCTTGGTTTACTTCCAGCGAAACGCCTTTTACTACTTTTCTTCCTTTGTATATTTTGATGATGTTATTTACTACTAATTTCATATAATCTTAAAACGAAAAGCGATAAGGCATTTCGTTGAGTTCTGTTTCTAAATCTACCCAATCGTGCACTTCGGTTACGATACTGTACACCATCTCTTCGGTAAGCACTTTCCCTTCGTAAAGGTCGGTAATGGTTTGTTCGCTCATTACTTCTTGCAAGAAGCCTTCGTCGCCCAAATATTCTACTGCCCATTCTTTGTATTTCATAGGGTCAGTAGAAATATACTCAAACTTATCGATATGTTCTTCCACAGGGAAGTTCTCTACACATTGCCACGTTTCGCCATCTAAAGAGTATATCACGAAAGGAATATCACTTTCTGAAAAGTTTTTACGATAGTACGGCAAGAACACTTTCGGGATACGCTTCTCGAAATCGTGATTATCGCCCCCTTTGCTATCTTCGGCGCTCGAAGAGGGAACGATTAAGCAGGCTTTATCAATAAAATAAAACGACAGCGACGAACCGTCTTCATCTTCAAAGCCGTGCCCCCATTGGGCTTCATAGCCTTCGTATTCTTCTTCATTTACTTTGTAGTAGGTATGATAAACTTCAAACTCGTGACCACAAATAATCCAATCTAATACGGCTTCGCCTTTGCAAAGCTGTTTCAACGTTTTCACGTTGGGTAGGTGCTGTAAGTAGGTATTACAATCCATTAAAAATATTAAATTACCTTGTTTTGTTCTTTTTTAAAACGTAAGCTGAAATAAAAATACTTATTTCGTATAAGAGCATTATCGGTATCGACACGATAATTTGGCTTACTACATCAGGAGGGGTAATAATTGCTGCAATGATAAGCACTACAATGACTGCGTGCCGGCGATATTTTCGCATAAAAGCAGGTGTTATCACTCCTAATTTGGTAAGAAAATAAACAACAATAGGTAGCTCAAAAATAATGCCACACGAAATGACTGATGAGCGTACTACCGAAATATAAGAGTTTAAATCTATTTGGTTTCTCACTTCGGGACTTACTGAATAAGACCCTAAGAAATTCACTGATAGTGGAGTAATAAGATAATAGCCAAACAAAACTCCTATAAAAAACAGCAAAGAAGCAATGAGAATAAAGCCACGAGCCAGCTTGCGTTCGTTTTCATAGAGTGCTGGACTGATGAATTTCCACACTTCATAAAGTACATAAGGAAATGCGAGAATCACTCCTGTCCAAATAGACGTCCAGATATGAGCTGAAAACTGCCCTGCCATTGTACGGCTTTGAATCGTAAAAGGCAATTGTTCGGCACAAAAAGCACTTTCAAATCCAAAAAGATGACCTATCTTACAGAACATTCTGTAAGTAAAGAAATCGCCATTCTTAGGAGCAAAGATGATTTGGAAAATAAAATCCTTACACACAAACGCTACCACACCCACTGCTAAAACAGCTATAATAGCACGTATCAAGTGCCAGCGCAAGGCTTCCAAATGGTCTAAAAAGGACATTTCATCTTGTGATGATTCCATCGTTGCTTTGTTGTTTTTATCTTTTATAACAAATTTGATGGTGCAAAGATAATAAATAATTCATAATTCACAATTAGCAACTAACTTTTTTAACTTACCACCAGTAATATCAAAAATACCAATAATCATCTTTGCCAGAGGTCGTAGCACGATAGGCAAGTGAGTAAAGTAGTTGGACTTTTTAGACTTTCCGGGGAAGTATCGTTTTGCAATACGTCAATCACATTGTTAGCACCATTAGTTCCGGTTGAAGGTGCAGATATGGGTATCGCCTACAGTCTACGAAGTATTGCAACAAAAAAGCTCCTACTAAATCCTAAAAACTTAGTAAGAGCCTATGTTTATACTTTTTATATAAGTAGCCTTTAATTTACTAATATGCAAACAAAGGTCTATCTTCCATAAACTTGTTCACTTCTTCTGCTATTTCTTCAAGCACTTCGTCATTATCTCGATTAGTAATCGCACGGTCTATAAAGTCGGCAATACGTTCCATATCAGCTTCTTTCAGTCCACGAGTAGTGATTGCTGATACTCCTACCCTAATACCACTGGTTATAAAAGGCGAGCGAGTATCAAAAGGCACCATATTCTTGTTCACAGTAATATCTGCTTTACCAAGGGCTTCTTCTGCTTCTTTACCGCTTACATCTTTATTACGCAAATCAATAAGCATTAAGTGATTGTCAGTTCCCTTAGAGATGATATCATAACCTTTTGCTAAAAGTACAGATGCTAATTTACGCGCATTCTTTTGCACTTGTATAGCGTAATAGAGAAAATCATCAGAAAGAGCTTCGCCAAAGGCAACCGCTTTTGCTGCGATGATATGTTCCAAAGGACCTCCTTGGTTACCTGGGAATACCGCACTGTCTATAAGTGACGACATCATTCGCACTTCTCCCTTAGGAGTCTTTATACCAAAAGGGTTCTCAAAATCTTTACCCATCAAGATAAGTCCTCCTCGAGGCCCTCGCAGTGTTTTATGAGTAGTAGTAGTTACAATATGACAATACGGGATAGGGTCGTTCAAGAGTCCTTTGGCTATAAGCCCCGCAGGGTGTGCAATATCAGCAAAGAGAATAGCACCTACCTTATCGGCTATTTCCCTAAAGCATTTAAAATCGATATCACGAGAATACGCCGAAGCTCCTGCTACTATCATTTTAGGGCGCTCTTGTTCCGCTATTTCTAATATATTGTTGTAATTGAGTCTTCCTGTTTCCTTTTCTACCCCATAAAATACGGGCTCATACAACCTACCTGAGAAATTCACAGGTGAGCCGTGGGTAAGGTGTCCACCGTGTGAGAGGTCAAAGCCGAGAATTTTATCACCTGGTTTAAGACAAGTAGCATAAACTGCCGCATTAGCTTGCGAACCGCTATGAGGTTGTACATTGGCATATTTAGCACCAAAAAGCGCTTTAGCGCGATCAATAGCTATTTGTTCGATTTCGTCAATCACTTCACAACCACCATAGTAACGCTTGCCGGGATAACCTTCGGCGTATTTGTTAGTAAGTACAGACCCTGCGGCTTCCATTACTTGGTCGCTTACAAAGTTTTCGGAGGCGATGAGCTCAATCCCCAACTCTTGGCGCTCTCTTTCGTCTTCAATTAGTTCAAAAATATCAATGTCTCTTTGCATATTAAAATTATTTAATGTTTAATACTCTTCTCATTGCTTCTATTTCTGGGCAAATATATGCTTTTTTTCAGTATCACACAAACATCTGTAAAGAAATATTTGTTAGCCCAATACCACGTCCATTGCCATCATCACTACAAAACCTATTAAAAAGCCTATGGTAGAAACATCGGTGTTCTCATTTTGCTGGGCTTCAGGTATTACCTCTTCTATGACCACATAAATCATAGCTCCTGCCGCAAAAGCAAGGGCATAAGGAAGTATCGGGGTAAAAAAGAGTACTGCAAAGGCACCCAATACTCCTGCTATGGGCTCTACAATAGCCGAAAGCTGCCCATAAAAAAAGCTCTTACACCTGCTCACCCCCATACGTCTGAGTGGCATCGCTACGGCTATTCCTTCAGGAAAGTTCTGTAGCCCAATACCAATGGCAAGAGTTACTGCTCCGGCAATAGAAGCTTCGGGAATACCAGCGGCTACTCCTCCAAAGAGTACCCCTACCGCCAATCCTTCGGGAATGTTGTGCAAGGTGATAGCTAAAATAAGCAAAGTAGTTTTTTGCCAATCGGTTTTAATGCCTTCTGTTTGTTTGAAGTTGGCGTGAAAGTGTGGTAATAACTTATCTAATATGTAAAGAAAAAGTGCTCCCATAAATATCCCTACCGTAGCAGGAAGAACCTTTATAAAACCTTCACCTCCCGTCATATTAATTGAGGGTATTATCAAACTCCACACACTGGCTGCCAGCATCACCCCTCCTGTAAAGCCTAACATACCATCTAACACGGTCTTGTTTTCTTTCTTAAAAAAGAATACCACTGTAGCCCCCAAAGCTGTTACACTCCACGTAAAAATGGTAGCATATAAGGCAGCAAGTATAGGGTTAATAGTCTCTAAATAAGTGATAATATCTCGTATCATTTTATGACTTATCTGAAAATATTTTGGTATAATAACATATCTTTATAAACTCCTTGACTGTAAAGCCAGTCTTTTTGTACACCACTGCAACTAAATCCTACTCCCTCAAAAAGGCGTATACTCACCTCATTATCCGCAGGGATATAAGCAATCAGTTGGTGTAAGTCTAAGTATTGTTGCGCATAAGCCATCAACTGTTGCAAGGCTTTTTTGGCATAACCTTTCCCTCGATAGACGGGCAAAAGAGCTATCCCCACAGCTGCTCTACGGTGCTTCGGACTAAAATCGTATAAATCTATACAGCCCATAGGCGTTCCTTCGTCAAGCGATATCACATAGCGGTACTGCTTGGCTTCGTAAATATCCTGTTGGGCATTCCGTATATAATCTTGTAGCAAATGCTTGGCAAAAGGCAATTGGGTGTCGCTCACCTCCCACAAGGTTTCTTCGTTTTCTAACTGATACAAGAAATCTATATCCTCAGGTTCTAACGCTCTTAACTTTATCATTCTTTACCTTTTAACTCGTCTATCGTTCCTTCAAACACAAATTGAGTGCTACCACTCAAATAGATATTCTCATACCCCTCTCCTACCCTATCGAAAGCCACTTGCAAGTCACCTCCTCGAGTGTGCAGGGTAATCTGTTGTGCATCAGTTTCTCCTATGTGATAAAGAGCAATCGCTACAGCTGTAACCCCTGTACCGCAAGAGTAAGTTTCATCTTCCACTCCGCGCTCATAGGTGCGTACTTTAAAGCCTTTCTCTCCTTTGCTCACAAAATTCACGTTACTACCGCCTTTATCAGCATAAAGTTCTCCATAGCGTATAGTAGCTCCTTCATTTTTCACGTCTACGGTTTCTACCTCTTCCACCCACTGCACGTGGTGAGGCGACCCTGTATTTAAGAATACGTAGCCTTTGTGTTCTTCTACCTCAGTTACATTTTTCATTTGCAAGCGCACGTAGCTATCGCCTTCAATCGTAGCACGATGTTCCCCATCTACAGCTATAAATAGTGTTTCGTGTTCTATAATACCCAATTGTTTTGCAAAAGCCACCACACAGCGCCCGCCATTGCCACACATCGTACTTTCACGCCCGTCAGAATTGTAATACACCATACGGAAATCATACTGCGGGTCGTTCTCAAGCAATATTAATCCATCGGCTCCAATGCCAAAACGCCTATGACACAATTGTGCCACAAGCGTTTCGTTATTTTTAGGAAATACCCCTTTGCGATTGTCTATCATCACAAAATCATTCCCTGTTCCTTGATATTTATAGAATTTCATCTTATTTAGATAAAAAGTAAAAACTTAAACTCTATTGAGTCTTTCTTTATTTGTTTTAACTGATTGTACAAGCATACTTACAATTTCTTTACAATCATTATTAATTGTATTATATTCTTTTTCTGTTAAATACTCTGTTTTAAACAAAAGTTCTAACCAATAAATTGTCTCTGCTCCTTCTTTCAGTGCAATACTAGTTTTACTTAAATAATCAGCATCTGAAATAGCAAATTCTTGTTCTGATAAGTTTGCTCCAACACTTGTCCCTGATCTCAACAATTGTTTGGACATAACAAACTCTTTCTTCGTTTCTTTCAAGTATTGATATAAATGCACAATCCTCACTGCAAAATCTTTCGATTTTTCTCTTACAATGCTTTTACTCATTTTGTTGGTCTTTTATTAGTAGTTTTCAAATTCTTTTCTTCTTTTCTTCTTTTTTCCTACTCACATAACAAACTTCAAGTTCTCTATTTTTTATTTAAATTTGTATCCGCCTCTGTTTTTTTACCTTTTACCTTTTACCTCTTACCTTTAAAAAAGGTCAAAAATTAGTAGCGTTAAGTACGCAAAAGGCGAGGCAAAAATAAGGCTATCCAGGCGGTCGAGTAAACCTCCGTGTCCTGGCAGTATCGTCCCGCTGTCCTTTACCTTAGCAGTTCGTTTAAAGCTAGACTCTACCAGGTCGCCTACCGCACCGGTAACTACCAAAATCACTGCCAATATAAGCCATTGCCATAGTGGTCTGCCACTGTAATACGAAATAGCCGTAGCGATAAGCATCGCCCCTATGAGTCCGCCCACAAAACCCTCAATAGTTTTCTTAGGCGAAATGCGCTCAAAGAGCTTGTGTTTGCCAAAGGCTTTGCCTGTAAGATACGCAAAACTATCACTCGCCCATATAATACACAACAGTCCTATCATCGTAATTTGCGACTCGTTGTTGAATATATTCTGATAAAAATAATTAGGATTCGGATTATTCTCATATTTGTAAATCAGAGGCATAAATATACAACCTCCTCCTATATACAGTAGGCTAATAAGCAGTTTAGTATTGTTACTTTGCTTGCGGATAGGCGTTTTTTCGTTGAAAAGCATCATCGTGAGGTATATATTAGTAAGCAAAGTAGCCAAAAGCAGTATATAAACCGAGAAAGGATAAGTTTTTAAGTGAATAAACAGCCACCAAACCAACAAAAAAAGCAAAAATATATGCAATTCCTTTAATCTGATAAGCCTTTTAAACTCAAATAAACAAATAATACCAAAGGATAAGAACAAGAAGTCAAAAGCATCAGCATTGAGCATAATCGCCGATAGCAATAGAAAAACATAAATAAAGCCTGTAATGGTTCTTTTGAAGAGTTCGTTCATAAATTATTATTTATCAATAGGTAAATCTTCTAAGAGTATCAGGTACGTCCTCTTAGAACTCGTGCCGTAATGGTTGATAGTTTTCTCCTCAGGGTCATCAGTAAAACTTTGTAGTGTAATGAGCCCCGTAGGAAATTGTTGCGGGTATTTGTTCTTTATACCTCTCATTCCTTCGGGAATATCTCTCACCATCTGACTCGTTTTGGCAAAGACAATGAATATTTCAGGTAATTCATTGATATTCTTATGCCTCAACTGATGCGAAGAGAGCATAATCCCGCCCAAAGTAGTGATAAGATACTCACAATCCGTCAAATACACGTTCGAAGTTTCGATATCAGCAGTAAACAATGGCGTGTGTTCTTCAAACATCGTCTTAATAGTGTGAGAAGCATTACTACTCATCTTCACATATACGCCCAACTCTTTCAGTATATGCCGAAAAACCTCTTGCACCTGTATTTCGGTAGTGCAATAAATAAACTTTCCGCCATTTTTAGTAAAATTCATCGCAAATTGCTCATCAGCAGGAAGCTGTTCATTTAACTTGCGTGCTTCATCTTCACTTTTTATATCATTTCTTTTAAATAATCTTCTAAATAAATTCATTGACAATCCGTTTTTTACAATTGGCAATCTAACTAATACTTAATCTTCTTATTCGTTGAAAATCAACAAAAGAAGTATTTTATTCCATTCATATCTGCCCAGCAGATAATACAATGAGCCCTATTTTTTTGCAAATATATACAAAATAAATGAATCTATATACTTTTTCTATAAAATTTGTCATTTGCTTTTATTTTCCTACCTTTGTGCCCTTACTGAATATATGATATTTATTTTTTGCGTTTTTTTCGCCAAAAACGCAATTTTAACATTTTTTTCTCAATAAACTAAAAACAGCTTTTTTCCGTTTGATATTCAGCTTAATACCCTCTTTCCTTCGCCTTAGGTTCGTCTTAGGTTCGTCTTACCTTCGTCTTAGGTTCGAGTAAAGTAGAGGTAAAGTAAAAGATAAGAACTAAAAACATTCATTGATTATCAACCTTTTGTATTTTTGAGGTGAAAAAACAGAACCTTGTCTTTTTTTGAAGAATATTCGCGAAAAAGCAATTTTTAACATTTTTTTTGCAGTCAATATGGCTATTAATATTAGTATCATAGGAGGAGGCAATGTGGCTTATCACCTCACCAAAGCCCTCTATCAGCTCCCTGAGGTGCACCTTCGGCAATTGTATAACCGCAGTGAGTTCAGTCCTGAGTTTAGTGATTTTCAGGTAGATAAAATTCACAGCCTTACCGACTTGCGACCCACCGATATATGTATTATAGCCGTGAAAGACGAAGCTATTAGTGAAGTTTCAGCCTCTCTTCCTTTCGAAGGGCAATTGGTTGTGCACACCTCTGGCAATACCCCTATGGAGGTACTCTCACCCAAAAACCGACGTGGCGTGTTTTACCCTTTACAATCCTTTTCAAAAAGCACTCAGGTCAATTTTTCAAGCATTCCTTTTTGTTTAGAGGCTGAACATACTGAGGATATGGAAAAATTTCTATACCCATTAGCCCAAAAGCTTTCTACAAAAGTGTATCCGCTCAGTAGCTACCAACGCAGTATACTGCACCTATCGGCTGTTTTCGTTAATAATTTCACCAATCATTTGGTGGCTATCAGTCAAAGAATATGCGAGGCACACGCCATTCCTTTTGAAATATTAGAACCTTTGCTAAAAAATACTTTCAAAAAACTCCAAACAATGCCCGCCCTCGAAGCACAAACAGGACCTGCACGACGTGGCGACACTCAAACTATTGCTAACCATTTGGCTTTGCTTGCAGGTTATGAACGAAAAATATACAATATAATTACAAAATCAATAATAAACACCTATGGAAAGAAAGAACTATAAAGAACGTTTAAAGAACATCACAACTTTTATTTTTGATGTTGATGGCGTATTTACCAATACTCAAGTGTTTGTAAATAACGACGGCGACCTATTGCGCAGTATGAATATGAAGGACGGATTTGCGGTAAAAACAGCTATCGCCAAAGGGTACAACATATGTATCATTACAGGAGGAGGTAACGTAGGCGTACAAAAACGCTTCGAAAACCTCGGTGTAAAAGATATCTTTATGCTCCGTCACCAAAAGCTCGAAACCTTTCTGAAATACCAAAAGGAGAAACATCTTAAAAGAGAACAAATACTTTATATGGGTGACGATATGCCCGATATCCCCCCAATGAAACGAGCAGGATTGGCTATTTGCCCCGTAGATGCCGTGCCCGAAGTAAGAGCCGTATCCGATTACATTTCGCATCTTGAAGGCGGACAGGGAGCTGTGCGCGATATTATAGAACAAGTGCTTAAAGTGCGTGGCGATTGGACTTTTGAAGATAAATAATCCCACTTTACTTATTATATAAAGGGCTGTCTACCTTGCGGTAGACAGCCCTTATAATTAGATGATAGAATTAATATTCTCCTAATTCTAATTCTTTTTTAGCAATCGGCGAGCAGCTTCCGAGGCTGCTATCAATCCACCTGCCGACATAATAATATCTTTCAATACTAAACGTCCCGCTCCCGATAGATAAGGGAATCCGTAAGCAGGCGTAGGCATATCTCCACCTAAGTTAGGCACATACACCTCAGGAGTCGTGATGAGAAAAGAGAGGGTAACTATACTCATACCAAAAGTGAGTAATCCTCCTATCACCCCTATTTTAGGCGACCAAATACCCAATAAGGTAAGCAACCCTATCAAACAAATAAAAGCCCCTAAGCCATATGAGAACACATAAGTACCGTTCTCTTTATGCCATTCAATATTAGCTTTTACCATCTTCCCTTCAGGATTCTTGTGTAGCTTGTATTGGGCTACTTCTTTACCTTTGTTTGCTTCACCTGTCACGCCGTTCTCATCAATGGCAGTTTTGCCTGAATTGTTGTAGAAGAAACTCATAAACGGGCTATTCGTTACAAAGGGAACAATACCATCGGCTTCGTACTGGCACACTTTAAGTCCACCAATCCAAGCCATTACAATAAAGATAGCGACCCTGATAAAGTTTACAAAGCAACGTTCGCTATCGGCTAAAAATGATAATAATTTTTGCATAGTGATTTAATATTTAAAATTAACTTTTTATTTGCGGGGGCAAAGATACGGCATTATTTTGTATCTCGAATGGATAAAAAAGGTTATTTCATAGACTTTTCCGTTTTAGGCTGGGCAACGATAGAGATTCCCACCTTTTTTCGGAAGTGTTTAGGTGAGAGACCTACATTTTTCTTAAAAAACCTACTGAAATAAAACTCATCTTCAAAGTTGAGTTCAAAGGCTACTTCTTTAATGGATTTATAGGTGAGATGAAGCAGTTTTTTAGCTTCGAGCACTACACGTTCTTGTATGAGTTTATTGGGTGTTTTCCCTAAAAGTGCTTTTATTTTCTTGCTAAAACTATCGGGAGTAAGGCATAATGCTGATGCATAAAAGGACACGTTGCGTTCTGTAATAAAATGGTTTTCTAAGAGTTTTTGGAAGTCGTTAGCTAAATGATGTTCAGTTTTAAGAGAGGTATGCTCTAATAATAGGCTTTTTTCTTTACTTGCTAAAGCCAAAATAAGTTGCAAGTATGATTTGAGTACTGGTTCTGAATAAAGGGAAGGCGTTTTGCTTTCGTCTTCTATACGTTCAAAAAGAGTTATTATTTCAGCAAAACGTTTATCAGTAACCTTGATATGAGGATGCAAGAAGATAGCGTTAAATAGGAGTCCGTTACAGGCTACTTCTTTTTTGTGGTACTCAATACAGTAGAAATCACCGTGGAATTCCAACAGTAGGCTATCATTGGCAGTGCCTTCTACCCATTGAAAATATTGATAAGGTGATAGAAAAAGTAGTGTATTACCTTCATAGGAATAGGGCACCGTATCTACGGCAATAGTTCCTTCTCCTCGAAATATAAATACACAATAATTCTCCACACGTGCAGGTGTGGAGAATTGTTGTAATGTAATATGTTTAACAGCTATATCCACTATTCACTAAAATGCCTTAATACGGTACATCAAACCAATACTTACTCTATTTTTATCTAACATAGGAGAAAGCGGTTGGTGTTCATAATCATATGCTCGCCCTATATAAGCCAAGAAGAAACGCAAATCTTGCTTTTCAAAAGGCAAATATTCAACCCCTGCATAATAGCCATAAGAACGATAGTTGTTATTATAAGCCCCAGAAGGGAGACTACTATTTTTCACATCAGCCATTTCATACATTCCTTGTGCAAAAATATTCAGTTGTGGAATAGGCTGGTATTCGGCTTTTACTACAAAAGAATTATAGGATGTATCTTCTAAATAAGCAGGAACAGCTACGACAGTTGTGGTATAAACAGAAGCGTATTGCAAACGGTCTAAGTTTTCATAAGCCATCATATAATCGAAGAAGACTTGAAACTTAGGTAAGTTTAGCTTAGTACCCAACATAACCATCGAATTGGCTATATTTTTAGCTTCTTGCTGAATCCCTGCTCCCCAACGTGTTTGCAATTTATTATCAAAGAAACTACCATTCCAGTTAAAAATATAAGTAAGTGGTGATTTGCTTGCTTCAAAGCTACTTCCTGCGTATAGTTTTTCAAAACTATCATTACGCACATCGGTAATTTGGAAGTTAAACTCGTGATTTTTATTAGGGGCATAAGTAATCATCGCACCTAACATAAAATTATCCATATGGTCTACGAAATCAGAGTATTCATAGATATTCATTGGGTTTAGGTCAAACTCAAAACCTCCCCACGCTTGGCACATTTTACCTGCAGTAAGTGTCCATTTATCGTCTAAACGGAAACCTGCATAGAGCATATCGGTAGCTTTGGCGAGATTATCCAAAGAAGTCGCTGCATTTGATTTGTTCAAACGATGACGGAAGCGATAGAAAATACGGTCGGTAATATCACCTCGAACCTCCAATCGCAATTGGCGCGCTTTGAATTGAGCGGTCATATCTTGGTCTTTTACTTTTTCAAGATCAAAGCTCGATTGAAAGTTGAAGTACATATTAAACTTCTTATGAATAGGGTTTTCCTCTTCATCTTGTGACATAGGTAAAGGCGCAGGAGCATTAGCTTTTAACTGGTCGATTTCTGCCCTCAATTGGTTGATTTGGTCTTGCAAATCTTGTTGTGCAGTGGCAACACCTCCTACCAGAAGGCTCATTGCCAATAATATTCTTTTCATAATAAGGTAAAAGGTAAGAGGTAAGAGATAAGAGGCATTTTTTACTTTTTACTTGTTACTTATTATCTCTTACTTGTTTTAGTATTCATTGAAATATTTTTGGATTTGTTTCCAATCCTTAGTTTTAGTGAGTGCCAACATCAGTAGTACGCGGGCTTTTTGTGGGTTGAGTGCTTGTGCAGCTACAAATTGATATTTAGCATCATCTACTTCGGCATCGAGGGTAGTAGCTCCTGTAGGTACGCGTGAAGAGCGCACAAACTGAATACCTTGCTCTCTGGCTTTTACTGCCAAATCGAAGATAGTGTGATAGAGGTTACCATTACCTACTCCTGCGTGTACAATACCATCAAATTTAGCGTCCATAAAAGCTTTCATTGGCAATTCGGATACGTTAGAATAACTGTATACAATACCTACTTTAGGCAATTCTTTAAGATTGTCCACATTAAACACAGATTGATAAGTGTGTTTGTTTTCAGGAGTGCGATTAAAGAATACCTTACCGTTGTGAATATATGCCAATTTGCCATAGTTAGCTCCTTGGAAAGTTTCGACAGCTGTAGTATTGGTTTTAATCACATCTTTGGCATCAAGTACAATATCGTTCATACACACCATTACTCCACGCCCCATAGCATTCTTATCGGCAGCAGTTACTACTGCGTTATAGAGGTTTAGAGGTCCATCGGCACTCATACCGGTAGCAGGGCGCATTGCTCCTACCATTACCACAGGTTTTTTGCTGTGTACGGTAAGGTTGAGGAAGTAGGCAGTTTCTTCCATTGTATCGGTACCGTGAGTGATTACCACACCATCATATCCTTCTTTATTTAAGAGCTGATTGATGCGTTTGGCAAGGGTGAGCCATACCTCATCGTTCATATCTTGTGAACCGATTTTCACAATCTGTTCACCACTTATATTGGCTATATTCTTCACTTCGGGCACTGCTTCCAAGAGTTGGTAAATACCGAGCTCACCAGCTTTATAGTTGGTTTCAGTATTCGATTTACTTACTCCAGCGATAGTACCGCCAGTAGCTAAAATACGAATCTTTGGCTTTTGTTGTGCAAAGACTGCCACAGTCATCATTAAGAGCAATGAGAGGGCAATTTTTTTCATCAATGTTATCATATATAATTTTAGTTATTAGTTTTAAATGGAAAGTTAAGAATTAGAAATTAGATATTTCACATAAACATAATTATTAGGTAACCTACTGCAATGGCTACAATAGTAGCTACAAAACCAGGAATTTGGAACGAGTGGTTCAGCACGTACTTGCCTATGCGAGTGGTGCCTGTTCTATCGAAATTGATAGCAGCTACTACGGTAGGATAATTAGGGATAAAGAAATAGCCATTCACCGCAGGGAACATTGCTATCATTGCCATTGGGTGAATGCCTAAGGCAATCCCTAACGGATAAAGAGTTCGTACCGTAGCGGCTTGACTAAATAAAAGAACAGACATTACAAAAAGAGCTACTGCAAAGAGGAAAGGATATTGAGTAACTATTTGTTCGATGTGCATTTTGAAGAACTCAATATTGCCATTGAAAAAAGTATCTCCCATCCAAGCAATCCCAAAAATAGCTATCACGGCTTGCATACCTGCAATAAATACCGAACCTTTTACTGCTTTATTGATGTCTACTCGAGCAAAGATAATCATCAAGCCAGCAATAGACATCATTATAATTTCGATGAGTTGGGTCATTCCCATCTGTACTTTCTCACCTCCTACTTCAAAAGATGGACGGAGGCTATCAATAGAACCAAAAAGTACGATAGAGAGGACTCCTATAAGGAAAATAATCACTGACGTTTTGGCTCTTTGCAAGTCTTTACTGGTCATTTGTGAAGCGGTATGACTTTCTTTTTCTAAAAGACCTTCACGTAAACGGCGTTGGTATTCAGGGTCTTTTTCGAGAGGAACGCCCATAAAACTCACGGCTATGGCGCCTACAATCACCCCTATGAGCGTAGCGGGGATACATACCATCAGGATATTGCCTAACGTAATACCTTTACTACCTAAGAGCTCAGCTGAAAGTAAAGCGGCTGTAGCTGCCGAAATAGGGCTGGCTGTAATAGCCTGTTGCGAAGCTATTACCGATATAGAAAGCGGACGCTCAGGGCGTACCTTGCTATCGGTAGCAATTTCGGAGATGATAGGCAAAAGCGAATAGGCAATGTGACCTGTACCTGAAAACAAAGTAAAAAAGTAGCAGACTACGGGTGCCAAGAAAGTAATCATAGCGGGATTTTTGCGCAGAATTTTCTCGGCTACCTTCACCAAATAATCTAAACCTCCCGCTGCTTGCAAGGTAGCAGCCGCTGTAATAACTGCTACAATGATAAGCATTACATCAATAGGCGGATCGCCAGGTTTGAGTCCGAAACAAAAAACCAGAATTCCTAAACCTATCATACCGAAGATACCGAGCCCAATACCTCCTACTCTGGCTCCTACAAAGATAGCGAGGAGTACGATTAATAATTCTATATATATCATATTCAATGAATAATTGACAATAACAATTAACAACTACTAATTTCGGGTCAAAGATACGAAAGTTTTTGAAAACAAAAAAGAAAAAAAGAATATTTTTTAAAATAAAAAGAACTTTTTTATTTAGAAGATAACCTATATTTAGCTTATAGAAAGGATATAGGAATGATGGACGAATGTTGGACGATTGATATAGAAATGATACATAAACACTTGATATACAATAGTTAAAAATAACTTAATTTCTATAATTTAATTAATTTCCATTTTTTGATTTTTTAAGATTTCTGTATATAACATTAAAAATTCTTTTCAATGTCGAACGGAGGTCATTCGCAATTATTTGCTACCTTTGCCCTCAAAAATAACGTTATGGAATTTACCTACACTTTAGCGGACATTGATACAATTGCAAAAAAACTTCTGCCTCACTTACACTGCAAAGTGGTGATTTTCAGAGGAGGAATGGGATTTGGCAAAACAACACTCATCAAAGCCTTGGCGCGTGCCTTAGGTAGTACCGACAATGTGAGCAGTCCTACTTTTAGCCTTGTGAACCCTTATGAAGGTGCTGATAGTCGTATTTACCATTTTGATTTTTACCGTATCAAAAACGAGGAAGAAGCTTTTGATATTGGTTTTGAAGAATACCTCTATTCGGGCGATTGGTGTTTTATTGAATGGGCGGAAAAGGTTGAAAAATACTTGCCTGATACTTATACCACAGTCGAATTGATACAAATAGATAAAAACCATAGAAAATTAGTAGTTAGCAATTAGAAAATTAGCAAATTGCCCGTGTGGCTCGCATCAAATCGACAAATTATGATTAAACACATTCTCAATTTTAAACGTCCTTCGGGGACATCAAGAGGAGTTCTTACCTCCAAAGAAACCTTCTTTTTAGTAATAGAACAAGAGGGCAAAAAAGGCATAGGAGAATGCAACCTCTTTCGTGGGCTTAGTGCCGATGACGTACCTGATTATAAGGCTAAATTGCAATGGGTAGAACAACACTTACACTTGGGAGAAAAGGCTTTATTAGAAGAGCTCAAGACTTTTCCGTCTATACAATTTGGGGTGGAACAAGCATTTAGGTCGGTAGCAGCTCCACACTGGTACGAGCTCTTTCCTTCGAACTTTACGAAGGGAAAAGACGCTATACCTATTAATGGGCTCATTTGGATGGGCTCTCCAGACTTTATGAAAACGCAGATAAAAGAGAAACTCGCTCAGGGTTTTCGCTGTATCAAAATGAAGATAGGAGCGATTGACTTTGAAGAAGAATACCGTATCTTGAAAGCCTTGCGCAATGAGTTTTCAGCAAACGATATAGAAATACGGGTAGATGCTAATGGTGCGTTTCAAGCAACTGAGGCACTGAGGTATTTAGAACGCTTGGCTACTTTGCAATTACACTCTATTGAGCAACCTATACGGGCAGGACAGTGGGAAGCGATGTCTGAACTATGTGAGCAAACACCTCTGCCTATCGCCCTTGATGAGGAATTGATTGGGGTATTTACAAGGGAAGAAAAACAACGACTTCTGAGAGAGATACAACCGCAGTATATCATTTTAAAACCTTCGCTTATAGGAGGTTATAGAGGTTCTGAAGAATGGATAACCCTCTCCGAAACATTGGGTATAGGTTGGTGGGTAACATCGGCTTTGGAGAGCAATATAGGGCTCAATGCCATTGCACAATGGACGTACACACTTCGCAACCCAATGCCCCAAGGCTTAGGCACGGGAACGCTGTATACAAACAATATACCTTTTCCTTTGTATGTAGAAAACGGACATATAGGCTTTAATCCTTGTGAGCGCGTAACATTTCCCTTTTCATAGGCGGTCCGGGCAATCGCTCGACCGTAAAGCCACAAGCCTGCATTGCACGACGCACAGAGCCTTTGGCGGCGTAGGTTACCAAATAGCCTCCAGTTTTGAGAGCGGTGTACATTTGTTGGAAAATAGCTTCTTGCCACAATTCAGGTTGCACTTGCGCCCCAAAAGCATCGAAATAAATAAGGTCGAAAGTATCGGTATCGTTGATAGTTTCAAAACGTTGTAATCGCTTTTTGAAACTAAAAGAGGGTAATAGGGTAATGAGTTTGTTCCACTCACAACGGTGCATCTGCTCAAAAACGGGCACGAGTGCTGGAGCGTTAAGCATCTGTGGAAAGTTCATTTGCGAGGCTTCGTCACACGAAAGTGGGTAGGCTTCTACCGTTTCGTAACGAATATTCAGTTGCAAAGATTCGTGTTCCTTGTAAGTAGCCAAAGCGTTAAGCCCCGTGCCAAAGCCAATTTCTAAGATAGAGATGCTTTGGTGGTCAAATAGTTGCAGTCCGTTTTTGATAAACACGTGCTGAGTTTCTTGAAGCGCGCCGTGTACTGAGTGATAGGTCTCGTCCAACTGTGGAATATAAAGGCTGGTAGAGCCATCGGAGGTTTTTATAAGTTCGTGAGTCATTATTCAGGTAAAAGATAAAAGATAACAAGTAATCGTTTAATAGTTAGTGTGTTGAAAAATATAGGTAAAGATTTTTGTGTTTTACGCGACAAAGTTAAAAAATATTTTGTACCTTTGACAAAAATTTAGACAAAATCAAAAACTAAAACAATATGAATTTAAAGATTGAAAAAGTAAAAGAAAGTCGTATTAACCAGATAGACTTTTCAAAACTGAGTTTTGGTAAAACTTTTGCTGACCATATGTTCATCTGTGAATACAAAGATGGACAGTGGCAAAACCCAACCATCAAACCTTATGCTCCTATAACCCTTGAGCCTTCGGCAAGCGTATTTCATTACGGACAAGCTGTTTTTGAGGGAATGAAAGCTTATAAAGATGACAACGGACACGTTTTTTTATTCCGTCCGCAAGAAAACTACAAACGTATCAATAAATCCTGCTCACGCTTGGCAATGCCTGAGTTTCCTGAAGAATGGTTTGACCAAGCTCTCCGTACTCTTGTAGATATTGATAGTGAGTGGATAAAACCCGGATTTGGCAATGCTCTCTATTTGCGCCCATTTATGATTGCTACTACTGCTGGCGTGCAAGCGGCTCCTGCTAAAAACTACCTCTTTATGATTATTACTGCCCCTGTACAAGCTTATTACAAAGGCGATGTAAAAGTAAAAATAGCGGACTATTATAGCCGTGCTGCTAATGGTGGTTTTGGTTTTGCTAAAGCTGCAGGTAACTACGCAGGTCAGTTTTTCCCTACTCAGGAAGCTGCCAATGAAGGTTACCAACAAGTAATGTGGACAGATGATGCTACTCACCAATTCTTAGAAGAAGCAGGTACAATGAACCTATGGTTCCGTTTTGGTAACACCCTTGTTACTTGCCCTACTAGTGAGCGTATTCTCGATGGAGTAACTCGTAAAAGTATCATTGCAGTAGCCGAAAGATTAGGTATCAAAACCGAAGTACGCCCAGTGAAAGTAACCGAACTTATCGAAGCAGCTGAAAAAGGTGAATTGAAAGAAGCATTTGGTTGTGGAACGGCTGCGGTGATTAGCCCTATATCTGGATTTGGCTATAAGGGCAAAGATTACAGCGTAAATCGTCCTGCAGAATTGTACACCGATAAAATTAAACAAGCGATACTTAACATTCAGTATAACAAGGCTGAAGATCCCTTCGGCTGGAGAGTGCAAGTAAAGTAAGAAGAAAATAATTTGTGAAAAAGTTGTGAAAAAGTTTGCAGGTTTCAAAAAAGGTCGTACCTTTGCACCCGTAAAACAAGAACAACAATGGCCTCGTGGCGCAACTGAATAGCGCATCTGATTACGGCTCAGAAGGTTACAGGTTTGAATCCTGTCGAGGTCACGAAAAAAGCTCCAACCAAGTTGGAGCTTTTTTTATCTTAATGAACGTCGTATAAGGAAAATAAATATACACAATTTAAATATTAAAACAAAGTAGTGGCATAATAAACTTTTCCAAGAGCTTTAAATTCTTGGAAAAGTTTATTTTTATAATGATGTAAACACTTAAAAACTTTCCTCTTAAAACCTATTTTTATTTCTTATAAAGCTCCAAGTATTCCCGTACGATTTCAAAGTCGTCGAAATGGTGTCTAATGCCTTTAATTTCTTGGTACGTTTCGTGTCCCTTACCGGCGATGAGGATAATATCACCTTTTTGAGCGTTCTTGCAAACGGATTGTATTGCCTGACGACGATCGGTGATGGTTTGTACTTTGTGGAATTGTTGTGGCTGTACCCCTTGTTCCATTTCGGAAAGAATCGTCTCAGGTTCTTCGTTGCGCGGGTTGTCGGAAGTGAGGATTACATTATCGCTGAGGGTTGTAGCTATATCAGCCATTATAGGGCGTTTACCTTTATCGCGATTGCCTCCACAGCCCACTACGGTAGTGAGGGTTTCGTTGTGAGTGCGTATATCGTTGATGGTTTTCAGAACGTTTTCAAGAGCATCGGGGGTATGAGCATAATCCACTATGGTAATCACTCCCGTAGCCGATACTGCATACTGAAAACGTCCTGCCACAGGTTCTATGGCACTGATAAGAGTAAGCGCTTCGAGTTCGTCAATACCCAATAGAGTAGCTGTAGCATATACCGCCAAAAGATTATAGGCATTGAACTCACCTATGAGTTTTGTCCATACCTCGTGCTGATTGATACGCAACAGCAAGCCGTCAAATCTGCTCTCGATGATATATGCCTTATAATCTGCGTGAGTTTTGAGTGCGTATGTTTTCTTTTGAGCTTTGGTATTTTGTAGCATAAAAGCCCCATTCTTATCATCGTTGTTTACTAAGGCAAAAGCGGTAACGGGTAACGCATCAAAGAAGCGTTTTTTCACATCGCGATAAGCAGCAAAGGTTTTGTGATAGTCGAGGTGGTCGCGGGTGAGGTTAGTGAAGATACCTCCTGCGAACTGTAGCCCTTCGGTACGATGCTGGTCGATGCCGTGCGAACTGACTTCCATAAAGCAGTATTTCACCCCTTGTTCTACCATTAAATGCAGATAATGATTCAGTTGAAGAGGGTCGGGGGTGGTGTGAGTAGCTTCAAAACGCTGATCGTCTACGTATACCGCCACTGTGGAGAGTAACCCCGCTTTTTGTCCTGCTTTTCTAAACAATTGGTAGAGTAACGTAGCAATAGTAGTCTTGCCGTTTGTACCCGTTACACCTACTAAGGTAAGTTTTTCGGAAGGATTGCCATAGAAGTTAGCTGCAATCAAGGCTAAAACACTATGGGTATTAGGAACTACTATATAGCTTACATTAGGCAAAGGTTGTTGAGGTAATTGCTCACATACGATAGCAGTAGCACCACTGCGTATAGCTTGGTCTATGTATTCGTGTCCGTTAGATTGCGTACCCGTGATGGCAACAAACATACTTCCTTTTTCCGCCTTGCGGGAGTCGAAGCAAACGGAAGTGATATCTTTATCTTCCACATAAAGGGAAGTTTTTATAGTGATATTTTTAAGTAATGTTTTTAAGTTCATAATGTTAATTAGTTAATTAGCCGATTTTCTATTTGTCAGTGTCATTTTACAAAGGCGAATGTTCAAAAACTTTCTTAGGAGAGGAAACCATTTCTTTGAGACGTTTTGCTATCTTTCCCCATTGATATTTCTTTTCAGTGAGTTGAATAGGAACATCAAAATAAATATCATTATGAAACAAAAGAGCTTTTCGGTATATTTGTAGATTTTTATTAGGAAATTTATAAGCTACAAATGAGAGCATCTCATCAAAAGAAAATCGCATTGACAAATAGGCTATATCAATAAAATCTTTCAACCGCGTACCATTATCGGCAATAGCTAAGAGTTTCATTGCAATAATATCCTGCAAACTGAATAGCCTTATACCTCCTATGTTTTGTATCTGTTCACACAAAGGAGTATTAAAAGTAATAAAGTCTATTTTAACCCCTTCTATACTTCCTTTTAGAGTACTGCGAGCCTTATTGTCAGTAAGAAAGTTATATTGCTGAGATAGATAAGACTCTAATTCAGTATTATCGAAATCTTCTAACGAAAATAAATCTAAATCAATACTGATGCGATGCCCTAAATACAAGGTAATAGCAGTACCTCCAGCTAAATAGAATTCATTCAGCTTCTCATCTTTCATCAAGATTTTCAGGAGTTCAAAAGTTGCTCCCGGTACTGTTTGTTCTTGTAACATTGTAAATCGTTTAAATCTATTTGAAATGCCTTTGAAACGAAATTCATATCCTTTTCGTTTAGGTAAGGCACTTGTTTTACTATTTCTATAAACGCTTCTAAGCCCCCATATAATTGCATAGCGGCATAAAAATCGTTGTCCCACCCCCTTTCTACAATGCGTTGTATGACTATTACTTTTCCTTTCTCCCAATCAAAGGTAGAGAGGTCGTAATCCCAAAGTAAAGTAGGAGAAACTTCTAAAGGGTCTTTGTCTTTCCAATCATCAAAAAGCATTATTTTTTAGTTGTTAGTTTAAATCGGATAATACAGACCAGTAGGACTGGTTGGAGTTTATAGGGTACAAATGTACAATAGAATGCAGAGTGTAAAATTAGTATATTAGCACGTCAGCTAATTCTCTAATTTGCCACATTGTAACACTACTACTATATTGCGGGGTACTTTAGTGCCTTTGGCAATTGATTGTGCACTTACTTTACCTTCACCTGAGAATTTCACTCGTAAGCCCATATTCTCCAAGAGAGCAACAGCGTCCATTACATTCATACCGCTAAGGTCGGGCATTATGGTTTTGTACTTAGCAGCTTTGGCATAATAATCTTCGTAGTTTGTAGTAGTACTGGCTGATATTTTATCTACGTTTTCTACCGTATCTATCAACAGCGAATTGGTATAGATTTTATGAGCAATACTCTTAAATACAGGCCCTGATACATCGGCACCATAGAAACCTACACTCTTATCGGGTTCGTGAATTACCACTATACAAGAGTATTTAGGGTTATCGACAGGAAAGAACCCTGCAAATGAAGATATATAGCTAAGTTTACTCTTATCGGCACTGGCATAGTTCTTACGGGCTGTACCTGTTTTACCTGCCATTGAGAAATCGGGAGAATGGAGACGATGCCCTGAACCGTAGGAACGTTCTACTACATTAGCCAATAGTCCCTTGGCACGGTCAGCAGTTTGTTTAGAACATATTTTACCATTGACAATTTCTACATTAAACTTCTCTACTGTTTTATTCCATTCCTTTACTTCTTTTATCATTCGAGGTTTGACCATTACTCCTCCGTTGGCAATTGCATTATAAAAAGCCAAGCTTTGCAAAGGAGTAAGTTTTACGGAATAACCTATTGCCATTGACTCAAGCGTTACCCCACTCCATATTTTGTCGCGAGGTGTAGGAATATAGGGAATACCTTCGCCTAAAATAGGTAAGCCTAAGGGTTGATTTAGGTTCATTTGAATGAGCTTGGTAGTAAAATCAGAAGGAGATTTTGAAAAAAGACTATGCACTAGTTCAGTCATTCCGACATTAGAAGAGACCGAAAAAGCTTTGTTGAGACTTATATTTCCTGTAAACCTATGTTGAGAGTCTTGAAAAGTCTTATCGTAATACTGTTGTTTTCCTTCCTTGATATCTACTACATAAGTCGTATCGATATTGCGGGCTTCCATAGCGGCTACTACCGTCATTAGTTTGAAGACTGAACCAGGTTCGTGTGCTTCACCAATAGCAAAGTTATAACGCTCAGAATACGTATCGTTTCTAGTATTCAGCTCTAAGTTAGAAATAGCTTTTATCTCACCTGTATTCACCTCCATTACTATCACACAACCGTGCTGAGCTTTGTATTTTTTAAGTTGTGTAAGCAAAGCGTGGTGAGCGATATCTTGGATATTAATATTGATAGTAGATACTACATCGTAGCCGTCCTTAGGTTCGATGATATTAAAACCACTGGCAAGTTTCCACTGTCCTTGTGCTATTTTTTGTTCTACGCGTCGACCTTTGGTTCCTAATAAATAGCTGGCATAAGCACCTTCCAAACCTACACGGGTAGTATAGCCTGTTTCATCAGTACGGGCATAACCGATACTGCGGTGTGCAATACCTCCTAATGGATATTCGCGTTTTATATTGCGCTCGACGATAATACCGCCTTTATAAGGACCTTTATTGAAGAGGGGGAATTTCTTGATTCGGGAGTACTCGCTATAACCCAGATTAGTGGCTACGAGCATATAGCGATTCTTTAAGCTACGTTCTTTTTTAAAGAGATTTAAGTAATAGCTATTGGGTTTTCCAAACATACGCGAAAGCGAATCGCTGAGGGGTTTTACATACCTATTGAAATTAGCTCTGGAAGGCGCAATACCGTCCCAACGGATATCATACCGAGTTACCGAAGTGGCAAGCAAACTACCATCATCAGAATACAAATTACCTTGACTGGGGATAATATCAGCTTCTCGCAAGGTAGTTTCGTCTACTTTGGCGCGATACTCATCACCGTCAATTTGTATTTTTATGAGCTTTACCGCAATGACACCTATCATCAGTAGCATCATAATGGTTACCAAATAAGTGCGCGATGTTATCTTTTTATCGTTTTTTTCCAATGCTTCTTTCTACTTGTATTATCTATTATCTCAAAGATTATTCTTCTACAATTGCCTTTATTTTTTGTGGTGGTTTTTCGGGTTGTTTGAGTCCTTTGCTTTCTAATTGTTCTAAAAGCGTAGACTCCAAACGCACTTTCTGCAAACGCGAACGCACATCGACGAATTCACTTTTGAGCTCATTTACTTCGTCGTTGAGCTTAGCTATTTGGTGTACTTTGCGGTCTACCATATGTGAGCTGGCTATCATTATAACTCCCAAAGCAAAAAGAAAGCTTATGAAGAACCAATTTCGGGTAGCTTCTTTACCTTCTACCAAAAATTTTCCTCGCAATATATTCTTTATTTCATCAGTGGCTTTTCCCATTTTTTTCAGTTATGAGTTTAAACGTTCGGCGATACGGAGTTTCGCACTACGGGCACGGCTGTTTTGTGCTATTTCAGTATCATCAGGAGTGATGAGACCGCCTACTTTTTTAAAGGGTACTGACACATTGCCATACCAATCTTTCTCAGGAGCTCCTTCTAACTGTCCGTCTCGAATGAAGCGTTTTACGCAGCGGTCTTCGAGTGAATGATAGCTGATAAGGCTGATACGCCCTTGGGGCTTGACTACGGCAGGGAGTTGTAGCAAAAATGATTCCAAAGCTTCTATTTCGGCATTTACCTCTATACGAATGGCTTGATAGATTTGTGCTAACACTTTGTTCTCTTTAAATTTAGGCAAGAGAGCTTTTACTGCTTCTTGTAGTTCACTGCCTAAGCGTATTGGCTTCTGCTCTCGGTAACTGATTATGGCACGGGCTATCGCTTTGGCATTTTTCAGTTCGCCATATTGAAAAAAGATATGAGTGAGTTCTATCTCGCCATACTCATTGACGACTTCTTGGGCTGAAAGAGGAGCTTGCTGGTTCATACGCATATCGAGTGTACCTTCAAAACGAGTAGAGAAACCACGCTCAGCTACATCGAACTGGTGAGAGGAAACCCCAAAATCACCCAAAACCCCATCTACTTGTGTTACTCCGTAAAAACGCAAATACTGACGCAGATACTTAAAGTTTTGCTGAATAAGAGTAAAACGTTCATCATCGATGGTATTATTAAGGGCGTCGGTATCTTGGTCGAACGCATAGAGGCGTCCGTTTTTACCGAGGTGCTTTAAGATTTCGCGCGAATGCCCTCCACCACCAAAGGTAACGTCGACATAAGTGCCATTATCTTTGATATTCAGTCCCTCAATGCTTTGCGTTAAGAGTACAGGAGTATGATAGGAGGTGTTATTGTTCATTTACTTGCTACGTGATATAATAGAGTGCAAAGGTACGAATTTAATACTCAACCACCAAATTTAAATTAATGGTGAATGAGAGAATGAGAAAATGAGAAAATGTGAGAATGAGGAAATGGATAAGGTTATGAAGGGATTGTAAAGGTGTGTTATCGGAGAATCTCGGAGGGAATCGGAAAGTATCGAAGATAGGGTTATGGTATAGTTAGCTTATAGAAAGCTTATAGGAAGCTTATACGAATCTTGGACGATTGGTATAGAAGGGGTATATAAGTAGTTAAGAATGAGGGATTAAGAGCGAAGATTAAAGAGTTAAAAAGTGTTAATTAGGCGAAGGGTAAAGAATGGAGAAACGAAAGTATATAGAGACGAAAAAGGAGAAATATAGAAACCGTAAAGGCTGTGAACTGGAAGAGAATGGTATAAAAATTGATGTGTGGGGCATAGATGTATTGGCATTTATGATTATTTTCGTATCTTTGCACCATCATTGGAATGAATTTGAATGAAAAAAACGTATTACTATATATTATTCACTTGTTTATTAACCTTTTGTACTAACCTTTGGGCTCAGAATGACAATAGCAAGACCCGCCGTATCGAAATTATCTACGGGGGGAATTTACGATTGACAATGAGAAATACCCTGGGGCTACTATCTTTAAATCGGACGGACAACGGGTACAGTTTCGACATCAAGGGTTAGACGTGTGGTGCGATTTGGCTGTGCTCTACGAGGAGAAAAACGAGGTGATTGCACACGGCAATGTAGTGTTACAACAAGGCGACACGCTACAAATGAACAGTCAGTACGTATCGTATAAAGGGAATACTAAAACAGCTGTAGCCCGCGAGAACGTGCTATTGCGCAATGGGAATATGACGCTGGAAACCCAAGAACTCTTCTTCGACCGCAACTCTCAGGAGGCTTATTACAACAATTTCGGGAAAATTACTGACCCTGAAAATGAGCTCACCAGTAAAACAGGAAAGTATTACGTAACGACCAAGAAAAACCAATTTACCAATTCGGTAAAGATTGTCAATAGAGATTTTACGGTTAATTCGCAGGTGTTGGACTATTATCACAATTCGGGCAACGCCTATTTTTACGGCAAAACTACCATTGTGGGCGCTGACTACAAAGTGTATTGCGAGCGAGGTTTTTACGATACGCGTCGACAATTGGGTTATTTTATGAAGCACGCCAAGATAGAATACGACCTGAAAACCTTGGTGGGCGATAGTTTGTATTTTGATAAACGCCGTCAGTTTTCTTCGGGTTCTAACAATATCTTCATTTCGGACACGGTAAACAAGACCTTTGTAAGAGGGCATTACGGCGAAATTCACAAGGCAAAAGATTCGATGTTTATCACCAAAAAGGCAGTGGTAATCACATTAGTGGAGAAAGACTCGATGTATATGCACGGCAAGCGCATTTTGGTTACTGGCAAACCGCAACACCGCGTGATTCGCGCTTACCCCGATGCTCGTATTTTCAAAAGTGATATGCAAGCCAAGTGCGATTCGATTCACTCTGACGAGGCTAATGGGCTGACCCAAATGGTGGGCAAACCTGTAGCGTGGACGGGCGAAAGCCAAATGACGGGTGACAATATTCACCTGATTGCCAATACGAAGACCGAGCAATTGGACTCTTTGAAAGTGTTTAACAACGCACTGGTGGTAGAGAAAGACAGTTTGGGCGATGGCTATAACCAAGTGAAAGGTAAGTTCTTGTATGGCAAATTCAAGAAAAATGTTTTGCGACAAATAGACTTTTTGCAGAATACCGAGTCTATTTATTACGTGTATAACGACGCTAAGGAGCTGGTAGGTATCAACAAACTGACTTGTAGTCATATTAAGCTCTATTTAAACAAAGACCAGCAAATACAACAAACGGTGTTTATTACACAACCATCGGGGAATTTATACCCAGACGATAAATTACACGTGAACGACCGCAAGTTTAAGGAATTTATATGGCGAGGTGATGAACGTATCCGCAGTAAAGAAGAGATTTTTAGCGATGCGGAGAAGAAAATAAAACCCAAGAAAATTAAGGGAATGAAGACTCCTGAGGAGATAGACGAGGAGGAAAATCTGCTTGCAAATCCGTCGCTTAAAAAAGAGAATAAGGCAGGGAAAGAGAAGGCTAAAGAGAAGCCAAAAAGCAAATAAGACGAAAAGTTGGCATTTTTATTGCACAATAATAAAAAAAGGCGTACATTTGCCTATTGATTAATTTTAAAACATAAACTATATGAAAAAATTTATTATCGCAATGTCGGTGTTGGGATTAATTACCACATCGTGCGTATCCAAAAAGAAGTATGCTGAATTAGAAGCAAGAAACAAACAGACTGAGGATTTGCTAAACACTGCTACCGTAAAACTCAATATGTGTTTAGACGAAAAGAACAACTTGACTCACAAGTTGGAGAGTATGAAAAATCAGAACGACTTGCTCAAAGAAAACAATCAGCAGCTCATCAACAATATGGGTAACCTTACTACGCTTACCCAAAAAGGTGCTGAGAACCTTGAAAAATCATTGGAAAGCTTGCGTGAAAAAGATTTAACTATCAAGAATTTGCGCGATGCTGTTACCCGTCGTGACTCAATAAACCTCGCCTTGGTACAAAGCCTCAAAGGAGTGTTGGGTAACTTAGACGACCAAGATGTAGACATCAAAGTAGAAAAAGGTGTGGTATTTATCAATATCTCTGATAAGATGCTTTTCAGCAGTGGTAGCTACACTATTTCTAAAAACGCAAAGAGCGTACTTGAAAAAGTTGCAAAAGTGGTTAAAAATAAACCTGACTTTGAGTTTATGGTGGAAGGACACACCGATAACGTAAACATCAAAACAAGTTGTATTCGTGACAACTGGGATTTGAGCGTAATGCGTGCTACCGAGATTGTACGTGTTTTACAAAAAGACTTTGGAGTTGCTCCTGAGCGTATGACCGCTGCCGGACGTAGCTACTACGTGCCATTAGCAAGCAATGGTGATGCTAACGGACGTGCCTTAAACCGTCGTACTCGTATTGTGATATTGCCTAAGCTTGACCAATTCTACACTATGATTGAAGAGGGAATGAAAGACCCTGCTATCGGTGGTAAAGGAAAATAGTGCGAGTCGGTGCGAGTCGCACAAACAATTAATGAATTAACAAATGAGATAAGAGTCAGCAGTTAGTGTAAAGCTAATTGCTGACTTTTTGTATGGAAGAGTGAATAGAAAGTGCGAGCCACACAAGCAGTCGTAGCACGATAGGTATTTTTTAAATTGGTAAATTAGTAGATTTTTGAAGTTGTAAGTTTCATAAAAAAACAATCAAGCGTTGGTTATTATTTCACTAATCATTGATTAGTTTTTTGTATAAATCACAATATTGTTATACCTTTGCACTCAAAAAGACACAAAATTGATAACTTATTAAAAGAAATAGATAAGTGCTATAAACATCTTGTCTTATACTTTTGTACCGAAAAATAAAAACAGTAACATATGAAAAGAAAATGTTTGCTACTATTGTTTTTAGTAGCTACAACTGCTGTTTTTGCACAGCACAAATACACCCTTAGTGGTTCGATTGCTGATGCTTCTAACGGCGAAAAGCTCTTAGGGGTAAACTTTATCATCAAAGAACTGCACACGGGTACCTCTACCAACGAGTACGGGTTCTATTCTATTACCTTGCCCGAAGGCAAATATACCATTACCATTGAGTATATAGGCTATGGGACTTACCAAGAAACTATAGTATTAAACAAGAATATCCGCAAAGATTACAAACTGAAGCCTGAGACTATTCAGCTTACAGGAGTAGACGTAACTGCAAATGCCACAACCCAGAAAACAGCAGTACGCAAGCCTGAAATGAGTGTAGCTTCTATTCCTATCGCTACGGTGAAGAAACTGCCTGTATTGGTAGGTGAAGTAGATATTATCAAAACGCTGATGCAGATGCCAGGGGTGAGCAACGCAGGCGAAGCATCATCAGGATTTAACGTGCGTGGAGGTGCTGCCGACCAGAATTTAGTACTTCTTGATGAAGCAACGATTTTCAACGCATCACATCTCTTTGGTTTTTTGAGTGTCTTCAACGCTGATGCTATACGTGATATGAAACTCTACAAAGGAGGAATTCCAGCACGCTATGGTGGGCGTATCGCTTCGGTTTTGGATATTTATCAGAAAGAGGGTAACAAGAACAAGTTTGGAGCTACAGGGGGTATAGGGGTGCTCTCTTCACGATTACTTGCGGAAGGTCCTATAGTGAAAGACAAAGCCTCATTTTTAGTAGGAGGTCGCGCCTCTTACGCTCATCTCTTCCTCAAACTGAGCGACAATGAAAATTCGATGTACTTTTACGACCTCAATACAAAACTCTCTTACCAACTGAACCAAAACAATGCGTTGTATCTTTCGGGTTACTTTGGTAGGGACTTTTTTAAACTGAGCGATAACCTTACTAATGCTTATGGTAATGCCTTAGTGAATTTGCGTTGGAATCACTTATTTACTGAGAAGCTCTTCTCTAATTTATCTGCTATTTATAGCAATTACGACTATAAGTTTGACTTTAACTGGATTGATATGATATGGACTTCAGGGATAGAGAATTTCAACCTAAAATATGATTTCAAGAACTATGTATCAGAGAAGTTTAAATTTACCTACGGTTTTCAAGGACTATATTATACCTTCAAACCTGGTAAAATAGTACCTACCTCTCCTGCTTCTACTATTAAAGAAAAAATATTAGACAATAAATATGCTGCTGAATTGGGATTCTATGCTGATGCCGAACAGAAATTAGGAGAAGCTCTTACAGTATCATACGGCTTGCGCTTCAGTAATTTTTATCACTTAGGAAAGCGTACTGTAAATGTGTATAAAGATGACAACCCTGTGATATTTAACGCTAGCCGACAAATCTATCAGAAAGCGACTCCTATTGGGACGAAGTACTACGGTAGTAACCGTATCATAAATTTGTACTCTAACTTCGAACCGCGCTTTACTATGAGTTATGCTTTCAACGATAATAAATCAATAAAAGCAAGTTATGCGCGTACGGCTCAATATGTACATTTGATTTCTAACACAGCTTCGCCTTCGCCTTTGAACGTATGGGCACCGAGTGATGGGTTTATCAAACCACAGTTAGCTGACCAAGTGGCGTTGGGTTATGCTTCTAACTTCTCGGACGATAAATACAGCATAGAGGTTGAAACTTATTACAAGAAAGTGAAAAATCGCTTAGACTATATAGACGGTGCGAACCTCATTGCTAACGAAGCGATTGAACAAGTATTGCTAACAGGGGAAAACAGAGCTTATGGTTTAGAACTGTTATTGCGTAAAAACACCGGTAAACTCACTGGGTGGATAGCTTATACGCTCTCAAAATCGGAAATGCAAACTAAAGGACGTACCTCTGAAGAAATAGGTATCAACTACGGCGACTGGTATAGCGCCCCCTACGACAAACCTCACGATGTTTCGATTACGGCTACCTATGAGCTCTCTGCTAAATGGACATTCGGAGCTGTATTTAACTTTCAATCAGGCTTACCTACTAATTACCCCATAGGGCGTTATAACTACTTAGGAATGAGTGTTCCTGACTATAGCAAACGCAACGAATACCGCTTGCCTACTTATCACCGTTTGGATCTTTCGGCTACCTATACACCACAACGCCCAAACAAGCGTTGGAAAAGCGAATGGGTATTCGGTATTTACAACGTGTACAACCGCAAGAATGCTGTAAGCGTTTCCTTCCGTGAGAACTTAGACACCCATAAAAATGAAGCCGTTAAACTCTCTATTTTTGGTATTATACCCAGTGTAACTTATAATTTTAGTTTCTAATGCTTAAACCTCTATTTACTATGAAAATAAGAAATATTTATATTATACTTCTCAGTGCTTTAGCTTTAACTTCTTGTGAAGAGGTCATAGATTTAAAATTGGACTCTGCTCCTCAAAAGTTAGTGATTGATGCATCTCTCGATTGGAAGAAAGGAGAAACAAAAGCCTATCCTGTAGTGGACATCAGTTATACGGAAGCCTATTTTGGCGATACGCCTTCACCTGCTATTGATAATGCCATTGTAAAAATCAAAGCACATACTCAAACCCAGACACAAGAGTACCAACTCTCGTTATGGGACGGTACTTCTACCATTACCACTGATAACGTAGCTACATTAAAAGGCGGTAGCCGTTATGTATTTCCCGCAGGTATCACTCCTAAATTAGGCAAGGACTATGAACTTATCATAGAACTCAACGGACAAACCTATACTGCTAAGAGCAAAATGCTTGAAGCTCCTATAATACCTTCTGACAAAATAGTACAGAAAGAAAACGGAGGCTTTTTAGGTGACCGAATAGAGTTAAAATTCTACTTTGACGGTATTAGTGATGGTGTAGCCAATGCTTATTTAGTAAGACTAACACAAAGTAGCAGTAAAAAAATTACTTACGGGACTTTGGATGATAACTATATAGCTAACCATAAGTTTTTCTTTTCGATGGCGGGATTGAACAATGATAAACTAAACAAGGGTGACATAGTTGGTATTACACTTTATCGGATTCACCCTCAATACAAAGAATTTGTGCAAATGCTTATAAGACTATCAGAAGGACAAGGTCCGTTTACTATTCCTACGCGCCCCATAGGTAATATTGTGAACAAAGGAAATTCTCGTGAGAACCCTCTTGGAGGTTTTCGGGTGGCACAGTATACTACGCTACAATATACAGTAAAATAATTGCTCGTGCAGCTCACACTACCACTTCACTTGTACCAAAAACTCGTGAGAGTTACGCGATTGTAAATTGAGATGTGTTTGAAAGTAGGTTTCAAAACCATATCCCACTGATATATAATAATTCGGAATATTGAAGAGCACATAAGAGCTAAAAGCCTTATCAGTGCGATAGGTAAGCCCTACCTCAGCACGGTTTAAATAGTCAGTAGCTACAGTGAAGTTTGTTGAGGCTTCTTGTTTTTTAGCAAGACGTATTTGTACACTTGGTTTTAGAGTAAAATCAGAGGAAATGTGCCAATGATAGCCCGCCATTGCATAATACAACATATTCTCAGCGACGGAAGTCATTACATCATTTTCCATACCCACTTTATCAGAAGCGAGCATATTGGGGATAGATAGCCCTACATAAAAGTGACGCAATTCATAATAAACTCCAGTCCCAAAGTTGAATTGGAACTTCCCCGAGATATCTTGCAAATAGGGGTCGTAGCGCGTAGCATTCTGTCCCGCATTGTACAAGTGATTATATGTGCGTATTTGGCTTATATCAATATTAAAAAACTCTCCTCCAAACTTAATTCCTCCTACAATATTAGAATGCTCGTTTATAGGCACTCTATAAGAAAAGTCCCCAAAAACACCCGTTTGTTTCTGAATAAATACTTTATTATTGGTTACTGAAAGTCCTAAGCCCACGCGGTCAGTTACCTTGTGAGTGGTAAAGAAAGTTTGCGTTTGAGGAGCTTCATTCATTCCTCGCCATTGGTTACGAATGTCTGCTGAAATAGTATGCCCCTTTTCCATACCCACTACAGCTGGATTCAGCAAGTTTTGGTGTTGTTGATAAAATATGTACGTAGGATCTATAGATTGAGCTTGTAGTGCTCCTGCGATAAGCAAAAAAACACTGATAAGTAATCTTCTTTTCATTCTGATAATAATTTCTTCTAATAAAGGATAAGAGCAAATTGTAACTACAAAGCTCCAATATTTGAGTAAAGGCAATATAAACTAACAATTAGAAACAAAAACAACTCAAACACTTAAATTCTGAATTATAATAACACTCTTTGTTTCATTTTCACCTCTTAGCCTTACCATTTAAATTGCACCAAAAACTCGTGAGAATTGCGCGACTGTAAATTCATATGGGTTTGAAAATAGCTCTCAAAACCATAGCCTATAGATACATAATAGTTAGGAATGTTAAATAACACATAAGCATTCACAGCTTTATCTGTGCGATAAGTAATCCCTAATTCTGCTCGTTCCAAAAAGTTTCCTGCTACTGTAATATCGGTCGAGGGATATTCGCCTTTGGCTAAGCGCATCTGCAAACGCGGTTTAATAGTGAAATCAGGAGTAAGACGCCAGTAATAGCCTGCTATGGTATAGAAGTACATCGTTTCGGCTAAAGAAGTCATTTGGTCGTTATCCATTCGCACCCTATCGGTAGCAAGCATATTCGGGATAGAAAAACCTACGTAAAAGTTAGGATGGTCATAATACAGCCCTGCCCCAAAGTTAGTCTGGAACTTTCCTGAAATGGTTTGCAAATAGGGGTCGTAATAATAAGTAGGGTGCATACGTGTGCCATTAGGGTAATATTGGTTATACAAGCCGTTATAATACGTCATATCACTTCCGTCTATATTATAGAAATCACCGCCAAATTTAATTCCTCCTATCAATCGCGAGTTGTACGAAATGGGTATTGCATACGAGAAATCGGCGTAAATGCCTGCTTGTTTCTGTATAAATACTTTGTTGCTTGCCAATGAAAAACCTAACCCCACGCGGTCACTCAAACGATGCGTAGTAAAAAGGGTTTGTGTTTGTGGGGCTTCGGTCATTCCTCGCCACTGGTTGCGTATATCCACCGAAATAGTGTGTCCAAACTCCATTCCCACTGCCGCTGGATTTATTAGGTTTTCGTGTTGTTGATAAAAAATGTATGTAGGGTCTGTAGCTTGTGCGTGCAAAGCACTTGTGCCTATTACCAACATACTTAATAATATCTTTTTCATAGGATTCTGTGTTTTTCTCTTCTTAATAATTAATGTAAATCCAAAGTTGTTTCTTGTTCTTTTCACTGCCGTCAATGCTGAAAATAGCTACATACGAACCTCGTGGCACTAAGGTACCATCAGATTTCTTTCCGTCCCATTGGTTCTTATACCCGTGAGCCGAGTAGACTAATTGCCCTAAGGTATTGAATATATACAGGGTGTTATTAGGGTATCGTTCAGCGCGCGCTATCACATAAGTATCATTCACCCCATCGCCATTAGGGGTAAAAGCGTTGGAGATAAGCACATAATCCACCTGTGGGTCTTGTGCATTCGGGATTCCGTCGCCATCTACATCGTCATCACAAGCGTCGCCTATACCGTCATCGTCTAAATCAGCTTGGTCTGGATTGTATACATTAGGACAATTATCTTGGTCATTTAAGAAACCATCTCCATCTATATCGTTATCGCAAGCATCTCCTATACCATCGTTGTCAGTGTCTTGTTGGGTAGTGTTAGACACGGTAGGGCAGTTATCCAAAACATTTAAAATTCCATCACCGTCCATATCGTCATCACAAACATCACCTACACCGTCATTATCAGCATCAGCTTGGTCAGGGTTGGCTACAGTCGGACAGTTATCCATACGCGAAGGTATACCGTCATTATCCATATCATCATCTTCTTTTACGGTGATATTCCCTGCATTCACCGCCAAAAATAGGTTCTCTTCAGCTTTCACCATAAACCTTCCTTGCTGCGTTTTAATAGCATCAGGCACGCTTATTTCAGCTTTCCCGTTATTGGGTAAGCCCGTAGCTAAGGTATGCGAAAAAGTAACTCCCCCGTCAGTCGAAAAGAGTATTTTCACTTTTTCGGCGTTCACAGGTGCTTTATCAGTATTAGCTACATCCCACTGCAAACTTACTTTTTGTCCTACATACCAAGTGCTTTGCTCGGTATGCGAACTCACTTTAAACGGACCCGCATCTGCACTCACTACCACATCAATGGTTTTATAAGCTGTATTCCCTGTTTGATTGCTTGCTAAAGGACGGTCGATAACCATAAAAGTCCAATGCAAGGTACGCCCTATGTTGAGCACTGTTTCCCAAGCATCTCCTTTTTTAGGATTCTGCTGGGTGAGCGTACCCGCTACTATACGTTCCAAACGCGGAATATAGCGATATGATTGTGCTGAGGGTTTCATAGAGCGTGCCGTAGCTCCTGAACGTATTGTAGGTGAAAAATAATAATTACCCGTTTCTGTATAATTGTCGCTTTCTTCCCACGTATAAAGCAATGCATCGCCATCAGTATCGGTAGCAGTACCTTCTAATAAATAGGCAGTTCCATACGGAATAGTATAGCTTTTCAAGTCGGGTATCTCAGGAGGGGTATTGCCCGTAGAATTTTCGGTAGCACAAGACTTGCCTTGTAGATTATCTGTAATGTCGTAAATAGTGCGGTGATGAAAATAAGGGTCAGCATTCTGTTGCACATCATAATATCGCGTAACTCCTGCGTAGCTCATAATAGTAGTACCACTCCCTGGTTCCATCTGCGACCCCGACCCATATTCTCTGCGATAAGAAAAAGTATGCCGTGCCCCCAGTTGATGTCCTATCTCGTGAGCTACCACATCTATATCAAAAGCACTTCTATTGCGTACGTAAGCAAACGGATAAGACGAAAATCCCTGTCCCTTGCGGTCGTTGGTACACACGCACCCTATACAACCTGCATTACCTCCTTCTGCGGCATTGTGAAACAACTGCCCTATATCATAATTAGCATTACCTATCTTGCTGTCCAAAACTTGTTGCAATACAAGAGCTTTATTGTCGTACCATTCTTTTTCGTAGTTAATACCAGTAAAAGGGTCAGTATCTTTAGTCTCATATACTACACTATCATCCGAAACTAACTGAAAAACAATCGACAGCTGCTGCCCATAGACCTCATTTACACGGTTTAGCGTACTGACTATTTGGGCAAAAGCTGAAGCCTTCCCCCAGAAATAATCAGTATATTCGTGGGTACAAGCAATTGCAATGCGAAAAGTACGTTGCATAGGTTTAGTCTGAAATGAAGGGCGTTGAGCCGCTTTACTTTCTTGCAAAAGAGTAGGCACATCCAATGTTTTACAGTCTATGAATGCTTTTTCAACATCCTTACGACGATAAACCCTGTAATAAACACCTTCTTTATCTTCTGCTTCTATAAACGAATAGCTCAACTCTTCTTCCATAATAGCATCAAGTCCATAATCGCTCCACGTAAAACGAATATGTTTAGAGGGGTCAGTTACTGATTTACCCACAAAAGTTTTAATAGAAGGATATTTGCGTGCAACTGCTTCCGAAAGAACCTGCGTAGGTGCAATGCGATAAGTAATGAGTGTTCCGTTGGCATCAGGTATCTGAACGGTAGCCTCACTGCGTCTACTATCGGTTTCCAAAGCACGTGCAAACGCCTTTTTATTCAGTGTAAAATACTGATAATTGGGGTTATTAGTAGTTACTGCTGCACTGCGCTGAGTGGAGAAATCAGCTTTGCGCCAATAACTCTGTGCCGACCCTTGTAACACCACCAAAATAAATAACCAAAAAATACTATTGTAATTGCTATATCTCAATGTTTAATTCTTTATATATTTTTAATTTCTTTTGCTTCCTCACTTAATATTCACCAAAAAAATCACTGTCACGTCCTAAAAAAGGTTGTCATAATTAATTATTGTTTTATTAGTCAAATTTTCTCATCTCCCCATTTTCCCATTCCCTCATTTTCTCATTTCCTCATTTGCTAATTAATCCGCCTCCACACACCCAGCTGTTAGCCCTCACTGGCTTTACCTTTTACCTTTTACGTCCTACCTTTTATCTCCTCGTGTGGCTCGCACTATAGTACTCAAACGCCTCGTAAATCTCTTCCTCAGGCACTACACAATCCGTTTTAGGCTTACCTATCTCCTCCAAAAGCACAAAGTGTACTCTGCCCGCTACATTCTTCTTGTCAAAACGCATCAACTCACAAATATCCTCAATATCTTCTTTATGAAAAGTTTGTTTGCTGAAATACTCACCCAACACGCTTTTCACCTTATCGCATTTATCCTTAGGGAATCCTAACTTTTTCACCGATAGGTAAGTAGCCAACACTATTCCTATCGCAATAGCTTCTCCGTGCAACAAACATTGGCGATTAGGGTTTTCCAAACAATACGACTCAATAGCGTGCCCCAGCGTATGACCGTAATTCAGTATTTTTCTCAATCCACATTCTTTCGGGTCTTGCATTACCACCTCGTTCTTTATCACCACCGATTCGTGAATAAGACTGTCTAAATCAGCTAACGAAAGGCTTCTCAAATCACACATTTTGTTCCAATAAGCCTCCGAACTAATAAGTCCGTGCTTAAACATCTCTGCCATTCCGCTACGCAATTCCTCAGCAGGTAACGTTCCTAAATATTGTGAGTCTATCACCACCCCCAACGGATTGTTTATCACTCCTACAAGATTTTTCAAAGGACCTAAATCCACCCCCGTCTTCCCCCCTACCGAGGCATCTACCATTGCCAGTAAACTCGTCGGCACATTAATAAAGGGCATTCCGCGCATATAGGTAGAAGCCACAAAGCCTCCTAAATCGGTTACCACTCCTCCTCCTACGTTTATGAGCAAGCTCTTGCGGTCGGCTCCTAATTCTGAAAGTGCGTGCCACACTTGCGTACAAGTATCGAGGTTTTTATGCAGTTCTCCCGCTTCTATTTCTATAATTTCTATCGGAATATCAGTAATGAGAGTGGGTAAAAACACAGGCAAACATCTTTCATTGGTATGACTGTCCACCAACAAAAACAACTTCGAAGGACGTTTTTCCGCAACCATTCGATTGATGAAATCAGTTCCTTCCTCATTAAAATAAACGTTGTAATTTCCAGCTCTGATAACATTTGTTTCCATCAGTACAGAATTTTTGGCAAAAGTAGTAAAATAAAAACAATTGTACAAATTCCCCTTTTCAGCACCAAAAGACCGTCATATACACAACACATTTACTCCTTCCATTCATCTTAGATTTATTGTTTCTTCGTTCATTCTTCGTTCATTCTTCGTTATTCCTTCGTTCATTCTTCGTTCATTCTTCGTTCATTCTTCGTTATTCCTTCGTTTATTCATCACTGTTGCCCTATTGTAGAGCCACTGTAGAGCCACTGTAGAGCCACTGTAGAGCCACTGTAGAGCCACTGTAGAGCCACTGTAGAGCCACTGTAGAGCCACTGTAGAGCCACTGTAGAGCCACTGTAGAGCCACTCATTGTTCGATTATCCTATAAGCTTTGTATAATCCTCTCCCAATTTCACCATTAACCATTAATCATTAACTACAAGCCTTCTTTCACCTATTGTTCGTTCATTCTTTACCTACCCTTGTGGCTCACACCACACTGTACCAAATTTGCTAATTGATAAATTATTCTTACCTTTGCCTCTCAAAAATAAACTATAATGGAAGTAAGCAAACGTTATGCACAACGCGGAGTTTCGGCAGCCAAAGACGAAGTGCATAAAGCTATCAAAAATATTAATAAAGGATTATTCCCCAAAGCCTTTTGTAAAATAGTCCCCGATTACCTTACGGGCGACGACAACTATTGTCTTATAATGCACGCCGATGGCGCCGGTACCAAGTCGGCTTTGGCATATATGTATTGGAAAGAAACCGGTGACTTAAGCGTGTGGAAAGGCATTGCACAAGATGCCCTCATAATGAACATAGACGATTTATTGTGCGTGGGAGCTGTCGATAATATTATGCTTTCGTCCACCATTGGGCGCAATAAAAACCTCATTCCTGCGGAAGTCATTTCAGCTATTATCAACGGAACAGAAGAGCTGATTGCAGAACTCTCTGCCTTTGGGGTGCATATCCATTCTACAGGGGGAGAAACTGCCGATGTAGGTGATTTGGTGCGCACTATCATTGTCGATTCTACCGTTACAGCGCGCATAGAACGCCGTAAAGTGATTGATAACGCAAACATCAAAGCGGGCAATGTGATTGTAGGACTCGCCTCCTACGGTCAAGCTACCTACGAAAACCAATACAATGGTGGTATGGGTAGCAACGGACTCACCTCAGCGCGTCACGATGTGTTTGCAAAAGTATTAGCACACAAATACCCCGAAAGTTTTGATGCCGCTGTCCCCAGTGAGCTCGTATATGCTGGCACGAAACAACTTACCGACAAGGTAATTGGCAGTCCGTTAAACGCTGGAAAACTCGTTCTCTCTCCTACCCGTACCTATGCACCCATCATCAAGAAGATATTAGAAAAGTACAACAATACCCAAATATGTGGAATGGTGCATTGCAGTGGAGGCGCACAAACTAAAATATTGCACTTTGTAGATAACTTGCATATTATCAAAGACAACCTTTTCCCTACCCCACCCCTTTTCAAACTCATTCAAGAAGAATCAAAAACCGATTGGAAAGAGATGTACCAAGTGTTCAACTGTGGGCATCGTATGGAGCTCTATGTAGAGGAAGCTGTTGCAGAAGATATTATCACTATTGCAAGATCATTTAATGTAGAAGCGCAAATCATAGGTAGGGTAGCCTCATCAGATAATAAATGTCTCACTATAAAAAGCGAATATGGTACTTTTGAATACTAAATTAAACATACGAACTGATGTACGATGGGCATTCACCTATTTCGTTATAGTAGTGTGCTTGGGTATATTTATGCGCTCGGTACAAGTAGTGGACTATCCTTTCTATTTCAATTATCGAAATATCGTGCATACTCATTCGCATTTAGCACTTTTAGGGTTTGTATACGTACTGCTCTCGGCTATTTTAGTGCGAACTTTCATTCCTCTTAACGCTCAACTTCACAAACATTACCGATGGCTGTTCTACATCACTCAGTTATCGGTATTAGGTATGTTATGTAGCTTTCCTTTTCAAGGATATGGGGCTGTTTCTATCAGTTTTTCATCAGTGTTTATCTTCTGTACCTATTTTTTTGCGAAGTTTTTTATGAAGTATGCCACTTCTCCTTTTGTAAAAATGGGAATTTGGTATCTTATCCTATCGAGTTTGGGAATATGGCTAATGCCCGTAACCATAGTGAAATATGGCAAGTTCTCTGATATGTATATGTGTGCCATTGCCTTCTTTTTGCACTTTCAATACAATGGTTTTATGCTCAGTAGCCTAATGGGACTCTTTATAAAGAAATACGGTTGGAACGTTCAATATCCTCAGCTCATCAAGCGCATATTCATTCTGTTTCAAGCGGGAATTATAGGTTCGCTTTTCATCTCTTGGGTAGGCTATTTTAGCTATCCTATTTACTATATCGTAGGAGGAGCTTCGGTGCTTATTTGGCTCATTGCAGTAGTGATGATATTGCGTTTATACCTAAAAACTCAACCTAAGAGTTTTTTAGCTACTGTATTTATCAGTTTCTTTATCGCCAAAGTAGTGATGATGTTCACAGGTGCTTTCCCTGTTCTTACGCCTTATTTGTTTAAAAACATCGACCTGTTGATAAGTTACTTGCACTTTAATTTTCTAGGGATTGTAACCATAGGTCTCTTGCTGTTTTTAGAAGAAGTATACAAAGTAAACCGATGGCTCGTTTATCTGTTTCTCTTTGCTTTTATCACCACCGAGATACTCATCACCTATAAAGGTTTTTCAGTAATTGTAAACTATCCTATTTTCAGTAATTTTTATGAATGGTTATGGGCATTCACTGCTCTTTTTTACTTTCCCGCAATAGGGTGGCTCATCGGTAGTTTTAAAATAAAATAAAGTAGAAAGTTTCGTTTTTCCAATATAAATACTACTTTTGCAAATTAGTTAGTGCAATTAGGCACATCTTTTGATATAATAACAGAACGTTTAAAGTTAATAACGAAGTTTATGAATAAAACAAAAATTTGGTCAGTACTTGTAATATTGTTGTTCACTACTCCTTTTTTTGCCCAAAACAATGAGCGCAGAAAGGTAGATGGTGTAGCAGCGGTAGTAGGTGATTATTTGATTTTAGAATCAGATATCGACAAGGCGTATATTGATTTGCAACAGCAAGAGGTAGACACTCGTGAAATCAACCGTTGCCAGATGCTCGGCAAACTGATGGAGGACAAACTCTACGCTCACCAAGCTGTGCAAGACAGTGTGAAGCTCACCGATAGCGAAGTACGTGACCAAGTGAACCAACGTATTGAGTTTTTGACCGCTCAGTTAGGTGGAGACATTAAGAAACTTTTAGAGTTCTATAAAAAAGACGACGAACAATCTATGCGCGATGAGCTTTTCAACCTCCTAAAAGTGAGTATGCTCGCTCAGCGTATGAAACAACAAATTATAAAAGATATAGAAGTAACTCCTGAGGAAGTACGTACTTTCTTCAACGCTATTCCAGCCGATGAACGTCCGCACTTTGGTACTGAATTAGAAATCGCTCAAATTGTAGTCAATCCTGTAGCTCCCAAGAGTTCGGTACAAAAAGTAATAGACCAACTCAACGATATTAAAAAAGATGTAGAGGAAAACGGTATGAGTTTTTCTACCAAAGCCATTCTCTACTCCCAAGACCGCGCTACTGGCGGACAAGTACTCACCTTCAACCGTAACTCTGCTTTTGATAAAGCTTTTAAAGACGTAGCCTTCACTCTGCGGGAAGGAGAAATATCTAAGCCCTTTGAGTCTAGCTTCGGTTGGCATATTATCCAAATGGACAAGATTCGCGGTAAGGAAGTAAGTGTACGACACATCTTGTTAATGCCTGAAATTCCTCAAGAAGCCCTCAACGAAGCTAAAGAGAAGATAGCCAAAATACGCGACCGTATTGTAAACAAAGAGCTTACTTTCGACGAGGCTGCACGTAATTTCTCCGATGAAAAAGAAACCCGCAACGATGGCGGTCAGCTCATCAACCCCGAAGATCTTTCTACTCGTTTTGAACTTACCCGTATAGAACCTACTCTTTACGCTCGCATTTCAGACCTTAAAGACAATGAGGTATCAGTACCTTTCCTCGACGAAGATAGAACAGGCAAAAAGACCTATAAGATTTACCAAATCACCAACCGTATTGAGGAACACCAAGCCGACTTTGTAAAGGATTACGTAAAGATACAAGATTTAGCTCTGAAAGAAAAACAACTGAAAGCCATCAGTAAGTGGATGAAAGAACATATTGAGAAAACTTATATTTCAGTAAACGGAGAATACAAGAACTGTAAGTTTGAAAACAATTGGCTTAAGAAATGATTAGTAAATAGTGAAAAGCAAGTTTTGTTTTTCACTATTTTTTATTACTTTTGCCTCATCAATGTTTATATAGTTCAGTATATGATTTCGGTTTACAAACTAAAACCTAAATTTCAGCAGTTGCTACACCCTATCTTGCTGTTCTTGCATCGTAAGAAAGTAACTGCAAACCAAATAACGATAGTTGCTATTTTGTTTTCTTTAATAATTGGAGTGCTCTTTTGGCAAGCCTCTGAATGTCGTTACTTCTTCTTAGCCTTACCTATAGGTTTACTCTTGCGTATGATTCTCAATGCACTTGACGGAATGATGGCTCGCGAGTTCCAGCAAACCACTTATTTAGGTGAAATCCTCAACGAATTGGGTGATGTGGTTTCTGATGTGTTTATCTTCTTCCCTTTGCTGAAATATCACCCCGAAAGCCTTTATTTAGTAGTTATTTTTATTGTGCTCAGTGTTCTTAATGAATTTGCAGGCGTAATGGGCAAAGTGTTAGGCGGTGAAAGACGCTATGAAGGACCTATGGGTAAAAGCGACCGTGCCTTACTGATAGGCATTTACGGACTTTTAGCTTTCTTGGGCGTTTCTATCACTTCCTACTCAGCGATTGTCTTCGGGATTATAATTGTTTTACTGTTCCTCAGTACCTTTATTCGTCTCAAAAAAGGACTTTATGCCCAACACTAATAGCCATAGTAAGTTTGCCGATGTACCTCTTCGCATTAGGAGTTGGGTATTCATTATTGCTGTCTTCGCCGGGGCTGTATATAGTAAACTTACAATGCGTATTTTTATATGTTGGGTGAGTTTTCAATGTTTAAAAGAGTTAGGACGGCTCTTTTCTTTCAATACCCGTTACTTACCTATTGTTATTGCTATACTACACGGCGTTTTGCTTTTCTGTTTTCCTCATTATCAAATTTATTTATTAGGAGCTATAGTTCTGCTCATTATTTCAGTTTTAGGAACTTTCTTTGTAGCCAAAAACAAAGTACTTTATATAGCTCTTTCTTTGGGTATCGTTCTATTCGCTTATCCACATTTGTTTTTTTTGCTTTCAGTACCTAACGGCTTGTTATGGGTTATTTTTTTAGTTGTTTCCACCGAACTGAATGACGTGTTTCAATACTTATCAGGTAAATGCTTTGGCAAACGGAAAATACTGCCCGAGGTGAGTCCAAATAAAACTATAGCAGGTTGCGTAGGAGGAATTTTACTCACGCCTTTTGTAAGCGTGTGTTTGGCATATACGCTCGGTTTGCAAGCGTCCCTTTACACGTGGCTACTCTTAGGGGTAGCTATTAGCTTTTTCGGCTTTTGGGGTGATGTATGTATTTCCTTTCTCAAACGCAAAGCAGGCGTAAAGGATACTGGCAATCTTATTCCTGGTCACGGCGGACTTTTAGACCGTATGGATAGCCTTTTGTTTAACAGTATATGGTTCTTTCTATGGGTACAGTAAAAACATTTCATCGCTCCTTAGTCTTCTCAGGAGGAGGTACACGTTTTGCCCTTTATGGCGGTATGTACAATGCTTTAGATGATTTAGGCAAAACTCCTTCGCTACTGATAGCCTCTTGTGGAGGTGCTTTTGCAACTCTAATCATCAATGCTTTTCCTACACATACTGCTCGCAAAGCCTACCTGCAATCCGAAGAATTTTATAACTTCATCAAGAGTCTTTCTCTCACCCCTTATAGTCAATTATACCGTATAGGCTTTTTAGCTCTAAAAAAACAATACGACAAGAGGCACGCTCCTTATATTGAAGATGTGTATCATCGCTATTTGGTAACAATGGCACAAGACCTTTCTAACCTATTGCCAAGTGTCTCGAAAGTGCACTTCTCCTCTACCCTACCTACTATTATTGTCGGTTCTAAAATGTTATTCACTCCTGATGAATGTGGCAAACGGAGAGGGGCTCGTAAGCTTTACCAAAAAGTACTCTTTACCGATACAGAAACTGCAAGACATATAAATCTGCAAGCCATTCAAATCTCTTCTGATAACTATTTACAATCGGCAGTTGCTAAAGATATTCTCCTTAAAACAGAGATACCAATGCTCACTGCTGCCCGCATTTCAGTTTCTGATATGTTCTACGTAGCTCCGGTAAATATAGCAGATAATGTGTTTGCAGGAGGCGCAATAGATTTACTACCTATAGAATTAGCAAATACTCTTTCGCAAGAAGTGATAAGAGAGGAAAAACAGCCTTATAGTTCTACTGAAGAAGCGTTAGTGCGTGCAGTTTTAGGTTTTAGTGGCAACGAGCGTTTAGCCGAAGTAGCACAATATCCCGCTTGTCTCATCAATACCCGCGATGCTACTATGGTCTTAAAAGAATTTTACTCAGAGAAGTATATCAACTGGAAGCGATGTGCGGTAGATATTCACTTTCCAAAAAGCTACGCTCACTATCGTGAACAAGTAGAAAAACAATGGGACTACGGTTATCAAACTACAATAAACGCTTTTAAACAATGAATGTATTTATCATAGGAGGCACCTCAGGCATAGGGTTAGCATTGGCAAGCTATTATCACCTACAAGGCAATCGCGTAGGTGTATGTGGAAGAGATTTGCAAAAGCTCGCTGATGAATCGCGTTTTGAGAAGTACCAAGCCGATGTAACCAATATAGTGCAATTACAAAACGTTATACAGCAATTCGTAGGTGAGAGGACTTTGTCGTTGCTCATCAATTGTGCAGGTAGTTATGCTGAAGATGTAGCAGATGATATTAGCTATGAAGAAGCTGTGGCAATGCTTCAAACCAATATTATGGGAACGGTGAACTGCTTAGAAGTTGGACGAAAAGCAATGTGCCACACAGGCGGACAAATAGTCTTACTCGCATCTATTTCGGGTATTTTAGACTACCCCGAGTCAAGCCTATACACTAAGACCAAGCGTAGTGTAATGCAAATAGCCGATGCTTATCGCCGTGCTTTGCGTCGGTATGGAATCGCAATTACTACCATTGCTCCAGGCTATGTAGACACCCAAAAACTACGCGACCTCAACCACAACGACCTCTCTAAGAAACCTTTTCTTGTAACCGAAGCCCAAGCTGTGAGGGAAATCACGCAAGCTATTACTGAAAAGAAAGCATTGCTTTTATTCCCAAAACAAATGAAATGGTTAATGCGTTTCCTCTCATATATGCCCTCTTTCCTGCTTTCAAAGATAATGTATAAGAAAGCTCATTATATGAAGAAATAAAATTTATTATCCTTTCGTTGTTGCTTTTGTCTTTAAAAATTGTACCTTTGCGGTATTAAAAACGTAAAACTGAAGAAATACAATGAATATCCAACAACTTACCGACCTTACTACGCAGGTGCGTAGAGATATCCTCAGAATGGTTCACAATGTAAATTCAGGTCACCCAGGGGGCTCTTTGGGTTGCGCTGAATTCCTTGTATGCCTCTACAACGAGGTAATGGATATCAAACTACCTTTCTCTATGGAAGGTAAAAACGAGGACTTATTCTTCCTCTCTAACGGACATATATCGCCAGTGTTTTACAGTGTATTAGCACGACGTGGGTTCTTTCCAGTAAGTGAACTGAACACTTTCCGCTTGCTCAATTCTCGCTTACAAGGACACCCTACCCCTCACGAAGGGTTGGAAGGCGTGCGCGTGGCTTCGGGTTCGTTAGGACAAGGGCTTTCAGTAGCAATTGGAGTAGCTTTGGCTAAAAAACTTAACGGCGATGACCACTTGGTATATACTCTCCACGGCGATGGTGAACTGCAAGAAGGACAAATATGGGAAGCAGCAATGTACGCAGGTGGTAAAGGAGTAGACAACCTCATCGCTACTGTAGATTACAACCACAAACAGATTGATGGACCTACCGATAAAGTAATGCCTTTGGGCAACTTGCGCGCCAAATGGGAAGCCTTCGGTTGGCAAGTAATTGATATTGAAAAGGGTAACGATATCGCCTCTATCTTAAAAGGATTGGCAGATGCCAAAGCTTTAACCGGCAAAGGCAAACCCGTGTGTATCTTACTCCATACCGAAATGGGTAATGGGGTAGACTTTATGATGGGCACTCACGCTTGGCACGGTAAAGCTCCTAACGACGAGCAATTAGCCAAAGGCTTAGCACAGAATCCTGAAACTTTAGGAGACTACTAATAAAGATTAAAAGAGCAAATCAGCTTATCGCTACGAAAGTAGAGGAAAGTCTGGACACCACAGAGCATCATAGCGGGTAACACCCGTCCGCCGTGAGGCGAGGACAAGTGCAACAGAAAGAATGTATGGGTAATGCCATAGTGAAATCAGGTAAACTCTATGAGGTGCAACGTCGCGTAAACCAGCGTTTGAGGGTTGCTCGCCCGATGTTGGAGGGTAGGCGGTTAGAGCTAATGAGCAATCATTAACCGAGATAAATGATAAGCACCTACTCAGCAAGGGTAGGTACAGAATCCGGCTTATGATTTGCTCTTTTTTATACCCAAAAAGCCAAAGGGCTGTCCTCAAAAGAGGACAGCCCTTTGGCTTTTTCAAGTTTATTTTGTAAATTATCGCTTGTCTCTTAATGACCAACCGGTTTTAAGTCCAATGATGAAGTATACCAATAGCAATTCACCTATTGCTAAGAGTATATCACCTGGAATGCGTAACCAACGTATGGTTTGCATCAAATCGGTGTGCATAAACTCCTCAGAACGCGCTGACCAATAGCCGTTTTGAATAGCTTCTACTGCTTGCATAATACCTATAGGAAGTAAGCTTCCTACCAACATCACAAGCAACCCTATATTTATCAACCAGAATGCCCAACCAAGAATCTTGTTATTCCAGTGACGATCAGGATACAAACCGCGAAGCACAAACAAGATAAGTCCAATACCAAGGATACCATATACCCCAAAGAGGGCTGCGTGTCCGTGAACTGCCGTAGTGTTCAATCCTTGAATGTAGTACAAGGCAATAGGCGGGTTAATGGCAAAACCAAAGATACCTGCCCCAAGAAAGTTCCAGAAACACATCGCAATAAAGCAATAGATAGGCCATTTGTAGGCTTTTATCCACTCAGTAGATTTAGAAATCTTGTAGTTGTGATAAGCCTCATATCCTATGAGTACCAAAGGCACAATCTCCAAAGCACTAAAAGTAGCTCCTAAGGCTAATACACCCGTAGGGGTAGCACTAAAATACAAGTGGTGGAATGTACCCAATATACCCCCTGCTAAGAATATAATGGTAGAGAACAATACCGAAGCACTCGCCACTTTCAAGCGTAACAAGCCCATACGTGAGAACAAGAAAGCAGCCACTACGGTAGCAAATACTTCAAAGAAGCCTTCTACCCAAAGGTGAACTACCCACCAACGCCAATATTCGGCGATAGCCATATGTGTTTGGCGACCGTACATCAAGCCTGCTCCATAGAAAGCGGCAATAGCTATAGAAGCCAATACAAAGAGTAATAACAAATGGCGGTTTTCGTCTTTCTTTCGTAAAGCAGGTAATAAAGCTCTTACCATCAAGAACAACCACAAGAATAAGCCCACAAGCAATAGTATTTGCCAAAAACGACCCAATTCGAGGTATTCATAACCTTGATGTCCAAAGTAGAAGTTTTCTACTAAGCCCAATTTTTGCATCACGCCAAACCATTGTCCTGCCAAAGAACCTAACACCACTATCAGTAGGGCAATAAAGAGTATATTTACCCCCAATTTTTGATATTTAGGCTCGTGTCCTGATACCGCAGGAGCTATGTAAAGCCCTGTAGCCAGCCAAGAGGTTGCTATCCAGAAAATAGCCAACTGTACGTGCCAGCTACGCGAAATAGCCTGTGGAAATATCATATCAAGGGGAATACCAAAGAAACCTCCCCCTTCTACACCATAGTGCGCTGTGATCACCCCTGCCACCATCTGTACCAAGATAAGTAACGATACTATCCAAATGTATTTAAGGGTAGCTTTCATTGAAGGTGTAGGTTTCATACCGCGCATTGGGTCTTCCGCAGGAAGATGTTCATTTTCTTCTTCCTCTTTGTTGCTTGCGTGATAATACACCAAGAGTCCTACCCCAAAAAGCAACATCAGTACGCTAAATCCTGACCACATTTGTAGTGAAGTCGAGGGGTGATTGCCTATCACAGGGTCATAAGGCCAGTTATTGGTATAGGTTACATCGCTATTAGGACGATTAGTGCTACATACCCAAGAAGTCCACGTAAAGAATGCATTCATCTGTTGCATACGCACAGGGTCTTTGATAGCATTCTTCGGAATCGCATAATGAGTGCGCGTTTCACTCAGCGAAGGGTCGTTCATAAAGAGTTTGGTGTAATACGCAGCCAACTCTTTAGCCACCTGAGCACGCTCTGGCGAGAAGGTAATCACACCTGTTTCTTGGTTAAAGGTGTTCGTACGCAACTCTTTGCGCAACTGCACTTGGTACTTCGCTTGCTCATCTTCAGGCAGGTCTTTGTACACCTTACCGTCTTTCTGAGCAAAAAGCTCTAATAGCAATACCGATTCGCGATGTAGATAATCAGCATTCCAGTCGGGTGCTATATAAGCACCGTGTCCCCAGATACTACCTACGGTCTGACCGCCCATCGATTGCCAAACATTCTGACCATCTTTAATGTCCTGCCCTTCATAGAGCACTTCCCCATTGGTCGTTACAATCCTTTCGGGAAAAGGAGGTGTTGTACGGTATATTTCTACACCGAAGAGAATCAGCACAAGGAATGAAGCAGCCACTGTTGCCCCAAGCCAAATCCATAATTTCTTAGCTGTCATAAATAAAATATATTAGTGTTTTTGTAATTTCTGGGTGCAAAGATACAAAAGATATTTGTATCTTATATATATTTTGTAGTATTTTTTTACGTCCAATTTTGAAGTTTTCTCGCAAAAAAGAAGGTTACCTATTGAAAATCAACAGGTAACCTTTCCTGTTTTTTTATGAGTTTTGTACTCCTTCTTTTCTGCTACTCTTCTTTTATTTTATCAAATGCTGAATAGTTTTCACTACTCCCGCCTCGTTATTATCGTATTCAGTCACGTAATTAGCAATAGCTTTCAAAGCCTCTTGGGCATTCTTCATCGCATAACTCATCTCAGCGGTTTGTATCATTTCCACATCGTTCATATGGTCGCCAAAAACCACTGTTTCCGATGGCAAAACACCTAATTTCTCTTGCAGACGTTTTACCGCCACCCCTTTATTCACATCACTTCGGGTAATATCAAGCCATATCTCACCTGAGACCACCACATTAAAATCATTCTCATACTTCTTCAAAAGAGGATAGCTATTAATCCTTGAAATTCCTTCATCACAAATAGTTATCTTAAAGATGTCATCATTCACTTCCGAAAAGTTCATCACCTTTGTATGAGCGGGATAATGTCTGGCTATTTCATCAAAAATAGTAACACTATCCGTCTTAATATAGGCATTCTCTCTTCCACAAAGCGCTACTCCTATCTGCCCAATCTGTTCACAAGTTTCCAATATGGGGCGAATACCATTAGGGTTCAAAGGGTTTTCAAAAAGAGTCTCCCCTTTGTATATTAGCGAAGCTCCGTTATCAGGAGCAAAAGCTATCTCGTCTTTAATAGGTGCAAAAAGCTCGTGCAAACTCTGTATTTGTCGTCCACTTGCCACGCAAAAATTAATTCCACGGGCTCGTATCTCCTTAAAAACTTCCCAAAAACTCTCAGGTACCTCCTTCTGATTATTCACCAAAGTACCATCAATATCCGTTACAATAAGTTTTATCATACATTCTAATTTTCGGCAAATATACAAAATTATTCACACATATCGTTCAAATATGGTTTTCATATATCTCAACCACCTCTTCACTTCCGTTTCACTTCGTTTTATTACCCTCAAAACCACCTCTTTCTCTCATCTTTTAATCACTCACTTTCAAATACTTATACACCCTTCCTATACCAATCGTCCAAGATTCGTATAAGCTTCCTATAAGCTCTCTATAAGCTACCCCCACCCATCTAATAGCCTTTTTTCATCAAAAAACCTCCCTCCCCTCTTCCGAACTTCTCCGATATCTTCCGAAAACTCCTATACGTCATTTTGCGGTATACACTTTGCCAAAAATTTTGCCCGTGTGGCTCACACTGCCTGTGCGGCTCGCACCTTTGGCAAAGTTGATTATTGGCATTATTAACATTTTTTTTTTGCAATTCATAATTATTTTGTAATTTTGCATCTTGAAAACTATGAAAAAACAATCGTTACACACGCGCATCTTCGCCTTTCTGCTACTGTTTTGTATGCTGAAAGTAGCCTTTCCGGTGGGTGAATTCTTTCATAATCACCACACTCAGGAAGAGTTATGCACCATAGCTACCGGCGATAAGTGTCATCACAACGCTCACCTTTCAGCGGTAGACACTCATCACGATTGTATTTTTGTACAACTGCATCAATTCTTTGCTCCTTCATTTTTTATCTATCAATTCTTAGAGCAAAGTACAACAGCAGTATTCTTCTTTATCGAAAAAGGCTTTCCTCAAAGCACCTTTACTATCTTTTCAAGAGGTCCTCCGATGTAATTAGCTGATGAGTTAATTAGTAAATTAGCAAAAGAGAAGTCATTCCTCTTCTTACCCAGCTTGCTAATTTTCAAATTCCCAAAATTTTCAAATTGATTTTATGCAAAAGATATTCAGTCTTCTGCTACTCAGTTGTGCATTCTCGCTATATGCGCAAGAAACCTTGCAACTACAAATAGAAGACACTCAAAAACTACCCTTAGGCAATGCGGTAGTGCATTTCGTTGGAAAGCACTTTATAAGCGATGCCGATGGGAAGGTAACCATAAAAAAACTCAGCAAGGGCTCTTACCCTATCAAAGTAACCTATTTAGGCTATCACGATTACGAAAGTACTGTCATCATTCCACACTCACAACCTCTTGTGATTGTAATGAAAGAAGCAGTGAGCGTACTCGAAGGGACTACCGTATCAGGGCATACAACTCAGCAGTATGTGAGAGGCTTAACCCCTTCTATCATATCTATTTCACTCAAAAGAAATAGCTTGATAGAGAAACAAGGCGACGATTTAGCCAAAGTGCTCACCTCTATATCGGGAGTATCGATGATACAAACAGGCGCAACTATTGCCAAACCGGTAATTCACGGCTTGCACAGCAATCGTATCTTAATACTCAACAACGAAGTGCGCCAAGAAGGACAACAATGGGGTGCCGACCACGCTCCCGAAATTGACCCTTTGGTAGCCGACCAAATAACGGTGGTAAAAGGTGCTGAATCGGTGCGTTATGGCTCTGATGCCTTAGGTGGAGTGATTCTCATAGAACAAAAAAAACTCCCTTATAGCGATGGTCTGCACGCCAACTTAGCTTCTTCGTTTGGCTCTAACGGACACAAATTGAGTACTACGTTAAAAGTCGAAAGTTCAGTCCCCGAGTTACCTTCTTGGGCGTGGCGTGTACAAGGAACTTTAAAACGTTCAGGCGACATCAGTACAGCTAATTACCTGCTGAATAACACTGCTGCTCGTGAAGCCAATTTCTCAGTAGCGACAGGCGTTCAGAAGGATAAAGGTTCTGCTGAAATATTTTACAGTAGGTATGAGAACGAAAGCAGTGTGTTCTACGGTTCGCATATTGGGAATTTAGACGATTTGCTCGCTCGGTTCGAAATTGGAAGACCGCTTACCACCTATCCGTTTTCGTATAGCATCAATGCGCCCAAGCAAAAAGTAGTGCACCACCTGTTAAAAGGTAAAGCGTTCTATTTCTTGCCCTTCGGAGGAAAACTCACCGCACAATACGCTTTTCAGAAAGATATTCGTCAGGAGTTCAGTGTTCGCCGAATGGACAGAACCCGCATCCCAGCCTTAAATATGGAGCTCACTACCCACGCACTCGATGTGTATTGGGAAAACGCTTACAGCAAATGGAAGAGTACCATAGGGGGTAGTTTCAACAAGCAGGACAACTACAACCAACCCGGTACGGGGGTAGTACCTGTAATCCCTAACTATGCCTCTCTTAGTTATGGTGCTTTTGCAATACAACGTTTTCAGCGAGATGCTTGGTTATTAGAAGCAGGTGTACGTTACGACTATAAGTACCTCAATGCCGATGGTTACGATATGTACTCACAGCGTTACGGAGGCGAACACAACTTCCATAATTTCACCTATACCTTAGGAGGAACAATGCCTCTTTCACGAGTTTCACAACTGAAATCTAACATAGGCGTGGCGTGGCGTGCTCCTCAGGTGAACGAACTGTACAGTAGCGGACTTCATCACGGCGCAGGTACTTATGATTTAGGTGACGATAAGCTCGAATCAGAAACAGGAGTGAAGTGGGTTACCTCACTTTTGCTAAACAATGAGAATAAACGTTGGAATGTAAATCTCGACCTTTATATTCAATATATTAAGAATTACATTTACGATTATCCTACCGGCGAAGTGCAAACCCTCTTTTCAGGCGTGTATCCTATCTTTCAGTACACCCAAGCCAATGCGTTTTTTAGAGGTGCTGACCTCGATGCTACTGTTCGTTTGTTAAACAAAAACAGAGTAGCACAAGTAGGCAATCCTACAAGTTTAGACTACCATTTGAAAGCCTCAGTAGTATGGGCTAACGAAGTGAAAACGGGGCGTTACTTTCCGTTTATCCCTGCCCCTCGTTTCAGTCAGTCGCTAGAATATAACAAAACGCACCGCAACAGTTTATTAAGCCGTATGAGTGCTAGCATAGGGCATACTTTTGTAGCCAAGCAAACACGCTTTGAGCCCTCACAAGAGTTAGTACCTACTACACCCGATGCCTATCACCTTTTCGAGGCGAGCATAGGAGGTACTTTGGATATAGGAAAACGCCAAACCCTGGACATAAGGTTATCCGCCGAAAACCTTTTTAATACTGAATATAAGGAATACACCAATCGTTTTAGGTATTATGCCCACGATTTGGGTAGGAACGTATATTTAAGAATAAATTACAATTTTTAAACACTATTAAAATGAAAAAGACATCTTATCATTTAAAAGCTATTAGTCTAATAGCATTAGTATGTTTTACAATGGGCAGTTGTAGTAAAGACAACACTAAACCCACTCCTCCAACCGATGAAACCAAAGACAGAGGGCACGATATGCCCGACAAAGTGCAGTTTATCATTACCAATTTAGGAACTAACGAGGTGCAAGAGCGCACCGCCAACAAGTCAGCTAAAGGAATAGTGTATGACATCACCGAGCCTATAAAATGGCAAGTGGGACACGAATATCGTTTCGAGATTGTCTATTACAACAATGGAGCTCGTATGAACCACGAGTTTGTAAGTGCCAAAATGGCTCCTATTCATCAGCACTTCTTTCAGTTATTTCAAGGAGAGTATCCTAAAGATGAAGCAGGAAGAACCGCTATGGTAACGGCTATGAACAAAGCGGTAAGCTATGTATATCAGGATACCGACCCCGAAAATGGTACTTACGGCACACAAGGAGTGAAATTGCGCTTGCGCACTTGGGATAAAACCAACCCTGAGCAACGCGACCCTATTGGACTAAAAGGCGTCTTTCACATTAAAGACGAGGCTACCGCAGGTGATTACAAGTTGCGCATCAAGTTAGCACACTTTCTTATTGCTAATAAGCTCAACCCTAAAACTCAAGAAGAGCGTCCATACAACGTAGTGGAGTATTCTAACGCCTTTCAATTAGACTCTGATATGATACTCCCTATACAGATTATTCGTTAGCTGTGTGTATTATGAACTTTGCCAAAATTTTAAACTTTGGCAAAGGTGATACCTTGCTAATACATTATTTACAAAACAATAACTTTTAATATTAAAAAACGATGAAAAGAATATATTATATCTTAAAAATCAGTTTATTTTTACTATTTGTAACAATAACCCTAAATTCTTGCAGTAAGGACAAAGACCCAGAAAACCGTATTATTACAGACCCTACTGAATTTGTGTGGAGCAAACTCGAAGTGCGCTTTACCAAAGGGCATTCTCACGGCTATTTTCACGGAAACCCCGATTACCCTGTGAAATACCTCAAAACAGTACAACGTTTCTATTTTAATAACATAAATGGAGTGCCTACCCCTGCCACCGATAACCCAACTGCTATCCGCTGGGAAGGAACTGATGTAGTGGCTGATAATCACCACGATGAAGATGAGGACGAAGATGCGCTCCACAATCACCAGCACAATGCAGGCGTGAGCTTATACGGTATAGAATTGATTTTTTACGACAAAGACGGCAAGCGTGTAAATGCACAACTGAGCACCGGTGATGCTCCCAATCACTACCAATTCTTCTTTATTGCCAATAATTTTGCAGCAGTAGCCAGCAATACAACTGTACCTACCCAAGCTGAAGCACTCGACTACAAATATCGTGACACTAATCCTGAAGAGTTGTACATCAAAGGCGGTGGTTTTGATAAAAACCCTAATGCCCCTAAAGGAGTACTTCGTAAAGAGCAGATAGGCTTGAAAGGCTTTTTTGAAGTAAAAAGAACCTATATAAACTTCGATTTGCAAATCGTATTAGGTGTTTTCGCTACCAAGCCCGCAAATCTAGCCTATAATACTGTGCCTGCTAATAAAGTGTTAGATGTAAAAATACCTATACATATCTACACAGACCTTTTGCGAGAAGACAAGACGGTAGAAGATGCAATGCGCGAATTTGGCGTTAGTAAAGCCGAAATAAAAAAAGATCAAGACGACATTATAGCTTCTGATCTTTCTCCTGAAAGCAGTGGTACCTTTTTATAATTTTGTGTATATCACTTAGCAATAATAAAAGAGACTGTTCTTTTTTAAGGAACAGTCTCTTTTTTAAACAATAAGTAAAGCTAATAAAAACAGTTTATACTCGTTTTACTCCTATTACCCTCCGTTCATTCTATATCTATCCGCGTGTTTTGCACCGTTCATTGTTCGTCTTTTGTTCGTCTTTTGTTCGTCTTAGCTTTGCTCTTCCTTCAAATAAACATTGATATTCAGATACATTTTCCTCCTCAAAACATTTTTCTCTCTTTACTTTTCACTAAAATATCTCAACTTGCTCACAGCATAAAAAGTTATCAAACGAGTTAAAACAATTGTATGAAGTTATAACACACCTTTTACTCTCTACCTTTTATCTTTCACCCAAATTGAGAAATTATCTCATCAAAATTTGCACATTCAAATAATTGTTGTAATTTAGCCGAAATTTTTGAATTGTATCAACAACTAAAAACAACTATACTATGGGAAAAGGATTTTTTAAGGTTCCTAAAGCTACCAATGAACCCGTAAAAAGTTATGCGCCAGGAAGTACTGAGCGTGAGGCTGTACTACAAGCCTATAAAGAATTGTGGAATACTAAAGTAGATGCCCCTCTCTATATTGGAGGTGAAGCCGTACGTACAGGTCAGACAGGTGAAATGCATTCCCCTCACGACCATAAGCACTCATTGGGTGTTTACCACAAAGCGAGCAAAGAACACGTGCAACAAACCATTGAAGCAGCGCTAAAGGCGCGTACTCAGTGGGCTAATCTTGCGTGGGAAGAACGCGCTGCTATCTTTTTAAAAGCTGCCGACCTTATTGCAGGTCCTTACCGTGCTAAAATGAACGCTGCTACTATGATAGCGCAGTCTAAAACCGTACACCAAGCCGAAATAGATTCTGCTTGCGAGCTGATAGACTTCTTGCGCTTTAATGTGCAGTTTATGGCTAATATCTATAACGACCAACCTAACTCTTCCGAAGGCGTATGGAATCGTGTAGAATACCGTCCGTTGGAAGGTTTTGTATATGCTGTTACACCTTTTAACTTCACCGCCATCTCAGGTAACCTCCCTACCAGTGCTGCCCTTATGGGAAATGTAGTCATTTGGAAGCCTAGTACTTCACAAATTTTTTCGGCTGAAATGATAGTAGAAGTCCTCAAAAAAGCAGGTTTACCCGATGGTGTTATCAACGTATTGCACGGCGATGCAGCTATGATTACCGATACTGTTTTAGCAAGCCCTCATTTTGCAGGTATTCATTTTACAGGCTCAACCGAAGTATTCCAAGATATTTGGAAAAAGATAGGTAACAATATTCATCTCTATCGCTCTTATCCTAAAATTGTAGGTGAAACAGGTGGTAAAGACTTTATCATCGCCCACCCAAGTGCTTGCCCCAAACAAGTAGCTACGGCTATTACTCGTGGAGCTTTTGAATATCAAGGACAAAAATGTAGTGCTGCTTCTCGCGTGTACTTACCTAAATCGAAGGCTGACGAAACGCTGAAATTGGTAAAAAAAGATGTACTCTCTTTCAAAATGGGTTCTCCCGAAAACTTTGAGAACTTCATCACTGCGGTAATTCACGAACATTCTTTCGATAAATTAGCTAAATATATAGACCAAGCTAAAAAAGACAAAGATGCCGAGATATTTGTAGGTGGTGGATATGATAAAAGCAAAGGGTACTTTATAGAACCTACTGTTATTGTTACTACCAATCCTCATTATACCACTATGGAAACCGAACTTTTCGGACCTGTAGTAACTGTGTATGTATATGATGACTCTAAATGGGAAGAAACCTTGAAACTCGTTGATGAAACTTCAGTTTATGCACTCACAGGAGCTGTATTTGGTACTTGTCGTTATGCGTTAGACGAAGCAGTAAAAGTACTCGAAAACGCAGCGGGTAATTTCTATATCAACGATAAACCTACGGGAGCCGTAGTAGGGCAACAACCTTTCGGTGGCGCACGCGCCTCAGGTACTAACGACAAAGCTGGGTCTGCCCAAAACCTATTACGCTGGGTATCGCCACGCCTTATCAAAGAAACTTTTGTACCACCAGTAGACTATCGTTATCCATTCTTAGGATAATAAATAAAATTTTAACTTTGCCAAAGTTTTCTGCCCGTGTAGCTCGCTCCTTTAGCAAAGTTTCTCTTAAATCTATATAAAAACAGTTCCCTTACAAACACTTGTACTTGTGGATTGTCCCTCTTCGGAGGTCGGGGGCTTAATTAATCATTAAACACTAAACATTAATCATTAGACATTAAATGGAATGGCTTTGGAACTTGATGACTAACCACGAGAGTGTGGCTTACACTGTGATAGTGTATAGCGTGGTCATCGCAGTAGGAGTTGCTTTAGGAAAAATTAAAATATTTGGCATCTCATTTGGTATTGCTTGGGTACTTTTCGCAGGTATCGCTATGGCCGAATTAGGATTCACTGTAAACCCCCATATTCAACATTTTGTAAAAGAGTTCGGATTGATTCTGTTCGTCTACACCATCGGACTACAAGTAGGTCCTGGCTTTTTTGCCTCCTTCCAAAAAGAAGGTATCAAATTCAATCTCTTGGCAGTGCTCTCTATTGTGAGTTGTGTACTTACTGTAATTGCTATCCACTACATCACCCAAACCGATATGGGTACCTTGGTAGGTATAATGTCAGGTGCCGTAACCAATACCCCAGGGTTAGGAGCTGCTCAAGCTACTTTAGAAGATGTATTTAAAGGCGACCCAGCTACAATGCCGAACCTCTCTACCGCCTATGCTGTTGCTTATCCTTTTGGGGTGTTAGGAATTATCTTGGTAATGTTAGGACTCAAAGCTTTCTTAAAAGTGAATTTAGATGTTGAAAAACGTTTAAATTCTGTACGTCACTCTAAAGACCAAGTAGTGATCAATCGATTCGCGATAAAAGTAAGCAATCCTGCCCTCTTTGGTAAAAAATTGAGCGTTATCAAACAAACTCTTGATTTCGACTTTACCATCTCACGTATGTGTAGAAAAGGAGAGATTATATTAGCTAGTGCCGACACACTGATAGAAGAAGGAGACATTGTACTGATAGTAGCTAACCAAAAAGAAAATGAGAAGTTTTTGACCCTAATAGGTGACAGCGTTTCCATTTTGGATTATTTCCCTGATGTAAAAGATATGCGCTATACTTCACGCCGTATCAACGTTACCCAACGTGCTATTTTCACCAAAACTCTTGCAGAGCTCGATGTACGCAAACGTTTTGGAGTAACTATCACTCGTGTATATCGTGCAGGTATTGAGTTTGTACCTGCTGCCGATACCAAATTACAGTTTGGTGATACCATTACTGTAATAGGCGATGAATCGCACATACAACTCGTAAGCAAAGAGTTCGGTAATTCTAAACGACGTATGCAAACCCCTCACATAGCCGAGCTCTTTATGGGTATTACTCTTGGTGTATTATTAGGAAGCATTCCGTTTGCTATCCCTGGCATACCTGTACCTGTAAAATTAGGGTTAGCGGGAGGCCCTCTGATTGTTGCCATTCTCATCAGCCGTTATGGCGGTAAATTCTCAGTAACTCACTACGTATCGCAAAGTGCCAACCTGATGGTACGAGAGATAGGTATTGTGCTCTTCCTTGCCAGTGTAGGCTTAGACGCAGGAGCTACTTTTATAGAAACTATCTTGCACGGACAAGGCTTGTACTGGATGTGTTTAGGAGCACTCATCACTCTTATACCACTTATTATCACCTCTTTAGTAGCACGATTTAAAGCAAAATTAGACTATTTGGGTATCTGCGGATTACTCTCTGGAGCTTCAACCGACCCGCCAGCTTTGGCTTTTGCTAATGATATGTCGAACTCCGAGATTCCCGCACTCACTTATGCAAGTGTATATCCGCTTACTACATTCTTGCGAATAATGGTAGCACAATTATTGATTGTATTTTTTGTGTGACGTTTCAAAAAAAGTTGTACTTTTGCCCTCTGAAAGAATAAAATATTATGTTTGAAAATATGATGGATATGGTGGGCAAACTCCAAGAAATCAAAGACTTTTGGATAGTTACCTTAAACAAAAACATTAAGAGTGTTACCGATAAAAATGAAGCTACCTTGGCTGAAGTAGCCAAACAAGAGCTTCCGTTTAACTTTTAAAATATAAATCTATGGGTAAAATAATAGCTATTGCAAACCAAAAAGGAGGAGTAGGTAAAACCACTACTTCCGTGAACTTAGCCGCCGCATTGGGCGTATTGGAGAAAAAAGTATTACTTATCGATGCCGACCCGCAGGCAAATGCTACTTCTGGCATAGGTATTGATGTAGATTCTATTGAGCACGGTACTTACGAGCTTTTGGAACACACTATGGAGGCTAAAGATATGATTGTTCACACCAGCTCTCCTAATCTCGACCTTATTGCTGCTCACATCAACTTAGTGGCTATTGAGATTGAGCTCGTAGACAAAGAACAACGAGAATATATGCTCAAAAAAGCCTTAGAGCCTATCAAAGACCAATACGATTACATTTTGATAGACTGTGCACCCTCGTTGGGACTTATCACCCTGAATGCTCTTACAGCAGCTAACTCGGTGATTATACCTATCCAGTGTGAGTATTTCGCTTTGGAAGGGTTGGGTAAACTCCTCAATACTATCAAGAGTGTACAAAAAACCTTCAATCCCAATTTGGATATCGAAGGCTTATTACTCACTATGTACGATGCGCGCTTACGTTTGTCTAACCAAGTAGTAGAAGAGGTACAAAAACACTTCAGCGATATGGTATTCAAAACCATTATCCAGCGTAATGTGCGCCTTAGTGAAGCACCTAGTTTTGGTGAAACTATCATCAACTACGATGCTACCAGCAAAGGAGCTACCAATCACATCAACTTAGCTCAAGAGATTATAGATAAAAACAAAACAGTATAATGACAAAACCTGCTAAAAAACCTGCCTTGGGGAGAGGCATTTCAGCTATTTTTGGCAATAGCCCCGAAGTGGCTATTAATTCTATCAAAGATAAAAATGCCGATAAGATTGTAGGAAATATCATAGAACTTGAACTCGACCTGATAGAAACGAACCCTTTTCAGCCTCGTACTTCTTTTAATGAAGAAGAGTTACAAGGGCTCGCTTCCTCTATTGAGGAATTAGGGGTAGTGCAACCTATCACTGTACGCAAACTCGACGGAGAAAACAAATATCAACTCATTTCGGGCGAACGCCGTTTCAGAGCTTCTAAATTAGCTGGACTAAAAACCATTCCTGCCTATATTCGCATTGCTGATGACAACGAGTCACTCACAATGGCTTTGGTAGAGAATATTCAGCGTCAAGATTTAGATCCCATAGAGATTGCTCTTTCTTACCAACAGCTCATCGAGCAGGTGAATCTCACTCAAGACCAAATGAGCAAACGTGTGGGCAAGAAACGTTCTACCATTACAAACTATTTGCGTTTGCTCAAACTCGCTCCTATCATTCAAACAGGCATACGTGACGGATTCATTTCTATGGGGCACGGTCGTGCAATAATCGCCATAGAAAACCCTGAACAACAAGCAGAAGTATACCAGCGTATCATTTCCGATAACCTATCAGTGCGTGATACCGAGGAGTTAGTGCGCCGCTTGCAAAACTCCGAAACACCTAATGTGGTAAGTATCCAAATCCCTAAAAGCAATAGTAAAACTGAAGTACCTACTTATATCAAAGAAAATATGAGTAGTTTTAATCATTTTTTTGGTACTAAAGTTACTGTAAAGATGAGTAAGAACGGCAAAGGTAGCCTTACCATTCCTTTTAGTTCAGAGGAAGATTTCAAACGTATTCAAAGTTTATTACACAAAAAGGATGAGTAGAAAGATTGTTTTGATAATAGCCCTACTTATGGGAGTGGGTATTTCGTATGCACAAGACGATACAGAGGAAGTGGTGAAAACACCCTCAGACTCTGTGCAGATAGCTGTTATGCAAGACAATATGAAAAAAGTTCCTTGGAATACCGACCCTCTTTCGCCTGCTAAAGCCGCCTTCTATTCAGCGGTTATCCCAGGTTTAGGTCAGATATACAACAAGAGCTATTGGAAAGTACCTTTGGTGTATATTGCTATCGGTACCCCAATATACTTCTACATACAAAACTCTAAGGAATACGATCGTTACCTCACTGCCTACAAACGTCGTCAACAAGGATTTACCGATGATGAATTTTATGGCACTACCCCCAGTGGACAACCGCGTCTCAGTACCGATGGATTGAGACGAGGCATACAGTTCTATCGTCGTAATAAAGAGCTTTCTATTCTTATAGGGATAGGCTTATATGCGCTGAATATCATCGAGGCGAATGTCGATGCACATCTCAAACAATTCAATGTAGATGAACGCCTCACAGTAGAGCCTTTCATTCAACACGATTTCCTCACACAGCCCCAATTTGGCTTGACACTCAACTATAAATCCAAGAAATAATGACCACACAAAATCTATTAGAAACCTTGCGCCACATTGTTGGTGCAAAGTACGTTATTACCGACCCTTCAAAAACTGAACGTTACCGCACTGGGTATCGTTTTGGTACCGGAAATGCAATTGCCGTGGTGCGTCCCGCTACTTTGTGGGAACAATGGCAAGTACTGGAAGCTTGTGTAGCAGCTGATGTGATTGTAATTTCACAAGCTGCCAATACAGGTATCACGGGAGGATCTAATCCTTTTGGTAACGATTACGACCGCGATGTAGTAATCATCAACACGATGCGTAATGACAACATTCAGCTTATACTTGATGCTAAACAAGCTATATGTCTTACAGGAGCAACACTCAACCACTTGGAACAAGAGTTAAAACCCCATAACCGCGAACCTCATTCAGTAATAGGCTCCTCTTGCATTGGGGCTTCAGTTATTGGAGGCGTGTGTAACAACTCTGGCGGTTCTTTAGTACAACGTGGTCCTGCTTATACTGAAATGGCACTTTATGCCCAACGCAATGCTAACGGTAAATTAGAACTTATTAATCACTTAGGTATTGATTTAGGAAGTACTCCTAAGGAAATACTTACCAATCTGCAAGAGGGTAGATACCAAGCAAAGGATATTCACACTTCTGATAAGAAAGGACACGATCACGACTATTGTAACCACGTACGTGAGATTAATGCCAATACGCCTGCTCGCTTCAATGCCGACCCAGCTCGCTTATACGAAGCCTCAGGTAGTGCAGGTCGTTTAGGAGTTTTTGCCGTACGCGTGGATACTTTCCCTGCCGAGAAAAAAACAGCTGTATTCTATATAGGTACTAACAACACAGCGGTACTTACCAAATTGCGCCGTGATATGCTCGGTACTTTCGAAGAAATTCCTATCTCTGGCGAGTATATTCACCGTACCGCCTTTAATATCGCTGCTAAATACGGTAAAGATACTTTTTGGTATATCAAAAATGTAGGTACTGAATACTTACCCAAGCTCTTTTCTCTCAAAGCGTGGGGCGACCGCGTAGCCAAAAAACTACCTTTTATGCCCAACCATTTCAGTGAAAAATTCTTGCAATTCACCTCTAAACTAATGCCTCAACACCTCCCCAAAATATTGTGGGATTACCGCAACCAATACGAGCACCATCTCATTTTAAAAATGGGAGGCAAAGGGGTAGACGAAGCTAGAGCTTATTTGCAAAAAGAATTTGCCGATAGCACTAAAGGAGCTTATATAGAGTGTGATGCCAAACTTGCACAAGTAGCAATGCTCTTGCGCTTTGCTGTGGCTTCAGCAGCTATTCGCTATCGTTCCGTACACGAAGATGAGGTAGAAGATATCGTCGCTTTAGACATCGCTTTGCGTCGCAATGATGAAGATTGGTTTGAAAAGCTTCCTCCTGAACTCGACGCTAAGATACTTTACAAATTGTACTATGGTCACTTTATGTGCCACGTATTCCATCAAGATTACGTGATTAAGAAAGGTTACAACTGTGAGGAAATAGAAGAAGAGATGCTCAAAATATTAGACACTCGTGGCGCACAATATCCTGCAGAACACAATGTAGGGCATTTATATCACGCTAACGACGACCTTAAGAACTTTTACAACTCTCTTGACCCTACCAATAGCTTTAACCCAGGTATTGGTAAGACCTCTAAGAAAAAAGATTGGAAATAGAAACTCATAGTATTACATATTTAGAGAGGCTACCTCAAAAAGTTTTGAGGTAGCCTCTCTTTTTTGTTTTTCTTTATCACTTCATACCTTCTCTATAATCACGTGGTGTTATTTTAGTAGCTTGTTTAAAAACTGTACTAAAATACTTAGAAGAGTTAAATCCTACTTCAAAAGCTATATCAGTAACTGATTTTTCTGTTTGTTTTAAGAGCTGGCAAGCTACTTCTATACGATACTTATTGATATATTCACTGATACCAATGCCTGTAATTTGTTTCATTTTATTATACACCGAAGCACGACTCATTGCCATTGCTTCAGAAATCATTGTTACATCTAAGTCAATATTACTATAGTGCTTTTTGATGATTTCATTAAGTTTTATCATAAACACTTCGTCAGCATTGCTGATAGTAGTAAGTGCAGGTGAAGGAATCAATAGTTCTTTTTCATAACGTTGCTTAATAAGCTCTTTTTGTTTGAGCAAATTACCTATTACTGAAAGCAAAAGGTCTATATCAAAAGGTTTAGAGAGATAAGCATCGGCACCTAATTTATAGCCTATCTTTTGACTTTCGGTATCACTTTTAGCCGTGAGTAATATTACGGGAATATGACTGATTTGCAAATGCTCTTTCACCTCTTTACACAACTGATAACCATTCATTACAGGCATCATCACATCGCTGATAATAATATCGGGCTGATGCGTTTTTAATAACAACAAAGCCTCCTCACCATTTACTGCTTTTAAAACGCTTTTAAACAACGGACGAAGTTCATCATAAAGATAATTTAAAAAATCAGGATTATCATCTACTAAGAGTACAGAATACATAGAGGTATCCATAGTTACTGCTATCTTCTCTGGGGCTTCAGTTTGTTCTTCTTCACCTTCAAACTTGTGAAGGACGCCCTCAGTGCTATGAGAGTAAGGTAATTCTACATAAAAAACCGTTTGCTCTTCTTCATCTTGATATGCCCCAATAGTACCGAGATGTTTCTCTACTAATTCTTTACAATAAGCCAACCCTATACCACTACCTCGCTGGTTGTGTTTTCCTTGTTCAAAGCGAGTAAAGAGCTTATCCATATCAATATTATGCAATCCTATACCGGTATTTTCTACTTGAAAACGCACTTTTTGTTCGTTATAACTACTGCGAATGTGTATAGTAGAATACTCATTACTAAACTTTACTGCATTCATTAGTAGGTTAGATAGGACTACCCTTATTTTGGCACTATCTAACTCTACAGGAGGTAGATTTTTATCGAGGTGTAGTTCTAAACTTATATGCTTTGTTTCAAATTCTTGTTCAAAATCTTTAGCACTATCGGTGATAAGGTGATTCAAATCAGTATAGGCTTTGGTGAGTGTATTTTCTAACGAAGTATTACGGTTGTAGTCTAATAGCCAATTGATAATATTCTTCATAGTAGTAGCTTGACGGAAAGCACTCTCTAACTGGGTTTTCTGTGAACGCGTGAGTTTACCACTCTCGGTATGATTAAGCAGACGCTTTAACGGTGCATAAATGAGGGTAAGAGGCGTGCGCAATTCGTGACTTACATTGGTGAGGAATTGTATTTTATCTTCATTGAGTTCCTGCTGATGCAAAGCTATTTGCCATTTGAGTTGTTGTTTTTTACGACGCAGATAACCCCACATTACACCTGCAATAATAGCCAACAAAAGCAAAGAAACTCCCACCAAAAAAGAAGTGCGCTGATACCACACAGGAAGCACTTCGAAGTTGAGCAATGGGGTATCTTTCGTCCAATAGCCATTTTTAGTCATACAAGCGACTTCTACTTGGTATTTTCCTACTGAAAGCAAAGAGATATCTAAACTATTGTCATAAGTTTCAATCACCGAAGTTTGGGCGTTATTTTTAATCTTAAAACGGAAGAGTATGCGCCTAAACATATCTTTTTCATTCAATCCTACATTTAGTTTTAAGGTATTGAAATAAGGGGGTACTTCTTTTGGAAAGTTTTCGGCGGTGTATATTTTGCCGTTCAATTCTATATTTTGCAAAAAGAGTAAAGGAGTACTACTCTCTTCGGTGTGAATATTCTTATTTATCTTCACAAAACCACCCACTCCTCCCATATAGATGTAAGGGGAAGGCAACAACTGTACATAGCCTGTAAGCACATCGTTGTGGAGAAAGCCATCGGAATCGTCCCAAATCATTATCTTCTTATCGGGAATATGATAAGAAAACAGCACATTGGAAGCATTAATCCACAAACGCTGTTCAGTATCGAGTTGCATATAGCTAATTTGGTGGAACATATTATCGGTTCCTACGGCACTGAGTTTCTTTTGTGGTATCGCATAGCTAAACAACCCGTTGGAAGTAGCAATCCAAAGGGTGTGATGAGCTTTATCATTGCATACTGCACTAATAGTATACCCCTCATTAAGGGTTAGATAACGTGTTATCTTAGCTTCCGATAACTTCATTTGGTAGAGTACATTTCCTTTGGAGAGAAATAAAGTATCACCTTGTTGTGCTTTGAGTTGTAGGGCATTTTTAGGAGTAAGTCCTTCGGCAAAAGAAATTTTATAAAACTCTTTGTTTTGAAGATTATACAGATAGGTATTTTTAGCTGTAATGAGTATTTTATCTTTATCAATGTAATATACAAAGGGAGTAAAGCCCGCGTGACACTCTTGCTGGTCAGTAGCTTCATCGATGAGCAAGAAAGGAGTGTAGGAACGACTCAGAATATTATATATGAAAAGACCTTTGCCATAGAGAGAAACTAACAACTCATTAGGTGAAAAGTAGGTTATAGAAGAGACCTTATCGTTATACGTATTGGTATGATGTACAAATTGTTCTGTTTTGGGATTAAAAGCATTGATACCTCCTCCATCGGTGCCTATCCATATGATGCCATTGGGAGCTTCGAACAAACTTATCACAGCGCGTTCACTTAACCCATTGCTACTTCCTAACGCACTATCGGTATAAGTCTTGATATAGGTTTCTTTAAAGAGAAAAACACCATCGCGCACTGTACCTGCCCAAAGGTTATGATTAGGATCTTCATAAAGCACTGTAATGGAATTGACCGGCAACGAATGTATATTACCGGCACTATGCTGAATATTGTAAAAAGTGTTCTTCTCAGGACTAAAAACCGATACCCCTCCCCCATCGGTGGCTAACCATATATTGCCTTTATAAGGCTTGATATCTAAGATTATATCATTGGGCAAAAGAGTATTGTGAGTATCGTAATGTGAGCGTAATTCACCTGCAAGGGTAGCACGAAAAAGCCCTTTTTGAAAAATAGAATAATACACTTCTTTGCGTTGAGCATCATAATACAAAGAACTCAGTGGACTTGTATTTTCAATAAACAAACTCAACAGTTCTGAGGTAAGAGAATACTTATAAATGCCATCGTTTTCAGTGCCTACAAGAAAGGTTGTATTATCAACAGGACATAGATAGGTAATGAGGCATTCTTTATCTTTTGTTTTAGGTTCTTTCCTCAAAGGCAAACGCCCTATATTTTTAGTTTTGTAGTTATACTGGTAGATAGCACTATATCCACCAAAGTAAACCCCTTGCTCAGTAGCACAAATAGAGAAAAGTTGTTGCTGGATTTTAGAGGTAAAAGTATCTTTATTTGGGTCGTATTGCCATACACCTTTATCGGTTACAGCCCAAAGGTTATGCTGGGTATCTTCATAAAGATGGTAGATGTAAGACTCAGTATACCTTTTGATATGATTACGGTCTACCCTATTGATACCCTGACGAGTACCTATCCACAAAATTCCCTTATGGTCACGTACAATAGCGGTAACGCCCGATTGAGAGAGACCGTGTTCAATGGAAATACGTTTAAAATAGTATTCCGTAGGGTTTTGCCCGTAGATTACCCACGTAAAAAAAAGTAAGATACAAGTGCCAAGCACCGATGGTAGTTTTATTATCTTCATTGGGTTATTCAGGGTATTCGATGCGTACGTGATAGATATTGGTAAGTTTGCTTTTAAATATGCGTTTGATAGCTTCGATTTCTTTGAAAGATATATCGGAATTGGCAAACTGATTATCGTCCAACTGTTTTTTGATAATACGGTCTACAAACTCATTGAGAGCTTCGAAGGTAGGATTTTTGAGGCTCTTAGTAGCTGCTTCAACCGAATCAGCCATCATAAGAATAGCAGTTTCTTTGGAGAAAGGAATAGGACCTGGATAACGGAAATCTTCTTCCTTAGTACCTTCGGGATTTAAGTCTAAGGCTTTGCGATAGAAATAATAAGTAAGACTGCGCCCGTGATGGGTTTTAATGAAATCGATAATGCGTTTTGGCAGTTTGTTTTTATGAGCGAGTTCTACTCCATCGGCTACGTGCTTGATAATCACCTTAGCGCTTTGTTCAGGAGTGAGCTGGTCGTGAGGGTTGAGACTTGTTTTTTGGTTTTCGGTAAAGTAAATAGGGTTTTCCATCTTACCGATGTCGTGATAGAGGGCACCTACACGCACCAAGAGGGTATTAGCTCCAATCTCGGCAGCAGCAGCTTCGGCAAGATTAGCCACTTGCATAGAGTGCTGGAAGGTGCCTGGAGCTTTTTCGGAAAGCTGACGCAAGAGCTTGGTATTCGTATCGGAGAGTTCTAAGAGAGAGACATCGGAAACTAAGCCAAAAGTACGTTCGTAGATATACGTAAAGGGTTGCGAAAAGAGAATACCAATACCATTGAGGATAAAGAGCGTAAGTAGAGAGATATCGAGTCCTTTGAGTGTTCCTTCGGTAATGGTATGGAAAGCGATATAAATAATTAAATAGGCAGCCGTGATGAGCCCCGCCGATACAAAACTGCTCAATCGGTAGTGCATTCCCTTAGGGGTGAGAATGATAGCCATAGCAGCCACAATCTGTATGAATACAAACTGGAAGCTATTGGGCACAATAAAGCCTGTGATGAGTATGGTGCTGATATACACAAAGAGGACGGTACGCAAATCGAAAAACGACTTGAGAATGAGCACCATCATTCCTACGGGGACAATATAGATATAATCGGGGAAATACCTTGAAATGAGCCCTACGAAAAGAATCATACTGAGCATATTGAGTAAAATAACACTCAATTTAAGGTTGCTTTTATATAATTTATTTTCGTATATTTTTAAGTATAACGCCATCAGTAGCAATACCATAGCTACTAACGTGTAATAACCTAAAAGCGACCAATTATAGTTGTTCTGACTCCACGTTTGGGTTTCGTACTCGTCTTTGAGCGACAGCAAGGTATTCAGTTTTTCGCCCTCTACCAATTCACCTTTGGCAATGATGAGTTTCCCTTTATTTACCCAACCGCGCGTATAGACTATCTCTTTAAGGTTTTGAGTAAGTGCTTTTTGAGTGAAATTTTGGTCGATTACGAGGTTAGGAGTAAGGATTTCAAAGAAAAGGTCGTAGTAATTTTTGTGATACTCATTATAAGGAGCGGTATCGAAATAGTTTTTAATAGCTGTTGCCAACTGTTGAAGATATAACACACGTTCGGCAGGTACTTCTACTATTTGATTGTTATGCTTGATAATGAAGATTTCAGAAGGACTAAACGCAGGCTGATTGAGCATCACTCCATTGCGATAGCTTTCCGCTAAAAAAGCCTCAGCTTTTTTAAGCAAGAGTTCTCGTTTATCATCGGGCAGATGTTTGAAATAAGCGTACTTTTTCTGTTCAAACTTTTGCTTAGCACTCACAAAAGCGGTAGTATCTTGCTTGTAATACACCGTAGATTGGTTGGTTATTTGTTGTTTTTCGGCTTTTATTTGCTCTTCTGTTTTCTTTAAGGGAAAATCAAAAGGGGCATATAGGTTTTCGTGTTGCCAAAGCTCTCCTTTGCGAAATTCGTATTTAAATTTCGCTTTTTCGGGAAATACTTGCAAGATGAGTACTAAGGCTACAGCAAAGGCTAAAACCTTGAACACAAGTGATTTTTTAATAAATGCTTTGATATTTTTGAGCGTTATCATCGTTTTTCCTTTCTCAAATGTAGATGTAAATGCAATGCAAAGATAAGAAATAATTTTTTAATACCAAGAAATGAAAAAATGAGGAAATGAGGAAATGAGAGAATGAGGAAATGAGAGAATGAGGAAATGAGGTGCGAGGTTGAGTTAGAGGAATGAGGCTGTGCCTTAGAAATTGAACAAATTTTAAACAAAATCAAGGCTACGCCTTGTGAAATGGGGAGAGAGGTTGGTCGGAGTTTTTGGAGAATCTTAGAGAGGTTCTGAACTTTCGGAAGATATCGGAGAGATTCGGAAGAAGGTTAAGAGGGATTTTGATGAAAAAAGGGTGTAAGATGGGTGGGGGTAGCTTATAGAGAGCTTATAGGAAGCTTATACGAATCTTGGATGATTGGTATAGAAAGGGTGTGTAAAAAATTGATTAATAGCTTAATACAACAATGCCAAAAATGCCAAAAATGGGGTTTCGAGTCGAAAGAAAGAGAAAAGGCACTAGGCCTTAGGCTATAGGCACTAGGAGGGAGTGTGACGGAAAATCAAAAGAAACCTCCCCCTTTACACATACTCGGCTCTCGCGGGGCACATACCCAGCTGTCGCTGTCTATTTTCAAAAGGGGAATGTGGTGACGGCAAAGATGAAGGGAATGTGGTGAAAACTTCTCGCTGGCTATCTTCAAAAAGGGGAGTGTAGTGAAGAAGAAGCGGAGGAAAGAAAAAAATATTTCGTATTTAATTAAAAAAAATAATGTACATTTGCAAAAAAGAAATACAAGTATAACTGACCTATGTTTATTTATTTGCAGCTATTAAAGGAGAGTTTTAACTTCGCAATCAAATCGTTGCGAGACAATAAGCTCCGTACTTTCCTTTCGTTATTGGGTGTAACGGTGGGAATCTTCTCTATTATATCGGTATTAGCGGCGGTTGATTCGCTGAATAGAAGTATTCAGGAGAGCCTTTCGGGGTTAGACAAGAATATGATAAACGTCTCTAAATTCTCTTTTGCTCCTACCGATGTACCCCGTTGGCAACGCTTGAACTTTCCGCAAGTTAGCTATCAGGAATACGAATTTATGAAACGCGAAATACCTAATACTGAAGCTGTGGTGTATGAATTGTTTGGGGTATTTTCGACGATAAAATACAATGGCAAAACGATTCCGTCGCCTACTATACAATCTACTTCAGCAGGAGTTGAACAAATAAGTGATATTAGGATAGAAAAAGGTAGGTTTTACAACGAAGCTGAAGCGAATGCCGGTACTGCGGTAGTTATATTAGGGCATAATCTGGCTGAACAGCTTTTTGGTGAGGAAGACCCTATGAATAAAGAGATACGCATTTTTGGTCGCCGACTCACAGTTATTGGGGTACTGAAAAAATATGGCGAACTGGGGGGAGGTCCCGATGATAATGCTTATGTGCCAGCTAATTTTGTAAGAGGATTTATGAACACAGGCCCACAAGGGCTACCCAGTGGAGTAGTGTTAAAGCCTAAAAAAGGAGTAGATATGGCGGAGTATGAAGCGGTATTGCGCCAGAAATTCCGTGCTTATCGCGGACTCAAACCTGAGGATATAGATAACTTTTTTGTCAATAAAATATCGTCGTTTACCGATATGATAGACGAGACGATTAGTATGATGAATGTGGTAGGCTGGATTATAGGAGGCTTTTCTATCTTGGTAGGGGGCTTTGGTATTGCTAATATTATGTTTGTGAGTGTGAAAGAACGCACGAGCCTTATAGGCGTACAAAAGTCGTTAGGAGCTAAAAACCAGTTTATCTTGTTTCAGTTTTTGTTTGAAGCGGTGCTTTTGGCTATCATCGGAGGACTTTTTGGGTTGTTCTTTGTGTGGTTACTAACTTTTATTATTCCGAGTAGTAGTGATGGGTTTAACTTTGTGCTATCGTTTAAGAACGTAGCGATAGGCTTAGGAATCTCGTTTGTAGTAGGTTTGCTTTCGGGTATTATACCTGCATCGTCGGCTGCACGGCTCAATCCTGTGGAAGCGATTAGAACCGGACAGTAATGTAAAGTGATTTCAATATATTTAGGAAGAAAAGAAATTTTATAGGAAGAAAAAGAGAAATATAACTCTCTCATTTTCTACAAGTAAAAAAATAATTAACACTTCATCTTAAAATTTAACACTTTTTTTATGGAGTATGTCAAAAATATTTACTTATTTTGTAGCGAAGAAAGGTGAAAGCCTTGCTTGAGAAACTGAGTTTACTAATCAACTAAATTTTTAACCTATGTCTATCAACGCCTTTATTATTTATCTTTCGATAGAGATGAAATATTCTGACCATACAGTTGAGGCTTATAAACACGACCTTAGGAGTTTTGAGAAGTTTATTAAGAATCTATATGAGGAAAAAGGGGAAGATTGCTGTTTGGAACAAGCTGACCAAGAAGATATAAAGAAATGGATTATACACCTATCGGATGAAACTATTTCATTTAGGAGTATCAATAGGAAGTTATCGGCTTTAAAGACTTATTACAATTTCTTGAAGAAGACGAAACAGATAGAAATAAGTCCGTTCGAGAAAGGTATATTTTTATTGAAAACGGAGAAGAAGCACAAGTTGCCTTTTTCGGAAGCTGAGATTGAAAAGGTGTTGTCCTTTTTTTCATCGAAGGACTCATTTGATGAAGTGAGGAATAGGGCAGTGATTGAGACGCTTTATGCTACGGGTATACGTCGCTCAGAGTTGGCTGGACTGAAAGTAAGCGATGTGGATTTTGAACAAAAGCAAATAAAAGTGCTTGGGAAAGGTGATAAAGAGCGGTATATACCTATTATTCCTGAGCTTGAAAACACTCTTAAAGAATATTTGGTTTTAAGAGAAGAGGTAAAGAATGAAAAAAGCCAGGATTATCTATTTTTAGTAAAGAATGGTAAAAAGATATATTCGACGCTGGTATACAGAATTATTAATTCGTATTTTAGTGTCGTAACAACAAAGAAAGATGTGAGTCCTCACGTATTGAGACACTCATTTGCGAGTCATTTGTTAGATAATGGAGCAGACCTTTATACTGTGAAGGAACTACTGGGGCATTCCAGCTTGGCTTCTACCCAAGTGTATACGAACACCAGCTTGGCTGAACTCAAAAAGCAGTATAAGAAAGCACACCCTCGGGCAAACGGCAATAGCAATGAGGAAGAATAATTGAATTGTTAAACCTTAAATTTGTAAACATTATGAAAGTACACGTACACCCAGTTGATTTTACAGTCGACCAAAAATTAGTAGACTTTATTCAGAAAAAACTTGATAAGCTCGATAATTTTTACGATAGGATTATCGAAGCAGATGTGCATTTGAAGTTGGAAAATACCAATACCAAAGAAAATAAAATAGTAGAAGTGAAAGTACATATCCCAGGAGAAAGTCTTGTGGTAAAGAAACAATTTAAGACTTTTGAAGAAGGGGTTGATAGTGCTATCACACCATTGGAAAGAATGTTATTAAGACACAAAGATAAGCACTAAAAACTTATGCAATAGAGAAGAGCAGAAGTTTTAAAGTTTGTTAAAAACTTTTTGAATACAAAAAAAAGTTATACCTTTGCCCCAGTTTTTGTATAATTATATAATCAGAAAGTAATGAAAAGAAGCATTTTACTATTGGCTTCATTGGTTTTCTTTGGAGTCCAAGCACAACAGAATGACTATAACAAATGGTCTATTGATATAAATGGAGGGTTTAATAAACCTACCACTCCTTTTACAAGTGGGTATAATACTAATACGCTTAATTTATGGAGCGCAAATGCAGGTGTGCGCTATATGGCAAACAACAAGTTTGGGGTTCGCTTAGGCGGTGGTTACGACGTTTTTAAAAATGATGACGATACACCTAATTTTGAATCTAGACTTTGGAATGTAAACCTACAAGGGGTAGCAAACCTTGCGAGTGTTCTTAGCTTTGAAGAATGGACAAGTGACTTAGGATTACTATTGCACGCAGGTTTTGGATATTCACAGCTTAATAGTGATTATATTTCTAAACCCGACCAAATAGCATTTCTTACAGTAGGTCTTACCCCTCAGCTGAGAATTTCTAACCGTATAGCCTTTTTGCTTGATGCGTCAATGTACATCAATAGTAAGCAACAACTTACTTATGACACTAAGTCAGCTAATGGACAACAAGGCTTCCAAGGAAACCACTTTACCCTTACTGCTGGTTTAAACATTGCTCTCGGTAAACACGGTAAACACGCTGATTGGGCAGCAACTTCTAAAAAAGACGAATTAGAAGAAGTAGCTCAACGCGTAGCTAACCTTGAAAATAATGTTGCTGATTTGAAGAGCGAAGTGGCTAACAAGCAAAACAAAATGAACGATGCTAATGGCAACAACGTTCCTGATGAAATTGAAAGCTACTTAAACGACAATTATAAAGCAAAAGATAAAGTAGGTGAAAACGGAGAAGTAAAAGATGATGATGTAGCTGCTGACCTTATCAGAAAAGGTTATATCAATGCTTACTTTGATTTTAATTCATCTAAACCACAGATATCATCTTCTTGGGCTGTAGATTTTGTAGCTAAATATATGAAATCTAATCCTAATGCACACATTAATATTAATGGTTATGCTGATGAATTAGGAGGTACTCAGTACAACCAAACTTTATCACAAAAACGTGCTGATGCTGTGAAAGATTTGCTTGTGAAAGCAGGTATTGATGGCTCTCGTATTACTGCCGAAGGAAAAGGCGTAGATGCAAGTGTTGATAAGAACTCTTCAAGAGCACGTCAGTTAGCTCGTAAAACAACTTTTGAATTGAAATAGTAAGTATAATCAATTTAGAATAATAATGACAAATGCCCCCAAAAGATAATACTTTTGGGGGCATTGCTTTTTATGAGAAGGATTATTTATTTTAACAAACAAAGAGAAGGCTATAGCATAAAAGGATATCCAACTCTACTTACAAAATCATTGCATTAAATTCTTCTTCACTAATCATCTTCACACCTAATTGCTCGGCTTTTTCTTTCTTACTTGGTCCCATATTATCGCCTACTATTACGTAATTAGTTTTAGAAGAGATAGATGACCCTACTTTACCTCCGTGTTGTTCAATAAGGGCTTTGAGTTCCTCCCGTGAATACAAGTGAAAGATTCCAGAGACCACAAAAGTAAGCCCTTTGAGGGTATCAGTTTGACCTTCGGTAGCTTGTTCATTAATCGAAAACTGCAAGCCATAGCCTTTCAGCCTATCGATGAGTTGACGGTTGTAGTCATCAGCGAAGAAGTTTACTATACTGCTAGCTATTTGGTTCCCTATTTCATCTACTTCCACCAACTGTTCGATAGTGGCATTTTCTAGGGCTTCAATCGTTTTGTAGTGGCGTGCCAGCTTCTTAGCAACAGTCTCTCCTACATACCTAATCCCCAAAGCAAAAAGCACGCGTTCAAAAGGTATTTCTTTTGATTTCTGAATACCTTTAACAATATTCTCAGCACTCTTTTGTGCCATACGCTCTAAGGGGAGCAATTTCTCTACGGTTACCTCATAGAGGTCAGCATAAGTATGGATAATACCAGCACGGAAGAGTTGTTCTACTGTCTCTTCACCTAAGCCTTCTATATCCATTGCTTTGCGTGAGATAAAATGTTGAATCTTACCTGTAATCTGGGGCGGACAGCCATAAGCATTAGGACAGTAGTGTTGCGCTTCGCCTTCGTTACGCACCAACTCGGTACCACATTCAGGACAATGGGTGATATATTGCACGGGCTGAGCATCTGCTTCGCGCTTATCTAAGTTCACGCCTACAATTTTAGGGATAATCTCCCCGCCTTTTTCTACATATACCGAGTCGCCTATGCGAATATCAAGCTTTTCAATCTGGTCAGCATTATGTAATGAAGCGCGTTTTACTACGGTTCCCGCTAATAACACGGGGTTGAGATTTGCCACCGGAGTAATAGCTCCCGTACGTCCCACTTGGTAGGAAATACTCTCTAAAACAGTGTCTACTTGTTCTGCTTTGAACTTGTAAGCCATTGCCCAACGCGGTGATTTTGAAGTATATCCTAACTCTTCTTGCTGGGAAATACTATCTACCTTTACCACTACTCCATCAGTTTCATAAGGCAAAGTGTGGCGCTTGGTATCCCATTCGTTGATAAAGTCCATCACTTCGGCAGTAGAATGGCACAATTTGGAAATATTAGGTACTTTAAAGCCCCATTCGCGTGCTTTTTCTAAACTCTCAAACTGACTCTTTATACCTGTGTTCCCTACCAAAAAGTACAACAAGCAATCTAAACCTCGTTTAGCAACCTCGGCAGTATCTTGCAATTTGAGACTACCGCTGGCGGTGTTACGAGGGTTCATAAAAGGGTCTTCGCCAGCTGCTATACGTTCTTTATTGAGGCTTTCAAAGGCTTTTTTAGGCATTACTATCTCCCCGCGAATGTAAAAACGTTCAGGGTAATCGCCTTTTAGTTGCAAGGGTACTGAACGAATCGTACGCACATTGGCGGTAATATCGTCACCTTGAATACCATCGCCACGAGTAGTAGCTTGTTTAAGCTTGCCGTTTTCGTACAACAAATCTATAGAAGCACCGTCGTATTTCAGTTCGCAAGTAAAGTTAATTTGGTCACTGCCCAACGTCTTGATAATACGCTGTTCCCATTCCTCTAAGTCTTCTTTAGAATAAGAGTTATCTAACGAGTACATACGGTATTCGTGTACTACGGTTGGAAAACTTTTAGTAACAGAACCTCCCACGCGTACAGTAGGCGAATTCTCATCGTAAAACTCTGGGTATGCTTGCTCTAAGGCTTGTAGTTCTTTAAGCTTTTGGTCGAACTCATAATCCGAAATCGTAGGATTGTCTAAAACATAGTAGTTATAATTGTGCTCATTGAGTTCCTCCCGAAGTTGTTGTATCTTTTCTTTCATAATTTTCCTTGTTACCTTTTACCTCTTACCTTTTACCTTAAGACCCTATCTGGCTCTTTGTTCTTCTCCCATTTTAGGTCTGAAAGCATTGAGGCTTTGATGCCGATAAAGAAATACCACGAACTGCGATAACCGAACGGAGTGAACTGAAAACTCATACGGAAACTGCTCAAATCGCGCTCAAAACGTAATTGGGTATAGGTGAATCCTTGGTTTACAAAGTCATAACCGCTCGAAACTCCTACCTGCCATTTGGGCGTGAGCGATACGTTCCCTGAGAACATTAGCGAGTTGTTGGATATCTTATTTTCGCGTGCCTGATTGCTATAAGTAAGCGAGTGTGCTAAGGTTATGTCCCAAGGGATAACTGCCTTGTAAAAGGTCTTCTTCTCTTCTTTATCCTCGCCTTCTTTGCGATTCTTATCCATATCCTGCACTTCGCTTAGCGGTTTCGACGACCCAAAGAGGTCATCAGTACGTCCTCCCGCTACGTTACCCGTCTGTTTGTCTTTATTCTTGTCTTTTTTATCTTTGTTCGAGAATGAATAGTTAGTAGAAATATTGGCGTTAGTAAGCCTAAAAAGACTACCGCCGTTGTCTATATTCCATTTCTCCATTTGTCGTCCGTTGTTGTCTATTGCATAAGGGTTGAGTGTTGCCCCAAAGTTCACCCCGAGCTTCCCGTTGAAGAACGAAGTACCCCCCGTAATGTTCAGCGGACTAAACTGCTTGGTAATCACGTTGTAGTTAGAACTGAAATTGAGACTGTTCAAGAGCATTACTTTTTTCGGCTCAGCATCAGTGCTATCTTTTTGTTTCACTTTGGCTTCAAAGGTGTTTGCCAATGAGAACCCTATCGATTGCGACTCACCCAAACTTGGCGTACCGTAGATACCCCCCTCAAAACGGGTGTATTGTGAGCGGTTGCCATAAGCGTCCGAAATATAATAATCGTAATACTGGTCAAAAGAAGGATTATAACCATAACTCACCGAGGGTCGCATCACGTGGCGAATAGCTTGTATTTTAGCGTTCTTGCCAAAACGGAAAGTACCGTAGATAGTCGTACCGAGACTCGCCCCGAGGTTGTACGTCATAAAACGGTCAAAACCGCTGAGGGTGTCAATACCCACCTTGCCCGTATTGCTGTTGAAGTCCTTACGGCGAATTGTCTTAAATTGCCACGTCTCGTTTACTGATGAGTTCAACCCTAAGGTAACGTATTTAAATAGCTTAGCAGTTGTACTCACTGGTATAGAGTGTCGCACCCCGTTTCTCGCCTCGTCAAACATTTTTTTAGTAAAGAACAAACTGTCATAGGTCGAAAAACGGTTATCAGCTTGCATACTGTACTGGAAATTCAAACTCTTGATAAGTCCTTTCTTCGTTTGTCCTTCACGGGCAAAAGGATAAATGCGCTCCATACTCGCACGCATCGAAGGGAGTGTCATATCAATACTTTTCGTATTCGTATTTTGTGAATGCGATGCCGATAGCGATAAGTTAATCGAAGGATACGCTGGGAACGTCTTGGAATACGAGATAGACGACATCATCGTGTTGTTTAAAAAGTTCGACGTATTCGCTTGATTGTAGGATTCTTGATAATATCTACTGTTGCTCGATAGGTTCACCGAAGCCGAAAAGTTGGAATTAGGGTTGGCTTTGCCGTCTTTGGAATGCGACCACTGGATATTGTACATACGGCTACCTGAATAGTCAGGTAAACCCTTCATACTGTATATGTTATTCTCAAATGAAAGATTGAAGTTCCCTGAATACTTGTAGCGCTTCACATAAGCCGATTGTGCCCTAAGCCCATAGCTACCATTGGTATAATAGTCACCCGTAAGCGAAAGGTCAAAATTGTCGCTAATTACAAAGTAATAACCTATGTTCTGCAAAAAATAGCCACGGTTATTCACTTCTCCAAAGGTTGGGAAGATAAGCCCCGAAGTGCGTCCCGATACCATAGGGTAATAAGCGAACGGAATAGCCAAAGGCGTAGGAATATCCACGATATACATATTGCTAAACCCTGCAATAACCTTCTTCTTAGGCACGAACTTCGCTTTGCGCACTTTGATGTAATAATCAGGGTCGTCGAGGTCTTCGGCAGTAGTGATAATCGCGTTTCTCATAAAGTAAGTAGAGTCATTCTCCTTCTTGATGATTTCGCCTTTTATGTTGTTTTCGTCCTGCTTGGTATAAGCATTGCGGATAATCGCCTTCTGGTTGCGGTAATTAAAACGTATCGAATCGGGCTCTATTACATCACTACCTTGCTTAAATACAGGGTGTTGGGTATATTCTCCCACGCTGTCTTTTAGGCGTCCGGCATACACTTCGCCTTTCTCATAGTTAATCACGTCTATTCCCGCAGTGATGTCAATATCAGTATATTGCACATTAGTTTCGTTGTACAAAATGATTTCGTTCTTCACCTTGTTGAACACAATACTGTCCTTAGCCTTGTATTTCACGATGTCTTCCAAGGCATTCTTAGGTTTTTTAATCGTATCGTTTTTAAGGGAATCTTTAGCTTTTTCCGAAGGTTTCTTAGGCTTGATACGTCGCCCACGGCGGTCGTTTTTAGGCTCTACTGTATCTTTTTTGATAGTATCGCGCACTGCCCACGGAGTTGTATAGTGAAAACCACCCGACTTAAAGGCAAATGATTCCGCATACCAAAGACAGGAGCTTACCACTAATAAGCTGATAATGAAAGTGAGTTGACGTTTATAATGTAACAAAGTTCTTTCTGTATAGTTTTATTGAGGGGTCAAAAATACAACTTTTTTTTGAATTAACTGCTATCTACGAAAAAATCAACTCCCAAAACACAAGATTTTACAAACAATAGCCCTTCACTATAACGTTGCCGCACTCACCCTTTTTTCTTTGTGTCGTTACCCCGGAGATGCTTGAAAAGTCTCAAAATCGCTTTTGCATCGCAAACTTTTCCATAATTTAAAACTTTAGTAAAGTTAAAATCTCCTCCACATTTACCCCACATTACCTTCACTTTCTCCGTCACTACACTTCCCCTTTCCCGTCATACTTCCCCTAGTGCCTATGACCTAAGGCCTAGCACCTCTTCCTCTTTCTTTCGCCTCGAAACCCTCTTTTTACCATTTTTTGTATCGCTGTATTATACTATGAGTCAAATACTTGTATACCCTTTCTATACCAATCGTCCAAGATTCGTATAAGCTTCCTATAAGCTTTCTATAAGCTACCCACACCCTCCTTATAGTCTTTTTTCATCAAAAGACCTCCTAGTCTCCTTCTGAAAATCTTCGTTTCCTTCCGAATTCTCCTAACAGTCCCAATACATCGCTTTTTCATCTCAAACTAACAATCCTTCTGCTGGTTTACAAGGCGTAGCCTTGATTTTGTTTAATTTTTATTTAATTTCTGAGGCACAGCCTCATTCCTCTAACTCAACCTCACACCTCATTTTCCAATTTCCTCATTTTCTAATTTCCTCATTTCCTGGTATTATTGGCATTTTTTTAATCTTTTGTTTGCTTGGTATTGATAAAAAGTAGTATTTTTGTAGCCTAAAATGAAACCTTTTTTCCAAATGAGCACTGCAAAACAAGCAAAATCTGCCTTAATATCTGTTTTCGACAAAACAGGTTTAGAGCCTATCATTCACAGAATGAAAACCTTAGGAATTACTATTTACTCCACAGGAGGTACTGAAGATTTTATCAAGAAATTAGGCGTAGAGGTAGTTCCCGTCGAATCTATCACCGATTATCCCCCTATTTTCGGCGGACGTGTCAAGACGCTCCACCCTAAAATCTTCGGAGGTATCCTCAACCGTCAGGATAATGCACAAGATACTGAAGAAATGAAGCAATACGCTATTCCTCAAATCGATATAGTGATTGTAGACTTATATCCTTTCGAAAAAACAGTAACCAGCGGTGCCAGCGAGCAAGAGATTATTGAAAAGATAGATATAGGAGGTATTTCGCTTATTCGTGCAGCTGCCAAAAACTATAAAGATGTACTTTGTGTGGCATTAGCAAACCAATATGCTGACCTTTTGTACATCTTAAACGAACAGCACGGTAGCTCTACTTTGGAAGAGCGCCACTCCTTTGCTACTAAGGCTTTCCGAGTATCCTCACACTACGATACCGCTATCTTCAACTATTTTAATCAAACAGAAGAAATTCCTACCTTAGCGATTAACGAGTGCGACGGACAAGTATTACGCTATGGCGAAAACCCTCATCAAAAAGGAGAATTTTACGGTAATTTCGATGCCCTTTTCGATAAATTACACGGCAAAGAGCTCTCTTATAACAATTTGTTAGATGTAGATGCCGCCGTAAACTTAATGGCTGAATTTGTAGGTGACGACCCTACTTTTGCCATACTGAAACACAACAATGCTTGTGGCGTAGCAACTCGCAAAACTATCCACGAGGCATATAAAGATGCTCTTGCAGGCGACCCCGTATCAGCTTTTGGTGGCATTCTCATCTCTAATACTAAGATAGATTCAGCTACTGCCGAAACCATTCACTCGCTATTCTTTGAGGTAATCATTGCGCCTTCTTACAGCGATGAAGCCCTAAAAATACTCGAACAGAAGAAAAATCGTATTATTTTAGTACAGAAGAAAGCCAAAATGCCTACAACAAGTGTGCGCTCGTGTCTCAACGGCTATTTGGTACAAGAAAAAGACCTCAAAACCGATAGCATAGAAGATGTACAATACGTAACTGCTGTAAAACCCTCAGCTGAAGTGCTCGAAGACCTCTTCTTTGCTTCTAAAATATGTAAGAATACCAAATCGAATACCATTGTATTGGCAAAGAATAAACAGCTCATTGCAAGTGGCACAGGACAAACCAGTCGTGTAGATGCTCTTAAACAAGCTATTGAAAAGGCTAAAGAATTTCAGTTTGACCTCAACGATGCAGTAATGGCAAGCGATGCCTTCTTCCCCTTCCCCGATTGTGTAGAAATCGCTCACAACGAAGGTATCCGCTCGGTGATACAACCTGGGGGGTCTATCAAAGACCAAGCCAGCATCGATTATTGCGATGCACACCAAATGGGAATGGTGTTCACAGGAGTACGACATTTTAAACACTAATAAACGCTTTTTAAACAACGTATGAAACACATTGCAGCCGTAGGAGGCTATTTTATAATGCTTTATGATGTCTTTCGTAAACGCACCCGCTGGTCGATAATGAAAGACCTTATCTTGCGTGAGATAGACGATTTAATATTTGGGTCAATAGGTATCGTGACTTTTATCTCTTTCTTTGTAGGAGGGGTAGTAGCAGTACAAACTGCCCTAAATATCGATAACCCTTTTATTCCTAAATATCTCATAGGTTTCGCCACTCGTCAATCTATTGTATTGGAGTTTGCCCCCACCTTTACAGCTATCATCTTAGCAGGAAAAATAGGGTCGTTTATCACTTCCAGTATAGGTACGATGCGCGTAACCGAACAGATTGATGCTCTTGATATTATGGGAGTAAATTCAGTGAATTATCTAGTATTCCCAAAAATAGTAGCCCTAATGTTAATGCCTTTTCTCATCGCCTTAGGTATGTACTTAGGGGTATTAGGAGGCTGGGCTTCAGCGGTGATGAGTGGTTATACCACCTCTGCCGAATTTGTGCAAGGAGTACAATACGACTTCAAACCTTACAGTATGATATACGCTTTCACCAAAACGATAGTATTTGCCTTCTTCTTGGCTACTATCCCGTCCTATCACGGCTATTATATGAAAGGAGGTGCACTGGACGTTGGGAAAGCAAGTACCGTTTCGTTTGTATGGACAAGTATAGTGATTATCCTTTCTAACTCGGTACTCACACAGTTGTTCTACGCTTAAAATGTATCAAGAAAACAAACCACAATATCGCATTTTACTGCTTATCGCCTTAGCACACGGACTCAATGACCTCATTCAAGGGGTCATTCCGTCTATTTATCCTGCTCTGCAAACCAAATATGCTCTCACAATGACGCAAGTAGGAGTGATTACACTCTGTTACCAACTTTCAGCCTCTATATTGCAACCCTTAGTAGGCAATTATACCGATAAGCACCCTAAGCCCTACTCACAAGTATTAGGAATGGCATTTACTACTATGGGAATCGTGAGTTTATCGTTGGCGAGTAGCTATACAGCTATACTGTGCTCGGTGGTATTCATAGGGGTAGGTTCATCGGTATTCCACCCCGAATCGTCCAGAGTAGCGTTTTTAGCCTCAGGAGGCAAGCGCTCGTTCGCACAAGCTATCTTCCAGTTGGGTGGTAACTTTGGAACAGCCTTAGCCCCTCTATTGGTGATATTACTATTGTTCAGCAAAAAAGTAATCGACGGACGAGTTGTAGAAGAAAGTCATCAAGGTAATTTGGTATGGTTTGCAGGGTTCTCTATCTTTGCAATGCTCATACTGCTCCTCATAGGCAAATGGCGTAGCATTCTGCTTAAATTGCTCAAAAAGAAAGCTAAAAAACCTGTAGTGTTGCCCAATCTCACTCGTGCACAAATACGCAACTCTATGATTATACTGATGTTGTTAGTATTCTCCAAGAACTTCTATACAGCAGCTATCAACAATTATTTTCAGTTTTATACTATTAAAAAATTCGGATTTAGTAATGCTGAGGCACAAGTATACCTATTTTACTTTTTAGGAGCGGTAGCTGCGGGCTCACTTGTTGGAGGGTTTTTAGGTGATAAAGTAGGAAGAAAATTTATTATTTGGTTTTCAATCTTAGGGGCTGCCCCCTTTGCGCTTTGGTTGCCTTACGCCGATGCTACCACTACGGCAGTACTCATCGTGCTGATAGGGTTTATCATCTCATCGGCTTTTGCCTCTATTTTAGTCTATTCACAAGAACTTTTGCCCCAGAAAATAGGAATGATTTCAGGCTTTTTCTACGGTTTTGCTTTTGGTATGGGCGGATTGGCTTCGGCAGTATTAGGTAAATTGATAGACATAACCAATATTGACTTCGTTTATAAACTATGTTCTTTCTTGCCTTTGATGGGGCTTATTGCATACTTTTTGCCAAACTTATCTTCTGTATCTCTTTCTCAAAAACAGACACAAGCAACCCCATAAGGGTATTTTGCAATACTCTTACAAATAAACTTTTTCAGTGTTTAAGCTATATTTCTAACTTACGGTAGTGCGTTGAGTTTCTCGATAAGAGCGCCCGCTTTTTGTTCAAAGTCTCTTCTCACTTGTTTGAGGTGGGCGCCTCTGTTTTCCACTGTTTTATCGGCTACTTTATCGATAAGCGTATCAAAATCGTTGAGAATTTCGGTTACAAGAGCCTTACCTCCTTCTGTTTGCATCTTTCCTGTGAAATACACTGCATCGATAATATCACCCAACACGTAGTTAATGTCCTTTTTTAAATTGCGAATACTTGCCATACGTTTTTAATTTATTTATAAATTGGTTGCAAAGTTATGAATTATTTATTATCTTTGCAAAAAATAAATGGGTAATGTATGTATATAATTTAACAGTGGTGATAAGCGATGAGGTATTCCCCCAGTGGCAAGAATGGCTACAAAACGTTTATTTACCTACTATAAACACTAATAAAACCATAGAGAGAGTACGAGTGTTTAAAGTATTGGACGTGCCTGAAAAACACTATGCCATTCATCACGAAACTACTTCACCCGCCCAATTATTGCATTTCATTGAGCACACTATTCCTAAACTCCTACAACAGTCTGCTGAAACTTTTGGCGAAAAGGTTCTCTTTTGGGGTACCCAACTAAAAGAAGTAAAAAGTGAAGAGTAAGAAGTAGATAGATTTTGGCACAAAAATTGATTTACATTCATCAAGCATTAACCATTGACCACAAACCATTAATTACACACTATTAACTAAAAACGATTGACGATGAAAAAGAATTTTAACCTCAGAAAAACGATGAGATACTTCACCTTAGGTCTGGTAGCCTCATTAGCACTTACCTCGTGCGTAGGTTATTACTACGCCGATGGTATCTATAACGACCCTGTACCCGAAAGGGTAAGATACGTGGAGAGAGAAAGCTATCCTGAACGTTATGACTATCCTCCTGAAAACCTTTATACACCTAATAAATATAAGGATTTTTTCAGTGAAAAAGCACAACAATATCAACAAAAAACTGACAGTAGTTTTACACATTTCACCGATGTGAACAGCTATCGCTCCAATGCCTATACAGGCAACTCCTCTTACGGAGGTTGGGGTAGTAACCCTTCACGAGTGAATGTAAATGTATATAATAACGGTTGGGTAAATCCTTATTACGGCTGGAATAACTATTGGGGCTACGGAGCTTGGTATCCTTATTATAGCTATTACGACTACCCTTACTATCGCCCTTATCGCTCTGGCTGGAGCTTTTCCTTAGGCTGGGGCTGGGGTAATTACTACGACCCTTATTGGGGCGGTTACTACGGAGGCTACTATCCTTACTACGGTTACTATGGTTATCCTTATTATGGATATTACGGATACCCATACTATGGCTATTATTACGACTATTACCGCCCAAGAGATTACTATTATGAGCCCAATCGTTCATATGGTAGAGATTACTATGGCGGAAGCAGAGGAAGAGCTATCATAAGAGACGACGGACGAAGAGGAGACCCTAATCGTTATAGTGATTACAATAGGGGCTCTTACAATCGTTCTCAAACACAAGGTAATAATTATAGCAATGACGCAAGTCGTCCTAATTACCAAAATCAAGGACGTAACAATGATTATAATAGAGCTCCTTCAGGCTATGAATTAAGAAGAGCTTATGAGTCTAATAATTCTAACTATTCAGGCAGAAGCTCTAACTATAGCAATAGCAATTCAGGAGGAAACTACAACAGTAGCAGTTCCTCTAATAGTGGAGGAGGATACAGAAGTTCTAATCGTGATTAAAAATATTAACAAATGAAAAAAATCAATCATATATTACTTTTAGGAGCTTTTCTTTTCGTAGCTAATGTACAAGCACAGAATTATACTGATGCCTTGCGTTACTCAACAGAAGAGCTTACAGGAACAGCTCGTTTTAAAGCGATGAGTGGAGCTTTCGGAGCCTTGGGAGGCGACCCTTCTGCTATCAATGTCAATCCTGCGGCGAGTTCTATATTTAACAGTTCTGAAATCTCATTTTCTTTAAATAACAACAATCAGAAAAGAGAGATTAATTTTTTAAACAGAAATACTAAAATGACTAATAATGACTTCAATCTGAATCAGTTTGGTGTTGTGTTTCTCTTACCAGATGCTTCTGCTACTTTTAAGAAAGTGAGTTTTGGATTTAATTATCAATTAGCAAAAACATTTGATAATGATAAGTTTTCATATTCTGCTTACAATAACAAAGGATTAGATAATTATTTTTTGTACTATGCTACAAAAGGTAATAACGGAAATCCGTTTAGTTATGGCACTTTTTCAGGAGGTCCTGATCGTATAACAGGGACAGAAGGTAACCAACGAGATGTGGGCGAATTTTATGCTAAATTAGGAAAAACAGAAGGGTATGCTGCACAAATGGCTTATTTAGGAATGATGGCTCAACTTATCACTCCTACTGCTACTTCTACGACTAACATTGCTTATAATCCTAGTGGAGATAATAGAGAACGGTTACAAACTTATAGAATAGATCGTTCAGGTTATGTGAATAAATATAACTTTAATTTTGCTTCACAGTTGGGAGACTTTATAGGCTTAGGATTAAACTTGAATGTTCATAACATCAATGAAAAAGCTCTTTATAGTGCAAAAGATGATAATTTTCAAGGCACTAATCCTTTTTTGCGATATGCTAACCATAAGCAATATATCAATACCACAGGAGATGGTTTTTCTTTGCAGTTAGGAGCTATTATAAAAATAACAGATGACTTGCGTTTAGGTATGAGCTATCAATCGCCTACGTGGTATAGAATGAAAGAAGAGTACAGACAAGTGTTGTATGGTACTGTAGGTGTTGCTACTAGAACTTTTGATTCAGACGTTGAGCTTATCAATCGTTATGGAGATGAAATTTGGTATGAACGTGAATATAAATTCCGTACTCCGAGCGCGTGGACAGGTAGTTTAGCTTATATTATCAAGAAAAGAGCCATACTAAGTGTAGATTATACTTATAGAGCTTATAACAATCTAAAGTTTAGAAGTAGTAATATGGAAGGTGAGAATAATATTATCCAAAATGATTTGGGTGATACTTCTACCTTACGCGTAGGAGGAGAGTTTCGTATTCCTTTCAAAATGTTTAAGAATGAACCAGCAAGTACTAACTATATAAGCCTTCGTGGAGGTTATCGCTACGAACAAAGTCCGTATCGCAAAGCAACTGCCACCGTAGGTGACCTTACAGGTTATTCGTTTGGAGCAGGGGTTACTTTAGGAGGTATTCGTTTAGATGCGTCTTATGACATTGCTAAACAAACAAACCTATACCAAATGTACGAAACAATACTTACCGATAATGCTCAAATAAAATCAACTTACGGTAACTTCTTGTTTACCTTTACTGCACAGCTCTTTTAATTAAATAATTATTAAAGTTACTTTTGCATCATATTGTAGGGGCGAATTGTAATTCGCCCTTCAAAAAGATAAAGTAAAGAGACGGTAATACAAAAATTACCGTCTTATTTTTAGTATAATGAAATTACACAGAAACTTAGTAGATGCCGTGATAGAGGGACTTACCTTTATTTTTAACGAAGGGCAATACGCCGATAAAGTAGTAGAAAAACAACTGAAAAAAGACAAGCGTTGGGGTGCCCGCGATAGGGCTTTTATTGCCGAAACCATTTACGACATTGTGCGTTGGAAACGGCTTTATGCCGAGATTGCGGAAGTGTACGAACCCTTTACAGTGCACAACCTACGCCGTATGTTTGCCGTGTGGGCGACTCTCAAAAGTATCGCCTTACCGGATTGGGGAAACTATTTTGAAGATACTCCTGCACGTCGTATCAAAGGCAAGTTCGACGAACTCTCTAAGGTAAGAAAACTACGTGAATCAGTACCCGACTGGTTAGATACTTTGGGAGCACAAGAATTAGGAGAAGCGTTGTGGACAGATGAATTGCACGCTCTTAACAGTTTAGCTCCCGTAGTATTGCGCGTGAATACTCTTAAAACTTCTTTGGAACACTTGCAACAGTTTTTGCGACAAGAAGGAGTAGAAACTTATCCTTTGCGCGATTACCCCGATGCTTTGCAGTTAGTAGAACGCAGCAATATCTTTAAAACCCAAGCCTTTTCCGATGGACTGTTTGAGGTACAAGATGCTTCCTCTCAAAAAGTAGCACCCTTTATGCAGATAGACGACAAGGTGAAACGTGTGATTGACACTTGTGCAGGAGCAGGAGGTAAGACCTTACACCTCGCTACCCTAATGCAAAACAAAGGTCAAATTATAGCGATGGATATCTACGAGCAGAAATTGCAAGAGCTCAAACGCAGGGCACGCCGTAACGGGGTTTTTAACATAGAAACTAAACTCATAGAACCCAAACAGCTCAAACGTATGCACGGCACATTCGACCGCTTACTCATTGATGCCCCTTGTAGCGGACTCGGCGTACTGCGCCGTAACCCAGATGCAAAATGGAAATTGCAACCTGAATTCTTGGACGAAATACGCACTACTCAACAGGAAATTTTACAACAGTACAGTAAATTGCTAAAAAAAGGAGGCAAACTTGTCTATGCTACTTGTTCTATATTGCCTAGTGAAAACCAACAACAAATAGAAAAATTCTTAGCTTCGGAAGCAGGAAAAGAGTTTCGCTTAGAAGCTGAGGAAGTGATTTTTGCTCATCAATCGGGTTATGATGGTTTCTATATGACAAGACTTATTAATGATTAATGATTTCTCTAATCATTAAAAATTGTACATATCATTATTTTGTTGTAATTTTGCACTCTAAAATTTATCACTCACAAACTCAATAACGAATGAAGAAAATAATAACATTGATATTCGTAGTACTTGTTGCAATAGCAAACGCTCAGATACACAACCCTGTAAAATGGAAAACAGCGGTTGAAAAAATCAGCGATAACGAATATTATTTGGTAGCAACAGCTTCCATTGAGGCAGGCTGGAAGCTCTACGCACAAAACATTCCGCCTAAAGGACCTATTCCTACCACCTTTACTTTTGAAAAAAGCGCAAACTTCGAGCTTATAGGTAAGACCGAAGAAAGTAAACCTATACAAAAACACGACAAGGTTTTTGATATGGAAATTGCTTATTTTCACAATCAAGCTATCTTCAAACAACGCATCAAAATAGTAAAACCTACAACTTCTATAAAAGCAACGGTAGAGTTTATGAGCTGTGACGATAGCAACTGTTTGCCTCCTGACACAGTAGATTTAGAGTTTTTCCTTTCGGGAGCTACCGTTGCAAGCAAAGTGGTAACTCCTCAGTTTACTTTTGGTAATAATACCGACAATAATAATACAGTTCCTACAACTAGTGTAAGTCAGACTACAACAACCAAAGCTCCGACTACTACCCCTATCTCACGTCAAGGCCTGTGGACAATATTCTTTATATCTTTCCTTTCAGGTTTTGCTACCTTGCTCACTCCTTGTGTATTCCCAATGATTCCTATGACGGTGAGTTATTTTACCAAACAAAGCAAAACTAAAGCTAAAGGTGTGAAGAATGCTGTGATCTATGGTATTTCTATCATTGTGATTTACGTGTTGTTGGGCTCAGCTATTACTGCTATCTTTGGTGCAGATGCTTTGAATGCTTTGGCAAGCAACTTCTGGTTTAACCTCATCTTTTTCTTGATTTTGGTAGTATTTGCTATTTCATTCTTAGGAGCGTTCGAAATTACTTTGCCCAGCTCGTGGAGTACCAAAGTAGATGCTCAAGCCGACCGCAGTGGTTTTATAGGTATCTTCTTTATGGCGTTGGCGTTAGCTATCGTATCATTCTCGTGCACAGGTCCTATTGTAGGTACTTTGTTAGTACAAGCTGCTTCCGAAGGGGGTATCGCTCCTATTATCGGGATGTTTGGCTTTTCATTGGCAATTGCCTTGCCTTTTGCCTTATTCGCAGCCTTCCCTGGTTGGTTGCACTCCTTGCCTAAATCAGGTGGTTGGATGAATACTGTGAAAGTGGTGTTAGGATTTTTAGAATTAGCGTTGGCGTTCAAATTCCTTTCTAATGCCGATTTGGTATTGCAATACCACTGGATAGAACGAGAAGTATTTATCGCTATTTGGATTGCAGTTTTTGGTGCCTTATCGCTCTATCTTTTTGGAAAAATACGTTTGCCTCACGACGATGCCTCCGACCGTATTTCAGTAGGTCGCCTGCTATTAGGCTTACTAACTCTTAGTTTTACAATTTATATGATTCCGGGGTTATGGGGGGCACCACTCAACCTTATCAATGCTTTTCCTCCTCCGCAACATTATAGCGAATCGCCTTACGGTGTAGGCTATACCGCTGACGGAGGTAGTGCCAGTGTAGATGAAGGTGCTCTTCCTGAAGGAGCGCACTTGTTCAAACCTCACAATATCGTTACTTTTGATGATTATGAAAAAGGATTAGCTTATGCCAAACAAGTGAACAAACCCGTATTGTTAGACTTTACTGGCTGGTCTTGTGTAAACTGCCGCAAAATGGAACAAAATGTATGGCCTAACCCTCAAGTGCTCGATGCTCTCAGAAATGAAGTGGTATTAATTTCGTTGTACGTAGACGATAAACGTCCACTACCTGAAAGCGAAGTGAGACCTTCACAAATTAGAGAAGGCAAGATGATAAAAACCATTGGACAAAAATGGAGTGAGTTCCAAACCCTCCATTACAAAGCCAATACACAGCCCTTTTACGTGCTGATGAATCTCCAAGGAGAGAACTTAGTAGACCCAATAGGATATACCCTTGATACCGATGACCCCGATGAGTTTTACAAATGGATAAAACAGGGGATTACTGCCTTTGGTAAATAAAATTATTTGATGAAAAACAAACACTACATACTCCCCATATTTATAGGCTTAAGTTTAGCATTAGGGCTTGTTTTAGGAAGACAACTTGCGAATTTCTACATTCCCAAGCCTCCTCCACCTGTACCTATGCCTATTACGGATATAGATACGGTGCAAGAGAATCCTTATAAAGTGAAATTAAACAGACTTATCGATTATATAGAAGAGGACTATGTAGATAAAGTAAATACCGATAGTATTGTAGACCTCACAATAAACAGTATTTTGCGCAAGTTAGATCCTCACTCCACTTATATCTCTAAAAGTGATATCCAAGAGGTAGCCGAAACGATGAGTGGTAAGTTCGTAGGTGTGGGTATTAGCTTTTATATGTACAAAGATACCATTGCTGTAATCAAACCTATTGAGGGAAGTGATGCAATGCACAAAGGTATTCGTTTTGGTGACCGTATTTTAATAGCAGGGAAAGATACCTTGTTTAAAAAACACTTAAATACTGATAAAATCAAAAATATTCTCAAAGGAGAAATGGGGTCAAAAGTAGATTTAACTATTTACCGAAAAAGTAAAGATAGTCTTTTTAAAATAGGTATTGAGCGAAAGTTTATTCCTATTAAAAGCATTGATTGTTTTTACAAAGTAAATGATACTTTAGGCTATATACGTATGAATAGGTTTGCCGAAACTACTAATGATGAATTTGACTCAGCACTTAAAGCTTTGGAAAAAGAAGGTATTAACAGTTTAATTCTAGATTTGCGTAATAATTCTGGTGGCTTTCTCAATGTTGGAATTCAGATAGCCGATGAGTTCTTAGCAAAGGATAAGATGATTGTATTTACCAAAAATAATCGCAAAGAAATAGAAGAAACCTATTCTACTGCTGGTGGGTTATTCGAAAATAAACCTATATTTGTACTTGTCAATGAAAATAGCGCATCAGCTAGTGAAATTGTAGCAGGGGCTTTACAGGATAACGATAGAGGTGTGATAGTAGGACGTAGAACTTTCGGCAAGGGATTAGTACAAAGCGAAATGCCTCTACCTGATGGTTCGGCAGTACGCCTTACTACCGCTCGCTACTACACTCCAACAGGACGCTCTATACAAAAGCCCTACAACTTGCGTCACCAGCGCAGAAGCTTCCAAATAGATAATGCTACAGTCCCCGATTCTTTAAAGTTTACAACTCCTAAAGGAAAAGTAGTGTATGGTGGTGGTGGTATCTACCCTGACGTATATGTACCGATAGATATGAAACCGGAAACCTATATGGTAAATGAAGTGCTAAACTCAGGACTTACGAACTTCTTTTTGTTTGAATACTTAGACAGTCACCCTTCTCAGAACCATAAGCCTCAAAAGTCTTATTTCATAGGGGAATACAAAGTGCCCAAAGAAATGCTCAACGCCTTTTCAAAGTTTTTAAAAGAGCGTAAAATCAACATAGATTTCAAACGAAACAGCAATGATATATCAAAATATCTAAAAGCTAACTTAGCTGAGATATGGTTTAACGATAATGTAGCAGGGCTTATCAGGAATCAAGGAGATTTTTACATAGAAAGCTGTCTACACTACTACAAACAAAAACACCCTAAAAATGGTACTGAAAATCCTACCAAAGTGGTAAGGAGAAAAGCCAAAAAACCTATAAAAAGAGTTTAAAAAATATATGAGCAAGAATTTAACATCACGCAGTGAAGACTATTCTAAATGGTATAACGAATTGGTTGTAAAAGCCGATTTAGCCGAAAGTTCAGGCGTGCGTGGCTGTATGGTAATCAAACCTTACGGCTATGCTATTTGGGAAAAAATGCAAGCAGAACTCGACCGTATGTTTAAAGAAACTGGTCACACCAATGCTTATTTTCCTTTATTTGTACCCAAAAGTTATTTTGAAGCAGAGGAAAAGAATGCTGAAGGTTTTGCTAAAGAATGTGCCGTAGTAACCCACTATCGTCTTAAAGCCGACCCTAATGAAAAAGGAAAACTAATGGTAGACCCGGAAGCAAAACTCGAAGAAGAGCTGATAGTACGTCCTACTTCAGAGGCGATTATTTGGAACACCTACAAAAACTGGATACAGTCTTACCGTGATTTGCCTATACTCATCAACCAATGGGCGAATGTAGTACGCTGGGAGATGCGCACCCGTCTATTTCTTCGCACTGCCGAATTCTTGTGGCAAGAAGGACACACCGCTCACGCCACTAAAGCCGAAGCCATAGAAGAAGCTCAAAAGATGATGAACGTATACGCCAACTTCGTAGAGAACTTTATGGCTGTGCCTGTAATAAAGGGTGTAAAAAGTGAAAGCGAACGCTTTGCAGGGGCTGACGATACCTACTGTATAGAAGCCCTTATGCAAGACGGAAAAGCACTGCAAGCAGGAACATCACACTTCTTAGGACAGAACTTCGCCAAAGCCTTTGACGTGAAATATGTGAGCAAAGAAGGTAAACAAGAATACGTATGGGCGAGCTCTTGGGGGGTCTCAACCCGCTTAATGGGTGCTTTGATTATGACCCACAGCGATGACAACGGATTAGTACTTCCTCCTAAATTGGCTCCTATACAAGTGGTGATTGTGCCTATCTACAAAGGAGCAGAACAATTAGAAAAAGTGCACTCCCATATTCAGCCTTTAATTGAAGAACTCAAAAAACACAATATCAGTGTAAAATTCGACGATCGTGATACACAGTCTCCTGGCTTTAAGTTCCACGAGTACGAACTCAAAGGGGTACCCGTGCGCTTAGCTGTAGGGCAACGCGACATAGAGCACAATACCTTCGAAGTAGCCCGTCGCGATACTCTTACCAAAGAGACAGTAGCTGGTGAACAAATTGTAGCTCATATTCAGCAGCTTTTAGAGAATATTCAATCCAATATGTACAACAAAGCTTTGGAGTACCGCAATACCCATATTACCGAGGTAAATAGCTATGACGAGTTCAAGGAATTGTTAGAAACTAAAGGAGGTTTCCTCTCAGCACACTGGGATGGTACTCCCGAAACTGAAGAGCGTATCAAAGAAGAAACCAAAGCAACTATACGTTGTATACCTTTGGATATCAATGAAGAAGCAGGGTCTTGCATCTACTCAGGCAAGCCTTCAAGCAAGCGAGTGCTTTTTGCTAAAGCTTATTAAATATCAAATAAAAACAAAATGAGTCCAGTGATTGCCGGACTCATTTTTCTTAATATAATTAGTTTCCTCATTACTTATCTCTAAGATTTAAAACTTTTAAACAAAGTTTCCATCTTTTCTCTTTCTTCTTCAGCTAAAGCTGCATCTACCAAGATTCGTCCACTGTGCTCATCAGTAATAATCTTTCTACGAGAGGCAATTTCTACTTGTACTTGTGGCGGAATAGCAAAGAATGAACCTCCAGAGGCTCCACGCTGAATTGGCACTATTGCTAAACGGTTCATCACACTACTGCGAATGCGTTGATAGGCTTTTAGCAAACGCTCTTCAATTTTAGCCGCATACTCTTCTGCTTTTTCTCTTAAAAATTCCTCCTCTTTCTCAGTTTCTGCCAAAACAGAATCAAGTTCAGCTTTTTTGTGCTTGAGGTGCGCATCACGTTGGGCTTTGCGCTCATCTACTTGTTTGATAGCCTCTTTCTTTTGGTCTACTTGCGCTTTACCTTCTTTAATGCGTTTTTCTGCCAACTGTACTTCTAACTCTTGAAACTCTATCTCTTTAGAAAGAGAGGTATATTCACGATTGTTACGTACATTCTTTTGCTGGGTAGTATATTTTTTAATAAGGGCTTTTGCCTCTTCAATTTTTGCCTTCTTCTCAGCAATTCCTGCCTGCAATTCGTCTAACTCTTCTTTAAACTTTACGTGACGTTTTTTTAAACCCTCTACCTCATCTTCAAGGTCTGAAACTTCTAACGGAAGCTCTCCACGAGTGTTCTGTAACTCATCAATCTTAGAATCGATGAGCTGTAAATCATACAATGCTCTTAATTTTTCTTCTACGGTTATATCCACTTTTTGTGCCATATCTATGAATAATATTTGATAGGATTTGTATCTACATTTGATATTGAGAGGGCAAAAGTAGGAATTTTTTTTGAAAGATACTCAAATAAAATAAATTTTATGTATTGTTCACTTTCAAAATGACCTATATCTGCTAATAATATTTTCCCCTCAGCCCTGAAAAAATCGTGGTATTTAAAGTCTGCACTCACAAAAACATCTGCTCCTGCTCGCTTAGCATCTTCTATTGCAAAAGCTCCACTTCCTCCCAATACAGCTACTTTTTTCACTTCTTTTCCCCTGAATGCTGAATACCTAATACAGCTTACCTCCATTTTTTCTTTTAAATAAACAAGGAAATCAGCCTCACTCATCGGGGTTTCAAATTCCCCTATCATACCCATTCCTATATGTTGGTGCTCGTTTTCGAGTATATATATCTCATAAGCCACCTCTTCATAGGGGTGATTTTGGCGAAGTGCTTTTAGGATTTGAGATTGTAAGTGCTTGGGAAAAATAACTCCTACTTGTGTTTCATCTTCTGTGTGAAATACATTGGGTTCACCAATAGTTGGGCGCGAAGATTCATTGCCCTTATAAGTGCCTTTCCCTTCAAGATTGAAACTGCATTCCGCATAGTTGCCAATATTCCCCGCTCCTGCTTCAAAGAGCGCTTTACGTAGTTTCTCAGCATTAGCTTTTGGAACATAGGTAATAAGTTTTCTAATAACATTAGGCTGTGGAATAAGTATGGAGCGATTGTGTAATCCTAAACGGTCAGCAATAGAAGCATTCACTCCTAACAGCTGATTGTCCAAAGCCGTATGCATACTGTAAATAGCTATCTGATGTCGAATAGCTTTCATCACTACTCGTTCCACATAGGTCTTCCCTGTAAGCGATTTCAGCCCATTAAAGATAATCGGGTGAAAGCTAACAATGAGATTACAATTCTTTTCAATAGCTTCTTCTACCACAGCTTCTAATGTATCTAAGGTGATGAGCACTCCTGTTACTTCGGCATTGGCGTCACCTACCAATAAGCCTACATTGTCAAAACTCTCAGCATAATCAAGTGGTGCAAGAGTTTCTAGAACTTTAGTTATGTCTTTTACTTTCATCGTATTATTTTAATGTTTACATACTTTTTCACAGTTCTTTTAATAAAGATTTTCTCTAATCTTTTTCTATATCTGATTTATTGTGTTAGAGATTTAAAATCTCTCCATCATCATAATACACTACTCTATCTCCTATAATACGAGCAGGAGCGGTGTATCTATGAGGTTCTTCCTTACCTATTGCCATAATATGATTTACTTGCCAACCTTTGGCTCTCAAATAATCTGATACCATCGACCTATGACAACGCCACCAAACAGCCTCTGCACACATATAGGCAGTAGTTTCTTTTTCAGCTATAGCAATGAGTTGAGCAATACCTTTCTCAAAATCATAAGTCTCCATATAATCAGCATAAGCTCGAAAAGACTCGTTATGCCAACGAGTATTCTTAGAGTCTTTATGTACTTTACGTCTACCACCTAACAACGTGAGATGGGTATAGGCTATCCCAATTTCGGGTAATACTACCTCTAAGTTTTCTTTATTAAATTGCGGATATTTGTTAGAGCCTGGTAATCCTCTGATATCAACTAAATGTTGTATCTCAAACGATTGTAACATCTCTATAAATTCTTCCAATGTATGTGTGGAATGTCCTATAGTATATATTCTCTTCATAATCAATTACTAACCACTATCTTACTCTTCCCATTACCTTCCTTCTGTACCACTACTTTCACAGCAATACGCTCTACCATCTCCTGCACGTGAGAGATAACTCCCACTTTCTTCCCTTGATTTTGCAAACTCTCTAAGGCATCTAAGGCTACTGAAAGTGTCTCAGAGTCTAAAGAACCAAACCCTTCGTCTATAAAGAGGGTCTCTACGTTCATTTTGGTAGATGAAAGAGACGAAAGTGCCAAAGCTAAAGCCAAAGACACCAAAAACGATTCTCCTCCGGAAAGTGAGTATACCGAGCGTACCTCAGCTCCCATATCATTGTCTATTACTTGCAGACTAAGAGAGTTGGGAATGCGTTGCAGGGTGTAGCGCCTATTGAGGTAGCGCATCTGCACATTAGCATATTGCAAGAGCATATCCAAAGTGTACTCCTGCGCGTATTTGCGAAACGCATTACCGGTACTACTCCCTATCAGGTCGTTGAGTAAGCTCCAACGATGAGCGAGTTTTTCCTTTTCTTCTTTGGCTGTGTGCAACTCAACTGCTATTGCTCGCTGTTGCTCATCATTTAAAAGCCGACTCTTTTGAGTGACTACCGTATCGCGCAAGGTATCTTCTTCTGCTGTCTGTTCAGCCAACTGCTGAACAATATCTTCTTCTGTAAGGTTGAGTGGTCTTTTTTCTTTTAGTGTTTCAAGCGCTTGCTGTTTTTCATTCGCAATGGTATTGTATTGTGCAATGCGGTCATTTAACGATTGAAGGGCTTGGCGCTCTGATTGTAGCCATTCGTGAGAACGATTCGCCCACTCTTGCATTTTCCCTCTTATATGCTCTATTTGAGCAGGCTTGTAGGCTGTAAGCCATTCTTCTATTTTGTGAGTTGCCTCGGCTATATGAGCTTGCGATTGCTGTTGTTGTGTCGCTAAGGTCTCTAAGGTTTTTTCGTTAGCCGTCATCTCTAATAAAATAGCGTTGTATTGCTGTTGCGTTTGCTCTGAAAGAGTTGTTAATCGTTCTAACTGCTGTTGGTAACTCTCTTCTATTACTTGAACCGATTTTCCTTCTAACAATCCCGCACGTTCTTCTTTCAGCATTTGCAATTGTGCTTGCTCTTTATCGATTGTCGTTGTCAATTCGGTGAGCTCTTGATGGAGTACTTGTTGTGAGGAGGCGAGCTCAGTGCGCTCTTGGGTGAGTTCAGCAAGGCGCTTTTTGTATTTCTCCACACAAGCCGAATGCGCTTCCCAGTCGGTTTTAGCAGTGGTAATTTGTTTTTGAAATTGCACAATATCGGTTTTCCAAAGGGTAAGCCAAGCGTCCGAAAGTTGCAAGCTCTGTAATTGCTGACTGTATTTTTGCCGTTGTTGCTCGTAATTTTCAGCGTCTTTCGTAAGGGTATTCAGCTCATCAGTAAGCGATTTGAGTCGGTTGAGGACTTCAAAAAGACGCTCGTTTTCCGCTAAAAGATGTTCTGTTTTTGCTATCTTATCCGTGATATATGCTTCTATTTTCACAGAAGGATAGGTCGTATAATACACTGATTGCGACAAGCGTTCGCTCTCTTGTTGCCATAAATCCGTACGCTCTGCGTTTTGTGCTGTCTGACTCTCTATACGCTTTTGCAGTTCTTTGAGCTCCGTTTCTTTGGTGATAACCTCTTTGGTAAGCGTTTCTAATTGTTTTTTAGCCGTTAGAAATTCTTGTTGCACTGTATCTATCAGGTGTTCAGCTACTGCCTTATGAGCATTGGGGTGGTGTACCGAACCACATACGGGGCAGGCTTCTCCTTCCACCAAATGTTCTCTCAAAAACGCTACATCTTTGGTATTTTCTATTTGTGCCCTTTGGTAAATGCGTTCCGCTGTATCACAAGCTATTTGGGTCGCTATCTTCTCAGCTTTCAAACGTTGCAATGTTTCCAATATTTGGCTTTGAGCGTTTTGCATCTCTTGTAAGAGCGCTTCTCCCTGAACTTTTGCGTCAGTGTATTGCTTGATATGTTTGGCAATCTCTCTATCCGCCTGATACACTTGCAAGGCGGTGAGATAAGCCTTCTGCTGTTTGGCAAGCGTCTCTATATCAGTTGAAGGGAGTGTCTGTATAGGGTATTGTGCTTTCAGCTCATTGAGTTGTTGTGTAAGGCGTGCTTCTGCTTGGCTATGGGCGGTTAGTTTTTCATTAAGTTGTTGCTGTTCTTCCACAAGCTGTTTGAGCCACAACGCATTGCGGTACAACTGCGCTTCATCAGGGTGAGTGTTGAGCCACTGCTCTTCTTGCTGAATGTAGCCCTCCCCTTTCTGTATGTGTTCAGTTACTTTTTCAAGCGACTCTTTTTTAGCTTGCAAAGCAGTCTCTTTCGCCTCTTGTTGTTGCTGTTTTTGCTCAAAAATTTGCGTCAGTTCTGCAAGTCGTACGTCCAATTCTTTTGCTTTGGCAATAACAGGTTTGGCAGTTTCATAAGCCTTTTTGGCAGTAGCCAAATCGTTTTCGGTTAGCAATTTTCGTTCGGATACCTTAGCCTTATCAGCTGTGAGCCGTTCTTTTTCAGTAGTAGCTTCCTTCAAATGTTGCTGAGCGGTTGCTAATAGTTCTTTTTCTCTTTGCTCGGTGAGGATATCCCCTTTTATAGCTTGTAATTGCTCTATGATAGCAAGCTCTCCAAAACGTTCCGCTTGCGAGGTTTTCTCTTGTTCGGCTTTTTCTTTATTGGCAACAGCCTCTTGCCATTGCTGAGTGTACAACTTCTGATTGTCAAACCACTGTTGTTGTTCTTTTAAAGAAGCGAGCGATGCTTGTAAGGTTTTCAACCTCTCTTCATCGGCTGTAAGTTGCTCGGTTAAGGCACTGCGTTCTTCTTCCGTTAAAAAAACAATGTTTTCAAGCTGTTTTTCTAAGAGTTGGAGTTCGTTTTTATGTTGCTTGTTGAGTTCGTACACTTGCTTAGAAATGCGTGTGTAAATCTCCGTACCTGTAAGTTTTTCTAAGATATCCGACCGCTTATCATCATTCGCTTTTAAGAACGACGTAAAGTCTCCTTGTGCCAAAATCACCGATTTGGTAAACTCGTCAAAAGTCAAACCTACACATTCCTTTATCTTTTCGAGCACCAATGTCTTGCGGTTCTCAGCAATCAGTTGGTTATCCGTCAGGCAAGTAAGTTGCAAAGTTTCAGGCTGAATTGCCCCCGAAAGTTTGTTATAGGCTCTGCGTACCTGCCATTCCGCTTCATAAGTCTTGCCGTCTACCGCCTGAAATACCACTTTGGCATAGCCCGAAATCGCCCCTTTGCGCAAGAGGTTCTTCACATTATTCACCTGCACCTCAGCCGAGCCGTCAGCAATAGCAACCGAGTTTTTTGTAGTTGCCAAGCGAGGGGTATCGTTGTAAAGCGCAAGGCAAATAGCATCTAAAATGGTAGATTTGCCTGCCCCTGTCGCTCCTGTAATAGCAAATAACCCCACCGATTTAAGGGGTTCAGCTTCCAAATTAAGCGTAAAGGGACCTTCTATAGAAGCGATATTATGAAGAGAGACCGAAAGTATTTTCATAAGAAAAAAAACCTCCGTGAGGAGGTTTTTAAAAGTTGCTATGTTATTTTTGGAACTTAGCGTATTTGTTTTTAAACTTATCAATACGTCCGGCTGTGTCGATAAGTTTAGATTTACCAGTGTAGTAAGGGTGCGAAGTGCGAGAAATCTCTAATTTTACTAATGGATACTCAACCCCTTCTACTTCAATAGTCTCTTTTGTTTCTACGGTAGACTTTGTGATGAAGATATCGTCGTTCGACATATCTTTGAAAGCCACCAAACGGTAAGATTCTGGGTGAATTTCTTTTTTCATTGCAATGCTAATTTTATTACGTAATTTTTTCAGGGCGCAAAGGTACAACTATTTTTCGAATTGACAAACTAAATAATTAAAATCTAAAACCTTAAAATATAATTCACTGATTATTAAACGCTCCAACAGCCTTTGTATAACAATCACCTAAGATTCATCAAAGTCTCAATTGTCGCTTTTGCATCGCATCTCCCCCTTTGAGGATAGCCAGCGAAAAGTTTTCACCATATTCCCTCCGTCATTCGTCACCCGTTCCTCGTCATTACACCCCCTCTCCTTGGGAGAAGTCTCCGAATAGGAGAGTATGTGAACGGGGTGAGGATTCTCTTTCTTTCGCCTCGAAACCCCGTTTTTAACATTTTTAGCGTTGTTGTATTATATTATGAATCAACTTTTTATATACCCTTTCTATACCAATCGTCCAAGATTCGTATAAGCTTCCTATAAGCTCTCTATAAGCTAACCCCACCCTCCTCATAGCCTTTTTTCACCAAAATCCCTCTCGACCCACTTCCGAACTATTCCGTTTTTTTCCGAAATCTCCTAATAGTTCCAACACATCGCTTTTGCGGTACACACTTTGCCAAAATTAATTGCCCGTCGTGCTACGACTGCCTGTGCGGCTCGCACCTTTGGCAAAGTTGAATAAACTGACAAACCCTCCGCTGGCGCGTTTCTTGTAGCTCGCACTCCATTTTCTCATTCTCTCATTTTCTAATTTGCTAATTCCCAAAAGTTATTTCACAAGACGTAGCCTTGATTTTGTTTAAATTTTGTTTAATTTCTGAGGCATAGCCTCATTCCTCTAACTCAAGCTCGCACCTCATTTTCTAATTTCCTAATTCTCTCATTTTCTAATTTTATAAATTATTTTGTATCTTTGCATCGTTTTGGCGCAGTATTTGATTAACAGCTATGAATTAAAAGTTAATAATAAAAGCCTTTGCGACTTTTAACTCTTAACTCTTATCTTTTAACTAATTATGATTCATATCGACGAAAAAATATATCTTTGGCTCATAGCGGTACTCATCCCGCTATTCATCATCTTTGTCCTTTCAATGCTTCGCAAACGTCGGTTGCAAAGACAATTTGCCTCCTCCCCTGCCCTTAGGCGTTTAGCTCCTGACCGTTCGCGATTCAAACTCTGGGTGAAATGGAGTGTCTTGGCAGTAGTGCTTGTGCTACTGAGCATCGCCCTTGCTAACCCCAAGATAGGTACAAAAATTGAAACCGTAAAACGCGAAGGGGTAGATATCGTCTTTGCTATTGATGTCTCTAAAAGTATGCTTGCCGAAGACGTAGCCCCCAATCGTTTGGAAAAGGCAAAACGCATCGCTTTCGAAACCATTAGTCAGCTAAAAGGCGACCGTGTAGGTATCGTAGCTTATGCAGCCAGCGCTTATCCTCAGCTCGCTCTCACTACCGACCATTCTGCCGCTAAGATGTTTCTACAAGGTATGAACACCGATATGCTTTCCTCTCAGGGAACTGCCATTCAGGAGGCAATACGTATGGCAAGCAACTATTTCGATGAAAATACTCCCACCGCGCGCTTGCTCTTCATCCTCACCGATGGCGAAGACCACGAAATGGGTGCTACCGAAATCGCTACCGAAGCACAAGAAAAAGGAGTACATATCTACACCATAGGTATTGGCACCGAAAAAGGCGCTCCTATCCCTATCAAAGAAGGAGGCGGACAAACGTATAAGCGCGACCGCAATGGTGAGGTGGTGATTACCAAACTCAACCGTGAGCTCTTGCAACAGATAGCCATCAATGCAGGAGGTGAATACCTCGACGGCGATAATACCCAAAAAGTAGTAAGCCAAATTAACAAAATATTAGACGGTACTGAAAAAAGTCAGTTCGATACCCAAAAGTTCGTAGATTTCAAAGACCAATTTCAGTGGTTTTTAGGCGGAGCTTTGCTCTTGCTCATCTTAGACCTCGCTATCTTTGAACGCAAAACTCAATGGGTAAAGAAATTGAATCTATTCAACGAAAAAGAAAAAGACAAATAGTGTGTCCTGAGCTTTGCCAAAGTTTGAAACTTTGGCAAAGTTGAAAACAAACAATCTACTATGAAAAACATTCTATACATAACATTATCCTTACTATCCCTCTCTGCTTATGCACAAACCAAAGCCGAAAAAGAGGCACAAAAAGCAATTGCTAACTCTAAAAAATATACCTACGAGGGCAACACCGCTCTCAAAGGCGATAAACCCGTACAAGCCGAAGTAGAATATCGCAAAGCAATAGCCGAAGATAAAAACAACGCTACTGCACAGTATAATCTCGGTACGATGTATTATCAACAAAAGAGTTACGACGAGGCTTTCTCCCGACTTAAAAACGCCTCAACCTCCGATAAGATAACTGAAGAAGAAAAACACAAGGCTTTCCATAATTTAGGCAATGCCTTTATGAAGAACAAAGAGTACGAAAAGGCGGTACTCTCTTATAAAGAAGCTTTGCGTCATAATCCTAAAGATGAAGAAACCCGTTACAATTTGGCAGTAGCCAAAGAAATGCTTAAACAAAACCCACCTCCACCTCAAAACAACAAAAACAATAAAGATAAAAACAACCAACAAAACCAAAACAATCAACAGAACCAGCAAAATCAGAATAATCAAAATAATCAACAGAACCAAAATAACCAGAATAAAAACCAAGATAACAAGAATAATCAGGACAACAAAGACAATAAAGATAATAAAAAAGATCAAGGCGATAAACAGGATAAAAACAAAGATAAGGGCGACGACCAAAAAGACCCTAACCAAAACAACCAGCAGAATAAAAACCAAAGCGGACAAGGACAAGGTGAACAACGTCCCTCTTCTCTTTCGCCACAACAAATGGAGCGTATCTTGGAGGCAATGAACAACGAAGAGCGCAAAACCCAAGAGAAAATTAACGCTCAAAAAGTAAAAGGTCAACGCGCTAAAACTGAAAAAGATTGGTAGTAGTAGGGGCGAATGGCTATTCGCTCTTTTAATAAGTAAAAGCTAAAATGAAATACAAGATAATATTCTTTATAACTTTCTTAATCCAAAGTCTCTATGCACAACAAGTAGAGTTCAAAGCCGAAGTGAGTAAAAATCAATTGGGGGCTAACGAACGCTTGCGCATAGAGTTCTCTATGAATAAAGACGGCGATAACTTTACTCCGCCTAACTTTCACGGTTTTACCATAGTAATGGGACCTTCGCAATCGGTTTCAAGATCGTGGATTAATGGAGTAAGTAGTTTCTCCAAAACTTATATTTACATTCTCCAACCTACTGCCAAAGGTAAGTTTACCATAGGACAAGCAAGTATAGAAATTGACGGTAGAACATATAAAACAAACCCCATAGCTATCACTGTTACCGAGGCAGTAAAAACTCCCTCAATAGACAGAAATACTAACGATATCGCACGTGAAAACCTATTCCTTCTTGCCGAAGTTTCAAAGCCCAACCCATACCTTAACGAAGCTGTAAGTGTGGTATATCGACTTTATGTAGGAGGAGAAATATCTCTTAGTAACCTGCGTTTGTTAGAAGTACCAAAATACCCTAACTTCTGGAGTCAAGATATACGTCTGCAAAATTATGAGGTAGAAAATTGCTCTTATCAAGGTCGTTCCTACCGTTGTATTGTAGTAAAAAGAATAGTGCTTTACCCTCAAAAAACAGGAGCTATCACTCTCGAACCTCTGTCTGTAGAAGCTATTATCAATGCTCCTACAGGACAACGAGACTTCTTTGGACGCCCTTTCTATGAAGAAATATCACGCAAAGTAAGTTCTGGTAGTCGTGTTTTAAACATAAAACCCTTACCTGAGGAAGGAAAACCCGAAAACTTCTCAGGAGCAGTCGGTAACTTCTCTTTTTCCGTAAATACTACTAAACATACACTCAAAGCTAATGAAAGTACTCAACTAAAAATAGAAGTATCAGGTAATGGCAATTTTAAACTGTTTGATTTACCTAAGCCTACTTTCCCATCATCGTTAGAAGTGTATGCTCCCGAACAAAAAGAAGACATCAACACTTCTCTTAACGGAATGAAAGGACGCTTAGAGCAAACCTATACTATCGTTCCTGAATACAAAGGAAAATATCCTATTTCAGGACTCTCTTTCTCGTATTTCAACCCTAATTCTCAGAAATATGAAACTGTAAAAACCGAAGATATTTGGATAGATGTAACCGAAGGCCCTACAGCCGAAAACCAGCCTAATGACACGGCTAATAGTAATAACATTCCTCTAAAACCAGAAGGTCTTCAAACCAATGCTGACCTTCAGCCAATGCACCAACCTGTATTCTTTGGTTCTACAGCTTACTATTTATGGTTGTTCTTGCCTTTGCTTCTTATCCCTATTGTACTTATCTGGTGGCATATCAAAATGCAAAGAGCCGGAGATATCGAAGGTAATAAAGTAAGAGTAGCCAATAGATTAGCGAAGAAATATCTAGGAGAAGCTAAACGTAAATTAGGTGATAAAGGTACCTTCTACGAAGCGTTAGAACGCGCCTTGCACAATTACTTAAAAGCTAAATTAAAAATTGAAACAGCTGAAATGAGCAAAGATAAAATCACTGAACTATTGCTCAGCCGAAAAGCTACTGAAGCTACCGTAGCTCAGTTTATGGCATTACTCGCTAATTGCGAAATGGCACGCTACTCTCAGCATCACACCGATGCTTCTATGGAAAAAGATTTTAGCGAGGCAGTACAAGTAATCTCTGCCCTCGACAAACAAGTGAAAAACAAGTAATAAAATGAAAAACAACATCATCATATCACTCTTGCTATTGCTCTCTTTCTCTGTTTTTTCTCAAACTAACGAAAATCCTTTCGAGAAAGCAACCCAATATTACGACCAAGGAGAGTACCAAAATGCAATTGACCAATACAAATCAATTTTGAAGTCTGGTAAAGAATCATCAGCTTTGTACTATAATTTAGCAAATACTTATTACAAACTGAATCACGTGCCTGAAAGTATCTATTATTATGAGAAAGCCCTCCAGCTAAACCCCAAAAACCAACAGGCTAAAAACGGACTCCTATTGGCAAACCAAATGAAGGTAGATGCTATTACACCCCTACCTAAAACTTGGTTACGCCAGCTCTCCGATGCTATTACAGGTTTGTTTAGCTTGCAAACGTGGGCAGTGCTCTCTATAATAGGAGTAATAGTATTTGTATTGAGTTTCTTTTGTTACTACTTTTTAGAACAAACTGCCCTCAAACGGCTCTTTTTCACCTTGATGTTCGTATCAGTAGCAGTAGCAGTAGGTACTTATTTCATCGCCGATTTTCATAAAAGGCAAGTAGACGGTGAAAAATATGCTATCTTATTCGATAAAACGGTACGGGTATTTTCTGAAGCCAATTCTTATAGCAATGAAGTAGTGCAGCTTCACGAAGGTACTAAAGTAGAAATTATAGAAAAGAATAATGACTGGATAAAAATTCGTTTAGCTAATGGAAAAATAGGGTGGACTAAAGAAAGTGCTTTAAAAGTACTATAATTAAAAAAATATAAATATAGACAATAAAAAAGACTACTTTATCAATAAAGTAGTCTTATTTTTTGTGCCTACGACTGGATTCGAACCAGCACGCCCTAACGAGCACCACCCCCTCAAGATGGCGAGTCTACCAATTTCTCCACGTAGGCTTACGCATTTGTGACCTGGCTGGGGCTCGAACCCAGGACCCCAACATTAAAAGTGTTGTGCTCTACCAACTGAGCTACCAAGTCCCTTAAAAATAAAAAAACAAATTGTATAACCCTTGTGACCTGGCTGGGGCTCGAACCCAGGACCCCAACATTAAAAGTGTTGTGCTCTACCAACTGAGCTACCAAGTCCCTTAAAAATAAAAAAACAAATTGTATAACCCTTGTGACCCGGCAGGGGATCGAACCCTGGACCCCAACATTAAGAGTGTCGTGCTCTACCAGCTGAGCTACCGAGTCATTATAACAATTCAGTGTCTTTATTGTTTTGCGGGTGCAAAGATATAACAAATTTCTTATGTAACAAGAAAAAAAGTATTATTTTTGCAGTTTATTTTTAGCATTACATTTCAAACATCTATTATACAATACCTTATATATGAAAATAATTTTACTTGGCTATATGGGAAGCGGTAAAACTACTCTTGGAGAAGCTATAGCTCACCTTAAAAACATTCCTTTTATTGACCTTGATTCTTATATTGCTGAAGGTGAAAACCTATCAGTACAAGAGATTTTTGGTAGTAAAGGAGAGATTTATTTTCGGAAAAAAGAAACTCTTTATTTAAAGGAGTTATTACAAAAAGAGGAAGACTTTATATTATCCTTAGGAGGGGGAACACCGTGCTTTGGCAATAATATGGCTTTAATAAAACAAGCTACTTCTTTATCTATTTATCTAAAATACCCACCTAAAATCTTAGCCAAACGTCTTATTAAAGAAAAACCGCATCGCCCTCTACTCTCTGAAATTAATGATACTGATTTAGAGGATTTCATTCGCAAACATCTGTTTGAACGCAACCCTTTTTATATGCAAGCTAACTATATTATCCCTATGGATAATCTTACTGAAGAAGAAAGTATAAATGAAATTGTAAAAATTCTACAACTCTAAGCTATATGAATTAGCAATTAACTACAAGAAAGAGAAAGGGGCTTCTGCAATAATCTTAATAGGCTCTTTCTTTACAGGATGAACAAAGCTCAGGCTATAAGCGTGAAGACAGATACCACCATCGGGATTGGAACGTTTAGCGCCGTACTTCAGGTCTCCTTTGATGTGCAATCCAATAGCAGCTAATTGCGCTCTTATCTGGTGATGACGCCCCGTAATAAGGTCGATTTCTAATAGGTAATAACGTTCATACGATTTCAATAACTTATAATGCAATACAGCTTTCTTGCTTTGCTGTATTTCTTTATTATATGCTACTGACTTGTTTTGCTTTTCATTACGCACCAACCAATGGGTAAGTGTATCTTCCTCGACAGGAGGTTTTGCATCTACTAACGCCCAATAGGTTTTCTGTACTTCCTGTTTGTTAGCAAACATCGTATTGAGGCGTGTGAGAGCTTTAGAAGTTTTGGCAAAGAGCACCACTCCCGTAGTAGGGCGATCTAAGCGATGTACTACCCCAAGGAATACTTCCCCAGGTTTGTTATATTTTTGTTTAAGGTATTGTTTGACAATATCGCTAAGCGGAGTGTCCCCCGTCTTGTCGCCCTGAACTATGTCGCCTACTCGCTTGTTTACGGCGATAACGTGATTGTCTTCGTAAAGCACGTCTACGTTTTCGGCGTTTGTGATAAGTTTCATAATGTCGTTTATTAGTGAAATAGAAAAAGCGCATTCCGTCGTAGAAAAGACCTAAGAGAAGAATGGCTACCGAAATGAGCAGAGTATATATTGAAAAACCTTGTTCAATATAAAAATACCCCGCACTAAATCCCCCTAGAAAGAAGAATGCAATGATAAAAAGTCTGAGACGAATGGTATTTCTCAAATGCGTGTGTTGCTGCTCGTAGTGATTACGATTAAGGTAAATTCTTTGGGCGAGTTCGATACCTAAATCGGTGAAGAGACCTGTAAGGTGAGTAGTACGCACTACCGAGTTAGAAATTTTAGTCACAAAAGCATTCTGCAAGCCCATTGCAAAGAGCAAGATACAAGCAGTAACATCGGCGGGAATGTCATTGGAAGAAAAAGCGTGTAACCCTACTACCGATAACAAAGCCAAACACTCCAAGAGTGTAGGCTTGAGATACTTGTTCTGAGTGCGATGATAATTAGCATTCTCGATGAGCAAGCCCGAAGTGAAGGAACCTATGAGGAAAGCAAAGATGTAAAGAAAGTAAATGAGCCCTTTCCAAAACTCAGCTACCGAGACGTCATAGATAAAATATGCAAAATGTCCCGTAACATTGGTGGTAAGTTTACCCACAAACAAAAAGCCGGTAACGTTCACCATTCCTGCAACAAATGAGAGTACTACGGCTATTTGTAGATTGTGTTTGGCGGTACGCTTTTTACCTTGATGACGGAACATTAATACTGTTCTTTTTCATTAGGAAAATCGACGCTTTTTACGTCTTCGATGTAATGCGATACGGCATTAGTAATCACTTCTTGCAAATTGGCATATTTGCGCAAGAAACGAGGCTGGAATTCATTGCTCATACCCAGCATATCCTGCATCACCAATACTTGTCCATCTACTGCACTACCAGCCCCAATCCCTATAATGGGAATATGCACACTCTTGGCTACTTCTTCAGCCAACGTAGCAGGTATTTTCTCTAATACAATAGCAAAACAACCCAATTGTTCTAATAACTTAGCATCTTCTTTGAGTTTTTGAGCTTCGGCTTCTTCTTTAGCACGCAAAGCGAATGAACCAAACTGGTGAATCGATTGAGGAGTGAGCCCCAAGTGTCCCATTACCGGAATGCCCGCATTTACAATGCGCTTGATGCTCTCGGCTTCCTCCTTACCTCCCTCCAATTTAATTGCGTGAGCCCCACTTTCTTTCATTATTCTAATAGCTGATCGCAACGCCTTTTTAGGGTCGGATTGGTAAGTACCAAAAGGCAAATCTACCACTATAAGGGCGCGATTCACCCCACGTACTACTGATGAGGCGTGATAAATCATTTGGTCTAAGGTGATAGGAAGGGTAGTTTCGTGACCTGCCATTACATTACTAGCGGAGTCGCCTACCAATAGCACATCGATACCGGCACTATCTAATAGTTTAGCAAATGTATAATCGTAGGCGGTAAGCATCGAAATCTTTTCGCCATTGGCTTTCATCTCTACTACTGATTTGGTAGTTACTCGTTTGTATTCTTTTCTAACTGCTGACATTTTGTTGTAGTTTAAAAATCGGGGGCAAAGATACGAATAATTGACAAATTAGCTAATTTGCGAATTCGCAAATTAGGAGAAATGGTATTTAGTCTACTCTTTTATAAACTATCCAATTGGTATAAACCATATTGTGTTTCTTTTCATTTGGATACTTATAATGCATAGAAAACCGTATTTTTAGAGTGGATTTATCAAAATAAAAGTTATTCAACTTTGCCAAAATTTAAAACTTTGGCAAAGTGCATACTGAAAATTAATTCTCGCGTATCTTTTCTATAATATACTCGTAATGAGTGTAGTGTTTTACAAAATCGAGGTCGGTTACATCAATGATAAGAGAATTCATAGCGGTATTCTTCTGTATGAAATCTAAATAGCCATAGTGTATCTTTTTGAGATAATCGGGGGAGATGTTTTGCTCATATGTTCTACCGCGCTTCTTGATGTTCTCAATAAGACGGTCGGTATTTTGATAGAGGAATACATACAAATCGGGTTTGATGATTTGGCTATAAAGAATGTAAAAAAGCTTACGGTACAACACAAATTCATCATCGGTAAGAGTTACCTTAGAAAAGATAAGTGATTTGAAGATATCATAATCGGAGACGACGAACTCCTTAAACAAGTCCATTTGTGCCAACTGCTCACACATTTGCTGGTAGCGTTCGGTAAGGAACGACATCTCTAACGTAAAACCGTATTGTTTGGGGTTCTCGTAGAATTTAGGCAAGAAAGGATTATCGGAAAACTGCTCTAAGATGAGCTTTGCATTGAAGTCTTCGGCTATTTTAGTTGCCAAAGTGGTCTTTCCAGAACCTATATTCCCCTCAATAGCAATATACTTATAATTCAAAAACGGTGATTTTTGTGCAGGAAAGGACAGCTGGTCGGTAAGACGTTGCACGGGTGAAGTATCATCGGTAGTGCGGAGGAGTTCGGCAACCGTTTTTTTGAGTACGGGGTGTACTTTGAGGTCGTCGATATTTGCTAAAGGTTTCAGCACAAACTTACGGCGGTGCAAAAGAGGATGAGGCACGGTGAGCACTTCAGTATTAATAATTCTATCGTCGTAGAAAAGAATATCGAGGTCGATAGTGCGCGATTGGTAGCCTTTGGACTGAGGCATACGCTCTCGCCCGAGTTCTTGTTCTATTTGCAAGAGCTGTACTAATACTTCCTCAGGTGATAGAAAGGTACGACATAGCAAGCAGGTGTTCAGGAAAGCTTCCCCCGAAAAACCCCAGGAGGGTGTTTCGTAAACAGGGGCTATATCGACAATAGTACCCACCCGCATCGCAATGCCTTCAATGGCTTGTTGCAGGTAGGCTTTACGATTTCCTAAGTTACTTCCTAATGATATGTAGACATCGTGGTTCAATTAACAATTGACAATTGACAATTAACAATTAACGAGCGCTATTCAACTTTGGCAAAGTATAGGACGCAAAAGCGACCTTTTTTCATTGATTATTGATTCTGCAAAAATCGCATTATGTTGTCGTAGATGCGGTTCTCTATATCGGAAGTATCGGCGGGAAGGAATTTTTCACCCATAATATTCTCGTAGAGCTCTATATAACGCTCAGAAACGGATTGTACATACTTATCAGTCATCGTAGGTACTTTTTGCCCTTTTTCACCTTGAAAGCCCTTCGAAATGAGCCACTGGCGTACAAATTCTTTGGAGAGCTGTATTTGGGGTTCACCGTTTTCTTGTCGTTCGTCATAGCCTTCTTTATAGAAATAACGAGAGGAATCGGGGGTGTGAATTTCGTCGATGAGCACTATTTCGCCATCGCGGGTTTTACCGAATTCGTATTTAGTATCTACCAAGATGAGTCCGTGTTTAGAGGCGATTTCAGTACCGCGAGCAAAGAGTGCGTAGGTGTATTTTTCCATCAATCGATAGTCTTCCTCGCTTACAATTCCTTTGCGAATGAGGTCTTCACGGGAAATATCTTCGTCGTGCAAGCCTTGTTCGGCTTTGGTAGCCGGAGTAATAATGGGGTGTTGTGGGAACATATCGAACTCTCTCAAACCTTCTGGCAAGGGGACTCCCGATAGTTTACGCACGCCATTTTTGTAGAGACGAGCCGAGTGCCCTGCAAGATAACCGCGAATGACCATTTCCACTTTTAGCGGTTCGCACACTTGACCAATAGAAACATTAGGGTCAGGAGAAGCAATAAGCCAATTAGGTACAATATCTTCAGTTTGTTGCAAGAAACTTACAGCCATTTGATTTAATATCTGACCTTTGTAAGGAATACCTTTGGGTAGAATGGTATCGAAAGCCGAAATACGGTCGGTAGCAATCATAATGAGGGTATCATCTTTAAGTTGATACACATCACGCACTTTCCCTCTGTAAACGGATTTTTGTTTAGGGAATTTAAAGTTTGTTTTTGTTATAGTATTCATTTCTGTAAATGGTTAAAAATCTCTTCTCGGTGCAAAGGTACAAAATAATTACAAATTACGGATTACGAATTATGAAAAAAATGAGTGAAGAAATTGTAATACCTTAAATACCAGAAATGCCAAATAAAGATTAGAAAATTAGCAAATTTGAAAATTAGAAAATGGGAAGTGTAGTTAATGGTTAATGGTTAATGATTAATGGTTAATGGTGAAATTGGGGGAGGATTATACAAAGCTTATGGGATAATCGAACGATGAGTGGCTCTACAGTGGCTCTACAGTGGCTCTACAGTGGCTCTACAGTGGCTCTACAGTGGCTCTACAGTGGCTCTACAGTGGCTCTACAACGAACAAAAGACGAAGGAATGACGAACAGAAAACGAACCTACGATGAAGGTAAGGCAAATCTAAGATAGAGATAAAAAGAAGGTTATTAGTTGGAATTCAACTTTGGCAATGTTTGAAACTTTGGCAAAGTTCATACAAAAGACGGTGCAAGCCGCACGGGCAGTCGTAGCAGGGCAGGCAAGTAGGAAAAGAATGAACAAAGAAATGATGAAGATTTCTTGTAGTTAATGCGAAGATAGGAGGAAGTTTATTGAAAGTTTTTATTTTTCAGCGGTGAGTTCTTCGTAGCGTTTTAGCACATCTTTTACGTTGCGAATGGATTTCTTTGTCCAATTAATAAGAGTGCTGAGGCGTTCTTCGTCGGTGAGTTGCCAAGCTACTTGGCTACAACGGAGTTTATCAGTAAGCTGTTGCAGGACAATGGCTACCGCTACTGAGATATTCAAACTTTCGGTAAAACCTACCATTGGAATTTTTAAATATGTATCAGCTTGTGAGAGTACTTGCTGGGAGAGTCCTTCTTTTTCTGTACCAAAGAAGAAAGCACTCTTTTTACTAATATCGAAGTCGTTGAGGAAATAAGCGTCCTTGTGTGGGGTTGTTGCCACAATTTGGTAACCTTGGGCACGGAGGGCATCGATACAACTTTGGGTGTCGTTATAGCGGAAGACGTCTACCCATTTTTGAGCACCCATTGCTATTTTGGCATCAAGGCGTTTGCCAAATCGTCCTTCTATGCTGTGTGCTTGTTGTACGCCAAAGACTTCGCAAGTGCGCACTACGGCACTGGTGTTATGCATTTGGAATACATCTTCCATCGCTACCGTAAAGTGATTGGTACGCGCGCTTATTACCTGTAAAAAACGTTCCTTGCGTTCTTCGGTAATAAAATGTTCTAAATAGGTGAGTAATTCTTGATTCATAGTTTTTTCTCAAAGGCTTTGCGGGGAGTACCTCTGAAAGTAACTTCACCGCAGTACTTATAGCCTAATTTTTCGAATAGGTGTAACATCGGGGCATTATCGAAATTAGTATCGGCTCGCAAAGAAGGAATGCCTTTATTGTAAGCTATTTCTTCTATCTTTTGAAGAAGAAACTTTGCTAAGCCACGCCCCAAATGGTCAGGCGAAATTGCTACGCGATGAAATACCATAAAGTCGGCATTGGTAAGCCATTTGCCCTTGATAGCCTCATAAGCAGGTTCGTTGTTGATGAGGAGAGCAACATAGCCTAATATTTCGTTGCCTTCCGTGAGTACATAGCCATATTGATGGGCGATATCGTTAGCTATAACCTCTTCATTAGGGTAGCCGTCTTGCCACTGGTTACTGCCATCGGCTTTGCGACGCTCAATAGCAGCAGATAGAATTGTCCAAATAGCAGGAGTATCCTCAGGCATTGCTATTCTAAGCGTTACATTTTCGTTCACTGTGTTACTTGTTACCTATTAAAACCCTGCAAATGTACAAAAAACTTTGCTAATTGCAATATTTTGACTAACTTGCCCCGCTTTTTAGCTTTTGAGAATATGAGTACACCCCCCAATGCCATTGAGGTAACCCACCTCAGCAAACAATATAAAGAAGCCACTAGCCTTGCCTTGAACGATGTGACGTTTAAGGTGAGAAGAGGAGAAATTTATGGTATTTTAGGACCTAATGGAGCGGGAAAAACTACCTTGATGTCTATTCTTTTTGGGAGTATCAAACCTACGATGGGGAGTTTTTCTATTGTAGGACTTACTTATAAAGATACAAGCCTTAGGTATAAAATAGGGGTGGTTCCGCAAGAATACGCTTTGTATCCTACGCTTACCGCTCGCGAAAACTTGCATTATTTCGGTAGCCTGTATGGACTCAAAGGCAAACAACTAAAAGCACTCACTGACGAAGCTATTGAACGAGTAGCCTTAGCCTCAGTTGCCAATAAGAAGATTGCTCATTTTTCGGGGGGAATGAAACGCCGTATCAACTTGGTGGCGGGTATATTGCACAGCCCTGAGGTGCTTTTCTTAGACGAACCTACAGTGGGGGTGGATGTGCAATCCAAAAATATTATTATCGATTATTTAAAGGAATTGAACAAAGGAGGAATGTCGATACTTTACACCTCCCATCATTTACAAGAGGCACAGGATTTTTGTGACCGTGTAGGTATTTTAAACGAAGGACAATTGCTAAAAGAAGACACGCCTCAAAACCTTATTACCGAAGTGCAAGCATTTAATTTGGAAGAAGCGTTTATTCAGGTAACAGGTAAAAAATAAAAGGTAATAAAAAAAGCTACCGAATTGGTAGCTTTTTTTTGTTTATATCTTATTTGATAAAATCTTTGTATTGAGGGTTTAATATTTTATATTCCTCTACTTTCCCGGAAGGGACATAAATGTTGCGCAAGAGTGTTTGATTAAATGCCATAGTTCCTATTCTAAAAGCATTAGGGTTACGTATGATTACGGTATGCAAATTGTCACACTTTGCAAAGGCATTATTTACTATATTATTTACTGTTTCAGGAAGTATAACACTTGTAAGTCTATTACAACCTGTGAAAGCTCTTGCTTCAATAGTAGTAACGCTTGAAGGAATATCTACATTTTGTAGATGAGTACAATTAGCAAAGGTTTGCGTTTTTATTTTTGTAATCCCTCTTCTTATATTCTCATTCGATACTTCTACACTTGTCAATTTAGTACATAGATAGAAAGCCTTAGCCCCTATATCTTTTACTTTATCCCCAATGACGAAAGTTCTCAACTGGTATGTGAGTTTATTTATTTCTGCATTAAAAGCATTGTCAGCTATGATTTCTACATCTTTTAGCTTAGGGTCAGTATTCATATCGATAAAACGTGTTTTCTCATTTTTCCATTTTAACAATATTTTTCCGTCAGCACTAAGTTCATAGTCTGTGTCACTCATTTGTTGAGCGGTAAGAGAAATACCGGTAGAAGGCCAACCTATATTAGTTTTAGGTCCATAGAATATTTTAGCTTCAGTATCGATATAGTAATCACCTTCTATTCCTTGACTCACAGGTTTGCCTTGTCCTGAATATATTTTAGAGCCATCTTTACCGGGAAGCCCTTGTGCTCCCGTAGCACCCGTAGCACCTGTTTCTCCTTTGTCTCCTTGAGCTTTTATATGAGTATCTTGATTCCCTATAAACCAATTACCATTCTCTCCTATATGAGGCGTAAGACCGTTTTGACCGTTTTGACCATTGGTGCCATTAGTACCATCAGTACCTTTTTCTCCTTGGGCTTTAATATGAGTATTCGTTTCACCTATATACCAAAAGCCATTTTTTATTTGAGGTACAGGAGCATCTTTTCCGTTTTGACCGTCGGTACCATTAGCACCATCGGCTCCTGCATCACCTTTTAAGCCTTTTAAAGAAATAGGAGTTCCCCAGCCTTGTACTGTTTTAGCTCCATAAAGATTGGCTGTAGATAGGTCGAGATAATAATCGCCTATCGTTCCTTGAGAAGCATCAGGCACGCCTATTCCTGAGAGGATTAAGTTGCCACGCTCACCGCGTTCTCCTTTTATTTCTACACGTTCTGTGTCGGTTTTGGTACATTGTACAAACACAAGACCAAGGCAACTTAATATTGCCATAAATAAGAATCTTTTCATACAAATTACTCTTCGATTAGCAGATAATATTAAAAATCGGGCGCAAAGATACAAAATAAGAAAATACAACAATGCTTTTACGGATAGTCTCTAATATCTTTATCTGTACATCGCCTCTATTTCACGACTATAATTGGCATAAATCACTTTTCTTCTGAGTTTAAGCGAAGGAGTAATCTCATTACGCTCAATAGTGAAAGCCGAAGGCAGAAGCGTAAACTTTTTAATCTGCTCGTAGTCGGGTAGGTCTTTCTGAAATTTTTGTAGTTGCTTACCTATGTACTCAATCACTTGGCTATGCTTTATCATATCTGCCGTGTTTTTGTACTTAAGGTTGAGATCTTTTAGTGCTTGTGAGAGCATCTCGTAGTTAGGTACAATAAGGGCAGAAACAAACTTCTTACCATCAGCAATCACAGCTATTTGTTCTATAAGGTTATACTTCCCTACCTTGCCTTCAATCATCTGTGGAGCAATGTATTTGCCGTTAGAGGTCTTCATCAGTTCTTTGATGCGTTCGGTGATAAAGAGATTGTTATTACCGTCCAAATTACCCGCATCACCCGTACGCAAATAACCATCAGGAGTAAAAGCTTTGGCGGTTTCTTCTGGGTTCTTGTAGTAACCCTTCATCACCATCCCTCCTTTTACCAATATCTCGTTCTCCTCTCCTATCCGCACTTGCACATTAGGCATCACATTCCCTACCGATTGTGGGTTGATACGATCGTCGCCCCAACAAGATATAGTAGCAGTCGTTTCGGTCATCCCATAACCTAATTTCAGGTTAATACCTATCGACTGAAAGAAACGTCCGATACTAGGTTCGAGGTTAGCCCCTCCACAAGGCATAAACTTAATGCGTCCACCAAGAGCCTCTTTCAGTTTCTTATACACCATTTTATCAAAAAGGTTATAAGCTTTCTGTAAGACAAACGACGGTTTCTTACCTTGTTCGCGTAATGCCAATACTCGTTTACCAGTAGCTATTGCCAAGCGGAAGAGCTTACGCTTTACAAATGACGATGCGTCAGCTCGGTCGTGTACGGTGGCAAATATCTTTTCGTAGAAGCGCGGTACAGCACACATCAAGGTAGGACGCACCTCAGCAAGGGCTTCGCGCACTAAGTTAGTATCATCTAAGTAATAAACAGTAACTGCTTTGTAAAGGCAGAAGTACGTCCACGCGCGTTCAAATACGTGCGATAGTGGCAAGAAAGCCAATGACGTATCAGTGTTATCTACGGTAGATAAGCGCTCGGTATGCCCTACCATCTGGAAAGCCAAATTCTCATAAGTAAGCATTACTCCCTTGGGCTCACCCGTAGTACCCGAAGTGTAGATAATCGTAAAAAGGTCGTCTAAATTGCGTTCTGCAATGCGCTTGTCTAACTCTGTATCATACTGCGGACTATTACCGAGTGCCAAAAAGTCATTCCAGTGAATGGAATACTGTTTTTCAGTAAGAGGTACTTCGTTATCACATACCACAATCATTTGCAAGGTGGGGCACTGAGAGGCTACTTCAAGAGCTTTGTGGTATTGCTTTTCATCGCCTACAAACAGCACTTTCACCTCAGCGTGGTTCATCACGTAGAGGGCTTGTTCAGCGGTATTTGTAGTATATATGGGTACCGGAATGGCGCGTATTTGCAAGCAAGCAAGGTCGGCAAGCGACCATTGTGGGGTGTTCTGTGCAAGAATCCCTACAGTTTCTTGGGGCTGGATACCCAATGAAAGCAGAGATTTAGATAAAAGGGTTGTGGTACTGCCTAAGGTCTCCCACGTAATACCTTTCCAATGAGAAGAAGCGTCTCTTCCCATCAAAGCGTCTTTCTGTGGGTATTGCTGTACATTATTGTGAAACAGCGATACAAAGTGATAGGCTGTTAAGTCCATTTCGTTATTGAATTAATTAGTCGGGGCAAAAGTATAAAATAATTTTCAATTGACAATCCACGCTCAATAAATAACAAATCCTATGCCACAAAAAAGAGGAATAGAGTCTACCTCTATTCCTCTCTTATCTCTATCTAATGTTTTTATTAGTTAAACAAACGCTCGAAGAAGTTCTTGCGTTTTTCATTCATTGAGTCATCTACTTGGTAAATATCGTCAGATACTGTCACGTTGTTATTATCAACACCCGATACGGTTTCAGCTGTAAATTTAGTTTGACCCTCTGACATAATACTTATCACAAAATCGATATAATCTTTTCCTTGCTTAGCCAAATAGTTTTTAAAGAAACGACTGCTCAATTCTACCCCCCCTATTCTCTCCATTTTCAAAAGTGAATCATAGAAAGGTGCCAAATAGTCTTTAATCGCTGCTTCAGGCACCGATCTTCTTCTGCCAATGTAATGTGTAATATTACCCGATGCATCACGACGCATTTCAAAATCAGTAACCACCCAGTAGTATTCTCCTGTTTTAGCTAAGTTCTTAATCACACCCACAAAGTTATTTCCCGCCTTTAAGTTATCCCAAAGAAGCTTAAAAATAAGTTTTGGCATATCGGGGTGGCGTATCAAGTTATGAGGTTGTCCTATGAGTTCTTCAGCAGTGTAGTGTGATACCTCACAAAACACATCATTCACTTTGGTAATAGTACCAATCGCATCTGTTTCACTGATGAGTACTTTGGTCTTATCCCACTGTACTTCACGGTCAATAGGAGTGGGTCTTGCAATTGTAGGTACAGCACTTTTAAATTCTGACATATTATTTTAAATTTTTTAGTTAATCACATATGTTGCTCTAGATAGTTATTGCACAAACAATCTACCAAAGAAACTCTTGCGTTTCTCGTTTTGAGCCTCATTCATAGTTACAATATCATCTGAAATCACTTGTGTAGTATCTACTGATGATACTTGATTTTCTTCGAAAGACACATTTTCTCTATTTTCATTCATTATATCTATAATGAAATCAATATAATCCTTGCCTTGTTTAGCTAAGTAGTTCTTGAAAAAACGGGTGCTAAGCTCCATTCCTCCTATCTTCTCAAGCTTCAAAAGCGTATCATAAAACGGTGCTACATAGTTGTCTATTACTCCTTTGGGCACCGATCTACGGCGTGCAATGTAGTGTGTGATATTTCCTTCAGCATCTCTACGCATTTCAAAATCGGTGATTACCCAATAATACTCTCCTGATTTTGCTAAGTTCTTAATCACCCCAATAAAGTTATTCCCCAATTTAAGGTTATCCCAAAGCAATTTAAAAATCAGTTTAGGCATATCAGGGTGGCGAATGATACTATGTGGTTGCCCTACCATTTCCGCAGCACTATAGCCACAAACATTGCAAAACACATCGTTTACATTGGTAATACGACCATAAATATCAGTTTCACTAATCACTACCAACGATTTATTCCAGTTCACCTCCTTGTCAATAGGAGTAGGACGTTGTACAGTAAGCTTAATGTCTCTATAATCTCTAATCATTACAAAATTAAATTTTGGTTATTATGGCACAAAAGTAATGCTTTTATTTTAATTATATGTATTTTTTTATCAAAAAATTTTCCTTACAACAATCTTCGCCTTTTATTAGTTTGATTTACAGCTTACTATAATAAAACTAACTCCTCTAATCTCTCTCTTTTTCTCTGGAAAAATAATACACATTCAGCATTTTTTCTCTCTCTTTTAATCTTGTATCCTCTTATTTTTGCTCCCCCTCTATCTCTTTGGTATATTTGTTATAGAGGAATGATGCTATCAGTAGCAATATCCCAAGCAGTACAAACACTATGGTCTTATGAAGAGTGTCGAGGTGGGTAGTATCGTAAAAGAATAACTTCAACAGCGTAAAACCTACCAGTATAATACCCGATATTCGCTGGTATTTCTTCCTTTTAAAAATACCCAATACTACCAATAAAATAGCATAACCTCCCCATAAAATTGTAAGACCTAATTTATAATTAGCTACCGACTCATATATATCTGTCCAGTGCAGTAATTCACTGCTAGCAACCCACAAAATAACCAGATGCAACAACATTTCCAATACACGCCTTGCTCCTGTTTTAAATTCCAAAAACTTACTGAGGGCATAAATGCTATTGCCTAATGCCACCAGCGAGAGCAAACCCACATATCTAATATTTAAAAACCAAAGGGATAACTGTCCTCCTTCCTGCGCTTCTTCCATATAACGTTCACGCAACTCACTGAAATAGTAAAGTCCCAAGGTCATAAATATAGTCAGTAACAAAAAGTTTAAGCCTATTTGTAGTTCTGCCAACAATTTCTTTTTCAGGTACTTCACGTTCAGAAAACTATAAGCCGAAATAAACAACACACTGTATATAATATGCCATACCCCTTTAAAAGTGTTCAGGTCTTGATATGCCACATAATGGCTGTAAATCTCAGGGTCTTGATGTAGAGCCCTCATATCGCAAAACACGCTTATCTCTCTGTAAAAAGTGCAATACAGAATAAGTACCGAAAAAATATTGAACAAAAAGCTCAACACTTTATTAAGCGTCCCTGTCTCTTTGTATTTATCATTGATATAAGCCATTGCTCCTACCGCCACACTATAAAGTAACCCTGTAATAAAGAGCGAGTTAGCAAAAGGCGTGATATACGCACTCGCGTCTTCCATATCAAAGATACTATAAGAGCCTTTCCCCCAATCTATCAGCAAACTGAAAGTAGCCAAAATCACTACTGCGTATGAAATTCGCTCGTACACAGGCATTTTTTTAGTACGTCCAAACCCAAAGAGTAACGCAGCTTCGGCTATCCAGAAGATAGTTATCCACGTTCCTTTAAACTGTATCGGGATTACCAAAGTAGCAAATGAGAGTGCCAACACCAAAACTAGGTATTTCAAAGCCTGAGAAGGCGTCTTTTTGAGGTGAAAATAATACCCCACCAAAAAGTGAAATACAGCGTTAAGCAATGTAAACATCGCCACAAAAGTCCGATTATTAGGATAATAATCCAATATAAGCCAAACACCCATCGCGTAGAACGACAAGCTACTAAACAAGAACAAAAGCACATCTACCGCTTCCAATTCCTGTACCCTGTGTATTTTCTGGGCTATAAAAGCAACATAGAAAGTGAGGAACGTTACCAAATTAAATACAAAGTAAGGTATAAAATCGTCGTACTGATAAGCCGATGCCCACGTCGAGAACAACAATAGCCAAGTGAGGAACAACGCCGAAATGTACAGTGAACGCCATTGCTTATAAAACGAAAGTATCAGCACACCTATGTTAATAATTGCTGTATACGCAAATAGGATTTCTACCTGACCCGAGTTATTACTCAAAAGAAAAGGTACCGCATAACCTCCCACAAGCCCTATAATAGCTATCACCACTTGGTTATAGCTCAACGAAGCAAGTACCGTAAAGGCTGTAAAGAGGAACATCAGCACAAAGGCAAGAGATTGCGGGAAATAACCAAAAACAGCATATGCAATAAAGGTGACGAAGTAAAAAATCGTCATTGCTCCACTCACCAAGATAGCACTAAAACTCTCATATTTTTTCTTGAGCATAGCTCCCGTTACAAAAAGCCCTATACCCATTAAGTAACCTAAAACCAAGCGCATTGCAGGGCTGATAAGGTTGTGTTGAATAGAGTATTTCACCCCTATAAACACCCCAATAATAATAATCACTATCCCTATCTTGCTAAACAAATTCTCACCGATAAATCGCTCCCAGTTAGTAGATTGCTTCGGCTCAAACGGATTTCTCACCTTCTTTTTAGGCACAAACGGATTCGTTTTTGTTGTAAAGGTAATCGGAGGGGTCTCTTGTTTCGGTTGTGAAGTTTCTTGCACCGGTTCAGCAACCGTCGCAACAGGCGTTTGCTTCTCTACAACAGCTGCCGTCATCTCCTCAGCCACAGTATTTATTGCGGTTTGTTCTTCAACAGGAGTTACCGTTTCCACAGGGGGAGTCTCTGTTACTGCCTCACGTGTACCCTCAGGCACTGCCGTTTCTGCGGGTACCGCCGAAGTTAATACCGAAGTAGCACGCATTTGGGCTTTCAGTTCCCAAAGTGTTTGCTTTATCTGCTTCATCTCTTTAATGAAGTCGTACTGCCTGTCCACAGCACCATCTACCTGAGCCATTAAGGCTTCTAAATCTTTTTCTGATACCATAACTTATAAGTAAAAGCGAAAGCTAATAAGCAATGAAAGCACAAAGGTAACAAAAAAAACTAATTTACCAAAATCACCCATATAATCCTTACAGCATTCACATTTAACGGATTCTCCTCCATTGAGAATATGCAAAAAGTTTTAAATAGGTATGATTGCGGATTGTCCCCCTTTGGAGGGGGAGCGGGGGAGGTAAGTTATAACACCCCTCCCCTACCCCAAACGCCCTTTACCCTAAATTACGAAAGTACACCCCTACGCCTTAGCTTTCGTTTTAATATATCTTTAACACTTCCTAAATGCCTGTTTCTCAATGTTTAATACAGTCATTGTATACCAATCGTCCAAGATTCGTATAAGCTTCCTATAAGCTTTCTATAAGCTAAGTACACTAAACCATACCTTCAACATCTTTCTAAACCTTTCTAAAATCCTTCCAAAAACTTTCGTTTGTCCTCAAACTCCCAGCCCTTTCACCCCTCTTCCCGAGACTTTCAAAGTCCCCCCGAGATTCTCCGAAAAACTCCGGTGTGTCGCTTTTGCGCTACACACTTAGCCAAAGTTTGAACTTTGGCTAAGTTAATTGGCATTACTGGCATTACTGGCATTATTGGCATTATCAAAACTCTTATAAAAGAACAAGTAACGGAAAGCATTTTTAAATTCTTCGTAAAAATTTCGTTATATTTTTTTCCAGATTACAAAATTATCCCTATCTTTGCCGATGCAAAATAAGTACATTCACTTATCAAGACTTTTATTTATTAAGAAATTAACTTTATATGACAACATTAGTAATTTTAGCGGCAGGTTTAGGAAGTCGCTTTGGTTCAGACAAGCAGTTAGAAAATATTCACAATGGCAACGCTTTGTTTGATTACGGTATTTACGACGCTCTACAAGCTGGTTTCGACAATGTAGTACTCATTATCCGTCGTGAAATCGACGATTTAGCACGCCAACACTTAGAAAATCGATTCAATAATGTGCCCATTACTTATGTATATCAAGACGATTTTAACCCAAAAGGCATCGAACGTAAAAAACCTTGGGGTACAGGGCACGCTATGCTTTGTGTAAAAGAGTTTGTAAAAAACCCTTTTCTCATCATCAATGCCGATGATTACTACGGCAAAGAAGGCTTTAAATTGATGTACGAAGCACTCAATGCTGGTAAAGAAAAAACATTCTTCTCAGGAGGATATCTACTGAAAAACACCCTTAGTGAAAACGGAACAGTTTCACGCGGTATCTGCGAAGTAGACGCCAATCATCACCTACTCTCTATCAACGAAGCTACCAAACTGCGTAAAATTAACGAAACTACTGCCGTAGACGAAGCTACGGGCGCCGAGTATCCCCTAAGCACCTACGTATCTATGAACTTCTGGGGATTTACTCACGAAGTTTTGGATATAGCCGACCGTTATTTCAAAGAATTTGTAGCCGAACATAAAGATGACCCTAAATCCGAATTTTACATCCCTATGGTAGTACAACACGCCATTAAGGATTACGGATATAAATTAGAAGTATTACCCAATCACGACAACTGGTTCGGTATGACCTATCACGAAGACCTCGCAATGGTACAAAACGAAATACAAAAACTCGTAGATAAAGGCGAGTACCCCGATAAATTCTAATAAAATGTTTAACCCGTAAGAGATAATAAGTTTTTTACTTCTTATCTCTTACCTCTTACCTAAATAAAATGAAAGAAATAGCCAATCAATTTAACTTGAAAGGAAACCTCCTTTCTGTGGAACCTTATGGCAACGGACACATCAACCGTACGTATTTGGTAAAAACCACCGATACAAATTATATTCTTCAAGGGATTAACAGCAATGTGTTCAAAACCCCCGACAGCATCATCAAAAACATCGAACTGCTTTGGGAAACTGAACCTAACAATCACATCATTCTCCCAATGATGAAAGCTAAACAAGGAGGATACTCCGTAAATGCCGAGGGCATTGTATGGCGTGTATTCCCTTTTGCCGAAGGTTATACTTCTTATGAATTCATCGAAGCTCCTTGGCAAGCCGAAAAAGCTGCTACTGCCTTTGCAACTTTTATGAAAACCTTTGCCAATATCGACACCTCTCGATTGCAGGCTACCATTCCTAATTTCCATAACGGAGATTTACGCTTCCAACAACTCGAAGATGCTTATGCTCAGGCAACACCTGCACGCAAAGACAAAGCTGAAAAGCTATACGAATTTGCGCAAAAACACAAGGTAATTTTCGACCTTATCCAAAAAGAAGTAGACGAAAAGCGCATCCCCATTCGTGTAACCCACAATGATACCAAAATCAATAACGTACTCATCAATAAATTCAATCCCGATGATTTTAGAGTAATCGACCTCGACACAGTGATGCAAGGTATCTTACTCTACGATTTCGGCGATATGGTACGTACTTCGGTAAGCCCTACCGAAGAAAACGAAGCCGATGAAAGCAAAATCGTTTTCAATACCGAGTTCTTCGAAGCGCTCTGCAAAGGTTTTTCAGTAATGAACCCTGTGATGACTCCCTCAGAGAAAAAACACATCGTCGACGGAGCCAAATATATGATATTCATTATCGGTATCCGTTTCCTCGCTGATTATTTTAACAACGATGTGTACTTCAAAACCTCATATCCTGAGGAGAATTACATTCGTGCCCGCAACCAGTTCGTGCTCTTTCAGCGTTTGGAAGACAAAGAAAAAGAACTCAGAGCAATTGCTAAAAAGTACTTTAAATAGGTAATACAAACTTTTAGTTTGAAACTTTGCCAAAGTTGAAACCAAGCTAATTTTTAATTTAAAATCTATTTTTTTTACTATGAGAAATGTTTTTATAACCTCCCTTTTACTTATTTTGCCACTATCTACGTTTGGACAATCTCCATTCTCAGTGAAAAAAGTAGGAGAAAAAGGAAGTCCTATTTTGTTTATTCCAGGACTTGGCTGCTCCAGCGATGTCTGGCAAGAGACTGTATCTGCTCTTATCACTAACCACACTTGCTACCTGCTTACCTTAGCGGGGTTTGGAGGAATTACCCCTGTAAAGAATCCAAGTTTGGACTATTGGACAGATGCCATTATCTCCTATATCAAAAAGGAGAACATCCAAAAACCTACGATTGTAGGGCATAGCTTAGGGGGCATCCTTGCTATGAAAATAGCTGCTAAAGCCTCTGACCTACTTGATAGAATAGTGATTGTAGATGCTTTGCCTTGCTTGCCTTTGCTTTCTGATCCTAATTTTAAGATAACACCTAACAAGGATTGTTCTCCTATGATCAAGGAACTTACAGCAATGCCCAAAGAAGACTTTGAGCGTTCGCAAATGGCTTCAATGATGTACTATACAACAGAGGAAGCCAAGAAGCCTACCATCGTTCAGTGGAGTGTAGCCTCAGATAGGGAGACCCTCGCCAAACTTGTGTGTGAAATCTCTAATACAGACCTCAGAGAGGAAATAAAACAGATAAAAGTGCCTGCCTTAGTGCTCTTAGAGTCCGTATTTACTTCTTCAAAAGACAACATAAGAGATCAATATCAAAATTTATCTTTGAGAGACCTTAGATATGCCAATAAAGGGCTCCACTTTATTATGTATGATGACTTTGATTGGTATTTGACTCAGCTAAAATCCTTTATAAGATAAGAAATATATTGTCTCTACAAGAATCATATCTATTAGGAATTGTCTTTGACAGCACTCCCTCTTTCCATTATATTATTTAATTAAGTAATTTCTAAACAAAACTAATAACTAAAATTAAAACTATATGAAACACTTAGAACAAAAGTTTCAAGAAGTTTTCGGTGCTCCTGCCGAAAAACAATTCTTCGCACCAGGACGTGTGAATCTCATCGGTGAACACACCGACTACAATGGCGGTAATGTGTTTCCTTGCGCTATCGACAAAGGTACTTACGGTCTCGTAAAAAAACGCAATGACCGCAAATTCCGTATGTATTCTGAAAACTTTGCTGACCTTGGCGTAATGGAGTTCACCCTCGACGAACTTACCAACGACAAAAAACACGATTGGGCTAACTACCCAAAGGGTGTGATTAAAATGTTCCTCGAAGCAGGACAAAAAATCGACTCTGGTTTCGATATTCTCTTTTCTGGGAATATCCCTAATGGCGCAGGGCTTTCTTCTTCTGCTTCTATTGAGATGCTTACCGCTATTGTGCTAAAAGACCTCTTCCACCTCTCTATCGACTCTGTGGAAATGGCGCAATTAGGCAAGAAAACTGAAAACCTATTCATTGGGGTAAACTCTGGTATTATGGACCAATTTGCGGTAGCTATGGGTAAGAAAGACCACGCTATCCTCCTCGATTGCAACACCCTCAAATATGCTTATGTCCCTGTGGTACTTAAAGATGAGGTAATCGTGATTGCCAATACTAACAAACGTCGTGGTCTCGCCGATTCTAAATACAACGAACGCCGTGCCGAATGTGATGAAGCCTTAGCCGAATTGCAAACTAAATTACCTATCAAAGCCTTAGGAGAACTCTCTATTGAACAATTTGAAGCCAACAAAGACCTCATCAAGAGTCCTATTCGACAAAAAAGAGCTAAACACGCAGTGTATGAAAACCAACGTACTCTTAAAGCACAAAAAGAGCTTTCAGCAGGTAATTTAGCTGAGTTTGGTAAATTAATGAACCAATCGCACATTTCTTTGCGCGATGATTATGAAGTAACTGGCGTAGAACTCGATACTTTAGCTGCCCTTGCTTGGGAACAACCTGGCGTAGTAGGTTCACGTATGACGGGCGCTGGCTTTGGCGGTTGCACTGTAAGCATCGTGAAAAAAGACAAAGTAGACGATTTCATTAAAAACGTAGGCGAGGCTTACAAGAACAAAATAGGTTATGCTGCCGATTTCTATATCGCTTCTGTAAGCGACGGCGCTAAAAAACTATAAACAAGACAAAGTATGATAACCATCAACAAAAGCCTGTTCGGTACTCACAACGGACAGGCTGTCTATCAATATACCTTACAGAACGCCAATGGATTCCGCGTGTCTGTTTTGAACTTAGGCGGTACTATTACCGAAATAGCTGTAAAAGATAAACATAACGTACTGAAAAACGTAGTGTTAGGCTATGCGCATTTGGAAGATTACATAGGTAATGGTGCCTATAATGGAGCTACTATTGGGCGCACTTCAGGGCGTATTCACAACGCTACTTTCACTATCGACGGGAAAACCTATCACCTATTTAAAAACAATGGTGAAAACTCATTGCACGGTGGTAAAGAAGGTTTTAGCAGTAAACTCTTTGAAGTAAAAGAGCTCGCTAATGGTTTAGAAATGCACTACACAAGTCCTAATGGTGAAGAAGGCTACCCTGCAAAAGTAGATTTCAAAGTGATTTACACCATCACTGATGACAACAGCCTGCATATTGCTTACGAAGCCGTTGCCGATGCCAAAACCTACCTCAATATCACCAACCACAGTTATTTCAACCTTTCAGGTGATATGGAAATGAATGGCGATACCCAAGTATTACAAATCGCTGCTGATAATATTTGTGAATTGGCAGAAGGATTGATACCTACGGGTGATTACATAGCTGTAGAAGGTACTACTTTCGACCTCCGCAAAGGTAAAGTCATCGCTGAGGGTATTGCTGAAGGGCACCCTCAATTTGAAATCACTCGTGCCTACGACCACCCCTTTGTGCTCAACCACAGCGGACTTAAAGGTGCTCCTCAGTTGGTATTACATTCTCCTGAGAGTGGTATTACTATGGAAGCTTATACTACCCAGCGTGTGGCTGTGATTTACACTGGTAACTTTTTAGACGATGTACCTGTATTCGATAAGGTATGTACTGCCAAAGAAAAACCATCAAAAAACCCACGATTTGTAGGTGTAGCTATTGAGATGCAAGATTTCCCCGATGGTATCAATCAGCCGAAGTTTGGGGTAAAACCCTTAGAAAAAGGGGAAGTGTACAAGCAAGAAACCGTTTATAAGTTTCTTATTAAATAACGAATAGTCTTGTTAATTATTAATTGATAATTATTAATTGTGAAAGTTTATATTGAAGTAGAAAAGCTCATCAGTTATGCGGTACTTCATAACTTGGTGAAGGAAGACGACCGTATTCTTGTTACCAATGCTGTTTTGGAAAGTATTGGTTGCGATAGTTATACCGAGTTTACAAAAGAAGAGCAAGCTCAAATCGCTAAAGAGGTAGCCCAGATAACTTATCCTACAGAAGTACTCGACCGCTTAGTGCAGTGGGCAGCTGAGAACGGCACCCTCACTACCGATACGCTTACTTTCCGTGACCTACTGAACTCTAAGATTATGGGACAAGTATTACCTCGTACATCGGTAATTCGTAAAGACTTTTGGCATACTTACCAAAGGAGCAAAGAGGACGCTACCCAACAGTTTTATGAGCTCAACAAGCAAAGCAACTACATACGCACCGATAGAATTGCTAAGAACATTCTGTGGGAACACAATAGTCCTTATGGCAATTTAGAAATTACTATCAACCTTTCTAAGCCAGAGAAAGACCCTCGTGATATTGCTGCCCAAAAAGATGTGGTAGCCACTAACTACCCAAAATGTTTGCTCTGTAAAGAGAACGAAGGCTATATGGGACGTGTGAATCACGCTGGTAGGCAAAACTTGCGCACGATTAAGCTGGATTTAGCCAATGAGGAATGGTTTTTCCAATACTCCCCTTATATCTATTACAACGAGCATTGTATCGTCTTTTCGAGTGAGCATCGCCCTATGAAGATTGACAAAGCTTGCTTTGAGCACGTATTGGGCTTTGTAGAGCAATTCCCTCATTACTTCCTCAGTTCTAATGCCGATTTACCTATTGTGGGAGGCTCTATCCTCTCACACGACCACTTTCAAGGCGGACGACACGTTTTCCCTATGGAAAAAGCTACCATAAAAGAACGTGTGAGCTTTAAAGGCTTTGAAGATGTGGAAGCAGGTATCGTAAATTGGCCTATGAGCGTATTGCGATTGCGCGGTGAGAAAGACCGCCTCATCGCCTTAGCTGATGTAATCTTGCAATCGTGGATAAATTACAGCGATGCATCATTAGGCATCTACTCGCATACTGAGGGTGTGCGTCACAATACGGTAAACCCTGTGGCACGTTTTAAAAACGGCAAATATGAACTCGATTTGGCTTTGCGCAACAACCGTACGGATACTGAGCACCCTATGGGTATCTTTCACCCTTACGAACATCTGCACAATATCAAAAAAGAGAATATTGGGATTATTGAGGTGATGGGCTTAGCGATTTTACCTGGTAGGTTAAAGACTGAAATGGCGAGCATTAAAACCTTGCTTAGTGAAGCCATTACAGCTGGTAACGCTTTCAGCACTGTATATTCCCAAATGAACGCTGACTCTGCTTTGCAAAAACACACTCAGTGGTTAGAACGTTACGTGAATACCTCCCCTACTCCACTTTCTATAAAGAACTTAGATAACTTTATTAATAGGAGTATAGGCGATACTTTCTGTGAAGTATTGGAGAATTGTGGCGTGTTCAAACATACTCCAAAAGGAGAAGAAGGGTTTAGGAGATTTGTTGCTCAGGCTCAAGTTTAGGTAAAAGGTAAAAGATAAAAGGTAAAAGATAAAAGGTAAAAGATAAAAGGTAAAAGATAAAAGATAAAAAAATAAAGTATATTCAAGGGACGTTTATAAAACGTCCCTTTTTTAATAAGAAAGGCAATAATACAAGAAACGCCAATAATGCCAAAAATACCAATAATGCCAGAAATAATAAACTTTGGCAAAGGTGCGAGCCGCACAGGCAGTCGTAGCACGATGGGCTATTAACTTTGCCAAAGTTTTAGATAAAAAAGCGATGTATTGAGTACTGTTAGGAGGATTCGGAAGAAAACGGAATTTTTCAGAAGAGAGCTGAGAGAAGTTTTGGTGAAAAAAGGCTATAAGAAGGGTATGGGTAGCTTATAGAGAGCTTATAGGAAGCTTATACGAATCTTGGACGATTGGTATAGAAAGGGTATATAAATAATTGATTCATACTGTAATACAACAAGGCTAAAAATGTTAAAAACGGGGTTTCGAGGCGAAAGAAAAAGAATCCTCTCCCCGTCCCTCTCCCAAGGAGAGGGGGTGCAATGACGAGGGACGAATGACGAATGAACAAGGACGGGTGGAAAATTAGAAAATGAAAGAATTAGTAGATGAGAATATTAGAGAGGCTGTCTTGAAGAGGCTCTGAGTATCTTTAGTAACTCTGAGGACTAATTGCTAACAACCGTGAATAATTTAGACATTAGTTGTCTGTGGCTAATTGTGCTTTACCTTTTGTCTTTTAACTGATAATAAACAACTTATCTATTAAACAATAAAAATAAATGCTAAAATATTTGCGTAGTATAAAAAATAGTCGTAATTATGCACCGAAAATAAAGACATATTAAAAGCGTTAGCTTTTGTTCTGTTGTCAGAAATCTGGTACATTTCAAAAAGTAATACAGTAACAAAAAGTTGATGCCTACGTTATAGCGTGGGTTACACTTTCTGTATTACAAAGTTTACCAGAACTCCTGACAACAGATAGTAAGTAATTCACGCTTTCTGTTTTTATGAAAAAAGCGTTAGCTTTATTCTGTTGTTGGGAATCTGGTACATTTCTACAATTTAAGTAATACAGAATAAGTTAGCTTATGGAGCAAAGGAAGCGCAATTGTGTCTTCCTTTGCCGTATGCAACTTCTCTTCTAAGAATAAAGATAATACTTCAGATTAAAAAAATGAACAAACCAAAAAGAATAGTAAAAAATATTTTTTTACACTGTCTTTTTTACTTACCTTGCTATTTCTTTTAGCTTGTTAATTTCTTGTGAGGAAAGACAAAAAAAGTCCTAAATAAGAAAAAAGTAAATTATACTCTTGCAGAGACAGGGAAGATGAGTTTAAAAAGATTTAGTGAATTGTAGAAAAAAGAATTAAAGATTTTGAAGAAAATTCTTTTTACATAAAAATGAAAGACTTAGAGAAGAACGAGAATGGTTTGATCAACTAATAAACTCTCAAAGAAATAAGGAAGAATAGTGATAGCGTTGTAGAATGTTTAATTTAAAAAATCAAAATAAAATGGAAGTAAAAGTAGACAACTATTATTTTGCACAGAAAAATAGCATGGAAGATTTCTTTCCTTGTAAGGTGATTAAAATACACTCTAATATGTGTGAAGTGCAAAATCTTGAAAAAGATGAAAAAGTAAAAATTAGAGCTACAAATATCATAGATATTATTATTGAAAAAATAGCAGTAGATATAGCTACTCTCATAAAGAGCAAGGGTATAATCTTATATTCTTTTATAGGGTTACAAAAAAGAGATGGATTAGCAAATGAGCAAAACTACTCTTTTCATTCTTACATATCCTTAGTAAAAGAAGAAAATTTAAAAGATTTCAAAAACAAATTTAATAATCTTTGGAATCAATTTTATCATGGAAAGATTGAAGAAAATAATTTTAAAAGAGAGATAGGTTATATATATACTATCAATGAGTTATTCCAAAATTTAGAAAAAGTGTATAGTATACAGTTTAGCCCTGAAGAAAAAAGAGAGATCATACTAAAAGCAAAAAAACCAGGAAAATAAAGCTATTTTTGGTAAGAAATTATAATTTAAACTATTCTTAAAATCGACAGACTCTTTCTACAATAATCTTTTATAAACAATTAAAATATAGTAAAATAAATAATAACAAAATAAATATATAATATCATGAAAACAAAGACAAACAACAAATTATTTTTCAGCCTATTTATAGGTGTGATGTTATTGGCTTTTTTAACTTTGACATCTTGTCAAAAAGACAGTAACGACGAACCTCAGAAACCACAAACGGGTAAAACCGATAAACCTAATAATGGTGGTGGAAATAATGGAGGAGGTAATCATGGTGGTTATATACCAACACCTGATATTCCGAAAGTAGATGTAGAACCATTAATTTCTAATTTTTATCAAAAACTTAAAAATGTCGATAAAAATTATAAGTTTGTTCCAAGTAAAGAATTTAGTGGAAGATTACCATTTGAAGAAATCAAACTTAAAGAAGAAGATAAAAGAAAATTGGTTTTAGACACTAATATAAAAGGAAATTTTGAAGTTCGATTACACCAGGTTTGGAAAGCTACAAACGATGGTGAATTTAAAAATGGTACTTATACAACACGAGGTGTTGGATATAAATATGCAGAAAAAGATGTAGAGGGTATTGGTTTTAGTAAAATTGAAATTATTATTAATACGGACACAGGTGAAACAGTAAGTAGTACTATTGAAAATAGAAGTGGTGGAAAGTTTGAAATACAAATAGATTATAGATTTAAAACAGGAACTATACCGTATTTTTATCTTTATGAAACATCTGTTAAAACCCTAAATGGTGTTAAAAAGGTTTATTTTATTGTTACTAATATGGAGGACTTAAAAGAAATTGAAAATGAAAAAAATGACATGTTTGGTGCTTTTTCGATTGATCGAGTTAGAGATGTGATGTTCGAAGGTTTAGATTTACGGGATTATAGATACGCTAAAAAGAATGATAAATAATTTAGAAACAATAAAACCAAGATTAAAACAAGTTTTTGACTTAAATAGGGATGATTTATTTTTTCATTTGTTACTAATACAACGAAAGAAAGAAAATGAAGGAATGATTAATAAAAACACCAATGTTGTAAAATCGTACATAGTAAAAAGTATCGATTGCTCCTAAAACTTCATCGTTACGACTTGGCAAAAGAACAATACAGAAAAAAAACTTTTATAAAAAACTAACATCAGTTATCTGCTTATATCAAGCTCACATTAATTATGGCAGTAACCTCCTATACTTTGCCAAAGGAAGCAGCGTGTGCTACTTCCTTTGGTATTTTTTATTAATTATAGGTAGAGATAAATTTTTAGCATTAGCAAATTTGAAGATTGGAAAATTAGTAAATTAAGAAGTGGTAGAAATTAGTTGGAGAATCCCGGAAAGACTCAGATAATTCGGACAAGTGGAATGAGCTGAGGAAGGGAGTAGGAGGATTCGGAAGGAAACGGAAAAGAACGGAAGAGAACTGAGAGGGATTTTGGTGAAAAAAGGCTATAAGGAGGGTATGGTTAGCTTATAGAGAGCTTATAGGAAGCTTATACGAATCTTGGACGATTGGTATAGGAAGGGTATATAAGTAGTTGATTCATACTGTAATATAACAGCGCTAAAAATGTTAAAAACGGGGTTTCGAGGCGAAAGAAAGAGGAATAGGTGATAGGCCTTAGGCCATAGGCACTAGGAGGGAGTATGACGGAAAAGATGGAGTGTAGTGACGAAGAAAATAATGAAACATCCCCCTAGCCCCCTTCAAAGGGGGGAATGTGATGACGAAAAAGGGAAGTAATGACGAGGGACGAATGACGAATGAAGAGAGACGGGGGTGACGAATGACAAAGGAACAATAGAAGGAAAATGAGGGTTTTATTTTCGTGAAAGGCAGGTCTACAAAAAATAAGAGTTTATAATAATATACAGTAGATTTGGTTTTAGAAAAGTAGCATTCTGTATATTATTTTTATTATTTTTTATATCTTTGCATTTTAAAAGTGATTTTATACGATGAAAAAACGCTTCTTACTGCTCCTTTTATTCGGTTTAATGCTCTGTCTTACAAAAGTATGGGGGCAGACACACGTGTCGGGTAAAGTGATTGATGAAAACGGTAACCCCGTGGCTTATGCCAATGTGATTTTTGCAAAGACTACCATTGGAGCTTATACCGACGACCAAGGGCGGTTTTCTCTGTATTCGGAGAAAAGACAGAAGGATTTGGAAGTCTCACTTATAGGATACAACACTAAGAAAATACATTTAGACAAAGACAATACCAAAGATTTGGTAGTGGTATTGGTGGAAGGGGAATTGCTCGAAGAGGTAACAGTTGTAGCGAAACCTACTAAGGCACTTTCTAAAAAAGAGAACCCTGCCTATACCGTATTGCAAGGTATTTGGAAGAATAAAAAGAAGCGTGGACTACAAAACGCCACGGCGTATCAGTTTAAAAAACACAGTACAACGGAATTGGGGGTGAACAACCTCGATACCATCTTCTTAAAAAAGGCTTTAGGAAAGGAATATGACACTATCAGGCGTATTCTTTCTGAGAAGAAATACAAAGAGACCTTCTCTCTGCCAATGTATCTCACTGAAAAGATAGAAACGGTTTACGGCGACAATCAGTTGGGGAAAAAGCGAATAGACATAGAAGCTGAACGTGCTCAAGGGATTGTACAACAAGGATTTGGATTGGAACGTGTAAGTCAGTCGTTTGACGATTTTGATATTTACGACAATACTTATATGATACTGAACAAGCCCTTTGTGAGTCCGCTAGCGGAGTTTGGTTATGGCGTATATCTGTACGTGCTGAGCGATACAATTCAGAGAGACGACCGCTCGTTCTATCGCATCAACTTTTTTCCTCGTGATGACCAAGATTTAGCATTAGAGGGTAAATTTGAAGTAGACACTAAGACTTATATAGTGAGTTCGATACAGATGCGCACTACGGCTAAAACGAATATCAACTTAGTACGTGGACTTTCTTTTGAAAAATACTTTACCATTGCTAACGACAGTATATACCTTCCTGAACGCGAGATACAAGAAGGGGACTTTACGCTTCTGACAAAGAAAGACGAGGAAAAGGGATTATATGTAAAGAACTACATCACTTTTTCGGATATTATTCTCAACAAGCCTAAACCTGCTAATTTTTATGACGAACAGGTGGTAAAGGTTGCGAAAAACCAGTTTTACAAAGACGATAGTTATTGGGACGCAAATACCTTAGGAGGGGCAGACCTCACTAAAACGAAAGTTCTGATTCGGGAAGTGGGGAGCAATAAACGCATCAAGATGATAGGTGATGTAACCGATATCGTGACGTCGGGCTATATTCCTATTGGCAATTATATGCAGTTTGGCAGGTTTTGGCAAACTTTCTCGAGCAACAACGTAGAGGGTTTACGGCTAAGAGCTGGCTTTCGTTCGTTCTTCTCTACCGATGACCGCTTCCGCACCTATGTATACGGAGCTTATGGGGTGAGAGACAAAGAGTTTAAATACGGTATCAGTGGTAAATACCTTATCTCTCACAGTCCGCGTATTACCTTTGGAGCAGGCTATCAGAACGACAATTTGCAGTTGGGTACCTTTGTAATGCACGACGATACTGAGCTGAATTTTGAAAAGACAACCAACTTTATCATTGCGCGTGGTGAGAACTATTATCTTACTCGCAACAAAAAAGTACAAGGTGTTATTAACTATGACATTGTGCCTAACTTGCAGTTTTCGGTATTTGGTACTTACCAAAAACTCACTTCGGCAAGCGAAGAGAACTTCCTTATTGCCTACCGAAATCCCAAGACAGGCAAGGAAATTCACGAATACGACAATTTTTATACAGGGGCACAATTTACCTTTACCCCTCACCGGAAGGTATTTGGCTATGGGGTGGAACAGCGTTATGGCAAAAAGCTCTTTCCGATGTATACCCTTAAATACTCCAAAGGCGTAGACGGTGTATTAAACAGTAAGTTTGATTACGACAAAGTGCAAACGGTGCTTTACAAACCTATTCCGCTTTTCGGGTACGGTATTTTCCACGCTACGGTGGAAGCAGGCAAGGTATTCGGTACAGCACCTCTGATAGCACTAACCCCTACTCCTGCAAACCAATCGTATTCATCAGCTCCTAACACTTTTGCGCTTTTAGATTACTACGATTTCATTACCGACACCTATATCAATGGATATTTTGAGCATCATTTTGATGGATTCTTGTTCAACCGCATTCCTTTTTTACAAAAAATGCGCTTTAAGAGTTTAATATTTGGACGATTTGCTTACGGAACACTCTCTGACAAGAACAAACAAGCTAATATTACCAATATTATATTCAATTCACCTGAAAAACTGTATTGGGAATACGGATTTGGGATTGAGAACATAGGGTTAGGAAACTTTCGCTTTATACGAGTAGATTTCGTATGGCGCAACGATTTCAATGATGTGAATGGGGTACGTAATCCTAAGTTTGGTGTACGGATTGGGATAGTACCATCGTTTTAGGTAAAAGGTAAAAGATAAAAGGTAAAAGATAAAGCCAGCGAGGGCTCACAATTAGGTATGTGAGTAAAAGGTAAAGGGTAAAGGGTAAAAGATAAAAGGTAAAATAGATACTTTGTAATGAAGCAACAAAATATAAACAACTTAGTTCGGTTAGGGGAACTACTTTCTAAAACCGAACAATTCAACGATATATTTGATAAAGTAGAACAGCAGAACAGTTGGTTTACGGGTGCTAATGTAATATTTGCCTTTAAATCGTGGAGTGAAGCCCTCAGTGAAAACAATGTACAACAATGGCTGTCGCAATATCAATTACCACAAACTACTTCGCCTAAAAAAATATTGATTATAATGGCTGGTAATCTGCCTTTGGTAGGCTTCCACGATTTGTTGTGCGTATTGGTAGCAGGACATAAGGCAATAGTAAAGCTCTCCAGCGACGACCGCGTACTACTTCCCTACCTCATAACACAGATAAGGACTTTTGCCCCTGAATGGGCAGAAGCGGTAGCTTTTACAGATGATAAAGTAACTGAATACGATGCCGTAATAGCTACGGGTAGCGATAATACCGCACGCTATTTTGAGTATTACTTTGGCAAGAAACCCCATATTATAAGGAAAAACCGCCATTCAGTAGCCGTACTTACAGGTGAAGAAACACCTGAGGAATTGCAGGATTTAGGTAAAGACATCTTTTTGTATTACGGCTTGGGTTGCCGAAGTGTTTCTAAACTATTTGTACCCCAAGGTTATGATTTCGACCTATTATTTCAGGCTATCTACCCGTATAAAGACATTATTGAAGAACAAAAATACGCCAATAACTACGACTACAACAAAGCCGTTTACCTAATGAGCTTGTATAAACTACTCGAGAACGGTTTCTTACTGCTGAAAGAAGACGAACATTACGGTTCACCTATTGCGACTCTTTTCTATGAATATTACACCAATAAAGAAGCTCTAAAAAAGAAATTAGCCACCGACAGAGAAAAGATACAATGTGTAGTAGGTCATAATTTTATAGATGGTGAAATACCCTTCGGGCAAACGCAGACTCCTAAACTATGGGATTACGCCGATGGTGTAAACACGCTTACGTTTTTACTAAATTTGTAACAGCTAAATAAAAAGAATTGTTCACATAGAAAAAACACAGATTAACAACCTACTAACTATAAGACACTTAAGAAATAATTTTAGCATTTTTGTAAAAAAAATGTTCAAAAATATTGCAGGTATAAAAAAAAGTAGTACTTTTGCCACCGCATTAAAGGAGAAGTAGTGCTTTAATGGCAGAATGGTCCGTTCGTCTAGGGGTTAGGACGCAAGGTTTTCATCCTTGTAACAGGGGTTCGATTCCCCTACGGACTACAAGCATATATTAAGTTTTTTGGATTAAACAATAATTTTCAAGGTCCGTTCGTCTAGGGGTTAGGACGCAAGGTTTTCATCCTTGTAACAGGGGTTCGATTCCCCTACGGACTACTAAATGCAACTATTAGAAGTATCTTCAAAGGAAAGGTACGGCGATAAAAATAAAACTAATAAAGGAAAATGGCAAACCATAAATCAGCATTAAAAAGAATCAGAAGAAACGAAGCAGCTCGTTTACGCAATCGTTATCAACACAAGACGGCTCGTAACGCCGTGAGAAAACTACGCGCTTTGGAAAATGTAGAAGAAGCCAAAGCTCTTTTCCCTAAAGTAGTTTCGATGATTGATAAACTTGCTAAGAGAAATATTATTCACGCTAATAAAGCGGCGAATTTAAAGAGCAGTTTAGCTAAACATATTAACAAGTTAGCTAAATAGTCATTTAGGTTTTAGATTTATCACTAATAGCCAGATTTATGTAAGTAAGTCTGGCTTTGGTGTTTTCAGTAATACAAGAGGTTATGAAGTACAGATTTTATATATTATTCAGTTTATTAACGTGTTTCATTTCGTGTAATGACGACAAAGAGGCTAACAAAACAACGCAAGCGCACAAAGTTAAATCAATTGACTTTGAGGAGTTCAAATTGATAGACCTTACCCCTAAAGCTCAAGAAGATATGAAGCATTGGAAGAGTTTTCAATCGCTGATGCAGGTGATTGTTTCGATGGCTCCTGCCAAAATTAAAAACACAGATGATTTAATGCTCTTAAACCCCGATAGTCTCTTGGTGTACAGTAGACTGTACCCTATCAACTCTAAAACTGAAAACATCAATAGCTTAGTAGAACGTGATTGGCGAGCTCCTGCAGAGGCTTCGAAAGATACTGTTTTTAGGTTTGAAAAGAAAAAGAACAATGAGGTAGCCTCTTTACAATGGAGTAGGTTTTTGGTAGCAAACATTCCTTATACTTTTTCTGTAGTTTTAAAAAAAGTAAACTATCCAAAAGTAAACCTAAATTTCTCAGAGTCTAACACCGATGAACTATCGGCAACCTTTGCATTAGATACGCTTAACTCCTCGACAAGCAACGTAAAAAAGACTGCTTTAGAAGACGATTGGAACAGATATCAGATTACTTTTTCACCTAAAAAATCAGCTCCTTACACTATAAAACTTTCCTTAGATGAGAATGCTAAAGAGAATGACAATGTAATTCTGTATCGTTCTGTTTTAGAACTTCCTGCTAAATACTTTCACAAAGTAGGACAGTATTCGGACAAGATTGTGGGGGAACATTCGGAAGTAGAGAGCTCTTATTATTCAGTATTCTTTTGGTTGGTGCAGATAGAAGATGCCTTACGAGAATTACTCAGCGATGACGCTACCTTCCCTGAAAAGATAAATGTTCCTACTGTGAAAGCACGTCTTAGACTTTTCCAAACACAGATAAAAGCTTTAGCTGACAATGTAAAGAACAATCCAGATTTTAAAGAAGAAGAGCTTAAAAGCAATATTTCGCTATTAGGACAAACGTTTAACAGTGTAATTGCGCGTATCAATAACATCTACGGAAACGACTTGGAAGAACGAATGAAGTTTATTGGTACACAAGACACAGATAGCATACCTAAATAAAAACGTGGAGAAATTTGAGTAATAGTTAAATATTAAAAATATGAAAATACTGTAATCCGAAATTTAGTGTTGTTGACCTTAGTAACAAAAATACTTATAAAATCTTGTAAAGATTATGTGAATTACGTATTTTTGTAAGTCGTGATAATTAGTATTCTAATAACTTAAATAATAGTTTATGATTATTTTACTCTTTTTAAATGCTTTTGCATCATTAATAAGCATAATCTCTTCTATATTAGTTCTTTTTTATCCTCAATGGATGAGTAAATCGCAAGAGGTTACTATAGGGGAAAGATTTTTCACTCAGATGTATGCTGCGCGAGCTGTCCCCTTTGGTTTGATTGTCGCTATAGTACCATTCATAACTAATATTGATAATACAGTAGTTAAAATAGTTTTATCAACTGCAATGACAATACAAATAATAGATGTTATCATAGGTTTTAAGAGAAAAGAATTACCAATGATTATAGGACCTTCAATTGCTGCAACAATACACGGATTAACTGCTTGGTATATTTAAACAATATAAAAAAATGAAATTTATAATCACTATGAGTACACTGATATTATGTACTGTAACTGTGCAAGCACAGACCTTAGCTGAGCGTATCAACGCTGGCAACGTAACCCTTGTGGATGTGCGTACTCCAAAAGAATATGCCGCGGGGACTGCTGAAGGAGCCATTAATATTCCTTTGGAAGAGATGGGTGCCCGATGGCAAGAACTAAAAGGGAAAGAGAATATTGTTCTCTTTTGCCGTCGTGGTATACGCGCTGGCAAAGCACAGGACATTCTTAAAATGCACAACATTACAGCTGTGAATGGCAAAACAGTAGAACACGTAAAGTCGTTACAGAAAGTAAACTTAGCCGATAAGCTCACTTTTAAGACTGATAAACCTACTACTTATTTTGTAAAAGACGGCAAGAATGTGAGACAAGTAGCCATAGCTTTAGGTGAAGGAGGAGTGCTGAAAAAACACACTACCAGTATCCCTGCAACCCTTATTATGGTGAAAGGAACTGTACGTTTTCTTATCAATGGAGAAGAAATTGTGCTCAAAGACCTCGATACCTATCAAATACCCGTAGATGTAGAACACGAAGTGATAGGAGTAGAGAAAGAAAATGTATTTATAGTTACGAAGGGAAATTAATCAATTAGCTATTTACAAGATATTAGCTATTTACAAGATATATAACTTTGCCAAAGCTCGTAGCACGAGAGACTATCAGAGCTTTGGCAAAGTTTTTTATTACTTTTTAGTTAAAAAGCAAGGTTATCAATCAATCTTACTCCCCCGGCGTGTACTACTATAAAAGCACGGTAGTCTTTACCTGCTTCTTTTTTGGTAATAGGTTGCAAAGTATGCGCATCGGTAATGGTAAAATACTCTAAGGTGAAGTCGGGCTGTTGAGTAAAGACTCCTTTTACCCAGGCTTCTACTTCGGCAGGGCTATGAGTAGCAAAACGTTCTTTGGCAGCGAGTAGAGTGCTGTAAATAATGGTAGCTCGCCGTTTCATCGGATCGCTGAGGAGAGCATTGCGGGAGCTGAGAGCCAAACCATCGGCATTGCGCACGATAGGGCAGGGAACAATGGTTACGGGTAAACCCGTTTGTCGTACCATTTGCTGAATAATAAGCAGTTGTTGGTAATCTTTTTCACCAAAATAAGCTCTATCGGGCATTACAATCTCAAAAAGTTTTTTAACAATCGTGCCTACACCATCGAAATGACCAGGACGAGAAGTACCTTCCATCACTTTGTCTAATCCTGCAAAGTCAAAAGGTTCAGCGACTACTTCTTCGCCATAAATATCGGCTACGGTAGGGGCAAAAATAAATATCTCTTTACTGAACTGAGCAATCTTCTGAGCATCGGTTTCTAAGGTACGCGGGTATTTCTGCAAATCGGTAGGATTGTTGAACTGCGTAGGGTTCACAAAAATGCTCACTACCGCTATATCATTCTCTTGTTTAGCTTTTTTTATGAGTGATAAATGTCCGTCGTGTAAAGCGCCCATAGTAGGTACTAAACCAATCGTTTTTCCTTGATTTTTAAGGATTTCCAACAGGTTATGGAGTTCCTTTTGGTGTGTGTAAATCATCGGTATCAAATCTTTTTTGGGTGCAAACTTATATAAAATTATGGATATGTGCATAATTTTTTGTACTTTTGTGCCTTCTAAGAGCTAATTAAAATAACTAATTACTTTTTATGAAAGATAAAAAAGTACTCTACGTATCGTCGGAAGTGTTGCCTTATTCGCCTTATAGCGAGTTGGCAAAGATGTCATTTGAAGCCCCGAGAATGGTGAATAACAATGGAGGGCAGATACGTATTTTTATGCCCAAGTTTGGTAATATCAATGAGCGACGCCATCAGTTGCACGAGGTGATACGCCTTTCGGGGATGAATATTATTATCAATGATATTGATGTACCTCTGATTATTAAAGTAGCTTCTATTCCTAAGGAGCGCATACAGGTTTATTTTATTGACAACGATGAATATTTCAGGCGCACTGGCACACTCTTTGATGGGGAAAACAATATGTACCCAGACAACGATGAGCGTTGTATTTTCTTTGCTAAAGGTATTGTAGAAACTGTTAAAAAGCTCAATTGGTTACCCGATATTATTCATATACACGGTTGGGCATCGGCTTTGTTGCCTCTTTACTTGCGCACCTATTACAAAGATGAACCTATCTTTTCAGAAAGTAAGATTGTTACCTCAGTATTCGATAGCGATTATGAGGGGGCTTTGGACAGTACGCTTATCAATAAAGTGGCTTTTGATGGTATTAGTAAAAAGACGGTAGACCCGCTAAAAAATCCTACTTATTACAATTTGATGCGTGTCGCTATCAAGTATTCGGATGGAGTTGTAGTGGTGAGTGAAGATATGCCTGAGGATTTCCAAACCTACCTAAAAAATCTAAGAAAGCCTGTTCTTTACAACAGTGATAAGGAAACTTTCCAAGATTCTTACCGCGAATTTTACAGTAAAATATTAAAGAAATAACAAACGAATGAATAACATACAGAAGATTTTATTTTTTGCTACTATAGTAACACTTTTCAGTGCGTGCTCAAGTAATGATTTTAACGAGATAGATGGTGGACTGCTAAAAAATCCTAACTTTGACACTAATGTATTTACAGCTACTATTCAGGTAAGCCAAGTAAAAGAAAGTGCGGTACAAACCAACGGTTTAGGAGGATATTTATTAGGACAGTATAGCCAAGTTCCCTTTGGTACCAAATCGGCTACCATAGTGGCACAAGTAACATTGCCAGCTGTTAATCCGACTTTTGGAACTAAAACACAAGCCTCTGAAAACAGTGAGAACAAATCGGAAAACGAAACCGTTACAGAAGCATATCTATACATTCCTTTCTTCAATCCGAATAGTTCTAATAGCAACGCTTCTTACTCTCAAAATGTAGAATATACGTTAGATTCTATCTATGGGAATAGAGATGCGAGCTTTCAAGTGAATGTGAGAGAATTGAACTATTATTTAAGTGATATTGATACGGATCTCAACGCTAAAGTATATTATTCAAATGACATTAATATTACAAGTAATTTGGGAGCTTCTATTGTGTCTAACACTACTAGTACTTACACTATCAGTAATAAAGCTATTACTCGCTATCAGTTTGACAACCCACAAACAAGTGAAGATGAAAGTAAAAAAGTACAAGATGTATTAGCACCAGGGTTGCGTATTCCACTAAGCACAATTTTCTTCCAAACAAAAATTATCAACAAGGAAGGCAGTAGCGAACTTGCTAATGCTAATGAATTTAAAAAATATTTTAAAGGGATTAGTATCAGTGCTTCTAACTTTTCAAAGGATTTAATGATGCTCCTAAATATGGCAAATGCAAAAATAGAGATTGTATATAGCTATGAAACTTCAGGAACGAATTCTACAACTACAGAAACACGTAAAAATCGATATGAACTTTCATTGAATGGCATTACAGTAAACTTATTTAACAATTCAGGAGAGAGTTTGACTGATACCAGTAAAATATACCTCAGCGGAGCTTTAGGACAAACAGCTTCTATTACTATTTCGGATACAGATATTGCTAATATTAAGTCACAAAAACTAATGGTAACCGATGCTAGTTTATTGTTATATGTGGATAATTCAGTAAGCTATACAAAAGAGCCTGAACGTCTCTTTATCTATAACACCCAAACAGGAGCTGTGCTTGTAGATTATCAGTACGACCCAACATCAAATGCTGATTTGTCTACTTATTCATATCTCTATCATCTAGGAAAATTGCAAAAAGAAAACGGAAAAGGAGCTTTTTACCAATTGAGGATTACCAATCATATTCTAAATTTGGTTAATGAAATAGGGACAAATGTACCTTTAGGAATAGTAGTAGCTTCTAATGTAAAAAACACTAATTCAGGAGCATATTTGAGAGACACTAATACAAAAGGCAAAATACTATCTTCAGCAGTGGTTACTCCTTTGGGTACTGTTATAAGAGATGTTAAATTGCGTATCAGCTACACTCAACCTAAATAGTAATGGATTTAAGAGATCAGTTAAAATCACTTTTCCCTGACCATATAGAAGAGGAGATACCTCAAGAAGCTCCTTCTAATATTTGGTTGCAGGAAGAGCCTTTGCTATGCAAATACGAAAAACGCAAAGGGAAACCCGTAACCGTAATTGAGGGCTATAATGGCGCAGAAGCCGATTTTAAGATTTTGGCTAAAGAACTCAAAACGTACCTTGGCGTAGGGGGAACTGTGAAAAACGATACTATCCTCATACAAGGTGATTATCGCGACACTATTATGCAACTTCTCAAAGAAAAAGGGTTTAAGGTGAAGCGCATAGGCGGTTGAAAACAATTGACAATTCATAATTAACAATTAGTAATATGAAATTATTAGAAGGGAAAACAGCTATTATTACTGGTGCTAGTAGAGGCATTGGGCGTGGTATAGCCAAAGTATTTGCATCCCACGGGGCAAACATTGCTTTTTCGTACAGTTCGTCAGTGGATGCTGCAATGGCATTAGAGAAAGAATTAGCTACAAAAGGTGTGAAAGTAAAAGGCTACCAAAGCGATGCTTCTAACTTCGCACAGTCGCAAGAGTTTGTAGATGCCGTAGTAGCCGAATTTGGCACAGTTGATATTCTAGTAAACAACGCAGGTATCACCAAAGACAACTTACTGATGCGCATCAGTGAAGAAGATTTTGATAAGGTAATAGAAGTAAATCTCAAATCGGTGTTTAATATGACCAAAGCGGTACAGCGCATTATGCTTAAACAACGTAAAGGTTCTATTATCAATATGAGTAGTGTGGTGGGCGTGAAAGGCAATGCTGGACAGTCAAACTATGCAGCTTCTAAAGCGGGGATTATCGGCTTTACTAAATCGATTGCCTTAGAGTTAGGTTCTCGAAATATCCGTTGCAATGCTATCGCACCAGGCTTTATAGAAACCGAAATGACGGCTGTACTTGACGAAAAAGTAGTACAAGGTTGGCGTGATGCTATCCCTCTAAAACGTGGCGGACAACCCGAAGACGTAGCAAATGCTTGTGTGTTTTTAGCCTCTGAAATGTCGGCTTACATCACAGGGCAAGTGCTCAATGTTGATGGAGGAATGCTCACATAATTTTGTTATATCAGAAAAACTTTTTACTTTTGCCGAATGTTAATAAAAAAATATATCATTATCGGTCTGCTAACTGTACTCTTTACTTCGTGTGGAGAGTATCAGAAAGCGTTGAAATCAAAAGAAGGAAGCGTAAAATATACTGAGGCTGAAAAGCTATATAAGGCTAAAAAATATAAAAAAGCGACACGTCTTTTTGAACAAATAGCTTCAGAATATGCGGGTAAGCCACAAGGAGAACGTATTTATTATATGTTTGGAGATTCTTACTATCAGCTAAAACAATACAGTTTAGCGTCTTATCAGTTTGAACGACTTCAGAAATTATATCCTCGTAGCGAAAAAGCTACAGAGTCGGCTTTCTTAGAAGCGAAATCGCTTTACTTGGAAACTCCTAAATATAGTGTAGACCAAACTTATACCTATCAGGCTCTTGAGAAATTACAATACTTTTTGGATAGATATTCTGATAGTGAATATGCTAAAGAAGCTAACGAGTTAGCCTTAGACTTGGTGACTCGCTTAGAGAAAAAAGAGTTTGAAATAGCTAAACAATACGACCAAATACGCGACTATCAAGCAGCAATGAAATCGTTAGACAATTTTTTGACTAATAACCCAGGTAGTGCTTTTAGAGAAGATGCGTTGTACACGCGCTTGCATTCAGCTTACGAGTGGGCTATCAATAGTATAGAGACTAAAAAAGAGGAACGCCTCAATACCGCTAAAGAAGCTTACGACAACTTATTGCGTGCCTATCCTGAAACTAAATACAAGAAGGAAGCAGAGAATATGCTTGCTAAAATAAACACATCATTAAAAAGTTTTATATCACAAAAATAACTACATTATGGATTTTAAGAAAATAGATGCTCCTACCACTACTGTTACTTATAACAAATCGGCTATAGAAGCACCTACGGGTAATATTTATGAAGCTATTTCTATTATTGCTAAGAGAGCTAACCAAATAAATGCCGAAATTAAAAAGGAATTGGTAGAAAAATTAGAGGCTTTCGCTACTAATAATGATAGCTTGGAGGAAATCTTTGAGAATAAAGAGCAAATAGAGGTATCTCGCTTTTATGAGCGTCTACCTAAACCACAAGCTATTGCTGTAAAAGAATGGCTTGAAGGTAAGATTTATTACCGTGAAGCCGAATAGAATTGGGTATTTATAGATTATTTGTTAGGCTTTAAGCAGTAAGCATCCGCTTGCCGTTTAGAGCCTTTTTTAATTATATTTCTAAATTATGAATATAGTACTTGGTATCACTGCGGGTATAGCGGCTTATAAAACACCTCAATTAGTGCGCTTGCTCACCAAAAATGGGCACAATGTAAAAGTAATTCTCACTGAGAATGCAAAAGAGTTTGTAACACCTCTTACCCTTAGTACAGTATCTAAAAACCCTGTACTCACAAGTTTTTCCTCTCCCGAGGGCGATTGGCATAGCCACGTGGAGTTAGCACTCTGGGCAGATGCAATGCTCATCGCTCCTGCTACTGCCAATACGCTTGCTAAAATGGCTCACGGTGTATGTGATAACCTACTGTTGGCTACCTATCTCTCTGCTAAAGCACCTGTATTCATTGCTCCTGCAATGGATTTGGATATGTATGCCCACCCTACGGTTACCGAGAATTTAGCAAAATTAGCATCCTATGGTAATCATACCATTCCTGCTACTTATGGTGAACTTGCTAGCGGACTTGTAGGGCAAGGGCGTATGACTGAGCCCGAAGATATAGTGCTGTTTATAGAGAATACACTCTCCGAAAATCTTCCCCTTAAGGGTAAAAAAATACTTATCACAGCAGGGCCTACTTATGAGGCTATCGACCCCGTGCGATTTATAGGAAACTTCTCCTCTGGGAAAATGGGGATTGCTCTTGCTAATGAAGCTGTACGACAAGGCGCTGAAGTGCATTTAATATTAGGCCCTTCTTCCGAAAAGAATATTCACTCACAAATACACTTGCATAGGGTGGTAAGTGCTCAGCAAATGTACGAAGATGCTGTAACCGAATTCCCTACTTGTGATATCGCTATCCTTGCCGCTGCTGTAGCCGACTATACGCCTGAAACTGTAGCCCCCGAAAAAATTAAAAAGAAAGGCGGTAATCTCAGTCTAACCTTAGTCCCTACGGTTGATATATTAGCGTCTTTAGGAAAGCTTAAAACCACTCAAATACTCATTGGCTTTGCCTTAGAAACTGAAAATGAGGTAGCTAATGCCCAAGCTAAATTGGAGAAAAAGAACTTAGATGGCATTGTACTCAACTCATTGCGTGATGCAGGGGCAGGTTTTGGTACCGATACTAATAAAATTACTTTTATAACTAAAGAAAAACAAATCTGTTTTCCTTTAAAAAGCAAAGAAGAGGTCGCTAAAGATATTTTAACGCAAATATTTGGCATTCTTATAGAAAAGTAATATCTTTGTACTTTCAATCTTATAAAAAATACAAATAAATGAAAGCATACATCTTCCCAGGTCAAGGAGCCCAATTTGTAGGTATGGGGCTTGACTTATATGAAAAATCTGCTGATGCTAAAGCACTCTTTGAAGCTGCCAACGGCATTCTTGGCTTCTCTATCACCGATATAATGTTTAGTGGTACCGATGATGACCTTAAACAAACCAAAGTTACCCAGCCTGCTATCTTTTTGCATTCAGTAATCCTTAGTAAGGTGCTTGGTAAAAACTTTGCTCCTCAAATGGTTGCAGGACATTCATTAGGTGAATTTTCTGCTTTAGTAGCCAATGAAGCCCTCTCATTTGAAGATGGTTTGCAATTAGTAGCCAAGCGTGCTACCGCTATGCAAAAGGCTTGTGAATTACAACCTGGTACGATGGCTGCCGTATTAGGCTTAGACGATAGTAAGGTTGAAGAACTTTGTGCAACAGTTGACGGAATTGTAACCCCTGCCAACTATAATTGCCCAGGTCAGTTAGTGATTTCAGGCGAACTCAAAGCTGTAGAAACAGCTTGCGAAAAGATGAAAGAAGCAGGTGCTAAGCGTGCTCTTGTTCTTCCCGTAGGTGGTGCATTCCACTCAGTACTGATGAAACCTGCCGAAGAAGAATTGGCAACAGCGATTGAGCAAACAGCTTTCCACAAACCGCTTTGTCCAGTATACCAAAATGTAACTACTATGGCTGTAAGCAATGAAGCTAACATTAAAAAGAATCTCATCAAGCAACTTACTGCTCCTGTGAAATGGACACAAAGTGTACAACAGATGATTGCTGATGGCGCTACCGAATTTATTGAAGTAGGACCTGGCAAAGTACTACAAGGCTTGGTGAAGAAAATAAACAAAGAGGCAGTGGTAGCTTCAGCAGAAATATGATACAAGTAGAAAATTTACATAAATCTTTTAACGGAACTGAAGTGCTCAAAGGTATTTCTACTACTTTTGAAAAAGGTAAAACAAATCTGATTATCGGGCAAAGTGGTTCAGGTAAAACTGTATTTCTCAAATCACTTTTAGGTCTTTTTACCCCTGATTCAGGTGACATTATCTACGATGGGGTGAAGTACGCTGATATGAAACGCAAAGAACGTGTAGCCTTGCGTCAAAAAATGGGAATGGTATTCCAAGGAAGTGCCTTATTCGACTCTATGACGGTGCTTGAGAATGTGATGTTCCCTTTGAAGATGTTTTCTCAAAAAACACCTGAAGAAATACGCGAGCGTGCTAATATAGTATTGAGCCGTGTAAACCTAGTAAATGCCGATGATAAATTACCATCAGAAATTTCTGGAGGTATGCAGAAACGGGTAGCTATTGCTCGCGCTATCGTAAACCAACCTAACTACTTGTTTTGCGATGAACCTAACTCAGGACTCGACCCTAAGACCTCTATCGTGATAGACAACCTCATTCAGGAAATTACTGAAGAGTTTAACATCACCACCGTAATCAATACCCACGATATGAACTCAGTAATGGAAATAGGGGCTAAGATTGTATTCCTAAAAAATGGTTATAAAGAATGGGAAGGCACTAAAGAAACTATTTTCCGCACCGATAACGAAGCAGTTACTGACTTTGTATATTCATCAGAGCTGTTTAAAAAAGTAAGAAAAGCTTATTTAGAAGAACACGAGGATTAGATTAATAATTAAATTCTAAAAAGCTACCTATAAAGTTTATAGGTAGCTTTTTATTATTAGAGAATTAAGAGAAATTATATTCTAAATCTCACTTAAAAAGAAAAGCTCTCCTTGGAGAAAGGAAAGCTTTCATTGGTTTACTATAAACCCGTGTAAAAATATTTACACAAAACAACACAACTAAATCTTATGAAGCGGTCTGGACGGGACTCGAACCCGCGACCCCATGCGTGACAGGCATGTATTCTAACCAGCTGAACTACCAGACCTTCAGTAAATTTATGCAATTCATTTCTTCATTGCGGTTGCAAAGGTACTACTTTTTTTATTACTTGCAAATTTTTAGAGCGTTTTTTTAAACTTTTTTTAATCTTTCTTTATAATATATCTGATAATAAACATATTAAAGTATTAGATATTAAAGGTTGTATTGGCTGTTTTTAGATGTAATTCCACTGCATTACTATCGGTAAGGCTTGTAATATAACAAGTAATGCCCATCACTTTGTCATATAACGAGCCATTTTTGCGATACTTTTCAGGTAACTTTTTAAGCAAAAGTTTATCAAATGATGTCTCACGTCCATTCTCTTGATTGATAATAGCTGTAAAAAAGATATCTAATAAATGTTGTAAAACCACATAACCCGATACTTCTTTTTCTACTACCTCATCGGATTGATATATACGTTCCACACTACAATCTATTACATCAGTGATTTGGTGGCGATATTTACTATCATATAAAAGCGACTGGTGAAATTCTCCTGCCAAGATTGCATCTTCATTTTGCAAGAAAATATCAGTAGCATCTTGTATTAAAGCTCCTATAGCAACTGCACGTAAATAAGCAATACGTTCTTCTTTAGTTTGTAGTTTGCTATATTTATGAGTATTTATCTTATCTGAGATGATACCACCTAAATACTCTAAGGCTACATCTTCGCCGATAAGTCCTAAGTTGATACCGTCTTCAAAGTCTATAATAGTATAACAAATATCGTCGGCTGCCTCTACCAAGAAAGCTAAGGGGTGACGTGCATAACGCAATTCACCATTTACACTGTTAGATTTTAGTCCTAAAGTTTCAGCTACCTCTTTGAAAAATTTTTTATCGCCTTGGAAAAAACCATATTTCTTATCAGCTATACGGTCAGTAGGACGTACAGGAAGTGATTCTTTAGGATACTTAGTAAAAGCTCCTAAGGTAGCATAAGTAAGCCGTAAGCCCCCCTCTACCCCAAAACGTGTTTCGTTAAGAATTCTAAAACCATTGGCATTCCCTTCAAAACTACACAAATCAGCATACTCGGCTTCTGTAAGTAAATGTTTGATAGCAGTTCCTTTTTTGAATTGAAAAAACTCTCCTATAGCCTTTTCACCACTGTGTCCAAAAGGTGGATTACCAATATCGTGTGCTACCGCAGCTGCTGCAATAATGGCTCCAAAATCATTAGTTTGGTAACCCAATTCGCGCAAGTGAGGATATTTGGTGAGCACGTGTTTACCCACAGCACGCCCCAAACTACGCCCGACTACCGACACCTCAATACTATGTGTAAGACGTGTGTGTACAAAACTTGTTTTTGAAAGCGGAATTACCTGTGTTTTGTCTTGCAAGCTACGAAAAGCACTTGAAAAGACCACACGGTCATAATCCATATCAAAACTGAGTCGTGTTTCATCTTCATTTTTTCGCAAACGAAGACTAGTATCACCATATTTATTAAGAGAGAGTAAGTTTTCCCAAAGCATTTTTATTGTTTATTTAAGGTACGGGGTCATAGCCACTGCCTCCCCAAGGGTGACAACTGCATATACGCTTAATAGCCAACCAGCCTCCTTTAAAAAAACCGTACTTTTGCAAGGCTTCTAAAGTGTATTGCGAGCAGGTAGGGGTATACCTGCACGTAGGAGGCTTAAGTGGCGAAATGGCTACTTGATAAAAGCGCACTAAATAAATGAAAAGATACTTCATTTCATTAGTTATTAGTCAGTAGTTATTAGCCGTTAGTTTTCTAACTACTAACAACCAATTTCTAACTACTACTTAGTAAATCGTTCAATTACTTCGTTGCTTACACCAGTATTAGAGAAGCCTCCATCGTGGAAGAGGTTTTGCATCGTTACTTTACGAGTAAGATCGGAGAAGAGAGATACCGTATAATTGGCACAATCTTGAGCGGTAGCATTGCCTAATGGTGACATTGCATCGGCGTAAGCGATAAAACCGTCAAAACCTTTTACGCCTTGTCCTGCAGTAGTAGCGGTAGGTGATTGTGAAATGGTATTCACACGGACTTTCTTGTCTTTACCAAAGAAATAGCCAAAACTACGCGCAATAGATTCTAAGTAGGCTTTATTATCAGCCATATCGTTATAGTCAGGGAAGGTGCGTTGTGCTGCCATATAGGTAAGTGCTACAATACTACCCCATTCGTTCATCGCATCGTTCTTATAAAGCACTTGACATACCTTGTGAAAAGAAAGCGCAGAAACGTCCCAACCTTTTTCAGTGTTCACATAGTTAGACTCGGTGTAAGGAATGTTTTTGCGCACATTTACCGACATACCGATAGAGTGCAACACAAAATCCAACTTACCACCTAAAATCTCCATAGCTTTAGTTACCAAGTTTTGGAGGTCGTCCATATTGGTAGCATCGGCAGGAATGATTTCAGAGCCTGTTTTTTCGGCTAAGTTTTTTATTTGTCCCATACGCATTGCTACGGGAGCATTGGTAAGTACAAACTTACCGCCTTCTTCGTGTACACGTTCTGCTGTTTTCCAAGCGATAGAATTTTCGTCTAAGGCACCAAAGATGATGCCTCTTTTTCCTTTTAATAAATTATACATAATTTTTTCTTTTATAAAATGAATTTTGTTCCTATGGGGCAAATGTACAAAATATTTCTGTATAAATAAAAAGCTACCTGATGTTTTAGGTAGCTTTCTATCTGTAACAATATAGTGTATTACTTTTCAAGCGCTTTTAAAGCATTGATAATAATAGCAATACATTCTCTTAATTCCGTTTCATTCATTACCAATGGCGGAGCAAATCTAATGATATTGCCGTGAGTAGGTTTAGCTAGCAACCCATTATCGCGCATCTTTAGACAGATATTCCAAGCAGTGTCACTCTCTTCGGTATCGTTGATAACCACCGCATTTAGGAGACCTTTACCACGCACTAAGGTAGCTATGTTCGAGGTTTTGATATAGTCGCCGATTTCTTTGCGGAAAATCTCACCTAAACGAGCGGCATTTTCAGCCAAATGTTCATCTTTTACTACCTGCAAGGCTTCAATCGCTACGGCTGCTGCCAAGGGATTGCCTCCAAAAGTACTACCGTGTTGCCCAGCTTTAATCACGTGCATAATACGGTCATCGGCAAGGACAGCACTCACGGGATATACACCTCCGCTAAGGGCTTTCCCCAGTACCAATATATCAGGTTTTACATTCTCGTGGTCTACTGCTAAACGTTTTCCGGTACGCGCTACTCCTGTTTGTACCTCATCGGCGATAAATAGCGCATTATACTTTTCGCATAAGGCTTTTGCTCCGCTTAAATACCCCTCAGAAGGAACGTATACGCCAGCTTCACCTTGTATAGGTTCTACTAAAAAGCCTGCTACTGTTGCTTTATTATCAGCAAGAACTTGTTCCAAAGCGACTAAATCGTTGTAAGGAACAGAAACAAAACCAGGTGTATAAGGTCCAAAGTTCTTACGCGCATTTTTATCTGATGAAAAAGATACAACTGTAGTGGTACGCCCGTGGAAGTTCTGGTCGCATACGATGATGATGGCAGCACTTTCAGGCACCCCTTTCTGTTCGTAAGCCCATTTGCGACATATTTTAATAGCTGTTTCTACCGCTTCAGCTCCTGTATTCATCGGGAGGACTTTCTCGAAGCCAAAATACTCGGTTACGTACTTTTCATACACTCCGAGCTTATCGTTGTAGAAAGCGCGAGAAGTGAGTGTAAGAGTTTGCGCTTGGTCAGTAAGCGCTTTTATGATACGTGGGTGGCAGTGACCTTGGTTTACGGCAGAGTAAGACGAAAGAAAATCGTAGTAGCGTTTGCCTTCGACGTCCCACACATATACCCCTTGCCCTTTGCTGAGCACTACGGGTAGTGGGTGATAGTTATGTGCACCGTACTGATTTTCGAGTGCCATTGCTTGTTCTGAGGTTAATTTATGTGTTATCATTGTTATATACTTTTAAAGAAAAAATAATATTCATCTTATCACAAAGCTATATTCTCATATTTACCTTGTCTAATAGTAATTTTTCTATCTGTAAAAATCTTAGGCAAAGATACAACAATAAATTAAATAATCCTATATATTCATATAAAAAAAGAAGTTTGACACCTAAATCTTCTTTATATGAAACAGTTTATATCGTTTTATACTTGTAGTATTTTTCTTCTCACAGAAATAATTTTGTAGTATTTCTTACTTTTGAACGATAATCTTATTACAGTATTAATTATTGATTTTCTTTGCATTAGCATTAATTTTTTATATTTATAGAAAAAGATTTTTCATAAAAATTTCTTTTTATAAAAAAAATATTATACCTTTGCCTCGATAAAAGATCATAATTATGACAGATACAGTATTACAACCCAAAGGTACAGATGTAAAAACAGATATAAATACAGAACTAACTGGTGCGCAACTACAACAAATGCTTGACGCTCACTGTCAAGATATGAAACAAGGAATGCCAGGATTCCTCTTCTATGGAATTTTGAGTAGTTCTGATGGTTCTATCTTAAGCAAAGCTTCTGCCAATGAAGAAGCTTCAAAGATAGTTGAACAAGGTTCTGCCTTTCATCTTACTATTATTGATCAAGTGAAGAAAGTGATAGATAGCAATGATGCCTTAGAAAAGTCGGAGTTAGATTATATCCTTATTGAAACAGACAAAATCACATTTATGTTAATGATTTCAGCTTTAGGAAAGTTCTTTTCTATCACCGCTTTAGATAGAGCTAAATCAAACGTTGGTATCTCAAGAGCTTTACTTTACAAGTGCAAAAGAGAATTTGGAACCCTATTAGACGACTTTTTTTAGTATTTCCTTTAACAGAAGAAATTATAAGAGCACAAAGCAAACAATCTGCTTTATGCTCTTTTTTATACTAATCAAAATATAAAACTTTTCATAAGATTTCATTGAGCACTTCATCACAGCTCTTACAGTATGTTCTCATTTATGAGAATATGAGAATAGTACTACGAAAGCATCGCATACTAAAAAAGAAGTTGATTTTGAGCTTGTTGTTTATTTTAGATAGGTGAAGTAACACATTTTAGCTAAAAAACAAAAAAGCACAAATTCAGAGTGCCTAAATTTGTGCTATGAAGATATTATTTAATATCTATCTTTTTAGAGGTGTTCATCTAATGCTCCTGCAAGGGATCTGCTTCTTTCAACTAAAGTTCTAGCTATTGCTATATTAGCTTTGGCTCTATCTAAGGCTAAGAGAATAAAATATTTCCCTGAATTTGAAACCCCAATCACATTAGTAACTTTATCAGTTTCGATAAGAATACTATGTGTTTCTTTAACTCCTAATGATTCACTTGAAGTAACCACTTTTTTCACTTGCTCTACAATAGTTGAGAAAAAGGGAGAGACTTCGTTTGCAATTTTTGAAATTTCTGGATTAGCTGAAGAACTTCCAATGATAGTTCCATCAGCGCAATTGAGAATTCCACAAAAGATGAAGCCTGGCAAATTAGCTTTCATATCTAAGCAGAGCTTGTTAACTGATTCTTGTAATTCTTTACCTGTCATAAACTTGATTTTTTTTATATGTTATTTTGATGCAAATATATGTATAATATATACAAGTATTTCTTTTTTAACATTATTTAATGCTTTTTATATATGCTTTAAGTTTTTTAACTTGTATTATTGTGAAATAAAACAGAAAAATAAAAGCATTAATATATCATCACAGCTCCTACGGTAGCGTTGCTGGTCTCATCGATGAGGATAGCACTACCCATTGGAGGATTGCTTTGGAAAGTGTCGTATACTAATGGGGAAGCCGTTCTGAGTCGGATTTTTGCGATTTCATTGAGTTTTACACTTTCTACACCTTCAGTTTGGTTGAGGGTATTGACGTCTATTTTATACTCTATTTCCTTCACAATTGCTTTTACAAGTTTACTACGCTGTTGCAACAAGTATTTATTACCTTCGCGCAATTCGCGTTTATCCATCCAGCATACAATAGCCTCGATATCTTGCCCTTGCTGAGGCTCTGCTCCTTGTTTGGCAAAGTAGTCACCACGAGAAATATCGATATCGTCTTCGATGTGTAGTACTACTGGGTCACCTGCCTTTGCTTCTGCAACTTCTTCGCCGTTATACTCTATCTTACTGAGTTTTGTAGTAATACCTTCTGGTTCTACTATTATCGCATCACCTTTGCGATATGTGCCCGAAATGACTTCTCCCGCATAACCGCGGTAATCGTGTAAAGCTTCGGTTTGTGGGCGTATTACATACTGCACCTGAAAACGAGGTTGGTCATAGTTGTCTTTGCTAATTTCTACTGTTTCCAAAAAGTCTAAAAGCGAATTACCTTTGTACCAAGGCATTGCCTCAGTGGTATTCACGATATTATCGCCTACAAAAGCCGAAATAGGGAAATAGTGCACGCTCTTCAATCCTAAACGTTTGGCAATCTCTTCGTACTCTTGCTTGATATTGTTAAACACCTCTTCGCTATAACCTACCAAGTCCATTTTGTTTACGGCTACCACTACCTCTGGGATATTGAGCAGGGAGGCGATGATTGAATGGCGACGAGTTTGTTCGGTTACGCCATTGCGAGCGTCTACCAAAATGATTATGAGCTCGGAATTAGAAGCCCCCGTAATCATATTGCGGGTATATTGGGTATGACCAGGAGCATCGGCGATGATAAATTTGCGTTTGGGTGTAGCAAAGTAGCGGTAGGCTACATCGATAGTAATCCCTTGTTCGCGTTCAGCACGGAGCCCGTCGGTGATGATAGCGAGGTCGATACCATCGTCGTTCTTATTTTTTGATTGTTGTTCCAATGCTTCGAGCTGGTCGGCTAAAATACTTTTGCTATCGTATAACAATCGACCTATAAGGGTACTTTTACCGTCGTCTACGCTACCTGCGGTGATAAATCGTAATATATTCATTTGCTTTATTTCTGTTGAGTAAATATAATTTGGTGCAAAAGTACAAACTAATTGGCAAATTAGCAAATTTGGAACTTAGTAAATGGGGCACGAACAACAAGAAATGCAGTAGCAGAGGCGGACTTGTAGAACGGGGGTCAGACAGGTGGGAAGTGCAAGTCACACGGGCGATAGAGGGTTAGAGCTATCGGAAGAAAACAGAGAAGTTCGAAAGTGAGTTAAGAGTGATTTTGGTGAGAAATGGTCGTTAGGAGGGTATGGTTAGCTTATAGGGAGCTTATAGGAAGCTTATACGAATCTTGGAAGATTGGTATAGAAAGGGTATATAAATAATTGATTAACACTATAATACAACAATGCTAAAAATATTAAAAACGGGGTTTCGAGGCGAAAGAAAGAGAAATAGGTGCTAGGCCTTAGACCATAGGCACTAGGAGGAAGTATGACGGAAAATCGGGAATTAGTGATGGAAAAGGCGAATGAAAAATAGATTTTTGTTATATTCAATTGATGTTATTTAACTCTAAGGGGCGAAAGAAGAACTAATAATAACTCGTATTAAAAGTTTTACTACAAAAAACTTTACTATTAATACCAAATTTTATATTTTTGCGCAAAATAAATCAAAGCTAAAAACGAGCTCATCGCTTAACTGAAATAAGAAAATGAGCCTCTGAAACAATTAAAAGATTATAAGGTAAAAGGTAAAAAAGATGACAAGTGATAAAATGAGAATTGTATTTATGGGGACACCTGACTTTGCGTTGGCGTCGCTAAAAGCATTAGTAGAGAACCATTACAACGTAGTAGGTGTAGTAACGGTAGCCGATAAACCTTCGGGACGCGGACAGAAGCTACACCAGTCGCCAGTGAAACTCTATGCCAAAAGCAAAGGAATACCGGTGTTACAACCCATAAAACTAAAAGATGAAACTTTTGTAAATGCACTGAAAGCCTTACAACCCGATTTGCAAATAGTAGTAGCCTTCCGTATGTTGCCCGAAGTGGTATGGCGATTGCCTAAATACGGCACATTCAATCTGCACGCCTCTCTTTTACCTAACTATCGTGGAGCAGCTCCCATCAACTGGGCAATTATCAACGGGGAAAAGGAAACAGGGGTAACGACTTTCTTTATAGACGAGAAGATTGATACGGGAGCTATTATCGCACAAGAGGTTACACCTATTGAGTCTCACGAAACAGCAGGCACCTTACACGACAAACTAATGTTGCAAGGCGCTGAATTGGTACTAAAAACCGTAGATAGCATTGCAGAAGGGACTTGCACTACCCAACCACAAAACAAGGAAGTAACCTTTGCCGAAGCTCCTAAGATATACAGAGAGACCTGCAAGATAGATTGGCAAGCGGAAGGAATGACAATAGAGCGTTTAGTGAGGGGAATGAGCCCCTACCCTACTGCGTGGACAGCGTTTGTACAAAAAGGAGAAGTGCTAAATGTAAAAGTATATGATGCTCTTTTCGAACCTGTCTCTCATCAATACCCTATTGGGGAACTCTTAGTAGATAAAAAAGGACTGCGTGTAGCTGTAAAAGATGGTTATATAAAGCTATTAGAATTGCAATTACCTGCTAAAAAACGTATGAAGACCACAGACTTGCTAAATGGATTCAGCTTTGATAATACCACAATACTATAATGACGAGTCGTAGCACGATAGGCAATTAAAAAACTTTGGTGAAAATTGATTCTCTAATCAGATAATTGACAAACTGGCTAATTGGCTCATTAACTTTTCGATTTCTTGTTCGGTATTAAAACTGTGCAAGCATATTCTCAACCGTTCTTGTCCCGCAGGTACGGTGGGCGCTAAAATGGGTAATACACCTATGTCTTGGGCTTGTAGTACTTTGGCAAGTGCTTTCACTCGTTCATTGCCTGCTACTACTATGGCTTGAATAGCCGAATCAGAAGGGATAAAACCCTGTATTTTGTATTTGGCAATTTGCGTTTTAAAATACTGTATATTATGATGCAGTTGTTCTATTGATTTAGTTGTCTGTAAGGTCTCATATCCTGCCCTAATAGTTGCCACACTATGTGGACTCATAGCAGTGGTGTATATGAAAGAGCGTGAAAAGTTCACTAAATACTGTATCACCTCATTTGAAGCTAAGACAGCAGCTCCGTGTGCTCCCAAGCCTTTTCCGAAGGTAACGATGCGGGCAAAGATTTCTTCTTCTAACCCCAATGCTTGCACCAACCCAGAGCCGTGTTTGCCAAATACTCCTATGGCGTGTGCTTCGTCTACCGCTATATAAGCCCCATACTGCTTTGCTAATGTTACCAAACGCACCAAATGAGGACTATCACCGTCCATTGAAAAAACTGTTTCAGTAACGATGAGCACCGTTTTATCAGGGGTAGCAAACTTCTTTAAGAGCTTTTCTAAATCGTCTAAATCATTATGTTTAAACTTATAGGAGTTGGCTAAACTCAATGAAATACCGTCGCGTATAGAAGCGTGGCTGTAACTATCGTATAAAATAATATCACCTCGTCCTACAATACAGGAGAAGAATCCCACATTGGCATCATAGCCCGAATTGTACAAAAGAGCTGTTTCAGCCTTATGAAAATGAGCTATATAGCTTTCGGTTTCGGAAAAGACAGGCAAGTTACCCGAAAGCAATCGCGAGCCTGTAGCCCCGTGAGGTGCCGTTTGCTGAGGGAGTAATTCAGAGATGCGTTTAGTAATCTCAGAATTTGTACTGAATCCTATATAATCATTGGAGTAGAAATCAATAGCAAAATGGCGTTGTTTGAGACTGCGTAAAGCATTGTGAGCCTTACGTTCAGCTAATTTTTCTTTGATGTGTTTCATTTGGATATTCTTTTATTCTTTCTCCTTTACAGGAAAGAAAAAGGCTCTGGGATGTGCTTTAAAGGCTCGCCATACGCAACGACCTAAATATTCTAGTTCTGAAGCAGGGACTTCGCGAGAGCGCAAGGCTATCCATAACGACAGACCAAAACTCACAATAAAGTTACCTAAACCGATGATGCCTATCCCTAAAATACACCAAAGGATATTCTCCAAGCTAATGATAAAATTCATACCATACAAGCCATAAGCTAAATTACCACTGGCAAAGGTGATGTGGCGTATATCGATGGGCAAACCGAAGAAATGACCTATTGCCCACGCACTTCCCATAAAGACTCCAAACCAAATATTTGAGACGACACTCGGCCACTTTTGTTGCATCCAGTTAGCAACGCGTTGCATACGTACTTTACCAAAGAAGCCTTTAAGAAAGGGGTGTTCGGAAAGACGATAATAGAAGTTGTTAAAGTTGTTTACACTAGCTACGTTGCCTGCTATAATACCCGATAAGAACAGAAATATCCCTGCAATACAAGCGTGCAAAAATACGGGGGTATGCCATATATTCAGGTCTTCCAAGAGATGTAAACTTTTTTTAGTAGCGATATTGTAACCACTGAGATAACTCATTCCTATCGCCAAAAGCATAGACACAGGGAAAGCTCCAAACACATTGCCTACAAAGGCGATGAACTGCGAACGGAACAAACGTGTAAAAAGTGCTGAGAATTCGGTGTAGTGTTTCTGTTTTTCCTTATTGTTATCGTTGTCGCTGAGGCTCTCTAAAGTTTTAGCAATCGTAGAAGCCGTCATTGCAGGTTGCTTGGTAGCCAAAGTAGACCCTGTGAGGTAGATGAGCACAAAACCAATAGCGTAGTTAAAACTATAGTTCAGCGCACGGAAAAAATCACTTTGGTCAGGTTGCATCGACATATAGAGTTTTACCAAACACATAAACCCCACGATAACGCCACCCCACAAAGCTGTTTTGAGCATCTTGAAGTACTCACCGGTAGTAGAAGTAATATAGTGTTCACCCGTCTTTCCGGTATAGTTCGTAATCTCGTAGGTGATGTTATAAACACTATCATCTATCAGCTTTCGAATATTGTTCTTCTTAGAATTAGTTTTCACCATATCTAAGTAGAAGGCAATCGTTTTTTCACATTTATCAGCTTCTTTCTCTATAAATAGGTAGTTATAGAGTCGCTTGATGCGTTTTATTTGCTGACGAATGAGCAAAAGAGTTTGGTTCACACTGAACGTCACCCCATATTTAGAAGTATTGGCATCAGCTTTGTTTACGAAATCCTCGCACTGACCAGCTAGGATATTCAGCTGTTTATAATCGAGTTCGTGGTCTTGTATATATAAATAAGGCTTATCTTCCTTGGAAAGAGTACGTGCAAGATTGTTCAGCTCATCGTCGAGAGCGATAAAGGGGCTGTTGAGGTGAGCATATTCAGGCACCATACGGCGCACATCAGTTTGCAAGGCGAGCCCTCCCATACGTTGGGAGAGAATCATTATTGCCAAAAGAATTTGCTTGGAAGTAGTTTTGCTCTCACTATCCTCATAGAAAGTAGATACAGCAAGAATTTCAAAGAGTTCTTTCCAGTTATCTAAAGGAATTTGATGTACCCATTTCACATCGGAAGGACGGTAGAAGAGTTGGTTGAGTACGTATTGTATATTCTCTTCCGAAGGCTGGTCGGGCAAAAGCTGACGACTGATACGGCGACGTAATTCTTTGAAGAAAGAAACACTATTCAGCAGACCAGCATCAGTAAAAAGAATTACTTTTTGTTTATTAGCAAATACGTTATGGAGTTTTTCCTTGAAGAAAGCAATGCTATCGGGTTTGTGTTTGATTTCAGTGATGAGTTCATCGATATTGAGGGGAGACTTTTTATTTTTACTTTTGCGACGAAAGTAGTTCACTACATCAAACACGAAGTCAATATCTTCATAGTCTGATGAGTGCATATAAGTCTCAAAGATTTCATAAATAGATTTATATTCTTTTGCGAATCGTAACATATCCTACAATAAATAATTAAGAATTGATAATTTAGAATGGTGCAAAGGTACGAAAAAATTGTCAATCTGCTAATTTGTTAATTAAAAAAGGCTGCCCGAGTAGGACAGCCTTTTGAGTTCTTATCTTTTATTTTTCAACTTATTAGAAGCTGTAGCGTACTCCGAAGCTAAAGGTACGACCTTCGCCAAAGTACACTTGGTTTCTCACATCGATACCTTGGTAAGTTTTACTACTATCAGTGGTGTGAATACTTGTATATGATTCAGCGATGTAATAAGTATCTAATAGGTTATAGGCGTGAGCTGAGAAAGTGAGACGTTGCTTATCAGTAAGTTGCCATCTATAAAAAGCAGAAAGGTCAAACAAATGATAAGCAGGTAATTTTATAGCTCCTTTTTCGGCTACTTCTTTTTTAGAAAAAGTACCTATATTCAAATTAGCGTATAGGTTATCTATATAGCGCCAATCGATATCAAAATTCAAATTCTTAACGGGTAGTACAGTTAATCCCAAAGAAGCTGTTGTTTGAGCTGTTTGTCCTACTTTTGCTTTATCTAAGTATAGTTTGAGCTCTGCAGCCCTACCAACAGGCACCTCATTTCCTTGTAAGTCTATAGCATTACCATTCTCATTCAAAAGAGTTCCTGAGGCATCGCCTTTGTAATACCAGTCACCAAATGAGAACATACCATTTAGTTTTAAGTAATCAGTAATAGTAGCTTTGAAATCTACTTCCACCCCATTGTGTATTTCTTGAACACCCAAAATATTTGCATAGCCTGTATTACTGCCACGTCCTCCTGAAGAACTTCCGAAAGTGTAAGTTTGACGAAGGAATCTATCTTTCCAAGTAGTGTGATAAAGGTTTAAATTACCACTGAAGAATTTAGATTTAAAACCATATCCAGCTTCTACTCCAAATATCTTTTCATTGGTAAGCGAAGGGTTTAAATAGTTTAGATTGTTAGGATATACAGCGTTGAAAAAAGGTTGCTTAGAATAATATCCTATGTTAGCATACACATTATGCTGTTCGTTGATATTATAATTCACTCCTCCTTTGATATTATAACCTATCAAGTTTTTAAAACCTGTTTTAGTATACATTACCGAATTAGGATTTGTACTTATGGCGCGTGAAACTCCATCTTTCAAAAAGTTATCAATACGTTGGTATGACTGCATAGAGGTAGAACCTTGTAAGAAAGCTGAAAAATGATCGTCGGAGTATTCTAACTGTGAAAAAAGTCCCATCCACTTCACTTCCCCTTCACTACTATAACCTATACGATTTTCAAGAGGTTCTACTTTCTGGAAAGGATTCCAAGATGGCTTAGTAGATACCGCAGAACGAATTACGGTAGGGGTTGCCAAATTCTTGTTGTTATTTTGTGTATTATCAGTATAACTATCGTTACCCAACAAATCAGTTACTACTTGGTAGTGATAACCATAGTAATAACGACCATCAAGCCCCATATTAATAGTGAAGTGATCATTAATCTGGTGTTGCAGGTTGGTAAGGATACCATACCAGTCGTGTGAGTTTACTGAGCCATTTAAGGTAAAACCTTCACCATAACCTGTAAAAGCTCGACCTCCACCTGGATTAGCAATTGTTACGTTCTTTCCTGCTTCTCTTGGGTGTTGCATAGGGAGTAAATCATCTACTGTCTCTCCGTTGTTATAACGCACCACTTTATCGAAATCTATCTGTCCATCATCTTTACGGAAAGAATTTAAATAGTTTTTCTGAAGTGAATAAGTGGTTGTACCACTAGCAGTAGTTTTCGAAGAGATTGAATGTGCCACCCCCGATGAACTTGTTCCCATACCACGTCCTAATGATGCATATACTACAGTACTAAGGGAAGTACTTTCATTGATATTCCAATCCCAATTGAGCATTGCTACTGGTTTGTGATAAACATTTTTCTTAATAGTGTGTTCTTCACCATTTAAGTATCCCCAATCTGAATTATAGCGACGGTTGGGTTTGTCTTCTGAACCATATTTCTGATAATCAGAAATTAGCGGACTTATATTACGTTGGTTATGCCATTGTGGAGCCCCTGTGAAAGTAAATTGGAAACTATGTTTTTTAGAAGGTTCATAACCTAACGCAAAATAGTAGCTATAGCCATCAAACTGAGTACCATCTACATATTTACGTCCTGCATTTTTGCTGAACAACACAGAAGCCGACCAACCAGTAAGACTCTTTCCTGTATTGTAAGAAACCGTACCTTTATATTCTTGATTAGTACCATAGTTGAAAGATATATTCCCTCCTTCTTGCATATCCGAAGCACGCAAAATGAAATTCATAGTACCACCCACCGATGCAATCGCCAACTTAGAAGCACCGAGCCCGCGTTGTACTTGCATCGCGGAAGTTACATCTGAAAGCCCAGTCCAGTTACTGAAGTATACGGTACCACCTTCCATATCGTTTACAGGCATACCATTAACCATTACAGCCACATTCCTACTGTCAAAGCCTCGAATATTGATTTTAGAATCACCAAAGCCTCCTCCCCCTTTTGTAGCATAGACAGAAGGTGTGCGATTGAGTACTTCAGGAAGTTCTCGTGTACCTAATTTTTCTATAATTTCGGTAGCTTGAATAGTAGATACCGCCACAGGTGTTTTACGCTCTTGTGCAATGTCTAACAAGGTGCTTTTACCTGTTACAATTACCTCTCCTAGGGTTTGTTGGTCGCTTGTAAGGGTAATTCGCACGTGCGCTTTACCATTCACAAGTTTATACGAAACTGTCTTGGTAACATATCCAAGATAAGAGAACTCTAAGGTTCCAGTAGGTGAGTCTACATTCAAGGAATACTTACCGTCCATATCAGTAGAAGCTCCTTTGGTAGTCCCTTTAACCAAAACATTTGCTCCCATTAACGGAGCGTTGTAATCACCATCAATTACTTCCCCAGTAATAACTCCTTGCTGAGAGTAAAGCATTGATGTGAGAAAAAGTACGGCTACATTTAAAAACCAGCTTTTCATTATATTAGTTAAATTAGTTACGAATGGTTATGGTCAGTAGTGAGCTAAGTAGTACTATCTTATTCGGAGCAAAGTTACTAACTTTTTTGATATCCCCCAACAGATTTGTCAAAATATTTTCTAACATATTTATTAACAAGGATTCTACTTACACATAAAACACTAAATACAAGTATGTTGTACGTTTTAAGTTATGTATACAACAAAAATAAAGTGTTAAATTTTAACTATTTTTTTATTTTTTGTAGTAGATTTGCGCTCTAAACCGAGCTCATACAGCAATGAATAGACAAAAGAAACATACCCAAGCCTTTGTTCTGGTAGCACTTTTATTCTTACTTTTTGGAGGTTTAACAGTGCTCATACAGCTTTTATTACCTCATCTTCGTGATGTGTTTCAGTTGCATTATTCCGATGCAGCCTATATTCTTCTATCTTTCTTCTTGTCTTACTTATTTTTTTCTATCCCTGCAGGTTTTATTCTCACTAAAATAGGTTATCAGCGAGGCATTATCTTAGGTCTTTTGCTTATCTCTTTGGGTGCTTTGCTCTTCTATCCTGCTGCCGGGGAACGCTTATATTGGGTATTTTTAACTGCTATCTTCATATTAGGCTGTGGCGTTACTTTCCTACAAGTGGCTATGAACTCTTATATAGTGATTTTAGGCGACGAAGCCACTACACCTCGCCGGCTCACTTTCTCTCAAGCTTTCAACGCTATAGGCACTACTATTGCTCCTATATTTGGAGCCGCTTACTTACTGAGCAACGAAATAAAAAAAGAAGCTGAAATAGGAGCCTTAGACACTACAGATAAGCTTATTTATTTCCGTGAAGAAGCCTTTTCTATACAATTACCTTTTTTGTATATAGCCTTATGGGCACTTGCTTTAGCATTTGTTTTTGCAGTAGTTAAATTACCTTATGTTTATAGAATAAAAGAAGAAGTAAATAAAGACAGTTATTGGAATCTTCTCAAGAAAACTCCCTTACTGTTGGGGGCTATAGGTATCTTCTTGTATGTAGGTGCTGAAGTAGTGATAGGAAGTTATGCAGTAAACTACTTCATCAATATGAACATCACTAAGGATATTTTAGAGAGCCCCTCTATGTGCTTTATTGTAGAAACGCTTGGCTTATTGGCAGGAAAACCTCATCTAACCTCAGCCGACCCCAAGGCTATTATAGCTGTTTTTCTCACTTTCTACTGGGGAGGTGCTATGTTAGGACGCTTTATCAGTGTTTATCTCATCAAGTGGATTGCTCCTGCCAAAGTTCTCATTGCTTTTGCTATAGTTGCCATCTCTCTCATTTTGTTTTCTATCAATACTGGTGGTTTGCTCTCAATGTGGACTTTATTAAGTATCGGTCTCTTCAACTCTATGATGTTTCCCACTATCTTTGCGCTTGCTTGTGAAGGGATAGACGAACTCAAAACTCAAGCTTCAGGTATCCTTTGTACGATGATTGTCGGTGGCGGACTCTTGCCTATTCTGTACGGTTTTCTTACCGACTATATAGGTTTCCGCTTAGCATTCCTCACCTTAGTAGTTTGCTACGGTTATATCGCTTTCTTTGGTTTTTACAAAAACAATAAATAATCATCAATGATAATAAACAATTGATAATTAACAAAAAAAATCAGCTAATTTACTTTCACAAATTAGCTGATTTTTTTCAATACATTATAAATTCCCAAAAGTGCTACTATCCTTATTCCTTCATAAACTAATGGAGTTGATAGGTTTGCGAGTTTTATCTTGGTATCGTGTTTTGAAGCAAGTATATCGTTATCGATAAAATACACAAAAGGAGAGGGAACTTTCCATACAATAAGCTCTATAATATAAAACAGAAGAAATACATAAAATAACTGCCAACAATAGTGTAATAGCTTTTTTTTCTCAGTAGCCAAATATAAAACCAAAACACCATTTAGCAGACATAATATAGCAAAAACGCCATTATTATTGAATTGCATCACAGCACTAATCCCCACTAACATTGCTGTTATCACAAGTAAATAACCTATATTCTTGCACAATGCAAGAGCATGCAGATAATCCCTAAACTTTATATTGAGTACCAACAAACGGTCACGTTGTTGCTTCTCCTCATTGCTTAAAAGCTCGTAATCTGTTCCCGGTGAAGGCATCATTTCCTTCATTACCTCTTTGAGCAAACGTTCGTCTTTAATCTTTTCGAGGAGTTCAGTAGGATATTTTCCTTGTTCTAAAATCGCTTTGGCACGCGTGATTAATCTTTCTTTATAGGATATTTTTTCAGTGATATTCATTACTATTTCCTTTAACAAAATTTCTACCTAAGAAGCTATTAATATCGTATTGTGTTATAACCTTTGGCAAAATCTATATCATATCTAATTAATAATTATCAATTGTTACTTGCTAATTCCACAAACAGTTCTTCTCCTTCTTTTACTACTTTCGCTACTTTCTTACTGGTAAGACCTTTAATGGCTTTATCCCATTTCTTGTTAGAAAATGCCGTTTGTGTTTTGAGAGCATCTAAAAGCAGTCTTTCTGAGGTTTTTAAAAGCTCAAACACTACTTTCTCGTCTTCCGAAAGCTCTACTTCTTTCTTCTCGGGACGCATTTGTGGGAAGAAAAGCACTTCTTGTATGCTCTCATTATTGGTGAGGAACATTACAAGTCTGTCCATACCGATACCCAAACCTGAGGTAGGTGGCATACCGTATTCAAGAGCGCGCAAGAAATCTTGGTCAATGAACATCGCTTCGTCGTCACCTTTTTCTGAGAGTCGCAATTGCTCTTCAAAGCGCTCACGTTGGTCAATAGGGTCGTTCAATTCCGAATAAGCATTGGCAATCTCCTTACCGCATACCATTAACTCAAAACGTTCAGTAAGGTCGGGGTTGTCGCGGTGTTCTTTGGTCAGTGGCGACATCTCTTTCGGGTAATCGGTAATGAAAGTAGGCTGAATGAAGTTACCTTCACATTTCTCACCAAATATCTCATCTATCAGTTTGCCCTTGCCCATCGCCTCGTCTACCGCAATACCGATAGACTGTGCAAAGGCTCTCAATTCGTCTTCTGTCTTCCCAGTGATGTCAAAGCCTGTGAACTGTTTAATAGCATCAGTCATCGTAAGGCGTGGATAAGGTGCTTTGAAATCTACTGTATGTTTACCAAAGGTCGCCTTAGTAGTACCATTCACGGCTATAGCACAATGCTCGATTAAGCGTTCAGTGAAGTCCATCATCCAGTGATAATCTTTGTAAGCCACATAAATTTCCATAGCCGTAAACTCAGGGTTGTGAGTTCTATCCATACCCTCGTTGCGGAAGTTCTTAGAAAATTCATACACTCCGTCAAAACCTCCTACAATAAGACGTTTTAAGTAAAGTTCATTGGCAATACGCATATACAGCGGAATGTCCAACGCATTGTGATGGGTGATAAACGGACGTGCACTAGCTCCCCCTGGTATAGCTTGTAGTATAGGTGTCTCTACTTCCAAATAACCTGCATCGTTAAAAAACTGACGCATAGCATTGAAGAGTTTAGTGCGCTTGATAAACACTTCTTTCACTTGTGGATTTACTACCAAATCTACATAGCGCATACGGTAGCGTTGTTCAGGATCGGTGAAGGCATCGTGTACTTTACCATCGGCATCTACCTTAGGCATAGGTAGCGGACGTAATACTTTTGAAAGTAGCGTAAAGTTCTTTACCAATACGGTTTTCTCACCCATTTTAGTGATGAAGAGTGTTCCTTCAGCACCTATAAAGTCACCTAAATCCAATAATTTTTTAAACACCTCGTTGTAAAGCGTTTTATCATCGGTAGGGCACATCTCATCGCGGTTGAAGTACAATTGCATCGTGCCTTCACTATCTTGCAAAGTAGCAAACGAGGCTTTTCCTTGTACACGCAACGACATCAATCTACCGGCTACAACCACTTGTTTACCTTCTTCATAATGGTTGGCTACGTCCTTAGAGGTAGTATCAACCGGATATAATGGAGCGGGATAAGGGTTTATCCCCAATTCTTTCAATTTAGAGAGTTTTTCTCTACGAATGATTTCTTGTTCTGATAACATCTTTTTTAATGATTAACGCTTAATGATAAATGATTAGTAGCTAGTGATTAATTGAAATACTTTTAGGGTGCAAAAGTACGGCGTTTTTTTGACTTACACAATAGTATTCGCAAATAAACACGACGTTCATATTTAAAGTTTTAAGAGTCTTCTCTCTTACAATCCTATTTATTCTGTAAAACAATTCTTCATAATGTACTCTTGCTAACAAAGATACTAAGTTATTTCTAAATGTGAACACTGTGCATTGAAGTACTTTTATATTCTCTATACAACATCCGTAATATACAAAGAGAGAGACTAAGAAGTAACTACGCTGATGTTCACCTATAAAAAAAGACTGCCTAAAAAATTATATTTAGGCAGTCTTTCCTATATGATGTATCGTTTTATGCTATCCAAAAACGTGTAAAGCTTCAAAACTTACCAAAGTAAGATAACCTAACACAAAACCTAAAAGGGCTATCCATAAGATGTTTTTCACATACCAAAAGAAATTAATCTTCTCCATACCCATAGCTACTACCCCCGCAGCCGAACCGATGATAAGCAAACTACCTCCTGTACCAGCCGCATAGGCAATGTAGTGCCAAAGACCACTATCCATAGGTTCTTGGAACATACCCATACTAGCCGCTACTAATGGTACGTTGTCTATTACAGCAGAGGCAAAACCTAAGAGCAAAATTACTACGTTTGTACTTGGGATAGTCTCATTCAATGTTTGTGCAAAGTTGAAAAGCGTACCAATAGTTTGCAATGAAGCCACTGCCAAGAGAATTCCTAAGAAGAATAGTATGCTCGAAAACTCGATACGTCCTAATGCACGGTGAATACTGAATTTATCCTTATCGGTTGATGAAAGTTCTCTGATAGGTTTTAATTTTTCAGAAATAAACCACATAGTAGCCAGAGCAAAGAGCATACCTATATAAGGAGGTAAGTGTGTAATTGATTTAAAAATAGGCACAAAGATAATAGAGATAAAGCCTATTACCAACACAGGCATACTGCTTTTGTAAGTAATACTCTCTTCGCTGTTTGAAGTGTCTATCTTTCCTTTGAATACAGGTAAAAACGAAGCGACGAACAAAGGTACTATCAAGCATACAGTAGCAGGAATAAATACGTATTCTACTAATTTAGCAGCACTTACTTTATTTTTTACCCAAAGCATAGTAGTCGTTACGTCACCGATAGGAGACCAAGCCCCTCCCGCATTGGCAGCGATCACAATCATAGAAGCATACCAAATGCGCTCTTTTTGGTCAGGTATGAGCTTACGTACAATGGTAATGAGAATAATGGTAGTAGTAAGGTTGTCGATAATAGAAGAGAGGAAAAAAGCAATAATGCCTATAATCCAAAGCAATTTTACTTTGCTTCTGGTGCGAATCACTCGCTTGATGATTTCAAACCCACGGTGCATATCAATGATTTCTACTATGGTCATCGCACCGATTAAGAAAAAGAGAATTTCAGCGGTTTCAGCTAAGTGATGTCGTAGTGCTTCATCAATAGCATTACTGTTGTTAGCTATATCTACGGGCACTAACACTCCGTTGAGCACTTCTAGTACATCAAGGTTAAATACTTTAAGTATCGTCCAACAGATGACAGCCATAGCTAAGGCTGAAATGGTTTTGTCTACCTTTATTTGGTGTTCGGTAGTAATACAAAGATAGCCAATGAAAAAAATGGCAATAATCCACGCTTCCATATAATAAATTCTATTTTAAAAATTAACGTGGCGCAAATGTACTAAAACTTCTCGTTATATACCAAATCTTTTTAAAAGTTTTTATTCGCAGATAGGGCTTGGTACACCACTCCTTGTATCTTTTGGCGCACCAATCGGTTTACTAAAAGTTTATTGTCAGAAGAGGGATAAGTGCGGTTCGAGAGGATAACTATTACTATTTCATTAGTGGGGTCAGCCCACGCAAAAGTACCCGTAAAACCGGTATGTCCAAAGCTATCCATTGGCACACAACCACAAGTAGGACCTGATTTGCCTAACTGTGGTTTATCGAATCCTAAACCTCGACGGTTACCTTCCGGACAGTAATTACAAGTGTTGAAGATTTTTATAGCCTGAGGTTGCAAGAACCACGTACCACCGTAATACCCTTGTTGGAGGTACATTTGCATCACTTTGGCTACATCGTCGGCAGTTCCAAAAAGTCCTGCGTGCCCACCAACCCCTCCTAAAAGGGCTGCTCCTTGGTCGTGTACGTACCCTCGAAGCTCCTGAGAACGAAAGGTCTTTTCATCTTCGGCAGGTGCAATATTTACAGGAGAGAAGCGTTGCAAAGGAAGAAAAGTAAGCTGGTAGGCTCCTAAACCTCTATAAAAATGCTTCTGAACGATTTCTTGTAGGGGCTTCTTGTTTTTTTTTTCTATGTACTTCTTGAAATAATAATAAGGGAGGTCGCTATATAAGTACTTTTTATCTTTGATAAGCTCACTCTCGTCAATTGTTTTATAAATACTGTCAGTATACCCTTCTATAAGATATAAGTCTTTGGCTACCTCAGTAGGGAAAGAATCACTTTTGGTAGTGCTGTAATACTCAGGCGAAGGCTTTTTATCAATGTCTAAGGTTTTTCGGTAAAAAGGAATCCACGACTGGAACTGAGCATAGTGCGAGAGCACATCTTTCATTACCAAATCTCCCTTGTTTGTATGTTTGAGCTTTGGTAGCAAATCCTCAAAAGTATCTACGGGTTTGAAATCTCCACGCACATAAAGGCGCATCAATTCGGGGAGAGTAGCCAATATCTTCGTAAGCGAAGCGAGGTCGTAAATAGTATTGTCGGTCACTTTATTAGCTGGATTGTAATCTAAAGTACCAAAATTTTTGCGGTAAACTACTTTTCCTCTTTTGGCAACCAATACTTGCATCCCGGGTGTCATCTTTTGTGCTACAGCATCAAGAGCTATACTGTCTATCTCTTTTAGCTTAAGAGAATTGAGTCCCACGCTTTCAGGTAAGCCATAAGCTAAGCGTCCTATTCTGGGAGTAGCAATTGAAGTGCCTACGGGTAAGTTAGGGTGTGCTGTTACAGGCAAAACTCCTTTGCCCTCAATAGCACCAAAAATGAGCTGAGCGGCTTTCTCTTGGGCTACTTTATGGTTTTGGTAAGCAAATACAATAGCTTTAATAGGAGCTATATTTTTCACGTCGAGCATCGCATAGGGGCGAGTAAACACTGTGAGGATTACCTTCTTTTTCTTAGCAATATGCTCTAACCATTTCAGTTCGTTCTCTGTAAACTTGTATGCGTCCCAAGGGGTCTTATCTGGTTTGTGCAACCCGATGATAATCGTGTCAAAAGGTTCAACTGCCTCATATAGCTGTGCCTCATTCTTAGGCTCAATAAGCACGGTCTCTGCGTATTTGCGTAAGGTGGAATAAAACGCCCAACCACTGTCGTTACCAAACTTCACATAGGCTATTTTTCGCTTGTCCAAGTCCTTTATAGGCAGTATATTTTCCTTGTTTTGCCCTACCGTAATCGCATTTTCAAACAGTTCCTCAGTGAGCAAATCGTCTTCTATTGTGTGCAAGGTAGAGGTTACAGTGCTTTCGTCTAATTGTTTAAAAGATGTGAGCCCCACTTTGTATTTAGCCATTAGTATTTTCTTTACTGAATGTGCTAAGCGTTCCTCACTGATGCGTTTGTTCTGGTAGGCTTTCTTCATTGCCTCAAAACCCTTAGCTACATTAGCTGGCATCAGCAAAATATCGTTACCCGCCAAGAAGGCTTCTACTTCCACTTCGCCTACGGGCAAGTATTCCGATACCCCTTTCATACCAAGTGCATCGGTAAAGATAAGCCCTTGATAACCTAATTTCTTTTTGAGTAAATCGGTGATAATAGCACTTGATAACGACGAAGGTAGCCCTGTTTTAGGTTCTAAGGAAGGAATATTAAGGTGCCCTACCATTATGCTCGCTACTCCTTCTCTGATGAGGGCTTTAAAAGGGTAAAGTTCTACCTCGTCAATACGGTTAGCGGCGAAAGATATAAGCGGTAAAGTTTTATGAGAATCTTTAGATGTATCACCGTGACCAGGAAAGTGTTTGGCACTGCCCAACACCCCTACCGACTGCATTCCGCGAGTAAAAGCAAGCCCTTTTTGGGTTACATTCTCTTTATCCTCGCCAAACGAACGATTTCCTATAATAGGGTTATTCGGATTTGTGTTAATATCAATATCAGGAGCAAAGTTAAACTGCATACCCAATTGTTTGCAGTGTAACCCTATGCGTCTACCGGTACGTTCTACAAGATAGTTATCTTTAATAGCCCCAAGGGTCATATTCCACGGGTAAGCATAAGTAGAGTCCAAGCGCATCGCCAATCCCCACTCGGCATCCATTGCCATAAAAAGCGGAATTTTAGAGAGTGCTTGGTATTCATTGGTGAGCTTTGCCTGACGCTTCGGTCCTCCTTTGGAGAAGATAATCCCTCCAATGTAGTATTTCTTTATGAAGTCTTTTACCTCTTCGGCTTTTTTTGTGCCTATATGGCTTGAAAATACCGATACCATAAACAGTTGCCCAATCTTTTCATCAAGGCTCATTTTGTTATAAGTGTCGTTCACCCACTGCTGTTGTGCTTGGGCATCGGTAGTTGTTAAAGGAGATTTATTTTGGGCAAATGTAGTAAATAGTGATAAGTTAAAAAAAGTAATTAGTAAATAAGTCTTTCTCATTTTTTAAGATAAAAAGTAAAAGGTAAGAAATAACAGATAAGAGGCGTTTTACTTGCCTTTTACCTTATTACCTCTTACCTCTTACCTATTAAAATTCGTCTATGTTATAGGCTTTAAGTTTGTTGTAAAGTGTTTTACGTGTAAAGCCTAACAGCTTAGCTGCTTCTGTTTTATTATTATGAGTCTCGTGTAGCGCACTAATAATGAGTTCACGCTCGTTTTCTTTGGTTGAAAAAGAAAAACGCTCTGTAGGGAAATGGCGTGTTTCAGTAATTACAGGCTCTGGCAACTCATTTTCGGTAATATAATCACCTTGTGTGAGTAGGGCAGCGCGTTTCACCGTGTTCGATAGTTCGCGCAAGTTACCTCCCCAAGTGTATAAAAGCATCTTTTGTACCGCTTTTTCAGTAAACCCTTGTACGTTCTTATGTAGCTTTTCATTTGCTTTTTCCAAGAAGTATGAAGCAAATATCATCAAGTCGTCTTTGCGCTCACTTAGCGAAGGTACTTTTATCGAAAACTCATTCAATCGGTGATAAAGGTCTTCGCGAAACTCTCCTTTTCCTACTGCTGCCAATAAATCTTCGTTGGTAGCTGCCAATACACGAATATCAACTTCTATTTCCTTAGAACTACCAATAGGTTTAATACGGCGCTCTTGTAGGGCACGTAGCAACTGTATTTGGTTGTCATAGCTTAGGTTTCCTACCTCATCAAGGAAAATAGTACCCCCATTTGCCTCTTCAAAGTGTCCTTTTTTATCGGTAATTGCTCCCGTAAACGAACCCTTTACGTGACCGAAGAACTCACTCGATGCAATTTCTTTAGGAATAGCACCGCAGTCCACCGCAATAAAAGGCTTGTTACGACGCTCACTTTTCAAGTGAATAGATTTGGCTATCACCTCTTTACCCGTACCACTTTCACCAGTAATGAGTACCGACATATCCGTAGGGGCTACCAAACTGATAAACTTATTCAGCTTTTTAGAAGCGGCACTTACACCTTCTATATATGAATTTTCGTTAGTAACAACAGGCTGAGCAGCTTTGCCAGGGCTGTTGTCCGCCTTCACATTTTCCTTCTTAGGTAACGAAGCCGTACGCGTACTGCTTTGTGCATTCTTAATAACATTCAGTACGTCCTCTTGTTGGAACGGTTTCGATATATAATCAAAAGCACCCAATTTCATTGCCTCTACCGCAGTCGATACTTCCGCATAGCTGGTCATTACCACTACTGGCAAATCTGGATATACTTCTTTCACCTTTTTCAAGAAATTGATACCGTCACCATCGGGCAGACGTAAATCAGTGAATACTAAACTTAGCGATGCATTTAGGCTTTTCTCCGCTTCTTCTAAATTATAACATCTTACTACTTCATATCCATTGCGCTCCAAAAATTTACCTAACATTTTGGAAAAAACTACATCATCTTCTACTAAAAGAATTGGATTCTTCATACTTTATATATGTCTTTTTAAATTAAAAAATATACTGTTTTTAGCCGTTCTCTCACTTATCATCATATGATAAAAATATGAACATCAGCTTTGTGCGTTTAAAAAACGCTCTTTAAAACAGGACAAAAATTTTGCAAATATACAAAACTTTTCTAATAAACATACTATATTAATAAAAAAAGACTTTCTTTTTTCAAGAAAGTCTTTCTTCAATGCATATAATATAAATACTACTACTAACTCCCAATATTTGTTAGTACTTTAAGCTAGCTTGGCTAAACTTAAAGGAATGTCTTAAAATAGTTTAATAAATGATTGTGTTTAAACAATTAAAATTTTAGCAATGTTCTTAATATAAAAGTTGTTTCCCAACAACACAATGAAATGAAATTTAATTTTTAACAACAGTTTTGTTTAATGATTCTTATCTAACAATGTTTCTTTTAGCAATTTTTTCAGTAATTTAATTTTTAACCATTTTCTGTTTGTGACAAATCATTTATTTTATTACTATGCACAATAAGTTTTATCAACTTACGCCTACTATATAGAAAATTCCGTGCCAAAATACCGCAAATCTGTTCATAACTATATTAAAACACTTATTATCAACATAATAAGTTATTAACAACCTGTTGATAACTTGTTAGCATCCCGTGCGTAACCTGTGTACAAAGTGTGTATTTATACACAAAATGTGTAAATATGTAACCTTTTACACACTATCATTCCTCAATCCAACCCCTCCTATACAATACCATCTCCTCCCCTTCTCTTCATCTTATTTTCATCTTAACCTCAATTCAACCATCAAATTCATCTCACAAGTGCTACTTATCCCACAAATCTGAGTGTACAAAAGAACTATTTTCTCCACTACCCTTCTGTCAATTCTCTACTAATTGCCCGTGTAGCTCGTTTCTACCCGTCGTGCTACACCCTCACATTACCTCCACCATTCGCCCCTCGCTATTCGTCATTTCTTTGCTTTCCCTTCGCTACATTCCCCCTCTCCGAAGTAGCCAGCAATAGCTGGGTATATGCCCCGCGAAAGCTGGGTATGTGTAAAGGGGGAGGTTTGTCACCTTTTCCAGCTTGTCCCCCTTCGGGGGTTCGGGGGCTTACCAAATAAGTAACTCGCTACATTCGCCCTCTTTGAGGAAGTCCGCGAGAACGAAGTATGTGTAAAGGAGGATATTTTCACCACATTACCTTCTTCTTTCCGTCGCTGCATTCCCCCTTTGAAGGTAGCCAGCGACAGCTGGGTATGTGTAAAGGGGGATGTTTGTATTACACTCCCCCCCTAGTGCCTATGGCCTTAGGCCTATCACCTCTTCCTCTTTCTTTCGCCTCGAAACCCCGTTTTTACCGTTTTTTGCATCGTTGTATTGTATTATGAGTCAATTATTTATATACCCTTTCTATACCAATCGTCCAAGATTCGTATAAGCTTCCTATAAGCTCTCTATAAGCTAACCCCACCCTCCTTACACCCTTTTTTCACCAAAAACGCCCTTAACCTTCTTCTGAAAATCTCCGTTTCCTTCCGAATCCTCCTAACAGTCTCAACACATCGCTTTTTCACCTCAAACTTTGCCAAAGGTGTGAGCCGCACAGGCAAAAACTTTGGCAAAGTTAATTATGGCATTTTTGGCATTCCTGGTATTTTTGGCATTATTGGCTTTTTTGGTATTATCAGCATTATTCCCTATCTTTGCACCCTATTAAACACCTATCCCACATTAACCACTAACCATTCACCATTAATCTTTTACCTTATGAACATACAATTACCTCATTCCACATTACAGTCAGGAAAACATTTGTTGCTCTCAGGCTCCAAGTCCGAAAGCAACAGAGCGCTTATATTGCAAGCGCTCTTTCCTGAACTCACTGTGCAAAACCTCTCCACTGCCGATGATACCCTACTGCTACAACAAGCTCTTAGCTCTCATACAGAAGTTGTAGACATTCATCACGCAGGTACTGCAATGCGCTTTCTCACCGCTTATTTTGCAATACAACAGGGCAAAGAAGTGCTCCTCACAGGTTCCCCCCGAATGAAAGAAAGACCTATACACCTATTAGTAAATGCATTACAACAGTTAGGCGCCGATATTACATATACTGAAAAAGAAGGATTTCCACCTATATATATAAGAGGCAAAAAGCTTACTAACAACGAAGTACATATACAAGGCAACGTCAGTAGTCAGTACAGTTCAGCTTTATTGCTTATTGCTCCTGCTTTGCCTAACGGACTCACCTTGCATTTGGAAGGCGAAGTTACCTCTCTGCCTTACTTAAAAATGACTACCAATCTCTTAGCTCATTGCATAGGACAAGAGCAAGTGTTGTTCAAAGCCAATACTATAAAGGTAAACACAATGAAAGGAAAAAACTTACTACATAACAGTTGGGAAGTAGAATCCGATTGGTCTTCCGCCTCCTATTGGTATGCTTTTGTTGCCTTATCGCCCATAGGCACCACCCTTTCATTGTCCTATTTTAAACCTCATAGCCTGCAAGGTGATAGTGCCTTAAAAACTATTTATGAGTTTTTTGGAGTGCACTCCTCATTCAAAGGTAATGAATTAACCATTGAAAAAGTAGCTGAACCTCAGCAAAAGCGTTTCGAGTATAACCTAAATACCACCCCCGATATAGCACAAACCATAGCCGTTACTTGTGTAGCAATGGGCTTAGAGTGCCATTTAACAGGCTTACACACTCTTAAAATCAAAGAAACCGACCGCCTTCAAGCGCTACAAACCGAACTGAGAAAGTTAGGAGCCGATGTAAGTATTACTCACGACAGCTTGCATTTAGCACCTTGCCCACACTTGCGCTCTGGTATTAGCATTGCTACCTATAACGACCATCGAATGGCAATGGCTTTCACACCTTTGATGCTAAAAACTAACCTCGAAATAGCTGATAAAGAAGTCGTAAGCAAATCCTATCCTTCTTTTTGGCACGACGTAGCCCAGCTTACAGTTAAAAGATAATCATTAAAACTTATTTTCAATCAGTAACATAAAAATCTACCACAATATGACAAAAGTATATTTTAATCGTAAAATATTAGAAAACAGTGTTTTAAACAGCTAATTATCAGATATTAAAAAATAAAAAATAAAAAAAGTTGTTCTAACATAGTGTTTATTAAATAATTAATTTGTACCTTTGCACGCTGAAAGGATTTAGAGAATATTATTAATAAAAACAATATAAAGATGACAAAAGCAGAAATTGTATCAAAGATTTCCGACAAGTTGGGTCTTGATAAAAACGACGTTCAACTAACGGTTGAAAACTTTATGAACGAAGTAATCAACACATTAGAAAGTGGTCAAAACGTATATCTTAGAGGCTTCGGTAGCTTTATTATCAAAACTAGAGCTGAAAAAACCGGACGTAACATCTCTAAGAATACCACTTTGAAAATTCCCGCTCATAACATTCCTGCCTTTAAACCTGCAAAAGTATTCGTTGAAGGAGTTAAAGCTAAGGTAAAAGTAGCTAAAACTGATAAAAAAGCGAAAAAATAACATTGTATTAATAAATCACAATATATTAAATAATTAAGTTATGCCAAGCGGAAAAAAAAGAAAAAGACATAAAGTGGCTAACCACAAACGCAAAAAAAGAGCGAGAGCTAATCGCCACAAAAAGAAAAAGTAGTTTTTAACTACTTTTTCGCTTTAAAGTAGTATTGTTTAACTAAAATCCAACAAAGTGGACAAAGAATTAATCATTCGTTCTGGTTCCTCTTACGTAGATTTTGCTTTGCTCAGAGACGGTAGGCTCATCGAACTTCATAAAGAAGAAGATACTAACGGCTTAGGAGTAGGAGATATAATGCTCGCTAAGGTACGCAAACCTATACAAGGGCTCAATGCAGCTTTTGTAAACGTAGGTCACGAAAAAGACGCCTTCTTGCATTATCACGACTTAGGCCCCCAATTAGCTTCTCTACTGAAGTTCCTAAAATGGGTAATCTCTGGAAAACTAAAAGACTTTTCTCTTAAAGATTTTCCCTTAGAACCCGATATCGATAAAAATGGTTCTGTAGCCGAAACACTTAAACCTAATCAACCTATACTGGTACAGATAGTAAAAGAACCTATCTCCACCAAAGGTCCTCGTATCAGCTCTGAACTCTCTATCGCAGGTCGTTACCTCGTGCTGGTTCCCTTTTCTGACCGCATTTCTATCTCTCAGAAAATAGAAGGTAAAGCCGAGAAAGAACGCTTGCGTAAACTCTTGCAAGGCATTAAACCCAAAGGTTTTGGTGTGATTGTACGCACCGTAGCCGAAGGTAAAAAAGTAGCGGAACTCGACAAGGATTTGCAAAGTCTCTTCAATCGTTGGGTTTTGATGTGCCGAAAAATTCAAAAAGCGGTTTTTCCCTCTAAGGTAATGAGTGAAGTGAACAAAACGGGGGCTATCCTCCGCGATATGTTCAACGATTCCTTTACAGGTATTCACGTAGATAATGAGCAACTCTATGAACAGATAAAAAAATACGTACAAGAAATTGCTCCTGAGAAAGAGAATATCGTAAAACTCTATCACTCATCAGTGCCTATATTCGAAAAGTTCCATATCGAACGACAAATCAAAACGGCTTTCGGTCGCACCGTATCGATGCCAAAAGGAGCTTACCTCGTAATAGAACACACCGAAGCCTTACACGTGATAGACGTAAACAGTGGCAACCATTCCAATAAAAATAACGACCAAGAAACCACCGCTCTATCCGTAAACCTCATCGCTGCTACCGAAATCGCACGACAACTCCGATTGCGCGATATGGGTGGTATCATCGTCGTCGATTTTATCGATATGGGCAATAGCGAAAACCGCCGTGTATTATTCGACCACTTGCGCAATGAAATGGCCGAAGACCGTGCTAAACACAAAATCTTGCCTCCCAGCAAGTTCGGTCTGATACAAATCACACGCCAGCGAGTGCGCCAAGAACTAAACATCAAAACAAAAGAAGAGAATCCAAGCAAAGAAGGCGAAATCGAAGCGCCTATCGTTCTAATTGATAAAATCAATATAGAACTTGAAAGCATTATTAAGGAGGAAGCCTATAAAGGACGTATCGTGCTAAATGCGCACCCTTTCATAGCAGCTTATTTAACCAAAGGGCTATTTAGCTCTATCCGTTTCAAGTGGTTCTTGAAATACAAGCGATGGATAAAAATCCTACCGCGCGATGCCTATACTTATTTAGAGTATCGCTTCAAAACCAACGAAGGAACCCCTCTTTAACATTACCAAACTCGGTGCGTAGCAATACTCACCGAGTTTTTTATTAAATAACAAATATGAAAACCATCGTCTCTACAAAAGTCTTATCCCAAGAACAGAAAGCAATCCTTTCAGTTCTTCCTATACACCTCATCGAACACAACTTTATCACCGTAAGCCCTATAACAATGAGCCTCACACCGCCCTACGACTTGCTCATTGTTACCAGTCAAAATGCAGTGAAGAGCCTATCGCAACACCCTTTGGCAACTACCTTAAAAGAGACTCCTGTTCTTTGTGTAGGTGAGCAAACTCAACAACTACTCACTCAAAACGGGTTTAATGTATTGCATTTTGCCCACTATGCCTCTGATTTGGTTCAACATTTACAGCAAAACTTAGCTTCCTTAAAAAAACTTACCTCTATCGCATTCTTTGCAGGTACTCAACGCCTTAATACCCTCCCCAACTTCTTTGTTGAAAACAATTTAAAAGTAAAAGAAATCACCGCTTATAAAACTGAATATACTCCTATTGAGATAAAAGAGAACGCAAGTGCTATTCTCTTTTACAGTCCGTCGGGAGTAGAAAGCTACTGCTCGTGCAACACCCTCACAGCTGAACAACAAATATTTTGTATAGGTAAAACTACCGCCGAAGCCGTAAAAAACAGATTTAAAAACCAAACTGAAAATATAATCCTCCCTCCTATTCCTACTGTAAAATCTCTTTTAGAAATACTGTCTATAAAGCTAAAATAACAGACTATATTAAGGTAATAATCCTAAAAATAAAGAAAATAATCACTAAACATTGTTGCTCTAATTATATTTTTTTGTATTTTTGCCGATTGAGGTAGTATATTACTAAACACTATTAACATAATAAACAGGAAAATGAGTTGCAATAGTTGCACAATCAATCATACAAAAAAAGGGTGTATATCCAACTGTCGAGCCAGTAGCTCTGGGAGTGTAAAGCTCTCAGTGTTCGATTGGCTTGCTAATACTCAATTAGCTGGTGGACAAGAGTTTTTCGACTGCGTGGAAGTACGTTTTAAAAACAGTCGGAAGGAATACTTCCGCAATGTAGACAAGCTCCCTCTGCAAATAGGAGATGTCGTGGCTACCGAAGCTCCCTCAGGTCACGATGTAGGGGTAGTAACGCTCACAGGTGAGTTGGTGCGTTCGCAAATGAAGAAGCGAAAAATAGATTGGGAAGGCGACTTGCCCCGCGTATACCGCAAAGCCAATCAGCACGATATAGATGTGTGGCAACAGTCACGTGCCAAAGAGATTGAAGTACAAAAACAATCACGCGAGCTGGCTATTGCCTTAGGACTCGAAATGAAAATCTCAGATGTCGAATTTCAAGGTGATGGCTCTAAGGCTACTTTCTATTATACAGCTGAAGGACGCGTAGATTTCCGCCAACTCATTAAGGATATGGCAAAAGCCTTTTCAGTGCGTATAGAAATGCGCCAGATAGGTTTCCGTCAAGAGGCAGCTCGCTTGGGCGGTATAGGCTCTTGTGGGCGCGAATTGTGTTGCTCTACTTGGCTTACCGATTTTAGAAGTGTTTCTACTTCGGCTGCCCGCTATCAGCAACTCTCTTTAAATCCACAGAAATTAGCAGGGCAATGTGGTAAGCTAAAATGTTGCTTGAACTTTGAGCTCGATACTTATTTAGATGCTCTGCAAGACTTCCCAAGAACCGATACAAAACTCCATACACAACGCGGTATGGCTACTTGTCAAAAGATAGACATCTTTAAGCGATTAATGTGGTTCACTTATGATGAAAACCCTATTACTTGGCACAAACTATCTGTAGACAGTGTAAAAGAAATCTTAGAAATCAATAAAAACGGCGAACCTATCGAGGAACTCGAAGAATATGCCATTGTAACCGATTTGTCTTCTCGTAAGAGTACCTCAGTATACGAGGGCATTGAACTCGCTCCGGTAGAAGAAGATAGCATCACCCGTTTCGATACTCCTAAGCGCAAAAAGAACAAACGCAACAATAAAAAGGACAATAAAGGAGGTCAAAAGAATGCTAAATCTGCTCAAAGTAACAATAATAACTCCTCTAAACAACTGAAATCACAGTCCAATCAAGGAGCTAAAAAAAACAATAACAATGCAGAAGTAGCAAACGAGAAACAAGTTCAAAAGCCACAAGCGAAACCTAAAAATACTCATTATACCAATGGGAATAACAAAAAGAACCCTAATTATAAAAACAAACAAAAAGTTAATAATAACGACAATACACCGAAAGATGAGAATTCTTAGCCTGCTAACCTTCTTTACCTTGCTTATTTCTTGCCATAGTGGGGTGGAATATAGCCAATATGTTTCCCTACCCAACGGTTGGGAACAGCATAAACCTATGTTTTTTGAATTAGAAGAAAACGACACAGTAGCAAAGAAAAACCTTTTTATAATGCTCCGAAATGACGAACATTATGAGTTCAGCAATCTGTTTCTCATTACTAAAATGGAATTGCCTAACAGCAATAAAGTAATTGTAGACACTTTGGAGTACGAAATGGCTACCCCCGAAGGTAAATGGTTAGGCGATGGCTATTCAGCCGTAAAAGAGAGTAAATTGTGGTATAAAGAGAATTTCACATTCCCTACTAAAGGTAAATATCTCATAAAAATAGAACAAGCAATGCGAAAAATAGGCGATAACAACGGCGTGCCTGTGCTCAAAGGAATTACTGAAGTAGGATTAAGAGTTGAGGAAGTAAAAAACAGAAAGTAACCTTTCATTGATAAACTAATAGATAAGATATGAAAAAAACAAACGACACAGAAAACAATAGTGAAACCAAAAAGGGTATAAGCCCTGTCATAAAATGGTTTTGGTATATCTTTGCTGGTGGAATTGTAGCAATTATGTTGCTGTTCTTATCAGCATCTTTGGGACTATTAGGCGAGATGCCTGACTTCAAACACTTAGAAAATCCCGAAACCAATTTAGCTACCGAAATAATTACCGCCGATGGTAAATCCTTAGGAAAATTCTATTTAGACGAGAATCGCACTCCTATTAAGTTTAAAGATTTGCCCAAATCATTAGTCGATGCGCTTATTGCTACCGAGGACGAACGCTTTTACGAGCATTCAGGTATTGATGTGCGTGGCACCTTGCGCGCAATGTTTTTCTTCGGTAGCAGAGGAGGAGCTTCAACTATTACCCAACAGTTGGCTAAACAGCTCTTCCATAAAGAAAAGAAAAGAGGCTTAGGGCGTTATACTCAAAAGATAAAAGAATGGGTTATTGCTACTCGTCTCGAGAAACAATATACCAAAGAAGAAATATTGGCAATGTACTTTAATGTCTACGACTTTAATAACAATGCCGATGGTATACGCTCAGCTGCCAAAATTTACTTCGATAAAGAACCTAAAAATCTCAAGATAGAAGAGGGAGCAATGCTAGTCGGAATGTTTAAAAACTCCGCTCTTTATAATCCAGTGAAAAATAAAGTAGGCGTCACCAATAGGCGTAATGTAGTACTTGCCCAAATGGCAAAGAACAACTACATTACTCAAGAGGAAAAAGACTCTCTACAAAAACTGCCTTTAAAAATTAAATTCACTCCCGAGAGCCATAACGACGGTTTGGCTACCTATTTCCGCGAATACTTGCGTACTTATATGAAAACTTGGATTGAAAACAATCCTAAGCCAGATGGTACCAAGCACAACTTATACCTCGATGGACTAAAAGTCTACACTACTATCGATTCTAAGATGCAAGCCTACGCTGAGGCTGCCGTTAAAGCTCATATGCAACGACTACAAAAGGCTTTCGACGCCGAAAATAACCCTAAAAAGAACCCTATGTTCCCTTTTGTGAAGGTCTCAAAAGATGAGTACGCAGCCCTAATTGAAAAGGCAATGAAAAACTCTAATCGCTGGGCTCACTTAAAGTATTTAGGCTATTCCGAAAAGGAAATCCGCGACTCTTTCTATAAAAAGACCGATATGCGCGTATTCAGTTGGAAAGGTGAGAAAGACACTGTAATGACCCCTCGCGATTCTATACTGTACTACAAGGCTTTTTTGCGCACAGGAATGATGTCTATGGAACCCCAAACAGGGCATATCAAGGCTTGGGTTGGTGGTATTAACTACAAACATTTCCAGTACGACCAAGTCATACAAGGAGCTCGCCAAACTGGGTCTACCTTCAAACCTTTTGTTTATGCCACAGCTATTGACCAGCTCCACTATTCTCCTTGTTTAGAGTTGCCCGATATACAAACTTGTGTAGAAGCCCATAAATATGGTAACCTGCAAGCTTGGTGTCCGCGTAACTCCACAGGTAACTTTACTGGTAAGATGATGACTCTCAAATATGCATTAGCAAACTCTGTGAACTCTATTACGGTGAATTTAATGGATAAAGTAGGGCCTCTTCCTGTCATTAACTTAGTGAAAAAGTTAGGGATTACTTCCAATATGCCTCAAGCTCCTTCCATCGCCTTAGGTACTGCCGATGCCACTGTTTTCCAAATGGTAGGTGCTTACGGCACTTTTGCCAATGAAGGCGTATATGTAAAACCTGTACTGATTACCCGTATTGAAGATAAAAACGGTACAGTACTCTTCGAAAATACTCCTGAAACTCACGATGTAGTAAATGCCGAAGTAGCTCGCGCCGTAGTAAATCTTTTGGAAGGTGTTACTCGCTACGGTTCAGGAGCGAGATTACGTACCAAAGGAGCTGATAGTTACAACGCTGTATATAAAAATGTGATGACTGGCTATCCTTACCAATTTACCAATGCCATAGCTGGTAAAACTGGTACTACCCAAAACAACAGCGATGGTTGGTTTGTCGCAATGGTGCCTAATCTTGTAACAGGCGTATGGGTAGGGGGCGAAGACCGTGCAGTACACTTCCGTAGTATGGCTTATGGACAAGGGGCTACAATGGCTCTACCTATTTGGGGATACTATATGAAAAAGTGTTATGCCGATGCTGACTTAGCTGTTTCCAAAGCTGCATTCCCTGCTCCTCAGAATGTACAAATCCAAATAGATTGTAGCAAGGAGAAAGAAGAAGACTCTGGAGAAGACGATACCTCTATCGATTTTTAATCATTAAATATATTAAAAAAAGGGATACCTTCGCTTTTGCGTTGGTATCCCCTTTTTTTTTTGAATTGATAAATACAACCGAACTTTCTTCTTATCCCTATCTTAGCTTTAACTTACCTTCACTTTTTCTTCGTCTTTTGTTCGTCTTTTGTTCGTTGTAGACCCACTGTAGACCCACTGTAGACCCACTGTAGACCCACTGTAGACCCACTGTAGACCCACTGTAGAGCCACTCATTGTTCGTTCTTTGTTCGTCTTTTCTATAAGCTCTCTAAATCTACATTATTTAATTCTTTCGCCCCCATTTGCTAATTTGCTAATTAACTCATTTACTAATTTTATCCGCCTGTGTGTCTCGCACCGTCATTTGTTTGTCATTCGTCTCTCGTCATTCGTACCTACACTCCCCCTTTGAAAGTAGCCAGCGACAGCTGGGTATGTGTAAAGAGAGAGGTTTGTCACCTTTTCCAGCTTGTCCCCCTTCGGGGGTTCGGGGGCTTACCGAATAAGTGAGTCGCTACATTCCCCCTTCTCCGTCGCTATATTCCCCCTTTTCCGTCATACTCCCTCCTATTGCCTATGGCCTAAGGCCTATTACCTATTCCTCTTTCTTTCGCCTCGAAACCTCATTTTTAGCACTTTTTAATCGTTGTATTATAGTATTAATCAACTACTTGTATACCCTTTCTATACCAATCGTCCAAGATTCGTATAAGCTTCCTATAAGCTCTCTATAAGCTAACCCAAGCTCTTTTCAACCAAAAAACACTTTTTCCAGTTACTTATAATTCCTTTTTATTTCCTTTTAAAAAGCCCTTGTGCTTCTATTCTGTATATTTTTCGTAACATAAATACTACGATATTTCTTACGTTGAGCTCACGTTAACTTATTGATTACTTACGTTTTTACCAGAAAAATAACTTTTAGTAAAGAAAAATGTACAATAAGTAAAGTGCTTTTTGTTAAGTATTCCTTAATTTTGTCCCAAAGAAAAAACTTTAAATTTTATATAATGAAAAGCATCATTAGCATTTGTATTTTGCTGTTCAGTATCCCAATGCTGGCGCAAAAAGTAACTATTACGGGGGTAGTTACCGATGAAAACAAACAACCCCTCCCTGGTGCAAGCGTTGCCGTAGAGCACGCACATTCAGGTACGGCTACTGATTTTGAAGGGCGTTTCTCCCTAAGTGTAGCTCCTACCGATAAAATAGTAGTGAGCTTTATGGGCTATCGCTCCAAAACCATAGCCGTAGGTAAAACACGTACTTTCAATGTATCTCTCGAACCTGAGGTCACTCAGATTGATGAGGTAGTGCTTGTAGGGTACGGTACACAGCGCAAAAGCGATATCTCTACGGCAGTAGCTTCGGTGAAGATGGCTGACATTGCCCAAAGCAGTCCATCGCAGGTATTGCAAGCGTTGCAAGGTAAAGTGAGTGGGGTGCAAATCATCTCTTCCGATGGTTCTGCTTCCAGCGGACTCACATTTAGAATTCGCGGGGTGAACTCCATCACAGGAGGTACGCAACCGCTCTTTGTTATTGATGGGGTGCCTATGCCTACTCAAAGGGTAACCAATACCAATGAAGATGTGGCTACCAATCCGCTACTCAGTTTAAACCCTAACGATATCGAGTCAATGGAAATCCTCAAAGATGCCGCCGCAGCAGCTATCTACGGGTCTAACGGCTCTAATGGGGTAGTACTTATCACCACCAAAAAAGGAAAAGAGCTCGCCAAACCAAAATTCAATTTCAGTTATGCAAGTTCTATTGATATGATGCCTAATATCCCTTTGAAGGTGCTCAGCGCTGAAGATTACGCTCACAAAATGCTCGACTATGGCACTTGGGGCAACCAACCTCAAATAGACTTTTGGCAACGAATGATTGCCGAAAAAGGCTGGAATCACCCTGCCGTAAAAGATTGGCTGAAAGAAGTTACCCAAACAGGTACCAAAAACGAAGCTAACGGTAGTATCACGGGTGGTACCGACCAAACCCGCTATATGCTTTCAGTGGGCTATCTGAACCAAGAAGGACTTATCAAACGTTCTGCTTTCAATCGCTTTACTTCACGTCTCAACCTTTCACAGAAGATTAACGATAAGATGAATGCAGGTATCAACCTCTCTTATGCCGTTTCTAAGGATAAAAATCCCGTAAGCGATTGGTCTCAAAATGGAGTGGTTCTCAAAGCTTTGCAAACTTCTCCTTTCTTAGACTACCCTGGTTTTGGTACCCTGATGAGCTATCCTAATATTCGTACGATGAGCCCTAAGGTAGCGGTAGACCAAGTGGATATCAATACCAAATACAACGAGCTCAACGCCAATGTATACCTCAGCTATCAACTGCTTAAAGATTTGACTTTTAACACCAGTGCTTCTTACCGTTTACACACTATTGGTCAAGACCGTTTTTGGGGACCTGACACTTGGTTCGGACAGTCAGAACGGGGACGTATGGAGCTCTCTCATCGCAATGAGAACAGCTGGGTATATGAAGCCCGTTTGCAATACTCTAAGAGCATCAATAAACACTATTTTTCTATAATGGGCGCTTTTGAAGCCAATAAGTATTGGACAGATTATACTTATAACAAATCTACCAACTTCGAGGATACCAAACAAGGTATTTGGGGTATCAATCAAGGGTTAGTAACCTATGCGCCTTTATACACTTATGATGGTAACCAATTGGTATCGTACATCAGTAGGGCTACTTATAGTTATAACAACAAGTATGTGCTCAATGCTTCTTTACGTGCCGATGGTTCTTCTAAATTTGGTAAGAATAACAAATACGGTTACTTCCCTGCTGTTTCTTTGGCTTGGAATGCTCACGAAGAAGACTTTATCAAGAAAATAGAAGCTATTTCCAATTTGCGTTTGCGCGGTAGTTTCGGTATGACAGGTAACAACCAAATCCCATCTTACCAATCTTTAGCACAACTCGCTAAAAACAAAGTAGTATTGGACGGTAACAAAGTGGAAATCGGTCGTTATACTAGTAATATTGCCAACGACAATCTTAAATGGGAGAGCCAAAAGCAATACAATATCGGTTTAGATTTGTCCTTTCTCAAAAACCGTTACACCCTTTCTACTGAATTGTATTACAAACGCATAGACGATATGCTTTTGGAAGTGAATATCCCTTCTACTTCGGGATTCCAAAAAGCGTGGAAGAATGCAGGTTCAATGGAAAACAAAGGTCTCGAAGTGAGCTTCAATGCACAATGGTTGCGTGAAGGCAATTTCAAATGGACAACCGATTTCAATATTTCTTTCTACCGAAACAAAATCCTTTCATTAGACGAAGGTCAGTATCAACAGTTTTACGACCGAGGTATCAATTCCAAAATTAAAAGCGATGTGCTCTTGCGCGTAGGTATGCCAGTAGGTATCTACTACGGTTATGTAGCCGATGGCGTATTTCACAACCAAAACGAAGTGGATAATGCTCAACCAGGCCCTAACGTAGCCTTAGGAGGTTTGCGTATAAAAGACATCAACCACGATGGTGTAATCGATACTAATGACCGTGTGCCCGTAGCCGATGTAAACCCATTGCACACAGGTGGTATAGGTAACACTTTCTCCTATAAAGGTTGGGAATTATACGCCTTCTTGCGTTGGTCGTATGGCAACGATGTAGTAAACGGTAATGCTTACTACCTCACAGGCACTAAGAATATCGACAATATCACACAAAGTGTTTATAACAATGTGTGGTCGGAAGCTCACCCCGACCGCAACTTCCCACTCTTTGGAGGTGGTTTCTGGGCTGAAAATGCTTTCCGCAGCGACTTAGTAGAAGATGGTTCATTCTTGCGTTTGCAAACTGTTACTCTTAGTTACAACTTGCCTAAAGAAGTGTTAGAGCCTTATAAACTCAGCAAATTGCGTGTAGGCGTTACCGGAACAAACCTTGCGCTTTGGACGCGCTATTCAGGGTTTGACCCCGAAGCCAATACGGGCTATGGCACCATAGCTCGTTTAGCACCAGGACTTGATATGAGTCCGTACCCACGACCTACCTCACTTTTGTTCTCAGTAGAAGTTGGTTTTTAAAAGATATAGATTATGAAATTACATATTATCACTATTATAGCAATAGGGGCAAGCCTCGGATTGAGCAGTTGTGCTAAGTTCTTAGAAGAAGACCCCAAGAGCACCCTTACGTCTCAATTTTTCTATGAAAATGAATTGGATGCTCGCCAAGCGATGAACGGTACTTACCGTTACCTCACCGATGTGTACATCACAGGACACGGCACCAAACAAATTAGTACCGACCTTGCCAAACGCGCTGATTGGGACGAAGGACAAGGCTTGCGTAACTATAAATTTGGCCCTGACAACGATTATATTACCCAAATGTGGCAACAACATTATGCTGCCATTAAGAACTGCAACTCGGTAATCGATAATGTAACCGAACACCAAGGTCGTATCAATAACTGGGAACGCTATGTAGCCGAAGCTCGTGGTGTGCGCGCTTACTTGTACTTCGATTTGGTGCGTTGGTTTGGCGATGTGCCTTTGGTATTAAAAGAAACTGAATCGCTCGACGACCTCAAAGTGCCTCGCACCCCACAAAAGCAGGTATTTGAGCAAATTATTGCCGATTTTACTTACTCGATGGCTCACGTAGCCGAAAAAGACGATAGAAGCAATGGTTATCAATACGGACGTATTACCAAAGATGCTTGTCGCGGTTTCTTGGCTAAAGTACACTTGTGGCTCGCTTCAGTAGCGCAACGCGACGGACGTGAAGTGCTTGGTTCAGCTACTGATAACTACACCAAAGCAATGAACTATGCCAAAGAGGTCATACAAGGCGGTCGCTACCAATTAGTAGAATACTATCCTGATGTATTCAACGCTAAAACCAAAATAAGCGAAGCTCCAAAAGAAGTCATTTGGTGCGTACAAGGGCTTACAGGCGACGATACAGGTACACTGACAGGTATGCTTTACGGAATGAGAGGTAACGAAAACTTAGGAGGTTCGTGGGATAACATCTCCAGTTCCGATTACCACCGTATGATTTATGAACCTTCCGACTCTATTCGCCGGTTGTGGAACTGCCCACGTGTGCAAGTACTCGACAATGGTAAGTTATGGGGTTGGGACTACAATATTTACAAAGATACCCGTGTAGACCAACCTCTTAGTAAGGCTACCGAAAACAATAACTGGGTAATGTGGAGCATCGGTAAGTTCCGCCGTTTCCCACTAGCTGATACCTCTTCGTATAACTACAAGAACTTTGGTATGGATGAACCGTTACTTCGCTTTGCTGATGTACTCCTCATCTATGCAGAGGCTTATAACGAGGTAAACCATTCACCTGGGGCTTACACACCCTCGTCTTCTTTAACAATGAATGGCACCAACGTGCAAAGCGCTTACGATGCGGTGAATTTAGTGCGCAAACGCGCTCGTATCTCTAATAAAGCAGGCGGACGCATCGTACACCGCGATGTATTGCCTCGTGATTTGGATAAAACTCATATCAACGATGTAAATACTGTAGTACCCGATTGGAAAACCTCCTCTTATGGTTATGACTATGCAGGTACTGCTATGTGGACAGCTAAACATTACAGCGATGATTATACCGCTTTCCGCACTGAAATCTTAAATGAACGTGCACGCGAGCTTGTAGGAGAAACCACCGACCGCTGGTGTGACCTCGTACGCCGTGGCATTTTGGTACAAGCTTTCCAAAACTGGCGTATCAACAATCCGTTTATCAGTGGGGAAGAGCGTCGTATTCCAGCACCTGCTGCGCCTGAGAATGTTCGCCCTTATCACCAATTGTTACCTATTCCGCTTAGCGAATTGGACGCAAATAAGAATTTAACTCAAAATCCTGGATACTAAATAGCCAATGAGAGCGTAGCAAAACTTTGCCAAAGTTTTTATTGCTTGTCGTGCTACGACCTTTGGCAAAGTTGAAAAAGAACTAACAATTTAACACACAAACAAATGAAAACACATATATTACTCATTAGCGGGTTGCTACTCACGGCTTTGGGTGCTTGTACTAAGGACAAACCTGAAGACGTAGACCTATCAGTAACAGCTGATAAAACCCAAGTGAAGGTAGGCGACCCCGTAACTTTTACTATTCATCACAATGTAAATGCTTTGGCTATTTACACCGGTGATGAAGGGCACGATTACCAAAAGAGTATAGACAATGTACTCAAAGGGAAGACTTCTGAGGAATTGCAAGGTAAAAACTATCGCCCTACCGACCCTGATGTGAAACCTTACAAAGTAGACTTTACTTCTACACAAGTAGGAAGCACTACCTTAGCCGATGGCGCTTTTGAAGTGCGCAACGCCAATAGCGGTGACAACTTAGTTGGCAGTCAAGCCGAAGTAGTAACCGATGCTACCATAGGTAAAAATGTAGTGAAAGTGAATGCCAAACACCCTAACTGGTGGTATGAAGCTTTGCGCCTTAATGTAAATACCAAAGTAGGAAGCAACAAGAAGATGACTTTAAGAATGAAGTTTGCGACAACTACTTTGAAGAGTACTAATGACGAAAGCGAACACCCCGAAGAAACAAAGTTTCCTATCGTGATATTCTTAGGAGGAATTGCTGAAGGAGAAACAGTAGTCACTTTCAAAAAAGAAACCGTTTGGGATTTATTCGTAGAACCCAAAACCGAATATACCGATTACACTTTTGACATTGGTCGTGTGATAAGTGCTTGGGAAAGTGCTGTAAACAAAAAAATGGCAACGCTTTCTTATATTCAGATTCTGTTTACTACCGTGGGTGCTGGCATTGGTTATATAGGCGATTACTTTGTTGAATCGGCTAACTTTGGAGCTATTGACTATAAGGCTTTCGATACAGGAAAAGGTATTACTATTACCGATGATTCTGGTGTGACTAAATACACTCATACGTATGACAAAGCAGGAACTTATGAGGTAGTGGTAGTGGGCAGTAGCAGTGGTTTTAAAAGCTATTCAAAAGACGGCTATAAAACTGATGTAGGAACTGTAAGTGCCAACGAGTACAAGTATAACACTGAATACCGAACTATCAAAATTACGGTAACCCCATAGGATAGTGATAAGGTATAATCTGTACGAACAGGGTAAAGAAAAGACGAAGAAGAGGTGAACGAAGAGTGGGTCTACAGTGGGTCTACAGTGGGTCTACAGTGGGTCTACAGTGGGTCTACAGTGGCTCTACAGTGGGTCTACAGTGGGTCTACAGTGGGTCTACAACGAACAAAAGACGAAGGAATGACGAACAAAAGACGAATCTACGATGAAGGTAAGGCGAATCTAAGATGAAGAAATGAAGGTTACTTATCAGTTTTTAGATTTGGGTATTTTGAGCTTTTGATAAGGATTTTATATCTTTGCCCTCTAAATGAATTTTTGACAAATGAACAGAACGATAAAGCTCCTGCGAATCCTGCTGTTGTGGTATTTTCTCTTTCCTATCGCTTTCACAGAAGAGTTGGTGGTGAGAATTCAAGCGCAAGAAACTTTCCTTTTCCACCATCTTACGCGCAATGAAGGTCTGTTGCACGACAACGTTACTTGCATTGCTCAGGATTCGTTGGGCTTTATTTGGTTAGGCACCCACAGAGGGCTGAACCGTTTCGATGGCTATACCCTCGATGCCTACAAGTACGAGCAAGACCCTATCAACTCGGTGTACTACAACCGTGTGTACAGCTTGCAACCTATGGGGCGTTACCTTTGGGTAGCTACCGAAGCAGGGGTAGCTTGTTTTGATATTCGGCTGAAACAGTTTGTCAATTTCAAAATAGACGACCCTCTTGATTTGGCTTTCTATACCAAAGTAAAACTCTTACAAAAAGGCACAAACAATGAACTTTGGCTTTTGAGCGAAAACCAAATTAGGCGTGCTAAGGTAGTGTGGAATCAGCGCGAGAAGGCACTTACGCTAAAAACATTGCCTATTGGTTCTGCCTCACAACTCACTACTTCGCAACTCAATCCGCAAATAGCAGTGAGCGAAAAAGGAGAAGTGTGGCTTTCGGGGTTCCCTTGGTTATCGGCTTACGTTCCTGATAAGGGCAGACTAAAAGCCCTACCTGAAAAGGTGAACAACATAGGTTCGGGTATCGTAAAGATGCTGTATGCCGATGGCTATTTGTGGGTGATTTACCGAGATAGCTTAGTGAAGTACGCCTGTAAGCCCGATAACACCTATACGATAGTCGCTAAAAAGGAATTTGACCTGAACAAACATTTGCTTTCTCTTACACTGAGCGGGCAATACGTGTGGGTAGTGAATGAAGAAAGTATCTTTCAGTTGGATAAAAACAGTCTTTCTCTGCTGAAAGAACACAGTCACTCGCCTTTGAATCCGTATTCGGCAAGCAATCATATCAACAGTGTGTTCTTAGACAAGGACAGCAATCTGTGGGTATCGGCTTGGTCTAATGGCGTATCGTACAGCAGTACGCGTGATGCGTTCTTCAAGACGGTATGGATAAAACCGCAAAGCAAAGTGGGTTCGGAGTTTGTAAGCACGATGCACTACGACCCCGATGGCTATGTGTATATAGGCAATAAGTTCGGTGGAGTGATTAGGTTTCACACCCAGAACCAACAGTTAGACGAGCACTATTGCAATGCTCCTGAGCTTTCGCCTAACGTTACGAGTATTCAGAGCGATAAAGCACACTTGTACGTATCGGTTCGCGAACGGGTATGGGTGATAGACAAGCAAAGCCGACGCATTATCGGTTCGTTTGCAACACAGTGCAACGATTATATATTTGATATCAAGCTCGATACCTTTCACCGTTTGTGGATTACTACCTATTCAGGATTGGAGTGCTTTGAAGAGCAAAAAGGACAATGGCAAAACGTCTACACCTTTACCGAAACAACACCTGAACCTCGTAGGTTATCTACTAACAAGCTCCACAAAATATATGTGGATAAAGCTAAGAACGAACTGGTGATAACCTCGGTAATGGGCTTAAACCGATTGCAACTCAATGCCAAAGGCGAGGTAGTGCGTGTGCTCAAATACGCTGCCGACGCTAAAACCCCGCACAGCCTGAGTAGTAATTATCTTTGGGCAATTGATAAAGACAAAGATACTTATTGGATAGGCACTATGGGTAGCGGACTCAACAAGGTGGTTCTCACTGATAACGCTAATGGCAAACTCACTTATACTGCCGAACATTACGGTATAGAAGAAGGGGCAACCTCTAACGATATTGAAAGTGTGGAGGTAGATGCTTTTGGCAATGTGTGGTGTGGAGGCTTTTACTTGAGTTTCTTTGATACAAAGCAGAAGCGTTTTGCGGCTTTCAGCAACAACGATGGCTTGCAAGGACACAGTTTCGGGACGGCTTCCTCTTGCAAAGATGCTGAGGGGAATCTGTACTTTGGGGGCTCACACGGCTTTAACTATTTCAAACCACAAGCGCAAATGCTTTCGTCAGCTCACCTAAGAGTACATTTTAGCAGGTTTGAAAACAACGGCAAGGTAGTCAATTCGTGTATAGAGTTTACCGATGCGCTTTCGATTGCATACCCAGACAACGATTTTTCGGTGTACTTCACCACTTTGTCATACAATGCCCCTCAGCGGTTGCGTTACCGTTATAAATTAGAGGATTACGACACTGATTGGCATTATATAGCCGTGAATGACCCTGCCCCACACGCCACTTACCAAAAGCTCCCTTATGGTACTTACAAACTATTAGTAGAGGTAGGCGATTGGCAACAGTGGAGCGGAGCGCAGACCGAGCTTACAGTGGTCTCCAAGCCTCCTTTTTGGCTTACGTGGTGGGCATACACCCTCTATGCACTTGCCCTTGCAGGCTTGCTGTACATAGGTTTCAGGTACTTTATGCGATGGACGCAAATGAAGCATACCATAGCTGTACAAGAGGAAAAAGAGCGACATAAAGAAGAGCTAATGCAGATGAAAATGCAGTTCTTTACAGACGTCTCACACGAGTTCCGCACACCACTTACCCTAATGAGCCACGCAGTAACTGAAATGGAAGAGGAAATGCCTTCCAATAAGTATGTGCATACCTTCAAACGCAATACGGGTAAGCTCAGTAATATGGTAAACGAACTGCTTGAAATACACCGTATGGACGTGTATACACCTCAGCTAAAAGCCAATTACATTTCGGCAAACAGCTATGTGCAAGCCATTTACAACGAGTTTAAGGAGTGGGCAAGCAAAGTGGCTATAACGTTGCAATTAACACTACCTGAACAAGAAGTAAAGTTGTGGTTAGATGAGAAGTATTTTAGCAAGATACTTTCGAATATTCTTTCCAATGCTATTAGGTACTCCAATGCGGGAAGCACTATACGCTTATCGATTTCGGTAGAGAATTTGAGAGAGCTCACACCGCTCTACAAGAGCACCTTTGAGAACACTACGCATACCTTGCCAGGCAAACAGTTGGTCGTAAAAGTGCAAGATGAAGGCATAGGGTTGGAGAAGAATGCCTTATCCGAAATCTTTGAACGCTTTCACCGCGTAGAGGGGTTGGGACAAAAAAGAGTAGGTTCGGGCATCGGGCTTTCTTTGGTAAAATCATTAGTTGAAGCGCATCGCGGTGGGATTATTATTAGCAGTAAGCCCAATGTAGGTACCGAAGTTATCATCACTTTTCCTATGGACGATAGTTACTTATTGCCCGAACAGAAGTTGCAGGACAGTGCTTTTCAGCTAAAAGAATACTTATCGGACTATGCGGTTGAGTATGAACACATAGGCGAAGACGAGGACGAAATGTTAAATTTGCCTCAAGAAGATAAACCTACCTTGCTTTTAGTAGACGACAATCACGAGGTACTGATGATACTCAAAAACATCTTTATCAAAGAGTACAACATCATTCTCGCCTCCGACGGCGAACAAGCGATTGAGAAGTGCAACCAGCATTTTCCTAATTTGGTCATATCGGATGTGATGATGCCTAAAATTGATGGCTTTGAGCTTTGTGCTATCCTGAAAAAGAACCTGCAAACGTGCTTTATTCCTGTGATATTGCTCACGGCGAAATCGCAAATAGAGTCGCAGATAGAAGGAATTGAGTTAGGTGCTGATGCCTACCTTACGAAACCTTTTGATGTGAAACTGCTCAAAACCAATGTGCGCAACTTGCTCAACAAGAGCAAACAACACACTCCTATTGAGAATATCCGTCAGAAAGTGATTGATAAAAAACAACAAGAACAGTTAGACAAGCTCACTCACTTGGTAGTGACCAATATGCAAAATCCACATTTCTCGGTAGATAACCTCTGCCTTGAACTCGGTATGAACCGCACTAAGTTGTACAGCTTTGTCAAACAAGCCACCGAGCTTACCTTGGCGAACTACATTCGCAAAATACGCTTAGACAAGGCTGCCGAACTGCTTAAAACCACCGATAAACTCATCAGTGAAGTGTGCTACGAAGTAGGAATCGATAGTCCGTCGTATTTCACAAGAGCTTTTAAAGAACAATTTGGGGTATCACCCTCAGAATTTATTTCAGGTAAGAGGTAAGAGATAAGAGGTAAAAAGTTAACGGCTAAGAACTAATAACTAACGACTAAAAACATACAAATGAAAAGAATATTTGCTTTTATTACTTTGTGCAGTTCGCTATGGGCGAGTGCACAACAGCCCACTGAAATCACCCTACTACCCAATGAACAATGGTGGGGTGGCTTTACGGGCGTAGGCAAAGAGATGCCTTACCAATCATCGGAGCGTATTTACAACTTGCGCACCGAGAATTTTAACAACCAATCAGTGCCCTTTCTGTACTCTAATCAAGGGCGTTATATCGCTTCGGAGGCTCCTTTTGCTTACCAATTTAAAGAAGGAAAGATACTTATCACGCCTTCACGGGCTGAGGTGAGTTGCCACACAGCTGGCACTACCCTCAAAAGTGCCTATCAGGCAGTGAGTAAACAATACTTTCCGCCTTCTGGGGTAATCCCCCCGAAGTGTTCTTTACCAAACCACAATACAACACTTGGATAGAACTTATTTACAATCAGAACGAAAAGGACGTTTTAGCCTATGCCAAAGCTATTCTGGACAACGGAATGCCAACGGGAGTAATAATGATTGATGACAACTGGCAAAAAGACTATGGCGTATGGCAATTCCGCCCCGATAAGTTTCCTACACCTAAGGAAATGATAAACCAACTCCACCAAATGGGCTTCAAAGTAATGGTATGGGTATGCCCATTTGTATCACCCGATAGCCAAGAATACCGCTTTTTGCGCGACAAAGGCTTTTTAGTGAAGAAAAAAGGAGCTGACACCCCTGCTATCCTCGATTGGTGGAATGGGCTCAGCGCTTGCTACGACCTCAGCAATCCCGAAGCCTTTGCCTACTTTGTGAATATGCTTAAAGACCTACAAAAAGAATACGGCATCGATGGATTTAAGTTTGATGCAGGTGACCCAGAGCGCTATTTGGCGGAAGATGTTGACGTTTTCGACCAAAAATCTTACGATACTGAACAGTCTCTTCTTTGGGGTAAATTAGGTTTAGAATTCCCTTACAACGAGTTCCGCGCTTGCTGGAAATTGGGCGGACAGGCTTTGGTACAGCGTTTGGGCGACAAAAGTTACTCTTGGGACGGGGTCGCCCGTTTAGTCCCCGATATGATAGCCGCAGGACTCAACGGTTATGCATTTGCTTGCCCCGATATGATAGGCGGAGGGGAATACGGCAGTTTCTTGAATGTAGACCCTACTAAGTTCAATCAGAAGCTCATCGTGCGCTCTTGCCAAATACATTCGATGATGCCTATGATGCAATTCTCAGTAGCTCCTTGGCGCATTCTATCGAAAGAGAATTTGGCTATCTGTATCAAATACGCCAAATGGCACGAACAATTAGGCGACTATATCATAGCCGAAGCCAAAAAATCGGCACAAACAGGAGAACCTATTGTGCGCAGTATGGAGTATACTTTTCCTCATCAGGGGTTCGCTAATTGCAAAGACCAATATATGCTGGGCGATAAGTATTTAGTAGCCCCTGTAATGACCGAAAGCGATATTCGCACAGTAAAACTCCCCAAAGGCACTTGGCAAGACGAACAAGGCAAAAAGTACAAAGGAGGCAAAGAATACACCCTAAAAGTACCTTTGGAGCGATTGCCTTATTTTGTAAAGATTAAGTAATAAATTATGCATTGTAAACTTAAAATCCTATGAAAAAATATCTTTTAACATTTTTTGTTTTACTAACCACCATAATCTCTTGCCAAAGCAAAGAAGATGACGTTAACAATGGAGGAGGTACACAGTCACCTACTACCAAAACCTCTACTACTACGTCTACTACCACCCCTATACCACCCGTTACACCCCCAGCAGTTCCTTCTCTCAATCAGACAGTGAGATATGAAGGTACTAATGAGGTGTTTTTAAATCCTGAAAGAGGTTTTTTAACCCATCAAGACCAAGGGGAAGGTGATTGGACACTTAATGCAGATTGGGTGAGACAGAAGCGAAATCAGGAGGGGATAAGTCTTATTCTCACGATTTATTATATGAATAACTTTCGGGAGAAAGACATTCCGGAGTACTTTTTAAATCGGATTCGGAATAATATGCGAGTCATTCGCGAAGGAGGCTCTAAGGTGGTTTTACGCTTTGCTTATTCAAAAGACCAAGGTGATTATTACAATGGTAGAGGAGATACCTCGTGGTATTGGACGGAAAGACACCTTAACCAATTGGCACCAATAATTCGTGAAAATGCTGATATCATAGCTGTATGGGAAGCAGGTTTTGTGGGTGTTTGGGGCGAATGGTATTACACCAATCATTACGGCTTTGAACCCCAAGAAAACGCAGGAGCTTATGAAGCCCGCAGAAAGGTATTGGCAAAAGAATTAAGCATTTTACCTAAGGATAGAATGGTGTGTGTGCGCTACCCAATGGCAAAGATATTTACCCAAAACATCAATGTGCACACGAATCTTACAGAGGGAAATGCTTATAATGGCAGTGATTTATCACGCATAGGCTTCCATAACGATTGCTTTTTAGCCGATGCTCCTAATATGGGTACTTATCCTAATGAAAACTACCGCAAGTATATGGAGCGGGAGACCCAGTATGTGGTGATGGGAGGAGAGACTTGCACCTCGCCTAATAGTTTTACAGAATGTAGTAATGCTTTAAGAGAAATGGCTTTGTACCATTGGAGTTATATTAATATGGACTTCCACGAGGGTACTATTAATAGTTGGAAAAACAGGTGTATGGACGATATGAAAAGAAAATTAGGCTATCGTTTTGCACTTAATTACAGTAAATTTACGGGCAACCCAGTGCCTGGAGGACATTTGCAAATAGAGCTTGAACTCAAGAATGAGGGCTTTGCTTCGCCGTATAATCATCGTGATGTGCAGATTGTTTTAGTGAGAAAAGGCACTTCGGAAAAACAAGTATTTAAACTCAATAACGACCCTCGACGTTGGTTTGCAGGTAAGACTGTGAAAGTGAAAGCAGATATTACTTTACCTCAACATCTTTCCAAAGGGCTTTATGACATTTATTTGAATTTACCAGACCCTTACCAAAGTCTTGCTCATCGTCCGGAATACAGCATTCGTTTGGCTAACAAAGGCATATGGGAAGCTCAAACAGGTTATAACAAACTCAATACGATTACGATACAGTAAAGATTAGGATAATAGAAACAGAAGAAAAAGGTCAGCAAGAAGAGTTTTGCTGACCTTTTTTTAATAATATAATACCAGAAATACCAATAATACCAGAAATACTGATGGGTGATGGAAGGTCGGAGTTTTCGTAAGGAAACGGAATATTTCAGAAGAGGCTGGAATGCAATTTTGATGAAAAAAGGTTATTAGGAGGGTATGTTTAGCTTATAGAGAGCTTATAGGAAGCTTATACGAATCTTGGACGATTGGTATAGGAAGGGTATATAAGTAGTTGGTAATGAACAGTTAAAAGAGGTGAGAAAACACTAATTTTGAGGGAAATAAAACGAAGGGAAAACAAAGTAAAGTAGCGGATAAGACAAGGTAAGAAAGATGATGCTACTTTTTTTGATTTTGTTTTTGACCCGCGTACTAATATAGACCTTAAATACACTATTATAGTAGAGTAGGACGGTATTATTTACAAAAAAAGCCTTTGGAACTCCAAAGGCTTTTTTTGTTGTAACATTAAAAAACTTTATTATGATTCTAATGGAATAACAGAAACAAATGATTTGTTATCTCTCTTCTTTTCGAACTTAACGATACCATCGATTTTAGCGTGCAAGGTATGGTCTTTACCAATATACACATTCTCGCCAGCATTGTGTTGAGTTCCGCGTTGTCTAACAATAATGTTTCCTGCGATGGCAACTTGTCCACCGAAAATTTTAACACCTAAGCGTTTAGAGTGAGATTCTCTACCGTTCTTAGAACTACCGACACCTTTTTTGTGAGCCATTTTTTCTTAGATTTTTAGGTTTAACAATTATTTTACGATACCACCGTTCAACTCGTCTTGCCATTTTTTAAGTTCGTCCCATTTGCCGTCAGCGGCTAATTGAGCTTGAGCTGCCCAAGTTTGAGGGTCTAAGTGTGCCAAGGTTGAACTTGTTTCTGATAGAATGGTTTTGATTTCTTCGACTGATTTCTTAGCTAATTTAGCAAAGGTGTCTACCCCTGCTGCTACTAAGGCTTCTGCTGCTTTAGGCCCAATACCTTCTATCTTTTTCAAATCATCAGCTTTTGCTGACTTAACAGGAGCTTTTTCTGTCTTAGGTTTTGCTTGGGTAGTTTTAGCACCACTTGCAACGATGTTCTCAATTACAATTTGCGTAAGGAACTGACGATGTCCGTTCTTAACTTTGTAACCTTTACGTCTTTTCTTTTTGAACACGAGTACTTTGTCGCCTTTCAAATGTTTCAAAACCTTTGCTTCTACGGAAGCTCCATTTATAGCTGGGGCGCCTACGGTGATGGTTCCGTTGTTATCTAAAAGGAGTACGTTATTAAACGCTACTTTCTCTCCTTCTTGATTAGGCAAACGGTGAACAAACACTTTTTGGTCTTTGCTAACTTTAAATTGTTGCCCTGCTATCTCTACAATTGCATACATAGCTTTGTTATTTAATAATGGTTTAAATCGGGCGCAAAAGTACGAATTATTTTTTACCTACCAAAATAAAAGAGAGAAAAAGTTTTAAAACCTTTTCTCTCTTTCTTATTTTATAGCGCCTATAAGGCTTGTATTAATAACTGTTTTCATCAATCTCTACTTTGCCCCAGAATACTTTGTAGACAAAATAAGTGTAGAGAAGCAATAACGGCGCCCCTATCGCGGTAATAGTGAGCATAATCTCTAATGATTTTTGAGAAGCTGCTGCGTTGTATACGGTAATGCTATTGCCAGTTTCTAAAGTAGTTCTCAAGAAAGTAGGGTGCAAATTCAGTGCTGCTACCACCATAAAGAAAACGATGGTGAGAATAGTACCCACAAAAGCCTTTTTATAGTCTTTTTTCTTCATAAAGAAAGCTACGCTTAAGATACTGAGGAGCAATAACGCAGAGAATACTTTCAGTGCAGTGCTATTAGCAATATTTTCAGCTAAATGAGGAGTGAGCATACTGTAAATCGCTACTGCTGTAAACACTACCAAAAAACCGAGGTATGCATAGTTAATGCGTTTCTCGATGCGGTGGTGCATATCACCGTGAGTTTTGAGAAGCAAATACAAACCTCCGTGTACCATAAAGAGCAAGAGTGTCATTACACCTACAAGTAGTGCATAAGGAGTAAGGAAAGTAAAGAGTGCGCCTCCTTGGTATACGAAATTCTCGTCTAATGGAAGTCCTTGTAGTACATTGGCAATTACCACGCCTAAGAGTACAGGCAATACGATGCTGCACACGCTATATACGGTATCCCAAGTGTTGCGCCAACGGTCGCTGTCTTCTTTGCCACGTACCTCAATAGCTACCGCTCTAAAAATAATAAAGGTGAGGAAAAGCATAAAAGGCGTGTTCATAGCCGAAAACAATTCGGCGTACATTAGTGGGAAACCAGCAAAAATACCTGCTCCCCCAATTACTAACCACGCTTCATTACCGTCCCATACTGGTCCGATAGCGTTTAGAGCTACACGGCGTTCTTTTTTCTTATCGAAGAACAAATGCCACGCCCCTGCTCCGAAGTCAAAGCCGTCTAAAATAGCATAGCCTGTAATCAAAAATCCTATAATGATGAACCACCACGTAGGGTAGTCGATTCCTAAAAATGTTTCCATATCTGTATAATGTTATGCTGTTTGTAATTGTTCTTGAGTTTCGTGTTCATCAATACCGTGAACAATTTTCTTGTTCATCAAGTAGATGAATAGAGCGAAGAGGATAATATAAATAACGGTGAATAAGATAATCGCAAAGAGTATTTGGTTAGCCGATACCGATTTAGAAAGAGCTTCGCTCGTGCGCAAGAGTTTGTACACTATCCAAGGCTGGCGACCCATTTCGGCTGCAAACCAACCTACTTGATTACCTATTTGTGGCAATAGTACACTCCATACGAAAATGTGCAAGAGCCAACGTTTGTTGTATAATTTGCCTCTCCACAATAAGAAAGAAGCATAGAGAGTGAGTGCGATGAGAAACATACCAATGGCTACCATTATATGATAGAATTGGAATACAGCATTCACTTGTCCTGGACGGTCTTCCAATGGATATTGGTCAAGACCTGTTACGGGGGCATCAGCATCAAAATGCACCATATACGAAAGCCCTTTAGGAATACTCAACCCGTGAGTTCTCTCATTCTTTTTGTCTACCCAACCAATAATGTAAGCATCTCCAGGCCCTGTCTTGAAGTGCCCTTCCATAGCAGCTAATTTCTCAGGCTGGTTTTTAGCTACACCATCAGCTGAGCTGTGTCCTGAAACCAATTGCAACAAGCACACAATGGTACCGATGATAAGAGTTACTTTAAAGGCTTTTTTAGAGATTTCTACGTGGCGACCTTTGAGTAAATACCAAGCGTGAACGCTCAATACCAAGAAGATACCAGCTAAGAACGCTCCTTGCCATACGTGCCATATACGGTCTATGCTCGAAGGATTGAACACCATCGCCCAAAAGTCGATGATTACGGCTTTAGCTTGCATACCTTCGCCTGCAATTACATAACCTGCGGGGGTTTGTTGCCAGCTGTTGGCAATCACAATCCAAATAGCGGAACACATAGAGCCTAAGAACACCCCAAGGGTAGCCAAGAAGTGCCATATAGGCTTTACTTTATTCCAACCGAAAAGTACAATACCAAGGCAGGTACTTTCAAGTGCGAAAGCAAAAACACCCTCAGCAGCCAAAGCACTACCGAAGATATCACCTACATAACGCGAATAGGTAGCCCAGTTGGTACCAAATTCAAATTCCATTACAATCCCTGTAGCGACTCCTAAGCCAAAGGTAAGTGAGAAGATGCGCGTCCAGAAGCGGGCGAGCGTGTCGTACTCTTTTTTTCCAGTGCGTAGGTAGATACCTTTAAAAGCTACCATTAGTAGTCCAAGCCCTATACTTAAAGGCGGATAGATGTAATGGAAGGCAATCGTCAGTGCGAACTGCACCCGTGCTAAAATTTCTGTCTCCATATGTCGAGTAATTTAATTAGTGAAATATGCGACAAAAGTACACTATATGAGTAATATACCAAAAGAAAAGTAGAAAACGGATATTAATTTATATCACATCTAAATAATATAGCTCTTTCTCTACTCTCATACCTAACTTATCGCTAGCTTTACCTCTGATAATTGGTATTATTGTTTTTTTTTTCGGTATTGTGATGTTATAAAAAATCAATGGATACTCAATACTCTGAATATCCATTGATGAACTTATAATTAGATATTATCGATTTTTACTTGTTCTTTTTAATTTTCTCTTTTATTTCTTTCACTTTGTCTTCTACAAATCGCATTAGTTTATTGGTAATAGGGAAATTGAACACTTCTTTATCAGTAGTAACCCTTGTAGTGAGGTAAATACCCAAAGGCAAAAGTATCAAAGCGGGTATCCACGGTGCCAAGGCTGGGTTGATAGTGTTGTTCTCAGCTATATTTTTCATAAACATTCCTATAAAATAATAAGCTAAGAACAGTATCATTGCTATTACCAAAGGCATACCAATCCCTCCTTTGCGAATGAATGCTCCTAAAGGTGCCGCTACGAAAAAGAGCACAAAACAAGCCACCGTAAGAGCAAACTTATCGCTGAGATTTAAAATGTGTAAGTTCATTAGCTTATAGCGATATTCAAGGTCGCTTTGGCGGAACTCCACATTGTCTAACTGAGCTTGATTGGTATTGATAGCCATATCAAGTACCATTGATTTTTGTGTGTTGTTCAGTTTGTTAAAGAGCTCTCTCACCGAAGTAATCTCCTTAGCAGGTTTAGGCTTCTCTTGTTTTTTCCCTTCGGAAGAAGGAGGTGTCGAAGGAGCTACTGAGAAACCTGTACGGCGAAACATATTATTGCCATAGTCAGTAATATTCTGTTTGAAATCGGTGCGGAGTGAGTCGATAGCGTAATTAAGCTGTCCTACATTCATCATACGATAGGTAGTAGCATCAGTTTTCTCGTTAAAATCTACATTGTTCAAATGCGAAAGGTCAAGATTGATGATGTATTTTTTAAAGTATACCTTGGCAAAAGGTTCTTTTTGTTGGGCTTCATAAGAGTTGGTTTTAATATCCTCGTAATAAGTCCCGTCTTCCAAAATAAGCTGTAAGAAGTTGCTATTAGTCTTAGAACTCTTAAGTTCTCCTCGCTTGGCATTGATTACAGTGCGATTTACTTTATCTGGAGTCTTTTTGTGAATGAGCACATTCTCTAAAAACTCGTCATTATCTCCTCTTTTTTTCCCTACTTTTATGCTTATATCCTCCCCTATGTTAGAGAATACACCTTCGGCTATAGCCATAGCAGGCTTCACTTTGGCAATGTTCGATCTAAGGGTATACACCTCGCGATAAGCCACTGGAATTACATTATTGGCTAAAAAGAAAGTGCCTAAACTCAGTAATGCCATCAGTATAATCAGCGGACGCATTACGCGCATTAGCGAAATACCTGAGGCTTTCATCGCAGCAAACTCATAGTTTTCGGCAAATGCCCCAAAGGTCATAATAGAGGCTATTACCACTGCCAAGGGCATAATGATAGGGATAAGTTGCGGAATAAAATAGATTAGAAACTTGAATATAATCCATAACTCCAAACCACGCCCTGCTAGCTCATCAATGTATGTAAAGATAGTGTGGAATACAAAGATAAGAACAAGTATAGAGAGCGCTCCTAAAAAGTTAGTAAGGAACTGAGTGATAATGTAGCGGTCTAATATCTTCATCTATAATTCACTGATAGTATAGCCGTCTTTTTTGTACTTCTCGCGGTCGAATTTAAAGATATTGTTCGAAATAGGCTGGTTTGTTTTAAAAGTATTCACTGTGATAGTGGTTTTAGTACCGTTCTTTCCTATTTCAATAAGGTTGTAGATGTGTTTAGTTTGTATATCTATCCCCAACAGAATTTGCTTTACATCAGTATTAGCTTTCTGCGGTTTCAGCTCTACATATTGTATTTTGCGCCCGCGCACATTTTGCTGTATATCCCATTTGTACTTATAACCTTTCTTATAGAAGGTAAGCATTCTTGAAGGAGTAATCGCATTGTCGTCATTGGCGTTTTTCTCTATGGTTACTTCTTCATTCTCGGGTACTATGGTATAGGTCTTATGACCGTCGTATATTTTAGTAGCCCCCAAATAATTCAGCACATACTTGTTTTTGGCAATGGTTACATTACCTTTGGTTTCCTGATTGATATTTTCAGCAATATTATCGAGGTTATACTTAAAATCTATATAGATATTATTGTAAGCAACCATCTTGTTGTACACTTCGTCCAATAGCTTTTTTGCCTTGTCTACTTGCTGGCTATGTGCCTGAAATACGCCTAAAAATAAAGCAAAAGCTACAATAAATATTCTTCTCATTTCTAGTGTTTTTAATGATTTAGTCTCTGTCTAACAGCAATTATTGTTCCAAAGTTTTATTGCGATATATATTTTTTACTTCTCTGTCTTGGGTTCTATCACTTTTCCTCCCTTTTTAAATATCTTTTGCATCAAGTCTTTAAAGGTATTGAAATCTACCGAATAGGTCAGTCCTACCCCTTGGGCATACCCTATACGGTCGAGCATATACTGTTGCCATTCGTTTTCTCGGTTGAATATTTTAGCCGTGAGACTACCGTCGGTGTTTAAGCGGAATTGTACCTCTACGTTACCCGCCACTGCCGTACGGCTCACTCCTCCCACAGGGATACCCACTTTGGCATTCACACTCGCCCAATCGGTGATTTGGGTAGAGACAGTAAAGCCCAAACGGTCGCTGTTGATGTCGGACGAACCGTCGTTAATCCCCGCTTCGTACGATACTCCCAAGTTCAGCTTGTTGTCTTCGTCCGAGAGCAATTGGTTAAACAAGCCTGCTGCCGTTTCAAAGAGGTTGTAAGCTACCAAACGGTTGTCGGTATTCTTTTCGCTCATAAACGAACCCTGTGCCAAGAGCGAAAAGGCTTGTAACTGCTTGCGGTCTTGGTCTTCAAGCTTGTAGTTGAGCTCCGATACCAAACTCGGACTACTATCAGGAAAAGTAATGTCAAACAAGGTTTCGGGGCGCATCAATTCTCCCTCTAATTTAATGATTACCTGAGTGTTGATTTTCCGGTTATACTGGGTGCTTTCCAATAGCGTACTTGGGTTCGCACTCAGGTTATACGCCGCTTTCAAGTCGCGCAAAGTGGCTCTTAGCGGGTCGCCACTCCAAGAGATAGACCCCCCTGGGAGCACCGTAAAACGCTTGTCGATGATGTTTTCGTACTTGAAATTATAAAAGCCCGAATAGGTGATAAAGTCCCCCCACATATTAAACTTGCCGTTGGTATTAATTTCAATAAGAAGCGTACCTGCTCCACGCCCCACAAGGTTACTACCCGTTTTTCTATCCATCACAATTTCCACTTCGGCAGTAGGAAGGATATCAAGCTCAAAGTTCAGTTCTAACCCCTTGATAGACTCCAATTCTCGGTTAATTTTTACTTTTTTATCGCCCTTCTCTACAAAAGTGATAAACGAGTCATCGCCCACACTCTCACTATCGCTGAGCGGTATTTTGAAGGACGTACCCTCTTCGGTCTTCGCATTTACTTTAATCGCAATTTCGTCCAATGCTCCTTTAATGCTCGCATTCCCTTTGATAAAGGCAGTCCCGTAGAACAGCGCATCATCAGTATAAGGGGTGTTGAGCACCATAAAGCGCTTGCCAAGGGTTTGCAATCTTAGGTCTAAAAACCAATCTAATAGTTTGTTATGCCTAATCGAACCATTCAGTTTGGCTTGTGTTTTATAAGCGGTATCGGTCAGTAGCCAGTTGTCTATATCAAACGTTTTGTTATTTACCTTTATCCGTGCACCTTCCTGAATATCAGTATTGAGTTTCAGGTACGTAATCCCCACACCTGCTTTGTGCAAGGTGAGTTCGCCGTCCATCAGTGGGTCGGTTACGCTACCGTCTATCTTCACTTGCCCCGACATCGTTCCTCTAAGGTTGTAGAAGACTCCCTCCAAGAACGGATTAAAAGGCGAGAGCTCAAAGTCTCTAAAATAAGCCGTAAGGTCGAGCAAAGTACCCCGCTTCTTGTCTAAGTTAATTTTCCCTCTCGTAGCAAAGCCAAGAGCCCGCCCGTTAGAGAAAAACGCCCCTACATCAAACGACGACAAATCACTGTTACCAAAGATACCCACTTCCAAATCGCCATAGTCATAGCCATTCAGTTTAAAATAGCGTATAAAAAGGTCTGCCGAAGGGTAATATAAGTTCCCGCGTTGAGTGAGCGACACGTTACCATTGAGCGTTCCCGTGAGGTTGAGCCCTTTGATTTCCGGTACTATCTTGTCCATCGCTACGTTATGGGCAACTAAATGCAGGTTCTTATAATCTTTGGTAGTGATGAGCCCACTGAGGTTCATATATTGGTTTTGGTGCGCCATCTTGAAGTTGCTCACCTTAATCGTATCGGCAGTGCGGTTGAGCACAATCTTGTTGTACTCATTCATCGCATTCTCGCGGTTGATATACCACGCATTGCCTTTGAAGTTTATCAATGATTTCTTAATCCCTATAATCGACTCTTGTTTCTTGTTCAAAGTATGGTAGAAATTCAGCTCATAAGTATCTTTGCCGGTATCGCCCCCTTTGAACTCAGTACGGAAGAAAAGCGTATCTTTAATAGTGGTATTAATCAGGTTAAAATCTTGAATGGCATACACCCCAAAATCGGCTTTCTTCACTTCAAAATAAGTATTGTACAGCGGGTTTTTATTGTCTATTTCAAGACTGATACTGTCTATCTGAGTGCCGTATGCATTCACGCTGGGCGACTTCATTTGGAACTTAAAACTCCCTTTATCGGCATCTATATTCCCGTTGATGAAAGTGTTTCTGCCTATCTTCACTTTGGGCACAAACACTTCTACTATCTTGTTGTAAATATCAAAATGGAAGTCTACGTACTGGTTTTTCTCTATCTTATACGGGTTGTATTGGGCATAGATACTCCCCACCGCATTTTGCATTACCTTTTTTAGCTCAGCTAACTTGAACTTTCCTCTTACATTCCCGCTTACAATATCAGGCGAATTAATCGTGATTTCTTTCACTCCATTGTTCAAGGTTGAAACGACCTCGAAGTCCTTAAAGGTAAAACTTCCTGCTGAATTGATGTAATTGGTGTGTTTAAATGATATTTTACCCACAATATCGTCCAACTGATTGCCCGAAATGTCTATCACTACCTTACCACATAACTGCGATACACTGTCCATTTCCATAAAGTGTAAAGCGTGCAAATCGGCAATAGCAATATCCGCTTGAAAGTCAAATTTGTTGTTTCTGCCCGATAGGTCAGCAAGTCCGTTGAAGTTCATTGTAAGGTTCGGGTCTTTTGCGTCTATTTTGCCGTTAAACACCTGATTCCTAAACTCCCCATTAATACCTATGCGCTGGTAGTTATAACCGTTGTAGCCCACCGAATGAACCGTGCCATTGGCGTAGAGTTGCATAGTTTTAAAGTTCAATCCTTGTCCGCGCACTGTCATATCGGCAGTGAGTGCGCCCATAGTCGGGTCGTCTAAAATCTTGCCCAAATGAAACTGATTCGTAGTGAGCGTACCTGTAAAAGCCGTTTTATCGGTATGGGTAAGGTCTTCCAGAGAGCCGTCGATATGTGCTTCGCCGTCATTGGTTTTCAGCAGTACATTGGCTTGTAGCGAAGTAGTTCTGTAAGCAAAATCACCTTCTACTGAAAACATTCCTAATCTTTGTAGTTCCGCTGGAATATTTTCACCCAAATCCTTAGGCATTAAGTAAGCCAAATCGTTATAAATACTCTCAGCATATACACCTTTGCCTATCACGGCTATATTAGCGTGTTCTGCTAATAGGTTTTGGAAAGTTAAATCTCCCTCTATAAGCGTGTTCTGATAAGATATTTTTCCCTGCGGAATAGTGAAGTTGTTCAGCGTACCTTTCATCGTTACACCCTCTAAAACAATGTTTCTACCTCCGTTAAAACCATTGTAAAAAGCGTTCAAATCGGTAGTGTTTACCGTAGCTTTGGGCAGATTAACGTCAAAGACTACCTTGTTCACAAAATCGCCAAAACTGCCGTTGTGAGAGAACATCGTTATAGTACCCTGAATGTCCGTCAATGCCGTTTGCAGTCGCAAATCCTTGGCTTGCATCAAGCTATCGGTATAGCTGAACTGTGTATTTAGGTGGGTAACATTCAGTTTGTCATCAAAGCGGAAGTTCCCTTCTTGCATCTCAAAAAACACTTTGCTACCCAAGATTTTAAAGTCATTTAGCTTAGTGTTCAGATGGTCTACTTTCAAGATAGAAGGGTTGGCGTTATTCTCGTCCGAAATACGGCAATAGCTGTCTTTTAGCTTGATGCTTTTTGCCTTCATCACAAACTTGCCCGTGCTGGGTTCCCCCGAATCGAATTTGTTTACAAACACGTCCAGGTTAGACAAAGTATCACCCTTATGGGTTTTCATATTGAAAATGAGACTATCACCCTTTATGTGTCCAAAGTACAAATTACCGTCAAACAGCTGTTTAAAGTCTAAAATAGAAGTCGTGAGTTTCTTTGCCGAAATAAGCGTATCTTGCTTGTGGTCGCGAATAAGCACTCGCTTGATATCCACATCCCCGTTGATTTTCAGATGTATGCGCTCTATATTCAGGTCGATATCAAAATCTTCATTCAGGTAGTTCACCACCTTTTTAGCGATGAAGGTTTGGGTGGCGGGTAAGGTCAAAAGCAGAGCCGTAACCCCAAGTAACACAAGGGTTATAAGGAAGAAACGGACAAGTATTTTTCGTAATCTTTTGATAGAATGAGTTCTTTACTGCTGACTTAGCGTGCAAAGATACAAATAAAATTGAAAAGCAAAAAAAGATATACTGAAAAAATACCCAAACACACTAAAATAGCTTCTTTCGTCCTTCATCTTACCCCCGCTTTATCTTCATCATACCTTGCTTTTATCTTCATTGTGCCTTCACTTTATCTTCATTGTATTTTCGCTTTATCTCCATTGTGTCTTTGTTTATTCATCACCTATCCGTATGACTCGCACCGTCTTACCACCACTACAATCCGCAATTTTCCGGCACTACACTCCCCCTCTCCTTGGGAGAAGTCTCCGAATAGGAGAGTATGTGAACGGGGTGAGGATTCCTTTTTCTTTCGCCTCGAAACCCCGTTTTTAACATTTTTAGCCTTGTTGTATTATATTATGAATCAACTTTTTATATACCCTTTCTATACCAATCGTCCAAGATTCGTATAAGCTTCCTATAAGCTCTCTATAAGCTACCCCCACCCTCCTTACACCCTTTTTTCACCAAAACTTCTCCCAACTCACTTTTTATATTTTTCGTTTTCCTCCGATAGCTCAGACCAGTCCAATTTGTCCGACAAGTCAGACCCGTCAAAAAACCTTTTTTATCACTACCCATTTGCTCATTTGCTCATTTCCTCATTTGCTCATTTGCTCATTTCCTCATTTTCTAATTTTTGGCATTATTTGGTACAATTATTGCACTATGGCGTGGCTGAAAAATACTGCCATCAACCGTCACAAAGGCTATTACGCTACTTCTTATGGGCATTGTGGAAATTATCCAAACGTGTTAAATAAATGTTAAAGTGTCACCTTTCTGATACAACGTAAAAAAAATATACTACCTTTGCACCCGCAATGAATTCTTATTTAACAATTAAAAAATGTTTCGAACAACAACACTATGAACAAAAAGTATTTTTTCTTATTCCTTATTTTTGTATTAAGCAGTTTTTTGTATTTCGTACACGCCCAAAATTCCCATCTTAGCAAAGAAAAACTATTAGCCTTAAAAAAAGTCGAACTTAACATTAAAGATTTGTATAACGAGCTAAACGCCGCCCAATACGACCTTAGCTTCGAAGCTTTTCGCTACGCTTATATAGGCTATCAATCTCTCAGAAAGCAACACCGCTTAAACGAAAAAGACCTCTTCTCTATTATTGATTTTACAAAAGATAGTAGCTCTAAGCGTTTTTATACTATCGACTTAGAGAAGATGAAGATAGTGTATTACACCTATGTAGCACACGGTAAAAATAGTGGAGAAAAAAAGTCCTCCTCTTTTTCAGATGCGATGGAATCTAACAAAAGCAGTATAGGCTTTTACATTACAGGTACCACTTACATCGGTAGTAAAGGATTTAGCCTAATGTTGTACGGCGATGAAAAAGGCTATAATAGTAACTTAGCCAAACGTGCAGTAGTTATCCACACTGCCAATTACGCCAATGAAAATTACATAGCTCGTACGGGGCGTATGGGCAGAAGTTTAGGTTGCCCTGTATTGCCCGAAAATATATATAAACAAGTCATTGAAACTATCAAAGAGAAAACAATGATTTTTGCTTATTACGACGATGCAAAATACCTCAGCTCCTCTAAATACTTAAATGTTTTAAAACTTATTGACGACGAATCCGTCTTCTAAATAAATTTTGATTATCCTTATCTGAATACTTAAAAAATAAAAAAGACTGCTGTGTAGCAGTCTTTTTTATTTTTCTTATATAGATGTCTTATACTTCTAACTGAAACACCTCTTGTACCCAACTGATACTTTCATCTATTGACGAGGTATCTTTCAAGTGGTTTACAAATTGCGTGGTTATCTTCTGAATGATGCGGTTACTTATCATTTCAGCTTGTTGCTCGTTAAAGTTTTCTATTTTCTTTCGCTGGAAGTCCATTTCAGCTTCTTTAAGGCTTTCAAGCTTCGCTTTTAACGCTTTGATAGTAGGTGCAAACTTGCGGTTGTCTAACCATTCGAAAAACTCTTCTTTTACCTCTTCTAAAATCTCCAAAGCCTGTGGAATCGCTTCTTTTCTACGCTCTAAGGCTTCGTCTTTGCGCTTAGAAAGCTCGTCCATATGCAAAAGGGTTACATTGGGGAGTGTTGCCACTTGTTCCTCCACGTTCTTAGGAATAGAAAGGTCTAAAATGAGTATCGGTTGAGCCGGATTGATAAAATCTTTATACACCGTAGGAGTAGCAGCCCCTGTGGCAACTATGAGTACATCAGCTTTGCTAATTTCATTTCGTAACTCGTTAAAATCTTTAACGATTACATTAAACTTACCCGCTATTTGTTCTGCTTTCTCGCGCGTGCGATTGATAAGAGTAATATGTTCGTTTTGAGTGTGCTTGATGAGGTTTTCGCACGTATTGCGACCTATCTTGCCTACACCAAAGAGAAGAATATTCTTTTGCGACACCTCAGGTATATTCTGCATAATATACTGCACCGCCGTAAACGATACTGAGGCTGCTCCTGAAGAAAGCGCCGTCTCGTTCTTAATACGCTTGCTGGCGTTAATAACAGAATTCATCAATCGCTCCAAAAAGGCTTTGGCAAGACCTTTGTCGCGCGAGAGATTAAAGGCTTGTTTTATCTGTCCTATAATCTCAAAGTCCCCAAGAATCTGGCTATCTAAACCTGTCCCTACTTCAAAAAGATGATGCACAGCCTCTTTGTTCTTTGTTACGTAACCCACTTTCTGAAAATCATCTACCGACCCATTAGAATTTTCACAGAGCAGTTGTATCAGCTGAAAAGGGTGTTCGGCATAACCATAGAGCTCCGTACGATTACAAGTAGAAATTACCAATAGCTCCTCAAAGCCTTCACTTTTAGCTTGGGAGAGCAATTGGTCTTTGTTTTCAGGGGTAAGACTAAACATTCCACGCATCGTTGCATCAGCTTTCTGGTAGCTGAGCCCAATGCAGTAAAAGGTTTTATTCTTAGATATAGTAGGTTGTGACATAGTTTTTTAGTAATTGATACTATCAGTAGTTGTGTTTCGCAAGCGCAAAAATAATAAGTTCGCCGCAAATCACATAAGATACGACGAACTTTTATTCTAAAAAAATAAAATATGTAAACAATCTAAATAATTAGTCTTTTTATCATTTTGTCTATTTGTTAATTGCCACAGCGACTGAGAGGCAAAGTAGAGCACCTTAGCAATCCCTCTTGTTTGGCAATCTCGGCATATGGTATTTCCTCTACGGTAAAGCCTTGTGAGCGCAACCAGTTGTTCAAGCGTGTAAAATTCTTTTCAGAAACCACCACCTCTGGGCTAATAGAAAAGATGTTGCTAAACATATGGTACATTTCCTCTCGCTCTATATGAAAGAGATTCTCTTTGCCAAAGAGGTCTACCAAATACTGATAATCAGCTTCAGAACGGAAACCACCTTTGTAGATAATTCCTTTGTCTTTACCAATCGGTTGAAAGCAACAGTCGAGGTGGAGGGCATTATCACGCGCCTCAGTTTGTGATTTCACCAAATCAAACTCCTTTACCTTTTTCTGAGGAAAGAGCTTTTGGATAAAAGCCACCCCTGCTACATTGGTACGAGCTGTGATTTGCTGTTTATAATCTTCCCCTTTATAAGTCCCGATGAAAATATGGTCGTTCCAGGGCATTACATCGCCCCCTTCAATGTGTACCTCAGCAGGAGGGGTTATCACTTTTTTAGGGTCTATTTGTTTTACAATGTACTCAATAGCCTGAAATTCTTCTTGTCTATCGGGTAGTATATTAGCTTTGATAAAAGTATCTTCAATCACAAAACCGATATCGCGAGTGAATATCTGGTTGCAGTCAGTAATGATTTCAGGGCGATAAATGGTTACACCGTATTTTTGGAGCACTGCACAAAAAGCGTCCATTTCGGCAACCATATCCTTTTCTATGGGGTAAGTACCCGCTTTGATATGCTCCGCCGATTTAGGGTCGTAGGCTTCTTCGAGCTTTGGAGTAGGTCCATTGCTAGTAGCTGTGCCTAAAATCACAGTTTCTAATTGATCAGTTTCGTTTGTAATATGTAATTTTAGCATATTAATATTGTCTTGTTTTGGGCAAAGATACAAATAATTTGGTAATTAGCAAATTTATCAGTTCTCAATTGCTAATTGATAATTATTTTGTACTTTTGTCGCTCTAAATTCAATACAATGAACACCATACGCATAGGTACACGCGATAGTGAGTTGGCTCTCTGGCAAGCTAAAACGGTACAAAACCAATTAAAAACCTTAGGTTATCCCACTGAGATAGTAAGCACTAAATCTCACGGAGATATAGAGCTAAGCAAACCGCTCTACGAAATGGGAGTTACCGGTATCTTTACCAAAGCGCTGGATATTGCCTTGATCAATGGCGAAATAGATATTGCCGTACATAGTATGAAGGACGTACCCACGGCTCTACCTGAAGGGATAGCCGTAGGAGCGGTGCTCAAGCGCGGGAATCCTCACGATGTGTTAGTATACAAGGATGACCTTTCGTTTTTGGAAGCTGAAATAGCAACTATAGCCACCAGCAGTTTGCGACGCAAGGCGCAATGGTTACACCGCTACCCGCATCATAAGATAGAGAATTTAAGGGGAAATGTAAATACCCGCTTGCAAAAACTCACCGATAACCCTTGGAATGGGGCTATCTTTGCTGCTGCGGGCTTGGAACGCATTAATAAATTACCTGAAAAACACTTGGTGCTGGATTGGATGCTACCTGCACCTGCGCAAGGAGCTATCGTAGTGGTGGTGCGCGAGGATAACGTAGCCTTGCAGAAAAAACTACTCCCTCTCCACGACGATTATACTTATATAGCTACTCAGTTAGAACGCGATTTTCTTCGCGCTTTAGAAGGTGGTTGTACCGCACCTATTGGAGCTTTTGCTGAATTTAAAGATGAAAAACTCTACTTCAAAGGAGGCTTGTGGAGCGAAGATGGTAAAGAGGCTTCGGTAATAGACGAAGTACTCACTCAAATAGATGAATATACGGGAGAAAAACTTGCTACAATGGTAAGAAGTTAACGATTAATGGTTAAAAAAAAGCGCAACACTTGGTTACAAGTGTTGCGCTTTTTTATTGCTTATTATACTATAACTACGCATCGATTTTAGCGTACTTAGCGTTTTTCTCGATGAACTCACGACGTGGTGGTACTTCATCACCCATCAGCATAGAGAATACGCGGTCGGCTTCAGTAGCGTTGTCGATGGTTACTTGGCGAAGGGTGCGGTGTTCAGGATTCATAGTGGTATCCCACAACTGGTGATCGTTCATTTCACCCAAACCTTTATAACGCTGGATATTCACATTGCCCATTTCAGCTGAAAGCGCATCGCGTTGTTTGTCGTTCCAAGCGTACTCTTCGCGTTTGCTGTTTTTGCTTTTTACTAAATAGAGCGGTGGTGTGGCAATATACACGTGTCCGTTCTCTATAAGTTCGCGCATATAGCGGAAGAAGAACGTAAGGATAAGAGTAGTGATGTGCGAACCGTCTACATCGGCATCACACATAATAATTACTTTGTGGTAACGGAGCTTGCTCAAATTAAGTGCTTTGGCATCTTCCTCAGTACCCACAGTTACACCCAAAGCGGTATAGATATTCTTAATTTCATCGCTATCGAACACCTTGTGTTGCATTGCTTTTTCGACGTTGAGGATTTTACCTCTGAGGGGTAGTATCGCTTGGATATCTTTGTTACGTCCTTGTTTAGCTGTACCGCCCGCTGAGTCTCCCTCAACCAGGAAAAGCTCGCATTTTGCTGGATCTTCTTCAGAACAGTCGGCGAGTTTACCAGGAAGACCGCCACCACTCATCACGCTCTTACGTTGTACCATCTCACGAGCTTTGCGCGCTGCTTGACGTGCTTGAGCAGCCAAAATCACTTTCTCGACAATGGTTTTGGCATCGTTAGGATTTTCTTCGAGATAATCTTCGAGCATTTGTCCTACGGCTTGAGATACGGCTGAGGTTACTTCGCGGTTACCGAGTTTGGTTTTTGTCTGTCCTTCGAATTGAGGTTCGGCTACTTTTACCGAAATGACAGCGGTAAGCCCTTCACGGAAGTCATCACCTTCAATCTCCACAGGGTTCTTTTTATCTTTACTCATCTTCTCGAGCAAGCCTGATTTATCGGCATAGGCTTTGAGGGTACGAGTGAGCCCCATACGGAAACCTTGCAAGTGAGTACCTCCTTCGGAAGTGTTGATATTATTGACGTAAGAGTGTAGGTTCTCGTTATATGAATCGTTGTAAATCATAGCGACCTCCACAGGGATACCGTTCTTTTCTCCGTCCATAGCTATCACGTTTCCGATGATAGGCATACGGTTGCCATCGAGGAATTTAACGAATTCTTTTAGTCCGTTTTGTGAATAGAATTTTTCGGTGATAAAGTTACCTTTTTCGTCTTTGTTGCGAAGGTCGGTAAGGGTAATAGTAATTCCTTTATTTAAATAAGCGAGCTCGCGAATACGGGCTGCGAGGGTATCGTATTTATATTCAATAGTTTGTTCAAAAATTACTTCATCGGGGTGAAAAGTAACCTTAGTACCGCGTTTATCGGTGTCGCCCACTTGTTTTACAGGGTACATCGCTACCCCGCGTTGGTACTCTTGTTGCCATATTTTGCCGTCGCGGTATACGGTAGCAGTAAGATGGTCGGAAAGGGCATTTACACAGGAAACTCCTACCCCGTGCAAACCACCCGATACCTTATAAGAACCCTTGTCGAACTTACCTCCGGCACCGATTTTAGTCATTACCACTTGAAGTGCAGAAACGCCTTCTTTCTTGTGGACATCTACTGGGATACCGCGACCGTTGTCTTCCACGGTGATAGAATTATCCTCATTAATGGTTACCGAAATAGTATCGCAATAGCCTGCGAGCGCTTCGTCGATAGAGTTATCAAGCACCTCGTATACAAGGTGGTGTAACCCGCGCGTACCCACATCGCCGATGTACATTGAGGGGCGCATACGCACGTGTTCCATTCCTTCAAGGGATTGGATATTGTCTGCTGAATATTCAGCTGAATTTTGTTGTTCGTTATATAATTCTTCTGCCATAATTTTAATATCGAATCAAGGGTGCAAAGGTATGAATTAATTTATTAATGAGCAAATTTTATAATAGATAAATAAGAATGAGAGAATTAGAAAATGAGAAAATGAGAAAATTAGGAAATTTGGAAATTAGCAAATGGGTAGTGATAAAAAAGGTTTTTTGATGGATCTGACTTGTCGGACAAATTGGACTTGTCTGAGTTATCGGAGGAAAACGAAAAATATAAAAAGTGAGTCGGGAGGATTTTTAGTGAAAAAAGGGTGTGAGGAGGGTGTGGTTAGCTTATAGAGAGCTTATAGAGAGCTTATAGAGAGCTTATAGGAAGCTTATACGAATCTTGGACGATTGGTATAGAAAGGGTATATAAGTGATTGAATAATAGTATAATACAACAGATTTAAAAATGGTAAAAACAGGGTTTCGAGGCGAAAGAAAAGGAATCCTCACCCCTACCCTCTCCCAAGGAGAGGGGGAATGTAGCGACGAAAAGGAGAGAGGATAATTAGAGAATTAGCAAATTTGGAAATGAGAAAATGGGGTGGTGTGGGGTCTTAGGGAATAGGCACTAAGGGGGGAGTGTGATGGAAAAGGGAAGAAATAACGAATGATGAATGACGAGAGATGTGACGCAAAAGCGACTACGATATTGTAAATGAGAGATAATCACTCTTTCTAACCCTTAGATTCGCTTTACTATCTTTGCTGTTAGAAAAAAAATATCTACCTTTGCCAAAAATATTTAGAGCTACGCAGGCGGAAATTGTAAGATTTCAAACAGAAATAAGTGCGTTAGACTTCCCCTTACTTACAACTATTAAGAAGAAAGTTGTAATAACACGAGTGTAAGAACAAATAAGAATTGACAATAAGGAAAGAATCGGTTGGATTCTTTTCAGTTTTAACTTTTAACTAAAACAATATGGAATTAAACAAACTAATTGACCACACACTTCTAAAAGCAACGGCTACCATTGCGGATATTGAGACCCTTTGCAAAGAAGCAGTGGAGTACGATTTTTATTCGGTATGTGTGAATAGCTGTTATGTAACAACAGCTAAGAAATTTTTAGCAGGCACTGATATCAAGGTGTGTAGCGTGGTAGGCTTTCCCTTAGGAGCAATGTCGGCTAAAGCAAAATACTTTGAGACGGGTGAAGCTCTCTCCGATGGTGCCGACGAGATTGATATGGTGCTAAACGTAGGCTTATTAAAATCTGGTGAAGTGAACAAAGCGTTAGACGAAATTATATCACTGAAACGCTGTGTAGGCGAGAATAGAGTGCTAAAAGTAATCCTCGAAACCTGCTACCTCACTGACGAAGAAAAACGCTTGGCTTGCCGTATGGCTCTTGATGCTAAAGCGGACTTTGTAAAGACCTCTACAGGATTCGGCTCAGGAGGAGCTACCCTTGCAGATGTGAAACTAATGAAAGAATGTGTGCAAGACAAGGCAAAAATAAAAGCCTCAGGAGGTATACGCGACTACGAAACAGCTATGCAGTACGTGAACTTAGGGGTACAACGCATTGGTACATCGAACGGTATTGCTATCTTAAAAGGAGAAAAAGGAACGGGCTACTAATGAAAATTATCAGTTATAACGTAAATGGCATTAGGGCAGCGCTTACGAAAGGCTTTGCCGACTGGCTGAAAAGTGCTAACCCCGATGTGTTGTGCTTGCAAGAGATTAAAGCTACAGAAGACCAAATCCCTACGGAAGTTTTTTCGGAATTGGGCTATAAATATCAGTATTACCACAGTGCAGAGAAGAAAGGTTATAGTGGCGTAGCGATACTCTCTAAAATAGAACCTAAGCACGTGGAAGTAGGTACGGGTATCGACTATATGGACAAGGAAGGACGGGTGCTTCGCGCCGATTTTGAGACCCTATCAGTAATGAGTCTGTACTTGCCCTCAGGTACAAACCCTGACCGCCTTGACTTCAAACTGACTTTTATGGCTGACTTTCAAAAGTACATAGACAAACTGAAACAGAAGGTGCCTAACCTCGTTATTTGTGGTGACTATAACATCTGTCACGAGGCGATAGACATTCACGACCCCATACGAAATGCCAATGTATCGGGCTTTCTTCCCGTAGAGCGCGAGTGGTTGGATAAGTTTATGAAGAGTGGTTTTATTGATAGTTTTCGCTATTTCCACAAAGAAGCACATCAGTACTCGTGGTGGAGCTATCGCGCAAATGCTCGCAACAACAACAAGGGCTGGCGCATCGATTATCACTTGGTATCTGCTCCCTTAGAAAACCGTATGGAGCGCGCACTTATACTCCCCGAAGCTAAACACAGCGACCACTGCCCTATCTTATTAATGATTAATGGTTAGTGGTTAATGATTAATGATTAAAGGCTATCCGAAAAGTTTATGCTGTTTATACTGCAAAAACGAGTTTTTCGGACAGCCTTTGTTTCTTATTTCTTCTTTAAAGTAAAACAGTGCATTCCCTCTTCAAAACTATACTTCACCTGCAATTGATAACTATCGACGATAGACTTTACAATAGCTAAGCCTAAGCCGGTGGAAGTAGCGTCCTGTTGCCCTTTGTGAAAGCGCTGGAAAATCTTGCTAGGGTGTAAGCGTATTCCGTCTTTGGCAGTATTCTTCACTTGAAAACAGTTTTCTTCTAAACGGACTTGTATCTCCCTTCCCTTTTCGGTGTATTTAATGGCATTACGCAATAAGTTCGACACGAGTACCATTGCCAAATCCTTATTCATTTCCACTTGAAAATCACTATCTTCTTTCACCGTAATTTTCAATTCTTTAAAGGCTATTAAATCACTGAGATCTTCTATAATAGTTGCTGTGAGCGCTTGAAACGATATGCTCTCGGCTTGCTTGTATTGGTGATTTTCTATGCGGGTGAGCATCAGTAGCGACTTGTTTAGGTGAGTCATTCGCATTAGTGACTGCTTGATTTCGCTGAGCTGAACTAATTGCTTTTCGGTCAGTGAAGGGTCATCGGTTAATAGTTCTAATTTGTTGAGGGTAATAGCTAAGGGTGTTTGCAATTCGTGTGAAGCGTTCTCAATAAACACTTTCTGTTCTTCAAATACTACTTCGTTGCGTTGCCACATTTGCTGGATATTGTCGTGCAACACGTTGAACTCAATCACATCGGTAACGATGGGCTGTAGTTTGGTTTTATTTCCTACTTCATATTGGCGAATAGCTGTGAGTATCCCCTTGAAAGGTTTCCATATTTTATTGATAACTAACAGATTGACAAGATACATTGAGAGTACCAACACCACATACAATACCCCCAGCGCAATGGCTAAATTGAACAGCAAATCGTCTTTTTCTACCGTAGAGGTGCGTATCTCAAGCGTATAGGGGTTCATATCACGGTCGTAGAAGCTCGTTTTGAGTACCCTGTATGGCTCGTCTTCATCGTCAAAAGGCATATAGAAAAAGGCATTGCTAAGAACATTGTGGTCGGAGAAATCATCTTGCGAAGGGTACACTCTAAAGTCTTCCATACCAAATTCATTTATCTTTAACAGTTCGGGGTGGCGAAGGATATTTTGGATAATGAGCGTCTTCTTGTCTTTCAGTCCGTCATCAATATTGTCGTACACCTCGTCTAAAATATAAGCGTAGAACACCGCCGCCCACACCGCCAAGATGAGCAAAAAAGTGAGCGTGAGGTAGCGCAAGGTGTAGTTTTTCAGTGATATTTTCATAGTTATACCAATTTATAACCAATGCCATAAACCACTTGGAGGTCTATTTCGGCTTCGGCAGTTTTGAGTTTTTTGCGGAGATTTTTTATTTGCGAATAGATAAAATCGAGGCTATCGACTTGGTCGATATAGTCTCCCCAGACGGCTTCGGCAAGGGTGGTTTTCTCTACCAATCGTTCAGGACGAATGATAAAGTAATACAAGAGGTCGTATTCCTTTCGGTTGAGAGTAAGCGTTGTATCGCCTACCTTCACGGTACGGGTTTCGGGGAAGAGCCGTACGTTTTTGAGGGTAATCACTTCCTCACCTTGCTGGTTTTTGCGCCGTATAATTGATTTGACGCGAGCCAAGAGTTCGGCGAGGTGAAAAGGTTTTGCAAGATAATCGTCAGCGCCCTTTTCGAGTCCGAGCACCTTGTCCTCTACCGAGTCTTTCGCTGAGATGATAAGCACCGAATGGTTCTTTTTCATCGCCCTAAGCTCGTCGAGCAATCGCATACCGCTACCGTTGGGCAACATAATGTCCAAAAGAATGCAATCGTAGTCGTAGTCGGCAAGTTTAGCTAACCCCGAAGGGTAGTCTTTTGCTGTTTCCACCAAAAAGTGTTCTTGTTCGAGGAACTGTCGCAGGGTAAGGCGCAGTTCCTTTTCGTCTTCTATAATCAGGATTTTCATACGGGGGCAAAGATAATAAATAATTACGAATGAAGAAAGATTAGGAAATGAGGAAATTAGAGAATGAGGAAATTAGAGAATGAGGAAATTAGCAAATTAGAGAATGGGGTAAATACCAATAATGCCAAAAATGCCAAAAATACTGATAATACTAATAATTAACTTTGGCAAAGGTGCGAGCCACACAGGCAAAACTTTGCCAAAGTTTGAGATGAAAAAGCGATGTGTTGAGATTGTTAGGAGGATTCGGAAGGAAACGGAGATTTTCAGAAGAAGGCTAAGGACGTTTTTGGTGAAAAAAGGGTGTAAGGAGGGTGGGGTTAGCTTATAGAGAGCTTATAGGAAGCTTATACGAATCTTGGACGATTGGTACAGAAAGGGTATATAAAGGGTATATAAATAGTTGATTCATACTGTAATACAACAAGACTAAAAATGTTAAAAACGGGGTTTCGAGGCGAAAGAAAGAGGAATCCTCACCCCGTTCACATACTCTCCTATTCGGAGACTACTCCCAAGGAGAGGGGGAAATAGTGACGGAAAGGAGGAAGGTAGCGACGGAAAGGGAAATCCTCTCCCCTGATCACATACTCTCCTATTCGGAGACTTCTCCCAAGGAGAGGGGGAATGTAGTGGCGGGGATTATACCGCTTGTGGTTTTACCTTTTAGGTTTTACCTGCGTAAGCTTTGCGTTAAACATTCTTAAAAGATTCTTAATTGATGCTTAAAATTTCACAGGAGTAGCGCGATGGTATAGGGAATGTGAAGTGGGATTATATAATAAAAAGTGTATAATTTTCAGCGAGTTATAACAGAAAGCAGGTAAGGACATTAAGTAAAGGTGACAGAAGAGTGTAAAAAAAATGGACAATTAATTTTGTATAGATATTTCTTTTTCGTATCTTTGCACCGTGTATAGTACCCAGTGGGTATGATTTATAGTATTTTTAGCAATGTTTTAATCCGTATTTTAAAAATGAAAGTAAGCAATTTTTTTAAATACATAAGTGTTTTTCTGCTCTTATACTTCCTTGGTATAGAAGGAGTGCAAGGACAAGATAATAAACTAGTTTCTGCAAAAACAAATTTTTCTTTTGTTTGTGCAAGTGCCACTAACAATGGGAAACTTCAGCCAAACAATCCAAAAGATGATTCAGGATTTAGAATTAGTGTACGTTGGTCACCCCCTCTTCCAAATGCTGATAATAAATATATATTTGAACTTTCCGATGCTAATGGAAGTTTCAATAACCCAACTGTACTACAAACTCAGAATGAAAAATTTTGGCCTGGAAAGACATTAAATACAGCCCAGACCTTTGAAGCCTATGTAACTTTCCCTAAGACTTTAAAGGGTAAAAAATACCGGATTCGCGTACGTTCAACCAACCCTGCGAGCGAAATAATAGCTACTATTGGTAGTAGTCCTAATCAGGAATTTGAAGGTTCTTATATGAATGTAGCACAAGCTTTAAAAACTACTCCTTCAGGTAATATAAATCTTTGTCCTGGACAGTCATTAGATATATCAGTAGCACAAATTTTTACTAGTGTTGGAAGTACCAATATTTCTGACTACAAGTATGTTTGGTATAGAAAACCTTTTGACCCTTCTTACCACGGTAGTTCTTGGGGAATTAAAATACCTAATCAAACAGGTCCTAAACTTACTGTAACTGAAGAAGGAACATATATAGTAGCTATCGATTACGGCGATAACTGCTTTGACCGAAATTATTCAAAGTCCAACAACATCACTGTAAAAGTTGCAGGCGGTGGGCAGTCGTTAGTGCTTAGTAGTTCGGCTACTGAGATATGTAGTTCAGAGAGCTTTACCCTTACTGCTACCCCTGCGGGCAATGAGACCTATACGTGGTATCGCGACAATACTAAGTTGGGCGAAACTAATGGGGTGGCTACCTATGTGGTGTCGCCCCCCAATAATCTTCCGGGTAAATACCGCGTGCAGATAGGCAACGGCAGTGCCTGCGATGTGCGCTCCAATGAAATAGAGATAAAACATAAAGATGCTATTAAAGCTAATATTACTACCACGGGGGGCAATGTATTGTTACCGAACAAACAGCGTACCCTCACCGTAAACACCACTGCCCAAAATCCTTCGTACAAATGGTTTAAGGACGGGGTAGAAATACCGGGGCAAACTGCCAATACTTATGTAGTAACTAGCGCAGGCAAATACAAAGCCCAAGTAACCCAAACGGGCAGTTGTGCTTCGACAGTAGAAACTGAGGAGTACGAACTCAAAGCCCCTGATAGCTTTAAGGTGAGCATCAAGCCCAAAACTTCTTATCAGCCTTGCGAGACGAACAGCATAGACCTCACAGTAGACAAAATTACAGCCTTATCGGGCGCTACTGAGCTTGCAATAGACCCGAGCGACTATTCGTTTTTCACTTTCCAATGGCAAAGAGAAACGGGCGGTGCATTTACCGATATCAATACCACGCAAGAAATCACTCTTAACAGCGCTACCCAAAACGGCAAATACCGCTTGAAAATAACGGCTTCGGGGTTTCCTGCCATTCCTGAATCGAATGTATTAGATATTCAATTGCAGGACAGCAATGCATTGCGCATTAACAACAGTGTAGATAATGTGGATTTTTGTGGAGAGGTGTATACGCTCACGGTTACCACTGGTGCCGACCCTACAGCTACTTACACTTGGTTTAAAGACCGCGCACAGATAGCACAAGGGGTAGGAATGACCCAATATGGGGTAACTACCACAGGAGTGTATTACGCTACCATAGGCGGTACGGGCGGAGGTTGCCCTGCTACGTCCAACTCGGTAGTGGCAAAGCGTACCGTTATCACAGCACGTTGGGCGGAAGATATGAACACTCGCGAGATTTACTACCCTGCAAAAACTACGGTACTGAAAATATCGCATAATATGACCAACCCTACTGTGGAATGGAAGAAAAACGGCACTGTAATAGCAGGCGTTACGGGGGTGGAATACACGGTTACTGATACGCCTGTATCGGCTGACGTATACGAAGCAAAAATCACCGATGGCGGTAGTTGTGGTACAAGTATCAGCCTTACCCCTATTTATTTTGAAACCATTGCTGATATTAAAGGTGTGAGAGTAGGAACGGTAGCATCTACCAACTGTGAAACCCGTACGCAAACCACTCTTGAAGTACAAAAGATAACCGTACAGCTAAGCAGCAGTGGAGAACAGGTGGAAGTAAAGAAAATAGATTACCAATTCTTTAACTTCCAATGGCAAAAAGACAGCAACGATGTGCCAGGCGAAACTCGACAGCAGTTTGTCGTGTCGCGCGCAGGCAACTCAGAATCGGCTAAATATTCAGTGCGGGTTAGTTATGGCACGATTATCAAGACTTCGGACGAAAAACCGGTAGCCTTTACTCCTATCCCCGATTTTGAAATATCGTCGGCTGACGGTGCGAAAGGAACAGTATACCTTTGCCAAGGAGGAACTATTAGTCTTACCGTAGCTGCTGATAGCTTCGACCCTAACTCATCAGTAGCCGATAGTTTTTCATACGTATGGAAGAAAGTAACGAGTGCCAATTACACTAACGACACTCCCATAGGCAGTGAAAACCCTACGGCAAGCGTGAACGAAATAGGCGAATACTATTTAGAAATTAACAACGGCGGTTGCCCTAAACGCGCTCATATACAAGTGAAGAACTACCAAGTAGGCGGTTTGAAATTGAGTTTAATGCGCGACAGTCAAGGCACTGCTCCTGTGAAACAAGTATACCAAACCAGTACAGCACGTGAGCGCAAGTTCGACGTGCGTATAGGTGATAGATTAGTTGCCGAAGGGGGAAATAAATTCAGTTGGACAAAAGACGACGGCACGGTGAAATACGGCACGATTTTAGAGGTTACCAATGAGGATATGTCGGGTTCTTATACACTGAAAGAGGAGTCGTGCGTGGCAGCAGGCGAGAACATATTGCCTTTTGAACTGAATATCTACCAAGTGGTGGAAGTGCCTAATGTGGTAACTCCTAACGGCGATGGTATTAACGATAAGTGGGAAATACCGTCGGTATACCTCACTCCGAAAGTGAAGGTAACGATATACTCACAAGAAGGTAAAGAAGTACTCTCGACAAACAACTACCAAAATAATTGGCCTAATGAGCGTACTTTCAATGACCTTGGCAAGCGTGCGCTTATCTATATCTATACCCTCAAAGGTGAGATTACCGAAAACGGCGAAACGAGAAGCGTGGATAAGAAAGGAACCATTACAATACTTAAATAAGAATTGACGATGAAGATAGTACATAACATAACGATAACAGTGTTGGCGCTTAGTGTTCAGTTTTTATTTGCACAAAGTGATGGTAATTACCTACCCTACGAAATGCCTGGACATACGGCTGTAAAATACAATACCTACCTGATGAACCCTGCGTTTCCAATATTTAGCAAGAATGAGTCGCAAATTACCTTTTTCCATCGCAACCAGTGGATGGGCTTTAAGGAAGATAAGTTTAATACTTTTGGGCTCTCTTATGGCAAGAAGTGGGGTGGCGATGCAGGTAGAAAGAATGATTACTACGATGGCAACAATATGGCACACGGGTTGGTTTTCCAACGTACAGCAGGTATATTTGCCAATATAGGTATACTAGGAAACTACGTACACCAAGTAGAAATATCAGATGATAACTTTTTGCGCTTAGGGTTAAACGTAGCGTTTGCTCGCAGTAGTATCGACAGAAATAAAGTGCGCGCAAACGTGCAAGACCCCTTGATAGAGAATGCGAAACCTACGAGTATCATCAACTTACAACCAGGGGTAGACGTAAACTTTAACTTCTGGCATTTTGGTATTACCGCGGAGAACCTCTTAGACTATTCGTTTTCGGCAGGAGAAATGGCAGTGCCTTTTAATGAAAAGTCACTCACCGCTCACGTGATGTATCGCAAAGAATTGGATTCTCGTAGTGATTTCTTAGAAGATGGTTTTTTCAGTATATATGCTAAAGCTAAGAGAACCAAAGATAATTTTCAAATGGGCGGACACGTGATGTTGGACGTTCCTCTGGGTTGGGCTTACGCCGGTTATGACCAAAAATATGGAGCTTTCGGTGGCTTAGGCTTCAACGTGACTAACCACTTGAGCGTAGGATTTGGCTACGAACAAACCATTGCTAACTATGTAGCTGAATTGGGTGGTAGTTATGATGTGGTAGTTTCTTATCAGTTTGGTGGCAAACATCACATTAAGAAACCAATTAAGACTACTCCTCCTGAACCTACTGTAGTAACACCTCCAACACCTAAGGTAGTAACTCCTACGGTAACAGAAACGAAAACACCTACGGTAGAAACTCCTAAAACAACAACTAAAACACCTACTGTTCAAGAAGAATTAGACAAGCGCATAAGAGTGGTAGAAGACCCAAAAATAGAGGGTATAGCACAAGGCTATTATGTGATTGCAGGAGTATTCCAAAATCCTAAAGGAGCTTACCAAATGAGACGAGATATAGAGAATTTAGGTATCAAAGTATTCACATTTAAGAATAAAGAAAATGGTATGCACTATATCTATATTGATAGAGCTTATGAATCACGCGGAGAAGCAGGTGAAACATTGCTCAACTTGCTGAAACGTCCTGAATTTAAAAACTCTAACATTTGGGTACTAAAAGTAGGTAACTTATAAAGCATTTTAAGTAATATAAAAACGATGCTTTGCAATAGTAAAGCATCGTTTACTTTTAGAAAAGAAACATAAACTAAAAAAGAAAATATATGAAGAGTAACTTTTTGAAAATGGCAATATGCCTTATAGGACTATTAGCTTTACAGGCTTGTAGCACTGTAGATAGTCATAGATATCCTCACGGGAAAAAAGCAGCTACAAAAACTGCAAATATAAAAACAGGCATATATAAGACGAATGTAACAGCTACCTATTATCACGATAAGTTCAACGGAAGAAAAACTGCTAGTGGGGCTGTATTTAGCAATAGTAAGCTCACCACGGCACACCCCTCGTTGCCTTTTGGTACTCAACTAAAGGTTACCAATCGCATAAATGGCAAATCAGTAGTTGTTACTGTTACTGATAGAGGTCCCTTTACCAAAGGGAGAGAGCTCGACCTCTCTAAACGCGCCTTTATGGAAATCACTGACAATAAAAACAAAGGATTGATACAGGTAGATATAGAGATTGTAGAATAAGGAGTAAAACTCCTTATTTTTTTTACATTATTAGAACAAATAAAAAAAAGAGCAATTCTTTATCAGAATTGCTCTTCTTATAAGAAGGCGGCGACATACTCTCCCACGTGACCGTAGTACCATCTGCGCTAAAAGGTTTAACTGCTCTGTTCGGAATGGTAAGAGGTGAGACCTTTGACTATAACCACCTTAAATCGTTTTAGGTAAGAGGTAAGAGGTAAAAGATAAGAGCTTTTTAAAACTCCTTTTTGTATCTTAACCTAAAATACCAATTCCTAATCATATTTTTAACATATAGGGATAAAAAACATATTTTTAACTAACAACTTCTTAAGAGATTGATAATTGATAAAACATAAGTAGTATTACACTTTCTTACTTCTTATCTCTTAACTCTTATCTATAAAAAAGAATGCTGCGCGAAAAGTCTACGGGTGATTAGTATTACTCGGCTATGATGTTACCACCGTTACACCTGTAACCTATCAACGTGGTCATCTCCCACGACCCTTAAAAGAAATCTCATCTTGTGGCGGGTTTCGTACTTATATGCCTTCAGCACTTATCCCATCCGCACTTAGCTACTCTGCTATGCCCTTGGCAAGACAACAGATACACCAGCGGTGCGTCCAACTCGGTCCTCTCGTACTAGAGTCAGATCCACGCAAATTTCTAACGCCCACAGTAGATAGAGACCGAACTGTCTCACGACGTTCTGAACCCAGCTCGCGTGCCACTTTAATGGGCGAACAGCCCAACCCTTGGGACCTTCTCCAGCCCCAGGATGTGACGAGCCGACATCGAGGTGCCAAACCCCCCCGTCGATGTGAGCTCTTGGGGGAGATCAGCCTGTTATCCCCGGCGTACCTTTTATCCTTTGAGCGATGGCCCTTCCATACGGAACCACCGGATCACTATGCTCTACTTTCGTACCTGATCGACTTGTAGGTCTCTCAGTCAAGCTCCCTTATGCCATTGCACTCTTCGCACGGTTACCAAGCGTGCTGAGGGAACCTTTAGAAGCCTCCGTTACTCTTTTGGAGGCGACCACCCCAGTCAAACTACCCTCCACGAATTGTCCCCTACTCTTTGTAGGGTTAGACCTCAGATAAGCAAAGGGTGGTATTTCAACAATGACTCCACAACTACCGGAATAGCCACTTCTTAGTCTCCCACCTATCCTACGCATCACTTATCCAAGACCAATACGAAGATATAGTAAAGGTGCACAGGGTCTTTTCGTCCCACTGCGGGTAATCGGCATCTTCACCGATACTACAATTTCACCGAGCTCATGGCCGAGACAGTGTCCAAATCGTTACACCATTCGTGCAGGTCGGAACTTACCCGACAAGGAATTTCGCTACCTTAGGACCGTTATAGTTACGGCCGCCGTTTACTGGGGCTTCAATTCAAACCTTCGTGTTGCCACTAAGCTCTCCTCTTAACCTTCCAGCACCGGGCAGGTGTCAGACCCTATACCTCATCTTTCGATTTTGCAGAGTCCTGTGTTTTTGATAAACAGTCGCTTGGACCTTTTCACTGCGGCCTATCTTACGATAGGCGACCTTTCTCCCGAAGTTACAGGTCTATTTTGCCTAGTTCCTTAGCCATGAATCTCTCGAGCGCCTTAGAATTCTCTTCCCAATCACCTGTGTCGGTTTACGGTACGGGCATTAATCTTCGCTTTTCTTGGAAACGTTGTCACCACTCTATCACCTCGGCCGAAGCCTCAGTGTACTATCAAAGCTATAACAGCTCCTTTAACGTACTATTCCGTCAGTACGCGGTAGTTATCTCGTTCCGTCACTTTTATCAGATTAATGGTACAGGAATATTAACCTGTTGTACATCCACTTCCCCTGCTCGGGTACGCGTTAGTCCCCGACTAACCCTCAGCTGATTAGCATAGCTGAGGAAACCTTGATCTTTCGGCGGGCAGGTTTCTCGCCTGCCTTATCGTTACTTATGCCTACATTTTCTTTTCTATAAGCTCCACTATGTCTCACAACTTTAGCTTCTACGCCTATAGAATGCTCCCCTACCGGTAGGTACTTCTGTACTACCCCATAGCTTCGGTAATATGCTTATGCCCGTTTATTATCCATGCCCAACCGCTCGACTAGTGAGCTGTTACGCACTCTTTAAATGTATGGCTGCTTCCAAGCCAACATCCTAGCTGTCAGTGCAGTCAGACCGCGTTTGGTCAACTTAGCATATATTTGGGGACCTTAGCTGATGGTCCGGGTTCTTTCCCTTTAGGATATGGACCTTAGCACCCATACCCTCACTGCTGATGAGCATTTAATAGCATTCGGAGTTTGTCAGGAATTGGTAGGCGATGAAACCCCCGCATCCAATCAGTAGCTCTACCTCTATTAAACTCAAATCAACGCTGCACCTAAATGCATTTCGGGGAGTACGAGCTATTTCCCAGTTTGATTGGCCTTTCACCCCTACCCTCAGGTCATCCGAAGTCTTTTCAACGACAACCAGTTCGGTCCTCCACGCTGTGTTACCAGCGCTTCAACCTGCCCAAGGGTAGATCACCAGGTTTCGCGTCTACTACTACCAACTTAACGCCCTATTCAGACTCGCTTTCGCTGCGGATTCGTATCTGAAATACTTATCCTCGCTGGTAACAGTAACTCGTAGGCTCATTATGCAAAAGGCACGCCGTCACAGCCTAAAGCTGCTCCGACCGCTTGTAGGCGTATGGTTTCAGGGTCTGTTTCACTCCGTTATTCACGGTTCTTTTCACCTTTCCCTCACGGTACTAGTTCACTATCGGTCTCTCAGGAGTATTTAGCCTTACCGGATGGTCCCGGCCGATTCAGTCAAGGTTCCTCGTGCCCCGACCTACTCAGGATACCCATAAGATTTATAAAACTGTGCCTATACGAGACTTTCACTCTCTGTGGTGTGTCTTTCCAAACACTTCTAATCCAGCTTTACAACCTATATCTGGGTCCTACAACCCCCACTCTGCCGTAACAAAGTGGGTTTGGGCTAATCCCATTTCGCTCGCCACTACTCTGGGAATCACTTTTGTTTTCTTCTCCTCCGCCTACTTAGATGTTTCAGTTCAGCGGGTTTGCCCATCTTTACGATGTAGTACATCTTCAATGTACTGGGTTGCCCCATTCGGATATTTGCGTATCAACTCGTATGTGCCAATCCACGCAACTTTTCGCAGCTTATCACGTCCTTCTTCGCCTCTGAGAGCCTAGGCATCCCCCATACGCCCTTACATAACTTTTCGCGCTTGTAGTCCTAGTCAATTGACAATTAACAATTGATAATTGACAATTATCTAGGTACCTCTCGTTCTCTTTGATTCTTTTTAATATTTTTTCGTTAGATTATCAATAAATCCTTATTGATCTCTTATGCTCTTTATCCCAATATGTCAATGTACGGTTTCCTCCCCCTTCCCCTCCCAAGGAGGGGTGTTTGTGGGGAAACTGTTGTGGAGAATAAGGGATTCGAACCCTTGACCCCCTGCGTGCAAGGCAGGTGCTCTAGCCAGCTGAGCTAATTCCCCATTTTCAGGTGTTAGGGGTTAGGGGTTAGGTGTTAGCACCCGTAGCTCTAACTTCTTTTTTCTCTGCTTTGTAGTCCCAGGCAGACTCGAACTGCCGACCTCTACATTATCAGTGTAGCGCTCTAACCAGCTGAGCTATGAGACTTTGTTCTAATTAGCAAATTTGTAAATTAGCAAATTTGCAAATTTTATTTTGTTGTCAGCAAGATTTAAAGAATGAGGCTCCTTTTTATCAATTTGCTAATTACCAAATTTTCTAATTTGCTAATTAAATCGGTCGTCTCTAGAAAGGAGGTGTTCCAGCCGCACCTTCCGGTACGGCTACCTTGTTACGACTTAGCCCCAGTCACTAGTTTTACCCTAAACAGCTCCTCGCGGTGACCGTCTTCAGGTACTCCCAGCTTCCATGGCTTGACGGGCGGTGTGTACAAGGCCCGGGAACGTATTCACCGGATCATGGCTGATATCCGATTACTAGCGATTCCAGCTTCACGGAGTCGAGTTGCAGACTCCGATCCGAACTGTGACCGTCTTTATAGATTCGCGCCTGCTCACGCAGTGGCTGCTCTCTGTAACGGCCATTGTAGCACGTGTGTAGCCCAAGATGTAAGGGCCGTGATGATTTGACGTCATCCCCACCTTCCTCACGGTTTGCACCGGCAGTCCCATTAGAGGGCTCGACTTAACTCGTTAGCAACTAATGGCAGGGGTTGCGCTCGTTATAGGACTTAACCTGACACCTCACGGCACGAGCTGACGACAACCATGCAGCACCTTGAAAACTGTCCGAAGAAAAAGGTATCTCTACCCCTGTCAGTCCCCATTTAAACCTTGGTAAGGTTCCTCGCGTATCATCGAATTAAACCACATGCTCCACCGCTTGTGCGGGCCCCCGTCAATTCCTTTGAGTTTCATTCTTGCGAACGTACTCCCCAGGTGGGATACTTATCACTTTCGCTTAGCCACTCAGATTACTCCAAACAGCTAGTATCCATCGTTTACAGCGTGGACTACCAGGGTATCTAATCCTGTTCGCTCCCCACGCTTTCGTCCATCAGCGTCAATTAATTGTTAGTAATATGCCTTCGCTATCGGTGTTCTGTGTAATATCTAAGCATTTCACCGCTACACTACACATTCCAACTACTTCACAACCATTCAAGACCAACAGTTTCAAAGGCAGTTGCTTAGTTGAGCTAAGCGCTTTCACCTCTGACTTACAAGCCCGCCTACAGACCCTTTAAACCCAATGATTCCGGATAACGCTCGCATCCTCCGTATTACCGCGGCTGCTGGCACGGAGTTAGCCGATGCTTATTCATAAGGTACCGTCATCAAACTACGCGTAGCCCTTATTCTTCCCTTACAAAAGCAGTTTACAACCCATAAGGCCGTCATCCTGCACGCGGCATGGCTGGATCAGTCTTCCGACCATTGTCCAATATTCCTCACTGCTGCCTCCCGTAGGAGTCTGGTCCGTATCTCAGTACCAGTGTGGGGGACATCCCTCTCAGAACCCCTATCTATCATAGCCTTGGGGAGCCGTTACCTCTCCAACTAGCTAATAGAACGCATACTCATCTTTCACCACCGTAGCTTTAATAAGTGCACGATGCCGTGCTCTTATACCATAGGGTATTAATCCAAATTTCTTCGGGCTATCCCCCAGTGAAAGGCAGATTGTATACGCGTTACGCACCCGTACGCCGGTCTCAGTCACCCGAAAGTAACTTCCCCCTCGACTTGCATGTGTTAGGCCTGCCGCTAGCGTTCATCCTGAGCCAGGATCAAACTCTTCATCGTTAAAATCTTTTATATCTTCTAACCGATTCTTAAGTTATTGACTTCAGGTTTCACTCAATTCTTTAAATCTTCTTTGTGCTGTACAACATTATGTCAAGGTACGTGTTGTTCTTTCCGCTCCAAAGGCACTACTCTCCTCTTTTGCGGGTGCAAAGGTATAACCTTTTTCTTTACCTCCAAAATTTTTATACGTTTTTTTTTTCAAAAAAGTTTTATGTGTTTTAGTAAGTAGTTGATTATTAATACTAATATTATAATCATTTTTGGGCTTCTTAGTGTTTTCTAACACGCTTTTCTCCTCTTACAACTAACTACCAACAGTTAAACATACATTCATATTTTTATCTCTAACCTCTATAAGTAGTTTCCAAACTATCCTATCATAATAATTTTAGTACTCAAGTGTGATATAATACATAATCTGCTAATTTACCAAAAGATATATATTTTTTTGTATATTAGAAAAATATTGTATTTTTGTTCTCATAAGAACTTATTAAAATGAAGACACCTTACTTACTAATAGCCTTCCGTTTTTTATTAGCCCCTACCATACTGATCTTTTCTTATTACACTGAAGAATCAATAGCAAGGCTATGGATTATAGTTTTCATTATCCTCGGCTTGCTCTCCGATATTTTCGATGGGATTATCGCAAGGCAAATGGGTATTAGTACAGTAAAAATGCGACGAATGGATAGCCAAACAGATTTAGTATTCTGGCTCTCTATAGGAATAGCGTGTTATCATCTCAACCCTGAGCTCATAAAGACGTATCGGTATGAAGTAATCGCTATTTTTATAATGGAAGGGTTATGTTATACTATTAGTTTTTTGAAGTTTGGCAAAGAAACCTGTACTCACGCTTTTCTCTCCAAGTTGTGGGGCTTATGCTTACTTACAGCATTTATCTCCCTCATAGGCTTTGGTCACGGAGGATTTCCCTTGCAATTAGGTATTTATTGGGGGCTCTTCTCACAATTAGATGTAATTCTCATCTTGCTTCTGTTGCCCAAATGGCAAAACGATATCCCTAGTGCCTATCACGCTTACTTAATAAGAAGAGGCAAAAACTTTAAGAAGAGTAAATGGCTTAATAGCTAAATACTCTTCTTTAATAAAAAATAAGGTTACCCTACTGATACTAATTCTACATCAAAAATAAGAGGTGCATTAGGTGGTATTACGCCTCCCGCACCACGACTGCCATAAGCGAGTTCTGATGGGATTACCAATCGGGCTTTATCTCCTTCGTGAAGAAGTAATATTCCTTCATCCCAACCTGCAATCACTTGTCCAACACCTACAGTAAACTGTAGTGGTTCTTTCCTGCGATAAGAACTATCAAACACGGTCTTGTCAAGCAACATACCTGTATAGTGCACGGCTACTTTTTGCCCTGCTTCTGCTTTTTTACCATTACCCTTGTGGGTAATTTGGTAATATAAACCACTATTCGTTTTCTCAAAGCCCACTACTTCTTTGGTAAAGGCTTCTTCGGCTTTGCGTTTCTCTTCAGCCAAACGAGCTGCTTTGGCTTCATTAAAATCATTGAAGGCTTTTAAGGCGTCCCATTTTTCTGCCTCCTCTCCTACTCTTACTATTTCTACTTTTTCAATCTTATCACCTTGTGCAATCGCATCTACTACTTCTTGTCCTTCCACAACTTCACCAAACACCGTATGCTTGTTGTCTAGCCAAGGGGTGGCTACGTGTGTAATGAAAAACTGACTCCCATTCGTACCTGGTCCCGCATTCGCCATCGAAATGACTCCTGCTTTATTGTGTTTGAGCTCTGGGTGAAATTCATCGTCAAAACGATAACCTGGGTCTCCTGTACCGGTCCCTAACGGACAGCCTCCTTGTATCATAAAGTTAGGAATCACTCGGTGAAAAGTAAGTCCATCGTAATAAGGCGTACCAAGTGGTTTTTGTGAGTTCTTCATTTTCCCTTCTGCAAGAGCTACAAAATTCCCTACCGTAGCAGGCGTTTTCTCATAAGTAAGACGAAGTAAAATAACTCCCTTCGTGGTAGTTATCTTTGCATAAATACCATTTTGCATTTTTTTTATCTCTTAATGTATTAGAGTGCAAAATTACACCAAAATTCCTAAATTACCAAATCACCACACTTTGCTCATTTTCTCATTTTCTCATTTGCTAATTTGCTAATTCCTGCAATTTCTTTAGCTCATCTCTGTACTGTGCAGCTTTTACAAAATCCAGCTCTTTGGCAGCTACCTCCATCTGTTTGCGGGTTTCTTTGATTTTCTTTTCCAACTCCTTAGCCGATAAATATACCGATTGCGCTTCGGCAGCTGTGCGCTCTTTAAACGAAGGATCGTAGTGAAATTCGGTTATAGGGCTCTTGCTGAGGCTATTCTCTATCTTCTTGTGCAAAGGCTGAGGCGTGATGTCGTGCGCCTTGTTGTAGTTCATTTGCTTTTCGCGACGATAATTAGTATCATCGATAGTGCGCTGCATACTGTCAGTAATCTTGTCGGCGTACATTATTGCCTTACCATTCACATTGCGGGCAGCCCGTCCTACGGTTTGAGTGAGCGAACGAGTGGAACGCAAAAAGCCTTCTTTGTCGGCATCGAGGATAGCGACGAGCGACACTTCGGGCAGGTCTAAGCCCTCACGGAGGAGGTTCACCCCTATGAGCACATCAAAGAGTCCTTTGCGCAGGTCTTGCATAATCTCCACGCGTTCCAATGTATCCACATCACTGTGAATGTAACGACACCTAATACCAATGCGAGTGAGGTATTTGGTAAGCTCTTCCGCCATTCGCTTGGTGAGGGTGGTTACCAATATACGCTCGTCTTTCTCGGTGCGCAGTTGTATTTCTTCTACCAAATCATCTATTTGATTGGTACTGGGGCGCACTTCTATTTCGGGGTCGAGCAACCCAGTGGGGCGTATTACCTGCTCTACGTACACGCCTTGTGTTTGCTGGAGCTCATAATCGGCAGGGGTAGCACTCACGTAAATCACTTGGTTTTGTAGCGCTTCAAACTCCTCGAATTTCAACGGACGGTTGTCCATCGCTGCGGGCAATCGGAAACCATATTCCACGAGATTCTCCTTTCTACTGCGGTCGCCTCCATACATCGCGTGCACTTGTGAGACAGTTACGTGACTCTCGTCAATCACCATCAAGAAATCATCGGGGAAGTAATCTATGAGGCAAAACGGACGTGTGCCTGGTTCTCTACCGTCCAAATAGCGAGAGTAGTTCTCAATACCCGAACAATAGCCTAATTCCCGTATCATCTCGAGGTCGAACTCAGTGCGTTCTTTCAGCCGTTTGGCTTCTAAGGGTTTGCCTAAAGCCTCAAAGAACTCTACTTGCTTCACCAAATCTTGTTGAATATTCCATATCGCTTTTTGGAGAATATCGGGAGAAGTAACAAACATATTAGCGGGGTAGATATTGAGGCTCTGGTAATGGTCTAACACGTGATTAGTAGTAGGGTCAAACTGTTCTATTTCTTCAATTTCATCGCCAAAGAAGTGAATGCGGAAAGCGTTGTCGTCATAACCTGGGAAGACATCAAGCACATCGCCCTTGATGCGGAAGTTGCCGTGCCTAAATTCGGCGGTCGTGCGGGCATAGAGACTTTGTACCAATCGATGCATCAGCTTGGTACGGGGGAGTATATCGCCCTGTTTGAGGGTGATTACGTTCTTTTGAAATTCCACAGGGTTACCGATACCATACAAACACGACACCGATGCCACAACCAATACATCGCGCCTGCCGGACAGCAAAGCAGAGGTCGTACTAAGGCGCAGTTTTTCAATTTCATCGTTAATAGAGAGGTCTTTTTCGATATAAGTCCCTGTGGAAGGTATATAGGCTTCCGGCTGATAGTAGTCGTAGTAAGAAACGAAGTATTCTACAGCGTTATTTGGGAAGAAAGCCTTAAATTCAGAATACAACTGAGCTGCCAGCGTCTTATTATGTGCTAATACAAGAGTAGGACGTTGAATGCGTTCCACCACATTAGCGATAGTAAAAGTCTTTCCAGAGCCCGTAACGCCTAATAGCACTTGGTACTTATCGTTGTGCTCTATACCTTTTACCAATTGGTCGATAGCCTGAGGTTGGTCGCCCGTAGGGGCAAAGTCAGAAACTATATTGAATTTCATTTGATTTAACCATAAATAAGAGTGCAAAGATAGTGAAGAAAACTGAAAAGTAAAAATTATTTCACGCACATAGCTCAGAGACTCTAAATACTAAAATCTGAATTCAAAATTTTATAGTCTTTTCTCGTCCATCTATTCACCTCATCTTTGCTTTCCTTTCGATTTATTACCCTCAAAACTGCTTCTCTCTCTTAACTCTTAACCCCTCACTATTAACTCTTTATACACCCTTTCTATACCAATCGTCCAAGATTCGTATAAGCTTCCTATAAGCTCTCTATAAGCTAACCCCACCCTCCTTATAGCCTTTTTTCACCAAAAATCCTCCCTCCCCTCTTCCGAACTTCTCCGTTTCTTTCCGAAAGCTCAGCTGTGTCACTTTTAGGGGTACACACTTTGCCAAAGTTTTTGCCTGTGCGGCTCGCACCTTTGGCAAAGTTAATTATCAGTATTTCTGGCATTATTGGCTTTTACCTCATTTTCTAATTCCCTCATTTTCTAATTTGCTAATTTCAGTACCCATATCGCTCGCCCCAGAGTTTTTTGAGATAGTCGCGCAGGGCATTTTCACGTGGATTATCAGAAGGTTCATAAAAGGTTTCGCCTTGCAATTCATCAGGCAAATAATCCTGAAAGGCAAAGTTATGAGCGTAGTCGTGAGCATATTGGTAGTCTTTGCCATAGCCGAGCTCTTTCATCAGTTTGGTAGGGGCATTGCGCAAGTGGATAGGTACACTCAGGTCGCCTGTTTGCTTTACCACTTGTTGGGCTTTGTTAATTGCCTTATAAGAAGCGTTGCTCTTAGGCGAAGAAGCGAGATATATAGCACACTGACTGAGGATAATACGCGCCTCGGGGTAACCAATGGTGGTTACTGCTTGAAAGGTGTTGTTTGCCAAAATCATTGCCGTAGGGTTCGCATTGCCAATGTCTTCCGAAGCGAGAATGAGCATACGGCGTGCGATAAACTTCACATCTTCACCGCCTTCAATCATTCGTGCCAACCAATAGACTGCGCCATTAGGGTCACTGCCCCGTATTGATTTGATAAAAGCCGAAATGATATCGTAATGCTGTTCACCTGTTTTGTCGTAGAGTACGGTGTTTTTCTGCACCAATCTGAGGACGCTGTCGTTCGTAATCACGACTGGTTCACCTTCAGGAGTCGCATTGACAATGAGCTCAAAAGTGTTCAACAATTTGCGCCCGTCGCCACCTGAGAGTCGCAAAAGAGCTTCAGTTTCTTGCAGTTTAATAGTTTTAGTTTTAAGAATAGCATCTTGGGTAATGGCATTGTGAAGCAGTTGTTCTAAATCTTTGCGCTCAAAGGCGTTCAGTATATACACTTGGCAACGAGAGAGCAAGGCAGGAATCACCTCAAAACTGGGGTTCTCAGTAGTCGCCCCAATGAGGGTAATCCAACCTTTTTCAACAGCCTGCAAAAGGGAATCTTGTTGGGTTTTGTTAAATCGATGAATTTCGTCTATGAAAACGATAGGGTTTTGGGTAGTGAAGAGTCCACCACTTTGTTTGCTTTGGTCAATTACTTCGCGCACTTCCTTAATCCCCGAACTAATGGCACTCAAGGTATAGAAAGCGCGGTTGCTTTGGTGCGCAATGATGTTTGCCAGCGTAGTTTTACCCGTACCTGGGGGACCCCAAAAGATAAGCGATGGCAAGAGACCGCGTTCTATCTGTTGGCGCAAAGCCCCTTGAGCTCCAACTAAGTGCTCTTGTCCCACATATTGCGCTAAGGAAGTGGGGCGCATACGTTCTGCTAAAGGAGAAGACATTGATATAATGATTAATGTTTAATGATTAATGAAATCAACTTTGCCAAAGTGTAGTAATGTATAAACTGCCTGTCGTACTACCACTTATTTTGTGATATTAGTACTAGAAGCAGAGCCAATACCTACTACTTCGTCATAGAGAGCCCCAGGAGCGCGGTAGTACACGAGCACGAGGTAAGTGTTTTCAGTTTGTTGAAAATTACCACTTATTTCGTTGAAATCAACTGTGTTGCCTGCTTTGGTAGCAAACTTATAGTTGTAAAATCCCTGTTTAAGAAGTACTTTTCCTTTGAAAAGACCGTCTTTTTCGTCATAGGTGAGTTTGTATTCCTCACGGAGTTCGTAGTTGCTAAACTTGCCGTATACATACACTTCTTTCCCCCAAAAAGTAGATTTCCCTTCTAAGGCAAAATGTACTTGGGTGTAATCGGCTTCGTTGCTGGGGTTCATTCCGTTGATAGTGGTTACCAAGAAATCGCCATTGATATCGGGGTAATAGGTATAGACATTGCTCGCACGGCTTACATTGGTAAACAAGTAGCTATTTACCCATTTGCTTCTATCCAAACGATAGACTCCCGATGCAGGCACCTGTATATCCTTGCTATCAAAATAGAAGTATTCATTGCCTCCCCAGAAAGCCGTTTCGCGGTCGTAGCGATACACGAGGTCGTTGCCCATCACGTACTGAGGTTTTACACCTGTGATAGCCGTATCCCAACGGTAGTTTTGCAGTATGGCTACTTTCACCGCTACATTGGGATTATCAAGTCTGAAATCTTTCTGCTTAATAGTGAACTGTACCACTTGTTGGGTATCGAAATACTGCAAATCCCGAGCGCGTTTTATTTCGGTGAGTACATTTACTTGGGGTGTATAAAGCACAAATCGGCGTGAAAAGAGCTCTGTGCCATAACTATCGGTGATAGAGAGCATATAGTTACCACTGAGAGTAATTTTAGTAAGTTCATTAGGAAAAGTAAGGCGGTAATGCGAATAGCCTTGCAGGGTGCCGTAGGAGTTACTCTCTGGCTGTACCGGTTGGTTATCAATGCCTTTAAGATATTCACTTTTCAGCAGAGATGAGGCAGACCAATCGGCGTTGCAATGGGTGATTTTGTAGTAATAAGTCTCCTCATTCCCCCCGAGGTCATCGAACTGCAAGCTAAACGATTCGTTACGGCGTACGATCGGGAATTGGTTTTTATCGTTGCCGTTAGCTTTGAAGATAATCGTTTTGATATAATCAGGTGGCGTTTTCTCGACCAGTGGTTGTGCTTGCATTGCCAAGGGAAGTAGGAGTAAAAAGAGAAGTTTTTTCATAATTAAATATTTATATTTGTCTTAGGTGTACTATTTTTTATTTAGTAAAATAAATATTCTCCACAAGAATAGAACTCACTTACTTCACTCCGTGCATCAGTTTCTTCACAAACGGATTGATAAGAATAATGAGTACCCCTGCTACAGCAGGCACAATGGTAAATATCAAAAAGAAAGTACTCAAACTGTACTCACGGGTGATATTCTCTATCTGTCCGCCCAGTACAGCTGCTAATTTATGACCAATAGCTACAGCGAGGTACCATACCCCAAACATAAATGCTATCATTCGTGCAGGTACGAGTTTCGAGACGTACGAAAGCCCCACTGGCGATAAGCACAACTCACCCATAGTGTTAAACATATAAGCAAATACAAGCCATAACATACTCACCTTTACTCCGTGAGTTACCCCGTGAGAGCCTAAGGCGAGTAAACCAAACCCTACTGAGAGCATCAGCAGTCCGATACCGTATTTCATCGCAGCAGGTGGATTATACTTGCTATCCCACCAACGTGAGAATAAGCTCGCTAAGGCAATAATGAAGAAAGAATTCAGGATAGAAAACCACGATACAGTCGTCTCTACCCAGTTATCGCGCTCTTCTTTCACTTGCGCAACTATCAGCCCGTTATCGGTATTGAGCTCTGCTCCTCTCTGTTTTGCCCACTGTTCCTTTTCGGCATCTACATAGCCAAACGAAGTGTTTTTGTTGTTCTTGCTCAGCAATTTTATCTCTTGTCCTACTTTTAGGTCATAATCAGCTACTCCTATGATAGTAGTACGTTCTACGATTTTCAAATCAGGGCGAGCGACTCTGTTTTCTTCAGTAATAGGGATATAAGTAGTTCTTCCCTGTGTATCGGTTTGTTCATAGGCTTGATAACTCACACTGTAAGCTGTAGTTTTGAAGTCGCGTTGTAGCATCCACGAAGCAATGCCCCATACAAGACTAAAGCACAGCAATAACATTACTACGGCAGGAAATATCTTTTTGTAGGTTTTCTTTACCAAAAGGAAAAGTACGTAAGTAATCAGTAATAGTGGAATCACGGTGAGTAGTGCATTGAAAATATTGTAAAGTACTGCCCAATTACCCTGTAATTCACGTTCTATATTGTCCCGTGCAAAAATCACTAAAGACGAAGCTCCTTGTTCAAACGACAACCAAAAAAACACCACAAAAAAGGCAAAGATGACCACGGTAAGCATACGGTTGCGCACTATCGTAGTATAACGCATTATGCGACTTCCTATCAGGTAAAAGAAAGCTATTAAGCCTACAATCACCATCACATATTGCCCTTTAAGCCCTGAGGTAGCAGCCCACCCAAAGAGGTCAATATTCCATATTTTCGAGAGAGGGTCGTTTAGTGCATAGCCAATACCTATGATTGCCGAAAGCGCTACCAATATCTTATCTAAGGTAGTAAACGGATTGAGTTTTTCCTCTTCTTGTTTTGCATCACTTGTAGTCTCTTTTTTTTCTTGTTTGCGAGGCTCACTTCCTATTGAACCAAATAAAGGTTTGGCAAACCAAAACTGTATAGTCCCCAAGAGCATAAACACTCCTGCTAAACCGAAACCCCAACTCCACCCGATGCGTTCTGCTAAGTAACCGCAAAGCATCATTCCAAAGAAAGCTCCAGAATTTACTCCCATATAGAAGATGGTATAAGCAGCATCTTTCTTCTCGGGTAGGTCTTTGTACATTTCCGATACAAATGACACCATATTAGGTTTGAAAAAGCCCGTTCCTATCACCAAAAGTGCAAGCCCCAAATAGAGCGAAACCTCAGTTTCAAAAGCCATTGATACGTGTCCTAAGGTGATAATAACCGCCCCTATGATTACTGTCCAGCGGTAGCCGGTAATCTTATCGGCTATTATACCTCCAAGTATAGGAGTGAGATAAAGAAGCATAACATACGTACCAAAGAGTGCTCCTGCGTTTTCAGTACTCCACGCCCATCCTGGGTTATACCCTATAAGCGTCATCGTAAGAAAGTTGATGAGCAGTACGCGCATTCCATAAAACGAAAAACGCTCCCACATTTCTGTAAAGAAAAGCACGAACAGCCCCGCTGGATGTCCTAATACTTGTGTATCGAAAATTGTCTTTTTAGTCATATAGATTTTATTCGTTATTTTTCTTGCCTTTCAACTCTTAACCCTTAACTAAAAATGTCCCACTTAATTCCCAATCGAATAATAAAATCTCTATACGGCTGACGTGGTGCAGAATAATAGTTGTAAGGATTTCCTATTTTTAGCCAGTTGCTCACAGGCACTTGCCATTGTTCTAAGGAAAAGAAAATGCGCATCGTACGCACTTTGGCATTGAGAAAAAAGTCAAACATCGGAAAGTTTCCCGTCTTCTCTGCCGTCTGTACAGCAAATTCTCCTAAAAGAGGATTGTACTGATTGGAGTAATATTTGGTGAAGTAATTAAACCCTATACCCGTTTGTAAGTACATTGCCTTGTTGAACAAGTGTGATGCAAAGTAAAAACTATTGCGAGTCACGAAAGTAGGCACATTCAAAATATTGCTGTCTTGTACCACTTGTTGGTAAAGCATAGTGTTATCTAAGCCCCATTTACCAAATCTGAACTCTTTTTGTACTTTTAGTTGTAAATATTGTATATTGTTGCTGTACTGCTCAGGACGCACTTTCCCTAAGATTTCTTCTTGAAAATAAGTGTAGTTGTTAAGATTGGTAAGACTGAGCGACGCATTCCCCCATTGGGTTTTCAAATCGCCATAGAGGGTCTGGGTATTCTGTTTGTTAAACGAAGTATAGTTATCCCAATTAAACTGCTTATAGTCGCTTTGATATAGCAAATAATTAAAATTAGGCATAGCCGAATGCAATTCAGCTCCTGCGGTGATGCTGTTCTTATCGTCAAAAGCATAAGCAAGTTTCCCGCTGAGTCTAGTACCTGTCATCTTGCCTACAAATGTCTGTTCACCTTCTGCCTCTATGCTGAAACCACCCACTTTCTTATGCCATTGCACACCTAAACTCAGGTCAGTATCCTTAATTTGTCGGCGTTGCAACACTCCTGATACGTAGTAAGCATTCTGGAAGTAATAATTGTAGAAATAAGCATTTCCAAAGAGGAAAGTCCTACCCAGATAGGGCAATTCGAGCTCTACTCCCAAACGGTTGATCATCTTTTTCAAGCGTGCCTTGTCGTGCAGATTTTGGGGTACATAGGCATCTCCAAAATAACTGTTGCTTTGGGTTTCGTCATAAGTATAATGTTCAGTTTCGTAGCTAAACAAATGGCGGAAGCGTATCTGCTTGTACGAAGCTAGCGAATCGCGGTTGCGTAAGAAGGCGTAATCGTGTTGCAAAAAATAACGCTTGCTCTCACGAATATTCTCGGCATTGAGCAATTGCACGTCTATTGTCGCACGGTTTTTAAACTGTTTTTCACCACCCTCAAACTGCTCGGGGGTAACGATACCTCCATTCTCCTGACTGGTGATATCGTGAGAGGCAAAGTGCGCAAAGGCAGTGTATTTCTTGTTAGGCGATACGTAGGAAAAGCCCGCTCTAAAATTGCCATTACTCACCAAGATGCGTTGGTATTTACCCAAGGAACGCAAACCTTTGTAAGCGACAAAGATATTGAGGTTGGGCTGTAGATTGATTGAAAAAAGGGTGTTCAAAAACTGACCTTGTTCCATACCGCTCTTGTAAGTAAACTCAGTAAGTGGCGTAGGCAAATGGTAATAAGTTACCTCTTCGGGAGTGAGGTAGAGTTGTTTTTTAGCTTCTGCCCCCATCGAAGGCAGGTAATCCTGACGGCGGAAGTCGTAAGAGAGTGTATTATAAGGTTGCCCCATATTCGAGAAAGGCATCTTGCCAAACATATCCTTTCCCCACTCGTTGTTCAGGTAATACTTTTGCATCGTAAGCGAAGTATCTACCGAGGTGGTATCGCGGGTATAAGTAATAATTTTGTAATCGCGTGCAGTGAAAGTAATGCTGTCTTTCTTCTTTTTAGGACGCAACGACTTAAAGGTTACCCCTCCCTCCTGATTGTTGTTCGCACTATCGTCTTCTTGTGCCCAACTCAGCAAGGGAAATAGCAATCCTATAAGGAAATATATAGTTTTTTTCAGTGTCATTCGTTTCTATTTGGGTGCAAAGATAGGAATAATTTGTCAATTAGCCAATTTGTTAATTTTAGATATAAGTCAAACGTATCAAATTTATTTGCTAGTGCGAGTTTGCAATTTGTGTCTATCTTGTTATATCAATTACTGAGACTGCCCGAAAAGTCTTAAAATCGCATTTGCGTCGCTACACTTTTCCAAAGTTTCAGACTTTGGAAAAGTTGATTACCTTGATAATCAATTTCTTCTAGTTATATTGTAGGGGCGATTTGCCAATCGCCCTCACAGAACAAAACTTTTGGGACAGACCCTTTTCTTATCAAGCTTTTATAATTAACGAATAAACTGCATAACTGACAAAACAACTATATTTTTAATCTTTTATTTGTAAATATTTTTGCTAATCAATAAAATATTCTTACCTTTGTGTCATTAAATTATAAATGATAAAGTTATGTTGTATTTTTTCAAATCCATCAGAAGACCAGTAAAACACTGGTACATTCCCCTTATTTTAGGGATTTTGTTCATTCTTTGTGGTATAGGGGTAATTATATCTCCACAAGCTTCTTATCTTACCCTTTCAATACTCTTTAGTCTCTCATTCTTAATATCAGGGATTACTGAATCCTTCTTTGCTCTACAGAATACTAAAAATCTCAACGGTTGGGGTTGGTATTTGGTAAGCGGACTCATTTCATTAATAATGGGTATTTTTTTACTTATGTATCCCGCCCTATCAATGTTTATATTACCATTGGTAGTAGGATTCACATTGTTATTCCGTTCGTTTCAGTTACTCGGTTTTGCCTTCGAAGTAAAAGAAGCTGGTGTACTGAATTGGGGTAACCTAGCCATAGTAAGCGTATTGGGTATTATCCTTTCGTTCATTTTGATTGCTAATCCTATCTTTACAGGTATCTCATTAGTAGTGTTCACAGGTTTAGCGTTTATCTTCACAGGTATTTCTTCTGTAGTACTTTCGTTCAATCTGAAAAAGTTAAAAAGTTCTGTTCAAAAGTTATCAGATGATTTAAAGAACCGTATAGAAAACCTCGAAAAAGAAGTGAAAGAAGCTTTAAAATAACAGCAGATTAGCAAAATACCACTGGCGCGAGTCTATTGTTATATCTATGACTATAGAATTACAGCGCTTTTTTACAGAAAATACCTCCAAAGAATTAAATACTCTTTGGAGGTATTATGATTTTATAATTGATGCGCCTACACCCAAAACCCAGCACTCTTTTTAAGAGTTATCTTTATCTTACCTTTTATCTTTTACCTTCAGTAATTGGCATTATTGGCATTATTGGCTTTGTGGTATTAAAAGAACACTCCATTGGTAAACCCATACCACCGCAATACCGTTTCGCCCCACAAGAGTATCATCAACCAACTGATAAACATCATCGTAATACCAAACTTGAAGGTATCGCTCCAGCTGTATTGATTGGTAGTGTACAGCAGGGCAGCAGGTTTACTGTTAAAGGGCAGTACATACACGTGTCCCACGAGCATTGCCACCGGGAAAGCAAGACTCATAATCGGATACCCGTTTTTCTGAGCTACCCCTATGGCAATAGGAATGAATATGAGGGTAAGCATTGTTTTAGATTGAAATATAAGCGAGAAAAGCAAAATCCCTCCTGTGAGTATCATATACAATACCCAAAACGGAGTGGCTTGAGTAATCCCTAAACTACCAAAAAGTGCATCGATGAGCGTGCCAGGTAAACCCGTCGCGTCAAGTCCTGCCCCTAAGGTATAAGCACCTGCCGAGAACAATAGCAAGTGCCAAGGAATGTCTACATCGTTCCATTTCACTACGCCTACGCCCGGAAGCAAGGCTACTACGGCACCCATAAAAGCTACTGCTGTTTGGTTGATACCGTGTTGCTTATCAGTAGCCCACAAAATGAGTACACAAAGAAAAATAGCAATCGCTTTATATTCCTCAAACTTCATTTTGCCAAGCTTATTGAGCTCTTCTCTAAGCCTTTCCATACCTCCTTCAATCTGTGGTACGCGCTCTTCTTTTTTCAGTGGAAAATATATTTTCGAGCCTACGAACCACGCTATGAGAATAAGTAACACGCTCATCGGAAAGGCTGCTTTAAACCAATCCTGATAACTAAAAGAGCCTATACCCATAGCTCCTGCTATAAGAGAGCCCGCTAAAAGGGCTGCCCCTGAGCCTGTCAAGAAGGCATTAGCTCCTAAATTGATTTGAAAAAGGTTCTGCAATATCAAATTCCTACCGAAGTTATTGCGGTGTTCTCCTCCCGTAGCCCCGTAGATAGCGGCTATTACCATAAAGATAGGCAACAGTATAGCAGCTTTGGCAGTAGTTGCCGAAATAAATGCCGATAGTACTAAGTTAATAATAATAAAACTCAGTATAATACCTCCCGAATTTCTGCCAAACTTCAACACAAACCACAAAGCAAATCGCTTCGCCACCTGCGTTTTTACTAACATACTCGCTAAGATAAACGAAAGGATATTGAGCCACATCACAGGGTGTCCTAATTGAGCATATGCCGTCTTGTCGGTCGTGACTCCACAGAGTACAATGCCCAGTATTACCAGTAATGAAGTGAGGTAATTGGGGATTGCTTCGGTAATCCATAAAATAATAGCAGCTACAAAAATAGCCAGCATCGCGTAGTTAATGTGTATAAACTCGTTGTGTATTGCCTGTTGTAGGGTTACTTTTTGCTCGTCCGAGAGTTTTTTTTCTCCCTTCATTGTAGCTGTTACTTGTTTGGTTTTAGCCTTTTCTATTTGGGCATACCGAGCCATCGCCGATTCTGTAAGCGGTGTCGTCTTCTCATTGGTATCAATCCGGTTGATAAACGAAATATTGGCTACCCAGTAAATAAGCACAAAGGCGAGGATAGCAAGCGGTCCTCCAATGCGTTGGAGGAACCGCTCTACCCCTGTTTTTTGTACCTTTGGCAACTTTTCGATATGATAGTTATTCATATCCAAAGGGTCAAAGGGTGGCGTGTGGTCGGTATTGTTTGTCATTTCCAGTTTTTATAAGGGTTCTTCATTAACATTGAATTGTAATAACGCTTGTCTCCTGTTACTTCTTCTCCCAACCACTCAGGACGGGCAAAAGTAGCTTTCTCGTCGGGTAATTCAATCTCTGCCATTACAAGTCCTTCATTGTCTCCATAGAACTCGTCAATCTCAAAACAATAGTCGCCGTTCTTTACCAAATAACGTGTCTTGTCAATAATACCTGGTTCGCATAGCTTCAATAGCTCTTGCACTTCAGCTACGGGTATTTCCTTTTCCCATTCAAACCGGCTTGCACCACTTTCATTACCGATGCCTTTTATGGTAATGAACCCTTTATCGCCTTTTATGCGCACTCTCACGGTGCGTTCGGGAACGGAGCTCAAATAACCTTGGGTGATACGAGTCGCCTTAAACGATGCCGCTTTATAGGCATCGCTCTTCACCATAAATTTTCTTTCTATTTCTTGTGCCATAACTTAATTTGCTAAGGGTTTATGTATCATTCCAATCACGCGTTTAATCGCTTGCAAGTAGTTGATGTTCTCTACTCCTTCTAACCCGCAATCGGCAATGGTTTTCTTTATATCTTCTATCTCGGTAGACTCTGAGTTAATGGTTTTCACCAAAGCCCCATTGATATATACGTTACCGGTTTCGCAAATGGTATTGTTCACCATATAACCAAAACGCACCTTCTCAACGGTTACTGCTTGCAAGTCGGGGTGTGCTTCCACCATCTGTAAGAACTCTCCTAAGGTGTATTCTCCTTTGGTAAGCTCAGGCATTCCTTGCACTTTAAAAGCGGAGAATACCTCTTCTTTAAGCACTTTTGCCGAGATGGGGAACTCTCCTTTCATCAGTGGGTTCCATTGTTCTAAGCCATCTACCTTTTGTACAAAGGTTTTGATGTCCATCTTACCATCGCGAATTTTAGTGTTGTTCACATCGTTAGTCCTACTCACAATATAGGTTTCGGTACTGTGGCGTTCCCATACTTTTTCAGGAACAGGTACACTTAGGCGTGCCATACGCTCGGCTTGTTTAGCAAAGCAACGCCCAAAACTGCGAAACTCAAAACGCGGTTTAGAAATTTCGCCTATCTTTAATTCTTCTTTTGCCATAATTATGTTTTTATATCATTTATTGTTTAATCGCTTATTTTGTAATATTTCCCTACAATAACCGTCCCTACTCTCCTCCTCTCTCACTGCTTAACAGTCTCATCTTCTGTTCCTGTCGCAGGATTCGCTTTTCCTTGAGTTGGGTCTGCTTGCATAAATTTACCTGTACCATCAGGACATCGGCTCCACGATTTCGTAACTGCCGCAAGACTCACTTTGCCCCAACCATCGCCTTTTTCACCTCGTTGAAAGGTGTTAAGCTTAGTTCCCTCAGGGCTGTAAAGCTCTATAAGCACATTTTTCTTGCTCGAAAAACCCGAACTAAACCCTCTCGGGGTAGTACCTTTGGCGCCTACGATAGCAAAATGTGAGTGAGGGGCTACCACTTCACCCTCAATACCCGTCCACGTAAGTTCTTCGTCTTTTTTAATGGTTACGTCTTTTAGTTTGATAGGAGTGTCGCCGTTGTTGTAAAGTTCTATAAATTTTTCGGCATCGGCACCTGCTCCGTAAAGCTCGTTAAGAACCAATTTAGTGTAGTCCGAAGGCTTATCGCCTACCACATAGCTACTTTCTTTTACGGTCGAAAATCCTGCGGTATTCACTACTGTTACTTTGTAGGTTACTTTTGTCTTATCGGCTTGTGCCGGAATAGTCCCTGTAAAAGTATTGTTCTTGCCTGTCATCGTTACGGTTTGGTTGCCTGCTCCTGCGTTGTAAACCAAAGTTACTGTCGAAGGTGCTTGTAGTCCCGGAGCGATTACAGCGGTTACCACCACATTGTCAGTTGAGGTAGGGGCTGCGGGAGTAAGCTTCACCGATTCAATAGTCGAAGCTCCCTCGTACACTGCATCTTTCACACAACCTGCTGTAATGACCAACATTAATAGAAGTATGTATCTTAAACTTTTCATTTTAGTAATGGTTTAAAAGGTGAATGTTTAGAAATTAATTTCAAAGCGCATAGCGAGCATATGGTAGCTCACACCGCCTTTGCCTTTGCCTTCCACCGCTTTTTTATAATCGGTAGTTGGGGCTCCTGTGGCATCGTGTCCAATAATCAGTTTGCCTCTGCCGTTTGCATAACGGTCGTTGTTAGTATACTGATAGTTCAGAGCTATTTTCACGTTGTTATTCACATAAAAGTTCAGCCCCGTAGTGAAGTTTGCTCCTGAACCACCATACACGTCTTTGTCGTTCAAGCTGAGGTAATCACAGCGCATTGCCAGTTCCACATCACCCCATTCCTTGCCTCGGGTAGGCTGAGTAAACTCACCTTCCGATACATTAAACTTCTGTTTCCCACCAAAGAGCAAATACGCTGCTTGCACATACCAACCCGTAAAATTGTAATAGGTTGCTTCCGTAGTAACGTGGTCGCCTATCCATTCCCCTTGTACGCGGAAGCCTCCGTAGTAAGCAGCAGCTTCTACCCCGCGCAACCATTCGTGGTCTACATTGGGTATAACATCAGTGTCTAAGTACTTTTTGCGATTAATCGAGGTAGAGTTGCGGGTACTGAAACGCGCTCCTCCGTAATCCTTAGGCACTACATCAGTCTTAGGAGTGCGGTAAGACCCCTTAACTCCTAAATAACAACCTTGCATACGGTCTTCGGTATAAGGCATCCAGCCCACTTTACTGGTGATTGAATACCCTTGGTTACGTCCGTAATCTTTGTTGTTGTCTTGCTCATTGGTCACTTCCTCAACGCCAGCCACTCGTTGCAAAAACATACCAAGCGAAGCCCTAAAATGGTCGCGCAAGTACTCTCCTTGAATACCCAAATGTCGTGACGGCACTAAGGCTTTACACACCATAGGGCGTTCCATAAAGGTTAAGTAACGCGAACTGGTAGTTTGCTCCATCGAGAAATCTTCTTTGAAGTTCCCCACTTTCAAGGCTACGTTCTTAATTCCGTCGTATTCCACGATAGCATCTTTAAGTTCAAAAATACCATCGGCGAAATCAACGTCCACTTCACCGTACCAATCTTTGGTAACTTGTGCCTTTACGGCAAATCGAGCACGGCGAATAGAAGCACCGTTGCCTATCTTGTCGTAATCGCTCTTAGCACCAAAAAACGTAGCAGCATCCACTTGCACACGGTTGTCAAACCAAAACTTATAGTTCTGATGTTTTGATTCAAAAACCAAAATGTTGTTACGTGCCTCTGAGCGAAGTTCTTTTCTATCGACTGCCACGCCATATTGGTTATAGCGAATGGTATCGAGCTCTTGGGCTATAGCTGTACTGAAGAAAGACAGCAATAGCCCCCAAATTAAAAAGGGTAACTTTTTCATCGGTTAAAATAATGTTTGTTAATGGAGTTGGTAAATTATTATTATAGTTCTTTTAACGCCACAAAGGTAAAAACTATTTTCCAATTAGCAATGAATTATTTTCTTTTTTTTGATTTAAGCTGAAAAATCCTTAATTTTAACATAACACACCTTTATCTCATCTCTATCTTACTTTCGATTATTTTTCTATTTTCAATTTTTAACTATTCACTGTTAAGCTATCCACTGTTTAACCGTTCACTACCAACTCTTTCTATAATTTTATCCTACCATACCCCTATCTCTTCCCTTTTCCGTCACTACATTCCCCCTTTGGAGGTAGCCAGCGATAGCTGGGTATGTGTAAAGAGGGAGGTTATCCCCTAGTACCTATGGCCTAAGCCCCCCCCCCCACATCACCCATTTTCTCATTTTCAATTTTGCTAATTCTCTAATTATCCCTTCTCCTTTCCGTCATACTCCCCCCTAGTGCCTATGGCCTAAGGCCTATCACCTATTCCTCTTTCTTTCGTCTCGAAACCCTGTTTTTAACATTTTTAGCGCTGTTGTATTATATTATGAGTCAATCACTTATATACCCTTTCTATACCAATCGTCCAAGATTCGTATAAGCTTCCTATAAGCTCTCTATAAGCTAACCCCACCCATCTTATACCCTTTTTTCACCAAAATTCTTCTCAGCACTCTTCCGTTCTCCTCCGATATCTTTCGTCTCCTCCTAACCACCCCAATACATCGCTTTTTCATCTCAAACTTTGGCAAAGTTTAAAACTTTGCCAAAGTTAAATTACTATTATTGCCATTATCAGCATTTTTGGTATTAAAAATTTTTTTCCTACCTTTGCACTTCATTGCATATTACACTGCTTTCATTGAAACATCTTAATTATGCGCATTCTTTTTTACATAACGCTATTTTTATCGCTACTTGCCTGCGATTCCAAAGAGAAGAAAGAGGAGGTAACACCCTTGCTCTTCCCCGATAATACGCAAATGCTTTTCCGCATCAACGATAAAGATAACTTCCTCAGTGCCATTGCTAACAATACCTTTTGGAAAACGCACAATCCTCATCAGTTGCGCCCACACGAGGTAAAACTCCTTAATAGCATTCCCACCGATGATAACTTGTGGGTAGCTTTTGATACCGAAGGTCATTTCTTTGCCATAACTCCCCGTATTAGCAACGATACTATTAGTTTTTGGCGCAATGCCGATACTCAAATCCAAAAACAAGCTCAGTTTGGTAAAGAATGGTTTTACACCATAGCCGATAACAACTTGGTTATAGGCGATTCCGAGACTGTTGCGGCTTATCAACAACTGAAACAAGAAACTAAAACTCCACGACAACAGTCTTTGGAACAACTACAAAAAGTAGGTAATACCGAATGCGTTGCCACTCTTTTCTTCCAAAAAGAAGAAGCAAATGCTTACTTCAAATCGTTCTTCGGAACCGAGATATTGCAAAATGTAAAAGATTGGGTCTCTCTCGACCTTTTCTTAGAAGAAAACAACATACGTTTCAGCGGTATGGCGCTCATTGCCAATCCCAATGCCGATATAATGGCACACACCCTACCCTATCAAAACAATGTGTTAAACATACTCCCTGCGCGCTTGCGTTCACTCGTTTCTTACACTTTCGACGACGGCGATAAGCTCGCTCAAAACGATAGTACAGCTACCAATAATCCGTTTAAAACCTCTATCAATGGGGTAGCTTTTGCTCAAACCTCCGAAGGTCAATTTGCGGTCGCCTCTTCTTTTGATGTAGATGAGACCATCAAACAGTTGCCCGTACTCTCAGAAGACTTTCAGCACAACTTCTCTATGTACGAACTCAACCCCGACCTCCCAATGGATTTTTTCACCGTTTTTGTACCTCAGTTTGTCCCTAAATACGTCGGAGTGTATGAAAAGTTTCTCGTGTTTACTACCACCAAAGACCTTCTTACCTCAGTAATCAACGATATGCAACGAGGCAATGTGCTTTCAGCCAATAAATCTTACGATTGGTTAGAACAAAACAGTGCTTCCAACGTGAGTGTTACACGGCTCACAAATCTTTATGACAACACAGCTTTTAGCAGTAAATATCCTTATATAGCCGAAAACTATCGCTGGGCAGTATTCCAACAAACCCCTCAAAACGACTATTACGTACTCAATTTCATCAGTCAAAAACAAACTGAAAGCACTCTTTCCGATGAAATGAAAGAACGTTTCCGCCTTACGTTAGACGACCAAATGGTTATCCCTCCTACCATTCTCTTAAACCACCGCACCAAACAACTCGAAATAGCCGTGCAAGACACTAATAACGATTTATATCTGATAGGTAACAACGGTTCTCTCTTGTGGAAAAAACGCTTAGACGGAAAGATACAAAGCCCTATTTACCAGGTCGATTTATTTAAAAACGGCTTCTTGCAAATGGCTTTCACTACCGAAAAGTCTATCTGGATTATTGACCGCAACGGCAATGTGGTAGAGCCTTTCCCTCTAAAATATCAAAACCCTATCACACCTTTGGAGGTGTTCGATTACGATAGCAATCGCGAATACCGCTTCCTCTTTGCCGAAAACAATATCTTGCACCTGTTAGACAGAAAAGGACAACAAGTGAAAGGCTTCTTACAGCGCACCAATGGAAAACCTTTGTTTACTCCTAAGCATTACCGTTTCAATGGTAAAGACTATCTTATCTACCCTTCCGATAATGGCGTCTTTAATATCTTGCACCGCAACGGTGAAAACAGAATAACAGTAAAGGGTAACTATCGTTTCTCCAACAATCCTCCTTTGGTATTCAATAACTTGTTTATGTTCACCACTCAAGAAGGTAACCTTATTTCTATCGATGAGAAAGGAGGAATGAATCGCACAAATCCATCGCTGGTAGAACCCTTTTATTGGGAAGGTAATCGTTATGCACTTACCTCTCTTTCGGGCAACATACTTACCATAGGCGGGCAACGCATTGAACTTCCCGAAGGTAAATATGCTCGTCCTAAACAGTTCCGTATTCGTGGCATCAACTACGTCTCAGTAAACGAACAGAACACCAAAAAAGCCTATTTATACGACGAAAAAGGAAAATTGTTAAAAGACTTTCCTGTAGAATCAGTATCTCCCATTGCAATAGATGTAGATTTAGATAAATCTATTTGGATAGTTACTGAAAAATCACCCACTGAATTGGTGCTCTACACTATGAGACAATTAGCTAATTAATATCGAATTGAAAAAAGCAGTCATCATAGGCTTAGGTCTCATAGGAGGTTCCTTTGCCTTAGAATTAAAAAAACGTTTGGGCTACCACATTGCTGGTATCGACCTAAACCCTAATCATATAGAAAAAGCCTTAGCCTTAGGCATCATCGATGAAAGTACAGATTACAACCATCTCACCGATGCCGACCTCGTGCTCATAGCAGTACCCGTGAACCATATAGGCGAAGTGCTTATAGAGGTGCTCAATAAAGTAGGCGAGCACACGTTAGTAATGGACGCAGGTTCTGTAAAAGGTCACATCTGCGAGGTAGTAGCTACGCACCCCCATAGGCAAAATTTTGTAGCAGCGCACCCTATGGCAGGTACCGAGCATTCAGGACCTGAGGCAGCTCTTTACAACCTCTTCGATGGGAAAGTAATGGCACTTTGTGAAGTAGAAAAAAGCAATTGGCAACTGCTTGACCGTGCGTTGAGTATTGTAAAAGCCCTTAATATGCGCGTGAAGATGATGCAACCTTCTGACCACGACTTGCATACTGCCTATGTATCACACCTCTCGCACGTAAGTTCGTTTATGCTGGGCAAAACCGTTTTAGAGATAGAAAAAGACGAAGCTCAAATCTTCGATTTAGCCAGTACAGGGTTCGCCTCTACGGTGCGTTTGGCAAAAAGTGACGCTCAGATGTGGTGTCCTATCTTTTTGGAGAACAAGGACAATGTGCTAAAAGCCCTCAATGAATATATCAAGAATTTAGAAACTTTCAGAACTCTCATCGAAACTGAACAATCCGAAGCCCTTACCCAAAGTATCCACGAAGCCAATTATATTAGGAAAATACTCAAATAGTATTCTAATACCAAACGAGTATATACGCGAGCCGTAACGTGTATATACTCGTTTAGTGATAGATATATACCGCTGACCTCACAGGTATATACTTTTCTAATAATAGGTATATAACACATTAAAGTATTAATAAGTATTATTTTGCGCTCTCAATAAAAGTTTATACCTTTGTGCCAAATTTTACCTTTTACCTAATTATGAAGCCATTTCGCCTCTTTTTCACTAATCGTCGCAACCTCACTTTTGTGATATGCCTGTTGCTCTCGGTATTCATTTGGTCGCTGATGAAACTCTCTAAAAACCTCATTAGAGAATTATCGGTACCAGTAACGGTTATCAATCCGCCAGCCGACAAGGTATTTCTACCCTCTGCTGCTAACTACGTGAGAATAACAGTAGAAGGCAATGGTTTTTCTCTTCTGAAATCCTACCGACAAAATGCTACCCTCACCGTAGATTTCTCCGATTTACAAGAAGTGGGCGAACACTTCTATACACTCTCTAAAAGCAGTAAGGACAAGCTCAGCAATACTTACCTATCGAATTTCAGAATACGCTCGGTAGTCTCCGATACTCTACAACTATACTTAGTACCCAAACACACCAAAAAAATACCCGTAGTAGTACACCTAAACGTGGAGTTTCCTAAAGAATACCAACTTACGGAACTGCGCCTCTTACCCGATTCGGTAGTAGCTTCAGGTAGCCAAAAAGTGATAGATACGCTCACACAAGTAACTTTCCAATACCGACACAAACGTCCGCTAAAAGACAATTTCGGTGAAACTTATACGCTCAAAAGCACTCCTTGGGTACATTATAACGCTCATAAAATTGTGATGCAAGCCTTTGTCGATAAGGTGAGCGAGCAGGAATTACGCGTGCCTGTAAAGGTGATGGGCGTACCGAAAGAGAGTCAAGCAAAAGTCTTCCCCGACGAAGTGAGTGTACTTTGTACAGGTGAATTGAGTATCTTAAAGACACTTACTCCTAACGATATAGAAGTAACTGCTGATTTGTGCGAGGCAACCGACAACCATATACCACTACAACTCAATACTCATAAACGACGCATAAAGGTAGCTTTTATGAAAGAAACCTCCGTTGATTTTCTAATACGCGAATGATGGTAGTAGGACTTACAGGAGGTATTGGCAGTGGCAAGAGCACGATAGCCAAAGAATTTGCTGCCTTAGGTATTGCAGTATTCAATTCAGATGAACAAGCCAAAGCACTCATCGCTACCGATGCGCAGGTAAAGGAACACATTATCGCTAGTTTTGGTGAGGAGGCTTACCAAAATGGCGAGTATAACCGTGCTTACATCGCCCAAATTGTGTTCAACAATCCTGAAAAATTAGCGATACTCAACAGCATTGTACATCCTGCCCTTGCGAAACATTTTAAGCTGTGGGCAAAAAAGCAAACGTCACCTTATGTACTGAAAGAAGCGGCTATCCTCTTTGAAAGTGGAAGCTACAAGGATTGTGATTATATCATCACGGTTACAGCACCCGAGCAGCTGCGCATTGCTCGTGTAATGGCACGCGACCATTGTACCGAAGCCCAAGTGCGAGCGCGTATGGCTCAACAGTGGACTGATGAACAGCGCATTGCCCTCTCGGATGCAGTGATTGAGAACATCAATTTGGAAGTAGCAAAAAAAGAAGTACGTAAGCTCAATGACGAGTTACAAATGACGAGTCTTCAATTTTAGCAAAGTATATGACGCAACGGCTTTTGTCAATTATCAATTGTCAATTGTCAATTATAAATTATCAATTGAAAAAGATTATCATTATATCAACCCTTATCATTGCCTTTTTAGGTATTACTTACGCTCTTTACGCCTTTCTGATGCAGATAGGGGTAGACGAGGGCTATGAACCTATACAACCTATTCACTTCTCTCATAAAATTCACGCAGGTGATAACCAAATCGATTGTAAATATTGCCACTCAGGGGCGCGGACTTCGGCAGTAGCAGGTGTGCCCTCACTCAATGTATGTATGGGTTGCCATAATACCATTTCGGAATATGAAGGTGAGGAGGATCTTGCCAATGGTTACACTAAGGAATTTTACACCAAAGAAATCAAGAAATTATACGAAGCAGTGGGCTGGGACGAGCAGAAATTTCGCTATACGGGCACTCCTAAAGGGGTGCAGTGGATACGCATTCACAAACTCCCCGACTTTACTTATTTCAATCACAGTCAGCACGTAGCTGTAGGTGGATTGGAATGTCAGAAATGTCACGGCGAAGTACAACAAATGGAGGTGGTACAGCAGTACGCTCCTCTTACGATGGGGTGGTGTATAAACTGCCACCGTCAAATGCCTGTGAATGCTAACAACCCTTATTATCAGCACTATGAAGAAGTGCATAAGGCTTTGGCTAAAAAGCTAAATGTAGCCAAACTAACAGTTGCCGAAATGGGAGGCTTAGAATGTGCTAAATGCCACTACTAATAATTACGAGTTACGAATGACAAATGAGACTATACATAATACCATTACCTCACGGCGGGATTTCCTAAAATTCTTAGGTTTTTCTACAGCGGTGGCTGCCTTAGCAGGTTGCGAAGGGGCGGTACACAAAACAATTCCGTATGTAATACAGCCCGAAAGCATTGTAGCAGGTGAAGCCAATTACTACGCTACTTGCATCGCCGATGGTTTTGACTTTGCCAGCGTACTGGTGAAAACTCGCGAAGGGCGACCCATTGCTGTATTGCGCAACCCCGAAGCCAAAGCAGGAGGGGCAGTGAATGCAAGGATATTGGCATCGGTATTGAGTCTATACGACGAAAATAGAATTCCTCCCACCATTCCCCCCTCGGGGGGGCAGGGGGAGGTTTTTGGCAGAAAATTGACACCGATACCCTTTCAGCCTTAGAGAAAGCAAAAGCTGAAGGAAAGCAAATTGTGATGCTCAGCCAAACACTCGCCAGTCCGTCGAGTTATGCTCTTGTAGAACTATTAAAAGAAAAATACCCCACCTTTAAACTTATAGAATACGATACCATCTCAGAAGAGGCTACTCTCAGAGCTTTTGAGAAACGTTGTGGACTGCGTGCAATGCCCGATTACGATTTCAGCAAAGCAAAGCTCATCGTCTCTTTTGATGCCGATTTCTTGGGCGATTGGAATGGCGGGGGCTTTGAAGCTGGTTATGCACAAGGACGTATCCCCAGCAAAACAAACGGAATGTCGCGCCATATTCAGCTGGAAGCCAACCTCAGCCTTACAGGTGCTAATGCCGATGAGCGCATTGCCCTCACTCCTCAACAACTGAAAGTAGCCTTAGCACAGTTCTATATTTATTTAACGGGATATCAAGTTACTCATCCTGAAAAGCTTCCTGCTGAAATCAATGAAAAACTCAAAGCAATAGCCAATGAAGTAAAAAAAGCAGGGAGCGATGCCGTAATCGTAACAGGTATTGACAAGGACAATGCCCAAGAACTCACCTTTGCGCTCAATAAAAGACTAAAAAGCAAGGCTTTCATACCTGAAACACCCGTACTCACACGCAAAGGAGATATAGTGTGGAAATTCAAACCATTGCTCACCGATATGAACGAAGGCAAGGTAGGTGTTCTCTTTATCAACAATCTCAACCCCTTATACAGTTTGCCTAATGCCGAGGAGTTTGCCTTAGGCTTAAAAAAAGTACCTTTTTCTCTATCCTTTGCAATGCGTGCTGATGAAACTGCCCAGCAAACGACCCTTTGGGCTCCTCAACCGCATTATTTAGAGTCGTGGGGCGATGTTGAATTTAAATATGGGCACTACGGACTGATGCAGCCTTGTATACGCCCGCTTTTCAACACTCGCCAATGGCAAGACTGTTTTTTGCAATGGATAGGACACAAGGAGAGTTATTACGATTTTATAAAAGCTCATTGGGAAAACCATATTTTAAAAGGATTTCCTTGGGAACAAGCCTTACACGACGGCACTTTTGTAGATAATGAAAAAAGATTTGATTTTGAACAACAAGAAGAGGAACGACTAAGTTTATTCCGCACCAAAGAATCTTTTACCGATATATCTATCTCTCAATTGCTTATAAGCCGACTGAAATCGCCTTTTGAACTCACCCTCTATACCAGCACTGCTTTGGGAGACGGACAGCAAGCTAACAATCCTTGGCTACAAGAGCTCCCCGACCCTATCCACCGTACCACGTGGGACAACTTCCTCACGATGCACCCCACCGATGCCCAAACCTTAGGCATTGAGAATTGGCATACCGCTGATGGTGCTTTGGACGGGCATCTGGCGAAAATCAGCGCTAATTGCAAAACTATTCTTGCTCCCGTACTCATCACCCCTGCGCAAGCACAAGGCAGTGTAGGGCTTGCCTTAGGTTATGGACGTAAAGCAGGCATACAAGCCGAAATGCAAGTGGGTGTCAATGCGTTTGTGCTTTATCAAGACCATTGTAAAACCCAAGGCGTACAGATAGAAAAAGCAGACGGCACTCACCAATTTGCCTGCTTGCAACTGCAAAATGAATTGGTAGGACGGAAAAACATCCTCAAAGAGATTTCTTTAGAGACCTTTTTAGGTGAATCCGCTGAAGTGTGGAACTCTCAACCTCCTAAAAGCAAGAAAGACCCTACTACCCCACATCACTTTAAACTCTCTATCGACCTGAATGCGTGCACGGGTTGTGCGGCTTGTGTGATCGCCTGCCATGCCGAAAACAATGTGCCCGTAGTAGGCAAAGAGGAAGTGCGCCGCTCTCGCGATATGCATTGGTTGCGCATTGATCGTTATGAATCAAGAGAAAACGAACAAAGGTGCGTAGGCTTTCAGCCCGTGATGTGTCAGCACTGTAATAATGCCCCTTGTGAGACCGTTTGCCCTGTAATTGCTACCGCTCACGGACAGCAAGGACAAAACCAAATGGCTTACAACCGCTGTGTAGGCACGCGCTATTGTGCCAATAACTGCCCCTATAAAGTGCGTAGGTTCAACTGGTTTCAGTATAGTGAAAACAAGCAGTTCAACTACAATATGAACAACGAAATAGGGCGTATGGTGCTCAACCCCGATGTAACAGTACGTTCACGAGGGGTAATGGAAAAGTGTTCCCTCTGTATCCAGAACACCCAAGCGGTAATACTGAAAGCCAAAAGAGAAGGTCGTGCGGTTGCCACAGGAGAGTTCAACAATGTAGTAGCTTGTGCAGCCGCTTGTAATACAGGGGCTATGGTATTTGGAGATGCTAACGAAGAAGGAAGCAAAATCGCCCAGTTAAGTGCCAGCGATCGTATGTATCAGCTTTTAGCAGAGCTCAACACCGACCCTAATGTGGTGTATCAAGTGAAAGTAGTAAATAGTGAAAAATCAAAAGTAAATGGTAAATAAATCCTATCATACCATCAGTGAAGATATAGCGCGCCCCATCGAAGGTCGTGCTTCGCGTGCGTGGTGGATTGCCTTTGGCATTACCCTCCTTGCGACCCTCTGGGGGTTATGGGCAATATGGGTAACCTTGCGCGATGGTATAGGCGCTTGGGGGCTCAACAAAAGCGTAGGCTGGGCGTGGGATATCACCAACTTTGTGTGGTGGATAGGTATCGGGCACGCAGGAACACTCATCTCAGCGGTATTGTTGCTCTTTCGCCAACAGTGGCGGGTGGCTATCAATCGCTCAGCTGAAGCAATGACTATTTTCGCTGTGTTGCAAGCGAGTATCTTCCCGATACTGCATTTAGGCAGACCGTGGTTGTTGCATTTCAATTTGCCTATTCCTAACCAATACGGCTCGTTGTGGGACAATTTCAACTCGCCTTTGCTATGGGATGTGTTTGCTATTGCTACCTACTTTTCGGTATCCTTAGTATTTTGGTGGGTAGGCTTACTCCCCGATTTTGCGATGCTTCGCGACCGTACTCTCAAGCCTTTTCAGAAGAAGATTTACAGTTTGCTGAGTTTCGGTTGGAGTGGTCGCGCCAAAGATTGGCAACGTATGGAAGAAACAATGTTGCTCTTGGCTGGTATTGCTACTCCGTTAGTTATTTCGGTACACACTATTGTCTCTTTTGATTTTGCTACTTCGGTGGTCTCTGGCTGGCACACTACTATCTTCCCGCCCTACTTTGTAGCAGGAGCTATCTTTTCGGGTTTTGCAATGGTGAGTTTGCTACTGATTATCTTGCGCAAAGTATGTAAGTTAGAAGCCTATATCACCCTCAAACACATTGAGCTGATGAATACTGTGATGTTAGTTGCAGGTAGTATTGTAGCAGTTGCTTACCTCACCGAGTTTTTTATGGCAATGCGCTTTCACTCAGAATTTGAACAATACGTATTCCGCAATCGTGCTACAGGTGCTTATGCGTGGGCATTCTGGACGATGATTATTTGCAATGTAGTCTTCCCACAACTCTTATGGTTCAAAAAGTTACGCCGTAGTATCACTTTCTCAGTATGTGTTGCTTTGGTGGTTTGTGTAGGGATGTGGTTCGAGCGTTTTGTGATTATCGTTACCTCACTGCACCGCGGTTATCTGCCATCTTCGTGGACGATGTTTAGTCCTACGTGGGTGGATATAGGGATATTTGTAGGCACTTTGGGATTTTTCTTTTTGTTGTTCTTATTATATGCAAGGAGCTTCCCAATGATTGCACAAGCAGAAGTGAAAGGTGTCAGCGGACAGGTGTCAGGTCTTAGGTATCAGGGGACAGATGTTAGGGAGCAGGTATCTCTTAACTCTTATCTCTTAACTCTTACCTCTCCTGAAGAACTTTTGGTTACTGTCAAACAACTGAAGCAAGAAGGCAAGGAGATTCAAGAAGTATATACCCCTTTCTATGTACACGGTTTAGCCGAAGCCTTAGAGCTGAAACGTACTCGCTTAGGCAAAGCCACTTTTCTATACGGACTCATAGGCTTCTTTTTCGGTTGTTGGCTCACCTATTTCACAATGATAAAAGACTGGCCAATGGATATTGGCGGAAAGCCTAATGCCACTTTCTGGCAAAACCTCCCCGCTTTTGTACCCGTAATATTCGAGTTGGTTGTATATTTTGCAGCGCATCTATTGGTGATTAGTTTCTTTATCAGAAGTAGGTTATATCCGTTCAAAAAAGCTGAAAATCCTATAAAGAAAAGTAGTGATGATAAATTTGTAATTCAGTAAGAGAAAAGAAGTAAGAAGTAAGAGGTAAGAAATGAAACATTTTAATAATTATATAAAGTATTTATTGCTAATAATATTATTGGTAGTTGGTTGTAGGAACAAACAAGAGCGCAACATTGAGTTTATGCCCGATATGTACGAGAGTCCTGCTTATAAAACTTATGAAGTCGCACCGCTCTCCCCTCCTGAGCACACTGTAAAAAGAGGTGAGTTGCCCTACCGCTACCCTAATACCATTGAGGGTTATGAGCAAGCCAAAGCACAATTGCACAACCCCTTAGCAACTGATACCCTACAACAAACTCAAAACCTCACCAATGGTAAAGCACTTTACGGCATCTATTGCGCGCTCTGTCACGGGGAGAAAGGCGACGGCAAAGGCATTTTAGTGCAAAGGGAGAAGATTTTAGGCGTTCCCAACTACAAGAGCAGAGAGCTCACCGAAGGTAGCATTTACCACGTACTCTACTACGGACACAATACAATGCCCGCTTTTGCTAATCAGCTGAGTGAGAAAGAACGCTGGCAAGTAGCAATGTACGTTGAACAGCTAAGAGATAAGAGGTAAGAAGTATGAGCATATTGTTTTTAACATATTCAATTCTGTTGTTTGTAGCGCTTACGTTGGTAGGGGTGCTGGTGTTCTATGCTATTAACAAAGTAACTCACGCGGAATGGGTAACCGATTTATACCCTATAATGAAGCGTATCACAACACCTTTATGGTTAGTGTTATTAGTTTTGTTAGGGGTGCTGTATATAGTGCATCGCGAACCTTATTTTTTGTTGCGTGCTGTGGGCTATATGGCAGTATGGGTGGGGTATCGCTATACTTTAAAAAAGTTTAAGACTTTAACACCTCACGTACTATTTTTAGTTATTTTCTTTCTTACCGAAACTCCAATGGCGTGGGATTGGCTTTTAAGTCTTACTCCCGAATGGCACAGCACCCTCTTTGCGTGGCAATTGCTCAGCAGTTTTCTGCTCTCAGGTATTGCCCTCATTACCTTATTTAGCAAGCCAGAGCACTATTCTGATTTAGGCAAATACCTCTTTGGATTCTCTATTTTCTGGGCGTATTTGTGGTTCTCACAATATATGCTGATATGGTACGCAAATATTCCTGAAGAAACTGTTTATTACCAAACTCTTCTCAGCAAAGACTACGGAGAGGCTATTGTAGCAATGCTTATTCTCAGTTTTGCACTACCTTTTCTCATCTTGTTATCTTCACGAGCCAAACAAAAAAAGCTGCTCCTTTTAGGAACAGCTGTCCTTATATTATTGGGGCAATATCTCAATTTCTATTTAATGGTAATGCCCTTTGTAAAATAGAACTTTATTCTTCGGCTTGTTTTTTAGCTTTCTTACTTCCTTCGTACATCTTATATTGTAACAATCGGCTTTCTAATTTACCATTAAAGAGTTTTATTTTTCGTGAAGGACGCAATCCTACATATTTTATACCTTCTAAATTAGAAGTGATAAACCACGCATCGGTATTGGGATAATGATGTTTAAGAGTGTTGCCTATCGATGAGTAAAGCTGTTCTACATCGGTTTGTAGGCGCTCATTGTAAGGAGGGTTGAACACCATATGTAATGGTTGCTGTTTATCTTCTTTTTCAGTAGCAAAAAAGTCTTTTTGGAATACTTGAATGTACTCAGATAGGTCAGCATTTTTTAAGTTATCTTTGGCTTTAGCTACTGCTGACGGTGCTTTATCATATCCTACAATTTGGTGGTGAAACTCTCGTATTTTTTTAATACAACTGCCAAAGATAAGATTAAAGAGGTCTTCATCAAAATCGTTCCAACGTTCAAAAGCGAACTCTTTTCGGTGTACATTGGCTGGAATATTACAAGCTATCATAGCTGCTTCTATCAAAAAAGTACCACTACCACACATAGGGTCTAAGAAATCACACTGCCCTTGCCAACCGCTGAGTAGTAGGATACCAGCAGCGAGCACCTCGTTGATAGGAGCTATATTGGTAGCTGTACGATACCCGCGCTGATGCAGTGAATTGCCCGAACTATCGAGTGACACAATTACTTCATTGCGCTGAATATGAATATGTATCTCCAAATCGGGGTGTAATACATCTACATTGGGACGACGACCTGTGGCATTGCGAAAAGCATCAGCAATGGCATCTTTGGCTTTTAAAGCCACGTATTGAGAGTGATTAAAAAGTTCGGTTTGTAAGGTGGCTGTAACAGCGAAGGTCTGGTCTACTCTTAGGTAGGTTTGCCAATTAAAGTTATAGAGTTTTTGGTAATATTCTTTCTCACTACGCACATAAAAAGAAGCAATAGGTTTCAGTATTTTTAAAGCGGTACGCAAGCAGAGGTTTGCCTTATACATAAAGCCTTTATCGCCTTCGAACTGTACACTGCGAACGCCTTTGGTTACGTGGATAGCCCCTAAATTGCGCAATTCATCAGCTAAAATATCTTCAAAGCCAAAGAAAGTTTTGGCTACCATTTTATAATTATTTTCCATTAGTATACAAAAATATGGCAAATATACATTATTTTTGCCATTTGAGAAAATAAATAACTGAAAAATGAACTTGCTACATACTGCCGATTGGCACTTAGGACAAACGTTTTACCAATACGACCGCTATAACGAACATCAATATTTCTTGGATAATCTTTTGCAAATTATTGAAGAACAACATACTGATGTTTTACTTATCAGTGGTGATGTGTTTGATACTGCTAACCCTGCAGTGGCATCGGTAAAGCAGTTTTATCATTTTCTTCATCAAGCAACTGAGCGTTTCCCCCAACTGCAAATTATAGCTATTGCGGGTAATCACGATTCGCCTGTACGCCTCGAAATGCCCCTACCTCTCTTGGAAGATACACAAGTGCATTTGGTAGGATATGTGAAAAGAAATGAACAGAGAGAGATAGATTACAAACGTCTTATTATTCCGCTTTACGAAAAAGAGGAAGTAATGGCTTACTGCCTTGCTGTGCCTTTTCTCCGCTTAGGGGATACTCCTAAAAATGAAGATACTAACCCCGATTATACTCAAGGGGTGGAGGCTTTCTACCGCGAAATTACGGAAAAGGCTTTAGCCATTGCCAAAGGAAAACCGCTGATTGCTATGGGACATCTGCACGCTTTGGGAGCAGAACTCAGCGATGAGGACACCGCTGAACGTCCTATTATTGGGGGAATGGAAGGCTTCAAACCTACGAGCTTTCCTAACGTGTTACAATACATTGCTTTGGGACATATTCACAAAGCTCAAGCCTTAGGTGGTAAAGCTCATATACGATACTCGGGAAGTCCTATACCCTTATCATTTTCAGAAAAGGATTATCAGCATCAAGTGGTGGCTTTTTCATTAGAAGAAGGACGTGTACAGGATATTAAAACGGTGCCTATTCCGTTGCATACTCCTATGTTAAGCGTGCCTGAACGACCACTACCGGTTAAAGAAGTGCTGAATGCTTTGGTTTCTTTACCTAAGGGAACTACTCATACTCCTGCCCCTTATTTAGAAGTAAAAGTATTACTAAACGAACCTGCTCCTGAACTCAAAAACAGCATACTGAAAGCTATCGCTCATAAACACGTACGCTTGGCGCGTATAGATGTGCGCTACCAACAGCAACAAAACACTACAAAGGAAACTTTGCAAAAGGAAATTACTTTAAACGACCTGCAACCTTATGAGGTACTACAAAGGGTTTACCAAAATAAATTCCAAAAAGAACTGCCTGAATTCTATAAACCTTTGTTTGATGAAGCAATGGAGAAAGCGACTGATTAGTGGTTAATTGATGTGAGTTCGATGTAAGAAAAGTGTAGCTTACGCTACAGAAATCTCTCAAATCTTTAAAAAATCAAACAAATAAGTTGCTTCGCTACTTTAAAATCTCGCACAGATTACACGGATTGCACGGATTTAGACCCCGATTGATTTCAATATTATAGAACAAAAGTGCACGGATTTTAGCAACGAGTTGCTTAAATTTCACTGATTATAACGTAAATACAACCGTAAATCAGTGTTATATATATCAGACTGATGCTAATTAAAAGTGTAGCTTACGCTACACAAATATTACAAATATTAAAAAAGAATCAAACAAATAGGTTACTTCGCTACTTTAAAATCTCGCACAGATTACACGGATTGCGCGGATTTAGACCCCGATTGAGTTCAATATTATAGAACAAAAGTGCACGGATTTTAGCAACGAGTTGCTTAAATTTCACTGATTATAACGTAATCACAACCGTAAATCACTGTTATATATATCAAACTGATGCTAATTAGTAAGACAATTCTTTTTAGATTTCTGCAAAAGCAAGTTTAATACGTGTTACTAATTTTTATTGACTAACTTTTGAATCTTTTCTCGTTCTTCACTATACGGTATTTCGCATTGGAGGGCTTTTTGGAAGAGCTGGTGTGCGGTTTCTTTGTTACCTTGTGTTTGATAAGCTCGCCCTAATAAATAATAGGCTTTCCAATAATGCGGGTTGAGACTTGTTATGTGCTTTACTTCGTCTATTACAATAGGGGTATGTTCGCGCAAATGTGTTTCTATCTGTTGTTCTAATACCCTATACGCTTCGTAATCCTTAAACGCTTGGGTGTACATAAAAGGGTCGGGCGGAATATTTAAGGAAGTTTGAGGATAAGGGCTGTGCGACGGATAAGCTTTGGTAGCAAATATCTGCTTCAAATCATAGGCTACAAAAGTGCCCAACTGATAAGGAGCTGTCGATACCCATACCAAACGTTCTTGAGGTTTAAAAATTACTGCGTGATGTGCCAATAGCTGGTTGAGTGCTTTCTCATTGCCATAGCCTATGGAATCGGCGTGTAAGCCTTCGGTACTGCGGAGGAGTGTAGCTATTTTAGAAGGGTTCAGCTTAGGTTCTTCTGTTAGGAACTCCTGCATTTTGGCATATCTATACGCTGAATGCGAAGTGCGTATCTGTTTGAGATTCTTCTTATCTTTCTTGTACACTTCACTTTGGAAATGATTGGCGCAAAGCACTGCATTAGGAGCTTCGTACACCCCAAACTTTTTGGGTGAAACCTCGATGATTACTGCTTTGCCGTCGGTAGCACTCCCCACCATTATAGCTTCGGACACGAATACCTTTCGCTTTTTAGCAATGGCAATCGCCTCATCGATATTTTTGGCGTACTGCAAGATTTCACGGCAGAGGAGCGAAATAGGGGTGCGAGCTTTCAGCGGAATAGATGACTTTCCTGCATTGATAGTAACCGTAAGACCTTCGAGATTCATACCCGAGAGCACACCTATCATTCCGCCCCAAGCGTAACTCATAAAAGGAATGCCTTCCTCAGGACGCACAAATCGCACTACCTTTTCAGTAGCAAAGTCATCGGAGAGATAAAAATCGAAATTGCGCCCTATGAGGAGCTGACCATCTTCGGTTTTATCGCCCCAAACCGCTAATGAAGAACAGCCTACGAGCATCAAATCTTGCAAAGCGTGTCCTAAATCGTGAGCCGAATGCAGGTAAAGGGTACGCTGATAAGCAGGGGCTATGTAGTTGAAAATCGTGTCGGAGTACTGCGCTTGTCCCCAGAGTTCTTGCCGGAAAGGGGGTATCACACAATTATTAATATCTCGATTGAACCACTTGACGAACTTGCGCAAAAAACGCTGTTTGCGCTGTGAAGGCACAAACTGATTGAGTTTGACAAAGAGCAGACTGTCCTGACGGTGATACAAAGGCTCAGTAAGTGCACCCGAATTGAGCCCTAACTGATACGGATTTCCTGAAAGGTAGAGCTCCCACAAGCCTTGTTGATTCTTTGCAATATAGTTATCCTGAAAATACCGCAACGTATCATTTAGTGCAGTAATTTGAGGTTTCTGGTACGGATAGGTTACCTCAGGCGGAGTGATTTTCTTGTAGAAAATACCGCAAGAGGTGAGCAGGAGGTAAAAAGTAAGAAGTAAGAGTTTTTTCATTTTGCCGACTCGTGGAACTGCTGATTAAGGTGCAAAAATAGAGATTATTTTTTAATACCCAAAATGCCAATAATGCCAATAATACCAGAAATGCGAAGATTGCAGTTTTCTGAGTATCTAGTAAAAATTCGTATGGATTCGGAGAATATCGGAGATAATCGAAGGTAGTAAAAGAGTATACTTAGCTTATAGAAAGCTTATAGGAAGCTTATACGAATGTTGGATGATTGGTATAGAAAGGGTATATAAAGAGTTGATTATTAATGGTTAAAAGCTAAAAGTGAATTGTTAAAAATAGTTAAATAACCCAAAGTAAAACAATGGTAAAAAGAAAGTAAGACAGAGCAAAAGTAGTTTTAAAATTGGTAATTGGTATTTTTTTACTACTTTTGCAGTCAGAATAGAAATTAGCAAATTAGCACATATGACAGAACCCCAAAAATACAATCCTACAGAATTAGAAGAAAAATGGTATGCCTATTGGCTTGCCCACAACTATTTTCACTCAACCCCCGATGAGCGTACGCCCTATACTATCGTGATTCCGCCCCCTAACGTTACAGGGGTGCTCCATATGGGGCATATGCTCAACAACACCATTCAAGATGTACTTATCCGTCGTGCACGCCTCAAAGGCTTCAATGCTTGCTGGGTACCAGGTACCGACCACGCTTCGATTGCAACAGAAGCCAAAGTGGTGGCAAAACTCAAAGAACAAGGCATTCAAAAATCTGACCTTACTCGTGAGGAGTTCCTCGTACACGCGTGGGAATGGACACACCAATACGGTGGGGTAATCCTCGAACAACTCAAAAAATTGGGTTGCTCTTGCGACTGGGAGCGCACTAAATTCACTATGGACGAGAAGCTTTCGGCTTCGGTTATCAAAGTGTTTGTGGATTTGTACAACAAAGGACAGATATACCGCGGTCACCGTATGGTGAACTGGGATCCAGAGGCTAAAACCACTCTTTCTGACGAAGAAGTGATTTATGAAGAACGTCAAGGATTTTTATATTATTTGAAATATCAAATTGAAGGGACGAATGAGTACCTTATCATTGCTACGACGCGCCCTGAAACGATTTTTGGCGATACTGCCATCTGCATCAACCCTAACGATGAGCGTTGGCAACACCTCAAGGGCAAAAAGGCTATTGTGCCTATCTGCAACCGCGTGATTCCGATTATCGAAGACGAGTACGTAGATGTAGAATTTGGTACAGGTTGCCTGAAAGTAACCCCTGCCCACGACCCTAACGACAAGGTTTTGGGCGACAAACATCAGTTAGAAGTCATTGATATTTTCAATGATGATGCAACCCTTAATCACTACGGTTTGCACTATGCTGGCAAAGACCGCTTTGTAGTGCGCAAGGAGATAGTAGCCGAATTAGAAGCAAAAGACTTACTCGCTAAAAAAGAGACTTATACTAACAAAGTGGGGACATCTGAGCGTACCAAAGCCGTGATAGAACCCCGCCTTTCTGACCAGTGGTTCCTAAAAATGGATACCCTTATCCAACCCGCTATCAAGGCGGTATTGGAAGATGAAAGCATCAAGCTATATCCCAAAAAGTTCGAAAATACCTATCGCCATTGGGTAGAAAACGTACGCGATTGGAATATCTCACGCCAATTGTGGTGGGGACAACAGATTCCTGCTTACTACTACGGCGAAGGTAAAGACCAATTTGTAGTAGCCGAAACTAAGGCAGAAGCCCTTGTGTTGGCTAAAGAAAAAAGCGGCAATGCACATCTTACTGAAGCCGATTTGCGACAAGATGAAGATGCTCTCGATACTTGGTTCTCATCTTGGTTATGGCCAATGAGTGTTTTTAACGGTATTTTAGAGCCTAATAATCCTGAAATCGAGTATTATTACCCAACCAACGATTTGGTAACAGGACCTGATATCCTTTTCTTTTGGGTAACCCGAATGATAGTAGCAGGCTTTGAGTACAAAGGCGAGCGTCCGTTTAGCAATGTGTATCTTACCGGATTGGTGCGCGACAAGCAACGCCGCAAGATGTCTAAATCCTTAGGCAACTCACCCGATGCGCTCAAACTCATTGCCGATTATGGGGCTGATGGCGTGCGCGTAGGGCTCTTGCTCTCATCGGCAGCAGGTAATGACTTGCTGTTTGACGAAGCCCTTTGTCAGCAAGGAAAAGGATTTGGCAACAAATTGTGGAATGCCTTCCAATTGGTAAAAGGTTGGCAAGTAGATAGCTCGGTAGCACAACCTGCAGCAGCTCAGCTCGCTTTGCAATGGTTTGAAGCTAAGTTTAACGCAGTACTCACCGAAGTAGAAGACCATTTTGAGAAATATCGCATCTCCGATGCCCTAATGGCAATTTATAAACTCGTCTGGGACGACTTCTGTGCGTGGCTTTTGGAAATGGTAAAACCCGAATACGGCAAACCAATGGACAAAGCAACTTACGAGGGTGTGATAGCCGCTTTTGAGAATTTACTAAAACTCCTTCACCCCTTTATGCCATTCCTTACCGAGGAAATATGGCAAAGTTTAGCGCCTCGTACCCCTGAACAAGCCCTTATCGTGGCTACCTACCCCACTGTACAGCCGTACGACGAAAAACTATTAGCAGAATTTGATTTTGCTGCCGAAGTGATAGCAGGTATCCGCACGGTGCGCAAAGAGAAGAATATACCTTTCAAAACACCACTTAACCTTTCGGTATTAAACAAAGAGCAAGTGAGCAATCGTTTTGATGTTGTGATTACCAAAATGGGCGGACTTGAGGCTATTACCGAAGTAAGTAAAGCCATAGAAGGCGCAATGTCTTTCCGCGTAAAAGCTAATGAATACTTTATTCCAATGGAAGGCGCGGTGAATGTAGAAGAGGAACTCAAAAAACTACAAGAGGAACTCACCTATACACAAGGCTTTTTGGCATCGGTACGCAAGAAACTTTCTAATGAGAAGTTCGTAAATTCAGCGCCTGCCCAAGTAGTAGAAAACGAGCGCAAAAAAGAAGCTGATGCGTTGGCAAAAATTGAAACACTTGAAAAAGCGATAAAAGCAATTAACAATTGATAACTAGATAAAATGGAACACTTAAAACAAATGATAGATGAGGCGTGGGAGAATCGCTCTCTGCTTCGTGAGGAAATCGTACAACAGACTATCCGTGAGGTAATTCACCTCTTGGATTTAGGTAAATTACGAGTGGCAGAGCCTACTGCCGATGGCTGGAAAGTAAACGAATGGGTGAAAAAAGCTGTTGTGCTTTACTTCCCTATCCAAAATATGAAACCCGTAGAGGTGGGTATCTTTGAGTTCCACGATAAGATTCCGCTCAAACACAACTACGACGAGAAAGGAGTGCGCGTAGTACCACCTGCTGTAGCACGTCGTGGTGCTTTTATCGCCAAAGGAGCCATACTAATGCCCAGCTATGTGAATATAGGGGCGTATGTAGATGAAGGTACAATGGTAGATACGTGGGCTACTGTGGGTAGTTGTGCCCAGATAGGCAAGCACGTGCACCTGAGTGGTGGCGTAGGTGTAGGGGGGTATTAGAACCCTTGCAAGCAGCTCCCGTGATAGTAGAAGACGGGGCTTTCATCGGGTCGCGTTGTATCTTGGTAGAAGGAGTACGCTTAGGCAAAGAAGCGGTACTTGGTGCTAATGTAGTGCTTACAGCCTCTACTAAAATCATTGATGTAACGGGCAGTGAATCTAAAGAACTAAAAGGCTATGTTCCCGAACGCTCAGTAGTAATTCCTGGTAGTTACACCAAGCACTTCCCAGCAGGTGATTACCAAGTGCCTTGTGCGCTTATCATCGGGCAGCGTAAAGCCTCAACCGATAAGAAAACTTCACTAAACGATGCTCTAAGAGAATATGGAGTTTCTGTATAAGAAAAGTGATGAGGATATAAAATAGAAAAGGCTACCTTTTGGGTAGCCTTTTTAATAGATAATAGATTTAGAATTTATATCCTATCTTAATACCAAAGTTAGGTTCGATAGCCCAGAACTTCTTATTTTCATTAACTTGTTTACCAAAGTTTCGTGCAATATTTGCAAAAGGAGCGATAATAAAGGTATCGTCGAGATTCCATTGGTAACCTGCCCCCACACCTAAGATAAAACTATCCAAACGCGTTTTTACTCCATCTTCAGAGAATGTTCCAAAGCGTTGTTTGATAAAAGGATTTACATAAAGCCCTGTGCCTCCGTCTTCTTCAAAATAATAGTTATATCCTATTTGAATACTAGTAGCTCTGTACTTTTCTCCACTCTTTTTAGGGAATACAGAAAAGCGGTCGTTAAAGAAAATAGTTCCTTCGATAGACTGATTAGGAGCTATGTAATGTTCATAGCCTAACTCTACAGAAGCTAACCATATAGCATTCAAGATATTCAAGTTTACTTGATGTTGAGGAAAATCACTTTGGGCAAATGTTTTTGCTGAGAAAAACATAAGCATTACAGCTACAATAATTTTTTTCATCGGTTTTCTTAGTTTAAAAATAATGGCAAAGATACTACTTTTATGCTAATACACAAAAATAATACTATAAAATCAAAAAAGTCCAGTGTGTAGCACACTGGACTTTTATATGTAAAACTAACTAATTCACTTGTGAAGAAAAGGTAACAACTATTAAAAACACTAAAAAAGAATACAGACTTCACAAGGAATCGCAAACGAAATATAAAGACTTTACTACTATTATATTCCTTTACTAATAGTGGGGCAAAGGTATATATTATTTTGAATACATCCAAATAAATAGTAGAATAATTTTAAATAACATATATTTAATACTGATAATCAATATGTAACATATTGTCTATTTTTCTATCCAACTTGCATATTTAGGATAGTTTAGGGCAGTTCGCTCGATGAGAGTTTTCTGTTCATCGGTAATATTTTTGAGTTTTTTAGCAGGAACGCCAGCATAGAGGCTCCCTTTTTCTATATGGGTATTAGGAGGTACTACAGATCCCGCAGCTACAATGCTATGGCTTTCTACCACACATCCGTCCATTACAATACTTCCCATACCTATAAGCACATCATCTTCGATAGTACAGCCGTGTACAATAGCGTTATGCCCTATGGACACGCGATTGCCAATGGTTGTGGGGTGTGTTTGATAGGTAGCGTGAATCACTACACCATCTTGGATATTGGTGTCATCACCTATGCAAATAGTGTTTACATCGCCACGAATAACCGCATTATACCACACCGTACAGCGGTTGCCTAAGTGCACATCACCACCGGTAAGGGTAGCATTTTCAGCAAAAAAGCAACCTTCCCCGAAGGTAGGTTGCTTTCCGTTAACTTTCTTGACTAACATATTCTTTTAGTTTATCTATTATCTCTTGTAGACCATTAGTTTTTATCTCGAAAGTAGTAGCCAATAGCATTCCTAATTTTCCTTTGGGAAATCCTTGGGTGCTAAACCACTCGAGGTAATAGGAAGGCAAATCAGCAATCATAGTACCCTTGTACTTGCCATAGGGCATTGGGGTTGTGATGATTTCTTTGAGAATTTCGGGGGACATAGAATTAGAAAATTAGGAAATTAGATAATTAGAAAATTAGCAGATTTACTAATGTGCTATTTTAACCATCTTCCTCTTTCCTTCGTTGCGCTCTATTTTATGGTTAGGGCGCGTCCATTTAGGGTTTTCGCCTAAGGAATGATATTGAGAATCTTCTGCTTCTACGGTGTGTGGTTGTGGATGCGTTTCAAAAGGTTTCTGAATACGCATACCGAGTACGCCGAGCATTTGCATATCCTCATTGATATCGGGGTTAGGAGTGGTGAGGAGCTTATCGCCTGCGAAGATAGAGTTGGCTCCCGCAAAGAAACAGAGAGCTTGTCCTTCTTGGCTCATTTGGGTACGACCTGCAGAAAGGCGCACTTGCGATTGTGGCATCACAATACGCGCGGTAGCTACCATACGTACCATCTCGAAGATATCTACGGGCTCACAGTCTTCCAAAGGTGTTCCTTCTACGGGCACTAAGGCATTGATAGGCACCGACTCGGGTTGTGGATTGAGCGTAGAAAGCGCTACGAGCATTCCGGCGCGGTCTTCGAGTGATTCACCCATACCAATAATCCCTCCACTGCACACAGTGATATTAGTTTTGCGCACGTTGTCAATCGTTTTGAGGCGGTCGTCATAACTACGGGTAGAAATGATTTCTTTGTAGTATTCTTCTGACGTATCGAGGTTGTGATTGTAAGCATACAAGCCTGCTTCCGCCAAACGTTTGGCTTGATTTTCGGTAAGCATACCGAGTGTACAGCACACTTCCATATCCAGCTTATTGATAGTACGCACCATTTCGAGCACCTGTTCAAATTCGGGACCATCTTTTACGTTACGCCACGCTGCCCCCATACACACACGTGAAGCTCCTGCTGATTTAGCACGAAGGGCTTGGGCTTTTACGTGAGTAACACTCATCATATCGGCGTTTTCTATCTTTACTTCGGTTTCGTAACGCGCCGATTGCGGACAGTAAGCACAGTCTTCGGAGCAACCTCCGGTTTTAATAGAGAGTAGTGTAGAGACTTGTACCGAGTTAGGGTCGTGATATTTACGGTGCACGGTAGCGGCTTCGTAGAGCAACTCCATTAGGGGTTTATTATAAATAGCCATTATTTCTTCTTTCGTCCAATTATGACGGGTTTCGGCATTGCTACAGCCACACGTATGTTGATTTTCGCACATAGTTCTTTTCTTTATTTCGGGGGCAAAGATACAAAACAATTGACAATTGACAATTAACAATTGACAAATACTAAGATTTTTTGCACTTGTTCCTCTATAGTAAGAAAAAATACAAAGCAATTGACAATTGACAAATGCTAAGATTTTTTGCACTTGTTCCTCTATAGTAAGAAAAAATACAAAGCAATTGACAATTGACAAATGCTAAGATTTTTTGCACTTGTTCCTCTATAGTAAGAAAAAATACAAAGCAATTGACAATTGACAAATGCTAAGATTTTTTTGCACTTGTTCCTCTATAATAAGAAAAAATACAAAGCGATTGACAATTAACAATTGACAAATACTAAGATTTTTTGCACTTGTTCCTGTATAGTAAGAAAAAATACAAAGCGATTGACAATTAACAATTGACAAATGCTAAGATTTTTTGTACTTGTTCCTGTATAGTAAGATTAGTATTATCAATTACTATGGCATCATTGGCTTTTTTGAGGGGTGACTCCTTGCGGGTAGTATCGATATGGTCACGGTGCTGGATATTGGCAAGTACTTCGTCGAACGATGCTTTATCGCCTTTGGCTTGTAACTCTTTATAACGGCGCTGGGCGCGCACTTGTTCGCTAGCGGTCATAAATATTTTAAGTTCAGCATTCGGGAATACCGTTGTACCTATATCGCGTCCGTCCATTACAATACCTTTGTCTTTACCCATTTTGCGTTGTAAGTCTACTAAGTAAGTGCGCACTTCGGGTTGTTTGGCGACTTCGCTCACCCAATTGGCTATTTCAATACCGCGTATTTCGTTTTCGATATTCTTACCGTCTAAATAAATTTCAGAAAATCCCAACTTAGGGTTGTAGACAAACTTTATTTCCGACTTTCGCAGGGCTTTCATCAGGGGTTTTACTTCGATGCCCGAAGTAGAAACATAGCCTTTTTCTAAGGCTAAATAAGTAACGGCGCGGTACATCGCACCTGTATCAATATAGACGTAGCCCAACGCTTTGGCTACGGCTTTGGCAGTAGTACTCTTTCCTGTTGAGGAATAGCCGTCAATGGCAATGATAATATTCATTAGTGTTTAGTTATTAGTTTTTAATCGTTAGTTATTTGTAGAGTGATGGGGCTATTTCTATTTCGGTTACAACTTTTTTATTTTTATCGTAGTAATAATAGTACAGTGTTATATTGTTATCAATGAAAAAGCGCATCTTTTGGCGATTGCTTTTTAGGTTTTGTACAATAGCTTCCTTAGCTGCTGATGCGTCAAACTCTACTTCTTCGGAATCGAAATTAAAAAGGGTTACATAATACCCCATAGTTTTTTCTCCTTTTAGGGCAACACTATCTAAGCGCACTCCCTCTTCTATTATTTGTGGCAACTGCCGGTTTATTTCGGCTACTTGATTCTTCATTTCATCGGTAACTAAATCGTTTTTAGCTTTTGAAAAGAAGGAGCTTGTGAGATAGCGCGTCGTAAAAAATGCCACTAAAAATACCACAACAAAAGACACCACACCCACTATTAGTGCCATAATGTTTTTAGTGCGGTTGTTCTTTCGAGATTCCTGAGTGTTAAGAAAATCGTTCATTTTTATCTCTTTTTAACGCTACAAAGATATAAAACAAAATGCAAACTGCAATGCCCTAATGCGTTTTTATCTTAAAAAAATACAACTATCTAATGATAAATACTTAAAAACAATGAGATAGGAGAATTTGGAAATGAGAAAATGAGAAAATGAGAAAATGGGGTATGAGCTACAAGAAAAGTGCTAGCGGAGGGATTGTAAATTTATTCAACTTTGCCAAAGGTCGTAGCACGACGGGCAATTAACTTAGGCAAAGTGTGTACTGCAAAGATGATGTGTTGGGACTATTAAGAGAATCCGAAGGATATCGGAAGAGTTCGGAAGAGGTGATTCAGATGAAAGGTAAAAAATGAGCTGTAATTTGGGTGGGGTTAGCTTATAGAGAGCTTATAGGAAGCTTATACGAATCTTGGACGATTGGTATAGAAAGGATATATAAATAATTGATTAATAATACTATACAACAACGCTAAAAATGTTAAAAACAGGGTTTCGAGGCGAAAGAAAAGGGAATGAGTAATGGATAAGAATAAGGACTCGGAGCTTACTCAGAAGTCGGTGAGCTATTGTAGAACGCTATGCGAGATTAGAAATTAGTTTTACGTATACCCAAAAGATGTTATATTATATCGAATAGACATTATTTAATAGAAATTCATATGAACTGATAAACAGCAAGATAAGAGGCAGTTAGCTATAAAGTTTTAAGAAAAAGTGTAAGAATATTTGTGCAGGTCAAAAAAAAATCGTAAAATTGCACCCGCAAAAAGTAGTGTCTACAAAACACTTAAATAACTGATTTATAAGGTAAATATATAATAGAAAGAAAAATAATATGGGTTTTTTTGATTTCTTGACAGAAGAAATAGCCATTGATTTGGGTACTGCGAACACCCTCATTATTCACAATGACAGGGTAGTGATTGATAGTCCATCGATTGTAGCAATAGATAGGACAACCAGAAGAATTATAGCCGTAGGTAGAGAAGCACGGCTAATGCAAGGGAAAACACACCCTAATATCACCACTGTTCGTCCGCTAAAAGACGGGGTAATTGCCGACTTTGACGCTTCGGAACAGATGATAGGAATGCTCATTAAGAGTATACCTGCGTTGCGCAAACGCTTTTTCTCGCCTTCGTTGCGTATGGTAGTTTGTATCCCCTCAGGAATTACCGAGGTGGAAACGCGTGCGGTACGCGAGTCGTGCGAACGTGTGAACGGTAAGGATATTTACCTCGTACACGAACCGATGGCAGCGGCTATTGGTATAGGGCTTGACATTATGCAACCTAAGGGTAATATGATTATCGACATAGGTGGGGGAACTACCGAGATTGCGGTGATTGCCTTAGGGGGTATTGTATGCGACAAGTCAGTAAAAATTGCAGGGGATATTTTCAACTCGGATATTGTGCACTATATGCGTACGCAACACAACCTTTACGTAGGGGAAAGTACTGCTGAAAACATTAAGATGACCGTAGGAGCTGCTACTGAAGACCTTGATGCCCCACCAGATGATATTATGGTACAAGGGCGTGACCTGCTCACCGGTAAACCTAAGCAAGTGCAAGTATCCTACCGCGAAATGGTGAAAGCACTGGATAAATCTATTCTTCGTATAGAAGATGCTATAATGGAGACACTTTCGCAAACGCCTCCTGAATTGGCTGCCGACATCTATAATACAGGTATCTATATGGCAGGAGGTGGCTCGATGTTGCGAGGGTTAGACAAACGTATTTCTATGAAAACTGACTTACCTGTATACGTAGCCGAAGACCCTTTGCGTGCCGTAGTACGTGGAACAGGTATCACTCTAAAAAATATTAACAAATTCAGAAGTATTTTATTAAAGTAAAGATAGATAGAGGTAAGAGATAAGAAACAAGAGGTATGAACCAAATCATTCAATTCTTTATGAGGTCGAGGGACTTTTTTGTGTTCCTCGCACTGTTCTTATGCGCTATTGGTTTGGTTTTTAACAGTAATTATTATCCTCAGAGTGCTTACATAAACTCAGCGAATGCAGTGTCGGGTAGGCTTTACAGTTTCACAGACTATTGGGCACAATATTTTAGCTTACGCGGTCAGAACGAAACTCTTACTGAGGAGAATAGAGCTCTGCGCTCACAACTGTTACGGATGGAACAACAAATCCGCAATATATCTCTTGTAGATTCGGTGTCATTTCCCACTACCGATTCACTAAAATACAAGGTACTTAAAGCAAATGTGATAAAAAATAGTTTCCGTTTAAAAAACAACTACCTCACTATCGACAAAGGTACGAAAGACGGTGTAAAGCAAGATATGGGAGTGCTCTCGCCACAAGGAGTTGTGGGAATAATAGAGAATACTTCGGAGAGGTTTGCTACTGTACAAAGTGTACTGAATACTAGGTCGGCACTGAATGCAATGGTGAAGCGCACACAACACTTTGGTTCATTGCGTTGGGATACCAGAGAGGTGAATAAAGTACAGCTGTTAGAAGTACCTAATATAGCCCCTATACAGAATGGAGATACGATTGTAACAGGGGGTATGTCGAACATATTCCCCAAGGGAATTCCTATTGGCAGGATAGTTCATTTTGAAAAGAGCAAAAAAGATAATACGTATATCATTGATGTAAAGCTATTTGCTGATATGTCGAACCTTGAATATGTATATATTATTGAAGATAGAGATAGAGCAGCCGTTTCTGAGTTAGAAAAACAGAATCCAAAATGAGTCACCCAGTAGTAAGAAATGTATATTTATTTGTATTCTTAGTGTTGTTGCAGGTACTCATCTTCAACAATGTGGAGTATTGGGGCTATGTAAACCCAATGGTTTACATAGTGTTTATACTGCTATTGCCCTATCGTGAAAACAGGACACCTTCATTGGTAGCGGCATTTTTAATAGGGTTGTGTATAGACATTTTTTCTAATACGGGAGGGTTGCACGCTGCCAGTAGTGTACTCATAGCTTATTTGCGTAATCCGATACTACTAACAGTATTTGGCAAGAATTTTGAGTATCAAGAATTGGATTTGCTCGCTTATCCGTTTTCCAAGATTTTTAGTTATACAACCTTGATGGTGGTAGTGCATCACACACTGTTTTATTTCTTAGAAGTCTTTAACTTCAATCACTTGTTTCTTACATTAGCAAAGATTGTAGGAGCATCTATCTTCACTATCATCGTTTGTTTGCTATTCATCTATCTGTTTAGTAAAAATAAGAAATGAGAAAATATCTGTTGCCCATTATCATTCTTTTTGTGGCAGTGGTGTTCTTAGTACGGTTATTCTTCTTACAAGTAATATTTCACGAGGAAAATACAGGAATTGACAACATTGCTATTGAAACGGTATACGATTACCCCGAACGCGGGTATATTTACGACCGTAATGGAGAACTATTGGTATCGAACCAACCTGCCTATGACGTGATGGTTGTGCCCAGTGAAGTGAAAACTCTCGATACTTTAGAGCTTTGTGGACTCCTTGAAATCAGTAAAGAAGAGTTTAGGGAACGACTCATAAAAGCAAGTGATTACTCACGCAAAAAACCTTCAGTAATCGTGCACCAGCTCTCCAAAGACGATTATGCTGTTCTACAAGAAAAATTGCGCAAGTTTCAAGGATTTTATATACAGAAGCGAATGCTCCGCAGTTACCTCACCCACAATGCGGGGAATGTATTGGGATATATCAGCGAGGTAAATGAATGGGAACTAAAAAAGAACCCTTATTACTTAGCTGGTGAACTGATAGGGCGCAGTGGGGTAGAAAAACAATACGAGGAATTCTTACGAGGTAAAAAAGGTGTACAATTCTTCCAAAAGGACAAACACAACGCTGCCATTGAACGCTATAAAAATGGCGCAATGGATACTTTGCCTATCACTGGACAACCTTTGCAACTAACCATAGACATCAATTTGCAAGCCTATGGCGAAATGCTGATGCAACACAAACACGGCGGAATCGTAGCTATAGAACCTAAAACAGGTGAGATTCTCGCATTGATATCAGCGCCTACTTTTGACCCAGCTCTGTTGGTAGGACGTGAACGTTCTAAAAACTACACAGCCCTTTATAACGATTCGATTGCTAAACCTCTTTACGACCGCACACTATTAGCAGAATACCCACCAGGGTCGCCATTTAAAGTAATAAACGCACTAATAGGCTTACAGGAAGGTGTGATAACACCAGGTAGTGTGTTCAGCTGTGGAGGAGGTTATCGTTTTGGAGGGCGTATAATGCGTTGCCACTGCGGGCGCAGTTCTAATGACTTATTACACGGGATAGCTTTTTCTTGTAACTCTTATTTTGCGAATACCTATAAGCGTGCTATTGATATGAAAACCACTTCGGCAGTGGGTATGGACAAGTGGAATGCTCACGTACGAAGTTTTGGATTGGGAAGCTTTTTAGGTGCTGACTTACCGACGGGACGTGCAGGGAAAGTACCTAATACTGCTTTATATGACAAACAATATGGTAAAGGTCGCTGGAATGGCACAACCAATATCTCTAACGCTATTGGGCAAGGAGAATTGCTCACCACTCCTATACAGCTTGCTAATGTGATGGCAGCCATCGCTAATAGAGGTTATTACTATACCCCTCATATCGTAAAAAAAATAGATAATAAAATTACTCCATTTCAAGAGTATACCGTTGCTAAACACACTACGATAGCCCCTAAGAACTTTGAACCTGTGATTAGAGGTATGAATATGGCATATGAGCAAGGTACTGCACGCCGTACCCAAATTGAAGGTATTAATATTGCTGCTAAAACAGGTACCGCCGAAAACTTTATAAAAGTGAATGGCAAGCGTATGCAACTTACTGACCACTCTATATTCGTAGCTTTTGCTCCCATAGAAGACCCTAAGATTGCTATTGCCGTATTTGTGGAAAACGGGTATTACGGAGCACGAGTAGCTGCTCCCATCGCCTCACTAATGATTGAAAAATACCTAAAAGGGGAAGTATACCGCTGTGACCTCGAAAAGCAAATGCTCGAAAAGAGTCTTGAAGACGAATATATGAAGCCTTATAGCGGATTGCCTTTTACCATCAACCGATAATGAAAAAGATTATATTAGCATCAGGTTCACCGCGCCGTCAGCAGTTCCTGAAAGAATTAGATATCCCTTATGAGGTAGTCCTCAAACCCATAGACGAAACCTACCCTAAACACTTAAAGCGAGAGCAAATCACGGACTATCTCGCCCAGCTGAAAGCTACGCCCTTTGCGGGTGAAATACCTACGGATTGTGTGCTTCTCACCTCTGATACTATTGTGTGGCACGAAGGTAAAGCCCTTGGTAAACCCAAAGACGCTACCGAAGCTTTTGCAATGTTGCGTTCGCTCTCGGGGAAGACTCACGAGGTAATTACCTCTATATGTTTTACTACCAATGAAAAGCAAATAACGGAACACTGTATTACGAAAGTAACCTTTAAAGAGCTTTCCGATGAGGAAATAACCTATTACATCAGTCACTATCAGCCTTTTGACAAAGCAGGAGCTTACGGTATACAGGAGTGGATAGGACATATAGGAGTTACCGCTATTGAAGGCTCTTATAACAACGTAATGGGACTACCTACGCACTTAATTAAAGAACAAATATAAAAACAAGTAAACTCTGGTAATTCTTGAATTTTACCAGAGTTTTTTCTTATATACTAATTAGCTTAAACTATTAAAAAACAATTTATTAAGAAAAATAATAAAAAAAGAATTATTAAAAAAATTGCAGTTTAAAAATATTTATTGTACTTTTGGGGCTGTATTTAAATAGAAATACAAATGGCTATATTTAATAAAGAGAGAGATAATAAAAAGATTATTATGGCAGCAGAAAATCCCACAGGAAGTAGCAACCGTATTGTTACTGAAACAAAATTCAAAGGAGAAATCAATTCAAAATCAGATTTTAGAATTGATGGTGAAGTGGAAGGAACTTTCCAAACTTCAGGTAAATTAGTAGTAGGCAGAACCGGTGTGATAAAAGGCACTGTGATTTGCGAAAACGCCGATATTGAAGGTAAAATAACAGGTACCCTCAAAGTGAGTAGTATTTTAAGTTTAAAATCTACTGCAGTTGTAGAAGGCGAAGTGTACGTAGATAAGCTTTCTATAGAACCAGGAGCGGTATTTAACGTTTCTTGCTCGATGAAAGGAGGCAAAAACAGCTTTACCATCAATGAAAAACCACAAGCACCAGTTACAGCCGAAAAACAACCACCTAAATAAGTGGATTACCTTTTCACAAATAGGGCTACAAATGGCTATTACCATAGCCATTTGTAGCTTTTTTGGTGTTTGGTTAGACGGTAAATTTCCTAATGAGTACTCTCTATGGACAGTGGTATGTTCGCTTTTTGGGGTATTTGGAGCTATGTATTCAGTAATTAAGAAAGCCCAACAGATGAGCGATGAAGAGTAACATACTCCTGTTTGTAAAATATTTATTATTGCTTATTGCCGGAGGGGTAGGACTCTTTTGGCTATATAATTATTGCGTAAACACAGAGGGCATTAGTTTGTATTATTCGCTAAATACCTTGCTCATCTTCCATTGTGGTTTATCTTTCTTCTTATTTAGTATTATCTTCATTGTAAACAAAAGGCGCAAACAGCACACTGCTTTTGCTTTTATGGCGGGCTTTGTATTGCGTTTTGTAGCCGTAGTAATTCTCTCACTTCCAATGGTAAAAACTGTAAGTCCTTCTCCTTTATACGAAATGCTCTTCATCTTATTGCCTTCTTTTTATTTTACAACCATAGAAGCTGTATTAGCGATTCGGTTGATAAAATAAGCACAAGCCAAGCGGGTAGAAAATTAGAAAATTTGGAAATTTGGAAATTAGCAAATGGGGTAAATGCCAATAATGCCAGAAATACCAGAAATGCCAATAATACCACCAAGAGGAATGGACGGGTCGGACAGGTCAGAGGAGGGGTTAGAGGATTCGGAAGGAAACGGAGGAGTTCGGAAGGGCGTGTTGAGGTAAGAGGTAAAAAATGAGCTGTAATTTGGGTGGCGTTAGCTTATAGAGAGCTTATAGGAAGCTTATACGAATCTTGGACGATTGGTATAGAAAGGGTATATAAATAATTGATTAATAATATAATACAACAATGCCAAAAACGCCAAAAAGAGGGTTTCGAGGCGAAAGAAAGGGAATCCTCACCCCGTCCCTCTCCCAAGGAGAGGGGGAGTGTTGTGACGGAAAGGAGAAGGGATAATTAGAGAATTAGCAAAATTGAAAATGAGAAAATGGGTGATGTGGGGGGGCTTAGGTCATAGGCACTAGGGAGGGTATGACGGGAAAGGGGGAATATGGTGACGGAAAAGGGAAGAAATGACGAGTGATGAATAACGAAGATAATGTGAGGATATAGCACGACGGACAGAGACAAGCTACACGAACGGGGAACAAATGACGAGGGACGAGAGGCGAATGATGAAGGTAAGGCGATGGTAAGATAAGGGAAAAGTAAAGATTGAGTGTTGCTATTTTGTAGAAAAATTCCTTGTTAAAGACACTATTTGTGAATTTGAATGAGAAGTATAACTTTTTTTGTTAAAATATTAGGCAATATCAAAAAAATGGTGTAATATTGCGCCATAATTTTAATCTCATAATTTTACACACTATGGATGCACAAAAAGTGGATATGTTTATCGTAACTAACGGTAAATTTTTCAGACCTGAAATCGTCCCTCAAATTCGTGAAAAGCTTCTTTCTTTGGACGAATCAAAATGGGTGATGCTACAAACGATACAGTTTAAAGACCCTACTACTTCTCTCCTCATTTCTATTTTTGCAGGACATTTGGGCATTGACCGTTTCTACATAGGCGATGTAGGTATGGGAGTTGGTAAATTGCTTACTTGTGGTGGTTTGGGTATTTGGACGATTGTGGACTGGTTCCTAATTATGGACGCTACAAGAGACAAAAATGCGGAATTATTAGCTTCAGCACTTAGTTATTAATTGACGACTAAAAAGTTCTATACTTTCATCACACTCCTATGTCTTGCCTGTTGGGGGTGGCTACTTAGCCACTATGTTTTTCACGGGCAGGACATAGGGGTTACTGTTTGTACAATAAAGAATGTTACGGGGTACCCCTGTCCGTCGTGTGGTACCACGCGGTCGGTTGAGGCTTTTTTTGAAGGACACTGGGGAGAGGCATTACTAACCAATCCGCTTGGGGTATTGGCATCGGTATTACTTATCATTACTCCGTTGTGGTTACTTTATGATTTATGCAGAAAGAAAACTACTTTGCAGGGAGCTTACATAAAGTTTGAAAAATTCTTTAAACACCCTTACGTGTATATTCCCTTTTTTATTCTCATAGTACTGAACTGGATTTGGAATATTTATAAAGGTTTATGATAGAAACTAAACAATTAAACGAACGCATCAGCGATGGTGACAAGGAGCGCGCTGCCAATAGCTATATAATGTCGATAGTGGCTATTATGGCGGGAATGCCTTTGCCTATCATCAATCTACTGGCTACCATATTCTTTCTGGTGGCACATCGCAAAGGCTCTTATTTTGTGCGTTGGCATTGTTATCAAGCCTTCGTTTCACAACTCTTCTTATTTTTTGTAAACACCACTACTTTCTGGTGGACTGTATCAATAGTATTGGGGAGCAATTTAGTAACTAATGCTTATATTGCTTGGCTGATTGTAGCCTTTATCTTTAATGTCTATGAAATTATAGGCACGTTTTATTCTGCCATAAAAATACGCAAGGGCGAACATTTATCGTGGTGGTTTTACGGTGATATTGTAGATTTAATAGTGAAAAAATAATGAATAAAGTAATATCAAGAGGCACTATTTTACTGTGTGTTTTCTTTGGCGGTTGGTTTTTACTGCAACAAGTAAACTGGTTGGGGATTTTTAAGATTAACCCGCTGATAAGGAATGAATATGTGAAGAAAATAGAGGTGAAGCTGGGAGAAATGATGTTTGAGGACTTCACGAGCAGAAACTCGGTGGTAGACGATAGCCTTGCGGTAGCGACTATCGACAGTATGGTGACCAAAATATGTGATGCTAATAACATCGACCGGAAGGAGCTGAAAGTGTACTTATTAGATAGTGAAGAGGTAAATGCTTTTGCTTTGCCTAATCACCAACTGATGATTTATACAGGACTTGTAAAAAAGACCTCAAGCCCAGAAGCCCTTTGTGGGGTGATTGGGCACGAGCTGGCGCATATTGAAAAAGATCACGTAATGCAGTCGCTTGTAAGAGAATTAGGGATAGGCACTTTGTTTGCTATTATTTCGGGGCGGTCAGACCTTTCGATGATTACAGAAGTAGGCAGAATCGTGTCTTCGAGTGCTTTTAACCGAAATATGGAAAAAGAAGCCGACCTTGTGGGACTTACCTATATACAAAATGCGAAGATAGACCCTAAACCTTTTGCTGAGTTTATAGGAGTCATAGATGATGAGAATACTCCGCCTTCGGCATTTAAATGGGTAAGCACTCACCCTTTCCCGAAGGATAGGAAAGAGTATTTGCTACAAAATATCGGTAAACAGCGAACTAACTACAAGCCTGTTATCTCTTCATCTACTTGGGAGACATTTAAGGAAATCATAGAGGAAGAATAATTATGCGACTCTTAGCTATAGACTACGGAACCAAACGCACAGGAATTGCTGTAACCGACCCCTTGCAAATCATCGCTTCAGGGCTTTGCACAGTAGAAACCCCTACCCTACTCGCTTTCCTAAAACAATACACTGCCGAGGAAGCCGTAGAAGCTTTTGTGATTGGGCAACCTAAACGACTCAACAACGAAGACTCTAGCATAGAAACTCACATTCAGCAGTTCATAACACAATTGCAAAAAGAATTCCCCTCAATCCCTATCCACCGTCAAGACGAGCGGTTTACCTCCAAACTTGCTTTCCAAACAATGATTGATAGCGGACTAAAAAAGAAACAACGCCAGAACAAAGCGCTGATAGATGAGATAAGTGCTACCATTATCTTACAAGAATTTCTTTCAGGGAGAGCCAATGAGTGGTCAAGCAAAAGATAAAATCACGATAAAAATATTTAACCAATGAAAAAGTTTATTATCACTATTGTATGTATGTTTTGTTGTGCACCTCTTCTATTTGCACAAACTCTTTCATCTCCTAACGGGAACCTCAAACTCTCATTTCGGCTTACTGAAAAAGGCACGCCTACTTATGCCTTAACTTTCAAAGGCAAAACAGTCATCAGCGAGAGTGCTCTGGGGTTTGTAATCAACCAAAAGGAGGATTTCAACAGCAATTTTGAAATCACAGATGTTCAATTTGCTGAAGCTAATAGTGTATGGCAACCCGTATTGGGCGAAAACAAAGAAATACGCGACCATCACAAAGAAATGTTAGTACACCTCTCTCAGAAAAACAACGGACGACAATTGCTCTTGCGTTTTCGCTTATTCAACGACGGTTTAGGTTTCCGGTATGAGTTCCCCTTGCAAGACAACTTCCGTCACTTTAGAATTCAAGAAGAGCTTACTGTTTTCCAACTCTCGGGTAACCACAAGGCTTTTTGGATTCCCGCTGACTACGACACCAATGAGTTTCCTATTACCACTTCTGCTATTTCGGAAATTCCAAAACTTATAGATAAAGTGCGCAAAGAGCCGTTGGCTACCAAAACACCTACTCCCAATGTAGCCGTACAAACTCCCTTGATGCTCAAATCGAGTGATGGATTGTACATCAATCTGCACGAAGCTGCTTTGGTAAATTACCCTTCAATGATGCTCAACGTCAATGCTGTCGAACATCAGTTATCAGCTCATTTAGTCCCCGATAAGAATGGGGTAAAAGGCTATATTCAAACGGGTAGCGTAACACCGTGGCGCACGATAGTAGTAAGCGATGATGCCCGTGATATTTTAGCTTCTAACCTTATCCTCAATCTCAACGAACCCTGTAAAATCGCCGATACTTCTTGGATTCACCCTACTAAATACATAGGCGTTTGGTGGGAGTATTTCATAGGAGGCGGTAGTACGTGGGCTTACTCCGATGATCGCGATATTACCATTGGCGTTACCGATTACCAAAAACTCAAACCTAACGGACATCACGGTGCTAATACCGATCACGTGAAGAAATACATCAATTTTGCCGCTCAACACGGTTTTGACGCCGTTCTTGTGGAAGGTTGGAACGAAGGCTGGGAAGATAACTATGCTTACGACAAAGAGCGCATCTACAGCTTTACCAAAGCCTACCCCGATTTTGATGTACAAGCACTACACCAATACACCGCTTCCAAAGGAGTAAAACTAATTATGCACCACGAAACGACCTACTCCGTAGTGGATTACGAACGCCACCTGCACGAGGCTTTCCGATTTATGAACGACAACGGTTACGACGCCGTGAAAACAGGTTATGTTGGACCTATCATTCCGCGCAGCGAATACCACGACGGACAATGGATGGTAAACCACTACAACTATGTAGCCGAAACCGCTGCTAAGTACCGCATAATGGTCAATTCTCACGAGGCGGTGAGACCTACCGGTATGAGCCGTACTTACCCTAACTGGGTAGCCCAAGAGAGTGCACGCGGTACCGAATTTGAGTCGTTCAACGGCAATCGCCCCGAACATACTACTATCCTCCCCTTCACCCGCTTAATGGGTGGCGCTATGGACTATACCCCTGGTATTTTTGAAGGCGATTTGAGCCGATATGGCAATAACAAAGCCAAACTCAGCACTACCCTCGTGAAGCAGTTGGCGCTCTACGTAACAATGTACAGTCCGTTGCAAATGGCAGCCGACTTGCCTGAGAACTACGAAAAACACCTCGATGCTTTCCAATTCATCAAAGATGTAGCAGCCGACTGGGATAATACTTACATTTTAGAAGCCGAACCTAGCGATTACATCACCATTGCCCGCAAAGCCAAAGGTAAAAACGAGTGGTTCGTGGGCGCTATCACCGATGAAAACGCCCGTGAAGCTCTCGTCGATTTCAGTTTTCTACCCAAAGGAAAAACCTATACCGCTACCCTCTACACCGACGGTAAAAATGCCGATTGGCGTACAAATCCCAATAGTTACTCCATCAAAACAATGAAAGTAACTCAAAAAACCAAACTCAAACAATGCCTTGCTCCCAGTGGTGGCTTGGCTATAAGTATCAAGTGATTATGAAACAATTCTTTTTCATTATAGGCTTCATTTGCTGTGCTTCACTGAATGCTCAAGACCCGTGGCTACTCAAAGCAGAGACCATCAACCCCGCTAACTATTACGGGGTTACAATAGGCAATGGAATGATAGGGATGCGTTCTTCTGCCACTCCTCTACAAATAGACCAAGTAATCATAGCTGGGCTGTACGATTACGGCAAAAGTAGAGTTGTTTCGGCTATGCCTAATATCAATCCATTACAACTGAGAATGGCTATTGATTACGAGGATATCAACACTCATTCCGTTAGTGATTTTACTCAAGAATTAGAGTTGCGCAATGGGGCGTTCACAGGACACTTCAGTTTTAAAAACAAAGCTAAAGTATCCTACACTTATTATGCTTTAAGGCACTTGCCTCACACCTTGCTGTTAGACATCAGCATTACCCCTTTGCGCGATATTACACTTCTGGCAGAGAACATTCTAACCACTCCCAATGGCTTCCGCAACCCTCAAAACTACTTCAATGAAATCAATCCGCCTCACGCTCATATTCCACTGCTCACTACGGTGGCTCAAACACCAGCAGAGAATGCAAAAGTAGCAGTGAGTAACGCTTTCCTTTTCGACAAAAAATATGGTAACGCTCCCCAAATATTGCACGAAATGAGGGACTACAACAGTCACCTAATGCAATTCACTCATAAACTAAAAGCAGGCGAAACCTATTCTTTCTCACTAATTGGCAACCTAATAAGCTCTCAGCACTCTGCCGACCCTTATAATCAAGCCGAAAGACTCTGTACTTATGCTTTCTTGCAGGGACACGAGGCGCTACTTGCAGGACATAACAAACAGTGGGCAAAACTCTGGGAAAGCAACATTGAGATTGAGGGAGATGCACAGGCTAATCAGGACATCCACAATATGTTATACCACTTATACGCTTCGGTAAGTGAGCTCCATTCCTTTTCTCTTTCTCCTTATGGGTTAAGCCACACAGGGTATATGGGACACATATTTTGGGATACCGAAATGTGGATGTATCCCCCTTTGTTATTATTGCACCCCGAAATAGCTAAAAACCTCCTTAACTATCGCTATCAAAGGTTAGAACGCGCCCAACACAACGCTGCTCTACACAGTTATCAAGGAGCGATGTTTCCTTGGGAAAGTGCCACATCAGGAGAAGAAGATACCCCCGTATGGGCACTCACAGGTACTTATGAGCACCACATCACTGCCGATGTAGCTATAGCTGTATGGAATTACTATTGTGTAACTAAGGATAAAGAGTGGTTGCGTCGCATAGGCTATCCCATTTTAGAAAGTACCGCTACCTTTTGGCAAAGCCGAGTGAGTGAACAAGCTCCCTATCAAATTAAAAACGTAGTATGTGCCGATGAATGGGCTGAAAATGTAGATAACAACGCCTATACCAATGCAGCTGCTAAACTGAATTTGCTCTACGCTACTGCTGCTGCTAAAGTATTAGGGATAAAAGCTAACCCTCAATGGAAAACCATAGCCGAACAGCTCGTTTTCAGCACAATGGATAATGGCGTAACCCGTGAACACGATAGCTATACAGGGCAATTCATCAAACAAGCCGATGTAAACCTACTGGCTTATCCGTTAAAAGTAATTACCGACAAAAAGCAAATACACAAAGATTTAGAGTATTACAAAGACAAAGTGCCTTACAACGATACCCCTGCTATGACACAAGCTATATTCTCTCTCTTATACAGCCGATTGGGCGACCGTGAAAAGGCTTATAAGTATTTCACCGAAGCTTATCACCCTAACCTCTTGCCTCCTTTTAGAGTAATGGCTGAAACCAAAAATGGTAAGACACCTTATTTCCTCACTGGAGCAGGAGGTGTACTACAAACAGTGATGATGGGCTTTGGCGGTTTAGATATATCCGAAGAAAAAGGTATACAACAACTGAAAACTGTAATGCCCACACATTGGAGAAAAATCACTTTAAAAGGCATCGGAATTGACAAAAAAACATATATCATATCAAATGAATAAACCTCACTCACTCCCCCCTAAAGCTAAACAAATACCCCATATATTCAACGAATTTGGCAATAAGCGCACCGATAATTACTATTGGCTGCGCGAGCGCGAAAACCCTGAAGTTATTGCTTATTTAGAAGCCGAAAATGCCTACTATCAGGCGGAAACAGCACACACCAAACCTTTGCAAGAAACGCTCTTTGCCGAAATGAAAAGCCGCATCAAAGAGAACGATAGTTCTGTGCCTTATTGCTACAACGGTTATTGGTATCAAACTCGTTATGAAGAAGGTAAGGATTACCCTATTTATGTGCGCTACAAAAAAACGCTCGAAGCTCCCGAAGAAATTCTTTTTGATTGTAATGCAATGGCTAAAGGTAAAGCCTATTTTCACCTCGATAGCTTTGCCATAAGCGACGATAATCAGTGGGCTGTTTTTGGGGTAGATACAGTATCTCGTAGGCAATATACGCTGCAAATCAAGAACCTCAGCACAGGTGAAATACTGCCCTATAAAATCAAAAATACAAACGGACAAGCGATTTGGGCAGCCGATAATCGTACCATTTTCTACGTGAAGAACAACCAGCAAACCCTGCGTTCTTTTAAAGTATACCGCCATATTTTAGGTACTGACCCCAAAGAAGATGTACTGATTTTCCACGAAAAAGACGATACTTTCGATGTGTTCGTCTACCGCGAGAAGTCTCGCAAATATCTCGTGATAGGCAGTGAGAGTACTCTTACATCCGAATATCAAATCCTCCCTGCCAATACCCCTCACGAGCCTTTCAAAGTATTCCAACCCCGCACACGTGGCTTAGAGTACGATATAGCTCATTATAAGGACTATTTTTATATCCTTACCAATAAAGACGGTGCGACCAACTTCAAACTGATGCGTACCCCCGAAAGTGCTACAACTTCCGAGCATTGGGAAGAGGTAATAGCCCATCGTCCCGAAGTACGCCTCAACGATATCGAGATTTTTAAAGATTTCTTGGTAGTCGAAGAAGTGTACAACGGCTTAGAACGCATACAAATGCGCTCTTGGGATGGCTCAAAAACGCATTACCTCCCCTTTGATAGCGAAACTTATACCGCCTATACTACCCAAAATATAGATTTCAACACCGAGTGGCTCCGCTATAACTACCAATCATTGGCAACACCTGCCTCTATTATAGAATACAATATGCGCACTGGCGAAGAGTGTATACTAAAAGAACAAGAGGTATTAGGCGGGAACTTCAACAAAGATAATTATATAGAAGAACGCCTTTGGGCAACTGCCCCCGACGGAGTAAAAGTTCCTATTTCGCTCATCTACCGCAAAGACATAGTGAAAAACGGGCAAAATCCTTTGTTACTGTACGGTTATGGCTCGTACGGAGTAACCATCAATCCTTATTTTTCTACCACTCGTTTGAGCTTGTTAGACCGCGGTTTTATCTATGCTATTGCACATATCCGCGGAGGAGAGTATTTAGGTCGCCAATGGTATGAAGATGGCAAACTCCTCAAAAAGAAAAACACATTTACCGATTTTATCGCTTGTTCTCAGTACCTCATCGCCGAAGGCTACACCTCTCCCGAACATCTATTTGCCGAAGGTGGCTCGGCTGGAGGTTTGCTAATGGGTGCCGTGGTGAATATGGCACCGCAATTGTATAAGGGCATTATCGCATCTGTACCTTTTGTGGATGTAGTAACCACAATGCTGGACGACAGTATTCCACTCACTACGGGCGAATACGACGAGTGGGGAAATCCTAACGTGCCTGAATACTATGAGTATATGCTCTCCTACTCGCCTTACGATCAAGTGCGCGCCCAAGCCTATCCTGCAATGTACGTGAGTACCGGTTTGCACGACTCACAAGTACAGTACTGGGAGCCTGCCAAATGGGTAGCCAAACTGCGAGAACTCAAAACCGACGACCATCCGCTGTATTTAGACACCAATATGGAAGCTGGTCACGGCGGTGCTTCAGGACGTTTTGAAGCCCTAAAAGAAACCGCAAAAGAATATGCTTTTTTACTGGAATTAGAGAAAAAATAGATAAACATAAAAAGGAATGTTTGTGTAAACATTCCTTTTTCTGAAAAAATACTAAGCTTCTTAGTGTTATTCTTCGTAGAATTGAATATCGGTTATCCCTATCCAATTAGAGGTTGCATTATCTTTATTGACAAAGTCACCCAAAGCTAAACGGATAAGAGGAACCGCTTTCTTGAAGGTAATGATAAAATCACCTTTTCTACTATAAGAAGCTGTACCTTATATCTGTTCGTGTCCTTGTGAAAATCCTGCATATAGAGAAAGAGCCTTCATCTCATTACCCTCACGTGTTTTTATAATAATTGTTTTTATATTTCTTACTTTAGGGAAAGTAAAATATAAATACGCTCCTTCTTTAAATGAAAGGTCGTCGTCAATCATGCTTTGTAAGTAATAGGCAGTCCCATAATATGATAAAGTGATATCCTTTCTATTATCTATTTTTGTACCTAAAGGCTGAGTGCTTACTTCTACATTATTATTAGAAGCTTTTGACTCTTTAATGTCAAAATTTACGAAGAGTTTGTTATTACTCAATTCTTGTTCATTGCCTGAAGCATCTTTTATTATATATTTAAGAGGTAATGCGTACTCTCCTTTATTAGTAAAAGAATCTTCATTTAGATTGAAAGTAAGTTTTTTGCTTAATGTATCGAAATCAGCTTCGGGGAGTGTTCCTTCAACTCCTGCAGGTGCGAGGGTTCTACGACTTAGCACAGCATTATCATCGCGCACTAAGGCTACTTTAAGTCCTGATGGGAGCTCATAACTACTCTTTATAGTGAAAGCTACTTCCTTATCTCTGTTTCCTATGTAAACACTACCTTCGCTATATCCTAAAAGTTTTGTAACTACTGTAGCCTCTGCAGAGATTTTTATCTCTTCTGGAAAGACTTTTAGTACAAATACATCTTTCCCTTTAGGAAGGGTAAGTCTTGTATCGGTTACTTTTAAAGCATAAGGCAAAATAACTTTCTTTTTAAAGATAGAGTTATTGCTAATGGTAAGCGTAAAAGAAACAGAAGTTTCACCTTTTCTGAGTTTTTTTTTGGTAGCTTCACTTAACTGAACAAGGTTTGCATCTCCTAATTCAAAGCCTGAATAATCAGCTTTCACTTTATCATAAGCAGAAGCATCATAAGCAAATGACACTTGTACATCCTTGTCATAAGGTTTGTCAAGCAGTCTTACTTCTACTTCTTGTAAGAATGATAAAGAGTTATGGGTAAAAAACAAACTTTGCCAAAGCTTATATAAAAACTTTGGCAAAGTATAAGATAAAAGATAATACTCTATTTGATTAGATTAGTTTTCTCTAGGTGGGAATACGTAACCATTACCACTATTATTATCAAAAGTAGCAGTGCTTGGTTTAGCCATATGAGCTCCAGTAGCAGACCAATCCCAAAGTTTAGTTTCGTCATCAGTTATAGTTCCTGTAGCTCTATCGTATTTTTTACCATTAAGTGGATAGTAGAACAACAATCCTTCTGATTTAGGATCGATAGTTTTCCACATATCCTTCTTAATTTCTGTAGGACTGACTGCTTTTTTCCAGAAACGCACTTCACGTATCAGTTCGTTGCTACCTCCAATCCATAAACCTGTAACTGAATAAGCACCTGTACGTATTTCGCGAGAGGCTACTTCTACTCCATTTACAAATACTTTGGTAGTTTTACCATCATACCAGAAAGCAAGCATATACCATTCACCAGGTTTAGCTGAAAGTTTATCAGCAGGGATATCTATTTGTGAAGCTCCAGTTTTGATTTGCAATTGATTAGGACGAATAGTTACGTCGCCAAAACGAGTGTAAATTTCATTAAGAGGTTCACCCACAGCTTTAGTACCTACAATAGAGCGGTTATTTTGGTTGTAAGCACTACGGTTCACCATCACTTCCAAAGTCCATTGATCTACTGTGTGAGTATTAGGGAAGACATCAGTTTTTTCAGATCCAGAACCTGATATTCTCAACACTTTGGTTATCAATTCTTGTTCTATTAAGATGATAAAAGTATCTTGCCCATTAATTGTTTTGATACCATTACCACGCAATTTAATAGGAAGGGCAAATGATTTTCCTAAAGGAAATTGTACATTTTTTAGTTTTAAAGAGACATTCCCTACAACATCTGATACTTTGAAAGTAACATTTTTATTTACTTCATACATTGAAGAAGGCAATAATACATAAGAAGTACTATTAGCTTCATTATAGGCTTTTAGTTGTGCCTCATTACCTACTTCAAGAGTAGCAGATTCACCTCCTGTAGAGGGACTTACCAATTTTACTGAGAAGTTCTTCACTACGTACTCAGTATTTTCAGCTAAGTTTACCGTAAGGCTGGTGCCCCCATCAATATACACTGCTTGATTAGCTTTGTGTTCTTTGAGGTCGTTGTCGTATAATTCATCTTGGCAAGCTACTAAGGTGCTTAGTATAGCGAGCCCTGCTATTATTTTTTTCATTATTGTATACTTTTAGTAGTTTTATTGATAATTGCCTGGATATTTTTGATTACCATAATACAAAGCTTTTCTGAGCCATTTGTATTCAGGAGTGTTAGCATAGTCATATTCCATATGGTAAGTACCTACTCCTCCAATGCGTTTACCATTTGGCAAATCGAAAGTAGCATAATCCAATATTTGAGTACCTTGCATACTATTCAACTCACTACGTACACTTTCATATCCTGAAACGCCTCCAGTACGCCAAGTCTGCTCAAACTCAACTGTGATAATGGTTTTTCGTTCCCAATTATCTAAGTTTCCTTGTTGGATTTTCCTTTTTACAGCATTGGTACTTCTTTCCCAATAGGCCTGATAGATATAATGATCTACTAATTTAGAAGTTTCTTTGGAAAGAAAATAAGGTTCTCCATCCATTACGAGCATACGTCCTTTAGGGCGTAGCCTTGCACTAAGGGTTTCTATAAACACTTGCATAGGATGATCTCCTTGTATATCTTCCAAGTAATCTACATATGATAGATCCCCTCTATGTCCATAACGAGGTTCAAAGTCGATATCAAAACCATCGAGGTTATATTTTTCAATGGTATCAGCGATAGCATTAGCGTAAGCTCTTACTCCTTCGTTGAAGTTACCACTACCTTTTTCGTTTTGCCAATATTGTATGCGGTCTTTACCTACTGGAGTTAAAGGGCCTCCGAGGTCTTGTACTATCCAGCACAAAAGAGCTTTACCTCCTTTTACTTCTTGGAAGAATTTTAAGTCTATTTTTTGTTCTTCGGAAAGTTTACCTCTTGTCCCCCATAGAGATACAAAATCTACACTATCGGGCAAACAACGCAAATAGTTTTGAGCGTTATCACCTTTACCTGTCCAGTTACCGAACCAACCAAAGCCTTTTACGCGAGGTTTAGTGCGGTACTCTTCACGCAATTTTTTATAATACTCGCGCATGTGAGGATTCAAATCAGATTCTTTTTGCGCTTCAATTAGATATACTAATTTTTGTACATCTTGGTTGTCGTAAGTGAGGCGCTCAGTTTCTGTCCACTTACTACATCCTACTACGGCAATAGCCGCAACAACTAAGGAGAATAAAAAACTATATTTTTTCATTTTTCTTATTATTTAAGGTTAATTTTGTTGTGGTCTATTAGGGCGTACCCACCATAAGCGAGTAGATCCTACATCAGGTCCTCCTAACAATGTAGGCACTTCTGTTTGTAACTTATTATTAGTTAAATAATCTTTAGCAGAATATTTAAAGCGTTCAGGTACAAAGCAGGTAGGACAACCTATGCGACTAGGTGCAGAGGTATCTTGATATTTCATAATTAATGGGTAGCCTGTACGTCTGTACTCAGTCCAAGCTTCTACCGCATTAGGATACATTGCCAAATATTTTTGGGTAATGATTTTTTGAAGATGTTGTTCTTCTTCTTTACCTGTTTGTACATCATCCCATTTAGGAGAGATGTTGTTAGTTACTAAATCATAAGTATAAGAAGCATACCAATAAGAATTCAATTCTTTAGGTTTATTAGTACTTGACAAATAGTTTGTAGGCATAGTAGTACCCATTTCTTGGAACGACATTTTCACACCTTCTTCATAGAAACCTTGAGCTTGTGAAGCAGAAAGTCCTCCTAATCCATACAAAGCAGCTTCAGCTTTCAAAAATAATACTTCAGAAGTACGCATCCAAGACAAAGGTGAATTATCGTCTACATTAGGTATAGAAGCATAGAAAGCCGTATTGCGAATACCTTCATATTTAGGGAGACTTGCTGTAGGAGCTACTGCATAATAATCTTCCACATCTCTATAGGTTCCTTTTTTGAAAAGGACAGCTATACGAGGATCGTTATATCCTTTAAGGTAAGACCATATTGTAAGCCCCATACGAGTTTCGGAGTAATCTATAGAAGCTATCATAGAGTTTTTAAGCGGTTGTTTAGGTGAATTAGCTATTTTAGCTTCATCGGCAGCTTCAGTCATCACTCCTCCTGCCAAAGCTTTAGCTATATAAGTATTAGCTAAAGCAGCATCTTTGAAGTGTGCACGTACAGCCATACGCAACATCAAAGAATTTGCAAATTTTTTCCATTTGGCAATGTTTCCACCGTAAATAAGGTCGTAATCGGCCATTACTGTAGTTCCATTGTCAAGTACAGCTAAGCATTGGTCAAGTTCTTGTAACATTGCTTTGTACACATCTTCTTGTTTATCCAATGATGGAGCTATATCGCCATTACCAGCATTACTATACACTATAGGTCCGAATACATCAGTAGCGCGAAGCCAAGCTGTAATTTTAATAATATTAGCAAGGGCTAAAGCTCTTTTTTGTTGTACATCTTGAGAGTTGCCGATAGATTTTTTAATAGAATTCCATTCGGTAAACAACTTAGTATAAAAGCATTCATAAGCATAAGACATTCTACCATCGTTGAAATTCCAAGTAGCTTCGATATTGAAATTCCAATTGTTGTTATTCCCGAAATAACCTATATAGTTCCCTGAGGAAATAAGGTCGGTAACTTGCAAATCATTACCAGGTCCTGTAGTTTTAGCAGGGGCTCCAATAGGAATTACGTATTGTTGCATTTGTAGGAAACTATTACCATAGCCTACTATACCACTTTTGGCTAACTCATCATCGGTTACGCCATAAGTATTCTTATTGATATCCTCATAGTCTTTTGTACAACTTGCAGTACTAAAAAGACCTATAAGCAATAGTGAGTTTATAATTATTTTTTTCATTATCGTTTTTTTAATTATTAAAAGCCGAACTTCACGCTTACACCATAACCTCTTAAACTTGGTAACATCCAATTGTCATAACCTTGACCAGTGATACCTGTAGTTGCTGTAAGTTCTGGATCGTAAGGAGCTTTGTTATAAATCATCCAAAGGTTATTACCAATGAGTGAAATACTCAAATTAGAAAGAGATTTACCTAATTGTTCTTTAGTAAAACTATAGGTAAGAGCGACTTCTTGCAAACGTACATTGGTAGCTGAATACACGTAGTAAGAGTTCATACCAGGGTCAGAAATGGCACGATAGTAAGTTTCAGGGTTTACTTTGAAATTACCCATTTGTACATATCCGAGGTCGCGAGCATCGGCAGTAGCTTTAGATACTCCATAGCGATCTAACCATTTTTGAGTTTCGGAAATTACAATACCTCCAAGGCGTGCTTTGAACAAGAAACTCAAAGAGAGATTTTTGTAGCCTACATTACCACTCCAACCTAATGTCCAATCAGGGTTTACACTACCTAATTTATAAGGTTCAGTATTTTCAGTAAGTAGTGTACCACTACCATAGTCTACTAATCCATTAGCATCACGTTTGATTCGTTTGTTATCATATACATCACCTATATCACCTCCTTCACGCAAGCGGAAGCGTCCTACTTGTATTTCAGAAAAATCAAGAGTTTCTGCTGGATTAAGAGGGTTTTGAACTTTTGAACCTAATTCTATAATTTTATTACGGTTTGCTGATGCAGTAATATGAGTAGCAAAATTAAATCCTTTTTCAAACTCTTTGTTATAACCTAAAGTCATTTCTATACCTCGGTTTTGGATATTACCTGCTTGTAAGAACATATAGTCATATCCTGATGTTTTTGACAATTCTCTTTTGAGCAATTGGTTATAGGTATTAGAATGATACACTGTAACATCGAATGATAAAGTATTTTTAAGCCATTTAGTATTTAACCCTATTTCATAAGAACGAGTGCGTTCAGCTTTGAAATCAGGAAGAGGATAATACTTATAGGCTTGAGGTATACCCCCTACGAGTTCTCTGGTTTCAGTTCCTTTAGTAAGACCTGTATAGGCGATAGGAGAACCTACCTCAGTATATGAACCGCGTATTTTAGCGAAACTCAACACTGGGTATAGTTTTTGGCGTTGTTCAGAAGAGAGTAATTCAGTAAGTACTCCTGAAAGACCTACAGAAGGATAGAAAATAGCTTCTTCTTTAGTGTTTACGAGTTGAGAAGGCCAGTCGGTACGCCCTGTAAGGGTAAGATATACTAAAGATTTCCATCCTAATTCAGCAGAAGCGAAAACAGCTATATTACGTTTTCTACTGTCACCACCTGTTTCTATAGGCACAGAGTTATTAGGGTCGATATTGTTATAAGTAAACTTATTTGCAAGACGAAGCAATTGTCCTCCGTAACCTCTTCCTTTGGTATCATAATCCTCAAATGAAGAACCCACGTTGGCAGAAAGGCTATAATCCTCTTTGAATGTAGCATTATAGTTCAACATAATATCTACATATTTTTGACGGAAAGTTTCCTGTGCATAGCTATAAAAACCTTTTTCTTTGGCATAGGTAAGTATAGTACCTGCATAACGCTTATCTTCTTTCTCAGTATAAGTATTATCTATACGGAAACGAGTGGCTACATTCAAATTTTTCAAAATATTGTATTTGAGTTGCCCTGAGAACATATAACGATCTTTCGCTAATGGACGTATATTGCGATAAGCTATCCAATAAGGATTTTGGATATCAGCTCCAAAACCACCTACTGACCAATATTGTTTTGCATAACCTGCTCCTATATCGTAACGCTCAAAGTACTTTTCTTGCTCGAAATCATTACCACGAGGATATAAATAAGCACCTACAATAGGGTTGAAATAAGTACCATAGCTAACCATATTGCGTTCGTATTGACGAATATAGCTTGCTGATAAATCAAGTTCCAGCTTATCGTTTAAGAAAGAAGAAGTATTGCGAATAGTCATATTATAACGGTGATAAGCACTATTAGGCACTATCCCATCCGATTGTATATGAGAGGCTGACGCAAAAGTTTGATTATTTTTATTTCCTACCGATAGGTTTACTGCATTATTAAGCGTAAGCCCTGTTTTGAAGAAATCTTTAGGATCATAAGAAGTAGGTGTAGCAAGTTTATCACCCCAAGAGTTATAATCACCAGCTTTGTTACCATAGGTATTTTGAAAATCTGGCATTATTAGAGGATTGGTAAGTTCTACAGAAGAAGAAACATTAAGTTTCATTTTACCTTCTTGACCTTTTTTAGTATTGATAAGAATTACCCCGTTGGCAGCGGCAGCACCATACAAAGCTGCTGCAGAAGGACCTGTGAGGACGTTGATACTTTCAATATCTTCGGAGTTAAAGTCGGCAATACCTTCACCTGAAGCACGGCCTGAACCAAAAGAAGTACCATCACCAGATCTATCGGATTGGTTACCAATAGGCACCCCATCTACTACATAAAGCACGTTGTTATCACCACTAATGGATTTAGCCCCGCGCATTACTACTTTGGTAGCACCTCCCACACCAGCCGAACTGCGCTGGATATCTACCCCAGCTACTTTACCATTGAGGGTATTTACAAAGTTAGCATCTTTCACTTTGGTGAGTTCTTCCGACTTCACTTGTTGTACGTTATAACTCAGTGCCTTTTCTTGGCGTTTGATACCCAAAGCAGTTACCACTACTTCACCAAGTTGTTGTGCTTCTTCTTGTAACACCACATCTAAGGTAAGAGTACCGCTCGCTTTCGTAACCTTTCTTTGCAGAGTACTATACCCCAAGAAGCTATACTCAATAGTTTCATTAGCAGCTGCTTGTAGTTCATACTTCCCGTCAAAGTCAGTTGAAACACCACGTGTTGTACCTTTAATCACAACACTCACACCTGGCAGTGGCACACCGTCACTGCCTGTAACTGTACCAGTTACTTTCGTTTGTGCCATTAGCGCACCGCTAAACAATGCAAAAACGAACATTAGCATTGATATTTTTACTTTCATTACTTTATTGAATAAATTAATTTGGGCGCAAAATTAGGAATATTTTAACATAGCGCAAATTTTTTACCTTACTTTTTTCCTTTTTTTTCTCTTTTTCTTTATTTCAAAAACATATATTATTGATAATCAAATAGAATTAAAAGTACTAATTTTATATTTTTCTCCTTCAAAAATCTTCAAAGATTAAAAAATACTCCTCTTTTTATCTGTTTTATTAAAGAGGCGCACGTCTTACAAGGTGAGTTTTTAAATCTATTTAATTATTATAGTCAAAATAGTTCACACATTAACTTAAAATCCTTTTTCTAAATCAATACTCATTCTTAATATTTTCTTAAAACAAATGTTAAAGTCTTCTCCCCTTCATCTCAGCGTCATTTCATCACTCCCTTTCAAAATCGCAAACCACTATTCTTCTCCCCTTTTCTCGACCATACACCTTACCAAAGTTTCTAATTGCTTTTCGTACCACAACCTTTTACAAAGTCAAAAACTAACAATAACCCTCTTTTTATCTCCACCTTACCTTTAACTTAGCTTCACTTTTTCTTCGTTCATTCTTCGTCTATTCTTCGTCTTTGCATCGCTACAATTCCACCTTTGGAGGTAGCCAGCGATAGCTGGGTATGTGTACCGCGAAAGCTGGGTATGTGTAAGGGGGAGGTTACCTTTGTCTTTCCTCTATCTGTCCGTGTAACTCACGCTGTCTTTTATTCATTGTAGACCCATTGTAGACCCATTGTAGACCCACTATAGACCCACTATAGACCCACTATAGACCCACTGTAGACCCACTGTAGACCCACTGTAGACCCACTGTAGACCCACTGTAGACCCACTGTAGACCCACTGTAGACCCACTGTAGACCCACTGTAGACCCACTGTAGACCCACTATAGACCCACTGTAGACCCACTATAGACCCACTATAGACCCACTATAGACCCACTGTAGACCCACTGTAGACCCACTGTAGACCCACTGTAGACCCACTGTAGACCCACTGTAGACCCACTATAGACCCACTGTAGACCCACTGTAGACCCATTGTAGACCCATTGTAGACCCATTGTAGACCCATTGTAGACCCATTGTAGACCCATTGTAGACCCATTGTAGACCCATTGTAGACCCATTGTAGACCCATTGTAGACCCATTGTAGACCCATTGTAGACCCATTGTAGACCCATTGTAGACCCACTGTAGACCCACTGTAGACCCACTGTAGACCCACTGTAAACCCACTGTAGACCCACTGTAAACCCACTCATCGTTCGTTTATCCTATAAGCTTTGTACAATCCTCTCCCAATTTCACCACTAACCATTAACCACTAACCATATTAACCACTAACCATTAACCACTAACCATTAACCACTAACCATTAACCACTAACCATTAACCACTAACCATTAACCACTAACCATTAACCACTAACCATTAACCACTAACCATTAACCACTAACCATTAACCACTAACCATTAACCACTAACCACTAACCATTAACCATTAATTAAAAATTTGCTCATTTGCTAATTATTTTCTACCTTTGCCTACTGATAACTAATACTTGTAATCATAATAATGAATAAAAATGCTGTATTAGGGTGGGCAACCCTCATAATGATAGTAGTAGGCTTAGGGCTTATCGCTTTAGGAGCCTTCAAATACAACGAAGTAGCAGGCTTTGGCTTCGGAGCAGTAGGCATTGGCTTTTTCGCTATTGCTTGGGTATTCAACGCCCTCAAAGGAAGAGTATGACAATTTGATAATTTGTTAATGTGATAATTAGCAAATATACATACCCTACTCATTTGCTAATTTACTAATTTGCTAATTAAAAAATTATGAATATACCAGAACAATTTCAAGTAAAACCCTTTCGCCAAGACACTTACCTTATCGATGGCGAACTCCGTGAGTGGAAAGGTGAGTTCACCAATATCTATTCCACTATTTCTTCTACTGAAAAGTATGAACGCACCCTCTTGGGTAGCGTGCCTTCGTTAGGCAAAGCTGATGCTTTAGAAGCCCTTCATTCGGCTACCGAGGCTTATAACAAAGGTAAAGGTTTATGGCCTACAATGAAAGTAAAAGACCGCATCTCCGCAATGCTCAAGTTTGTAAAACAAATGGAAAAGCAACGCGATGAGGTCGTAAAACTGATGATGTGGGAAATCGGCAAAAACTTGGACGACTCGCGTAAGGAATTTGACCGTACCGTAGAGTACATCTACGACACTATCAATGCTTATAAGGAACTCGATAACGAGTCGTCTAAATTCGTACAACGCGATGGAGTCTATGCCCTCATTCGTCGTGGCCCCTTAGGGGTTGTACTCTGTTTAGGTCCTTATAACTACCCACTGAATGAAACCTTTGCACTGATTATCCCTGCACTTATTATGGGCAATACAGTGATTTTTAAGCCTGCTAAACACGGGGTATTACTCTTCACGCCTCTATTGGAAGCCTTCCAAAACTCCTTCCCTCGTGGGGTGATTAATATTCTTTACGGACGCGGTCGCACCGTTGCACCACCCATTATGGAGAGTGGCAAGGTAGATGTATTGGCACTCATAGGCAACAGCAAGACAGCTATTGCACTGCAAGACCAGCACCCTAAGAAAAACCGCTTGCGCCTTGTCTTTGGCTTGGAAGCTAAAAACCCTGGGGTAATACTTCCTGACGCCAATCTTGATTTGGCAGTAAACGAATGCGTGAAAGGAGCTTTGTCTTTCAACGGACAGCGTTGTACAGCACTAAAAATACTCTACGTGCACGCCAAGATAAAAGATGAGTTTCTCAAGCGTTTTGCCGAAAAGGTAGATGCACTCAAGTTCGGTAATCCGTGGGACGAAAAAGTAGCCCTCACTCCCCTACCCGAGGTCGATAAACCTGCTTTCTTACAAGAACTCATAGACGATGCTCTTGCCAAAGGCGCTACTATTCAGAATAAGAAAGGTGGTCAGCGCACTGATAACTTCATTTTCCCTGCGGTACTTTATCCCGTTACCAAGGAAATGCGAGTGTATAACGAAGAGCAGTTTGGGCCTCTTATTCCAGTAAAACCGTTCTCCAATATCAACGAGATTATAGATGAGATTTCCGATTCTAAATACGGACAGCAAATCAGTCTGTTTGGCGAAGACCCACACGAGCTCTCTCCTCTCATCGATATGTTGGTAAATATGCTCTGCCGTGTAAACCTCAACAGCTTGTGTCAGCGAGGCCCCGATGTATTCCCTTTCACTGGTAGAAAAGACTCAGCTGTGGGTACCCTAAGCGTACACGATGCCTTGCGCTCGTTCTCTATCCGCACTTTTGTATCGTTCCAAAACAACGACTATAACGACAGGATAGTAGAGAACCTCCTCCGCACCGGTGCTTCTAACTTCATCAACACCGATTTCATTTTATAATCGTTTTAAAATATCTGAACCAAAAAAGCAGGTTACTAAAGACTTAGCAACCTGCTTTTTTATATCCGTAAAACAGATGATTTAGGTGAATTACTTTAATAGGAATAGAAGATAATCATAGAATCTTTAACACTAAAAATTTGTATAATGATATTAATATTCGTATCTTTGCCACACCAATTTAAGTAATGAAATAAATGAAGTATTCTGAATTACACAAAAAACTACGTGAAGCAGGTTGTTATATAGTAAGGCAAGGAGGTAATCACCCCATTTGGTTTAGTCCTCTCACTAATAAAGAATTCCCAACTAGTAGACACGAAAGTCAAGAAGTAAAAGCAGGTACTTTAAATAGCATTCTTAAATTAGCTGGTCTTAAAAAATAAACAGAAGATATGAAAGTAAAAGCAATTATAGAAAGAGGTAACGATGGCTCTTATGGCATCTATTTAGATGATGATAATTTAAATTTTGGAATCATAGGAGAAGGTAATACAGTAGCCGAGGCTAAAGATGACTTTTTATTATGTCGTGATGAGATGAAAGAGTATTACGATGAAATAGGTAAAGAGTTCCCCGATTTAGAATTCATATATCAATACGACACCGCATCTTTCTTAGAATATTACAGCAAAATTATTTCATTGGCAGGATTAGAACGTCTTACTGGAGTAAATCAAGGGCAACTAAGCCACTATCTCACAGGCAAACGTAAACCTAGCGCCAAAACTACTCAAAAAATACAACGCCATTTGCACGCTTTTGGTAAAGAATTACAGCATTTAGAGTTTGCTTAATATACTGTCTCACATTACACTCTCGTCACTCCACAGAGCACAACCAAAAAAGCAGGTTGCTATATAGCAACCTGCTTTTTTTCCGTGACCGCAAGAGGAGTCGAACCTCCAACCTTCAGAACCGGAATCTGATATTCTATCCAGTTGAACTATGCGGCCTCTTTTAAACTATATATTACTAAGACAATAATCTCTTTACAATCTCCGAAATGAGCTTGCCTTCAGCCTTACCTGCCAATTGTTTGGTGGCTACACCCATTACCTTGCCCATATCCTTAGGCGTAGTAGCGCCCACTTGGTTAATAATCCCTCTCAGAGCAGTTTCTACTTCTGCTTCACTGAGTTGAGCCGGTAAGAACTTCTCTATCACCGCCATTTGGGCTAATTCAGGCTCAGCTAAGTCATTCCTACCTTGCTGTGCGTACAAAGTCGCACTGTCCTTGCGCTGTTTTACTAATTTTTGCAACAGTTTAAGTTCATCAGCTTCCGAAAGTTCTTCGGCAGCCCCTGCTTCTGTTTTGGCTAACAAAATAGCCGATTTAATAGCTCTCAACGATTCTAATGCCACTGTGTCCTTGGCTTTCATCGCTTCTTTAAGAGCCTCCATTACTTTAGTTTGTAAACTCATAATTTTTCAGTGTTTTGTGGGGCAAAAGTAATGCTATATTTATAAACTGCCAACTTTTACCTCTATTTTTTATTTCCAATGGAGGCTTTCCATTATCCTCCTCACATCTTTTTCTAAATAATTACTCGCAGGTTGTACCGAATCGTAATTAGGAACCACCCTAAAATACACCGAACCTGATATAAAATGACGCACACTATCGGTAGCGTAAAACTGTGCTTGCGAAGCTGCATTGCCATACACTTGGTAAAACATACCGTACACTTTGGTCGTATCGTTCATAAATACTGTCGAAGCAATATTATCTGCCTTAATCGTATGGTCATAAGTAAACTTTTGTGCATCACTCAGCAACTGACGAATATTGCCATTCACATTTTTATAAGTGAGATAAACCGTAGCCTTCATCGCAGGATATTCTATATTAACATCACACGAATGGGGCTTGTACTTCAATTCCGATAGCGTATTTACCTCAAAAGTAAACGGACAATTAGGCAATTCGGTTACTTTCTGATACGATGCTTGCGGGTATTCCAATCGCAATACTCCCTTAGGCTTAGGCAATATATCAGTACCACAAGCTACTAACAATAGCACTACACTACTCAACAGACTATAAATAAGTTTTTTCATACATCACACTAATACCAAAAAACCTCAGCCACTTATGCTAAGGTTTTTCAGTGTAAAAAAGTTTTTATAATGGGTGAAAAATTATTCTACAGGTTTTTCTTCTGCTTTCACTTCTTTTTTCTCACCACCTTTTTCGTGGCAAGACTTTTTAGCATCTTTCTTACCGTCTTTTTTGCAACAAGATTTCTTTTTGCCATCTTTATTGCACTCTTTTTTCTCGCCGTCTTTATCGCAAGATTTCTTCACTTTCACTCCTCCGTTACCATCTTGGTCTACGATAAGGCTTTTAGCGATTTGATTTACATTAAGGGTCATAGCCCCTACATTAGTACTAAATGCAAACATTACAAATGCTGCAACAATTAATTTAAAAGTGTTCTTCATACAATTTTATATTTAGTTATTAATTTTCTGTTTATCAATATATTTCCATTCTTATCCCAACATCGCATACCCCATTGTAGCAACGCCTATTTCCACATTGGGCACGGTTTTCAGTAGCTCATAACAGTTGGTGAGCGTAGCTCCTGTGGTCACCACATCGTCTACCAAAAGCACCTTCTTGCCTTCTATTCTATGAGTGTTTTGAAGAGAAAATATATGTTCACTCTCCTTCAAACGTCGCCACACTACCTTTCGGGTTTGCGTAGTATTAGCTTCAATTTTCACCAATACATCATCTATATAATCAAGGTGTAATACCGAAGCCAATGTCTTGCCAAACAAGGCTACTTGGTTATATCCTCGCTTGCGTTCTTTGCTTTTGTGCAAAGGCACAGGCAACACCACCTCAGCCTGCTGAAATAGAGGCGCATTCTTTATCTTTTCACCGAGCCATTGCCCTAACCACTCCCCTATCTGCTCATCTCCTTTATACTTTAAAGAATGTATCAAATGTTGTGCCATATTGTCCTTTTTAAAGTAAAATAATGCAGTAGCCGCAAACACTTCGCACTCTTCTGTCAGTCGCTGGGTAAACAAATTTTCCGCCTGCAAATGAAAGTTCGTTTCTTCCAACTTTTCTCTACAATTTACACACAAAAATTGCTCGCCTGTAACCAATAATTTTCCACAACCCCTGCAATAAGCAGGTGATAACACCGAAAGTATATCCGATAAAATCATAATTCTTTTAGCTAATAGGTCGTTAATAGCTTCCTCTTAAATCCACCTTCTCTCCTTCCGCTCCTCGTTCATTGTTCGTTCATTGTTCGTCTTTTGTTCGTTGTAGACCCACTGTAGACCCACTGTAGACCCACTGTAGACCCACTCTTTGTCCATCTATCCTATAAGCTTTGTATAGTCCTCTCCCAATTTCACTATTAACCATTAATGATTAACCACTAACCATTAATATATTTTTTTTCGGCAAATTTACTCCTTTTTCCAAAAAATAATAGTATCTTTGTCGAATTATTTTCAATCTCAAACAAACTTTAATCTATATTTTATAACTGAAAATCAATTGAATATATGGCAAATACAGACGATCAATTCAAAAAAGTTATTGCTCACGCCAAAGAATATGGCTTTATTTTCCCTTCAAGTGAAATCTACGACGGACTCGGTGCCGTATACGATTATGGGCAAAATGGCGTTGAACTAAAAAAGAATATCCGCGAATATTGGTGGCGCGCAATGGTGCAAATGAACGAGAACATTGTGGGTATCGATGCGGCTATTTTTATGCACCCTACTACGTGGAAGGCTTCTGGACACGTCGATGCTTTCAACGACCCTCTTATCGATAACAAAGACTCTAAAAAACGCTACCGCGCCGATGTGCTCGTAGAAGATTACGTCGCTAAACTCGATGATAAGATTGAAAAAGAAATCGCTAAAGCTCAAAAACGTTTTGGTGATGCTTTCGACCGTGAACAGTTTGTAACTACCAATCCTCGTGTGTTAGAATACAAACAACGCGGTGAAGAAATATTACACCGCTTGGGTAAATCGCTTGAGAAAGAAGACCTCGCCGATGTAAAAGCCCTTATTGAAGAACTCGAAATTGCCGACCCCGAAACAGGTTCACGCAACTGGACAGATGTAAAGCAGTTCAACCTAATGTTCGGCACCAAAATCGGTGCCTCTGCCGATGCTTCTATGGATTTATACCTACGTCCCGAAACCGCTCAGGGTATTTTCGTAAACTTCCTAAACGTGCAAAAATCCGGACGTATGAAAATTCCTTTTGGTATCGCCCAAACGGGTAAAGCCTTCCGCAACGAGATTGTGGCGCGTCAGTTTATTTTCCGTATGCGCGAGTTCGAACAAATGGAAATGCAATTCTTCATCAAACCGGGTACCCAACAACAATGGTATGAGTATTGGAAAGAAACCCGCCTCAAATGGCACCTATCCTTAGGAATGGGAGAAGAAAACTATCGCTACCACCCACACGAAAAGCTCGCTCACTACGCCGATGCTGCTTGCGATATCGAGTTCCGTTTTCCTTTTGGTTTCAAAGAATTAGAAGGTATTCACTCTCGTACTAATTTCGACCTCGGTAACCACGAAAAGTATTCAGGCAAAAAAATGCAATACTTCGACCCCGAAGAAAACAAGAGCTATACTCCTTACGTACTCGAAACCTCTATCGGGCTCGACCGTATGTTCCTTGCGGTATTCTCTAACTCATTGCAAGAAGAAGCGTTAGAAGGAGGAGATACCCGTACCGTATTGCGCTTGCCTTTTGTGTTGGCTCCTACCAAAGTAGCCGTATTGCCATTGCTCAAAAAAGACGGACTTCCAGAAGTTGCCGAGCAAATAGTAAACGAGCTAAAGTACGATTTCAATGTAGCTTACGACGAAAAAGATGCAGTAGGTCGCCGTTATCGCCGCCAAGATGCGGTAGGTACACCTTTCTGCGTAACCGTCGATCACCAAACTTTGGAAGACAACACCGTTACCTTACGCCACCGCGACACTATGGAGCAAGTGCGCATTGCCATTCCCGAATTGCGCAACACTATTGCCAAAGAAGTGGATATGCGTAATTGGCTTCACAAATTAGATACGAAGTAAGAGATAAGAGGTAAGAAAATGACTGAAACTCCAACAATCAAACGTCCCGTGCCCATAGACGAAGAAGTGTTGTGGGATAAAACCACTACCCTGATGAGTCGTACCAACAAGCACGGACATATAATGGAAACCAATAAGGCATTTCAGGAAGTATCAGGCTATACTGAGGCTGAGTTATACGACCAGCCTCATAGCCTTATCCGCCACCCCGATATGCCCAAAGTAGTTTTCAAAATACTGTGGGAAAACCTCAAAGGGCATAATAATTTCCACGCTATCATCAAGAACCTCTCTAAAAGCGGGCGCTATTATTGGGTGATTACTAATTTTGAAATAGTACGCAATGAGCAAGATGAAATTACCGCCTTTATATCACACCGCAAAGCATTGCCTAAAGCACTCATCAGCGAGCATATAGTTCCTTTGTACGAACGTCTTTTAAAGATTGAAAAAGCCAATGGTTTGGAAGTAAGCGAACGCTATTTCAACGGCTTTTTAGAAGACCACAAAACTACCTATGATGCTTTCATCCGCCAGTTACTCAAAGAAAACGCCGAAGAAATCAAAGCCTTCTATAACAACAAAAACACCGATAGCTTTTTAACAGAACTCATTCGATGAAATACTTTTTACTATCCTTTCTCCTTTTCTCCCTATATCCTGTTACAGCACAGGAAAACGACTCTATTCCACAAACTACATTGGATAGCCTTGCAAATGCTTTGCAAGGCGCACACCCATCTGAAGTAGATTTATCAGGCAAACAATATAAAATCAATGATAATCTAACCTATGTATACCAAAAACCGCGTTTTGTAGATATCTTTAACAAAATACCACGCAACATAGGTAAATCGGCAGTGGAGATGGTGTCTAAACCGAATTATCCTTACGGATTGGCAGCTATTGGTGCTACTGCTGCTCTTATCCCTGCCGACCCTTGGCTCATTAGAGAAAGTAGAAATTTGGGAGAGAATTTAGGACTAAATGAAGCTCATACCTATAAGAAGTTAGGCTTTTTGAAGATTATTCCTGCCGATGTAAACTCAGCAATGTATTTTATTGGCAATGGTACGACTTTTATCATTATCAGTGGGGGGATGGCTACTTATGGTCTTATTACAGGTGATTATCGCGCCAAAAGTACTGCTATGCAGATATTGGAAAGCATCATCGTATCGGGGGCATTTGTACAACCTATCAAGCGACTCACAGGGCGCGAGAGTCCATTTATAACCGCAGACGACGGGCGTTGGCACAGTCAGTGGACGTTTGCTCCCAGCTTTAAAGCTTACCAAGAGGATACCCCTATGTATGACGCTATGCCCTCTGGACACCTCACTACTGCAATGTCAGCACTCACAGTGATTGCCGAAAACTATCCCGACTACAAATGGATAAAGCCCGTAGGTTACACAGCCTTAGGCTTGATGTGCTACGAGATGATGCAAAGTAAAGTACACTGGGCTTCCGATTACCCTATTGCCCTATTTGTGGGCTATATCACCGGTAAAACGATTGCTAACAGACGCATCACCAAAATAAAAAAAGAAGACACTTTCTTAGTTAATAAAGTAAAATATAATTGGGAATTCTGTACCTCCAACACTTGGGAAGGATATCAGCTACTTGGAGTAAATATTAAATTCAAGTAAAGAAGATTATTCACTTACATCTTCTAAATGTACGACTTCTACACCTGCTTTTTCGAGAAAAGCTAACCCTTCGTTGTCGCGATAGCCTTCCTTATACACCACACGCTTAATCCCCGATTGATAGATGAGCTTACTGCACTCTTTGCAAGGGGACATTGTGATATAGAGCGTCGCTCCTTCTGACGATTGTGTAGACGAGGCAACTTTCATTATCGCATTGGCTTCGGCGTGAAGTACATACCAATGGGTATTGCCTTCCTCATCTTCACAACAGTTATCAAAACCAGTGGGCGTACCATTATAACCGTCTGAAATAATCATACGGTCTTTTACTATTATAGCTCCTACTTGCTTGCGCTGTGAATAAGACAATTTTGCCCATTCCATCGCCATACGCATATAAGCTTTGTCATAACGCAATTGCTTTTCTCGCTGTTGTTTCGTCATCTTGTAATTTTTTTTTAAGAAGTGCTACCGAAGAGAACTTTCGCTCTTCACGTAGGTATTTTACAAAATATATTGTGAGCTCACGGTCGTAAAGGTCACCGTTGAAATCAAAGAAATAGACCTCAATAGACGCTCCTTTACCTTCGATAGTAGGGTTCTTGCCAATGCTCATCATTCCATACACTTTTCGTTCGCCAATGTAACTATACACGGCATATACGCCATCTTTGGGAATGAGTTTGTAGTCTTCGGTTACTTGTATATTAGCAGTAGGGTAGCCTAAGGTACGCCCCAATTTGAGTCCGTGTACCACAGTGCCTGTGAGGCTGTAAGGAGTCCCGAGGTAATGCTTGGCAGTAGTCACGTCTCCTTTGTTCAACGCTTCTCTTATTTTGGTGGAACTCACCGATACTTCATCTACTTCTTGCACCGATATTTCTTCCACAGCAAAGCCATACTTTTCACCAAATAAGCGCATATCGTTTATATTTGCGGTACGATTGCGCCCAAAACGATGGTCATAACCAATAATCACCTTTTTCACATTGAGGTGCTGTACCAAAATAGTACTTACGAACTCCTCGGCAGTAAGTTGGGCAAAAGCCTCATTAAAAGGTTGCACCACGAGCAAATCGACGCCTAATCGCTGGAGTAGTTGCTTTTTCTCTTCCAAAGTGTGGATGAGTTTCAAGCCTTTGTCGTGTTGCACTACCATTCGCGGATGCGGAAAGAAAGTGAATATTGTTGCTAAAAGTCCTTCTTGGCGAGCTGTTGTTACTACCCTTTCAATAATTTTCTGATGTCCCAAATGCACACCATCGAACGTGCCTATGGTGAGTACCGTAGGTTGCTGGGTAGAAAAAGTAGTAATATCGGTTATTTCTCTCACTTATTGTAGAACTTATTGTAAATATCTATATACTTTTCTTTAATCACGCGTCGTTTGAGTTTGAGAGTAGGAGTGAGATGACCGCCGTCTATCGTCCATTCATCGGGGGTGAAATCAAAAAGTTTTACTTGTTCCCACTTGCCTAAATGATTGTTTACCTTTTCTACCTCTTTGGCAATACGATCGTGAACGGCTTGGCTTTGTATAATCTCTTCGTTGGTCTTTCCTAATTTCACTTTATGACGGCGCGCCCATTCTTTTACAAACGGGAAGTTGAGCTGAATAATAGCCGCTGGCATCTTTTCACCTTCGCCTACTACCATCACATTCTCGATGAAACGAGAGAGTTTCAACTGGTTTTCTATCAGCTGAGGTGATACGTACTTACCGCCTGAAGTTTTGAAGATTTCCTTCTTGCGGTCGGTGATTTTAAGGAAGCCATCAGCGTCAAGCTCGCCTATATCGCCTGTGTGGAAGAAACCATCGGTGATGTTTTGATCTGTTTGCTCGGGGTCTTTATAGTAGCCCAACATTACATTCTCGCCTTTCACAAGTATTTCACCGTCTTCGGCAATTTTCACTTCTATATTGACAATAGGTTTCCCTACGGTACCTATTTTCCAAAATCTACCCGATTCGCGGTTTACTGCAATAACGGGAGCGGTTTCGGTAAGACCATAACCTTCCATAATTTTCAGCCCTGCGGCAGAAAACACCTTAGCCAAACGCGGTGAGAGGGCAGCACTACCTGAGACAATCATCTGTATGCGTCCGCCTAAGGCTTCACACCATTTACTAAAAATGAGTTTGCGTGCAATTTTCAGTTTGAACTGATACCAAGCGCCATTGGCTCCATAAGGTTCGTACTTGAAGCCTAAATTGAGTGCCCAAAAGAAGAGTTTGCGTTTAATGCCTTTAAGTTCTGCCCCTTTTGCGAAGATTTTGTCGTAAATCTTCTCTATGAGTCGGGGTACTACTGTAATGATATGCGGTTTTACTTCGCGTAAGTTATCACTGATTTTATCGAGAGATTCGGCAAAATAAATGCTTAGACAATCGTACTGATACAAATAGGTGAGCATACGCTCAAACACGTGACACACAGGCAAAAAGCTGAGTGCTGTAGAGCCTTCGGTAATAGGCAAACGGTCTTGGCAGTTCAGTATGTTAGAGATGATATTCCAGTGAGAGAGCATTACCCCTTTTGGGCGGCTGGTAGTGCCCGAAGTGTAGATGATAGTTGCTAAATCGTCTTTCTGTATGCTATCTTTGCGCGCTTCCACTTCTGCTTGATTGCTCTCATCGGCGCCTAAATCGAGGATTTCTTGCCAATGGTGAGCATAAGGTACATCGTTAAAGGTAAAAATAGTTTTTAGATGAGGCAATTTATCTTGGATAGAAGAAATTTTCTCCCATAATTCTTTATCGGAAACGACACAGTATTTACATTCCGAATGGTTGAGGATATACTCGAAATCCTCTAAGTTGATAGTGGGATAGATCGGTACATTCTGTGCGCCTACTTGTAAAATCCCGATGTCGAGCACGTGCCATTCGGTACGGTTAGTGCTTGAAATGACTGCTATTTTATCATTTTTTTCAATACCTAAGCGCAATAAGCCTCGGCTTACGGAATTCACTTTTTGGATATATTCAGCGGTAGAGGTTTTTTCCCACTCACCGTTGTATTTGGTAGCAAAAGCGACCTCTAAAGGGTGTTTAGATTGTTGATAATAAGGTATATCGAATAAACGATTTACGGTATTCATTGGTTTAAATTTTTGTTACAGAGGGCAAAAGTAATAAATAATTACGAAATACGAAATACGAATGACGAAAAAAGGGAAAAACTTTATTTTTCTGCAAAAAAATTGTCTTTTATCATTTGTAATTTACAATTAATTCATACTTTTGCACCAAATAAAAACAATTGAGATATAGAAGAATAGAAAAATACACATAAGATTTAAAGAGAAAGTTGTTAATATTCCTTTTAAAAAGAATCTGGTAAATTCAATAGAAACAGAGGTGAATTAACAAATGGTTTCTCGCCCCATAAGGGCGTGAACTGTTTTTGTTACATACCTGTTTCGGGCATACCAGAGCCTTTTTAAAGTGTGAACAAAACATTCACGCTTTTTTTATGCTCTAAAAGTTGCCCTTACTCATATCGTAACATCAAAATTAAATCAATAACAAATGAAAAAAATCGTATTATTCAGTGCTTTGGCACTACTGTTAGCAAGTTGTGGAGGTACAAGAGAGTTATCACACAATGTAAATAACCATACTACTCAAGTGGTATTGGCTAAAAATAACTTTAAAGTAGTAGAACACGTGAAAGGAGAAGCTTCTAATCAATATTTTCTTATTGTAGGAGGTGGAAGACGTGGCTTGGTGGAAAAAGCAAGAGCTAAAATGCTTCAAAATGCCAATTTGGTAGGCTCTTCAAGAGCGGTTATCAATGAAACTGTAGAAATACATTCTTTCTTTTTCTGGTTTGGTATGCAATACACAGTAACTGTTTCAGCTGACGTAATCGAATTTACTGAATAGTAAAACACAAAAAAGAAGCTGTTCAAAAAGTTTTATTTTTATAGGGGCGTTTACAAGCGCCCCTATAAATGTAATGTCAATAAGATTGACTATCAATGATTTCAACTTTGAAAAAGTCATAGCAAGACAAGGTCGAGCTACACGGGCGGACGGAAACTTTGGCAAGGTATAACGGCAGTAAGATGAACGAAGAGTGGCTCTACAGTGGGTCTACAGTGGGTCTACAGTGGGTCTACAGTGGGTCTACAACGAACAAAAGATGAACCTAAATAGGAAGTAAGTTAAAGCTAAGATAGAACTAAAAAGAAGGTAGTTAAGGGATTTCTATTTTGGTAAGGGACGTAGCACGAAGAGCGAACAGAAACTTTGGCAAGGTATATAGTAAAAAAGCAATTAAAAAATAGTATTTTGTTATATCGAGCTCACTTCAAACAAAAAAAGAGTCAATTTGTATACTTACAAATTGACTCTTTTTCTAATTGAGAAATTGGGAAATTACCAAATTATTCTACGGTTACTGATTTGGCTAAATTACGAGGTTGATCGACATTGCAACCGCGCTTGATAGCAATATAATAGGACAGCAACTGCAAAGGTACTGAGGCTAAAATAGGGGTGAGAGCCTCACTGATTTCGGGTATTTCAATCACGTGGTTTGCTAAGCCCGCCATTTGGGTATCGCCTTCGGTTACTACGGCTATAATTTTACCTTTGCGCGCCTTTATTTCTTGTGCATTGGAAACTACCTTATCATAATGCCCTTTAGATGGTGCTATGAATATCACCGGCATATTCTCATCGATAAGGGCGATAGGTCCGTGTTTCATCTCGGCAGCTGGATAGCCTTCGGCGTGAATATAGGATATTTCTTTGAGTTTTAAAGCCCCTTCCAAAGCGGTAGGGAAGTTAAAACCACGACCTAAATACAAACAATTGGTAGCTGCTTTATAGCTTTCGGCTATCTCGGATATCTTGCGATCGACTGTTTTGATAGTGGTTTCGAGCAACTGTGGCACACGTTCTAATTCCTTGCAAAGGCGGTGATAGGTTTCCGTACTGAGGGTACCCTTTTTATGTCCTAAATGCAAAGCGATAAGGGTGAGCACCGTGAGTTGGGTGGTAAAGGCTTTGGTAGAAGCTACCCCTATTTCAGGACCTGCGTGAGTATAAGTGCCTGAATGGGTGATACGCGCAATTGATGAACCTACCACATTGCAAATGCCGTAGATAAAAGCCCCTTTTTCTTTCGCTAATTTGAGGGCTGCTAAGGTATCGGCGGTCTCGCCTGATTGTGAAATAGCAATAACGATATCCCCCTTATTGATAATCGGATTGCGATAGCGGAACTCTGAGGCGTACTCTACTTCTACAGGAATACGAGCGTATTCTTCTAACAGATATTCACCTACCAAACCTGCGTGCCACGAAGTGCCACACGCTACAATAACGATGCGTTTGGCATTGAGGAAAGTCTCTAAATGATTATCTATTCCTGATAGTTTGGTAGAGTGGTTGGGCAAGAGGCGACCGCGCATCGTGTCTTGGATAGACTTAGGCTGCTCGTAGATTTCTTTGAGCATAAAATGGTCGTAGCCACCTTTTTCAATGGCTTCGAGGTTTAGTTTGAGTTGTTGTACAAACGGACTCACCTGCTCATTACTACCTATTTTTATCACTTTCAACGGTTGGTTGAGGTGAATGGTAGCCATTTCGCCATCTTCTAAATACACAGCGTTTTGGGTATATTCTATAAAAGGAGAGGCATCGGAGGCGATGAAAAACTCACCATCACCTACCCCTATTACCAACGGACTACCCAAACGGGCTACTACTATTTCCTCAGGTTTGCTTTCTTCCATTACAGCAATGGCAAAAGCACCCACCACCTCGTTGAGGGCATAGCGCACGGCAGTCTCTAAATTGACGTTTTCTTTTTCTTTGAAGTATTCGATGAAATTTACTAATACTTCGGTGTCAGTATCAGAATGAAATACAAAACCCTCTTTGATGAGGTTTTGCTTGATACTCTCGTAATTCTCAATAATACCGTTGTGTACAATAGCAATCTTGCCAGAGTTGGAACGGTGAGGGTGTGAATTAATATCGTTAGGCACTCCGTGGGTAGCCCAACGGGTATGCCCCATACCGCAGCCATAAGTAGGAACATTTTCTCCTGCCTTGGCTACCAAATCGGATACTTTGCCTTTGGTTTTTTCTCCGTAAAAACTCTCAGCGTTTAAGATAAAACCAGCGCTGTCATATCCGCGATATTCTAAACGTTTTAACCCATCAATCACGATGGGAAAAGCAGCACGTTTGCCTAAATAACCTACAATTCCACACATATTTTTAAGTTTTATTATTATTTCTTCTTTTACTGAGTTCTAATCCCTAATCACTAAACTCTCACACTTTCGGGCACTAATACGGTATAATCACCGTGATTGCGAATAACATCGCGCACAATAGACGATGATATAAACGAAGTACGTGCTGCCGTAAGTAAAAAGACAGTTTCTATTTGAGATAATTTGCGGTTAGTATGTGCAATAGCTTTTTCGAACTCAAAGTCGGCTGGGTTGCGCAAACCTCTGAGGATAAATTGAGCATCAATTTCTTTACAGAAGTCTACTGTAAGCCCTTGGTAAGTAGTAACTTTTACTTTGGGTTCATCGGCAAAGGCTTTTTCGATAAACTCTTTGCGTTGTTCTACCGTAAACATATAGTTCTTATCGCCATTAACACCTATGGCAACCACAATTTCATCGAATAGGTCTAAAGCGCGTTTGATAATATCGTAATGACCTAAGGTAATGGGGTCAAACGACCCTGGAAATAAAGCTCTTTTCAATGATTAACGATTAATGGTTAGTGATTCAATACTCGTTCTATTTCGCTTTCGAATAGTTCTTCAAGGCTGATGCCTGCTACTTTAGCTTGTTGAGGCAATAAACTAGCTTCTGAAAGCCCTGGAGTGGTATTCATTTCGAGCAAATAAGGTGTATCATCTACGATGATGAACTCACTTCGGCTGAAGCCTTCCATTTTTAACAATCGGTATACACGTTCTGCCAAAGCATTGATTTTAGCCGTCATTTCGGCAGAAAGACGCGCAGGGGTAATTTCTTGCGACTTGCCGTTATACTTGGCATCATAATCGAAGAAATCATTCTCGGATACAATCTCAGTCATTGGAAGAACTTTTATTTTCCCGCGATAGTTGATTACCCCGATAGAGATTTCAGTACCTTTCAAGAAACTTTCGATGAGGATTTCGTCGTCTACTTCAAATGCTTTGTCTATATACATAGGCAGTTGTTCCTCTTCATATACTTTATACACTCCAAAACTACTCCCTGATTTATTAGCCTTCACAAAGCAAGGCAAGCCTACTTTGGCTACAATATCAGCAGTGTTGTAGTCTTCACCTTTGTTGAGATAGTAAGAAGGGGCTGAAAGAATGCCAAAAGGTTTGAGTACTGATAGCATATCGCGTTTGTTGAACGTAAGAGCCGAAGCATACATACTGCATCCTGTGAGCGGTAAGCCAATCAAATTGAAATAGGCTTGTAAATAACCGTCTTCACCTGGGGTACCGTGAATGGCATTGAAAACAGCATCAAAAGTAATTTTACGTCCGTTTACTGTTACCGAGAAGTCGTTTTTATCAATAGGATGTTCGTTGTTTTGAGTATCTACATACACCCATTTATCACGGTCGATACGCACTGGGTAGGGTACATATTTATCTTGGTTGAGGTGTTTGGCTACTACTGCAGCACTCTTTAAAGAAACGGGAGCTTCATTAGAGTAACCTCCCATTATGATTGCTATATTTTTTTTCATTTTTTTCAATAGTATTACTTCTGTCTGAAATACACGTCAATAGGCACACCATTAAAATCAAAGTTCTCACGGAGTTTGTTCTCGATAAAACGCCTGTAGGGGTCTTTTACATACTGAGGCAAATTAGCAAAGAAAGCAAACTGTGGCATAGGTGTAGGCAACTGGGTACAGAATTTTATCTTGATGTATTTCCCTTTGATCGCGGGAGGGGGATAGTTCTCAATGATAGGCAACATCACCTCATTGAGTTTGCGAGTAGGGATACGCTTGGTGCGGTTGTTATACACTGCTACAGCCGTTTCTATGGCTTTGTAGATACGTTGCTTATTCAATGCCGATACAAACAAGATGGGTACATCAGTGAAAGGTTCTATTTCTTTGCGGATAGCCGCTTCGTACTGTTTAGCTGTATTGTTTTCCTTCTCTACCAAATCCCATTTGTTTACTAATATCACGATGCCTTTGCGATTGCGTTGTGCCAACCAGAAGATATTAGCATCTTGGCTTTCAAAACCACGCGTAGCATCGAGCATCAAAATACACACATCGGAGTGTTCAATGGCGCGAATAGAACGCATTACTGAGTAGAACTCTAAGTCCTCTTTCACTTTGGCTTTACGACGGATACCTGCTGTATCAACTAAGTTAAACTCAAATCCAAAGCGGTTATATTTAGTGTCGATAGCATCGCGTGTAGTACCTGCAATATCAGTAACAATATAACGATCTTCACCTATAAGAGCATTGATAAAGGACGATTTACCCGCATTAGGTCTCCCTACTACGGCAAAGCGCGGTAAGGTGTTTTCTTCTTGTTTTTCTTTTTCGGGCAAGAGAGCGACCAAATCGTCTAACAATTCACCCGTACCACTACCATTTACACTTGATAGGGCGTAGAGATGTTCAAAACCTAAGGCATAAAACTCGTGCATATCGTTGCAACGGTTGTTGCTATCTACTTTGTTTACCGCTACTAATATCGGTTTACGGCATTTACGCAACAACTCAGCCACTGATTCGTCCATACCAGTAAGCCCTTCTTCTACGTTTACCATAAAGATAATCGCATCGGCTTCGTCTATGGCTAAGGCAACTTGTTTGTTGATTTCTTTCTCAAAAGAATCGTCGCCTCCCGCTAAGTAACCACCTGTATCAATAACAGAAAAAGAGACCCCGTTCCAGTCGGTTTTACCATAATGGCGATCGCGTGTTACGCCACTTACAGCGTCCACGATAGCCTCACGGCGTTTTATCAAACGGTTAAAAAAAGTGGATTTACCTACATTCGGTCGTCCCACAATGGCTACTATAGCACTCATAATACACCTACTTATTTTTTGCAAAGATAGAAATTAATTGACAAATGACAATTATCTTCTTACAATCGCTGTTCTTTTTTATATGGATTGGGGCGATAGCCGTCCATTAGCACATCGTTTTCCATTATAAACGGAATAGCATTAGGTTGCTCCCATTCTACATCATATCGGTTCATTAAGTAATCACTGAGCTGGGTGCGATTCTCAAATTTTATTGCCTGATAGGGTTCTTGAAAAGCGAGTTTTTCTATAAAGAGCAGCTTGCCGTCAAAAGGTACTAATACCCCTACGTGTCCTACAAAAAGAGTGTTCTCCTCTGGGGTGATTTGTGAATGGAAGACTGCCAAAATAAGCGATGCCTTAGTAGGGTCGTTTTTATAACGGAAATTGATACCGCGTTCTTTCCACGCCTGTTGCATCACCCGCAAATGGGTGTTTATATCTTTGGTATTAGTAGTGGGCACCTCAGTAAAGAGAGTGAAAAAGTTGTTTTCTTCCTCAGGGGTAAAGAACTTCTTAGGAGTATTGTGCAAGGACTCACGGTCTATAAAAAGCACCTCGTCTTCCTCTTTGCTAGCAAACTTTTTATCCGTAGGGAAAGTAATCAAATCACGCAAGAGGGTAAAGGAGGTAAGTCTGCAATTATAGCCTTGAAACATAGGGTATTTGGCTGTCCAAATGTTTTGTATAGCAACCTCATCGTATTTAGGTAATAGGCTATCAATAGTTACAAATCCTTTGGGTACTAAGCCTGCTTTATCGCCTACGGTTTCGTTAAAAAGGGCTACACTCTCTAAAAAAGAGGCTACATTTTGCTCAGCTATTCCGGCTGCTATAAGGGCTTTTTGCACTTCATCTTGGGTAGCGGTATCTACTAAATTAGAATAAGTGAGAGTAACTGCTGTTTTTTCAGTTGTTGCTTTCTTCTGCTGGCAAGAAATTGTTACCAAAGAAAGAATAGTTATCAACAGAAGTCTTTTCATTGTTTTAATCATTACTTTCATAATAATAAGATTGTTCTATACCTTTAAAAATTACTTCACGGTCGTTTACTTTATCAGTAAGGGCAGGTTGCAACAAAAAGCGTAATTCCAAATCGTTGATAGGGCTACGCTCCATTGCTTGGAGGTAAGGAGCTTTATCTATCAGTTGCCAATTCACTACTTTGCCTAAGCGTTTTTTGAGTATCAGGTCGAGCCATATACGAGTAGCACGTCCGTTGCCTTCCATAAAAGGGTGGGCAATATTCATCTCTACGTATTTGGCTACAATTTCTTCAAAAGTATTTTCAGGCATTTGGTCTATTACGGGTAGGATAGCGTGCAAAAACATCGCATTGGCAAACTTAAAACCGCCCTTGCTGATGTTTAGCCGACGTATCTCACCTGCAAAATCGTAAAGTCCCTCAAAAAGATAGCGATGTATCTCGCATAATCCTTTAGTGGTACCTACTTCTATCTGCTCTATAGTTCCACTCTCAAAAAGACGATAGGCTTTTTGCAAACTTTGTGCGTCGATTTCTTGAGTATTCATCTTTAATTTTCTCTGTTTAATGTATATACTAAGCTTGTATGCCTCTCTCCTATAAGCGGAAACAAGAAATCTTCAAGGGTATGATGGTAACGGAAGCCACATTTTTCAAGTACTCGCTGTGAGGCAACATTTTCCTCGTATGCGCCTGCCCATAACTGGGTAAGGTTCACCTGTTCAAAAGCATATTGCAGTACCCTTAGGGTAGCTTCAGTAACATAGCCCTTACCCCAAAAGTCTTCTCCAAGCCAGTAGCCTATTTCGGCTTCATTTTCCCCTATGGGAAGGTTGCTTTCCCCTTGCGAGAGCAAGCCTATACTTCCTATGGGAATGTTGTTTGCTAAACAAATAGCAAAACTATGAGGCTTGCTAAGGACAACCTCAATAATCTTTTGGCTCTCTTCTACACTTTTGTGAGGGTTCCAACCGCACCTCTTGCCTATAATAGGATTATGAGCTTGTGTGTATAAGGCTTCGGCATCTGTTATTTTCCAAGGACGAAGCAAAAGACGCGTTGTGTGAAGTGCTTCCATAAACTTAAATATTTTATAAATAGACTTTGCCAAAATTATCTGCCCGTGCGGCTCGCACCTTTGGCAAAGTTTATCATTAACCATTAACCACTAACCACTACTTAAACATTTCTTTAATCTCTTCCAACATCTTAATCTGTTTCTTTACCGATTCAGTTTGGTTTAAGCCGCGTTTAATAGTGATTCCCTCGTCCAATACGTTTTTGAGCATCTCCTTAGCAGCAGGGTTCTCCATATCTTTAGCGATTTCTTTGAGTGATTCAGCCAATAGCTCCACGTGTGAAGTATTGTCTAAGTGCATTGCCCACTCATAGCCTTTTTTGAAGTTGACAGCTGTTTCAGGATTGTCTTTTTCAAAGAAAGGATAGTATATAAAATAAGGAAGTATCGCAGGGAGATACTGCTCCATTTGGTTGTCTACAATTACTCCTGATAATCCCGCTAATTGGTCGGTATCAAAGTCTTTAATACTTCCTTTTTCAAGTATACTCTTAGCGCGGGCGGGCTCAGTACGAGCTATCCCGTTAATAGCAGCATTCTTGATAGCCCCCGAAGGAGTTTCAAGGTATTTTTCAAATAAAGGAACGTATTTGTTTTTGTCTTTTGAGGTAGCTAATACCCATATCGCTGCCGATTTAGCTAAGTTCTCAGGGTCAGAAGATGCAATCTTTTCTACCATTGCCATTTCTTTGGCATTCAGTTCATAATTAGCGAGTTTTTGCAATGCTTGTATGCGCACTTGGAAAAAGGGGTCTTTAAGAGCAGCAAGCAAAATATCTTTGCCGTCAGGAGCCATTGGCGCACTTACCGCTTGCATTCTGCTCTTGAGCGATTTAGCGCGTTGCATTTGGTACAAATACTCTGCCCACGTTTTATGATATTGCTCATCTATCAGCACTACACCTTCGGGGTTGATATCTATCAGCTCTGGGGCTTTCTTCATTGCGAAAGTAAAAGTATTTTCTTTACGAGCATCTACCCAAACACTATGACGCTCTGCCTTGCCATTTCTGTAAATATCTATATCCAACGGAAACTGAAACAAGAGGTCTTCGCTTTGTGTTTGAATGATTTTTAAGGTCAATTTACCATTGCTAAACGTCTTTTCTACATTCACAGTAGGGTTACCATTGCCAAAGTACCATTGGTTAAAGAACCAGTTCAAGTCTTTACCGCTCACTTTTTCTAACGAAAGACGTAATTGGTGAGCTTCCCCCGTGCCGTATTCATTCGTTTTGAGGTAATCGGTAAGCCCTGCAAAGAAAGCCTCATCACCAAGATAATTGCGCAACATATGCAAGATAGCCCCGCCTTTGTTGTAAGATACCAAATCGAACATATCCTCACGTGAATCATAGCCAAAGCGCACCAAATCTTTTGCAAAATCATTGGCGCGGTGTTGGTATTGAAGGGTGTTATTGCTAAGGTGGTATTCTGCGGCATCTTTGCCGTATTTGTGTAGCAACCACAAGTATTCGCTATAGTTGGCAAACGACTCGTTTACGGTGAGATTCGACCAGCTTTCGGTTGTTACCAAATCGCCAAACCAGTGGTGTGCCAATTCGTGTGCGATAATAGGCTCCCAATAGTTTTGGTCAGCCAAAGCTTCTGCGCTCTGATAAGCACTCTCGGCGTGGCTTACAGCCGTAGTGTTTTCCATTGCTCCACTCACAAAGTCGCGCACTACCATTTGGGCGTATTTAGCCCACGGATAGTCATAGCCAAAACGCTCAGAGAAGAACGTAATCATCTCGGAAGTATTTCCAAATATCTGTTTTGCGACAGGCTCGTATTCCTTTTCTACATAGTATTCAATAGGCACCTTACCGCGCCAAGGTGTATCTTTTACTACGGCAAACTCTCCTGCCCCCATAAAGAAAAGATAAGGTGCGTGAGGCTTGTCCATCACCCAATAGTCGGTGCGCATATTGCCTTTCTTATCACTGCTTTTTAGCACCCCGTTAGAGAGGGTAACAAAGCTATCGGGCACTGTCATTTCTATTTCTTGAGTAGTCTTTTGGTTGGGCTTGTCGATGGTAGGAAACCAGCACGAAGAGCCTTCCGTTTCACCCTGCGTCCATACTTGGCGCATAGGCTTGTCGGCTTCTCCGTTAGGGTTGATAAAGTAAAGCCCTTTGGCATCGGTAATCGCACGACTGCCCTTATCGGTTACCTTTTCAGGCTGTGCCGTATAGCGAATGTACACGGTATAGGTCTCCCCTTTTTGGTAAGTTTTGTTGAGTTTTATTCTCAACATATCGTTCTTATAGCTATAAGAAAGAGGCTGTTGCTTGCCGTTCTGCTCCAAAGCCACCTTGTGGATAAGCATAGCCTTTGCATCAAGGATAAGGCTATCGGTAGCATAGAAATAAGGAGAAGCAGTAAGCCATTCTTCGCCGTTGAGTGTTTGGTTAGTGAAGTTAAAATCTACCTTCAATTTCGTGTGCTTTAAGGCAGTTTTCTTCTCAGGAGTAGCACGATAGAGGCTTCGCCCCGAAGTATCCGTCTGTGCAAAAGTGTAGCCCGAAAGTAACAGGGCAATAATAGTAAAAAGTGTTTTTTTCATTAGCTTATTTTATTGACTTGAAAAATATATTTCCAAGAGATAATTTCAAGTGCAAAGATATAGCTTTTTGCCATTATAGCGAAATAAAACACCAAAAAATCACAACCGTTGTACTTCTTCCAGTTCATTTACGTGTGCCTCTTTAGCTTTTCCAAATTGGTAAGTGAGGTTCAGTCTAAGCTGTCGGCTTTCGCTGTTGCCGTAAGCATAAAGGTCTAAGTTAGGCAAATGGCTCTCGCTGTCCCAACGTTGGGTGTGGAAAATATCGGTAAAACTAAAGGTTGCCGTAAGGCGATTGTTTAAGAAAAGACGTTGCAAACCGAGGTCTATACCTCCTGACGATTTAGCTATCTCGTTAATGCCTGCTAATCTGCGCGAATTGTAAACCGCCGTGAGTTCGCCTTTCAGTTGCCAAGGCAAGCGAAAGTAATTTTGCATCGTTAGGCTGTACTGCCAACGATTGAGGTGTAACTCAGTGCCTTCCAACACAGTGCCTTTGTTCTCTATATAACTGAGGTTAGGGGTAATAGTCGTCTGATAGCCTTTGCCCCAGTTGAGTTCTTGATAAAGCGAAAAAAGTAAATGGTGCTGGCTACCTATGTTCTGAGGGATAGAAATAATCTTATTTTGCTGAAAAGGTTCACTAATACTGCTAAAAAAATCAGTAGAATAGCTGTAAGCCATTGTAAAAGATATCTTTTTATACGAAGCCGAAAGAGTGAGTTTTTGTATCTTCTCAGGGGCTAAAAACGGATTCCCTTTCCAATACGATAATTCGTCTAAGAGGTATTCAAACGGATTGAGATTCTGGTATTCAGGTCGGTTGATACGCGTGCTATAACCTGCAAATAGTTGTAGGTCATCGTTGCATTGGTATTGCAAACTCAGGGTAGGAAAGAAATTTGTATAGTGCTTTTTGTGTTCTTGTTGGCTATTTGCACTGCCCGCAACGGGCAATAGTACTCCCTTAGAAAAAGTGGTCTCGTTGCGCACACCCGCCTCAGCATTCAAGCGTTCAGTAATAGGATAGTGATACTGGGCATATACGGCAAAAATACGTTCTTTGAAGTCGAAAGCATTGGAGCGGTTTACATCTATGATATTGTGGGTAGGCAAGTGCTTGAAGAAATGAAAACTATTATCCGAAAATACTTGTGAATATTTAGCACCTGCTGTAAGACTGCCTCCCCATAACGGTAGCTCCGAACGAAAAGAAGTAGCGAAGATATGTATCTTACGGTCGTTTTCGGAGAGGTACATCTCGTGAGAAAGTATAGTACCCTCAGGCGAACGGTAAGTGTTGGGTTGCCAATTGCCCGAGCCTCCATCAAAGAAAGCGTAATCTATGTCCAACTGATAGCGTTCGTTATCCGAAGGGGTAAATGTGTAGTAAGCATTGGCACTGTATCGATTGGCTTTTTGCATAAAGTAATCGTTATAGCCCGATAGCGTCTTTTCCAATACATTAGCAGCATTGAAAAAGCGGGTAGTCGTACTGGTAGTTCCTTTGCCAAATAACGTGTTGGCAGAGAGTTGCACTCCTAAGGTATGTTGTTCATCGGGCAAATAGTCATAGCCAATATGCCCTGCAATCGTTTTGCGCTTCTCGGTATCATCGGTAGGACTTTCGTAGCGCAAGCCATTTTGTAGGCGCTCACTGCCGTAATCCATTGCGTAATGCCCCAACTGATGATTATAACCCAAACGCAAAATACCCTTCTTCACGCTGTGTTGCAATTGGAGTTCTGTGTTCTGTCGCAGATTCCACCAATACGACACCCCGTTATTTAAGGAGAAGAACGTGCCTTCCACCGTCTTTTTGTCTAATACTATATTCACCGCTCCTGCTCCTCCCTGTGCCTCATATTCGGCAGGCGGATTAAGTAATAATTCCGTTTTCTTGATTTGCGCCATTGGAATAGATTTCAGGTAGTTCGCCAAATCGTCGGGCTGCATATAAGTAGGCTTCCCATTGATGAGCACCAACACATTGCTTTTTCCGCCAATGCTCAGGTGATTTTGGTTGTCTACCACCACATTGGGCGTACTTTTCAGTGCATCAAGTGCCGTACCCGAAGAGTGTGTTAGGCTGTTTTTTAGGTGAAAACACTATCTTGCCTTGCTCCATATACACAGCAGCTTTCTTCTGAGTAGCTGTAAGTACTACTTCTTCCAAATCTACCGCAGTGCTAAGTGCAATAGCAAGCATATCAATATTCTTGTCTAACAGAAAAGGCTCTCCCGTATACGACAAATAATCACCCGTACTTTCAATATAAATGCGCAACTTACGAGGAGGAGAAGTAAAGCTAAAGAGTCCGTTAGCTCCCGTAAGAGGTTCGCTTACAATAAGGTTCGTATCAGCATCTAATACTTTAATAGCTACTTTGGGAATTCCCTCAAGCGAAGCGTTATGGACGAAGCCTTTTACAGTGTATTGAGCTTGAGCAGAAAGGGTAAGCTCACAAAAAAGAGCAAGGAAGAAAATAAAACTTTTCATTAAAATATTGTTTATGGTGAATAATGATGCAAATGTAAAATAAAAAACACACTCCGCAAAAAGAATTAACTTATTTTATTGTTTTACTTTAACAAAGTTTCTCATTCGTCCTTCGTCCCTCATCATTCGTCATTTCTCGCCTTTTCCCTCGCCACACTCCCCCTTTTCCCGTCGCCACATTCCCCCTCTCCTTGGGAGAGGGTAGGGGTGAGGATTCTCTTTCTTTCGCCTCGAAACCCCGTTTTTACCGTTTTTAGCCTTGTTGTATTATATTATGAACCAACTATTTACATACCCTTTCTATACCAATCGTCCAAGATTCGTATAAGCTTCCTATAAGCTCTCTATAAGCTAACCCCACCCATCTTACACCCTTTTTTCACCAAAAGCCCTCTTAACCTTCTTCCGAATCTCTCCGATATCTTCCGAAAGTTCAGAACCTCTTTAAGATTCTCCAAAAACTCCGACAAACCTCTCTCCCCATTTCACAAGGCGCAGCCTTGATTTTGTTTAAAATTTGTTTAATTTCTGAGGCACAGCCTCATTCCTCTAACTCAAACTCGCACCTCATTTCCTCACTTGCTAATTTTCTAATTCTCCAATTCTCTAATTTTCTCATTTCTAACATTATTTGGTATTAAAGAATTATTTACTATCTTTGCCCCAATCTATACAAAAGAAAAAATGATGAAAAGAACGATACAATATTTGCTCACAGGTGGAGGAGTAGTTTTGCTCTCTGGTTTTTTGGTCAATGCAATGTCAGTTAAAAAAGAAGAAAACAATATCTACGAACAAGCAGAAGCCGAAGTAGCCCAGAACCCTCTTTCAGCTCAAGAAACTCATCATAAAACCGATTTCTCTAATGATTACAGAGTTTTTGCCATCGATTTACCCGAAAAATTAGACTTTGCTGGTGAAAGAGTACCTTTGGAAGACCCCGATGTACACGAGCGTTTAGACCGAGAGCTTATCGTAAATACCTATTGGCAATCCAATACTTTGTTGGTGCTCAAGCGTGCTAATAAGTACTTCCCTATCATCGAACCTATCCTCAAACGCAATAATATCCCCGATGATTTCAAATATTTAGCCATCATAGAAAGCGGACTCACCAATGCGGTATCACCCTCCGGTGCAAGTGGCTTTTGGCAACTTATGAAACCCGCCGCTCAAGAATACGGCTTAGAAGTAACCGACCAAGTAGATGAGCGTTATCACATAGAAAAAGCTACCCAAGCTGCCTGCGATTATTTAAACAAAGCTAAGCGCAGTACAGGTTCGTGGACAATGGCTGCCGCTGCTTATAATGCCGGTATCTCAGGAATGAATAAGCAAACTTCTTTTCAAGAAACTAATAATTATTATGATTTATGGCTAAGCTCCGAAACTTCACGCTATGTATTTCGTATTTTAGCCCTAAAAGAGATAATGAAGCACCCTAAGAAGTACGGCTTCATCTTCGAGAAGAAACATTTGTATAACGAACTGCCCACTTACAATGTAATGGTGGATTCTACCATTGAAAATCTCACCCAATTTGCCAAGAGCCAGAACATCACTTATAAAGACCTAAAACTATACAATCCTTGGCTACGCGATAAAAGGCTAGATAATATAGATGGTAAAACGTATTATATCAGGATTCCCAAGAAATAGTTTTTAAAGATAGATATTAGAAGTAGAAATTTTCAAGTGTTCGACATTCTTCGGCGCAAACTGTTGCAATACTTCTACCTTGCCATTAGCAAGCCAAAGGTGTTGTGCCTCTGCAGTAGCATCATCATTCAGTAAATGATGTTGAGAAAGTATATTGCGCGTTTGTTTAGCTACCGCATACCCTGAATCTATTACCTTTATGTGTGGAGGAATGAGCTCTTGTATTTGTGGCAACAAATAAGGGTAATGAGTGCAACCTAACACCAAATAATCAATTCCTTCGGCAACCATAGGTAAGAGGTATTTGCGTAATAATAGCGTCATTTCAGAACTTTTTATACGTCCCGCTTCTATAAGGTCTACTAGCCCCTCCCCTACTTGCTCTATAATTTCCACTTGCTCTTCCTGTTTAAGGTGCTCACTGGTTTTAGCAAAAAGGTCGCTGGCAAGTGTACTGCGGGTTGCTAATACCCCTATTTTCTTAGTAACACTCTGCAAACTCGCAGGTTTTATAGCAGGTTCTATTCCTATAAAAGGTACTTCTTTATATTTATTCCTCAAATACGATATAGCATTGGTAGTACCCGTATTGCACGCTACTACTATAATTTTTGCATTATTTTCTAACAGAAAACGCGTATTCGCATCGCATAATGCAATGATTTCCTCCTTAGTCTTCTCACCATAAGGAGCATTTCTATTATCTGCTATAAACAGGGTATTCTCATTAGGCATTAGCGCGTTTACTTCTTTCCAGATAGTAGTCCCCCTACTCCAGAGTCAAACAAACCAATAGGTGCTGTGCGTGATGTTGAGTGAGTCATTTTAAAATAAGGTTCTTTTCAGTTGCAAAAATAAAAAAAAGTGTTCACTTAGCGAACACTTTTCATAAGAAAAAATATTTATTAATTTTAAAAACTTACGAACTAAAATCCTAAGTCCTTTTTAACTGTACTGTAAAGGTCATCTCCTGTAGCTACAATCACGCTTGAGCCTGCACTTGAATCCAATACGTACTGAAGTCCTCTTTGCTTAGCAATTTTCTCAATAGAGCTTTTTACCTTTTTAAGCAATGGCTCTACCAATTCTTGTTGCTTTTTCTGTAAATTCTCAGCAGCAGTTTGTTGTGTTTTACGGATATTTTCTTCCATAGTTTTAATTTCCTCTGATTTTTTGAGGAATTCTGCTTCACGAGCTTTAAGTTGTGCTTCTGTAAGAGCAGCAGCTTCATTCTGATACTTTTGAGCCTTAGCTTGCAATTCTTTAATAGCTGCTTGAATATCGTTCATATATCCTTGCTCCATTTTCTTTAATTGTGACTCTATTGATTTTCTTTCAGGCATTTCTTCTAAAAGTTTTTGCACATCAATATGAGCGATTTTCACTTGTGCAGTAAGCATTGTAGTAGCTCCTAAGAATAGAGCCAATGCAATCATCAACGTTCTAATGTTTCTCATCATCTGTTTGTAATATTAGTTATTTAAAAATTTTTACTGATCTGTTGTAGGCGTTTGTGTTCTCGCCTCTTGTTGTTTTTTAAGGCGCTCGGCTTGTTCTTTTTCACGTTGCACCCTTTGTTCTTCAAGTTTCTTTTGGCGTTCAGCTATTTCCTTCTCACGCTGTTCTTTCTGTTCTTGTAACTTCTGTTGGCGTTCGGCTTGTTCTTTGTCGCGTTGTGCTTTTATAGAATCGCGCTGTTGTTGGAACTTCTGCTGACGCTCAGCTTGCTCTTTCTCGCGTTGTGCTTTAAGAGCATCGCGCTCTTGTTGGAATTTCTGTACACGCTCAGCTTGTTCTTTTTCGCGTTGCGCTTTAAGGGCGTCTCGTTCTTGTTGGAACTTCTGCTGACGCTCGGCTTGTTCTTTCTCGCGTTTCGCTTTGAGCTGTTCGCGCTGTTGCTTCATTTCTTCAGTTTTGCGCAAACGTTCTTGTTCGTATTGTACTCGGCGTTGCTCACGTGCTTTTTCAGCTTCTTTACGTTTTTTAACGCGTTCTTCTACAAACTCAAAATCATAGCTTTCTTTTAAGAGCTGAGCCATATCTTTGTTCCTATCTTCGGCATTGTCTTTCTTCTTCAAGGCACGAAGCACTACTTTACTCAAGTTATGTTGCTCATTAGAGAATAACATAGTGGCGTCACTCTTTTCAAAGATAAAGTCGTATTTACGCATCTTGCCTATCTCTTGCACTATATTGAACACTTGGTCTTGGATAGGCTTAGCAAGCATAAACTTTTGGGTGATATACTCTCCTTCTTTAGCATCAAACTTCTGCTGTTTATAGGCATTCAAGTTGTATTCTAACAGAGCTATTTCTTCTTCTTTATCTTTGATAAGCTCGGGAGTAAGTAAAGCTTTCTCAGCTTCTAACTTATCTTTTTCAGCCTTTATCTTTTCTTGGCGTTTGGCTATTTCAGCCTCCCATTGCTCTACTTGTAAGGCAAACTGCTGGCTTGCTACTTTATAATCTTCGAGGTGTGATAATATGTAATCCATATCCACATAGCCAATACGAGATGGCTTTTGTGCATAAGTAAAACAGGCACTACACAATAGTACTATAAATAACGCTTGTAGTTTGTTCATAACATTTATCAAATGTATATACTACTTTTTAGCCTTCTCTTTTCGTAAAAGAAAATATCGTGCCAAAAATTAGAATTGTTGTCCAAAAATAAAGTGTGTTTGCCAGCCACTGCGATTATTGCTATTGGCAGGGTTATCGAAACCATACCCAAAGTCAATACCCAGCATACCGAACTGTGGCATAAAGAGTCGCAATCCTAAACCTGCTGAACGCTTAATCTGGAAAGGATTAAAGTTCTCTAATCCATTGTGTACATTACCTCCTTCGGCAAATACTAAGCCATAGATAGAAGCCATTGGTTTAAGAGTAATAGGATAACGCAATTCCAGAGAGAACTTGTTAAACACAGTCTCGCCATCATCGGCGGAAAGGGCATAGTTTTCATACCCGCGCATTTGTATGTTTTCACGTCCGTCCATAGAGTAATAGCCTAAGCCATCGCCTCCCATAAAGAAACGTTCAAAAGGTACTATACCGCGTTTGCTGTTATAAGCTCCCAAATAACCAAAATCGGCACCAAACTTTAATACAAATTTACTGTAAATATTGGTATACCAAGCTGAGGTAAACTTGAGCTTATAAAACTCTAACCAGTGGAAACGCTCTTGGTCTATCTGTGCTATTCTTTCAGAATCGCCGTTATTAGATGCTGTTTCACGTTCTTCAAGCAGTTTGCCATAATCTACCTTATTGAACAATGAGTAAGGAGGGGTAAGCTTCGCACTAATGGTAAAGCTACTTCCTGACATTGGATAGATAGGGTTAGGACCACTTGAGTTACGCGATAGCGAAATAGTATAAGCTAATGAATTAGAGTTACCATCTTTAAAAGTAAAGAGTCCTAAATTAGGATAATTCTTCAAATCATAATGCTGATAGCTTAAAGTATGAGCGATTTGGAAATAATCATCGGGGACTCTCAAACGTTTAGCTAAACCTACGCTTATTCCTGTGATATACACACGTTTACTCTTATCTACATCATAGCTCGTGTAACTATACCCGAACTGTTCGGTTCTACTGAATGACACTGAGAACTGCATAGGCTGTTTACCTCCCATCCAAGGTTCGGTGAATGAAAACCCATAAGTGCGATAGTATCTACTTATTTGGAAACTGAGTGATAGTGCTTGACCGTCGCCCATAGGCACTGGGCGATAGGCTTTGGGGTTGAACAAGTTGCGAATAGAAAAGTTATTGAATGAAAGGGCAAGTGTACCTATGAATGAGCCTCCACCATACCCTCCTTGCAACTGCACTTGGCTTGAACCTGTTTCGGTAAGTTTATATTCTATATCTACGGTTCCTGCATTAGGGTCGGCATTTTTAAACTCTGGATTGATGTTTTGAGCATCGAATAGTTGCAACTGTCCTAACTCACGAACGGTACGCACTACGGCATCTTTGCTATATAGATAACCAGGACGTGTGCGCAACTCGCGATAAATTACATAGTCGTTAGTCTTTTCGTTACCTGTTACTGATATTTTATTAAAATAAGCAGGCTTCCCTTCTACCACGCGTATTTCGAAATTGATGGTATCATTTACCACTGAGGTTTCTACAGGGTGTATTTGCGAGAAGAGATAACCACTATTTTGATATAAGTTGGTTATATCTTCGGCATCGGGTTTGGTATTGTCTTGAATGCGTTTTTTGAGCAATACTCCGTTATATACATCGCCTTTTTTGATACCCAATACTTGATTGAGCACACGGTCGTTATAGACTGAGTTTCCTAAGAAGCGGATATCACCGAAATAATAACGCTTCCCTTCTTCTACTGCTATTTTAAGACTTACGTTACCGTCTTTATTTTTAATAAGCGTATCGTTTACCACACGAGCATCGCGATAACCTTTTTCTTTATAGAAATCTACGAGGTTTGTTAAATCTTCGTCGTAGTCTTTCTTAACATATTTGGAGCGTTTCCAGAAACGACCGAAACACACTTGTTTTGTCTTTTTGAGCTTCTTGCGCAACTTGGCTGAGGTAAATTGGTGATTGCCTTCAAAAGTAATTTTATCGATTTTTACCTTATTACCTCTATCGATGTGAATGAGCATATCTACACCATTGGCATCGGTAGTATCTATTTTGGTATCGATGGTTACTTTGGTATTGAGATAACCATCTTTTCGATATTTATTAGTGATATAGTTTTTAGTATTAGCAATAAGGCTTTCGTTTACCTTTACTCCTTTTTTAATTTCGGCATCTTTAAGGAGAGTTTCTGCTTTTTTCTGTCCGATACCTGTTACTTTTACATCGACTAATGAAGGTGTTTCTTTGATAGCTAACTCTAAGAATACGGTATCACCTTCTACGCGCTTGATATAAATATTAATATCGCTAAACAACTTATAGCCCCATAGCTTATGAATGATGGAGCTGAATTTTTCACTGGGGATTTCGATTACATCACCTACTTTCAAACCCGAAGTAGTAAGGATAGTTTGTTCGTTATAACGTTTTGCGCCAGTAACTTCAATGCCACCAATTGTATATTTTCTTCCTTTTCCTAATGATATTCTGTCTTCTTCTTGTGCACTTACAAGGCTTACAAAAGCCAAGAAAGCAAGCAATAAAAATTTTTTCAGCATAGTTTTACGTAAGTTGTTCGCTTGTTTTTCCAAATCGTCTTTCTCTATTTTGATAGTTTGACAGGGCTTCTTCTAAGTGTTTTTTTGTGAAGTCAGGCCATAATACTTCAGTAAAATAGAGTTCGGCATAGGCTATTTGCCATAATAAAAAATTGCTGATGCGCTCCTCACCGCTGGTGCGGATAAGTAAGTCTACATCGGGTAAGTCGTAGGTGTATAGGTGTTTTTGTAGTGTTGTTTCGGTAATTGTATTAGCAATAAGTGTGCCTTCTTTTACTTTTGCTGCAATTTCTTTTATAGCAGTTAGGATTTCTTCACGTGCTCCATAGTTGAGGGCTAAGGTAAGGGTAAGCCCTGTATTGTTTTTGAGTTTATCGATAGAAGCAAGTAGGGCTTCGCGTGGTTTAGGAGGGAAACGGTTTAAATTGCCAATGGTTTTGAGGCGTACATTATTCTTGTGCAAATTATCAACTTCCTTTTTCAGGAACTTTACCAATAGCTCCATTAGGGCTTTTACTTCTAAGGCGGGTCGTTTCCAATTTTCGGTAGAAAAGGCAAAAAGGGTGAGGTATGGAATACGGTGTTCCACACAATATTCCACTACTTGTCGCACAGTTTGCACTCCCTTTTCGTGACCATAAGCTCTGAGCAGACCTTGTTTTTTTGCCCAACGCCCATTACCGTCCATTATAATAGCCAGATGCTTTGGATAGTTTGTAATCTCCATTGGTTTTAAGTGAAATTATCTACAATAGCAAGGCCATTCGCCGAAGGTGTAGGTAAGGGTAAGACCTGAGAAGGCGTACCAGTCGTAACTTCTTCCTATGTTACCGAATGTAAAGGATTTTCTTTCGGGCGCACTACCATCGATGTTGTTAGTAAGGGCAAAACGGAAAGCTACTTCGCCTCCTAAAACGAGTCTTCGGGTGATTTTAGCTTTAAAACCGAAAGCTACAGGCACGGACACATCGAAGTCGCGACGTGTAGTATCGGTAGCTTCAACGGGTTTGGGAGAGGAGGGGTCGAAGTACAAATCGTCGTGCCAAAGCCCAGCTATACCTACGAACACATAGGGGGTCATAGGCATATCGAGCAAATTACCGATTCTGTAGCTAAAGAAGTTGAACTCGGTGCCTACTGCCATTTCGGTAATATCACTTGAATAAGCGAACCCGCGGTTGCGTTTACCAGGGATATCGGACTGGACGTCGTTAGCTCTAAGTTCGGACTTAGTAACCTGCACACGAACTGCCATACGTTCGTGGAAATTCCATTTATATATCCCACCAAAAGCGATTTTGTTAGGATATAAATAATAGGTTCTACCAACATCTGAAATGGGGTTGCTTCCACCTAAGAAAACACCGATTTCGTGTTGCTGTGCCGATGCCATATGCATCGCAAATAGTATCAATGTAATGTGTATAAATCTGTACATACGCTATTCTATGCAAGGCGCAAATATACGTGTTTTATATGAAATAACATTTATTATTTCCTATTTTTTTATTTTGGATTTTTTAATTAGCTACTAAAATTCTTTATATATCACTGATTATTAACACGATATAAGTATATTTATTTTTATAAAGAATTATAAGTTATCGGGGGTGATTTGTGAAAAGTGGGTAGATGAAAGGTGCTTGTGAGTAGGTAGCAAGAAGTACCTTGTGGTTGCTCTGTGAGACATCTGACGGATTTAAATAAACTTTAAACGGAACTATAATGGCTTTATAGTGGCTCTACAGTGGCTCTACAGTGGGTCTACAGTGGGTCTACAGTGGGTCTACAGAGGCTCTACAGTGGGTCTACAGTGGCTCTACAATGAAGACTAACCGAAGATTAATTGAACTTATGAAGAAAATAGGTGGCTTCGCTACTAGATTTCTGAGTAATGTAGGGTTGATATAAGAAAAGTGTAGCATACGCTACAGAAATCTTACAAATATTTACAAATCGAACAAATAGGTAGCAAACTGTCTGAAAGTCTCGCACGGATTGCACGGATTACGCAGATTTAGCACAGATGATTCTTTTGTAAAACATCATCGTTCCACGGATTACTCAGCTAAAACTGAGGAATTTCACAGAACAGTAATAAAAAAAACAATTGTAAATCAGAATTATATATCGAACATAGATTAACTTTCAACTTCGTGTGTTTGCTCTAATTGACAAATTGGCAGGTTTGTAGATTGGTATTATTTTTGTAGTTTTGCACCCTAATTAAAAGAAAAAATTGCTATGGCAAACATTGAAAAGATAAAATGCCTAATTATAGGCTCAGGTCCTGCGGGCTATACCGCTGCTATTTACGCTTCGCGCGCGAACCTAAGCCCTGTGCTTTACCAAGGAGAACAACCTGGTGGACAGCTCACTACTACTAACGAAGTAGAGAATTTCCCCGGATATCCTGAGGGAGTAATGGGCAGCGAAATGATGATGCAGTTAGAGCAACAGGCTAAACGCTTTGGGGCTGATATTCGCAACGGCTGGGTGACTAAGGTAGATTTTTCGGCTCGCCCACACAAAGTATGGGTAGATGACCAAGAGCTCCACGCTGATGCCGTGATTATCGCTACGGGTGCTTCGGCTAAATACTTAGGTTTACCCTCCGAACAGCACTACTTGCAAACAGGAGGAGGCGTATCGGCTTGTGCTGTGTGCGACGGTTTTTTCTACCGCAATCAACACGTGGCTATTGTAGGGGCAGGCGACTCGGCTTGTGAGGAAGCGCTTTACTTAGCGAACATTTGCTCGAAAGTAACAATGCTCGTGCGTCGCGATGAGTTCCGCGCTTCACAAATTATGAAGGAACGCGTGCTCAATTCGCCAAAAATAGAAGTGCTTTTCAATACTGAAACTGAAGAGATATTAGGTGACGGACAAGTAGTTACGGGCATTAAAGTGCGCAACAACAAGACAGGGGAGATAAGCGAAATAGCTATCACAGGTTTCTTTGTAGCTATCGGTCACAAACCTAATACTGATGTGTTTAAACCCTATATCGAGACTGATGAGGTGGGCTATATTAAGAATGTAGCGGGCACTTCGCTCACCAATGTAGCAGGGGTGTTTGTAGCCGGTGATGCTGCCGACACGCGCTACCGCCAAGCTATTACCGCAGCAGGTTCGGGCTGTATGGCAGCGTTGGACGCAGAGAAATACCTTCTTACTCTTGAATAGGTAAAAGGTAAAAGATAAGAGATAAGAAAGCGCGATGTTTAGAATAATAAACATCGCGCTTTGCTATTTAACCTGCCAGCTATCGCTGGATTTGTTTCTTACTTTTTACCTTTATTTTAAACTAAGCTTATGGTTGATAATTCTATCCATATAGTCTTGCATAAAGGCTTTTAGATCTTTAATACCTTTTTGTATTTCGGCATTGTCTTCTTTGCCTAAGAGATTGTTTTTGAGAGCACCGTCTTCTTTCTTGTACACTCCGTTTACCTTGCCTGTTTCGTCGATGATATAGATGTAATTACCTTGCATCATTTGATACATAAGCGCATCGGAGATAAAAGCGCGGGGCGTTTCATCAGGAAGATTGGCAAACACACTGCGCCCCCAAGAGCGGAAAGGCTTATGGTAACCCATTAGGTCTACTAACGAAGGATAAATATCTATTTGCTGAGTAATATCTGAATTTACCCCCTTTGGCACTAAATTAGGGTTAGGGCTGTAGAACATAATTGCTGCTCCTTTGCCTGTAATAGGCTCTTTGTAAAGGTCGTAATAAGTTTGGTTAGGGTGGTCATTGACAAAAGCAAAGATAGTATTGTTATACCAAGGTTGTTTTTTAGCACACTCAAAGAATTGTTTGAGAGCGTAATCGGTATAGCCAATACATTGGTGAATTTCTAAGTTGCCTTTAGGGAATTTGCCCTCATATTGCTTAGGAATTTGAAAAGGGTGGTGGGAGGAGAGTGTGAAAATAGTGCCTAAGAAAGGTTGTTTCTTTTGAGAATAAGTCCTGCACATATATTGGAAAAAAGGTTCGTCCCAAATTCCCCAGTGTCCATCGTCATCAGCATCGTTATTGTACTCATTCTTACCATAGTAATGGTCGAAACCTAAGATATTAGAAAAGCCTAAGAATCCCATAGAACCATTGGGTGCTGAATGGAAGAAAGAGGTATCGTAGCCCATTTCTTTGGCGATAGACACCAAAGACTGTGTGGGTTGTTTCACATAAGGTGATGAGGTGTAAGCGACTTGAAAAGAGGGGATTCCTGCCAACATTGACGACATTCCGTGTATTGACTGGCGACCTGTGCAATAAGCATTGTCGAGCACAAGTGAATGTTGTGCTAACGAGTCTAAGAAGGGTGTATATGATTTAAAGTTAGGAATATGGGTTTTAGTATTCATACAGCCCCAATACTCTTTGCCGAAACTTTCTAAAATAAAGAGGACGACATTGGGCTTGGTAGCTACTTCGCGGTTATACTGCTTAATAGGTTTTAAACTCTCATTGATGTAGGCTTCATCTACAAAGTGATATTCTTTAAATCCTTTGTTCTTACCCATACTGCGAATGAGACAAAAAGGCGTGTTTAGTATCGCATCAGCCTGAGGAGCTGTATTTACGTGTCGGCTAGCATCGAGCATATTGATAGGGCGCGTATCCGAAGTAAAACCACCGCCTCGTATAGCCATCATTATCAGAGTACCGAAGCCTAAGAAAAATACAGCAGACCAACCAAAATAAGATTTCTTTTGAGCAATAGGCACTTCGACGTTTTTCACGCGTTTATAAAGGAAAACCCAAAGAGCTATCAGTAAAAAGAAGCCTACGAACATATACCAATAGCCTCCTAAAAAGCTACTGAATATTTTCATTTTGTTGTTTTCGTGTTCTATAACTGCAAACGATGCCGAAGTAAGGCGAGACTTGCTAAAAGGGTAGTATGCCATATCAATAAAATTGGTGGCATAAGCAATCGTATTAGGTATAAAGTACGACCAAAAAACTACTTTCTGAAATTTCTTATGGGTATTTACCCACAAAGGTAGTAAACTGAGCAGTATGAACAGCAAATTAGTGTACATTATAGCACAGTTATCAAACGCCAATCCATAATAGAAAAGGTCGGATGTGTTATAATCACCCATCAGTCCGCGATTCATATAGATAAACAAACCACGTGCAATGGCATAAAATAAGTATACCAAGAAGATACGGTATAAGAAAACTACATATTCTCTGATTCTCATTGTATTTAATTTTAAGTGAATTGCAATAGCAGAATTATAAAGGCTAATACGCACGAAGCGATAAGTACACCACGTGCGCGTTCGTTTTCATAACGATTGATAAAAAAGAAGAAGATAGCAAGGTCTAACAGGGCTCCTAAGAGTATGAGTTTACCTAAATATCTCTTGTAATAGGCATCTTGCAAGGTAGTAGCAATACTAAATTTAGAGAAAATAAGCACATAGGCTATCACCCCTATTACATTTACAACAATACCTGCTATAAAACCAATGATTTGGTCTTTGCGCTTTTGATTTATATTTAAAAATCCCATTGCTTTAACTCTTGAATATTTTGGTGAGCCGTAAGGTCAAATTGAATAGGCACTACTGAAATGTAGCCGTTTTCGAGAGCCCATTGGTCAGTATCAGTACCTTGGTCTTCATTCACAAAAGTACCTGTCATCCAGTAGTACACTCTCCCTTGCGGGTTCACACGTTTGTCAAAACTTTCTATCCAGCGCGAACGTGCTTGACGGCATACTTTTACGCCTTTTATTTCTTCCTTCTTGATATTAGGTATATTCACATTCAGCACTGTCCCTTTGGGCAACCCATTAGCGAGTACTTTTTCAGCAATACTTTTGATATAAGAGCGCGCTTGCGAAAAGTCGGCATTCCAACTGGAGTCTAATAATGAAAAACCAATAGCAGGAATGCCCTCAGTACCCGCCTCAATAGCAGCACTCATCGTTCCTGAATATATCACGTTGATAGAAGCATTGGAACCGTGATTGATACCACTCACACAGAGATCGGGCAGACGACCGTTCAACACTTCGTGTTTAGCTATTTTCACACAGTCGGCAGGTGTACCACTACAAGCGTATTCGCGAGTAGCTCCGTTATGTGAGGGCATAGGGTCGCAGTACATAGTAGTATCGAGGGTAACGGCGTGCCCTTTACCGCTCTGTGGCGAATCAGGGGCTACTACCACTACTTCGCCTAATTCTTTCATTATGTCTATCAGATAACGGATACCAGGAGCGGTAATACCGTCGTCGTTTGTTACTAATATTAAAGGTTTTTGCATACTAAAAAGTAAAGACGCGTTTTGTAGTCGCGTCTTTACGATGTGCAAAAGTACACAAATTTTAAATAAAAGCAATATTACATATGAAAAATATATATTTTTACATCAGTTGGATTTCATCTACAAACAATAAGGCTGGTGTGCCTTTACCCTCGTGCCATTCAGGGATTACGGTACCTTTGAGCACTACTTTCACATAGCGAGTTTTAGTTTTAGCAAAGTTCAAACTGATAGGCACACGCTTGATAGGGTCAGTCTTCTGGGCTATCTTCAAAGGTTGCTGAGTGATGAGCTGAAAGTTTTTTCCATCAGCAGAGCTGTAAATAGCGACTTCTGAGGCTGGGAATATCCAGTTAGGCGTATCGGACAGAGAACCTGTTTTGAGATTGCTAATTTCTTCTTCTTTACCTAAATCGATTACTGCTTCTACTCCCACTCGACCAGGAAAGCCCACCCAATGTCCATCGATATAAGAATCTTCACCTATTTGGGCATCTACTAAGGCTGTAGCCCCTCCAAAAGTGTATTTAGGATTAGTTTCAGTGAGTAATTGTATAGGCTTGTAAGTAGCCTTATTAAATAACGACTGGTAGCTAAACACTCCGCTTATGGTATCTTTATGCACAGCTACTGCTTTTAACAGCACCTCGTTGCTGAGTTTGATAGGCTGGGTGTAAAGCGTTTTGGTAGCATCAGGAGTAGTGCCATCGGTGGTGTAGTACACCTTGCCATCGCCTACGGTGAGGAGTTCTACCTGAATACCATCTTTCTTAGGAGCTGGCTGAATCACAGGGGTAACACCCAAGATGTGTTTGGCATAATGATATCCTTCTTTTTGGTAGTAATTGAGTAAGTTGCCTAAACGCTTCAAAAAGTCAGCATAGTTCTTTTTCTCTGGGGCTGTCCATTGTACCTCAGCTAAGGCAGCCAAACGCGGCAAGAGCATATACTGGGCGTGTGCAGGACTCGCGATGTACTCTGTCCACAAATTAGCTTGTGCTCCTAAGATGTATTTACCTTGTTCGGGAGTGAGTTTAGGGTCGATAGGCTCATAGTCGTACACCTTTTTCACGGGAAGGTATTCGCCTATGGACAGTGGTTCTTTACTAGGGTCTTCGCCTTGGTTATAGTCGAAATACAAACTGTAATGCGGGGTCATAATAGCGCGGTTGTGGCGTTGTGCTGCGGCTATACCTCCTTCGGTACCTCGCCACGACATTACAATGGCGTCTTGTGAAATGTTATCTCCCTCCAAAATCTCGTCCCAGCCTATTACCTCTCTACCTTTCTTCTTGAGGAACTGCTCTATGCGCGATACCACATAGCCTTGTAGTTTCTGTTCGGCAGTGTGTTCAGCGTCACCTTTTAAGCCCAATGCTTTAATTTTAGCCTGACATTTAGGGCACTCTTTCCAACGTGTTTTAGGACACTCATCACCTCCTATATGAATATATTTAGAGGGGAAAAGTTCGGTAATTTCGTCGAATACGCCTTCTAAGAACTCATAAGAAGCCTCATTGCCGGCGCAAAGTACATCGTCGAACACGCCCCATTTGGTACCTACTGCATAGTCCTTGCCTGTACAACCCAACTCAGGGTAAGCCGTGAGCACAGCTAAGGTATGTCCAGGTATATCTACCTCGGGAATAATCGTAATATAGCGGTCTTGGGCGTATTTTACAATCTCTTTAATCTGTTCTTGGGTGTAGAACCCACCATAAGGCTTACCATCAAATTGGTGGGGTTTATCTTTGAGCAAATGCCCAATAAGCGTTTCTTTGCGTGTTGAACCTACCTCAGTAAGGCGAGGGTATTTTTGATTTCTATACGCCACCCTTGGTCGTCGGTGAGGTGCCAATGGAACTTATTGAGGTTATGAAGTGCGAGTATATCAATGTACTGCTTGATAAAATCTACTGTAAAGAAATGCCTGCTCACATCAAAATGCATTCCCCGATAGGCAAAGCGAGGCGCATCGTCTATCACAGCCGTAGGGAACGCTAAGGATTTAGGTTCTGTTACGTCAATCGACTTGCGCAAGGTTTGTATGCCGTAGAACACACCTGCGGGACTTGCGCCATCAATAGTAATTTGCTCACTTGCTACGGTAAGTTGATAAGCCTCTTGATTAGGTTTTTTAAGGTCAGCTTTAAGACGAATAACCTTCCCACTATTTACATTGGGCTCAGTGGTAAGGGTTAGCCCTGTGATTTCTTTAAGATAAGAGGCGAGGAATTGGGCATTCCTTTGTAGTAAGGCATCACCTTGTGGATAGGTAATCACGGTTTGAGCATCGAGCTCAAAAGGTTTCTGATGGGTATAACTAATGGATTGTGGTAGCGGAATTACCTCGTAATGAATTACAGGCTCAGTGCTTTTACAAGCCATAAGACATAGCGTTACTAAACTAAATATAAGTTTTTTCATTGGTGGTGGTTTGATTTTTAATATTTAATAGTTGGGATATATTGTGCTCTATAGAAAGTAAAAGGCAACATAAAAGAACGTTTTATGGTGGGTGTTTCGTTGCGGTCGGTAATGATAATTTGTTTTTTGGTACTCAACGTGATTAGTAGCAAGTCCTCACCTATAAATTGGGCATTGCTACGGTTTGATGAGGATAAATCTTTGGGAAGTGCTACTGCCATAGGAACTGTTACTGTTTTGCTTTGTTCATTTACTTTATACAAAATAGCTCTCGAGCCCGTATCGGAATCTGAACGTGCATTGTCAATCACTAACACCTCGTTAGGTGCTTTCGGGTTAGCACAGTGCATTCCGTGAGTAAAGTATTTTTTCTCAGGTTTTATGGTGCCATTTTCGCCTATGCGATATAGTAACTTCCCTGTTTTACTGTCAATTTTCCAAAGTTCTCCATAACGATTAAACGTCATATAGTAATTACCTTCGCTATCGTAGTTAAAAGAGTTGGCGTGTAGCCAATCTTTTTTTACCCCTTGTATTTTTATATTAGGGTCGGTAGTGGGGTCTACATAATCAAAACAACTCCATTGCTGGGTGATTTCTCCTCTTCTATTCATAATCACAAAACCATCACCTTTTACAATATCGGTGATTGTACCGCCTTGTGCAGTGAGGTCGAAAGTTTTATCAATATAGGTTACTAATCCTATACTGCCATCGGGCATAGGGCGACACTCGTGATGCACTTCCCGTCCGTTAAGTGCAGGAACAGTAGCAAAGTCTTTTTGAAATACTACCTCCCCAAAGAGGTCTATAATTTTAATACTTTTAGCATTGAAAGTATAAGGACTTCCAACGGGGTAAGCAGGATTGGTAAGAATGTAAAACTGCTGACGCTGTGCATCGTAATTTACGACCAAAGGCTCTTCGGGCACTTGCTCATACCATACTACTACTCCTTTAGTATCTGTCATATAGATGGCTTTTGTACCATTCATACGGGCATTTGCAAAAAAATAACCGCCTATATCTTCTTTTAGGTCGTCTATCAGTAATGTTGCATTAGGAAGAAAAGCCTCCACACTTTTTGTTTTAAAGGTTTTCACTGCCGACTTATCTCCTTTCTCGGTAATGATTTGGCAACTGTATTGCGTATCGGGTTTGAGGAACAATAGCGTTTTACGTTCTATCCCTTTGCCCTGATAGGTATTGGTTTGCTGTACTTGTGCCGGGTGGTTCACTTCCCAATAAGCTATATGGAAGGACGTTTCTCCGCTGAAAGTTGCAGTTACTTCCGCGCGAAGGTTATTCGTCTTGCTCAAAGACACCTCAAAATCGGTAAGATTACTCTGATACGGAGGGGTAAAAGGGTCTTCTTTTTTAGGGGGAATAGGGTCTTCTTTTTTAGGGATAAAAAGTTCGTCTTTTTTACAAGAAACTAATACCCCCCTATGATTAAAAACAAAATAATAATCGATTTTCTCATATTTTAAATCTTTCTTGTTCCTATATGTTATTTCAATAAGAAAAAAGCGTTAGTCTTTATCGGGATTTACAGGCTCAATAGCATTACTAAAAGGCTCATATGTCACATAATCCCACAAGGCATAATGGTCTCTGGTAGGAATACGGTCGCCTATAAAATCTATATTTTCTACACTACAAAAGATACGAAAAGGATACTGTTGCCCATAGTTGAGCTCCGTATGAAGGTGTTGCACCCCATCGATGAGCCACGTAGCAATATAATGGTTATTCTGCGGATTGATAGCTAATTTAATCTGAAAAGTATGCCATTGGTCGCTGTCTATAAGCACCTCGGCATTTTGCTTCCAAGGATTATTCTGGCTGGTCATAAACACCACTACCTGCCCCTCTTTTGCGCCCAACTTCTTCCTGCGTTTAGCATCACCTGAGCCTACTTCAAAATCTATCTCGTGCCCCTCACTGTTATACAAGAAAGAGCCTATACTTGCCCAAGCGCCTGTTTCCATCGGCGGAATGTAAGCGCGCCAAGTGTAAATACCTGCCCCGTAACGGTGTACTGTCTTTTGTTTTTTGCGTTGTTCAGTATGAGCTTTCGTCCATATTTTCAGTGCCCAACCATCTTTGGCGTAAGAATCACTTACCACTTTGGCATAAGTTTCTTTGTCCTTCCCTTGTGGGTAATCCTCGTCCTGATTACCTAATAACCAACCGTCAAGCGTTTTAAAATCCCATCGCATCACTTTGGTTTTATCAATGGTCACCTCAGGAATATCGCTCGATTGTTTGCTACAGCTTACAAAAGCTGTCAAACACACTGCCATTAAAAATAGATTTACTCGTTTCATATGCTTTTATTTTTTGGTTTTTGCTTTATTTAAAATTCTCTTTTGCTTTATTGTTTCTTCGCTATTCCTTCTCCGTTTCTTCGTTCATTATTCGTTATTGCATCGCTACACTCCACCTTTTCCGTCATACTTCCCCTAGTGCCTATAACCTAAGACCTCACACTTCCCCATTTACTAATTTTCTAATTTACTAATTTCCTAATTATCCCTTCTCCTTTTCCGTCATACTCCCCCCTAGTGCCTATGGCCTAAGGCCTAGTGCCTATTCCCTTTTCTTTCGCCTCGAAACCCCGTTTTTGCCGTTTTTTGCTTTGTTGTATTACAGTATTAATCAATTACTTACATACCCTTTCTATACCAATCGTCCAAGATTCGTATAAGCTTCCTATAAGCTCTCTATAAGCTAACCACACCCATCTTACACCCTTTTTTCACCAAAACCTCTCTCAGCTCTCTTCCGAACTTTTCCGATATCTTCCGAAAAGCTCAAAACTCTTTATCCCAATAATTTCTCATTTTTCACTATACAAACTGGTGTGAGGGTTGTAATGAATACCGTTTTAACTAACAACAAAGCAATTCTATTAATATTCTATAAAGGTAGATAATTACAACCCCTTTACCAGCCATTTATAAAAGCAATATGTAAGTCTCGTTTTATTAGCGAGGTTTATAAGAATAAGGATATGGTTGATAAGTTACATAATCCCATAAGCCTACAACATCTTCTGTAGTAGGACGTTCTCCTAAAAAGTCTAGGTTCTCTACACTACAAAATATATGAAATAATTTTTCTTGTCCATAGTTTAGTTTTGACTTATAACGGTCTACTCCATCTATAGCCCAAGTAATGATATAGTTCTGACCATTAATAGCTTGATTTATTTCCAATCTTATCTGAAAAGTATGCCACGATCCTTTATTTCTCTCATCAACTGTAACAATCTCAGTATCGTGATGTAGTTCTGGATTATTTTGGCTTGTAATATAAGCTATCAACTGATTGTTTTTCGTTGCGTGAGCTTCTTCTCTTTTTTTAATAGTCCCTGAACCAACCTCAAAATCTACTTCGTGTTGGTCATCGTTATAAAGCCAAGAACCTACGCTCACTCTTTCACCAATATTCATTGTAGGAATGAAAACACGCCAAGTGTAAATCCCTGCACCAAACATTTGTTTTGTCTTTAATTTTTTCCGCTCTTTTGTCCCTGTATTTGTCCATATCTTCAAAGCCCTACCATCGTCGCAACCATCTTTATAAACTGATGAACAATGGTCTACATTCTTATTAGGTTCTTGGTTGGCTAAAACCCAATCTGAAAGAGGATAAGAACTAAAGTGCCATCTGTAAGTTCCAACAGGATTATCAGGCTTAGGGTTAGGTGTAGGCTTAGGTGTAGGAACTACGGCTCCACCATTGGGCGTATATTTAACATTATCCCATACACCTGTTGTAGGAGTGGTAGCAGGTCTATCACCTACTTTTGGCAAGTTCTCTACACTACAAAAGATATTGAAAAGGTTGTCTTGACCATAATCAAGTGTTCCTTCCAATTTATCCTTTCCTTCTCTTCCATCTACTGTAAGGATAGCGTGATAGTTGCCATTCACTAACTTCAATTCTATCTTAAACCTATGCCAATCTTGTTGGGTAATAGCTATCTTTTTAGTTGCCATTCCATAACCACGCAATTCTGCTATTACTTGATTATCAGTAAGTCTCATTTGGGAGCGTTCCGCATTCTTTCCTGAATAGACTTTAATAGCCAATTCGTGATTGTCATCTTTGTAAAGAAAGCAATTCACACTTGTTTGGGCTCCTTTCTCCAATTTAGGAACATACAATCTCCACTCATATACTCCCGCTCCATATTGTCTTACAGTTTTGAGTTTGTTGCGTTGCAAAGTATTCACCTCTGTGTGAATAATAAGTCCACCGTTTGTACAGCCAGGGCTATGTTGTATCTTATAGCAATTAGGCTTACTGTTCTGATTGGCTTCTATCCAATCGTTAGAAGGAGCATCAAACTCCCAAAACATTACCCCTTTTTGAGCCTGTTGTGCAGCATTAAGCGATTGTCCATCGCTTGATGTAGTTGTTGCGTTGCGGGTAGTTTCCTCAGAATCTATCTTACAACCAACATAGATGAACAAGGTCATCAATGAAAAAATAAATGTTTTTTTCATACTAAAATTATTAAGTTGTATGCTTTATTCTTAGTTTCCTTTTTAAGAAAAAGAGGCTGTCTCGTTGTTGGAGGTGAGACAGCCTCTGAAAAATCAATTTGCCATTTATAGATAAACATCGATTACTACTAATAGGCGGTATATTCAATAAAGTTAAACTTCGTTTCTAAGTGTTTTGTAAGAGCTTTATCGAGTTTAGCCCATTTCATCCAAGGTCTATTAGCAGCTGCTTCGGCTATAAAGAAGAACTTAAATTCATCTTCACCATAATTTGCAACTAAAGTTTTTAATACGTTACCATCAATAGAGTAAACAATAGTATACTTGTTATTTACTTTTTTAAGGTCGATGGTAAGTTTGTAGTCTTTGTTAGCATCTAATAAGCCAACATATTCGTCTACCGCAGGTTCAGCTCCTTGTATATATAGCAATAACTGATTGGGTTTAGCTCCTAAACGAGTGCGATCCTCTTCTGAGCCTATACGAGCCATCATTAAAAAGAGGCGTTCGGTTACTTTCCCTTTTTCATCTTCTGCATAATAATAAAGATTAGCTCCTGATTGGAATTGAGTACCCGCAGGAATGGTTGATACATCGGGGAAGCGGACAGACCACGTATATTTTCCATAGCCCATTTTCATACCCAACTTGTATTGTACCTTAGCAATAGTATTACCACTATCTACTCCTAACACCAATTTACCACTATCTACTTTAGCAATACCCCATTTCAACCAATCGTCGGGGAAGCTGTTGAAAGTCCATTTCTTTACTTCTCCTGTATCTGGTTCTGGTTCTGGATCAGGTGGGTTAAGTTGGTTTTGAGGTTCTGTAGGTTCCATAGAATATGAGTAGGGAGTATAGGTTACATAATCCCACAAGCCATAATTATCTTTATAAGGCCAGCTATCGCCTACAAACTTCAAGTTCTCAGTACTACAAAAGATATAAAAAGGGTGCTCTTGCCCATAATTAAGTTGCTGAGCGGCACACTTTACATCATCAATAAGCCAAGTAGCAAAATACTTTCCTCCTGCTAATTTTAGGTCAATTTGGAATGTATGCCAAGCATTCTTCTTGATTTTTACCTTTTGGTGTAAAGCTGGGTTATCCTGGCTGGTAATATAAGCAATCACTTCATCATCAGCAGCTCTTAAGGCATCACGGTCTTTAGCCGTACCAGAACCTACCTCGAAGTCCAATTCGTGTTTATCGCTATTCCACAACCAAGAGCCTATGCTCACACGTTCAGTAGTTCCTAAATCAGAGATATAGGCACGCCAAGTGTAGAGTCCTGCTCCGTATTGTTTTTTAGTTTTGAGCTTTTTACGCTCTTTGGTACCTGCTTTAGTGAATATTTTCACTACTTTACCATCTTCAGCTTGTGTATTGCTTTCCACTGAAGTTTGTGAGATATTAGCCTGTTCTCCTTGACTGGCATTAAGCCAATCATTGGTATTATCAAAGTTCCACTTCACTTGTTTAGCAGTAACCAAACTGCCTTCTTGTGGAGTTCCTATCTCACTGCGTGGGTTATCGCTAAAACGCCCATCTACATCGCTCTTGTCGCAGCCTATCATACTAAGCATCGCAACAGCCATCAGTATTGGTTTTGTATAGGTTTTCATATGAGTTTACATTTAAGATTATTGTTCTCTAAAAGAACGGTTGTTTTGTAGGTCAGGGAATTTGTTACTATACACCCCTGGTATAGGGTAATACCTACGTTTGTCATAAGGTTTAAACGGATTGCTGAACTTAGGATACACTTTCCATTCAGGACTCAAATCATAAGGATTTTTTACTACATTAGGGTCTCTTCTAGCATTTAAATTGGCTTCTTTAGTTTCCAATTTCTGTTTAACAAGATCCATATAAGCATCTAAGCGGTCTTTCCATAATCCCATACGGATAAGGTCTACACGACGAACTCCCTCCATATTAAGCTCAAACAAGCGTTCATCACACAATTTACTACGCATATCTTCTTTGGAAGCGAAGTTTGCTAAGGTATAATTGTGGTTGCTATTTTCAAAAGCTCTCTCACGTATTTTATTAATCAAATCCACTGATTCTTGAGTAGGTCCATTGAGCTCATTAAGAATTTCAGCTTTGCAAAGCAATACATCAGCATAACGCAACAAGATGAGGTTATTAGGTGTATTATAATTATAGGTTCCTGGTTTGGTATATTTGTACTTTTTAGTATATATCGCATCATTCTCTACTATTTGCGGATTACTTTTTTCATTCCTAAGCGTTCCTACTTCATTAAGTTTAGGAGATATGTACTTTATAGGTTTTCCGTACACGTTTTTGAAAGAAGTTACAATAAGCTCTTTGAGGCGTTGGTCGTTACTATCAAACTTCCAGTACAATTCCAGAGGCATATTGATATTGTTCCAGCCCATATCATATTCCCAAGGAGTGAAATACAAAGCTAAATCTGAAGAACCTGAAGGCACTTTATCACTTGCTCGTATAGCAAAGATAATCTCGTTATTATTTAAAGTTTCTGGCTTAGAAGGGTCGAACACATCAAACACTTTAGCTTGTAAGGCGTATTTACCTGAGGTTATCACTTGGTCTGCATACATTAAAGCAGCTTGCCAAGCAGCAGTAGCATCTTTACCTTCTTCACGCAAACGCCCTGCTTTACGCATATTAAGACGCATCAAATAGCCATAAGCAGCACCTTTGGTAGGGCGACCTGAAGCTCCCTCTGTTGCAGTTCCCCATTCGTCGGGAAGGTTATTAGTAGCAATGAGCAAATCTTGTTCTATTTGGTCATCTAATTCCTCAACAGTAGCCAAAGTAGGGTTAGCATCAGCTTCGTAGTAACCGTTTGTTATCAAAGGTACTCGATAAAAAGCATTGGTAAGCTGATAGAAAGCAAAAGCGCGCAAAAAGTGGGCTTCGGCTAAGAGCTCTGGTTTCTTATCGGCGGTTTTAAAACGAGATTCAGGAATCATTGAGATATTGTCAATAGCAGTATTGGCACAACCAATCATTTGCCAGTTACCATTGTAGCATCTCGCAAGTTCTACGTTGCCAGAGAGACCATTTTCATTGTATATCTCAAAAGCAATACCATCTTTAAAACAGTCATCAGTAGACATATCGTTGATGTAGAAGTTGCTTGTATGTGTAGCCCCAAGAAGGTAACGGTAAATTCCGTTTACACCTTCTTGTGCATTTTCTTCGGTAGTATAGGCGTTATTAGCATTGTAAACAGAAGTTAAATCTTCTTTGAGTTCACAAGCGGTAAACGAGAGTCCTAAAAGACCTACCAATGTATATAGTTTATAATTCGTTTTCATTATTCTTTTGCGTTAAAAAGTTAATTTCACTCCAAAGTTAATGGTTCTGTAAGCAGGATAAGAGTTCAAATCCAAACCTTGTGCAATAGCACTACTACCATTGGTACTAATATCGGGGTCGAAACCTTGGTATTTAGTGAAGGTAAGCAAATTTTGAGCTCCTACAAACATACGCATTGTTTTAAGAGTTTTCATATTCCATTGACTGCCTGTGAAGGTATATCCTAACTCGACATTGCGCAATTTTACGAAATCGGCATCTTCTACGAAACGAGAGTTCACATAAGAACCATATTGCAATTTGGCTGTTTTTTGATAACCATTACGAGGCACACTGTTAGAAGCGTGTGCTTTTGTCCAACGGTCAGCTGAATCTGAAAGGCGGTTATTATCTTCCAAATAAATACGAGTTAAGTTAAGCATCTTGGCTCCTAATGAGGCTTCAAAGAAGAAAGAGAAGTCAAACCCTTTATAGGTAAAACTATTGTTAAGACCTATGATAGTTTTAGGGATACCAGTACCCAATACAGTACGGTCTTTTTCGTTTATTTTACCATCACCATTAAGGTCTTTAAACTTAGGGTCACCAGGTGCTGAGTTAGGCTGTGGTGCATAAGTTTCACCTTCTTGAAGGATACCATCGAACTCATAACCATAGATAGCGCTGAGGGGTTCTCCTTCTTTGAGCATCATATATTCTTTTTCGTCATAAGAACCGTGAGGACGTATATACTGAAAACGTGGTTTTCCATCGTTGAGTTTCAATACCTCACTGCGGTTATGAGAAAAGTTAAATGCTGTAGTCCACACAAAATCGTTTTTATTGATATTGGTAGATTTGATAGCCACTTCAAAGCCTCGGTTTTCAATCTCACCATCGTTTACCATCATTGCGGTATACTCAAAACGGCGACCGTCATTCACATAGTTAGGGAAACCTCCTGAAGGGTGAATAGGGTCAGGGTTTAACAAGTCGTGAGTGCGTTTGATATAATAATCGAAGCTGGCTTCTACTCTACCAACCACTAAATCGATACCGGCATTCCATTGTGCAGTGGTTTCCCAGCGGAGTTTTGGATTGTAGGGATTAGAAGGATACATACCTTTAGAGTTCACATCATTACCAATATACACATCGCGTACAGAGTATTGGTATTGTGACAAACCAAAGCGGATACCATCGTTACCACTAAGCCCATAGCTAGTGCGCAATTTGATACGAGAGAAAAGAGGTTTAGCAAATTCCATAAACTCTTCTTCACCTAAGTGCCAAGCGATAGACCCCGCAGGAAATATACCCCAACGATAGTCAGCTCCAAACACTGATGAACCATCGGCACGAACTGAAGCGTTGATAATATAACGATTATTGAAGATGTATTCGGCACGACCAAAAACAGAAGCTTTCTTGATAGAGGATTCACCTGAACCTATCCAATCTAAATGTTGGGCAGCTCCAATATTTTTGAAAGAGAATACATCGGAAGCAAAACCATAGGCTTGCACTTCATCTCCTTTACCTCTTTGATAAATATAGGAAGTACCTGCGGTTACTTTTACATCGTGTTTACCTTCCATTTTAGGGTGATAAGTAGCCACACCTTCTATTTGGTGTTTTACGTTTTCTTCGTGACTGAGAAATGCTTGTCCTTTGTAAGACTGACCTATAGAAGTAGAACGGTCATAATACTTTTCAGTTTTTAAATGGTCATAAGCATAGGTATAACGACCATTGATAGTAAGTGAAGGCAACAAATCAATATCGGCATAAGCGGTTGCATACATTGTATTAAAATGGCGATAGAGTTGCGCTCCGCTCATTTCTTCGAACACAGCCGGACGGCGGTCTTTAGTTCCAAACACATCGAAACCTTCTTTATTTTTCCAAGGTTCCAAATTAAAGATGCGGTACATAATATTTTTATCAGAAGAGACTGTACCCATATCTAAGAATTTCTTTTTAGATTTGGAAAAACTCATATTAGCCCCCGCTCTTACTTTCGGACTTATCTTGTACTGCAAATTGATACGTCCTCCATAACGATTATAATCGGTATTGAGCAGAATACCAGGCTCTGTAAGGTAGTTACCTGACATAAAAGCGGATAAGCGGTCAGTACCACCTGATACGGAAAGCTGGTGTAACACAGTGAAGGCATCGTGAGTGGTTTCTTTGAGCCAATCGGTACCTTTACCGCGATAGGTAGCTTGTTGAGCTGTCCATTTACCATAAGCGGCGTCTTGGGTTTGTTCATATAAGCGGCGGGTAAGTGCTATGGTTTCTCCAGCATCGAGCAAATCCCAAGGATTGTACATATTCTTATAAGAAGTTTGGTTAGAGTACTCTACATTAAAGCTACCTTCTTTACCTTTTTTAGTAGTAATAAGGATAACCCCGTTAGCACCACGAGCTCCGTAAATAGCAGTAGTAGAGGCATCTTTTAAGATTTCGATTGATTCGATGTCGTCTATACTGATTTGCGACATATTATCTGTTTGGAATCCATCGATTACATAAAGAGGTTCGTTATCGGCACTTACTGAAGAAGCACCACGCACACGGATAGATACATTACCACCAGGCTCGAGTGAGTTTTGGCGCACTTGTACTCCTGAGGCACGACCCTTTAACATCTGTGACATATCGGCTACCACCCCTGCTTTTACATCATTGGTTTTGATGGAGGTAATAGCACCTGCTAAATCACGTACTTTGGTAACGCCATAACCTACGACCACTACTTCGTCTAACTTTCTTTGCTCTTCGGCAAGAGCAATATTCAAAGGTGAAGGTGTATTGGCGGTTACTTTTACATTTTGAGTTACATAACCCATAAATGAGACTTCTAAGGTTTGTCCTACCGATACCTCTATAGTATACTTACCGCTCATATCGGTACTGACACCCTTACTAGTTCCTTTAATTACTACCGAAGCACTCATTAGGGGCTCTTTGGTAGTAGCATCGCTGACAGTTCCACGGATAGTGCGTTGTTGCGCATAGCTCGAACTCACTAATAAGAACAACAGAACTGATAAAAATAGATTTCTTTTCATACAATGGTTGTTTGTTCGTTTGTTTTCGTATGGTTTTGATGGTTCAAAAGTACAAAATAGTTGAAAAAAAGGAGGTTTAAAATCGTCTATAAAAGGTTTAAAATCGTCTAATGAGTTTTAAGATATTCATAATCAAAGGCTAAAAAGAAGCTCTAAGAAAGTAATAAAAAGAAAAATAGCCTATAACAAATAGAAAAAAGATAAAAACAAAAGAATAAAAGATAAAAAAAGCCCCCAAAAAGGGGGCTGCGCAATTTAAAAATATATTACAATGCCGAGAAAAATCTCGTTATTTTTATCCACACTTACAATCAGTTCCTCCTCCACAACTTTTCTTTTTCTTTTTAAAAAAAAGTGTTTTTACGAGATAGCCTACTGCTATAACAACTAATATATAAGCGATGATTTCTTGTGTATTCATAGAAATATCTATTTATTGAGTAATTCAAAAGCTACATTTATTTGTGCTTCTACCGCTATTTTGCCTATTGCTAAGGTGTCGTCGTTAGCTTCCGCTCCGCTACTACCTAAACTCATTTTACTGGATCTGAAAGTAGGTTGTACATCGTTAAAGTTTGATGAGAGTTCTTTAACAGCAATGGCTTTGCCTATATTTTGGTCTAAACTTACCGCATAGAGCAGTGCTTTTTTACGAGCATCTTCAATGGCAGCTACACGAGCGTCTTGCAAATGCTTTTCTTTATTCTTCACATCGAAACTTACACTGTTGATACGGTTTACGCCTGCATCGAAAATAGCGTTCATTAAACTATCGTATTTGCTAATATCTTCTAATTTGATAGTAATATTTTGTAAAACGCGATATTTATTAATCTTGTTATAATCGTCTTTATAAAGTGAAACATAGCTGGTTTGGAAGTTTTCCTTTGGCAGTTCTTTACTCAAAGTCTCCAAGACCTTGGCTACTTCTTCACTGTTTTTTTGTCGCAAATTTTTAAGGTCAAGTCCTTCTCTTTCTATACTGATAGAGATGTTTACGACATCGGGGGTAACATATACAATGCCTTCACCCACCACTTGCACCGAAGGCGTTTGGGTTTGTGCTATTGCCATTGTAGAGACCAATGAGAATAATAAAATGTACTGTTTCATATGTTTGTTTTTAGTTTATTATATGCAATTTATATGCCAAAGGTACGAGGTCGTAGCACGACAGGCAGGTGGATAACTTAGAAATTAGCTAATGGTTAATGATTAATGGTTAATTTGGGAGGGGATTATACAAAGCTTATAGGATAGATGGACGAAGAGTGGCTCTACAGTGGCTCTACAGTGGCTCTACAGTGGCTCTACAGTGGGTCTACAGTGGGTCTACAACGGAGACTAACCAAAGATTAATTGAATACTAAGTGAATACTGATTGAGTTTAGAATGTTACTAATACCAATTAAGGGTTGAATTAACCTATTGATTATAAATATCCCCCTTACAATACCTTTCTATCGCTGGCTATCTTCAAAGGGAGACCGTGCAAAGCACACGGGGAGATAGAAAATTAGCAAATGAAACAGAAAATTAATTGAAGAAGCTCGGAGGCACAAGCTACAAGAAACGCATTAGCGGAGGGATTCATTTAATTCACGGATTTTAGTAACAAGTTGCTTAGATTTTACAAAGACATTCTTCAAAAGGATACTGTAAATCAGAATTATATATAGAAATGATATTAACTTTTAATTTTGTATGTTTGCTATAGTAAGAATTTTTCCTATTAGCCTATTTATTAATTATTTTGTACCTTTGCCCCCTTGATAGATAAAACAATGAACACACAACAAAAAATCATCATTTATAAGACTGACGACGGTAAGGTGAAAATCTCGCTTTTTGCCAAAGACGGCTCGGTATGGTTGAACCAAAATCAGCTTGCTGACCTTTTTGACACCTCTGTTCCTAATATCAGTATGCACATATCTAATATACTAAAGGATAATGAATTATCTCCAAATTCAGTTATTAAGAATTACTTAACAACTGCCTGTGATGGGAAGAATTATGAAGTTACTTTTTACAGTTTGGATATGATTCTGGCTATTGGATTCAGGGTACGCAGTAAGCGAGGAGTTCAGTTTAGGCAATGGGCAAACCAGTATTTGAAAGAATTTATGGTGAAGGGATTTGTGATGGACGATGAACGGCTGAAAAACCCCGATGGGCGACCTGATTATTTCGACGAATTACTCGCCCGTATTCGCGACATTAGAGCTTCGGAAAAACGCTTCTACCAAAAAATAAGAGACTTATTTATGCTCAGTAGCGATTATGATAAAACCGATAAGGCGACCCAGATGTTTTATGCACAAACTCAAAATAAAATTCTATACGCTATCACAGGTCAAACGGCTGCTGAACTGATTGTCAGTCGTGCTGATGCTTCGCAAAACAATATGGCACTTACCTCGTGGGAGGGAAACATTGTGAGGAAAGGGGATATTTACATAGCTAAGAATTACCTTACTGATAATGAGATTGATAGCTTAAATCGCTTTGTAATGGTATTCTTAGAATCGGCGGAATTAAGAGCTAAAAACCGACAAGACATTACTATGGATTTCTGGCGTGAGAATATCGATAGGATTATTGAATTCAACGATAAAAAAGTACTAAAAGGCAATGGCTCAGTGAGCAACGAACAAATGAAAACAATAGTGAGAAAAGTGTATGACGAGTTTGAAGTGAAACGGAAACAATATGATGCTCAGCAAGCTGACTTAGAAGATTTAAAAGAAATAGAAGAATTAGAAGCGCATATAAAACTGCTAAAATAAACAAATGAAAACCAAAGAGATACTTATAAAGGGTGCGAAATTGCACAACCTTAAAAATATAACTGTAGGAATTCCTCGTAATAAGTTAGTGGTGATTACAGGACTTTCGGGCTCGGGTAAATCATCATTGGCGTTTGACACGCTTTACGCTGAAGGACAGCGCCGTTATGTGGAGAGCCTATCGTCGTACGCGCGTCAGTTTTTGGGTAAGTTAGACAAACCCAAAGTAGACAATATCATAGGGATTGCGCCAGCCATTGCTATTCAGCAGAAAGTAAATACCTCGAACCCACGTTCTACTGTGGGCACTTCTACCGAGGTGTACGACTACTTGAAACTGCTTTTTGCTCGTATTGGGAAGACGTATTCGCCAATTTCGGGACAAGAGGTGAAAAAACATACGGTTACCGATGTGGTAGATGCAGTAATGCGGTATCCCGAAGGCACAAAACTGTTGCTTTTAGCCCCTGTGAGTATCCCGAAAGACCGCACCGTAGAGCAAGTGCTCAAACTCCTATTACAACAGGGCTATGCACGCATTCTATACAAAGAAGAAATCATTCGTATTGAGGAAGACAACTTGCCTAAGAATCTCGACAATTTTCAATTGGTAGTAGATAGGGTGATTGTGCGTCACGACGAAGACTTTCAGCACCGCCTTGCCGATGCCGTAGACACGGCTTTCTTTGAAGGCAAAGGCGAGTGCTATATTCAAGAAATGGACGGGGTGGTACAAACGCATTTCAGCAATCGGTTTGAGTTGGACGGTATCACCTTTTTAGAGCCTAACGTACACTTATTCAGCTTTAACAACCCTTATGGGGCTTGCCCAAAATGCGATGGTTATGGTGATACTATCGGACTTGATGAAGACCTTATCGTACCTAACACAGGTCTTTCGGTCTACGAGAATGCTATCTATCCTTGGCGTGGCGAGACGATGAGTTGGTTTCGTGACCAATTGGTGAATAATGCCTATAAGTTCGATTTTCCGATACACAAGCCTTGGTTTGAGCTCACCGATGAGCAGAAACAATTGGTTTGGGACGGCAACAAGTATTTCACAGGACTCACCGATTTTTTCAAAGAGTTAGAAGACAAAAGTTACAAAATACAAAACCGAGTGCTCTTGGCACGCTATCGCGGAAAAACGCGTTGTCACGAATGCCACGGCAAGCGTTTGCGCAAAGAGGCTAACTACGTGAAAATAGCAGGCAAAAGCATTTCGGACTTGGTAGAACTGCCTATTGAAGAACTACAAATTTTCTTTAAAGAACTCAAACTCACCGATTATGAGCAAGAGGTAGCCAAACGATTGCTTTTAGAAATTAACAACCGCTTGCAGTTCCTTGCCGATGTGGGCTTAGGTTATTTAACGCTCAACCGAAAATCGAACACGCTCTCAGGAGGGGAAAGCCAACGCATTAACTTAGCGACCTCGTTGGGAAGTAGTTTGGTAGGCTCTATGTACATACTCGATGAGCCCAGTATCGGTTTGCACCCACGCGATACCGAACGATTGATAAGCGTACTGAAATCCTTGCGCGACTTGGGCAATACGGTGATTGTGGTGGAGCACGACGAGGATATTATGAAAGCTGCCGACCATATTATTGATATAGGTCCTGAAGCGGGCACGCACGGTGGCGAAGTAGTAGCGACAGGCACTTACGATGAACTCCTAAAAGCCAACACCCTTACGGGGAAATACCTCAGTGGGCGCTTAACAATTGAAATACCCAAAAAGCGACGTACTTCGCCTCACTACATCACTTTGGTAGGCTGTCGCGAGAACAACCTTAAAAATATAGATGTTACGTTTCCTTTGGATATGCTCACCGTAGTTACAGGGGTATCGGGTAGTGGAAAATCGACTTTGGTGAAAAAGCTACTCTATCCTGCTATTCAAAAAGAATTGGATTTAGGCGGAGAAAAAATCGGTCAGTTTACTAAGATAGAGGGCAAATACAAGCACTTGCAAAGTGTGGAGTTTGTAGACCAAAACCCTATTGGAAAATCCACCCGTTCAAATCCTATTACCTATATTAAGGCTTACGACGATATTCGCGCCCTCTTTGCAAATCAGAAATTGGCAAAGATGCGCAATTTCCAATCCAAACACTTCTCATTCAACGTTGATGGGGGGCGTTGTGAAGTATGTAAAGGAGAGGGTGAAGTAACCATAGAAATGCAATTTATGGCTGATGTGCACCTCACTTGTGAGGCTTGTGGAGGCAAACGCTTCAAAAAAGAAGTCCTTGAAGTGATGTACGAAGGCAAAAACATAGATGACCTGCTGAACACTACTATCGACGATGCCGTAGCCTTTTTCCAAAAGCACAAACAAACCAAAATAGCTGAAAAGCTCAAACCTTTGCAAGACGTAGGTTTGGGATATGTAACACTGGGGCAGTCCTCCTCTACTCTATCGGGTGGGGAAGCCCAACGAATAAAGTTAGCCTCGTTTCTATCGAAATCGGACAGTAAAGAAAAGGTGCTTTTCATCTTCGATGAGCCTACCACCGGTTTGCACTTTCACGACATTCGAAAGCTCTTAGACTCGCTGCAAGCTCTTATAGAAAAAGGGCATTCGGTAATTATTATAGAGCACAATGTAGAGATGATAAAATCGGCTGACTACGTGATAGATTTAGGCTTAGAAGGCGGTGTTAAGGGAGGTAATCTCGTAGCGACAGGCACGCCCGAAGAAATCGCTAAAAACAAAAAGAGCTACACAGGAAAATACTTAAAACTAAAATAAAAAAGAGTTCGGTAAGAATACCGAACTCTTTTTTATTGATAATCCTAATAATAAACTACGCTTGACGAAGTTGCTTTTCCAAAGCAATAGCTTTAGGGAAAAGGATATTGTTTTCGAGGTGAATATGACGATTTAAATCGGTTTCAAACTCTTGCAACATTTGATACGTTACCTTGTAGGTATTACAAGCGTCGGCAGGAGGCGTATAGTTATTGGTAAGCTTTACTATTTCCTCGAAACGCTCACCTTCTGCACTGTGTTCGTGCATCATCATTGCGATAGGGTTCTCTACCGTACCGAAAGGTATATCGCCAAGAGGTTGCCCTGATTGTTGTGCTTTTACGAGGCTTTCGATAAAAGGGAAAAGCACTCCTTCTTCTTTTTTAAAATGCGACTCGAGGTCACGAGCACTCTCATTAAAAATACGATTGATTTCAAAGAGCTCAGGGTGACGCTCGCCGTGCACACGACACAGCTTATCGAGAAACTGCAGGAGCATAGGGGTTTTGTCGTGCACGTATTGGTGATGAATGCGCACAATATAGTTAGCAAGCAAGTCGAGAGGCCAATCGCGTACATCGACCTCGTTACCATTGCCTTTGGGGAGCGCTTCTAACTCGCTAATAAGCGCGTTTTTCTCTACTCCTTTTTTCTCACAGGCTTCGTCGATAGTACGACCACCTTTGCAGCAAAAATCAATACCGTGTTTTTTAAATATAGCGGCAGTACGGAAATCGTCGGCTACGATTTCGCCAATGGTTTTGTTTGTTGTTATACTCATAATAATTTAATTTGAGAGGGCAAAGGTATGAAAAATATTTGGATAATAAAAGTGTATTATGTCTTTTTTATTTAATATACAAATACTATCCCTTAGGAATAAGGTAGTTTTTGCTTTTAACATTCCTTTTACATTAACAAATATTTAAGACCTTCATTTTAACATTAAGAAGATAGCTGAATCCTTTTATCGTTCTAAAATGAATAAAGGAAAAGGTAACACAATAGCTTTTTTATAAGGATTTTGGGCGTTTTAAAGAAGATAGTGTTGTCTTAAAAGGGCAAAAATAAAACTTTAACATTCTTTGCGTTATTCTCGGGATTTTAACATTTTCTTTGTGTTTTATCTGTTAAAAATGGTTTTTTAACAGATAAAACGCAGTGTTTTTAAAGATTTAGTGTGTAATTATTAACAGTAAAATAAGAATTTCAGCGACGATAGTTGTATTTTTTTGCATATTTTTTTGAATATTTTTTGGTAGTTACATTTTTTAACGTATCTTTGTGCCATCATAAAAGATAAGAGACTTTTTCATAACCAACAACAAAGAAATAAACAAACTACAAGTTGTGTATAAAAACAAGAATGTAATTGTAAACAAAAAGTTTTTTTCATAATTTTTATTTTTAAGTTTTCTTTTTTATTATTAAATTCAAGAGGCTTCTAAGGGGTTAGAAGCCTCTTTTTATTTGAGCCGTCCGTAGCACGGCAGGCACTTTAATTAGGCAAATACAATTTGAGGCGAATTTGGGCTAAAGAGTGAAACTATGCCTCAGAAAAAGTAGTAGCACGACGGACAATTGATTTCAGAATTGGAGTGCTTGAAAGATTGCACATAAAAAAACCGTTATAAGCTATACTTATAACGGTTTTCCCCTATTATTAAATATTTAATTCTTATGAATAAGACGACTACTAAAAGTATATCTTCTCCAACTATCTTGTCTATTATTTAAATTCTGAAATATCTTTAGGATTGTATATACCTCCTGCACGGAAATCAGACTCTGAGATAACTCTATCATAATCAGCTTTACTTGATAATGGAATATACAACTGTATCTTACCGTTTCCGTTTGAAAAAACATCTCTTATGTTATCTATTTCAGGAGCTGGAACATCTTTACCCTCTGGTAAAGCTCCTAATCCTTTTGGAGGAACTGTTCCTCTAAAAGCTACGTGTTGTAATGCAGTACAATTACTGAATGCATTTTGTCCTAAGTGGGTTAAAGTAGCAGGAAATTCTACCTTCGTTAAACTTCTGGCCATTCTAAAAGAAGAATCTCCAATCTTTTTAATTTTAGGAAATTTGATATATGAAACATTAACATCAAAAGAATAAAGATCTGTCTCATTTTCATTAAACAACTTACCTTCTATCTCTGTAACATTATTAAAATCTATTCCTGTAAGCTCGTTTTGCCCTGCAAAAGCCCTACGTGCTACTTTAGTAATATTAGGTGGAAGAGTAATATTTCCTTTCAATTTTACACCTGTCTTTATTCCTAAAAGTACACCATCTTTAACAATATAATTTGAGTCATCTGATTTTCTAACAGCAATAGTAAGTATAAGTTTATTTCCCTTACCATTATCACCATCACTATTAGTAAGCTCTACTGTTAAAGTTCCTTCTTTTTTCCCAAATATTTTAACACCCGTATATTTACCATTCTCTTTCTCTATATCTGCACCAACTAATTCTTTCGCATATTCAATAGTAGCAATACTACTATCGTAAGTGCCAATAGTAAATGAATTATTATAAATATTATTTAAATCAATACGTCTAGGTTTTCCTCCTATCCCTATTTCTACATTTTGAATTGCAGCAGTAAAAGGAGCTCGTACGTGTACGATAAAACTTCCTTTAGGGAATCCTTTATCGTCTTTCTCACCCGCGGTATCTTCGAAATATACTTCACCAGTTTGCCCTTCGCCTATTCCTTTTACAAAAAATCTATTTCCATCTTTGCGTACTTGTGCCAAAGCAGATGAAGTAGATTTGATATTTACTTTATCTACAGTACCGTTATATTTCTTGAGCAAATTGGTAACTTCTACTTCTTGGTCTCTATCAACAAATACGGTTTTACCCAAAACGACTAAACCTCTATCATTAGTTTCTTTGTCTTTTACAGTTACATTGATATAGGCAACTCCACCCGTTTTACTTTCTATTTTCACACGGGTTTCGCCTACTTTACCGCCTACTTTTTTGCTAGAGATAATAACATTAATATCTCTTCCCATATTGGCGATAGCCACGTCTACATCTTCAGATTCGGGCTTTAGGATACCGTCGGGGGCAGTTACTTTCACGGTTGTTTGCCCTCCTAAGTTAAGGGTGACAGCCGTTTTCTCTAATATGATATTAGAGTCTCCCTCTTTATCGTCTTTTTTGCAGCTGAACAGGGTTGCTGAAGTCAACACTGCTAAAGCTAACATCATTAGTCTAGTTTTCATTGCTAAATACATTTAATTAAATTTCGCTACAAAAATAGGTATTTTTACAATACAAAACAAACTTTTAGAGATAATATTATCTATTATTTTGTGTTATTTTTAACATTTTATATTTAAACATCTGACAATCAAGTGATATTATAAGAATTTTATTAGAGTAAAATTATTGTTTAATAAGAGAAGTATAGGTTAAACACACGAGGGTTTCTTTAAAGAAAATCAAACAAATAGGTAAAAGTCTTTCAATTGACAATTGACAATTGACAATTGACAAATGTGATGTGCACGGAACTACAGTGGTTTTATAGTGGCTCTACAGTGGCTCTACAGTGGCTCTACAGTGGCTCTACAGTGGCTCTACAGTGGCTCTACAGTGGCTCTACAGTGGCTCTACAGTGGCTCTACAGTGGCTCTACAATAACGATTAATTAAATTATAATCGAACATTAATTGAGTTTATACTGTTTTAAGTTAATGTGAGATTGGTGTAAGAAAAAAGTGTAGCTTACGCTACAGAAATCTTACAAATCTTAAAATAATCAAACAAATAGGTAGCAAGCCTGGAAGTCTGGCGTAGATTTTACGGATTACTGAGCTAAAGCTGAAAAATTTTACGGAACAGTAATGAATAAATTATAACTGACGTTAATTATGATGCATAAGATAGGGGATAAAACTGATAATACCAAAATAAGCCAATAATAACAGAAGTGAGGAAATTAGCAAATGAGGAAATTAGCAAATGGGGAGTGTATAAGATAAAAATAAAAGACAAAAGGTAATAAATAAAGTGAAGGAAAATACAATGACCATTATAGTTGGGATAGCAATAAAGTTTTTAAGAAATGAAAAAGGGCTACCCTTAACGGATAGCCCTTTCGAAATAAATATTAATTAATGTATAACCTATGAAGCAAACAAATCTTAACGATATAGTGTAAAGTTACCGTTGAAGGTACGAGTATCGTGTTCGTTGCTAAGTTCTACGAGGTACCAATAGTCGCCTGTTGGCATATCTCTACCGTCGTACTTACCGTCCCATTCTTCGCCTGCTCTAAGGGTTTTGAGGCGACGACCGTAGCGGTCGTAAATAGTAGTACGGATGAACGGATACTTATCTACCCTGCGTGGTGCCCACGTATCGTAATTGCCATCGCCGTCAGGAGTAAAGAAGTTCGGTATGAATACATCGAAGTATTCTTCATAGAACGTTTTGGAGAACGTACAGCCTGCTGCATCGTGTACTACTACATCTACTATTTTGAGTTTCTTACCGCTCACTGGATCGGTGTACTCACGGTCGTTCATTCTCAATTCGTAGACGTTATTGGTATCGTAATCTTCGCCATTGAACTCATAACGATAAGGTTTCACACCGTTTACACCTTCTACTTGTAGTGTATTGATAACGGTAGTAGGTGATTTCACGATATTGTTCAACTGGCGATACTCTACCACAGTTACTGATTTGGTAGCCATTTGAGTACATTGTTTAACAGCTCCGGTAACTGAATGGACATCGGTATAGATAATCTCTAAGGTTTGTGTTGCTATACTCATATTAAACCTGTTCTGGTCGATATAGCCGACATTCACACCGTTGTTACGCGAGAAGGTTTGTGGTGTAGTAGCTCCGTTGAGTTTGTAGGTTATCTTATTGAAATCTACTTCGTCTTTGAAGCGTACTTCTATCCAGGTTGTGAACTCGTTATTATCACAACTGAAGCCTTGCTCGGTAGTTGGGTCGAGGTCAGGAGCTGAGTAAACGCTAAACTTATAAGTAGGCGACATCACACAGCTGTTGGTTGTACTGCTTACGCTATCGGTTACCACAATCTCGTAATTGCCTTCGGTTAAGTTAGAAGCGCGGATTACGGTTGCTGACGAGGTAGCATAATCGGTATGTGCAGGAACGTTAGAGCCTTCTTTCATTATAGCGATGTCGTAGTTAGGACGACCGCCATCAACAGTGAACTCTATCCAAGCGTCGTTACCTTTGTGGCATACAAGCAAGTTAGAATCGGTTACATTCACTACGATAGGCTTAGGTTCTTTTACTATTAGTTGTTCCTTTTTGAACAAACAGCCCCAAGTATCCATTATTTCGACTGTATAAGTATCAGGAGGCAAGTTCCTAAATGTAGTATCTGATTGCGTCCTAAAGTTATAGTGAGAATCTATAATTGTATAATGATAACGTCCTGATCCTCCTCTTATGCTCAATGGATCAATAGTAATCTCTCCATCAGTATCTCCCTGACAAGTAACGTGACGAGTTACGGAAACAGTAGCGGTAATTGGGTCAGGTGCTTTTAAGCCTACCTGAGTAGTACCTGAAGCTACTGAACAGCCCCACGCATCGGTAACAGTAATAGTGTAAGTTACTACACCACCAGGAGTACCGACCAATCCTGAGAATAATACACTATCGCCATTGAGAGCTATGGTTTTCTGACCTGTAATAGCACCGCCTTGTATATTGACCGTATAAGGAGCCCAACCACCTGACACGGTTACGAGTATCTCACCACGATTATTATCACAAGTTACACTAAATGTTTCTCTTGCAAAAACAGTTATAGGAGCTTCGGCTTGTACTATTTCGAAGGTAGTTTCGGCTTTACAGCCTGAAATAGCCGAGATAGCTTCTACCCTGTACTTGCTTGCTGGCAAGCCTGCGTGTACTATGGTAGCACCTGTAGAGTTACCTGTAATAGGAGTACCTACTGGCAATGGATAAATTGTATAGCTAAATCCGTTAGCCACTTGGTCGCCGTCAGAGAGACGGGTATCGGTAAGTTCTAAGGTAATAGAACCTGTACCACCGTAGCAAGTTACCCTTTGTGGGTTCTTAGCTTCTAACAATAAGGTGTTAGGATCGAGCACGGTATAGTTGGTACTTACCTCACAACCCGTAATCATATTCTTAGCTCTTATCACATAAGCGTAAGGTTCAGTAAGGGTGAATGTATAAGTGAGTGAGTTAAGCGTTACTGGAGGTATTACGGTAATAGTACCCCAACCTACTTTGCTCACTGAGTACTCGATAGGTTCGCCACTGTATACGGTGGTAGTGCTGAGGGTTACAGAGATGTTTTCATCTACATTACAAGTTTTCGCTTGTAACTGAGTAGCGGTAAGACTGCTCATCATAAGTGTAGGTGAAATAGTCACTGCGGTAGTAGTTGCACTACAACCATTGGTATCGTACACCTGTGCATAATAACTATTAGCGGTAGTTAAATAGCTTGGTAAGGTGTAGCTATAAGAGGTTACTCCCGGAGTTACTTGCTGTTGATAGAGCAAGGTGCCTGAGGCAAGCTCTCGGTATTCAATACGTGTATAAGACTCAGTACCACCTGTTACATTATTCAAATCGAAATGCAATTGTGGATTAGTAACTTCACCTGTATCAGCATCGCAAGTGTACTCTTTTTTGCTAAGGGCATTGGTAGTTGAGATTACATCAGGAGAGGTAACCGTTACTTCAATGGTTGATGAACAAACTTGTGCACTTACAGCTGTAATACGGTAGGTAGCACCACCTAAGATGGCTGCACCTGATGGTACGTTATTAAAGGTTACATAATTACCATTTAGAACCTGAGTAACACCTGGTACTGCTACCCCTGCATTATCGGTGATTGTGAAGGTATATGGAATACCATCAACAGGGTTTGCTTTTATACGTACGGTAGCAGTTTCGGCATAACAAGTAGGTGTAGTAACCGAAAGGACTTCGAGTCTAGGTATTTCAGGAGGTCTTACTACGAAGTCTAACGACTTAGCACATTCGGCAGGAGTACCCCAAGTAGCTGCATCATAGATATTGATGAGGTAACTACCTATACCACCATTGGTTATTACACTGTGTGCATTACCTGTAACATTAGCCCCTGTAACCACTGGTACAGCACGTTCGTTGGCAGTACCTTTGTTAATCACACGGTAGAGACTAAACTTATAAGTACCTGAACCACCTGTGATATTAGTTACATTGATAGTTACTGTATTAGTAGCACCACAAGGTAACAATGGTAAGTGACTTGCATCAAACTTAATCATCTCGTGTACTCTAAATGTAGTACTAGTTTCGCAACCATTAGCATCTTTAAATGAGATGGTGTACGGATTTGGATTTGGTGCTAAGCGTATTGGTAAAACAGTTTCAGTAGCTACTGTTATGTTTTGCCAGTTCACAATACCGTCTATCTTGTATTGATGTTGACCAATACCTATGCTGTTAAATTTCACTCTAATAGGATAATCGGTATTATCGCTACAAGCGTCATCGACAGTAATTGAGGCAACAGAAGGTTGAGAATCGACGGTTACGGTAACTGTATTTTCTCTCAAACAGCCAGAAGTATCTCTGACAAATACTTTCCAAACACCTGCTTCTACGTCTTTTGATTCGTTATCAGTAGAAGTAGTGAGGGCAGTCTCTAAGGCAGTACCGGTAGGTGCTGCTGATATGGTTGTATTGTGATAGTAATACTGATAAGGGGCTGTACCACCTGTGGCATCTACTACTATCTTACCGAGACCTTGTGGTTGCGGTGCTTGACAGTTTGCCTTACGGGTAACCGTAGCAGTCATTGTCAATAAAGACGCTGACTTACCTATGGTAAAGTTGGTAGTACCTTGTGTACAGTTAGTACCACCCTCAGTAAAGAGGACAAAATATCTACCTGCTGGAACATTTGGTATTACTATATCTTGACCCACTGCTGGAGTTGCTGTTAATGGTGGCGTAACAGGACCACTAGCTATAGCAGTTCCTAATGACGGATAAGTAGGTGTATAACGGAATACTTGATAGGTAACATTTGGATTTGTCCAGTTCTTCAAGCGAACGAACACCTTACCATCATTGGCATCGGCACAAGTAGTAGAAGCAACACCTGTGATAGTAGCTTCCAAGTGCGATTGTGTAGGTACAGGTATATTAGCTTCCTTGATAAAGGTACATTTGCTACTTGCATCGTACACGATAAAGGTATAGGTTACCCCTGGTGTAACACCTGTAAAGGTGTAAGTAGAGGCGTTTTTAACACTACCATCGGACAAGAGAGTAGGTACCACAGCACCACCGTGGAACCAAGTATCGGTACCACCAAGAGGGTTAGCCACTGTTTCTTGTACACTGGTAGTGGCTCCATAAGGAGGAGTAATACCTTCACGATATACGGCGATGTATTGGTTAGCACCAATAGTTCCTCCTGACTTATCGTATACTGAGATAGCTATTTCACCGGAGTTGGCAGCACAACCTATGGTGGCTGTACCTCGTGCGTCTAAGCCATTAGCGTCGGATTTTACGACAAAGTCATAAGTATACTTACAAGACTTAGCATCTTCTACCACTATTTGGTAGTTACCAATGTCTAAGTTCATAAAGGTTTCTCTTGAACCAGTAGCTACATTAGTACGAGTAGCATTCACCACGCCGTTCTTATTTAAAGTAACAGTGAATGGTGCAGTACCTCCTTTATTCACCCAAGCGCTTGCCTGAGCTTTCTGAGTACCCGTAGTAGAGCACTCAAGGTCAGTATGGGTAACAGAGACTACCATTGCAGGTACTTCGGTAACAGTAAGACCTAATGGGTCGGATTTACAGTTTGAAGCATCTACAATTGTAAGAGTATAGATTCCTTTTGCCAATCCCGTAATATCTCCTACTGGACGTGTAACGGTGGTAAGACCATTATTAAACTCTATAGTATAAGGAGCTACTCCTCCTGAAATGTTGGCATTATTGAAGAGTATCTTACCTGAATTAACGCCTGCGCAGTTAATACCTTCAACAGTAGGCGTAACTACAAAAGCAGGAGCATCTTTCTTGATTTCTTGTTTAGGTGAAATCACTTCGCAGTAGTCACCATTGGTCATTTGGTAACGTATCTTAAAGTAGTAATCACCTGGTATCTTAGTTTTGAAAGTATAAGTATTACCAGACTGGCTAATAGCAATACCTGTAGGGGCTGCTACTGTAAAGTTGGCAGTAGGTGAATTGCTCCACAAGAACTGACGAGCACCCCCAGCTTTACCACCAGAGTAAGTAATATCATACTCAGCTTCGCTATTAGGTACACAAGTTAAAGCTGCTTTAGAGATTACTTGCATACGCAATGGGTTGTCTATAGTATAAGAAGTGCTTGTACGACAGTCGGCACCATCTTTTACTTCAAAGTTATAAAGACCAACCGATAGGTTTTCGTAAATGATAAAGTTCGTAGCACTGGACTCAAAAGTTGCGCCTCCGTCTTTACTAAACTGATAGCTACCATTGCCATTTATTACCTTCACTTGCAAACGACCTGTATTACCACCTTTAAAGCAAGGCTCTAAGTCTACTACTTCTATTTGCAATGGCTTAGGCGCTGGCACATCAAGAGTAGCCGTCATTGTACAACCATTGTTATCCTCTACTTCAATTACATAAGTACCTGCCTGTAAGTTAAAGTCAGCTTCGTTATTTACAGCCGCTTGTGAGCCTGATGGTGTAGTACCTGTTATAGGAGTAAAGCGGAATGTTTTATAAGGTCTTGCACCTCCTTCGGCAGTAAAGCGTACTGTTGCAAAAGTATTGAAGCAAGATACCGGAGCTGTAACTGTAGCCGTAACTGTTAAAGGTACTGGCTTGTTAATAGTATAGTTAAAGGCTGTTTGGCAACTGTGTTCATTAGCTTTGCGCACCAATAACGTACCATTATTTACTGCTGGAATTCCTGTAAGGGTAGCCACCCCTTGAGCAGGATTAAGCTGTGTAAGGGTAACACTCGTCCAAGTAGTAGTACCCGCTATTTGATATTCTACTACAAATGTAGAAGGTGGATTATCAACTGTCAAGAAGATAGAACCGTCATTCTTACCACATTTTTCGTCGTAGGTAGTACCACGTGCTTTAAAGCCTTTGTTATTGTCAATCTTCACTGAAAGACCTTCAGCGCGCACTTGGCATATCTTAGTAGGTTGTGTAATCACAATATCGTCCACTGCTAAATCACTACCCACAGTAGAAGCAGCTGCTATATTTCTAATCTCAAATATATAAGCATTAGCAGTTATATCAGTAGTTGCAAAGGTTACTTTCTTATTGAGCCAAGCTCCTGTACGAGGAAGTTCACCTAATGACCTTTCAACGTATTGTGCTGGGTTACCAGGATTGTACAAGCGTACTACCAAGTTAGGGTTAGTACCACCTATATAAGTAACAGGTAATAAATTGAAAAGGTTCACTGATACACTCATTTCTTGACCGGCTACTACGTCTCTAATCGTGCGCTTGTAAACAATACCATTGTCATTATCAGGGCTACTTCCGTTGATTGCTAAATAGCGACCATCGGTTACTCCTGAAGCGTCTGAGGGTGGTGTAGATACCCAGTAGGTACCTGTGGTAGGCACTTGGCGTGTAATCATATACTGGTTATCACCCAAAGTAGTGCCATTGGCATTACAAGTAATAAATACCGACTCGGAGTCGCAAGTATTCTTACCTTTACCAAAGTCTTCTTTAAACAACACATTAGGAGTTGTGCCCGTAGCTGTCTTCGGCGTATACCGCACATAAACACTATAAATACCTGGGTCTAATGTAAAGACATTAGAAGTACGTGTTTCGCTGAGAGTACCATCGTCTTTTACAATGTCATATTCGTAGTTGCCTGCTGGGTTAGTAGTTACCGTAAAGGTACCTTTACCCTCACAGTCATAAGTAACAGTAGAAGCACTTACGGTAGCAGGTACTATTGGTTTTATGGTAATAGGTATTTCAAGAGTACATTTATTACTATCGCGTACATATACCACACTTGCTGTAGAGCCTACACGCAAAATAGGCACAGTAGTAAACGATACGTTATTAGTACTAAACTCATAACCCGTACCAGTACCTCCCGACACATTGTTAATATGTACTATATACTCTTTGGTAGGACTTGAAGTATCACAAGAGATATCCTCAGCTACTCCTGCATAAGCACGCAAAGTGCTTTCTACATCATTAATTACAATATTGCGGTTTCTATAAGTACATATATTGGTAGTAGATAACTGTATTTTTATTTCTACTTCATACTTACCAGCTTCCAAGTTATTGAAGAAACCTGTAGAGTTGGTACCCATATTTTGTACTCGTGCTCCTGTGTCGTCTAACTTGTAAAGGGTAGACTTCACGTTTTGCTGTGTGTTATAAGTAATAGACACCTGTCCGGAGTTATTAGCAAAACCACACAGGATATCGCGAGTTTTGATTGTATAGCCTAAGAGTCCTTCTGGATAAATATCCACAGGGGCAGTAAGAGCATAAGCTGAGTTGGCATCTTTGGCAATGAACACATATCTACCAGGTTGGTCTATATGTATATCACGCTCTACAAAGCTACTACCCGCAGGTATGGTAGCTATGAAAGCTGAAGCAGGTACATCGGAGTAATCAGTATAGCCGTTTTGTACCACGCCGTCAATACTCCAAATAGCAAACTGATAAGGATTCTTACCTCCATCGGCTTCAAAACGGGTAGTAAGTGAGTTACAGTTCTTCCAAGCCTTAGGAGTTACTTTGGCTGTAAGAGTAGTTTGTTTTTCTATTTTTTGTATAAAAGTTGCCTTACAAGTGCTTGGCAAAGCGGTTGAAGTAACCTCAACAGTATAAGTATCAGGGGCTATGGTTATAGGCACTCGGTATTCTGAATTAGTAGTAATCACAAAAGCTTGTCCGTTTTGGTTCACTACATTGCCTGCTGAGTTTTTCAACACATATTTATAAGCAAGACCTGCCGTAGCCATACGTATAGTAATGAAACCTTGCTGATAGCTGGTCACATTGGCAAAGTCTATTATTTCACCTGAAAGTGAATTGGTAAATACATCAAAATAGAAGTATTTCTCACAGTTGTTACCCTTGTCTGACACACGCAAGCGGAAATGACCTTGTGCGTTGGCAACAAAAGTATTGTTGTTATGTACATCTTCCCAAGCGCTATCATCTAAGTTCGGACAGTTCAAACTTGATGGCGAAGAGCCTGCTTTTAGCTTTTGCCACATTATATTGCTATCGCGGAAGTTCACCACTATATTACGTGAAGGCTGATTACACAAGATAAAGTGACTTACCCATAAGTTGTTACCCGCACACACATCACCTCCATTAGCTTGAGGTCTGATAGGGTCTGGTAGGTTATTGCTGGATACGAATTTTATTTCTTCACTGGTAGTGTAGGTTACATTACCGCATTTCATCAATTTATCTACTCTATAAGTAGCAGGGTCGCTTACCTCTATATAATTATGGTTTAACGGATTTGGTATCTGTGTACCGTTCTTATACCAATTATAAGCAGTAAAACCATCAATAGCAGTGAGGCGTGTATTTATGCCAGAACAAGCAATCTCGGTACGTGAACACTCTTGCGTAGATATTGCAATAGTTTTAGAGCCTGTGCTAGTTTGTTCAGGAATAGTACAAGCTGCCATTCCTCCTGAGTAAGTTAAAGAGTAAGTGGCTTGTAACACATTCATACAAGGCTTACCGATTACTGAACACTCTCCTTTTAATGAAATAGGAATAAGTATCGTTTGTAAATTACCTCCTGCTGTAAGTGTTTGCTTAGGCAGTGTAAAAGTAATCACATTACCCGATTTAGTAAAGGTAGGTTTGTAGATATTAAGGGTAGCCCCTGTAACATCAGGAGTACCTATGGTAATATTAGGGTGATTAGGCAAAGTAACCTCTAAAGTCGACGATACTACCCCTGCGGTTCCTTTATTTCTATAAGTAATGCGATAGTTGAAGTTCTCAGTAAGTGATAAATCGCGGTTGATAGGAGCCCCTGTACCATCTACAAAATCATTGGTTACCTCCATATCTACGGCACGCGATTTTACTACTACGTTAAAAGTACAAGTAGCTGCATTACCTGAGGTATCCTTAAATACATAGGTTACCGAGGTCGTTCCTATCGGGAAACGCTCTCCACTTTGGTGAGTCTGACTCCAAGAACCTATACGGCAGTTATCGGTTGCCGTTACCACTCCCCAATGTGCTATTCCGTAACATTGGTTAGCTACCGCATTTACTTCAATATTTTGCGATGGACAACCTGTAATCACAGGAGGTATGGCGTCAGGAGCAAAGTTTACAGTGATAGTATGACTGCCCGAGTTAGTAGTACACAACCCGAGGTCTTTCAAACTGTAACGCACCACATACTGGGTATTGCGTGTTACCGTATCACTAATAGTTTGTTCACTACCCAAGAAAGTTTCAGTGGCATTAGCTTCTATACGGAACCAATCTATATTGAAAAGTTGCGCCGAACCGCCAAAGGTAAGGTCTACCACATCACCATTACAAGGGTTCGTGCTTCTTGCCACATAGGTAACCCCTGGCGAAGTATAGTTATTTGCCGTTACCAAAGCCGAATCAGGGTAATCACCACAAGCGTGAGAAGTGGTCACAGCATAAGTACCGTCAGGCACGTTCTTAAATACGTACCCCGTAGCGGTAGAAGTAGCTCCAAATACTGGCGATTTAGTTTCTACTCCTGTAACGGTATTCTTAATGCTGAATTGTAATGGATAACGGATATATTCAGGATTGGTAACGTTCACCGCTATAAGTCCTGTTCCCGATGCCGCACTACACGAAGTACCTACCACATCGCGTTTGAGTTCCCCCGTAGGACTCACGGTTAAGTACACACGACTGACGTGAAAAGCTCCTGTACCATCATTCACTGGGTCAGAAGGTTTATGAGTGTCAGGAGAAGGGATTACACTATACAAATTCATACTATTAGCTGGATCAGTAAAGTACTGTTCTCTCTGTGAAGCTTTCCCTACATCCCACAATTGTTTTATACGTGCGTAATAAAAATAAGTAGACTGTAACAGATATTCTCCTGCTGATAAGTTATTAAAGGTGTGTGAATGGTCATTACTTCTTCCTACTACTTGGTCATAGCCTGTGGCAGTCTTTTTTAATAAAGTATATTGTGCATAACGTAGTGTTCCTACAGGAGTTGTTCCTATTTCATACGAAACCTTTGCCGCTCCCACACATCCTTGTTCTACTTTCACCTCATCTTTGTCATACTGCATCGGAGTATTTAAGTTGAATTCTTTGGTTGCTTCATTGCCACAACGGTCTTTAATAGTAATATTATATCTACCTTGTGGAAGGTCTCCAAACTCAAAACGATACGTCTCATTAGCAGTATCAGGGTTTCTCACCTCTTTTACCATAGGGAAAGTATACGTTACCTTGTGTAGTGGTTCAAAAGGTAAAGCGGTTTGGAAGTCAAAAGTACGAGTAGTACCACTGTGCCCATCGTCTAAATAATCAACAGTCACAGTGATAGGGTAATTAAATTGGTTTCCTGCTACCCATTTGCGTATAGATACAGTACCTTTAAATATCCCTCTATTAATTTCTATCCCGTCAAAACGCTCATCTATCTTATTAGGCAGAGGAGTCATATTTACAATACGCTCCGGCTCATAACACTGAGTAATTCCCGCTCCCTTAGTTTTAAACTTCACCTTATAGTAGCCATTAGCTTGTGAAGCTAAATCGGCATACAAACTACCGTTGTTGTTTATCCAAGTATAGTCAGTCCCTGGTATAAGAAGTTGCCATTTAGTAGAGTCGCTTATTTCTGACTGTGTATAAGTAGCATTCCAACTCGGGTCGCCTGCACCTATATACTTGTATATTTCAAAGTAAAATCCTTTGGCTCCTGCTGCTGATGGATTTTTTACCCATTCTGCTGGAGTAAAGTTCTGCCAGTTATAGAACCCAAAGTACATCTTATCAGAAGCACTGTCTGGGTTAGGCAATTCTATTTTTTTCCAATTAGCCTCTACGTACAGATACTTAGCCGAAGAACCACTGGGGCAAGGATTAGCAGGGTCAGCGTTTAGGTCTGAACGGTTCACTGCTGCTATCGCTGTCGAACCTGCTCTGTCCATATATATAAAAGGATCTTGTGAATTCGTAGGGTTCAATTTGTTTCTTAGAACATCTACTAAGTCCTTATCAAGTTTGAACTTCTTAACTATAGGTGTTTTCCCTAACTTAATAGTCAGTTCAATAATATCTCCTTCTTGAAATTGTACTGTATTATTGGTAATAAAAGAATAAGCACTAGATTTTTGTGGGCGAGCACTCGTTTGATAAGAAGAGGTAATATCATAACTATTTATATAATGCCCTGCTGAGTCATATCGTTTTATAACAGCGGTACCAGGTTTCCCTTTAATTTCATTCTCTAAACTTTGTTGTATACCTACATTGTCTTTTCGTTTTATACGAAATGAAAAATTAAACTTACAATCAGCTCCTACGCGTATGCCTGAATTCTCATTGTCGAGTTCAAACTCCATACAGTCAATATTCAATGAAGAAGCCGCTACTGAAAAAGTAGTTTTATTGGTTTCCCCACAATTCGGAGTTCCATTCATTGTATCTTCTACGGTAAGCTCGTAACCATCTCCTGTAGTAATCGGTTTAGCATTAGTCCCTTGAATAGTGATTTCCAAGTCTTGCCCCGCAACAGCATTATGAGTGGCATTATACAGCTCAGTACCCCCTTTGGTAAGGCGTACTTTAAAAGGTCCTTTGGCTCCTTTCTGTATTCTGAAAACCACGCTACCGTCATTACCATTCCCTGTACAAGACGGCGGTACCGATTTAAAACTTTTAAAAGTTGGTGGTACGTACGAAGAAGTAACCGTTACCACTTTAGGTAAAGTAGATTTCTGGTTATTAGCTACATTCACCATTGTAACGGTATACGTACCCGCTTTAAGCGTAGTAAACTCGTGTTCATCTTTGCCCGTCACTCCTATTTCCATAGGCCACGTACGACCGCTCGGGTCACCAGGTACATCGAGTTTTACCTGCAACTTGGTACCTACAGGTCCCATAGTAGTAGGAAGTGTCACCTTAATCTTTCCATCTGAGGCACATTGCCCTGGTGTTGTGGAAACATTAAAGTTGTTTAAGTTCAGCGGTGTTTGAGCCGAAAGCCCGAAGACCGTCATTACTATAAAAACAATTGTTAGAAAAAACTTTCTCATAATGCTATATATGCTATTTTGAAACAATAGTATCACTATACTTTAATGCACAAAAGTATATATTTTTCTCGAAACAGCAAAACTCTTTTATTGCAAATGTTAAAACAAAAGTTGCTCTTCTACCTCTTCCCTACCCTGCTCTTTTAACGGAAAAATCTTATACAACTATAACATTATTAATTACATACAACTGTAAAAAAGAAAAACAATCTACCCTTTTAGACCGCTATTTTTTAGCTATATTTTAACTTTTTGTATACAAAAATTTAACATTTCCAAGACGCTATTTTGGTAAAAAACACCCTCTTTTTTCACTCTTTTTTCACCTCCTTTACACAGATAATTGGAAGTTTTTACACAAAAACTTTTATCACCTTATTTATATTATGTATTCTATCTCAAATTCTTCTTCGTTTAACGTCTATCCAATCCATATAGTTCAATGCTTATCCAATGAGCCCTACACTTTGCCAAAGTTTCTATTCGCCCGCCGTGCTACGACCTTTGGCAAAATCGAAAATCACTCACCTATACTCTCTAAGAGTTATCCGTAGTAACCGAGTAAGTGAATAAAGAGAAAAGTTTTTCTAAGTCCCTCCAACTAATTTCCAAATTTTCTAATCCTCTTTTTCCAGCACATTCCCTCTAAATTCCTCCCAAAAATTTACTAATCTCCAAATTTTCTAATTTGCTAATTCTCTTTTCTGTCACACTCCCCCCTATTGCCTATGGCCTAAGGTCTATTGCCTCTTCCTCTTTCTTTCGACTCGAAACCCTGTTTTTACCGTTTTTTGCATTGTCGTATTATATTATTAATCAATTATTTATATACCCTTCCTATACCAATCGTCCAAGATTCGTATAAGCTTCCTATAAGCTCTCTATAAGCTAAGACCACCCTCCTTACAGCCTTTTTTCATCAAAAACCCTCCCTTCTATCTTCCGAACTTCTTCGTTTCCTTCCGAACTCCCCACCCCTCCACATTTGCTAATTTTCAAATTTGCTAATCTGCTAATTTTCTACTGCCCGTCGTGCTACGACTGCCCGTGTGGCTCGCACCTTTGGCAAAGTTGATTATTATGGTATTTTTGGCATTTCTGGCATTTCTGGTATTATTGGCATTTCTGGTATTATTGGCATTTCTGGTATTATTGGCATTTCTGGTATTATTGGCATTTCTGTCATTATTTATTTTTTTTCGCTTTCTCCCTTGCTAATTCCTATTTGTTTTGTACCTTTGCCCAAAAATAATAAGCACCTCAACAAAACGAGGTTTTATCAATGAAACGTTTAGTAATATTAGGAGGTGGTGAAAGTGGTGTAGGAACTGCCATTCTCGGTAAGCAAAAAGGCTGGGAAGTATTCCTTTCCGATAAAGGCTCCCTAAAACCTCACTACCGCGAAACTCTTAACAAAGAAGGCATTCAGTGGGAAGAAGGCACACACACCGAAGAGAAAATTCTCTCAGCCGATGTGATTATGAAAAGCCCAGGTATCCCCGATAAAGCACCTATCATCAAAAAAGCCCACGAAAAAGGCATTGCTGTGATTTCTGAAATAGAATTTGCAAGCCAATATACCGATAGCCTCATTGTAGGCATCACAGGTAGTAATGGTAAAACCACTACCACCTTGCTCACTTATCACATTTTCAAAGAAGCGGGATTGCAAGTGGGACTTGGTGGAAACATAGGTTATAGCTTCGCCGAATTAGTAGCTACCGAAAATCCACTATATTATGTACTCGAAATCAGTAGTTTTCAGTTAGACGGCATAGAGCATTTCGCCCCCCATATCGCCGTGTTGCTTAACATAACTCCTGACCATCTGGATAGGTACGACTATAAGTTCGAAAACTATATCAACTCTAAATTCCGTATCGCGATGAACCAAACTGAAAATGATTACCTTATCTATGATGCCGACGACGAGGTAATTACACAGTGGCTCAGCACCCATACTATAAAATCTAAACTCATACCTTTTTCTATAGAGAAAGAACTCCCACAAGGAGCTTTCTTAAAAGATAATAAAATATACATTATGTTAGAGAATCAAACTACTGAAATCGACGTTGAAGAAATTAGCCTTCGTGGCAAGCACAACATTAAAAATACAATGGCAGCAAGTGTAGCTGCCCGCTTGGTAAATATCCGCAACAACTCATTGCGCGAAAGTCTCAAAGGCTTTAAAGGTGCTCCCCACCGTCTCGAAGAGGTGAAAGTAGTAGATGGCGTTACTTACGTAAACGACTCTAAAGCTACTAACGTAAATTCAGTATTCTACGCTCTCGACACCATTAAAACTCCTATCGTGTGGATAGTTGGCGGACAAGACAAAGGCAACGACTATAACTCTCTTTTGCCTTATGTACACGAAAAAGTAAGAGCTATTGTATGCCTCGGAGTCGATAATTCCCCTATTATTCAATCGTTTTACAACACAATAGGCACGCTTGTCGAAACCCGCTCAATGGACGAAGCTGTAAAATTAGCACAAGGTTTTGCTCAAGAAGGTGATACAGTACTATTATCCCCCGCTTGCGCCAGCTTCGACCTCTTTAAAAACTACGAAGAACGCGGAGACCTCTTTAAAGCAGCCGTTCAGAAACTGTAATAATGCGCGAATGGATAGCCTCACATATCAAAGGCGATAAAACCCTTTGGGCGCTCATACTCGTCTTTACCCTCTTCTCCTTCTTGGCGGTGTACAGCACCAGTACCAACTTAGTGTATGTAGTGGGTAAGGGTACTCCTTTTGGCTACCTCATCAAGCACTTGGTGTTTGTAGGGGTCGGCTATCTCACTCTTTATATCGTGCATCGTACACCTTATCGTTTTTTTCGTCCTGCTTCTAAACTGGGGCTTATCTTAGCGGTGCTCCTGCTCATCTTTGCAAACCTTTCAGGAAGCACCATCGAAGGAGCAAACGCCAGCCGATGGCTCAGCGTAGGGGGTTTCTCTTTTCAGCCTTCCACCTTTGCAATGGTAATGCTGATGGCTTATGTAGCTTCTTATTTAGCTAAAAACTACGGCAAAAAACTCTCTTTCAAAGAAACTATCTTACCCCTGTGGATGCCCGTAGGAGTGATTGCAGCCTTAGTGCTTCTTTCTAACCTATCCACCGCAATGCTAATCCTCAGCTCAGTGCTGATGCTCACTTTCTTGGGTCGTTTCCCAATGAAACATATCTTTTCAGCTATAGGCATTGCAATTGTTTTCCTTGCACTTTTCTTATTAGTAGTAAAAGCCTTCCCCGAAGCTTTCCCCAATAGGGTAGATACTTGGATGAGTCGTATCGAATCGTTTATGGGAGGCGAGGACAACAAAGAAGGCTATCAGATAGAGCGTTCCAAAATGGCTATTGCCAAAGGAGGTATAATGGGACAAGGAGCAGGCAAAAGCACAATGAAAAACTTCCTCCCTCAAAGTTCCTCCGACTTTATTTATGCTATCATCACCGAAGAATATGGCTCATTAGGAGCTATCGTTATAATGGTGCTTTACATACTATTGCTCATTCGCATTGTAGTCATCTCACAAAAAGCACCTACCCTCTACGGACAGTTATTAGTATTAGGCTTAGGTTTCCCAATACTCTTGCAAGCTATCATTAATATGGGAGTAGCAGTAGAACTCTTTCCCGTAACAGGGCAGAACCTACCTCTCATCAGTAGTGGGGGTACATCACTATGGATGACGTGCTTAGCCTTAGGGTGTATTCTCTCCGTAAGTGCCCAAAAGCGCAAAGACGGTAAGATGGAGAAAGACAAACCCGAAGCCGACGTAGAGGAAGAACTCGCTGAAAGCGCTCTCAGACAAATGAAGAAAAACACCAACAATGAATGATATTAGGGATATAAAAAGGACTATTAATCAAGATATTGTTAAGAAGATTTTTAGCAATAAAGCTAATGCTGTTGCTTTTCTGGAATTATATAACGGCTATGAAAGGAGAGCTCTCATCAAACAATCATCTAACGAGTTGTTTAGTGAGATTGTAAAGATATGGAATTACAATGATGCAAAAGACAAAATAAGACATATATTTAAGTCCTTACCTAAGTTTCAAAACGGATTAAACGGAGAAGAGAATATTGCTATTCTGTTAGAAGAATGGCATACATTAGAATTGGGAAAACTCAATTGGCCTTTTTCTCAAGGTCAGTTCGATAGTTTTGTACAAACACTTAATGCAGAAAACAATACACGTTCAGAGAAAGATGAAAAAGTAAAATTAGCTGCTGTAAAGTACAGACGTATAAAGGAACTTAATACCGAGCGCAACGACTTTTTAGAGACTTTAGTTTTTCTGAAAAACGACAATATCATACCTACTCTTTCGCATATTCGTGGGGTTGATTTCTTTATCGATGGCGTAAGCTACGACCAAAAAGTATCGCGTAGTCCTACCAATGAATTTAAAAGAGATTTCGGTGAGCATTGGAAAACAACAGCTATTGAGCACCCTGAAAAAGTAGCCGAATATCTGTACAAGTACCAAGATGAAGGTAGATTCGGGGCAAACCCTCGATTACTGATAGTCTATTTAGATGAAGATATTTCACCTATTAGAATACAACAAATCATAGAAAATACGAACTTAGTAACACCATTCACTATCTCTTTTGATTTTAATCATAAAAATATAGGATTGAAAACCTATAGAACAGAAGCTTTTGTAATACTCTTGCATAACTAAAAAATGAACTATATAGGCTCAAAATACAAACTATTACCCTTTATTAAGCAAACTATTTATAGTGTTGCAGGTAAAGACCTATCTAAAAAAGTATTTTGCGACCTTTTTGCTGGCACAGGAACCGTAGGGAGAGGGTTTAAGACCAATGTAAAGCAAGTTATCAGTAATGATATAGAGTATTATAGCTATGTGCTAAACAAAAACTATATAGAAAATCACATTACTTTCAACTATTGGGAACATCTCTCAGAACTCAATTTACTAAAAGGTACTGAGGGTTTTATATTCAATGAATATTCTGAAAATGGTGTTGCAGGCAGGAATTACTTCAAAGAAAACAACGGCAAACGCATTGATGCTATACGCCAAAGAATTGAACTTTGGAAAAAAGAAAATCATATCACTGAAAATGTGTACTTTTTTTTATTAGCTTCTTTGCTTGAAAATGCTGATAAGGTAGCCAACACTGCTTCGGTGTATGGCGCTTTTCTGAAACATATCAAAAAAACAGCTCAGAAAGATTTGTGCCTTGAGCCTGCTCTCTTTGTGGAAAACGAAAATGACCACTTGGTGTTTAATGAAGATAGCAACATCCTTATTACCAAAATCAATGGGGATATTCTCTATCTCGACCCTCCTTACAATCATCGAGAATATGGGGCTAATTATCATCTGCTCAACACTATTGCCAAATACGATACTTTTGCTCCACAAGGGAAAACAGGCTTGCGCCCTTATCACAAATCTAACTATTGCAAAAGAACTAAGGTAGTAGAAACTTTTGATGAATTAATTAAAAATGCTCAATTTGAATATATATTTCTCAGTTATAACAACGAAGGACTAATGTCTCTCGAACAAATAAGAAATACTATGCAAAAATATGGAAAATATGACCTACAAAGTACTCAATACAATCGTTTTAAAGCAGATAAGGAAGAAAATAGACAACATAAAACCAACAGCACTACCGAATATATTCACATTTTAGAAAAACGATGAATGATATACTCATTTTTCTCTTTTAATTTTTTACTTAACTAAAAATGCCCAAAGGAGTATTACTCGTAAATTTAGGATCACCCGATTCCTTCGCAATAAAAGACATTAAACGATATCTAAAAGAATTTTTAATGGACGAACGCGTCATCGACCTGCCTTACCTATTGCGCTATGCTTTGGTACACGGGGTTATCCTCAATACGCGTCCACCTAAAACCAGTAAAGCCTATCAAAAAATATGGTGGAGCGAAGGTTCTCCTCTCATTGTCATTAGTCGTTGGCTTACTGAAAAAGTACAGCGTAAAGTCTCTGTACCCGTAGTATTAGCTATGCGCTATGGCAACCCAAATATCGCCAATGCACTAAAAGAATTACACAGCAAAGGAGTTGATGAAGTACTCCTCATTCCTCTTTATCCTCAATACGCAATGGCTACTACCGAAACCATTGAAGTCCTCACCGAAAAACTCATCAAAACCTCTTATCCTAATATGCGCCTCACCAAGTTTCCTGCTTTCTTCCACCGCCCCGAGTATATCGAGGCTTTAGCAAAGGTCGTACGCGCTCATTTAGGAACAGCTCCTTTCGACCATTTGCTCTTTTCTTATCACGGTGTACCCGAGCGCCATCTCTACAAAACCACACCTACCTCTGCACACAAACACATTGTAGAAGGTGTAACTTGTTGCGACCCTTACAGCGAAGAAGGAACACACTGCTACCGCAGTCATTGTTTTGAGACTACTCGCTTATTGGCAGAAAAGTTGGGATTAGAAAAAGGAAAATACTCACAAGCGTTTCAATCGCGTTTGGGGAAGGATAAGTGGATTACCCCTTTCACTTCCGATAAAATTATAGAACTTGCCCGAAATGGTGTAAAGAAATTAGCGGTCATCGCTCCTGCCTTTGTCGCCGATTGCGTAGAAACTCTTGAAGAAATAGAAATAGTAGGAGGTAAATCTTTCCGCAAAAATGGTGGCGAAAATTTTAAAATGATTCCCTGCCTCAACGACTCCGACCTATGGGTACAAGCTCTCTCCTCTTGGATTAATGAAGAGACAAGAGATGAAAGATAAGATTAAAACTTTTCGGACGACTTCTTTTTCTATTTTAGCTAATTAGTTCCTATCTTTGTAATCTGAAACGCTTAAAATATTTTTAATGACCGATTACCTTATTGCTAAAAGCATACATATCATCTTTGTAGTGAGCTATTTCGCAGGGCTCTTTTATATGGTGCGACTATTTATCTATCACACCGAAGCCTTGGAAAAAGATGACCCCGAACGCTCAATTCTCCACAAACAATTCAGCTTTATGGAAGAGCGCTTGTGGAACATCATTACCGTGCCGGCGCTGGTGCTGATGACTCTTAGCGGACTCTATATGCTATACGACGGTGGCGAGTGGACGCTTATTAAACAAGGATGGTTTCACGTCAAACTGCTATTCATCGTCTTTTTGTTTGTATATCATTACTATTCTTGGCGCATAATGAAACGACTCCAAGCGGGGCGTGCCTTTCTTACTTCGGTACAACTGCGAATGCTCAACGAAGTAGCGACAATTATCCTCTTTGTAGTGGTATTCGCCGTGATACTAAAAGGCTTGTTCATCACCTATTGGTACTTTTCTTTAATAGCTTTTGTAGCAATGGGGGCTCTGATAATGTTAGTTGTAAAATTGGTCAATAAAGAAAAGAATTAGCAAATTTGAAAAATTAACATTTTAGCCAATGAGTGCGTCGCGAACTTAGCCAAAGTTTCAAACACAAGCTACACTTCTTTTCTAACTGTTTGATTTGAATAGATTTGTTTGATTTCTAAGGCGCAAACCTTATCCTTTTTAACTTTTTTGTTGAATTTATATAGCGTAAGCTTAATATGCAACAACTAAAAAATACTCCTATAACCTCTCTTCCTGCTTTGGCGCAACAAATCCGCAACCGCATTATAGAGGTTATTGCTACACGAGGTGGGCACTTAGGTGCAAGTCTCGGAGTGGTAGAGCTTACTATTGCGTTGCACTATGTGTTCGATACTCCTCACGATGTGTTGGTATGGGACGTAGGGCACCAGAGTTATGCTCATAAAATCCTCACCGGTAGAAACGAGGATTTTACGCATATACGCGAGCGAGGAGGTATCAGTGGCTTTCCTAAACGTGCAGAAAGTCAGTACGATGCTTTTGGCACCGGACACTCGTCTACCTCTCTTTCCGCTGTCTTGGGTATGGCAATGGCATCGGCTTTGGCAGGCGATAAAGAGCGACAACATATAGCCGTGATAGGCGATGCTTCTATTGTGAGTGGTATGGCTTTCGAGGCTCTGAACTATGCAGGCACCACCGATGCCAATATGCTCATTATACTGAACGACAATACAATGGCTATCGACCCCACCATAGGAGCGTTCTCTCATTACCTTGCCCAACTGAAAACCGAACACGCTACCCGCAGTGCTTTTTTTAGTGCTTTGGGGATTACCTACAAAGGTGTAATAGACGGGCACAACCTCCCCGCGCTCATCTCGGCACTCAAAGCCGAAAAGCAAGCCCGTGGAGTACGCCTCTTGCACGTTGTCACCACCAAAGGTAAAGGATACCCTAAAGCCGAAGCCTCACAAGTGTTCTTCCATTCCCCTTCGCAATTCGATAAAATCACAGGCAACCCTCTGCCTGAAAACTCTGCTCTCCCTGCTAAATATCAAGACGTAGTAGGGCAAACTCTCACCGAACTCGCCCAGCAGAACTCCAAGATAGTTGTCATCACCCCTGCGATGAGTAGTGGTAGCGGACTCACAGCTATGCAAAAGGCATTCCCCGATAGGGTAATGGACGTGGGTATTGCCGAACAACACGCGGTTACCTTTGCTGCCGGTTGGGCTACACAAGGTTTTATACCGTACTGTGTGGTGTATTCCACATTTTTACAGCGCGCTTACGACCAGCTTATCCACGATGTAGCCCTCCAAAACCTGCCCGTAGTATTCTGTATAGACCGTGCAGGACTTGTAGGCGAAGACGGTGCCACCCATCACGGAGTGTTTGATATGGCATTCTTGCGCCCTATTCCTAACCTCATTATCGCTTCACCGCGTAATGCTACCGAGTTGCGCAATTTGCTCTATACTGCTCAGCAATCGCTCGAGCACCCCATTGCCATTCGTTATCCTCGTGGTCGTTGTGCACAAACCGATTGGCAACAACCTTTTCAACAGCTAATTATAGGCAAAGGCGAACAGCTAAAAGAAGGTAGCGAGATAGCCGTACTCACCATTGGCGCTATTGCCGAAAATGTACAACAACAGCTCACTCAAACTGCTGAACCCGAAAAATATGCCCATTACGATGCCCGTTTTCTCAAACCTTTGGACGAGGCGATGCTACATCATATCTTCCGTTCTTATAAAAAAGTAATCACAGCAGAAGAAGGAAGCACAGGCGGTTTAGGCAGTGCCGTAGCCGAATTTGCTACCCAGCACAGCTATACCACTCCGCTGAAAATCATCACCCTTCCTGATAGTTTTATTCCTCACGGCAAAGTAGAGACGCTCAAAGAAGAGTTTTTAAAAATTAGAGATTTAGCAGATTGACAAAATAAGCCAATGTGTGAAAGAACAAAAACTGCTTTTTCTTCAACCATTTCACGTTTTTAACACTTTTTCCTCAACAGTTTTAAAAGCCCTTTCTTCCTATTGACATTCAATTAACTAACACCTTTCCTTCGTCTTAGGTTCGTCTTTCCTTCGTCTTAGGTTCGCTCTTCCTTCGGTTAAGCTTCGGTGAAGAGACAAGTATGATAAATCTTTTATTTAACTGAATAATAATATTTTAACTCTTTTTACAGTGTAAGAGACTAAGTTGTATTTTTCTTTTTAATAATTGAAAAAAATACATACATTTAACAAACATTAAGATTTTTTCAGCAATCTGTCAAGCTTCCAATTTTCTAATCTGATAATTACTTCTCATTCTATACCTCTACCCTACTATTATATTTTCATTACGCTTTGTCTGTCAAGTATCCAACAGCTATATTCATTCCATTTTACATTTATTAGTTCATTTGCTAATTGCCAAATTAGCAAATTATCATTACCTTTGCACCCTGAAATATTTAGCACGATTCTCTGTATGAAAAAACTCATTGTTCTACTGTTTCTTACCTCCTTTACCGCTTTTGGGCAAGTGCGCAAAGCAAGAACGTACGAAGCCCCTGTAAAGTCCGATACGGTAAAGGTAATGAAAGATACCGAAGCGTTAAAGTTCACTTTCAACCGTTTTAAATTAGCACAACAAAAATGGTTCAAATTCAATCAAGTGAGCCTTAATATGAGCGAGGTAGCTTTTTCTAATTGGAGTGCAGGAGGAGAAAGTTCTATTTCGGGGATATTTAATGCCAAATTCCGTCGTCGTTATACCGAACGCACTTTCTTTTGGGACAACGAATTAGAAATCAACTACGGTATTAACGCTCAAAAAGGGCGCGAAGTGCGCAAAACCGACGATAAACTCTCACTCATCTCATCGTTTGGCTATCGAGGCGACTCACAATCGTTTTGGTATTACACGGCGCGCTATCAGTTTCTTTCACAAATCAGCAACGGATACAACTATCCCGATGTAGAAAAGCCTATCTCCAAATTTTTTGCCCCTGCTTATATCACCTTTGGTTTGGGTACTGAATATGCTCCTTCAAAGATAAAATTTAGTATTTTCCTTTCGCCTATCACGCTTAAAACTACTGCTGTACTCGACCAACGTTTAGCCGATGAAGGTGCTTTCGGGGTAGAAAAAGCCCAGCGTGCTCCTGACGGTACTATTCTGAAGAAAGGTAAGCGCACCCATAACGAACTCGGTTTTTCAGTGTCCGGTCGCTGGGACGAGAAAGTGATGGAGAATATGATACTCAATACTTCCTTTAACTTCTATGGCGATTACCTTAAAAACTTCGGAAATATAGATGTAGATTGGGAAACTAATCTCAACTTGAAGGTAAATAGCTACGTGCAGGCGCGTATAGGGGTACATATCAAATACGACGACGATGTGAAGTTCTATTCTTACAAAACACCTAATGGCGAAGTGCACAACTATGGAGCACGCACTCAATTCAAGCAAGTATTAGGGGTAGGAATATTATATACTTTTTAAGTGATGTTTTTAGAGAATACAGTAAACGACAACGAAAAGACAGGCTGGATAGAAGTAATATGCGGGTCGATGTTCTCAGGCAAAACCGAAGAACTGATTCGCCGATTACGTCGTGCCCAATTTGCAAAACAGAAGGTAGAGATATTCAAACCCAGTTTCGACACGCGTTATGATGATACCAATATCGTATCGCACAACGCCAATGAAATTCCTTCTACACCCGTAGAAGCCGCCGCCAGCATTATGCTTCTTGCCGATGGTTGCGATGTGGTGGGGATAGACGAAGCACAGTTTTTCGACGACGAGATTGTACACGTGTGCAATGAGCTCGCCAATCGCGGGGTACGTGTAATCGTAGCAGGACTCGATATGGACTATAAAGGAAAACCTTTCGGACCTATGCCCTTCTTGATGGCTACTGCCGAGTATGTTACTAAGGTACACGCTGTTTGTACACGTACCGGCAACCTCGCCAATTATAGTTTTCGCAAGGTTTCTAACGACCAGCAACGCTTGTTAGGAGAAGCTGATAGCTATGAGCCTCTCAGTCGCGCTGCCTTCTATAAAGCAATGAATGCTAAGAAAACAAAAGAATAATAACCGCACTTAAAGCACTTAATTGATAAGTTATTTTGGTATATTAAGGGTATTTTCAAACTTGTTAATCTGCTAACTTGCCAATTTGTAATTATTTTGTACTTTTGTCTGATTGTTTAAAATGAAGTAATATAAACAACCATTATGAAAAAGAAAAATCCTATTACTTGGGTGCCTACCACCTATTTCGCTATGGGGCTTCCCTTTGTGATGCTTTCATTAGTTTTTCCTATTATCTTCAAAGGATTAGGTATTCCTGACGACCAGAACGCTTTTTGGACTTCTTTACTCATCTTACCTTGGTCATTAAAACCTATTATCAGTGTAATAATGGAGCTCTATGGTACTAAAAAACAATATATTGTCATTACCGAATTAGTATCAGCAGCTTTATTCGGTTGTATTGTATTTTCGTTACCTCTGCCCAACTTTTTCACTGTGTGTTTAGCCTTATTAGGGGTGATTGCCCTTAGCGGTTCTACTCACGATATTGCAGGTGACGGAATGTATATGGAACAATTGGACACTGCTACCCAAAGTGTATATTCTGGCTGGCAAGGTGCTTTCTATAACTTAGCAAAAGTGCTTGCCAATGGTGGTCTTATCTTCTTAGCAGGTTGGCTCGTAAAAACAAAAGGTATGAGTGTAGTTGCTTCTTGGCAACTGATTCTTAGCATTTGTGCTACTATTTTAGGTCTCGTAGGTCTATATCACCTTTATGCTTTGCCAAAAGATACTAAACCTCAGCAAGCTGGTGATTTTAATGTGAAAATGAAAGAACTATGGGATATTTTTGTAGCTTTCTTCCGAAAGAAATATATTTTTTATTATTTGTTTTTTATCTTCTTATACCGTTTTGCAGAAGGATTAGCTATGAAGATAGCTCCTCTTTTCCTCATTGCTAAAACTGATAAAGGAGGCTTAGGGCTCACCGAACAAGAATATGGCTTAGTATACGGTACTGCGGGAGTTATTGCTTTTATTGTAGGCTCTATTTCAGCTGGCTATTTTGTCTCTCGTGTAGGGTTGCGCAAAGCTCTTTTCACTTTGGCGTGTGCTTTTAATATTCCATTTGTAGTGTATCTACTTTTTGCTTATTTCTTGCCCTCTCACTTGCCTACTATCGCTTTGGGAATTGTAGGTGAGTACTTTGGTTATGGCTTCGGTTTTGTAGGCCTTACCCTCTTTATGATGCAACAAATAGCTCCTGGTAAATACCAAATGGCTCACTATGCTTTCGCCAATAGCCTGATGAACTTAGGAGTGATGGTTCCCGGTATGATTAGTGGTTTCCTCAGTAAATATTTAGGATATCAGCACTTCTTCTTATTGGTAATGATTTGCACTATTCCTGCACTATTAATCACTTGGAAAGTGCCTTTTACTTATGACTCCAAGCAGCATAAGATAGATGAAAAAGCTCTTTAAACCTACTTCTTAGAGCATTTTTAAAGTCTATAATACTCATACTTAAAAGCCTTTACCTAAATACTGATTAGGTAAAGGCTTTTTAGTTATCATTCTTTCTCCTTAGTAAGTTTTATTTCTTTGCCTCCCAATCAAAAGGAAAGAGCTCTGAGCGTGTATGGCTTTGTTCCATAAATCGCTCTATTTTCTTCAATATCTTAGGATATTTCTCGGCGAGGTTGTGCTGTTCAGCAGGGTCAGTAGTAAGGTCGTACAACTCAATAGGAGCCTTTTTATCTTTATTCACGTTTAGGCGTACTCCTTTCCAGTTTTTATAACGCACTGCTTGTCTACCTCCCATTTCGTGAAACTCCCAATAAAGGTATTTATGCTGTTGCTGTTGTTTCTTCCCTAAAAGCGTAGGTAAAAACGATACTTGATGCTTATTAGGCACATACTTCTGATGCGTAATCTCAGCAAAAGTAGGCATCATATCCCAAAAAGCCCCTATATGGTCGCTTACGCTACCTGCCTTTATCTTACCTTTCCAATACACAATGTAAGGGGTACGTATACCGCCTTCGTACAAGTCGCGTTTAATACCCCTCAATCCTGCTGAGGAGTTGAAGAACTTAGGGTCAGCACCTCCTTCGCGATGTGCCCCATTGTCGCTCGCAAAGATGATAATGGTATCCTCATCAAGCCCTTTAACTTTAAGGAGCTTGCGTATTTCTCCCAAATACTTGTCTAACCGACTCACCATAGCCGCATAAGTGGCATAAGTATGCGGTTGCGACATATAACCTGCCCAGCCAAAAGGTTTAGGAGTAATCTTGTCGTAATCCACCCCTTGATAAGGTTTCTTGGGAAGATATTCGTACGAAGCGTAAATACTGTCGTGAGGCACTACCAATTCGGCGTGTGGGAGTGTATAGGTAAGCCACATAAAGAAAGGCTTATCAGCTGTTTGTTTGCCTATATAATTCAATATTTTTTCTTGTATGAGGTCTTCGCCATAAACCTCTTGGCGCTCATAGTTTCCGTTTTCGGGAATGAGCACTTTTTCATTGTCGTGCCACAAGAAAGCAGGATAACGGCGATGAGCGCGGAACTGTGAGTTATAACCAAAAAAGGTATCAAACCCTTGTTTTAGCGGATTCCCTTCGGAAGGAACGATACCTAAACCCCATTTACCAAAACAACCCGTATTATAGCCTGCTTTCTTAAAAAGTTGTGCTACTGATGGGTCGTTGGCAAGTAAAGGTGCTTGCCCATCTACTGGCTCACGCACTTCTTCATTACCGCGTATGTGCGTTTCACCCGTAGTTTGCCCTGTAATAAACGAAGCGCGAGAGGGCGCACACACAGATGTACCCGTATAAAACTGAGTAAACTTCATTCCTTCATCAGCGAGTTTGCTGAGTTGGGGCGTTTTGATAATTTGCTGACCGTAGGGCTCTATATCGCCGTAACCTAAATCGTCAGCCAAAATAAAGATAACATTAGGAAGTTTTTCTTGCGCCTTGACTCCTATGGTACATAAGAAAGCTAAAAGACTGAATAGTAAATATTTCATAATAGTTAATGATGAGTTGTAAATGGTTAATCATTAATGCGACAAAGATACAAAACAATTTACAATTAGCAATAAAACAGACTATCAAACTCACATTAATCAACATTAGTTCGATATGATCATCACCACAACTCCCCTTGCGTCTCTATTGTCCCTCTCCCGCAAGCCTCTCTTAAACATATGATAACTCCGCTTTGCTCACTACACTTCCCCTTTTCCTCATTTCCATATTTACTAATTCCCTAATTATCCCTTCTCCTTTCCGTCACTACAATTCCCCTTTGAAGGGGGTTAGGGGATGTTATCCCCTAGTGCCTATGGCCTAAGGCCTAGCACCTCTTCCTCTTTCTTTCGCCTCGAAACCCCGTTTTTACCATTTTTAGCCTTGTTGTATTATACTATTTATCAACCACTTATATACCCTTTCTATACCAATCGTCCAAGATTCGTATAAGCTTCCTATAAGCTCTCTATAAGCTAACCCCACCCTCCTTACACCATTTTTTCACCAAAAGCTCTCTCAGCTCTCTTCCGTTATCTTTCGGTATCTTATGATACCCCAAAAAATCCAATTACCAACCCCCAATTAGTAAAACCTAACCTTTTTTTGCTAATTTCCTAATTTATTACTACCTTTGCCTCATACAAATAAAAAATACTTAAATATTATGCCTTACATAGCAACTATAAACAGTAATAATCCTGAAGCCTTAGAGGTAATAAATTATCTTAAGACTCTTGACTTTGTGAAAGTTACTAAGAAAAAAGAATCCAAAAAAAATGCAACAGTTACTTCCGAAGTTTTAGAGGAAGATGAAAATGGCATCCCTCTAAAATTTAAAGATAAAATAATGGCTATGTCAAAACAAGCAAATCGCAATATGACCAAACGTTGGGAAGCAGCTATCGCCAAAGAAGAAAAAAAGCATAAAATATGATAGTCATTTCCGACTCCAATATCATTTTCAGTTGCTTTTACACCCCTAATGGCGTAATAGCCTCTATTCTTAAAAACAAGAAGAATAAGTTACAATTTATAGCCCCCTCTTTTCTATTAGAAGAAGTTAAAGAACATTTGCCCGAAATTATGAAAGACAACCTTCTCACTAAAAGAAAGGCAAACGCTTTATTGAAAGAATTTACCCAAAACATTACTTTCTACGAATTAAAAGATATAAAAAAACAAAATAGAGACAAAGCAAGTAAAATAGCCAAAAATATAGACCCCGATGATTATCTTTTTATAGCTTTACACTTTGAAAAGGGACATAAAATATGGACTTGTGACAACATCCTTTCTAAAAGATTAAAAGAAATGGGCTACGATATATGTATTTCTACACAAGAATTAAAAACCAATATCTATAAAAAAGTATCTCTCCTACCAAAAGATTCTCAAAATAAAGAACATCCTTAGTTCCTCATATTTATATAACTAAGAAAGCATCAATAAACCTCCTCCCTAAATTTACTAATCAGCAAATTGTCTAATTGACAAATTATTCATATCTTTGCCCCATAAAACTGATATAGTGTTATGGAACAGGTGTACATCTTTATGCTGTTCGTGTTCTTGGTGCTCGCCGTTATCGATTTGGTGGTGGGTGTGAGTAACGATGCAGCTAACTTTCTTAACTCTGCCGTAGGCTCCAAAGTAGCCACCATTCGCACCATTATGATAGTCGCCAGCGTGGGAGTAGCCATTGGTGCCGTCTTTTCTAGCGGAATGATGGAAATCGCACGTAAAGGCATCTTTAACCCTCAGCTCTTCTATTTCGATGAGGTAATGGTTATCTTTATGTCGGTCATCCTTGCCGATATTCTCCTCTTCGACCTCTTCAACTCTATCGGTCTACCTACTTCCACAACCGTTTCTATCGTATTCGAACTCTTGGGCGCTGCGATGTGTGTCGCCACTATCAAAACGTTTATGAGTGACGAATCGCTTTTTAACGCTTTCAACTATATCAATACAAGCGAAGCAGGCAAAATTATCACCGGTATTTTCACCTCGGTAGCCATTGCCTTTACAGTCGGTACGATTGTACAATACTTAGCCCGATTAGTATTCTCATTTAAATATCAAGAAAATGTAAAATATGTAGGAGGCGTGTTCGGCGGGCTCTCGCTTACAGGGCTTTCCTACTTCATTATCTTTAAAGGTCTCAAAGACGTCGCTTTCATTCCTAAAGAAGCTATTGCGTGGATAGACACGAATATAGTGCCGCTACTCATAGGCTGTTTTATTTTCTATTCGGTGCTCTCACAAGTGCTTATCCGTATGAAAGTAAATATTTTTAGGGTAATTATCCTCAGCGGTACTTTTGCTTTGGCAATGGCTTTTGCGGGTAACGACTTAGTGAACTTCATAGGGGTACCCGTAGCAGCTTATCAGTCGTATGATATATGGCATAATTCAGGAGTAGCACACGACGGCTTGCTAATGGGTGCTTTAGCCGATGGGCAAATCTCTACTCCTACCGCCTTGCTATTGCTCACCGGTTTTGTGATGATTCTCACCCTTTGGTTTTCCAAAAAAGCACGTCACGTAATTGATACAGGCGTCAATCTATCTCGTCAGAACGAAGGAGGTGAAGAGAAGTTTTCTTCTAATTTCTTATCGCGATTCTTGGTGCGTATTACAGTGATTTGTGCCAATGCCGTGAACTTCATAATGCCAAAGTCGATTAGCAACAAAATAGACCACCGTTTTGAAAAACCTGAACCTGACCCTAATGTAAAAGAAGAAGACCTTCCTGCTTTCGACCTCGTGCGTGCTGCTATCAACCTCGTGGTATCCAGTAGTTTGATTGCCATTGGTACTTCCTTTAAGCTCCCACTTTCTACTACCTATGTAACCTTTATGGTGGCAATGGGTTCTTCCCTTGCCGATAGAGCTTGGGGGCGCGATAGTGCTGTATATCGCGTGGCAGGGGTACTAAACGTAATCGGCGGTTGGTTTTTAACAGCTATTGTTGCCTTTATCGGGGCATTTTTAGTAGCAGGCATATTGTATTACGGAAGCGTGATTGGGCTTATTGTGATGATAATGGTAGTAGGCTTTGTGCTTATTCGGAACGCAATTATCTACCGCAATAAACAGAAAGCCAAAGCACAAGGCAAACGCTTTGAGCGCGCCGACTTGGCTACCATTGGCGGTGTCATCAAAGAAAGCTCTAACTATGTATCCGAAACGATTTTCCGCATCGACCAGCTTTATAGCAAAGTGGTGAAGAATCTCGGTACTCAAGATTTAGGCAAACTCACCAAAAACAAAAAGAATGCTAAAAAACTCGAAAAAGAACTCGATGAGCTGAAAGGTAATGTATACTACTTTATCAAATCGCTGAATGAAAGTTCAGTGGCGTCCAGCAAGTTCTATATCCTTATTTTGGACTGTTTGCAGGATATGGCACAATGTCTCACGGCTATTACACTCAATAGTTATGAACACGTAAACAACAATCACAAGAACCTCAAATTTAATCAGCTACGTGACTTAAAATACATTTCCGATAAGATGGAAGATGTGTTTAAGGCTGAAGCCGAAATATTCAAAGGTTCAGACTATAACAAGTTACACGTAATTTTCGAAGATTGTAAGGTGTTGAAAAACGAAGTGTCAAAGATGGTACAAAAACAAATCGACCGTATTCGCACTACCGAAACCAGTCATAAAACTACTAAATTATATTTTAGTATTTTATTAGAAACCAATGCGCTCATCCGTGCTAATAACAACCTGCTAATGCAGTTCGATGAATACCAAAAACAGCAAAATAAGAAGAAGAAAATGAACCTTATCACCCAAGTAACAGGGAAGAAATAATGAAGATATAAAAAAGAGGCAACTAAGTTAATTTTTAGTTACCTCTTTTTCTTTTTCTATATTTTAACTATTCGTTAATAGCTGCAATACCAGGGAGTACCAATCCTTCAAGGCTTTCAAGCATCGCTCCACCACCGGTAGAAACATAACTTACTTTATGCTCAAAACCAAATTGTTTTACAGCAGCTACCGAGTCGCCACCTCCTACGAGTGAGAAAGCTCCTTTTTTAGTAGCTTCAGCCACGTAATCACCTACGGCAATGGTACCTTTTGCGAAGTTAGGCATTTCAAATACTCCGATAGGACCATTCCACAAAATAGTTTTCGATTTAAGCAATACCGACTTGATGTTTTCAAGAGTCTTAGGTCCTGCGTCCAATCCTTCCCAACCATCGGGAATAGCATTTACAGGTACTACTTGTGTTTTGGCGTTGTTATCGAAAGCGTCAGCAGCTACTACGTCTATAGGCAAGTGTACTTCTACTCCTTTAGCTTTGGCTTTGGCAAGGATATCGAGTGCAAGGTCAAGTTTATCATCTTCGCAGATAGAACTACCTACTTTTCCGCCTTGTGCTTTGATGAAAGTATAAGCCATACCTCCACCTATGATAAGGTGATTTACTTTATCCAAAATATTCTCGATGATAGTGATTTTAGAAGAAACCTTAGAACCACCAAGGATAGCTGTTACAGGTTTTTCGCCATTCTTCATCACTTTATCGATACTTTCAATCTCCTTAGCGAGGAGGTAACCAAAGCATTTGTGGTTAGGGAAGAATTTCGCTACAATAGTGGTCGAAGCGTGAGCGCGGTGAGCGGTACCAAAAGCGTCGTTCACATAGATATCGCCGAGTTTAGCAAGCTGTTTAGAGAATGCTTCATCTCCTTTTTCTTCTTCGTTATGAAAACGCAAGTTTTCAAGTAATACCACACTACCAGCAGGAGCAGCTGCTACGGCTTTTTCGGCTACTTCGCCTACGCAATCATCTACAAAAATCACTTTTTTACCTAATACTTTTTCCACTTCACTTACAATGTGACGCAAAGAATACTTGTCGTTGCGTTCCCCTTTAGGGCGACCTAAATGGCTCATAAGTACTGCGGTTCCTCCATCTTTGAGAATTTTCTCGATAGTAGGTTTCGCAGCCTCAATACGAGTGTTATCAGTTACTTTAAAATTTTCGTCCAATGGTACATTAAAGTCCACGCGAATAAGGGCTTTCTTGCCCGCAAAATTAAAATTGTCTATGGTTTTCATATATCTAAAACTACAATAATTTTATTCAAGCCTCAAAGGTACAACAAAAAAGTGATATACACAAAACTTTTTGACAATAATTTTATTTCACCCATTTCACCAATTGCCCTTAATGGTAGAATTGGCACACTGACAAATTGGCTAATTGCCAAATTATCTTTATCTTTGCGCCCTCAATTCAGAAACTCAAACCTCTATGGCTAAAGAAATAGACGAAAGTAAACAAGGACAAAGCCTTGTTTTACAAGCTGATAATAACAATTCCAAAAAACTATATATCGAGAGTTACGGTTGCCAAATGAACTTCTCCGACAGTGAAATCGTAGCTTCTATTCTCTCCAAAGCGGGATATAATACTACCGATACTATTGACGAAGCCGATTTGGTACTTATCAACACCTGCTCAGTACGCGAAAAGGCAGAACAGACCATTCGCAAGCGTTTGGAGCAGTTTAATGTGTATAAACGCAAGAAACCCGCTATGAAAGTGGGCGTATTGGGCTGTATGGCAGAAAGGGTAAAACACGCCTTCCTCGAAGAAGAAAAAATAGTGGATATGGTGGTAGGTCCTGATGCTTATAAGGATTTACCTAACCTACTTGAAGAAGTGGAAGAAGGTCGTGAAGCGGTAAATGTGATTCTCTCTAAGGACGAAACCTATGCCGATATTGCGCCTATCCGTCTCAATAGCAACGGTATAACAGCTTTTGTGTCGATTACGCGCGGTTGTGACAATATGTGTACTTTCTGCATTGTACCTTTCACTCGCGGACGTGAACGCAGTCGCGACCCTTATTCTATCCTCAACGAAATCGCCGACCTCCAAGCGCGTGGATTTAAAGAGGTTACCCTACTGGGGCAGAATGTGGATAGTTACCTTTGGTATGGAGGCGGACTCAAAAAGGATTTCAGCAAAGCAAGTGAGATGCAACAAGCCACCGCTATCAACTTTGCTAAACTCCTCGATATGGTGGCAACAGCTCAGCCTGAAATGCGTATCCGCTTTTCTACCTCCAATCCGCAGGATATGACCCTTGATGTGATTGATACGATGGCAAAACACCCTAACATCTGCAAGTATATCCACCTGCCGGTACAGAGCGGTAGCAATCGTATCTTGAAAGCGATGAACCGCCTTCATACTCGCGAAGAATATTTTGCGCTGATAGACAGCATACGCGAACGCATTCCTGAGTGTGCTATTTCGCAGGATATGATTGCTGGTTTCCCCACCGAAACTGAAGAAGACCACCAAGATACACTTTCGCTAATGGAATATGTAAAGTATGATTTTGGGTTTATGTTTGCTTATTCGGAGCGTCCTGGTACATTAGCAGCACGCAAAATAGAAGATGATGTACCCGAAGAAGTAAAGAAACGCCGTCTTGCTGAGATTATCGACCTGCAACAGAAACACAGCTTGTACCGCACTCAAGCACAAATAGGCAAAACGGTAGAAGTGCTCATAGAGGGAAACTCTAAAAAATCGGATAAAGAGTGGATGGGGCGCAATAGTCAGAATACCGTAGTAGTATTCCCCAAAGAAGATTATAAAATAGGCGATTTTGTAATGGTAAAAATTACAGATTGTACTTCTACTACCCTAATAGGAAAAGCTATAAAAATTAGTAATGAAAGACAATAGAGAAGAAACAAAATAGGCTGTCCGGTTAAGGGACAGCCTATTTTGTATTACTTTTAGTTCTGATAATATTATAACTTAATTACCTGTCGCGCTACGAGCTAACTCTATAATCTCTAAGTTTTTAATCTCTCCTGCTTCTATCTCAAAACGAAGCATCGTACGCACGGTTTGCCAACCATAAAGACCAGCAGCTCCTGGGTTGAGGTGTAGCAACTGAAACTGTTTATCGTATTGCACTTTTAGAATATGTGAATGTCCCGAAATGAAGAGTTTAGGAGGGCAAGTTAGGATTTCTTGTTTTGCCAACGGACTGTATTTATTAGGGTAACCGCCTATGTGTATCATCAGTACCTCTACACCCTCACAAGCAAACCGATTTACTTCAGGGAATTGTTGTCGTATCTCTATGCCATCGATATTACCATAAACCCCACGCAAAGGTTTTACGGCTTGCAACGCCTCTATCACTGCCAAGTTACCAAAATCGCCACAATGCCACACTTCGTCTGCCTCGCTGGCGTAGTGCAATATACGATCGTCTATATACGAATGGGTATCGGAGAGAAGAAGGATTTTCATTGTACATCTAATTTATGATGTTGTTTACCCTGAATCTTGTAACAAGCGCGTTTGGCAGCAATCTCTTCAGCTTTTTTCTTAGACGTAGAACGCGCCCGAGTTACCGAAAAGCCTTGTACGTGCACTTTAGCAACGAAAAACTTAGTCTCAGAACAATCTTCTATATCTTCTTCAGCCTCAAAAGCAAAGTCTAACTTATGTTTTTGACACCATTCTATTAACAAGCTCTTATGGCTAATAACCTTTCCTTCTAAATTCTTGATGTTGATATACGGCAAAATGAGCTCACGCTCAATGAACTTAAAACAAGCCTTATAACCTCTGTCTAAATAAATTGCTCCTATAAGTGCCTCGAAGAGGTTACCAGTGATATTATTACCTAACTGTCGTGGAGTAAGTTTAGTGCGCAAGAAGTCCAAGAGCCTCATATCCTTACCGAGCTGGTTAAGATTGCGACGTTCTACAATTTTAGAGCGCATTTTGGTAAGATAGCCTTCATCTTGTTCAGGAGCATTGGTAAAAATATAGTCGGCTATCACGGCGCCAAGAATCGCATCACCCAGAAATTCAAGGCGCTCATAGCTCTTACGCGTCGCTTTTTGGAATTGGTAAGAAGGGTGTGTAAAAGCCTCGCTGTAATACGATAAGTTTTTAGGAGGAAATCCTAAAAGCTCTTTGATTTTAGTATAAAAAATCCCGTCTTTCTTCTTAGGAATAAGACGGGGAAAAGTTAATATTTTCTTTAAGCCGAACACTTATAGTTTATATCTTTTTGAATAATAAGCACGCATTGTGTCCACCGAAACCAAAGGTGTTGCTCATCGCTACTTTCACGTCGCGGTGTTGCGCTTTGTTGAAGGTAAAGTTAAGGCGTTGATCTATTTTTTCATCGGGGTGTTCAAAGTTAATGGTAGGAGGAACGATGCTGTGTTTAATAGCGAGGATAGACGCTACTGCTTCTATTGCTCCCGTAGCTCCGAGCAAGTGCCCCGTCATCGATTTGGTAGAGTTAATATTGATATCGTAAGCGTGCTCACCAAATACATCTAATACTGCCTTAGATTCAGCGATGTCTCCTAATGGAGTAGAGGTACCGTGCATATTGATAGCATCTACTTCGTTCACTGATACTCCTGCGTCTTTAAGACAGTTAATCATTACGTTTTTAGCACCAAGCCCTTCAGGGTGAGGTGCCGTCATATGGTAAGCATCAGCTGAGAGACCTCCTCCTGCCAATTCGCAGTAGATAGTAGCCCCACGAGCCACTGCGTGATTGTACTCTTCAAGTACTACTGCTCCCGCTCCTTCGCCTAATACAAAACCATCACGATTAGCATCAAACGGACGAGAAGCTTTGGCGGGGTCTTCATTGAAAGTAGAAAGAGCGTGCAAGGCATTGAAACCGCCGATACCAGCAATAGTAACCGCTGCTTCCGAGCCACCTGATACCATCATATCAGCATAGCCAAAGCGAATATAGTTTAGCGCATCTATCATAGCATTAGCTGCAGAGGCACACGCTGAAACCGTAGTGAAGTTAGGACCTCTAAAGCCATAGCGTATAGAAATCACTCCTGCTGCGATATCGGCTATCATTTTAGGTATAAAGAATGGATTAAAGCGTGGTGTACCATCGCCTTCGTTGAAGTTGATTACCTCATTTTGGAAAGTTTCTAATCCCCCAATACCTGAGCCCCAAATTACCCCTATGCGGTCTTTATCAAGCGTATCCATATCAAGATGAGCGTCTTTTACGGCTTCATCAGCAACCACTAAGGCATATTGAGCAAATTTATCGAGCTTACGTGCTTCTTTTTTGTCTATAAAATCCTCGACATTAAAGTTCTTTACTTCGCAAGCAAACTTTGTCTTAAACTTTGAAGCATCGAAATGGGTAATAGGCGCAGCACCGCTCTTGCCGGCTACGAGTCCTTCCCAAAACTCTTGGGCGGTATTACCTATAGGGGTAAGTGCCCCTATACCTGTAACTACAACACGTCTTTTCTCCATATTAGTTTCAACTTTTTAGCATTTAGGTTTAGAACAAAAAGCATTAGGCAGTAAGCTACCAAGTATATACGTTGATAGCCTACTGCCTATGAGCCAATTATTGTTTAGCGTCTTCAATATATTTGATTGCTTGACCTACAGTTGCAATGTTTTCAGCTTGGTCATCTGGAATTTGAATATCAAATTCTTTTTCAAACTCCATAATCAATTCAACAGTGTCTAATGAATCAGCTCCTAAGTCGTTAGTGAAGCTCGCTTCTGCGGTTACTTCATTTTCGTCTACGCCTAATTTATCAACGATAATGGCTTTAACTCTTGATGCAATGTCTGACATAATTTTCTTTTTTTATAATTTGATAATAATTACTGCCGGCAAAAGTAACACTTTTTTTTTGAAACACAATCTTTTTCGTACAAATATTCTTCTTTTTTACTTTTAAAAAGTACAAACCTACTTATTATCATAGATTTATCATTTTATAAATATACTACTTTTTACTTTGCTTTTTTCACTTTTTCACTATCACACTTATTCCATTTCCGCCAAATCCTACCGCATTAATTAATATATGTTCGAATTTATCGGGTACAGATTCGAGGTAACTAAGGTAAGGCACTCCTTCAAAACGGTTATTCTGTAACATTCGTATTGCCATTGAGAGGTTCAGTGCTCCACTCGCTCCATAGGTATGTCCGTGTTGCCATTTATTATTGGTGAGTAGGAGTTTTTCTTCGCCAAATACAGCTTCTATAGCGTTGAGTTCAGCTTGGTCACCTTTGATAGTACCGGTACAATGAGTTACAATCGCATCTATCTTAGGGTTCCCAGCACTTGTCAAAGCACGACGCATAGCATCTTGCAAGCACTGTCCATTTTTGGAGAGTGATACACTATGAGTGAGCTTTTCGGTAGCAAAGCCTAAACCTACAATATAAGCTAAGGCGTTAGGTCGTTCTCCTTTTTCTAAACAGAAACAACCTGCCCCTTCCCCTAACACCATAGTGCTTTGTTTTTTGCTCATATCCATAGCCCTACAAGGATAAGGCAAAGGCAGACTACTGTATATTTTCAGAGCTTTCACTTGTGCAATAGTAAAAGGAGTGAGAGGTGCCTCGCTACCACCTACCAAGAATCGGTCTTCCATATCACTCTCTAACCAAGCAATGGCATTGGCGACAGCGTGTAAAGCGGTAGAGCAAGTAATAGAATGTGAGAGCTCAAAACCCTCATTGCTAAGATCCTGTGCTACCCAAGTGCTAATATTGCCTAAAGTAGTAGTAGGCGAAGCTAAGGTTTGGCAACTGCCTTCTTTCAGAAAATGACTAAAATGCTTTTCAAACAACATTGTTGCTCCTCGCGACGACCCTATATTGATGCCAAAACGAACTCCTTGCCAGCCTGTTTGTGCAACAGCTCTTCGTGCAGTATGTAAGGCATAAAGAACGGTGGGGTCTAAGGGCTCATAAGCAGAATTAGAAGCTCTGAGTTGTTCTATGAGTTTTTGGTCACGGTCAGAAAGTCGCCCTTGTAGGATATTATTGTGAAGGGAGAGCGCCTCAGCTGCGAGGGTACTCGCCCCTGTAATAGCTATTTTCATTTCCCGCTTGCTAATTGTTAATTATCAATTGACAATAGTTCTATATATTCTTTAATATGCTTCTTCGCTTGCCAGCCCAAAGCTTCTGTTTTTTGGGTAATAACTTCAGCAGTCATACGGTTACCTTTGCGCTCCGGTAGCATTTGTATCTCGCCCCCAAAGAGCTGAGCGATTTCTAAAACTGTATAAGTTTCCGGACTGCCGATACCATAACCGTCGCCTTTACCTTTTTCACCTACCAAGAGTAAGCCGGCTACTATATCATCTATATGCGTAAAATTGCGTTGTTGAGTACCTGGGGCTACTACTGTTAGGGGCTCACCTTTCTTCTTCTTCTCTATAAAGAGTGCTATAAGCGTCGCATATTTTCCCGTGCCAACTTCTCCTTTGCCATAAACATTGTAGAAATACACAATAGCATAGTTGACCCCATACCACATACCATAGTTCTTGATAAGCTCTGTATTCGACGATTTGCTCCAAGCATATGGACTTTGGTCTTTCCCTAAACCCCCGTCACCAAACTTGGTGCTACTACCCGCATACACGAGTTTAGCCCCGTGTTTTCTGCAGAACTCTAATACTTTCAGCGTACCTATTTTATTAAACAACAATACCTTGTCGATATCCTCAAAACTCTGTTCCACCCGTGAGTATTCACCTAAGTGATAAATAATATCAGGTGAAAAACTGATAAGTTCGAAGATATGTTCGGTACTTCCTTCGATATATTGCACCCCTTCTACGTGATTTTCACGCTTACCGGTGAAATAATTGTCTAACGAATAGACCTCGTTGTTAGGGTCTTTGGCAAGAGCTTCACAAAGGTTAGAACCTACAAATCCTGCCCCTCCGGTTACTAATATTTTCTTCATTTATCCTAATAATACAACCTTAGTTCAATATAATACTATCCCGATTTTACAATAGCTTGTGCATTACATTATGTAGGGCAAATAACCATTCACCCCCTTTTTATTTATTCTTACTTGTGAATTGCAAAATAAGACATCCAATGGCGTAACACACCACATCTGCCCACGAAAAGTGATTGCCTAAGAGGATATACCCCAAGCTTCCTCTCGTGAAGCCCAAATAAGTAGCCACACCCAAGTACTGCATCGCTTCTACGGCTATCGCAAAGACAAATATACCCCAGATGAGTTTATCTTTATGCTTCACTTTCACGAACGAAAGCACTAAGTAGTACAGCAATATTACCACCAGTACATCGCCTATATAGCCTCTGATAAAGCCCATACTGCTAAACACTGTCGCAATAAGCAATTCTGCCCCCAACAGTGCCAACGCCCATATAAAGTACTTTTTGTTAAATGTTAGTTTCATATCACACTTACCTAGCTGTCGCTAGCTTTACCTCTTAGCTAAAACAAACTTTCTCCATTCAAATCCGTCGTCAAAGCTTCCGTCATAAAATCTAAAAACGGACGCATTGCCAAAAGTCCCTGCACTACTTTCTTATCAAAGTCCTTCGCTGTGGCTTCTTGTTGTGTATAGTCGTGTTTTAACAGAAACTGCTTTTTGCGCAAATAGGCAATCATCGGGTCGTCTTTCTCAAAGCCTTTGGGAGCAGTCTTCACCTCGTCACCCCATAGTTTCCCGTCAAACTCTTTCTTTATCCCCTCACTATTCATCACTTTTTGAAAATCCTCAGCATTGAGAGAGATTTCCTGACGCATACGCAATAAATCTTCTTTGTTAGGGTCGAAAAAACCTCCCCCTATAAAGGTCTCTTGCGGACTAATATGTACGTAATACCCACCGCGGTAGTGCGGTTGTTTCCGTTGTATATAGCAACCGAAGTGTGTCTTGTAAGGTGTTTTGTCTTTAGAAAAGCGCAAATCGCGATAGATGCGGTATATTTTCAGTGGCGCAAGGGTGTCGTGCTCAGCAAGCCCCGTATAAATATAATTGAAAAGCAATGTAGCTTCTAATTTAGCACATTCATAAGCCTCCTTATGAGTATCGAACCACTCTTTATTATTGTTTTTAGCGAGGTCTGTAAGAAAAGAAAAAATCATAATACTAATTACAAATGACAAATAACCAATAAGGATATCTTTGTTGTTAGAAGTGCAAAGATAGTAAATAATTGTAAATAGAAGATAATTAAATAACGATTTTTTAGTTTAGAGATTTTTACTAAAATTAAGAAATCATATAGTTTTTCCTTTAAATTTTCAAACTTATAAAAGTATGAAATTCAAAGTTTTATATACCCTTTCTATACCAATCGTCCAAGATTCGTATAAGCTTCCTATAAGCTTTCTATAAGCTAAGCATATCTACCCCTATATATAAAAAGTCTTAAAATTTTCAGATTTTCACACTTACCCCCACTTTAAACCAACGTACATTACCTAAAGCCGCTTCACCATTGAGTCCTACGTTTTTGAAGATGAAGTAACGGAAGCCTAAGTGAGCGTTCCAAGCTATAAAATTATTTTCGTGATTGTTTCTAAGACTAATATCATAAGTAGGAGGTGTTATCACACAGCCAGTGTTGCCTGCATTTTCGTAAGGGTCATTGCTTTGCCAAATAAAATAACCTCCTGAAAGTCCTGCATACCAATCGATAGTAGCACGTTTGCCAAAGTGAAAATTGGCAGTGAGTTCGGGTAGAAAAGAAGTAATGTACTTATCGTTGAAGTTAAAACTTTGACTATTGAACTGAGCACCCACCGAAAACAATGGAGCAAAAGCATAGTGTATTTCTCCAGCATAACCAACTCCTGCATTACCTATTGATGTTTGCACATCAATAAATACATCGCCTTTGGTGTAGGCTTCTTGAGCGCTTATTTGCAATGCAAAAAGCAATAGAATAAAGAGTAAGAAGTTTTTCATATTGATTATTTTTTTACTCTTTTGCAGGGAACTCCCTGCAAAAGGGTTAAGGTTATTTTGCTAAATAATGATTTTCTACTTTTACACCGTCTACACGGATTTCATTTGTTACAGCATACTCTCCACACTTATCGTCTTCCATATAACCATTTACTTCTATTTTATAGGTTTTGGAAGCATTTTGAAGGTAGAGAGTTTCAGTTTTACCAGTATACACATCGTTTTTAAACCAAAGCTGAGTTCCTATATGTAAATATGTATCTCCTCGAGGGTCTGTTTCATAATAAAATCCTATCGGATACTTCTTCTTTGTATTACCTATTTGTTTATATAGGGCAATATGAGTAGTGTCAATATTTCCTCTTTCGTTGATAAATTCCTTATGAACCTCAGAGTTTTTGTTTACCCACATACTAAAAGTAGGAGGAGGAGTTGAACAATCCACATTTTTTTTACAATATGTCAATGTTATTAACATTGTTGCTAAAAATAAAAACTTTTTCATATAAGGTTAGTTTTTAGGATTACGCGACAAAGGTAGGGAAAAATTAGCAAATTAGAAATTTGAGAATTAGAAAATTATAAGCTATTTATACGAGAAATGAAACCTTGTAGCTCTATACCACGACAATTGTTTGTAATAGTTGTTCAGCGTTTCATTTTTACCAAACAAATAAACACTCAGTCCGTTGCAATGTGTCAGCGCAATATTAGCAAATCTCGGTGTGTGTCTTTCAATTTTACAAAGCTTTTGCCAAATAGGTTCCATAGCCACACTGGCTTTGCTCTCCAAAAGCACTTGTTTTAAGTCAAACAAATACTTTTCGTTATTCCTACTGTATTGTTGCAAGTGGGCTAAAGACAACTCAGAAGTGTTGAGTTGTTTGCAGAAAGAAGCTAATGCCTCCAACTGCTCACTATCTACCAAAGTAACCGTAGCCGACTGTCGTGCACCCTCCAAAGCATTGTAATAGTTGTAGTAAGCCTCGGTTGCTTTTTCTAATTGTAATTTCCCTATAAGGTAAGGCAATAGGAGGTGATAAGGAAAACCATCGGCAAGAATTTCGGCAGGTGAAGCAATAAAGTAACGAGCAGAATGTCGTAATTCATAGAGCACCTCTACCGACCCCATAAAGCAAGCGTCGAAAAGGATATAATCAAACCGATAAGGACTTAAAACTTCCGCAAGATCAGGAAGCTCCATAGCCCCCTCTCGCGGACTCATATCTTTCCCAAACGATTTTACCACCACTCCTGATTTGTTTTCGGTTTCTATATGATAACCTTCCGGCAACCAAGCATTGCCGTGCGACCAAAGCACAAGTCCTTTATAACGATTGTCGCCTTTGTAATAGCTCAAAGCATCTCTCAACACATTGCTCATTACGGTTTTATCAGTTGAATTTTGTTCGGGGTAAGAAGCGATGATTTTAGACCTTATCACCTCAGTAGTATCAGGTACAATTTCTAAAAGTACAGGGTGTGAAGGCAAAGCGGTAGAGGTATTGCTATCGATATACACCAAAAGTTTGTCGCGCCCATTAGGCAGAAACCCGCGTTCTATTTCGTTGAGGTCTTTTAAGGCATAGGGAGCGAGGTCGTTATCAGCAACCATATACACCAGCGTAATTTCGTAACGAGGTAAAGGCTCAGGGGTTGAACTATCTTTTTGACAAGAAAGTAACCCCAAGCTAATAAGAAACAAAGAGTAAAAACGCATAGTTTAGCAAAATGGTTAATGAGTAATGTAGATTTTCCCTTTAGGACAGATTTCAATAGTGAGTTCACCTTTACTGCCTTGTATTTGTACCGTGCTTTCCAAGTGTAGGCGTGAAGCTGTGATAGCTACTACTTTATAAGTACCTTTAGGCAAAGTAAATGCCTTAGAAACAGTATTGGGTGATAGCTTTTCAGAAAAATGCTCACCTACCGAAATGGTTACTGCTTCAAAATAGCGATTTTGTACGTGCAGAGTATAGTTTTCAGGCTCTATGGCTTCTTTAGAGCAAGATAGGGCAACGACTGCAAATAGATATATAAGGTAACGCATAGAAAAATGGTAAAAACCTCTGGCAGGGGGGGTGCCAGAGGAGTTAAGGTTATTATTTTGCTAAGTAAGGTACTTCTATTTTAGTGCCATCTACACGAATTTCATTAGTAACTGCATACTCCCCACATTCACCACTTTTCATATAACCATTTACTTCTATTTTATAGGTTTTAGAAGCGTTTTGAAGGTAGAGGGTTTCTGTTTTTCCTGTATATACATCGTTTGTGAACCAAAGTTGGGTTGTTACTACTAAATAATCATTATTAGCAGTATAGTACAACCTAACATCATACGGTTTCTTTGTGCTATTCACTTGTTTGTAGAATGTGATATGAGACTTATCAATCTCTTCGGTTTGATTAATAAACTCCTTATAAACCTCAGAGTTTTTATTTATAAGTAAACTAAACTCAGGAGGTGGGGTTTGACAATCCACATTTTTTTTACAATATGTCAATGTCATTAACATTATTGCTAAAAATAAAAACTTTTTCATAGGACAATGATTATTTAATATACATAGTTTTTATGTCGTATTGGTAATTCCCTTCGGAACCTGATTTATAAGTATTTGAGGAACTGTGACGTTCTTTAGTGTCAAAAATACCAGCGTGATACCAACCTGTACTACCACTATAGCCATAAGTACTACCTCCCCAACCGAAATTATTATGTATTAATTCTATAGACTTAGAATCCGTTTGAACAACTACTTTTGTAGTTTTTTCTAAGCCTCTCCATATAGGACATTCAATATAATAAGTAATTCTTTCATTCTGATATACATACCCATCAAGTAACCAAGCGTGTCCACCATCATAGGTGTTGTAGAAGTTTATGCCTAAAAGGCGATGTTCTTTCTTTTTACTTTTGCCCCTTATATAAACAGGATTATTATTTACTATTTGTTGAACAACTAAGTCATTGTTATAATCACTTTGCTGAGCTACTATATACCCTAATTCTATAAAGGTTTCAATAGCTTTTACTATATTAGAACCACTACTACCACAGCCATAATCCATATTCAAGAGATCACCATCACCTAAATAAGCTAACAAGTGTTGAATATCTTCTACAGCAGTTGGGTTACTTCCCACGCTATAGTTATCAATAGAAGAAAACATAGCGCCAGCATCCACTTTGGTCATATCGTTCCAATGCATTGTTCTACCTTTGAAAACAGCTGGTTTTTTATAATAGGCTAACATTTGTCCTACAGCTACAGCTACACAGCCTACTAGAGCTTCTTCATTTTTAGTGCATTTTACTGGTACTTTATCATTATAATCTCTACTTTGTTCCCATAGCGTTTTTATTAATGGAGCTTTAACTACATTTGTTTTCAATCCGGTAGATTCTGTTTTTAGCAGTACCCCTCTATGGTCATCTTCGTCTTGCTTTTCATCCAGACCTGTTGAAATACGTCTAGGTCCCACATAAGCACAAGTACGAAGAAGGTCAGGAGTGCCTTTGCTAATTATCCTCTTCCCATTTTCATCAAAGTAGCCTTCTTTAATCAGTTCTGCTTGTCGTTCTTTAGAAAGCTGTTTGAAAATGGCTTCTTCTGCCTCAGTAGCCAATCTCTCTTTATTAGCTTCAAAGGCGGCACGCTGTTCTTCTATATACGCCTGCATATAGCTAAAGAGTATCGCTTGTCCTGGGTTGGTGATTGTGTCCCCCAAATGTCCGTAGGAGTTGTAGGCTAATACACTAGGGACACGCCTATCAGCTGAGGTAATTACATAACCTTGGTTATTGGCAAAGTTTACAATGTAGACATCGGCTTGTTCGGGTTTTGCGTTGCCTTTGGTAGGTACGTAAGGCTTGCGAGTGTCGCCTTTTACTACCTCAATTGAGCCAATTTTTAAAGGGGCTTTGGTAACAATACCTTCTACTTCACGCATTTGCATAGCGGTAGCGAGAGCGGTTTCTTGGGCTTCCTCCGCCGAAATATGGGTTTGCCCTGTGAGAGCTACCCAACCTAAAAGTCCGTTGTCGGAAGCCTTCGTTTCAGTACTGGGTAATACTGAAATATCAGTGTCGGTTGCGAACGGGGCGTCTGCCTCTTCGCGTTGGCAGGAAAAGAAGAGTCCTGCTACGATAAAAACAGGTAAAAACTTTCTCATATAAGGTTTGTTTTTTTATTACGCGACAAAGATAATAAAAGAAATGGAAACTTGAAAACAAAGTAACAAAAACTATAGCAGACTTTTCTTTTATCTCCTAAAAACTGAGTGTTACGCCTGCTAAGTAATTCGCTTCGGCAGCGGGAATATACACCATTCCGTAACCGTTATCGCCGTAAGGAGTGTATTTGGTATTGAAAATATTATTACCCATTACCGAAAACAATACCGATTTGAAAGTGCTTTTAGGCTTCCACTCGTATTGCAAACTGAGGTTATTCACGAAATAAGCATCGAGTTTTGCTTCCTCACGCTCGGTGTTATCTACATATTGTGCACCTACATATTTAGAAGTCAACCCTATTTGAAAACCATCAATAGGGATAAAAGTAATGGTATTACCGAGCACTACATCAGGAGAATAGGAAATGCGGGTATCGCCCCAGCTAATAGTGCGAGTAGCTACCTCAGCATCTTGACTCTTATAATCTCTGTTTATATTTTTGCTAAAAGCCAAATTGGGTGACCAGAACCAACGTTCTGAGAGTTGCACCATCGCATCGGCTTCAATTCCTGCACGATAGCTCTTACCCACATTCTCACGGATAGGATAACCGGTGCTATTGAGCTTCCCTGAAAGCACTAATTGGTCTTCATAGCCCATATAATAACCATTGAGATTTAAACGCACTTTGGGGGTGGTGAGTCGCCAACCGAGTTCGATATCGTTGAGCTTCTCGGCGATAGGTTTCTTTGCATTAGGGTCGTCCTGTAAGGCTTCGTAATAGCTCTTGTAATCGGAACGGTTAGGCTCTTTGGTAGCACGAGCATAAGAGAGGTAAAGGTCGTTATGTGCATTCAAGAAGAAGATAATACCCGCCTTAGGGTTGAAACTGTTAAGGCTTTCGTCTACTTTGTATTTATTCGCCTTATACCCTACGTGACGGAATTGTACATCGGCAAACAGGCTCCATTTAGGGGCAAATTGCCAAGTGAGTTTGCCATAACCTGCCGCTTCTTCTTTGGTGTTGAGTCCTTCGTAACTATAACGATTACCATACACAAAAGGTGCTTTTTCTGCCCATAACAAGTCTTTGTAGTGGGCACCTTCATAGCGATTGAGCAATCCTCCAAAGAGCAGTTGCACACCGTCTTTCTGATAGTTCACCGAAAAGGTAGTTCCCCAGAAATCGTTGTCTAATCCTTGTTGGTGAATGATGTATGCTTTTTGCTCCTTGCCTGCTCCGTCGAGCACTTTGGGCAAGCCTACCTTAGAATATTTTTTCTTCTCATAGTTCTCCCAATAGCCTTTACCTTTGGTGTAGTGGAAGGAAAGTTGCGTATGCCACGCCGTATTCCACTGTTGCGTCCAGTGTAATTGCGCGTGATCTTGCTGATAGTTATCGGTTTCGTTTTCATAGAAACGTTTGTTACCAGCGGTATCTTTGTATTCACCCGCAGGATTATAACGGCGATTACTGTGTAAAGTCTCTTTATCTACTCCCAGATAAGTGAGATAGACACTTTGTTTGCCTCCAAACACCAATCCTTTGATGAGCGTCCCCCCGTGGCTATAAGCGCTTTGTAAGAAGTAGGATTTAAGGTCGGAGGAAGCGCGGTCACGGTAACCATCACTCTTGATAACAGAAAAGCGTCCGTTGAGCTCAAAACGGTCGTTGAGTTTTCCGGTGGAAAGTTTAAGACTGTGTTTATGAGTATTATAACTGCCGTAGAAGTTGGCGAGTTCTCCTGATGCCTGCTCTTGTACAGCATCGGTGAGGACGTTTAGGCTTGCGCCGAAAGCTCCTGCTCCATTAGAAGAAGTTCCTACCCCGCGTTGCAACTGTATGCTCTCGGCAGAGGAAGCAAAGTCGGAGAGATTGTACCAAAATACCCCTTGTGATTCGGAGTCGTTGAGCGGTACGCCGTTGATAGTAACATTGGTACGGTACAAGTCGCTCCCACGTACAAACATATTGCTACTACCGAAGCCCGAACCATCTTCGGAATAGCTCACCACGTTAGGTAACTGACCTAACAACAAAGGCATTTGCTGACCGAAATTTTTGGTCTTGATTTCCTCCTTAGAGAGGTTAGAAAAGGTTACGGGAAGTTTTTTGGTAGCCCTCACGGACGATACTAATACTTCGTCTAATTGAATGGGCTTAGGAGAAGGGACGATAGAGTCAGGCTCTATTGCCTGTTGTGCCATTGCCGATGTAGTAAGGCAAATAGCAGTGTACAAAAGTACATTTTTCATTGTAAAATAAATATTTACAAATAAAAGAGGCTATTATTTGGTGTGTTAATAAAATAAAAAAGCCTGTTTATGCTACCCAAAAGCAAAAACAAGCTCCAATTGCTTAGTTTCATTCCTTCAACGGGATTATCCGTTCAAGTTCAATGGGTATAATCTCAGCCTGTTACAGCACCCCTTATGAGACGGCGCAAAAGTACAAATAAATACCAAAACCGCAAATAATACGCTAATTATTTTTTCTGAAAGCCTTTTATGAAAGCTGTAATAATAAAAATTAGCAAGGCAGGTAAAAACCATTCTAAACCGTAATGGCTCAAAGGTAATAGGCTTTTAATTTCATAAAGCTTATCAAAGGGTAGCTCTAACATTTGACAGCTATCAATAGTGGAAATAATAGCAGTGACCAATACGCTTAAAATATAGGGTAATTTGGTATTTACAAAGCGGTCGAAGAATAAAACGGTTATAATGAGAGTAGAGACTATCGGGTATATAAATAGTAGAATATAAATCGCATAATTGATGATATTATCCACCGTGTTAATTGATAATACTAATGAAATGAGCGTACAGGCTATAGCACCTACTTTGTAAGGGATACGTTGGTGAGTTACTTCTTCAAAGAACAAGCCCACTGCCGATGTAAGAGCAATAGCGGTAGTAAGACAAGCAAACCCAATAGCTAAGGCAATAGTAATAGTGCCCCATTTCCCTAAAACAGAATGAGAAATGTGTAACAAAAGCTCAGTGCGTTGTACGCTATCAGTTAAGGGGTAATCGGTAGTGGCGCCTAAGTAGATAAGCCCTCCATAAATAAACAACAAACAAAGCGTAGAAAGCATTCCAGCCGCAAAAGTAACAGAAACACGCTCATTGCGTGAGGTATAGCCACTATCTATTACTGCTGCAATAACAATACCTGCAAAGATAACCGAAGCCAGTAAATCCATTGTTTGGTAGCCTTCTATGAACCCTAACGAAAAACTTTCGGTGGCGGTAAATGCCGTAGAGGTAATACTATCGGGGGGAAAGCATACGCCTAAAACAATAAGCAGTACTAAAACTATCAGCAGAAAAGGAGTGAGAAACCTTCCTATAATGCTTACAATCTTGGATTTCGATATAGATAATGCGGTTACAACGGCAAAGAATAAAACGATGAACCACACCTTAGGAAAAGCAGGTAATAAGGGTTGTATGCCTACTTCAAAAGTAGTAGCAGCGGTGCGTGGGATAGCTACCAAAGGACCTATGCATAAAATAACTAATAACGTAAGGATTTTAATGAGCCAAGGGTGCGTTTTCTTCCCTAAATCAGTGAAGTGAGTGCCCGTTTTAGCCACCATTAACACCCCTAAGAAAGGAGCTAAAATAGCGGTGATAAAAAAGCCTAACAACGCCATACCCCATTCCCCTTCCGTTCTTAAACCTATGAACGGAGGTAATATAAGATTACCCGCCCCAAAGAACATCGCAAATAAAGCGAAGCCTACGGTGGTAATAGTTTTCCATTTGCTTTTACGAATATGATGCATAGAGGTAGAGAATAACTTTGCAAAAATAGTAATTTTATACTACAAATGCAAATATTTATTTCGAAGTTCCTCAAAAAATACCTTCAACCTATGTTTTCCTACCTTCATTGGCGCTACCGAATCCATTGCCATTACGGTGAAAACGAATTCTATAGTGCCGTAAGCACTTTTAGGCAAGAGATATTTGCCTATTTTCAAAACGGACTTCCGTACCCAATCAGGCAAAAAACCGACCTTCACAGGCTTATGTAACACCTCGAAAGCCAAAGCAGCGATTTCATACTGGGTGAACACCTCAGCCCCTCCTACATTTACTTCCTTTTCGGAGCTCTCTAATTGCGCTACACATACCTCGGCTAAATCCTCGCCGTGAATAGGATTCATAGCGTATTGCCCTTTGCCAAAGAGACGCACTTTACCTTCTTTTGCCATTGAAAAGATGGTAGCTATATCGCTGTAAAAAGCCGATGGACGCACGATACAGTAGTCCATTCCACTGGTTTTAAGGGTATCTACAAAACGCTCTTTGGCAGCCCCAATGGCAATAGGACGTAGTGCTTCGCCGTTTAATACGGAAATATATACGAACTTACGTACCCCTGAGCGCAGTGCTTCGTCAAGCAAGTTCTTGTTAGCCGCATAATCTACTTGCTCGTAGGTGAGTTTGTCTTTCTGCCGAGTAATTCCGACAGTGGAAATCACTTGGGTAACCCCCTCGCACACACCGAGTAAAGTATTAGGTTTTGTTACCTCAGCCTCGACCACTTCTAATAGCGGGTGGGTAAGTAAGGCGGGTGCTATTTTCGACTTATTGCGCACTATAATGCGGGTAGGGTATTCTTTTTTTAAGAGTTCAGCTAATATAAACTGACCTAAATAACCGGTCGCTCCGGCTAATAATATTTCTTCTGATGATTTCATACTGTTTTAATAAATTGATTTAAGACTTTCAACTTAGCTAATGTTTAAACTTTGGCTAAATTTGCGACAGAAAAATAACTAATCAAACACGATTTTTCCTACAATTTTAGCCCCTTCATACACTTTGAGCTCTTGAAGTTCGTCTAAGATATAAGCGGGGGCGTGGTCAAAGAGAAACCTCACTTGGCACAAAGCACTGTATTCACTCTCTTTCATAGGCTCTTCAAATTCAATAATAATGCTCCAATTTGGTTGAGGCAATTGCTCGATGTAAGTGGTGGCATAATAGACCTCACCGGTAGGAGGGTATTGCCGTCCGCCTTCTTCTTTGGTAAGAAAATGAATGACACCTGATTTTGATTTCTTCATAGTCAGCATACAATTTGGTTTAACAAAAGTACTTCTTTATTTACTAACCGCCAAATAAAATAACAAATAACGAATGACGAATGACAGATAGATATATTTAAACTATACACTAAACGAATTTAGAGTGGGTCTTCAGTGGCTCTATAGTGGCTCTACAGTGGCTCTACAGTGGGTCTACAGTGGGTCTACACAGGACACTAATTATAGATTCACCGAACACTACCTGAATATCAGTGATTTCTTACCTTTGAGGATTGGCTTTTTCGGTGGAATGAAGGCTTTACCTACTAAAAAACAATCGTCTCTCTTTCACTAATATATAGCCCATTAGTACAGCGAATAAACCTGTTTGTATTACCTTGCTATCGGGGTGGGTGGCGAAGATTTCGTTGGAAATATTGGCTACCAAATGGAACAATATGGCTATCAGCACGTTGCGCCCCGATTTGTAATACAGCCAGTTGATGATAAACACAAAGGCAAACAGACTTACGAAAAAGTTGGCTGTATAGAGCCACCCCTCAGCTTGTATGTTGCTTTGGTAATAGTTCTTTACGAAGAACAAGGGCAAATGCCATAACCCCAATACACGGTAAAGATAAGCGACGAGGTGAATAAGCTCCACCTACTGCGCAAGGCATCAGTGCCGTAAGTATGCCAAGCCAATTCTTCGAGCACTGGCGCCAAACAGAGCACAAACCAAGCCTTGAAAGGGGCTGAACTGAAACTAGGCTCTCCTGAAATGTAAAACTGGTCGAGACTATGCCCTAAATCGAGCGAAAGTAGCTGTGCCACGACAATGGAAAGGGGTGGAAACAAGAGGGTAATCCAAAAATAGCGGTTGGTGAGCAAATTTCTGCCAATAAAACGCGTTTTGAGGTCGGTTAAGAGCTCCTTATTGCGTGCAAAGAGGTAGGTAGCCACGCCCATAGGAGATAACAAACCTGCCAATTCAAAAAAGCCTGTCCAAAAAGCATTAGGTGCTTTTGGCTGGTGGCTCCAATAAGCCACCACAAACCACAATACCCAAGGAATCACAAGGGAAAGGGTGAAAAACAAAATAGGGTGATTATACTTTTTCATTTTATTTAGATAAGAGATAAGAGGTAAAAGATAAGAAGTTAGATTTCTATTTTATAACTGATATTAGGGATAACCAAAGTAGCCTTGCTGAGCTCTATTTGTCTGCTTTGGTCATAAATAGTACCCCTAAGTGTTTGGGTAATATCTTGTGCGTGTGCTACAAGCGGAAGCACTAAAAAAAGAACGATGTTCAAAAAGGTTTTCATTGCGTAATACGTTTAAAATTCTGGGGCAAAGGTATGGTGGAAAACAAGGTGCATCGCCCAAGCGTGAGGGAATGGACGTAATTGTAATGAACAATTGATAATTGACAATTGACAAATGGTAGTGACGCAAGGGGTTAGGGAAGTTTTGTTCGTGGGAAGAATTATGTGGAGCGAATGGGAGGAGGTGTTGAAAAGAAGGGGTAGCGTGAGAGTTTGGACGTGCTAAACTATGCTTCTCGCACCTAATTCAGAAATTCACTTGGTGTTTTACCTGTAATCTTCTTGAAAACTTGGTTGAAAGAGGACTTAGAGTTAAAGCCCGCTTCATAGGCAAGCCCCAAAAGATTAAAATTCTTATCAATGTCTTTCTTTGCCAAAGTGATAAACTCTTCGACACGATAACTGTTCACAAAGTCATAAAAATTCTTTTCTTCGTATTGGTTGATAATTTGTGAAAGGTGGTTAGGAAGTACACCTAACATTTCAGCTAATTGAGCTAAGGAGAGTTTAGGTTCGAGATAAGGTTTTTCGGTAGTCATTAGTGTGAGCAACTGTTGGTGTAAGCTAGTTGCGTCCTCAGCTTTCAATCCGGATTTACGGTATTCAGGAGTTTTGGAGAATGAAGAAGGTTCAATATTGTCTGACCTATGAGAATTGTCAGACAAGACTAAATTCTTTATAAAAGGCTTTTGTTTTTCAACACTAAAAATTCCCTGATGTCGTATGCCCCAGAAGCCAATTAGCCCTATAAGTAAGACAAAGAGTGTTAAGAAAATAAGTTCTATATTAACTCCTATCTCTATTTCTAAGAGAAATTGCACTATATATCCCACTATCATCACTGAGAAAATCAGCCCGAACCCGATGAGCAACAGTCGTAGCCATTGCAAACTAATACCTTCGTTATAGCCAAAATTGTCGCCTATTACCCGCTCATACTGATTGATTTTCTGATAAGCCAATAGAATATACACCACACTCACGGTCACAAAAGCTACAAACGAAGTTGTAAATAACCATTGATAGGGGCTATGGTAATCGGCTTGGTCTATCATTGCTTTTTCAGTCGCCGAATAGCCAAAAAGAAAAGGAAACATCACAACGTAGGTGAGCAAAAAAGGTAAAAAATGCAAGCTATCGCGCCAATGAAAATGTTGGTCTTCACGTGAACACACCAACACGTACAAATATACAAAAGGAGCAAACAAAAGCGGAAAAGGGTGCGTCGCTCCTACCAAATGAGGATATTTCTCCCAATAGCCCAAATAATGCAGGTAGTAATTCAGCAGGTAAATACCAATGCACACCAACCATATCCCCAATACCTTATCCGATAAGGATTGAGGGCGTTTGGTAAAGAGCAATACAGAAAGAAAAAAGCAAAGGAAAATGCCGATAGTAAAGAGCGTATTCATTATTATCTTTGTTGTTATTAAAGGCGCAAATATAAAGATAATACAAGAAAACGCCAATAACTTTACTACTTAATGATAAATAAATGAAAAAATATAACAAATATATAGTGAACAAGACTTCTAAAATGAATAAAAACGAGAGCTAAATAGAAGTGTTTTTCTATTTAGCTCTCGTTTTATAATGAGATTGTAATGTGGAGTCGGAGAGAATCGAACTCTCGTCCAAATAAGTCATCAAAAAGCTTTCTACATACTTAGTCCTCGTTTGATTTTCGTCGCAAAACTGACCGAGCACCGCCCATTTTGCGCTTAGCTTCCTAAAATTAAGAACCGTTAGCAGAAGCGTACCGCAGGTTCAATGTTGACTTTTATGGTGCCTCTGTACGAAACGCCGTCAACAAGGGCTTTTCAGAGACATCTCGCTTCCCTACCTTGTAGGGACTTAGCCAGCAATCTTACTAAACTTCAGATTAGGCAGCAAGAGCGTAGTTATTCTCGCCATTTAAAATTTTGAAATAGAGATTATCGAGCATTCATTTCACAGCTCGGTATGCTTACTATTTAATGCCACTTACTGTCAAAACCGGTCGACCCCAAGTGTTCATTTCTGTAATTCGGTGCAAAGGTACAAAAAATAATCATACTCACAACAATTGCCCTCTTTTTTATTTCATAATCCCTCTTTATTCTCCTACCTTCCACTAGCATACGCCTACCAGAGAGAAGAGAAAATGCTATTTAATCACTTCCCCTTCAATAATTTAGATAGCACTCTTCTTCTATTGACATTCAATACACCAACGTATTCACTTCTCTTTACTTTCGATTTATTATCCTCAAAATCACTTCTCACTCCCCTCTCTTAACTCCTCATTTTTAACTATTTACACACCCTTTCTATACCAATCTTCCAAGATTCGTATAAGCTTCCTATAAGCTCTCTATAAGCTAAGCATACCCTCCTAACAGCCTTTTCTCTCCAAAATTCCCTTCAACCTATTTTGATATTTTTCGTTTTCCTCCGATAACTCCGAGCCTTTCCAAGTTTCTCTACTCTCCCTCCGCTGGTGCTTTTCTTGTAGCCTGTACCTCATTTTCTAATTTCCAAATTCGATAATTTTCCCTCTGCCTGTGTGGTTCACATTGCGCGTCGTGCACAACTAATTTGTGGTGAGTCCGCCATCAACGGCGAGCACAGTGCCTGTAATCCACGAAGCATTGTCGCTGGCTAAGAATACCGCTGCTTGGGCTATATCTTCAGGCGTGCCAATGTGTTGTAAAGGGTATATTTCCTTTACCATAGTCTCAAAAGCGGCTTGTTTTTCGGGGGTGAGAGCTTGCAAATTGCGGTTGAATTGCGGTGTAGAAATATTTCCAGGAGCAATGGCATTTACGCGTACGCCTAAGTGTCCGACTTCAAAAGCTAAGGCTATGGTAAAAGAGTTTAACGCTCCTTTAGTAGCCGAATAGACGGTAGCCGCGCGGTTAGGAAGCATTCGGTGCACAGAATACGACGAGATATTAATGACATTCCCCTTGCTTTTCACCAAAGCAGGAAGCAGACCTTGGGTAAGGAAATAAGGCGCTTTTACATTGAGGTTGAAGTGAGCATCGTATAAGGTGTTGTCCACTTGCTCAAAAGGCACGAACCTCGCCAAACCGGCGTTGTTTACTAAAATATCTACCGCAGGTAGCAGTTGCTCAATGTCTTTCACTACCTCAGTTACTGTCTCTATTTTTGATAAATCAGCAGAGAGGGTGTGTACTTGCACGCCAAACTCATTTAGTAGCTCTTGTTGGGCTCTTTGTAGTTTCTCAGGGTCTTTGCCTATGAGCAATAGGTTCGCGCCCTCACGGGCAAAGGCTTTGGCTATTCCTAAGCCAATACCGTCACTTCCGCCAGTAATCACGGCGTTCTTGTTGTTTAAGTTTTTCATTTGTTAATTATCTTCTTTAATTGTAGATTATTTACAAAGTGCAAAGGTAAAGTATTTATTTGTATATTTGCAACTTATGTCGTAATTTATTTACAATTTATGGCAAAAGAAGTACAAAAAGAACTCTTGTTAGACTTTGATTTTCTGCGGAAATTGGTAGTGGGAATAGGGGAAGTATCACAAATCACTGGTATCCCTACCCGACAAATACGCTATTGGGAAGAGAAAGGAATTATCAGCAGTTTAACAGAAGAGGAAGGGAAAAATAGAAGGTATGATTACCTGAATATCAAAAAAATACTCCTTATCAAAGAGCTTCTTGATGAGGGGTATACGTTAGATGCTTCGGTAGAGAAAGTAAAGAAGCGTATGGCGATGATAGAGGAAACGCTCTCCAAGATGAATCAATTAGTTAATAAGCAAGTGAGTCGATGAGAACAATAAGTAGGCAAGAGGCTATTACACTGAGATTGTTACACCAGCAATTGCTTTCTCCTCAATATGAAAAACCTGAGGAAATTGTAACGTGGCAAGGGGCTATGCAAGCACAGGACTATAACTATTTTCGTTGGGCGATAGGTATACGGCAATGTACTCCGCAATTAACCCAACTCCAAGAGGCTTTTGCTAAGGCTGAACTTTTACGTCTTCATCTCTTGCGTTGTACGGTGCAAGTGGTGAGCAAAACGGATATAGGCTGGCTACTTCCTTTATGTGAGGAACGCAATCTGAGTACTTTGCAATCTTGGCAAAAGAATATCAGTACAGCGTTTGCCCAAAATTACTTTAAGGAGGTAACCCACGCTCTACGTGAATTGTTCGTTGGTGGTAAGTCATTGTCTAAAAAAGCTATTGCTAACAGACTCACAGCTTTGGGACTTTTACCTGATGACAAACTGCTCAACCCTTTATTATTGCGTGCTGAGATTGAAGGGCTTTTGTGTTCGGGGGTGATGCAAGGCAAGGAAGCTACTTGGGCTCTATTGTCGGAAAGAGTACCTACAACAGCTATTATTACCCTTGATGAAGCTTTGAAACGACTGGCACAGAAGTATTTCAGGAGTCATTCGCCTGCCTCGTTAGAGGATTTTACGTGGTGGTCGGGATTGCCTAAAATGCAATGTAAGAAAGCTATAGAGGGAATTGCCTCTGAATTAGAAGAAGTTTTGGTAGAAAGTACTCCAATGTATCTGTATTGCAATAACTTTGAAGCTACCGATTACACAAAAACAATGCATTTGCTTCCGCCATACGATGAGTATCTGATAGGTTATAAAAGCCGTTGGGTAGCTCTCGACAAAAAGCACGAAGCAAAGGCACATAATAAGTTTGGTATATTTAAACCGGTTATTCTGCACGAAGGCAGAGTTATAGGCAATTGGAAAGCGAGTATTGATAAACAAGCAACTAACCTAACTACCGACCTTTTTACTGAGAAAACCAAAGTAAGGAAGAGTGACTTGCAAAAGGCTAGCAACCAACTTGTAAGGTTTTGCGAGATAACAGCTTTTAACTAGGAACAGCTAATAATTATCTTTTTACCCCATTTTTCAAATTTGCATATTTGCCGATTAATTAGTACTTTTGTCAGACTTAAAGTTTTAAATCATAATTCTATATGAACGTATTAATCATCAACGGACACTCCGCTATGGAGACGTCCAACGCCAATAAGGCTATTTTGGAAGAGGTAAAACGCCTGCTTCCTGAGGTTGAGGTAAGTGAGTTGCAAGCGCTTTACCCCAATTATCAGTTTGATATAGCTGCCGAGCAAGCTAAACTTGTGAAGGCTGATGTGATTGTATGGCAGTTTCCTTTGAATTGGTATTCAGTTCCTGCCCTATTGAAAAAATGGGTAGACGATGTTTTTGCTTTTGGTTTTGCTTATGATACAGCTTATCGGTTAGAAGGCAAAAAACTACTGCTTTCTTTCACTACGGGAGCTCCTGAGGAAGCCTACCAAAAGTGTCCTATTTCTAATTTCTTTTATCCTCACCGGCAGACAGCTAACTTTACCAAAATGGAGTTTTTAGACCCTGTAGTCTCTTACGCAATGCACTATGAACCTAATGTGATGCCTCAGGAGGCACTTTTGGCAGTACAACAAAAAGCGAAAGAACACGCTGCTCGCTTAGTAGCGCAAATTAAGAAAATTAGCTAATTTGTTGATTAGAAAATTAGTAAATTAACAAAATGCCTCTTTTTCAGCTGAAAAAGAGGCGTTTTATTAGGTGTAAATGATTTTTTGATTTGCATGTTTGCCGATTAAGTATTACTTTTGCCGAATTAATTTAAATATAAAAAAGATGAAAAAAGCACTTTTAATGGGAGTATTAGCTTCCTTTATGTTAGCGGGTTGTGGTACAGCTAAATCACCAGAGATGAAACGCTTGGAAAAACAACAACAAGCCTTGAAACTCAATACCGAGCTCAACGAATTGCAAATGAAACTCACACAAGAGCAAACCAATAATCAGTCGTTGCAAACTGAGGCTGCACAAGCTAATGAAGAAGCTACTGATCGTACGGATGCTTTTAGTGATGCGAGTTCGGCTTCGGCAAGTGCTAAAAAAGCGAACAAAGCTGAAAAGGCTTTGCGCAAAGCTAGTAAAGCTAATAAGCAATTAGCAAAAAGTAATCGCCGTATTGAGAAATTGCAAAAAGACATCACTAAATTGCAAGAAAAGATAACTAAACTAAATGCTGAAGTAGAATTTAGCAAATAGATGCAAGTTAGATGTTTTATTAAAAATTAACACATTTGCTAATTTGCTAATTACCATATTGTAGTATCATCTCTACAAAAGCAGGGTCTCGGTGAGAAGAGAAGAGCGTTTGCTTGGTGTCGAGAGCGGCTATTTGGCTCATATCCTCTGCTGAGAGTTGGAAGTCAAATACATTAAGGTTTTGTTCCATACGCTCCTTGCGCACCGACTTAGGAATGCAGATAATATCGCGTTGCAAGAGATAGCGCAAAGCTACTTGGGCAGCACTTTTGTGATACTTTTCTCCAATAGTATTGAGAGTAGGATTGGCAAAAAAATCGTTTTTACCCTCAGCAAAAGGTCCCCACGACATTAGCTTGGTGTCATATTTCTTCATTAGCTCTTGGAGGTCTTGCTGTTGGTAGAATACGTGTGTTTCCATTTGGTTTACAGCAGGTTTTATCTCGCAGTGGTATGCCAAATCGAGGTATCTATCAGCATAGAAGTTGCTCACCCCAATAGCGCGCACTTTGCCCTCTTTGTAGGCTTCTTCCATAGCGCGATAAGAGCCATAATAGTCGCCAAAAGGTTGGTGAATGAGCAAGAGGTCTATATAATCAGTTTGTAGTTTGTGCAAAGAGGTTTCGATAGAGGCTTTTGCTTTTTCGTAGCCACCATTGCTTATCCACACTTTGGTAACGATAAAGAACTCTTTGCGCTCGATACCACTTTTCTTAATAGCATTGCCTACACCCTCTTCATTGCGATAGATTTGGGCAGTATCAATCATTCGGTAGCCTACCGAAATAGCATCGCTTACGCAACGCTCACATTCTTTAGGGTCTACTTGGTATACACCGTAACCCAAGAGAGGCATTTCTATTCCATTGTTTAATTGGATGTTTTTCATTTGTATTTCTTATTTTTAATTTTTGACTCTGCAAAGATAAACAATTTTTATAAAAGATTGTTATACAAAAGTCGGTAGTTTTTACCAATTTTTCCTTATCTTTTTAGCTTTCATTTTTCCGCTTACTTCTCTCGCTTTGTACAACAACATTTAGGGATAAATCCGAGTGAATTTTATCAGTAATAATAAAACTCCCCATGTGGTATGTATCACACGGGGAATTTTTTAGTTTTTTTTAAAAAGGTTAGCACATAAGCATCCAGCTAATGTCAAACTTATCTGTAAAACTGCTGTTCTCCATTGAGATTTGTAGTGAGAGCTTCGGTCATAAAGTCAAAAAAAGGACGCATAGCTAATAATCCTTGAATTGCTTTCTCAGCAAAGTTATTTGATGTAGCTTCTTCTAAGGAGTAATCGTGCTTGAGAAGGAATTGCTTTTTACGCAGATAGTCTATCATTGGATCGTCTTTCTGAAAACTTTTAGGGGCTGTTTTAACTTCTTCTCCCCATAATTGTCCGCCAAATTCTTTTTGTATACCCTCATTCTTCATTACCGCTCTAAATTTCTCAGCGTTAAATGATATCTCCTGACGGATACGTAATAATTCATCTTTATTGGGTTCAAAAAAACCACCTCCTATAAAAGTCTCTTGCGGACTGATACATACATAATATCCACCAAGATAGTAGGGTTCTTTGCGCTGTATATAGCACCCAAAGTGCGTTTTATAAGGTGTTTTGTCATTAGAAAAACGCAAATCGCGATGAATGCGATATATTTTTAGTGAAGACAAAGTGTCATACTCAGTAAGTATAGAATAAATATGCTTAAAAAGTGTAGTGGCTTCCAATTTAGCCGATTCGTATTGAGCTTTATGAGCATCAAACCATTCTTTATTGTTGTTTTCTGCAAGTTCTGTAAGGAAATCAAACATATATTATTGCGAATTAGTTATTATTTTATTGTTTTTTTGAACTCTTTGCCCTACTGTTGAACTCTAAACAGAGTTGTAACCAAAAATCAAAGTCTTCTTTTTGGTTGTATCCCGTAGGGTCTACATAGCAATAGCCAGAGAGTTCTTTGCCTCTCATTACTACTGGCGAGAAGCCCTGCCTTTCGGCAATTTCTTCTGTCTGCTTAGGGTCAAACCTACACATTAGGCAATCATCTCCTATGTTGATGCACATCTTGTCATTCACCAAGAAAGCCAAACCGCCAAACATCGCCTTTTCTTCTACTGTGATATGAGGAATTTCAGCTAAATATTCGCGGACTCTATTTGCAAGTGTTATACTATAAGCCATTTTTTTATTAGATTTTTGAACTAAAATAGTTTAAAGCTACTACAGTTCCCAAATGTCTCGATTCGTGCATATTGTTTACATACATAGCATCTTCTATAGTATCAATAGAAAATAAACCTACCTTAACCGTTGGAAACTCATTGAATAACCTTCCTTGATAATCTTCTTGTAATTGATTGGCTGTACTGAGTAACAATTCCTTTACTTGGTAGATTTCTTCCTTTGAAGGTGCAATCTTTTGAGGAAAGGTGCCACGATTGTATTTCTCTAAAAAATCATTGCTTATTAGCAGTTTATTTCCACTGAGTTGATAACATAAGAATTGCTGTACAGCAATACAATGTGCTATATTCCAAAAGATATTATTAGAAAAACCTATTGGGATATAACCTAATTGTTCAGGAGTAAGATTATCCAAGTAAGTCAATAGGTTTTTGCGAATGGATAAAAGAAAATCAAAGTGTTTTGTTTTTGTCATTTTTAAATGCTTTTTAAAATTCGGGGGCAAAAGTACTGCCTTCAAACAAAAAAAATCTTGCCATAAGACAAGATTTTTTTCTTAGTAATTATCTAGATTAAAAGAAATATATTTTCTAAATGTATTTTCTCTAACTTTTTTTAATGAATCTTTTGATATTTCACCATTAAGATAATTAAGTTCTCCCTCTAATATGTCTTTTTCTTCTTGTATTTCTAAAACAATGGTATTACTTATTTTTTTTCTTAAAAAGTCACTATCCTTTGTTGTGTAATCTTTTAGTAACTTTCTACTTTTCTTTTGAAAATCTAGTATATTTACACGAAATTCATCGTCCAACCCTCTACTTTTTAAGAGTTCATCATAGAAAATTAAATATTCTAATTCTATAGGATTTTTATAACAAAATAAAGTGTCCTTATCGTTATAATTTGTCCAGATAGGTTCGATATTCATAAATGATATTTCAGATACTTTATTATTCATAGCCATTATTGTAGTGCTAATGAGTTTCTTATTACTCTCATTATTTTCATAATTGTTGTAAATTAAATATGATATAATTGAAGTTAATATCATAAATATAATATTTTTTAAATCTAAAAATCTTTTTTTCATTTTATAATAATTAATTTTTCACATTTCTTTCCTGATACGACTTAGCGAAGTATCTGTAATGCCTAAATAAGTAGCTATATGTTTTAAGGGGGCGTACTTTATAGCGCTGGGTTTTTCCTTTATAAACTGCATATAGTGTTCTTTGGCGGGGAGTGTAATCATTTCAAGCGATCGTTTTTTTGCCTCAAACAATTTCTCTGTCATAAAGAGTCGCCCCCATTCCGAATATCCTTTCAAACTGTGATAAAGTTTTTGAAAATCCTCATAATCTATATGCCAGCCCTCACAATTCGTAAGGGCTTGGATATTTTCGGCAGAAGGCAGATGCTTAAAAAGAGAGAGTTCTTGCACGATAATTTCACCTTCACAAAAGAAGTCGGTAGTGATATCATTCCCTTCATAGTCATATACAAAAGCGCGAGCAACTCCTGTCTGCAAGATGAGATAACCACGAGCTATTTCGTCCTTGCGCAAGATAAAATCACCCTTGCGAAAAACAATAGGCTGATGGACTTTTTCTATTTGTTGTAGTTCTTGCGCCCCTATCAGAGGATGTTTGTAGATATTTTGAAATAAGTTATGTGTCATTGTTATTCTTTGATATTTGCATTTGTAAGTCTGTTAGGTGTTACTTACGGAGCTTTCATCCTCTAAGTCTAATAATAGTGTAAAAACATCTGTCTAATCACTACTGAATAAGTGGAAGATGAAGCTATTTACTGTTGTGCTACTGCAAAGATAATATTAGTTAATTAACAAGTTAGCTAATAAACTCTCCATAATTACTGCCTCTCCAGCTCGTCCCACGGGGAGTTTTATTTACGCTTGTCGTACTACGACCTACGATTTGCCATTATCAATAATAGCAATCGCCAAAGCGGCGGCTACAGCATTCCATACCGAATAGTCGAAAGTAGACTTGATACCCAAACTTATTGTCATCGACAGACCAAAACACGCGATAAGACAAGCGGTAAGCTTTGCTACCAACTGGGTTTTAAAGCCTACAAGCAAACAAATAGAAAAGACGATTTCGAGCACGGTGGCTATCCAACCCGCTATGTTGGCAAGCGTGGCAGGCACAAAGGGTAATAACTGCTGGGTATACGCCAAGAAAGCGTCCATATTGCCCCATACAGCTCCTTCGCCCCATAATCCAAAACGGTCAGCAACAGCCGAAAGCATCGTAAGGCTAACTGCTATGCGCAAAAAGAGTTTTACATACTTCTGAAACATAAATTCTTTATTTAAATATGAAGCAAGAGTTAAAAAAATAATAACCCTTGATTGGTATTGATAATACTTTTTGAGCTCATTTGCTAATTCCCTAATTCTCTAATTCCCTAATTTGCTAATTTCCAATCCTTACCTTTTACCTAAAAATTTCTCTTTGGTAACTCTATTATTGGGTCTATCAAGGGCTGTAACTACTATCTTACTACCTGAAAGAGCAGGGTTCAGGGCAGTAGTAGCGTATTGCCAAATGTCAGCGGTAAGTACAGCATTGCCTTCTTCAACGGTTCTCTCACCGTGCGATATCGTCACTTTCACCTGAACAACCTTAAAATTATCACTTACTTCAATGGCTATAAACTCTCCTTTTTGGGTACCTGTATAGGCTTCGGCGTTGATGTGCCTAATTTCAGGAGCTTTGAGATAGTCGGACACTGCCATATTATAAGCGTTGATAACACCACGTCGTTTAGCTTCTGCTGTATATAAGTCTTTCAGAACAGGGTCTTGCAAAGCGTTTTTGGCATAGGTGCTAGCAAGCCTAAATCGGTTATTTTGCGAGATGAGAGTAGGGTGAGTAGTAGGCTTTCGGCGGGGTTTTGCAACAACAATAATCTTATCGCCTACTCTGCGGTATACTACTTGGTTGCCGAGTTTCCCCGAGATGCCTTGCATTGCTAAGTTGTCTTTTATTTTTGCCATAGGTCTATTAGTTAATTTGTTCTTTTGTTAATTAGTACTGCAAAATTATAAAACATTTACTGAATTAGCAAATGTGCCCATCTGCTCTCCACTGGCGTTCGCTTTTAAAACAACGGTCTATATATCCTGAGAATAATGTCTATAATAGTAAGAAATATAAGATGTTTTTTATTAAAAAAGTCGCTTTTATGGATTGCCCCCTCTCCTTGGGAGAGGGGGAACGGGGGTGAGGCCTTTAAATGCAAATATGCCCATCTGCTCTCCGGTTTAAGACTGCCTATCGTTCGGTGTAGAGCCACTGTAGAGCCACTGTAGAGCCACTGTAGACCCACTGTAGACCCACTGTGGGTTCGGTATAGCTTCGGTGTAGATAGCAATAAAGTTCTCTGTATGGTTTCAATAAGTAAATATACGAAATTTCATTTTTATAAGACGTTTACTTAACCTTATTTCAAAGGGTTAAGCCTTATACTTTCCTCTTTCCCAAATTTCTATTGAGTTAATAATGTTCTGCCACAAAATATAGCAGCCAGGACCTACGGTGGAAAGAGGGTGTAGGTAAGTAGTAGCTATCCAAATGGCAAAAGCCGTATTCTTTTGTCCTAAGGCTTGTCCTGCCTCAATCGAAGCTTCAAAAAACCGACCTATATACCGCCCAATAGCGTATTGCATTAGGCATAATAGTAGCCCCAAAAAAGCAATGAGCAATAAAAAACCTATCCCCGATTGTGCGTGGAAGATATTTTTAAGAGTCGTACCGGTAACAATCATCAGTGAACAACCCCAAAGATAGAAGGAGAGGTCAGGAATGTGTATCAGCCATTGGTGAAAGCGGTGAAGTTGTGGTACACTCTTGGTAAGTAGAGCTAAGAGCATAGGCACAACCAACACCAAACACACTTTCTGCATTATGAGTGAGAAAGCAGTCCAAAAAGTAAACTCCGATGCAGGTTCTATCAGCGGAAAACAAATCGGAATCAGTAGGGCGCAAAGCAGATTAGAGAGGAAAGTGTAGGTGGTCATCTGTTCCAAATTGCCCCCAAGTTTTAAGGTTACTACGGCTGCGGCTGCGGCACAAGGGGCTATCACACAAGCAAGAATGCTCTCCAAGAGTATCAACTCCTTTCCACCAATCCGAAAATAAAGAATCACCCCTACAATCGCTGCTACCAAAACGATTTGGAAGAGACTTGCCCAAAAGTGCCATCGTACAGGCAACAACTTCTTAAAGTTTACCTTGCAGAAAGTAACGTACAGTATCAGGAACATAAACAGAGGCAGTATAGTGTCGAACGTAGGAGCAAGTTTTTGTGAGAGAGTATCCAATGCAGGCACGTAGTAAAATATGAGATATACCAAAGCGCCTATGCCCATAGAAATAGGCAGTGTCCAATTCTTTATAAAACGAATGAGTGTAAGCATTTTAAATTTACCGATGAGCTAATGATTTAAGGCTACAAAAGTACAAATAATTTGCTAATCAAACTGCCTGTACAACTCGTATTTAAAATTTCTAATTTGTCAATTTACTGATTTCTCTCTATCTTTGCCCTCAATTTACCGATTGTTAATGAACAAATTAAGACATTTCTATGAAACAGCTTTTATTACTTATTGCTATTCTTTCAGTATCAGCTCTTCTGGCTCAAAATTCTTTTGAATGTGATTTGTACTAAACTTTGCCAAAGTTAAATAATTTGCTAAGTGGTAAATTTTCTAATTATTTTCCAACCTTTTTATTTTTTCTTCGTTTATAAGGGCAAAAAGGATAATTGAGATATCAAAATTCATATATTTATTTTCTGAACTTTTAATTTTGTAGGACTTATGAAAAAGAAAATATTTACATCTGCTAAACTATTGTTAATGGGAGTTATCCTATTGTGCTACCTTGTTTTTAGCGCTTGTTCAGCTCTCACGCTTGAGTTTGAAGAGAGGGACTTGACCATTACAAATCTTGACGGCAAGACCATTCCCATAAGAGTTGAGCTTGCTCGCTCCATACGAGAGATGTCAAAAGGTTATATGGGGCGTGAGAATATTCCCGAAGGAACGGGTATGCTTTTTATCTTTAAAAGAGACGAAAAGTTAAGCTTTTGGATGAAAGATACGCCTACTCCCCTTTCTATTGCGTTCATTAACTCGAATGGCGAAATTCGCGAAACACGCGATATGACACCGTTTAGCCATCAAAGTGTGGACTCATCGGAACCTGTGCGTTATGCTCTTGAAGTGCCTCAAGGATGGTTTAAAAAAAACAACATAGGAAAGGGCTGTACAATCAAACTGCCGTAACCGATGAAGTTGAACAATCTCCTGTTTTTCTACATCGTACTTAATTTGAACCTTAAAAAGAATAAATCATTCATCATTTAAAGAAAAATGCAAATCGACCATCGTCTCATCGAGAAAGCTCAGCGCAACGACCGCTTAGCGCAAAAGCAGTTGTACGACCAGTACGCTCCTGCTTTGCTGAGTGTGTGCAGACTGTACATTAGTGATTTGCAATTCGCCGAAGATGCCTTACTGAAAGCCTTTTTCAAGATATTTACCAGTCTCTCTAAATATGAAGAACAAGAGCACTTCTATGCTTGGATACGCAGGATTACTGTAAATGAATGTATAGATTTTCTCAAAAGCAAAGCCCAAAAGCTATCCTTCACCGATTGGAGTGATACTTACGACACAATAGATGATGTCTACTTAGAGAATGAAACTTTTAGCGAATCCAAAATACAATCCTTTGTAGACCAATTGCCTACCGCGTGCCGTACCGTTTTCAACCTCTATGTGTTTGAGGACTATTCACACAAGCAAATCGCCGAAGAACTTTCTATCAGCGAAGGTACTTCTAAATCACAATTGGCGTATGCCAAAAAACTTTTGCAACAACACGTAACAACTTATAAAAAAAGAGCTTAAAAATGTGGAAAGACAATATACAACGCCTGTTTAGGTATAGAAAAATCAACCCTTCATCTGCTTTGTGGGAACAATTAGAAGCCCAATTAGCCGAGAGTGAAACCTTGCCAACTGAGCAAAAGAGCGGAAAACTGTGGTATTACACTGCTGCAGCTGCGGTGCTGTTATGCCTTGCAATAGGATATTTGTGGCAACAACACACTGAAATCAATAATGACCTTCAAGTCTCAAAAAAACTCATTGTTATAAAGTCATCAGTTCCCACAACCAGCCCGCACTCTACAGTGCCTACAACTCTTAAAGACAGCCAGTGCAGTTCATACCCTTCAATTCTCAAAAATAGCCAGTATGACTCATATCTCACTTCCTCAGAAGAGGTGATTACCCTTATTGATATCAATGCAGTAGATACTCTTTTCACTCAGTATACCGCCAATGCTATACAAAACCAAATCACCAAGCAGATGGAAAACCAAATGGCTGCCGATTTGCAGCACCTATCCCCCGAATATTTAGCACTTGTAGCTACTACTCAAGCAGAACTCAACCAGTATGTTACTGAAAAATATCAGCAAGATAAAACCTTCAATACTATTGAGAAAGAACAACTGAAGGACAAAGTAAAACTCTTAGCTGAAAAGCTACTCAAAGAAATAGGAACACGTGTCGTATTAAATAATAAAAGTTAAAAACAAGTATCAAAAAATGAAAACATTACATCTATTATGGATGACTTGCTTGTTGGCGACAAGCGTCATCACCGCACAAAATAATTCCGAAGAGGCTATCAAAAAATCAAAAGCCACAATTGATTCTATAGTTTCTTCAGAAAAAGAAACGCTCAAGAAAAAACTTTCAGCCGTTAATGAATTGCTTAAAGATAAGAAAATCACCGAAGAACTGGGCTTACAGATAAAAGAAGACCTCACAGCCACTACCGAGAAGAATATCAAAGAAAAAACCGCTGCCGAGGCTGAGCATTTGGCAAAACTTATACGCGAGCAAGTAGATTCAAAGGCTACTGTAAATACTCTTGATACTCTTAGTGTGAATAAACCCAAGGACTATTTGCGTGCAATGCAAGAATTAGAAAAGATTTTCCGAAGTAAAGAATACGAAAAACCAAATACCGATCGCGCTTCTCACGATATAAATCTTTATACAGCCATAGGTTTTCACAACTTAAACAGTAGTAATGGCTTTGGTGATAATCGTTTTAAACCCTTAGGTTCTAAATCGTTTGAATTGGGCTTTACATCAGGGTTTCGCTTGCTTAAAACGAACAATTTGTTGCATATCAACTATGGAATTGCCTGGATGCACGACGGACTCAAATTCAAAGAGAGCGAGTACTTTGTAAGAGAAAACGGCGTAACAAAATCGGTGGAGTATACCGCTAATAAACTTAACAAATCGAAATTGCGCACCAATTACCTCATCGTACCTGTGGACTTCGAATTCGATTTTACACCTCCTAAAACTAAGAACGGAGTGACCATTTACCCTATTCACGACAGTTTCAGAGTAGGTTTTGGGGGTTATGTAGGGGTATCTATAGGCAACAGTCAGAAAATAAGATATGACGATGGTTCTATTCATAAAAATGTTATAAGAGAGGACTTAAATATCAGTCCTTGGGTATATGGACTTTCAGCGCATTTAGGATATAAAAGTTGTGTGCTTTACGCTCGATATAGCCTTGCTCCTCTTTTCCGCAACAATCCTGTAAACGAGTATCCTTTTTCTATAGGGATACGTTTTGGAGATTAAAAGATTTGTTTTATATCTCTTAGCTAAAATTTATTTTCCTGAAAATAGTATTATAATCAAAAAAAACTTTGTACCTTTGCAACGTTGCTTGTAAAGGTACTTTTTTTGTTTGGTATAAAAAGTAGCCTTTTGGACAATTCAAAGGATATCGAAAAAGTTCGGAAGGAGATTGAAGGGATTTTTGATGAAAAAAGGGTATTGGAAGGGTGTACTTAGCTTATAGGGAGCTTATAGGAAGCTTATACGAATCTTGGACGATTGGTATAGAAAGGGTATATAAGTGATTGACTCATAACACAATACAACAGTGCTAAAAATGTTAAAAACGGGGTTTCGAGGCGAAAGAAAGAGAAATAGGTGTTAGGCCTTAGGCCATAGGCACTAGGGGGAGTATGACGAAAAAAGGAAGAAATGACGAGTGACGATTGACGAATGACAAATAACAGATGAAGAAGATAATATTATAAGGGGGAACTGAAATGAGGGGAAAGCGATTGAGAAATGGTATTGTATGAAACTAATGATACATAAAACATCTAAAAATTGACAACTAACGACTAAACACTAAATATAATGACTAGTACAAAGAAAATTAATCCCGACTATGTGTTTGAAACCAGTTGGGAAGTATGTAACAAAGTAGGAGGTATTCACACGGTGATTACCACGAAAGCTCCGAGTATTGCGAAACAATTCAGAAGGAAATACATTCTGATTGGTCCCGATATTTGGCAACACAACGAAAATAAAGAATTTGTAGAAAACCCCGAACTCTTCAAATCGTGGCGTGCTAAAGCTACTTCTGAGGGCTTGCGCGTGCGTGTGGGGAATTGGAATATAGAAGGCAGCCCCATAGTAATTCTGGTAGATTTTTCTCATTATGTAAGTGCCAAAAACGAGATTTTGCGTTATTATTGGGATAACTACAAGCTCGATTCTTACAATAGTCCGTGGGATTACGTAGAGTCGGTGCTTTTTGGTTATGCAGTAGGGAAGGTGATTGAGAGCTTTGTGAAGTTCAACACTGCTTCACGCGAAAACGTGATTTGCCATTTCCACGAATGGATGACCGGTAGTGCGCTACTCTATTTGGAAGAAGAAATGCCTAAAATAGGTTCGGTATTCACTACTCACGCTACCGTAGTAGGTCGTGCGATTGCCGGCAATGGTTATCCGCTCTACAACGATATGAAGAACTACAAACCCGAAGAAATGGCCTATCGGTTTGGGGTACAACACAAACACTTCCTCGAAAAAGAAACTACCAAAGTAGCCGATTGCTTCACTACGGTAAGCGAAATTACTGCCCAAGAAGCGTTGCACTTCCTCAGTAGAAAAACTGATATCATCACGCCTAATGGCTTCAACGACGCCATAGTACCAGCTGAAAAAGATTTTGATAAGAAGCGGACAGAAGCTAAACAGCGTCTTATCAGCGTAGCACAGGCTTTGGTAACCCAACCTATTAGCAAGGATACCAAAATTGTAGCTATCAGCGGTAGATATGAGTTCCGCAACAAGGGTATCGATGCCTTTATTGATGCCTTGGGAGCACTGAATAGGAATTCTAATAACAAGAAAGAGCTTTTGGCTTACATCTTAATTCCTACAGCTCACGATGCGCCTAACCAAGGATTGCTAAACAATTTGCACAACTCTCAGCAAACTACCGAAAACGAACAAAAGCACCTTACCCATATTCTCCCTGATGTGTATCACGATGTGATAATGACTCGTATTTATGAGCAACAGCTCTTCAATAGGAAGGAAGATAAGGTAAAAGTGATTTTCTGTCCAAGTTATCTCAATGGCAACGACGGGGTGTTCAACCTTTCTTATTACGACTTGCTCATCGGGTTAGACGGCACCGCTTTCCCATCGTACTACGAGCCTTGGGGTTATACACCGCTTGAAAGTTTGGCTTTTAAAGTGCCTACCATTACCACTACTTTGGCAGGTTTTGGCAAGTGGGTGAACGATTATTACTCCGAAAAACAAAAAGCGATAGAAGTAGTACCGCGCACCGATAGCAACTACGGTGAGGTAGTAGGCGCGATTGCTAAGAATATTCAGAATTTATTAGACAGGAAAGAACAAGACTTCCAAGAGCTTCGCGAAACAGCAGGTAAAGTATCAGAAATCGCTCTGTGGAAGAACTTAGTACAATACTACATAAAGTGTTATGAACTCACTCTTGAAAATATAGAGGACAGAGTGGAGAGTCTGCCTCCGGTAGAAACTGATGGAGTGGCATATTTAGAGAAATCGAAGGTGGTGAACACGCCTAACTGGCGCAGTGTGATTATCCACCGTGCAATTCCCGAAGCCTTACAACCGCTCGAAGAACTCGCTAAAAACCTTTGGTGGTGCTGGAATGACGAGGCTTACGAAGTTTTTAAATACATAGATAAAGCCCAATGGATAGAAGTGCGTAAAAACCCTATTGCCTTGCTGGACAGCATCTCACTTACTCGTTATAAAGAATTGGAGCAAGATGCGGTATTTATGCGCAATCTTTCGAAAGTATATGGTGATTTCCAAGCCTATATGGCTAAGAAATCGGAGATGGTAAGTCCGTCTATCTCTTATTTTAGTATGGAATACGGCTTGCATTCTTCCTTGAAGATTTATTCAGGAGGTTTGGGTATCTTGGCGGGCGATTACCTAAAAGAAGCCAGCGACAAGGCAACCAAAATTACTGGGGTAGGTTTGTTATACCGCTATGGTTATTTCACTCAAAAACTATCTTCAGCAGGTAACCAAGAAGCCGACTACGAGGCACAAGATTTCTCGAAGATACCGGTAACACCTGTAACAGATGAGAGTGGAAAATGGTTGATTATATCAATAGATTTACCAGGCAGAACCCTATATGCACGTGTATGGCGTGTGGACGTAGGTCGTATAGAGCTTTATCTTCTCGACACCGACTTTGAGAACAACCGCGAAGACGACCGTTCTATCACCCATCACTTGTATGGAGGTGACTGGGAAAACCGTCTTAAACAAGAAATGTTATTAGGTTTAGGAGGTATTAAGATGTTGCGCAAGCTAGGTATCGACAGTGATATTTACCACTGCAACGAAGGGCACGCTGCCTTTATAGGGTTGGAACGCCTCAGCGAGTATATACAAAACGAGAACCTTACTTTCTCGGAAGCGATGGAAGTGGTGCGCGCTTCGTCACTCTTTACTACTCACACCCCAGTACCCGCAGGTCACGACGCTTTTGAAGAAGGCTTATTACGCGCTTATTTAGGAAATTACGCCGACATATTGCACGTGAATTGGGAACAAATACTCGCTTTGGGTAAAATAAACTTGCAAAACCCACACGAGAAATTCTCGATGAGTAACCTCGCAGCGAACCTTTCGCAAGAAGTAAACGGTGTGAGCTGGCTACACGGCGAGGTAAGTAAAGAAATCCTCAAAGACTTGTGGCCAGGTTATATGCCCGAAGAACTTCACATTAGCTATGTAACCAATGGGGTACACCAACCTACGTGGACAGCTGGCTTGTGGAAAGAAGTAGAAAACGAGGTGTTTGGCAAAGACTACAAAACACACCACTACGACCCTAAGAGCTTTGAGGGCATCTATAAGGTATCTGACCAACGCGTGTGGGAAATCAAAACGGCTCTTCGTTCTAAGCTCTTGCGCCGTGTAGAACAAAAGCTACGTTTAGAGAAGAACACCCCTTATTTCTCTCCACGTCAGTTAGTGGAAATCAAAGAGAACTTACGCGAAGATATCCTCACCATTGGTTTTGCGCGTCGTTTTGCAACCTACAAACGCGCTCATTTGCTCTTTACCAATATAGAGCGTTTGGATAAAATAGTGAACAATCCTGAGCGTCCTGTACAGTTCATCTTTGCCGGTAAAGCCCACCCTGCCGACAAAGCAGGACAGGATTTGATTAAGAATATTGTGGAAATCTCGAAATTACCACAGTTCTTAGGCAAGATATTATTCGTTCCTAACTACGATATGGAGCTCGCGCGCCATATGGTACAAGGGGTAGATGTATGGATGAATACCCCTACACGTCCGCTAGAAGCCTCAGGAACCAGTGGTGAAAAAGCTGCGATGAACGGAGTAATGCACTTCAGCGTACTTGATGGTTGGTGGGTAGAAGGTTATCGGGAAGATGCCGGTTGGGCTCTCCCTATGGAACGCTCCTACGAAAACCAGCAGTATCAAGACGAAATGGATGCAGAGACGATTTACAACATTATTGAAGACGAGATAGCTCCTATATTCTATGATAAGAATAAAGATGGCATCTCATCACGCTGGTGTGCACTCATTAAGAATACGATTGCCAAAGTGGCGGTAAACTTTACCACTACTCGTATGCTCACTGATTACGAAAAGCAATACTATTACCCAATGACTGAGCGCGTAACCAAGATTAAAGACAATCACTTTGCAATCGCTATTGAACTTTCGAACTGGAAACGCAAAGTAACTCAAGAATGGGATAACATAAAGGTAGTGAGCTTTAAAGTGCCTAATCGCAACGAGCAACTCATTTCTATTGGCAAGATATACAAAGGTGAAATTACCTTAGAATTAGGAGAATTACGTCCTGAAGACGTAGGAGTAGAATTGGTAGTAGCCCAACATAAAGACGATAAGTTTAAAGTACTCTCGACAAGTGAGTTTACGGTAGTGGCTCAAGAAGGCAACAAAGCCACCTATCAATTGGAAATTGCCTCAGAATATCCAGGTGCTTTACACTTAGCAATAAGAATTTTCCCTAAAAATAATTTATTGCCACACCGCCAAGATTTCGCTTTGGTAAAATGGCTATAACAAATAAATAAGTACTTCATTTTAAAGTATATACGAAGAAAATAAGCAAATATATAAAGGTTAAAAAACCTCTATTTTGGAGAGATTAAAAAGAATAAGAAATGTTAAAATTAATAAAAAAATATCTCTAAAATGATTTTGTATTAAAATAATACTTATATTTGCACCAAAATTAAAATAGTAATCAAAATTCATTTTTTAAGTATGAAGAAAATCAAAGTAACTTTATTTGCTTTAGCTGCTGCTTTTTCAGTGGCAGTTCAAGCACAAGATGAAGACAGTCCTTGGCAAATAGGATTTGGAGTGAACTCCGTTGATATTCGTACCCCTGATGCATTCGGGGACTTAATGAAAGACTGGGGAGGTCCAAGCGATATCAATATCCTTCCAGCAGTTTCTCGTCTTTCAGTAGGTAGATATATCGGAGCTGGTTTTTCTGCTGAATTATCAGGTTCTTTAAACAAAATCGAAAAAGGATTCGGTTATGTTAAAGACGGAGAAAAAGTAGATTTTTCTTTCTGGTCTGCAGACTTAGCATTGCAATACCACTTTAAATCTCTTTGGAACAAAGAGAAAGTAAAATGGTTTGACCCATTCTTACAAGTAGGTGGTGGTTATGCCGCTATTGACAACGAAGGTAAATTCCGCGCCTTAGGTGGTGGTGGTGTAAACTTTTGGTTTACCGAAAACATCGGTATTAACTTGCAGACAGCTTACCACCCTACTTTCCAATCTGATTCAAAAGAGGATTACTTCCAACACGCTGCCGGTATTACCATTAAATTTGGTAAAAAAGACCGCGATAAAGATGGTGTAGCTGACAAAGATGACCTTTGTCCAGATGAACCAGGTAAACCAGAATTGAAAGGTTGCCCAGACCGCGATAATGACGGTGTAGCTGATAAAGACGACGCTTGTCCTGATGAAGCTGGTAAACCAGAATTGAAAGGTTGCCCAGACAGAGACAATGATGGTATCGCTGATAAAGATGATGCTTGTCCTGATGAAGCTGGTCCAGCTGAATTTAACGGTTGCCCTGATACTGATGGTGATGGTGTGCCAGATAACGTAGACCAATGTAAAGACGTAGCTGGTCCTAAAGAAAACAACGGTTGCCCTTGGCCTGATACCGATGGTGACGGTGTACTTGACAAAGACGACGAATGCGTAGATGTACCTGGTCCTGCTTCAAACAACGGTTGCCCTGAAGTAACTCAAGAAGTTCAAAAGAAATTGAACGATTTTGCAAAAACTATCTTGTTTGATGTGAACAAAGCTACTATCCGTCCTGAATCAGCTACTGTATTGAACCAAATCGTTGACGTATTGAACCAATACAAGAACGCTAAATTCTCTATTGAGGGTTACACTGATATCAGTGGTAAGAGAGCTAAGAACCAAAAATTATCAGAAGATAGAGCTTACGCTGTTAAAGCTTACTTAATTGATAAAGGTATAAACCCTGCTCGTCTTACTGCTAAAGGTTTTGGTCCTGATAAACCAATCGCTTCTAACAAAACTAAGAAAGGTAGAGAGCTCAACCGTCGTGTTGAAATCAACTTAGTAAAATAGTTGTTTCTCTAACTCTTTTGTTACACATAAAAAGAGGTTGCCCGTAAGGACAACCTCTTTTTAATTATTAATTATCAGTTATTAATTACTAATTGTTTATGTTTCCTTCTATCGAAATTCAATTGCAAACCTTACCTAATAATCCTGGTGTCTATCAGTTTTACGATGCTACTGACACGCTTATTTATGTAGGGAAAGCCGTCAATTTGAAAAAGCGCGTTTCTTCTTATTTTCAAAAGGAACACGACAATGCCAAAACACGTATTTTGGTGAGGAAAATTGTGCGTATAGAACACATAGTCGTAGCTACCGAGAGTGATGCATTACTACTCGAAAACAACCTTATCAAGAAATACCAACCGCGCTATAACATTCTCCTAAAAGACGACAAGAGCTATCCTTGGATATGTGTGAAGAAAGAACGATTTCCACGCGTATTCTCTACGCGTAGGGTAGTGAAAGACGGTTCGTTGTACTTTGGCCCTTATACCAGTATGAAAACCGTACACACACTTTTAGATTTGATAAAAGAGCTCTTCGCTCTGCGCAATTGTAATTACGATTTATCTCCGCAAAACATCGCTAACCACAAGTTTAAAGTGTGCTTGGAATATCATCTGAAAAATTGTAAAGGGCCTTGTGAAGGATACCAAAACGAAGCAGATTACAACCAGAATATTCAGCAGATTGTAGAAATCCTCAAAGGGAATTTCAAAGATGCATTACATCAGTTTAAGGAGGAGATGATGGCACTGGCTTCGGAAATGCGGTTTGAAGAAGCACATCTCATCAAGCAAAAGATACAGAGTTTAGAGAACTATCAGGCAAAATCGACCATCGTAAGTAGTAAAATTAGCAATGTAGATGTATTTTCTATCGTTTCGGACGAAGAGTACGGTTATGTAAATTTCCTACAAGTAGCCTACGGAGCGATTGTGAGAGCTCATACTTTGGAGATTAAAAAGAAATTGGAAGAAACCGATAGAGAGCTCTTGGAATACGCTATTATTGATATTCGTGAACGTTTCTTCTCTAATTCCAAAGAGATTATTGTGCCTTTTGAGGTTACTCTTTCAGAAGGATTACAAGCGACTATTCCTAAGGCAGGTGAGAAAAAACAACTCTTAGACCTATCGATGCGCAATGCCAAACACTTCCGTCAAGATAGATTCAAACAGGAGAAAATAGTAGACCCCGAACGCCATACGAACCGTATTCTCACCCAGATGCAACGCGACTTGCACCTCTCTGTCCCACCGGTACATATTGAGTGTTTTGACAACTCGAATATTCAGGGTACGAATCCCGTATCGGCGTGTGTAGTATTTAAGAATGCGAAGCCGAGCAAGAAAGATTATCGCCATTTTAACGTGAAAACCGTAGAAGGGCCTAACGATTTTGCCTCGATGGAAGAAGCCGTGTATAGACGTTATCGAAGATTATTGGACGAGGAGCAGCCTCTGCCTCAACTGATTGTAATAGACGGCGGGAAGGGACAATTGTCTTCGGCATTAAAAGCCTTAGAGCAATTAGAACTGCGCGGAAAGATAGCTATTATAGGTATTGCGAAGCGTTTGGAAGAAATATATTTCCCTGAGGATAGTATTCCATTGTATTTAGACAAGCGTTCGGAAACCTTGCGAGTGATACAGCAGTTACGTGATGAAGCTCACCGTTTTGGGATTACCTTCCACCGGCAGAAGCGGAGTAAATCGGCTATTGTATCGGAGCTTGATGGTGTAGAGGGTATAGGAGAAAAGACTAAAGAAACACTCTTGCAACATTTTAAATCGGTAAAACGCATAAGAGAAGCTACTTTAGAGGAGCTTACCCAAGTAGCAGGTTTTATGGGTAAGAAAGTGTATGAATATTTCCAGACTCATAAATAAAAACGAAGGCTTTATCTGTTGCCAATTACAATTTGTTTCATACCTTTGGAGCAAGTTCTATTATAGAAATAATCTATGACGAAAGCAGTAGACAGCTTAGCTGTAATAGCTTTATAATCAAACGTTATTCGGAGCTAAGACGAACAAAAGACGAAGAAACAACGAACAAAAGATGAAGAACAGTGGTACAAATCTGGGTTCTTAGAGGTGTATAATGAGTACTCCTGCTATAAAAATAATTTATTCTTTTAATTAGAAAGTTTTTAATATATTATTCATAATTATTTTGTATCTTTGTCGCAAGTTTCATCTTAGAAAAAACACCTATGAAAAAACTAGGTATGGTAGCTCTTTTAGCAATGGCAATGGTAGCTTGCAAAAACAGCATACCTTTCTTACTAATGCTACCTAACTTTTTGAAAAATACTACTCAATAACTGAATTATTAATTGTTAATTGCTAATCGTTAATTGGATAATAATGCTTCTCTTCTTTAAAAACCCCAAAAACACTATTTATGTGGTAGCTACCGAAGCTACCCTTACTGAGACCGACCTCAACAAACTGAAATGGCTGTTTGGCAATGCCCAGCAACTCCCCTCCCCTACCCTTAGCGGTACTTTCATCGGACCCCGCGCGGCGATGATTACCCCTTGGAGTACCAATGCGGTGGAAATTACCCAAAATATGGACATCCACGGGATTACCCGTATTGAGGAGTTCCACGAGGTAACCGACCCCAATACTCCTTTCGACCCTATGCTCTTTGAGCGATACAACGGTCTTACCCAAGACAGCTTTACAATAGCTATCACCCCGCAAACAACACTTGAAATTGATGATATCGAGGTGTATAACCAGCAAGAAGGACTTGCGCTAAGCGCCGAAGAAGTTGCCTATTTACAAAATCTCTCTCAACAATTGGGGCGCAAACTCACCGACTCGGAGGTGTTTGGCTTCTCACAAATCAACTCCGAACACTGTCGACATAAAATCTTCAACGGCACTTTTGTTATCAATGGTGAGGAAAAACCTTCTACCCTCTTCAAACTCATTAAAAAGACTTCACAAGAACACCCTAATAGCATTGTTTCGGCTTATAAGGATAATGTAGCTTTCATCAAAGGGGCTACTGTCGACCAGTTCGCACCAAAAAGTGCCGATAAACCCGATTTCTACGAGGTAAAACCTTTTGAGGCTGTACTCTCACTCAAAGCCGAAACCCACAACTTCCCCACTACGGTAGAGCCTTTCAATGGGGCAGCTACCGGTTCGGGGGGTGAAATACGCGACCGTCTCGCTGGCGGACAAGGTTCTTTGCCTTTGGCAGGAACAGCGGTGTATATGACTGCTTACCCTCGCTTAGAAGAAGACCGCCCTTGGGAAAAAGGAATGGCTGAACGCCAATGGTTGTACCAAACGCCAATGGATATCCTCATCAAAGCCTCTAACGGGGCAAGTGATTTTGGTAATAAATTCGGGCAACCACTCATTACGGGCTCTCTCTTCACCTTTGAACACGAAGAAGGCGGACGCAAATTAGGCTTTGACAAAGTGATTATGCAAGCAGGAGGCGTGGGGTATGCCAAAGCCTCACAAGCCATAAAGCACACCCCCAAGGAAGGCGACAAAATCGTTATCTTAGGCGGTGAAAACTACCGCATCGGGATGGGAGGGGCTGCCGTATCATCTGCCAATACTGGCGCTTTTGGTGCAGGTATCGAGCTCAATGCGGTACAGCGTTCTAACCCCGAAATGCAAAAACGCGCTGCCAATGCGATCCGCGCAATGGTAGAATCGGACGAGAATCCTATCATTTCTATACACGATCACGGAGCTGGCGGACACCTCAACTGTCTCTCAGAACTCATAGAAGAAACTGGTGGTAAAATCGACTTAGACAAACTGCCCGTAGGCGACCCTACCCTATCGGACAAGGAAATTATAGGCAATGAATCTCAAGAGCGTATGGGATTGGTTTTGCCCGAAAAGGCTATTACCAAACTGAAAACCATTGCCGACCGTGAACGTGCGCCTATGTACGAAGTGGGCGTAGTTACCAGCGACAAGCATTTCAGCATTGCTTCTGCAAAGAAAGGTACTCACCCAATGGATTTAGACCTCAGCGCGCTCTTTGGCAGTTCGCCAAAAACGATAATGACCGATGAAACAGTAGTTACTAATTACGAAGAGTTACACTACTATGCAAGTCAGTTACAGAACTATTTGGTACAAGTACTACAATTAGAAAGTGTGGCTTGTAAAGACTGGCTTACTAATAAGGTAGACCGTTGTGTAGGGGGCAAAGTCGCCAAACAACAATGTGCAGGCGCACTACAACTCCCTTTGAACAACGTTGGGGTTATGGCTTTGGATTACAATGGCAAAGAAGGAATCGCTACCAGTATTGGTCATTCGCCTCTTACGGCACTCATCAGCCCTACCGCAGGCAGTCGCAATGCTATTGCCGAAGCACTGACTAACATCGTTTGGGCGCCACTAAAAGACGGCTTGCAAAGTGTATCGCTTTCAGCCAACTGGATGTGGGCGTGCCGTAATAAAGGAGAAGATGCGCGTTTGTACGAAGCTGTAGAAGCCGCTTCTAATTTTGCGATTGAATTGGGTATCAATATCCCTACCGGTAAAGATTCCCTATCGATGAAACAAAAATACCCCGACGGTGGTGATGTGATTGCCCCAGGTACGGTGATTATTTCGGCGGCTGCCCATTGTACCGACGTGCAAAAAGTAGTAGAGCCTGTGTTCAAAAAGAACGGAGGTAATATTTACTATATCAACTTTTCGGACGATAGTTTTAAATTAGGAGGTTCAGCTTTTGCCCAAATCCTCAACCGTATAGGCGAGGAAGCCCCTACCATCAAAGATGCTACCTACTTTAAAGACGCCTTTAATGCACTCCAAGAACTGATAAAAGAAGGTAAAATACAAGCAGGACACGACATTGGTAGTGGCGGACTTATCACAACGCTTTTAGAGATGTGTTTTGCCGAAAACGACTTAGGAGCTACTATCGATTTGAGCGGACTTTCAGCCGATGAAGACCTTATCAAAACCCTTTTTGCTGAAAACGCAGGGGTAGTAATTCAAGCCGATAGCAGCATTGAAGCTACTTTGGAAGCACACTTCTTAGAATGGGCTAATATAGGCGAAGTAACTACTTCACAAGAACTTACTATTCACCATTTCGGAAAATCGTACCATTTCAATATCCCCGAATTGCGCGATGTGTGGTATCTCACTTCTTATTTGTTAGACAAACAACAAACGAAAAATGACAAGGCGACCGAGCGTTATCAAAACTACTCCGAACAGCCTTTACAATACACTTTCCCAGCGCATTTCACGGGCGAAAAACCCGCACGCCCCGCAGGCAAACGCCCTATAGCAGCAGTGATACGCGAAAAGGGTAGCAACTCCGAGCGCGAAATGGCAAATGCCCTATACTTAGCAGGCTTTGATGTGAAAGATGTGCATACGACCGACCTTATCAGCGGACGTGAAACCTTAGAAGATGTACAATTTATAGGAGCTGTAGGTGGTTTCTCTAATTCCGATGTGTTAGGCAGTGCCAAAGGTTGGGCAGGTGCTTTGCTTTACAACGAGCAAGCTAAAAAAACGTTAGACAACTTCTTTGCCCGCCCTGACACCCTTTCGGTAGGTATCTGTAATGGCTGTCAGTTATTTATGGAATTAGAAGTCATCAATCCTGAGCACGCAGAACACGGAAAAATGTGGCATAACGATAGTGGCAAACACGAAAGTGGCTTTGTATCAGTAACCATTCCAGAGAACAACTCGGTGATGCTCTCCACCCTTGCCGGTAGTACCTTAGGGGTATGGATATCACACGGCGAAGGGAAATTCCACTTGCCATTGGCAGAAGCCGAATATAATATCGTAGGTAAATACGCTTATCAGGAGTACCCTGCCAACCCTAATGGCTCTGATTACAACACAGCTATGCTATGTGACAAAACAGGACGACATTTGGTAACGATGCCTCATATAGAGCGTTCGGTTTTCCCTTGGCAATGGGCGTACTATCCGAGTGAAAAAACAGCGGTTAGTCCTTGGTTAGAGGCGTTTATCAATGCCCGCAAGTGGATTGAAGCGCGTAATGCCAAATAAAAATGGTAAATAAAATCTTAAAGAATAAGTGTCGTAAGTATTAAAATTACGCTAAAAAGGGGCTATATAAGCCCCTTTTATATTAAACTTTTGTTAAACTTAAAAATACACTTGACAAGTACTGTTTTATTCGTACCTTTGCCTCGCAATGAGGGTGGTAGCTCATTGTAAACTTCAAATAATAGTTTTCATAATTTAAAGTTTTGGTTGGTTAATGAAGAAGTCCGATAATTCTTTTATCGGACTTTCTTTTTTAATTCTTGCAACACTTCTTCTAAATCAACAGAGGAAGAAGGTAATTGTATTGTAATAGTACTGAAAGGGCAATTCCCTTTTAGGGCTTTTGTGATATGGATATGCAAGGCATTGGCTTTCAAATTAAACTCTACATCTTGGCACAAGGCGTAAATATAATGTGTTTGCTCATCGTATTCAAAATAAAGTTCTTCTTCATAAGCTAATCTACTTATAGAAAAATATTGCCCCTTATTTACAAAAGCTATTTGCAAAAGCTCTCCCCAATATGCACGAGGGTTGAGCTCTATTTCTTCACAAGTAAAAAATAGGGATTCGGTCATAAGTTTTGTTAATCTACTATTTTAAAAGAATTGTTTTTTAGCTCTTCTGTGGTAATCATTTCTTTTTGCAACTTAAAAAACTACTCTAAAGGTTTTTGCTTGGTGCTTCTAAAAAATTTTATTACAATTAGGTTTTCTTCTTCTATAAAATCGTAATACAAAGCAAACTTCCCTTTCATAATTAGTATTTTATATAATTTAACCTCTTCTACAAATTTTGAAAGTAACATAGGATTTTCTTTTAGAAAAACTTCAGTTTTTTCTACCTCATCAATAATTTTATTGGAATAATCGTTATTACAATTTCGTTTACTCCAATAGCGAAGTGTATCTCTAAAGCTTTCAATAGCCTCATTAGTCCAATTTATTTCCATACTCAGCTCTTAGCATTTTAAAAACTTCTTCACTCTTCACCATTTTTCCCTCTTTAGCTTGCTGATGTGATAAAGCTATTCTTTTTAGTTCTTCTTCTGTAAACTCATCATCGGAATCATATTGTTTTATGATTTTCAACATAGTATTATATTCACTTATAGGAACTATGGCTGATACTGTTCTTCCATTACTATCGGTTATAAACTGAACATTTGGATTCTGTGTTAATACTGCAATACTCATAATTCTATTATTTTTTTTTACAAAGATACTGATTTTTTCCTGAAAAGCAAGAAGATTTTTAAATTTTAGACTTGAGGAATCTCTGAGAGACTTAGAAAATATCAGAAAAACTTTGAGGTATCAGAAATGAATTTGAACTTCCGGAAGATAACGAAGAAGTTCGAAGGAGGTGAGTTGGGTAAAAGGTGAAAGATAAGCTGTAAATTGGGTGGGATTAGCTTATAGAGAGCTTATAGGAAGCTTATACGAATCTTGTACGATTGGTATAGAAAGGGTATATAAATAGTTGATTATGAATAGATAAAAATAAAGAATAAAATGGATTTTTGAGGGAAATAAATCGACAAATAAGGAAAGTTAAGAGGGCGGTAAGACGATGGTATTAAGAACTGAAGAAACAGAATAATATCAATTATCTTGTTTAGTGTGAATTTTGATACTACTTCTTTTTCGTGCGGGAGAAAACTGAAAATGAGCCGTGTAAAATGAGAATATTATACAGGTCAATCGTGTAGCGTATACACAAAATAGAGATTTTAGGGATATTGAGACAAAGAATCCAAAATAGTATTAAACACTGATAATAAGATGTTTAAATATAAAAAAGGCTACTTTATCATTTTTGGCACGCTATTTTCTATATAGATAATGTAAGTTTGACAGACGGGATGTTAGTGAAACTTGCAAGTGCATTTAAATCATAATAAATGATGACACTAAAAATTGCTTGAAAAAACTGAATTAAACAAAATTACTGAAAAATTGCTATAAGAAACATTGTTAGATAAAAATTATTCATTGAAACAAGATTTTGAGAAGACACAGAGATTGCTAAAATAAACATTGTTAATCAAAATTACTATAAGAAACATTGAATCATTAAAGCAAAGACTGAAAAAACTAAATTACAAAGTCATTTATTAGGCTATTTAAAGACAAAATTTTATGAGAAAAAACAAATACTTTTAAGTTCATAAAATTTTATCAACTTAAAAGTATTCATTTTGGAGTTAGTAGTAGTATTTATATGCATTGTGAAAAAAGACTCTTCCGAAAGGGAGGGTCTTTTTTTAATGGTTAATGATTAGTGATTAATAGTTAATAAGGTATTGCAGTAATCCTTTTTCGACCCTGTACCTTAATTCTTTAACAGGGGTTGATACATTATTTTTAAAGGGGATTAATCTCTTTTCGCTATTCGTTATTCACAGTAAGTCTTACGGTTTCTATTTTAGTCTGTGAGCAGGCTTCGATGGTGAAGATAAAAGGAGGAATCTCTATCACTTCGCCTTGAGTAGGAATTCCTTCGTTGTGAAGCACTATAAAACCGCCAAGCGTTTCGTATTCCTCGCTTTCTGGGATATCCAAATGATAGGTTTCATTGAGGTATTCGACCTCCAAACGCGCTGAAAAAAGATATTCAGTGTCGGATATTTGTTCTTCTATAAACTTATCTTTGTCGTGCTCGTCTTCTATTTCGCCAAAGAGTTCTTCTACGATATCTTCTAAGGTTACAATGCCCGAAGTTCCACCATACTCATCGAGCACTACTGCCATACTCTTGCGTTTGCGGGTGAGAATGTTTAGTACTTCGTTTATCTGGATAGTTTCAGGGATGTTCACAATAGGAATAAGCACTTCCTTGATGGTTTTTGGTTTCTTGAACATATCGAAAGAGTGCACGTAACCTAGAATATCATCTATATTTTCGTTGTATATCAATATTTTGGAAAACCCTGATGACACAAAGGTAGCAATAAGATTTTCAATAGATTCATTGAGCTCCACGGCTACTATTTCAGTACGCGGAATCATTATTTCACGTGCTTTTACGCCCGAGAACTCCAAGGCGTTTTGGAACATCTGCACCTCACTATCTACCTCTTCTTTTTTAGGAGCGTTTTCCATCTGTTCGGAGATGTAATCTACCAGCTCTACTTTAGAGAACGAAAGAGGCACATAATCGCCTTTCGTCTTGAAGAATACTCGTAAGACAAAGTCGGATATCCACATCACAAAGCTGGAAAACGGATAGAACAGCAGATAGAAAAAGTACGCAGGAATAGCAAATACTTTTAGAAGTTGGTTTGCATAAATCTGGAAGAACACTTTGGGCATAAACTCTGCCGTGATGAGAATTATGAGGGTAGAAATAATGGTATGCCAAAGGACATTTTGGAAGAAAGGAGGCAAAAGAACTGTCATTACCTTTCCCATTTCAAACCCATACACTACAAGAGCTACGTTATTGCCCACAAGCATAGTAGCCAGCAGTTTAGAAGGCTTTCGGGTGAGTTTGGTAAGCACATTAGCAATCACTCCTTCTTGCTTTTTAAGGATTTCTACGTGTACTTTGTTAGACGACACGTAAGCGATTTCAAACCCCGAAAAGAAGGCTGAAAGCACGAGTGTAGTAAGAATAATTATTACAGAAATAGGTTCCATAAGGGTATAATAGAAAAAGGCAGTCGCTACCAACTGCCTTTTATATAAGTGTAACACTTGTTATAATAGCTAAGCTGAGTGCAAGCTTCTTCATTAGTGATTCTTATTTTAAGTTATTCACTCGGCAAAGATACAAAAAAATAAATAATGAACAATTATTTCTTATTTTATTGTTCTGATGTACTCCAAAACTTCACGAGCTTGCTGTTCGTTCAAGCGCTGGTTGAGCATTAAGGTGTTATACTCTTCTACCAACTTCTTGGCGATAGGGTCTTGCTTCTCCATCACATCGGGATTGAGAATCATATTCATCACCCACTCTGGCGTACGGCGGTCGAGCAAACCTATCATCGCAGGTCCTGTGAGTCGCTTTTTAGGACGATGGCACACAGTGCAATAGGTGTTGAAAGTTTCTTCTCCTTTGGCTACCATTGCTACATCGGGGGTATCGGCTAAGGGTGGGGTGATGGTCTTCACGGGACCTATCCCTTTGTTGTTTTGCCAATCGGGAAAATCGGGCTCTGGTGCACTGTTTGAAGGGGCAGGTGCAGTAGTAGTTGCCTCTTGGGTAGTACTATCAGTGGTGGTGTTATTGTTGTTCGTTCCGCCACCACAAGCGGTTAAAAGTGCCATAGTGGCGAATGTTAAAAAGTGTTTTTTCATTAGTGTATAAAGAAATATAGCTTGCGCTATGAAAATTAATTAAGTATTCTTGTTTTGTAAAGAAGTATGACTAAAGTCATAGAAATTAAACAAAAATCAATAAGAAAATTAAACAAAGATATAGATTCCCTGTTTGATTTGGTGTGATTTGTTCAATTTATCTCCCTCAGGGAGACTGTTGCCTATAAAAGTTTTACGACTTCCTTAGCAAAATAGCTAGCGATAAGGTCAGCACCGGCACGCTTGATACTCACAATTTGTTCCATCATTACAGCATCGTGGTCGAGCCAACCGTTGGCAGCAGCAGCTTTCAGCATCGCGTATTCACCCGATACTTGGTAAACAGCCACGGGCACTTCGCTCATATTCTTCACCTCGCGAACGATGTCTAAATAGCAAAGCCCTGGTTTTACCATCACAATATCAGCACCTTCCTCTATATCCATACGGGTTTCGCGTAAAGCTTCGAGGCGGTTGTGATAGTCCATTTGGTAAGTTTTCTTATCCTTAGGAATATCCTGTTGGTCTACGGGAGCACTGTCGAGTGCATCGCGGAAAGGTCCGTAGAAAGCTGAGGCGTACTTGGCACTATAAGCCATTATCCCTACGTGCTCAAAGCTATTGTCTTCAAGGGTTTCACGCAAGGCGAGGATACGTCCGTCCATCATATCGCTGGGCGCGATGAAATCAGCACCTGCCTGAGCGTGTGAGAGTGCCATTGTACAAAGAGCATTTACAGTAGCATCGTTCACAATGCGTCCGTTTTCCACAATCCCATCGTGACCATAAATAGAATAAGGGTCGAGTGCTACATCAGTCATTACGAGCATTTGGGGTACTGCTTCTTTCACAGTTTTAATAGCGCGTTGCATCAAACCATTGGGGTTGGCTGCTTCTACGCCTTTGTTGTCTTTGAGAGCGTCAGGCACTTTCACAAACAGTAATACCGATTTGAGTCCTAAGCTCCAGAGCTCTTTTACTTCTTTTGCCAATAGGTCGAGGCTATAACGGTAATAACCCGGCATAGAGGCTATTTCTTCTTTTACGCCAGTACCTTCAACTACAAAGAGAGGTACAAGAAAATCATTCGGGGTAACAATCGTTTCTTTTACCAAACTACGTACCGTATCGTTTACGCGCAAACGGCGGTTTCTTCTCAGTGGATACATTATATTTAGTTATTAATTTTTAATGATTAATATTTAGTCCTTATTTATCTTTTTACCTGCTATCTGCCCGTGTGGCTCCCTCCTTTTACCTCAAAAAACTCCTTCACTTCTTTTTCAAAAATCTCTATGGGGTAAGTGTGTGCCATAGTATTCAAGAGGTGAATTTCTATATTTTGCTGAGGACTCATATCTTCTCGGAGAACTGATAGCGACTCCCACGGTGTAATGACGTCGTCCTGCAAACCGATAACTATCTGCATATAAGCGCGGTAATTAGGGTTGGGTTGGGTGTTAAAAGGCACTTCGTGTCGATAGGTAAGCGCAGGATTGAACAACAAGCAAGGTTTTTCAAGCTTTTGAGCGAGGTAATAGACAATGAGCCCTCCAAGACTCGAACCTACAAGCACATCAACCTCAGCATACTCTTTTTGTAACTCAGCAAAGAGGTTAGGCGCATTCCGATAGTCAATCGTAGGGGCGAAGATTTCACCGTAAGGGGTGAGCACTGCGCGCCTATCATCTTGTAAGTAGCTATCGAGACCGTGTAAATAGAGTATTTTCATAATGAGTGCAAAGGTACAAAACATTTTTTAATTGACAAATTTGTCTTCTGTTGGCTATAGTCAGAAATGTTTCGTTTAGAAAATTGGCTTTAACAAAATTTAAAACTTCAGTCAACTTAAAACCCTCTTCTTATCACCTCAAAATCAACTTAAAAACACCTTTTCTTCGTCTTAGCTTCGCCTTACCTTCGCCTTAGGTTCGCTTTAGGTTCGTCTCAGAAGGCTCCAAAATTCATTTTCCTTTTTCTACCTTTATATTTCAATATTTTTCTTTTTACTAAAAAAATTAGTATCATTTATCTGTTTACTCTTCTGCTAATTTGCTAATTCCCGCATAAAGATATATATTTGCACTCTTATAATAAAAAACAACCTATATGTTCCAAACACCTTATAACGCAGCGCCCTTTTCGCGCTTTGCTCCTACCGACTATCTACCAGCCATCCAAAAAGCTATTGCCAAAAGCCTCAAAGAAATCGATACCATTGCTCATAATCCAGAAGTGCCTACCTATATGAATACAATACAGCCTTTGGCTTATGTGGGATTAGAACTCGACCGACTTACGGCGATGTTCTTCAACTTGAACAGTGCCGAAACGAACGAAACCCTGGAAGCAGAAGCTCAACGCATCTCGCCTCTGCTCACTGATTACAGCAACGATATCCGTTTGAACGAAGCGCTTTTTAAACGTGTTGAAGCAGTTTACAAAACCCGCAATTACCTTTCCGCTTCACCAGAACAACATACTCTCCTTGAAAAGACTTATAAGAGTTTTACTCGCAATGGTGCAAATTTATCATCGAATGATAAAGAGCATTTGCGCAGAATTGACAAGGAATTGGCGCGCCTCAAACTGAAGTTTTCAGAAAATGTATTGGCTGAAACACAGCATTACCAATGGGTGATTACCCATAAAGAAGAGCTCAGCGGTCTACCCGACTTTGTATTAGAGATGCTCGCTACCGAAGCCAAAAAGCACCATAAAGAAGGCTGGGTGATTACCCTCGACCTGCCTGTCTATACCGCCGTGATGAAATATGCTAATAACCGTGAGTTACGCCGTAAACTTTTTATTGACTATCATAGCCGTTGTGCAGGTGATAGTGCTTATAATAACGAAGCCAATGTGTTGCGTATCGCTGAGTTACGTACCCAACGCGCCTCACTGTTGGGTTATCCCGATTATGCCTCTTTGGTATTAGAAGAACGTATGGCAGAAACATCAGAAAAGGTTATGGATTTCTTAAATAAACTTTTAGCTAAAGCCAAACCGCAAGCAATCAAAGAATTGGAAGAGCTAAAAGCCTTTTCAGGACTTGATGACTTTCAGCAATGGGATTTTGCTTATTATGCCGAAAAACTGAAACAACAGCGCTATCAAATAGATGACTCTCTATTAAAACCCTACTTATCTTTGGATAAAGCAGTGGAAGGAATGTTTGCAGTAGCACATAAGCTCTACGGTTTGCACTTCACCCTTACCGATGAGGTAGAAAAGTATCACCCCGAAGTACAAACCTACAAAGTAACCGATGATAAAGGAGAATATCTCGCCCTTTTCTACACCGATTTCTTTCCACGTACAGGCAAACGCAATGGTGCGTGGATGACCTCTTATAAAGAGCAATATACTGATACTGAGGGAAAAGATTCGCGTCCACACATTTCCATAGTGTGTAACTTCACGCGTCCTACTGCTTCGGCTCCTTCCTTACTCACCTTCAACGAACTGACAACTCTCTTCCACGAGTTTGGGCACGCTCTTCACGGTATGCTTTCTAAGGTTACGTATCCTTCTCTAAGCGGCACTAATGTAGCCCGCGACTTTGTAGAGCTTCCCAGCCAGCTGATGGAGAACTGGTGTTACGAAGAAGAAACCTTGCGCCTTTTTGCAACGCATTACCAAACAGGTGAGCCTTTGCCCATAGAATGGGTGCAAAAAATAAAAGAAGCCAGTGTCTTTATGGAAGGACTTTTAAGTGTGCGTCAGTTAAACTTTGGGTTCTTAGATATGGCGTGGCATACCTATCCTCATTTGGAACGCCTTGAAGATGTTCGCACTTTCGAACAAACAGTTACCAAAGAAACCCAACTGTATCCAACTGTGGAAGCGATGTGTATTTCGCCCGCCTTTTCACATATTTTTAGTGGAGGCTATGCCGCAGGGTATTATAGTTACAAATGGTCGGAAGTGTTAGATGCTGATGCTTTTGAAGTCTTTAAGGAAGCAGGTATTTTTAATACTGAGGTAGCTACTCGTTTCCGCAGAGAAGTGCTCAGCAAAGGTAGTAGTGAGAAGGAAATGACCCTTTACAAACGCTTTCGTGGAAAAGAGCCCTCTATAGATGCTTTAATGAGAAGAGCAGGATTCGACTTAGATAAGAGATAAAATAGTATCAATTAATAATAATCAATAGTATGACAACAGAAAATACACAATTGGTAATCCTTGATATTCAAGGAAAGTTATCGCAAATCGTTTATAAATCGGAAGAGGTGTTACACAACAGCAGGATTCTTATTGAGGGGTGCAAGCTCTTAGAGCTTCCTATCATTTGGGTGGAGCAAATGCCCGATAAGTTGGGTGCTACTCACCCTGTGATTGCTGAGATATTAGAAGGCAAAACCTCCGTGAAGAAAAGTAGCTTTTCAGCTTGGGGTAATGCTGAGTTCCGCAAAGAACTTAAGGCTAACAATCGCAAGCACGTATTGCTCATAGGTATTGAAACCCATATCTGTATTTACCAAACTGCACTCGATTTGCTCGCTGAAGGTTATGAAGTATCCGTAATTGCCGATGCAGTATCTTCGCGTACCGAAAGCAATAAGCACATCGGGCTCACAATGCTACGTGATGCAGGAGCTACTCTATTAAGCACCGAAGCGGCACTCTTTGCTCTCTTGCGCACTGCCGAGCACCCGGGATTTAAGGAAATAGCAAGATTAGTGAAATAATGATTAATGACTAATGATTAATAAAAAGGCTGTAAGAAAACTCTTACAGCCTTTTTACATTAACATTCTCCTACTTTTCTAATTTAATAGTGAGCACAGGTGTGCTGGAGTGATTTACAAGGTCGCTACTGATACTTCCATTGAAGAAGTGAGCAATACCCTTACGTCCGTTAGGGAACATACAGATAAGGTCTATATTGTTTTCCTTCACATAGTTTAAGATTCCTGTTTCTACACGAATATCGTTATAAACGTGTGTTTCAAAATGCTGATGAGAGTGTTCAGCTTCTTTAAGGAACTCTTCCATACGTTTGTTTATTTCGGAAGTAGTGAGAAATTGGTAAGGAGTATTAACATACACCAAATCAACCTTAGCACCAAATACTTTAGCAAGTTTCAATGCCTTTTCAAAAGGTTTTAAAAATCGTTTAGAGAAATCGCAACCAAACATCATATGTTTAATTTTGAGTTTTTCGTGTGGATTTTTAATTACCAATACAGGCACAGAGGCAGAGCGGACTACTTTTTCAGCATTAGAGCCTATAAAGAGTTCTTTGGCGCCTGAAGCCCCATTAGAGCCCATAAACACAAGGTCGATATGGTATTTCTTTACAACTTCTTCCACAGCTTCGGGTAGCGGAGCAGTTTCAACAAGGTCAATCACTTCGACAGTGGTATCAATTTCCTTTTTAAGGTCGTTGAAACGCTGTTTAGTAAGGTTGAGAAAATACATTGCTTCGGGTACCGATACTTGACTTTCGGTCATTAAGCGGATAGGAAGTTCAATGGCGTGCAACACATATACTTTGGCATTGTGTTGCTTAGCTAAGTTAATCGCAACGTGTAGTGAAGCGATTGACTTTTCTGAAAAATCGGTGGTTACTAAAATGTTTTTCATAAGAATCTATTTTTTTAGTTAAAAGTTATGAGTTTAGAGTTATGAAAACGACCTACTCTAAAATTAGGTTTAGCTTATACAAAGCTTATACGAATCTCGAACGATTGTTATACAAAGAGCATATAAAGCATTTATTCACAGCGGTTTTTATCAGGTGTTTTTATCAAGAAAAAAAGGTGTTACAACGGCGGTAATTACTATTTTTATTATTCTTAACAATCAGTTTATTAGTACTTTAAACGCCTTTATGACTTACCGAATGCCTATCTATACAAATATTGATAGCTTTATGCGTTAGTTAAATTTCACGTGGTAAAGGTACTACTTATTTTTATAACTTCCAAACTTTTTTACTTTTTTTCTTGTTATTTAGAAAATTCGTCGTATCTTTGCACCGAAAAGTAATACTTGAGGGGACATTTAAGTCCCCTCTTTTTATAGCAAATGAATTTCAAAGACCAAGTTAAAGAGTTAGTTAATAAGGCTTTAAGCGAGCACCCTGAACTGTTTCTAACCGATTTAAGCGTAGGAACTGACAATACCATTCGCGTGACTATCGACGGGGATAAGGGCGTGGGTATTGACGATTGTATAGAGCTTAGCCGTGCTATTGAAAACTCTTTAGACCGCGAGGTGGTAGATTTCGCCCTGGAGGTTACTTCGTTTGGTGCTACTGAGCCTTTTGTAATGGAACGCCAATACACTAAAAATGTGGGTAGAACCGTGCAAATCACAACACTCGACGGCAAAACACACGAAGGAGTACTGAAAGGCATTGTTGAAGGTAAAGCCGTACTCGAAACTGAAACTCGCGAACCGAAACCCGTAGGTAAAGGTAAAACCACTGTAAAAAAAGAGCACTTGTTTGCGCTCACCGATATAAAAGAAACTAAAGTAATCATTAAATTTTAATTAAACGTATATGAATAGTCTTGAATTAATCGAATCATTCTCGGAGTTTAAAGATGATAAACTCATCAATCGCGAAACCTTGATGGCTATTTTGGAAGAGGTTTTCCGCAATACCCTAAAAAAGAAATATGGCTCTGACGATAATTTCGATATTATTATCAACCCCGATAAAGGCGACTTACAAATCTTTCGTAACCGTGTGGTAGTGGAAGACGGTGCAGTAACGAACGACAATCAGCAAATTGAACTTTCGGTAGCTCGCAAAATTGAACCCGATTTTGAGGTAGGAGAAGACGTTTCAGAGGAAATTAAAATTAATGACTTGGGTCGGCGTGCTATCTTAGCTTTACGCCAAAACCTGATTTCTAAAATTCACGAATACGATAGTATGACTATCTATCAGCGTTTCAAAGACTTGATAGGTCAGCTATACGTAGCCGAAATACATCATATCCGTCACAAAGCTATCATCTTGTTAGACGACGAAGGCAATGAGATTATCCTTCCTAAGGAAAAACAAATTCCGTCAGACTTCTTTAAGAAAGGCGAGCACGTGCGCGGAATTATCGAATCAGTAGAGCTGAAAAGCACTAAACCTACCATTATTATGTCGCGTACTTCTCCCCTATTCTTGGAGCGTTTGTTTGAACAAGAAATCCCTGAGATTGCCGACGGACTTATCACTATTAACAAGGTGGTACGTATCCCAGGAGAGAAAGCAAAAGTGGCTGTAGATTCATTCGACGACCGTATTGATGCAGTAGGTGCGTGCGTAGGTGTGCGTGGGTCTCGTATTCACGGTATTGTGCGCGAGTTGGGCAATGAGAATATCGATGTATTACCATTCACCAATAACCCACAACTGCTCATCACCCGTGCCTTGGCACCTGCACGTGTATCTTCAGTGGTTATCAACGAAGAAGAAAAACGTGCCGATGTATATTTGGCAAATGAAGAAGTATCGAAAGCCATTGGTAAATCGGGCTATAACATTCGCTTGGCGAGTCAGCTTTCAGGCTATGAAATCGATGTATATCGCGAAGGGGTAACTGAAGAAGATATCGAGCTTAGCGAGTTCAACGACGAAATTGAAGAATGGGTGATTGAAGAACTGCAAAAAGCAGGACTTGATACAGCCAAGAGTGTATTGGAACTTTCTGCCGAAGAGCTAATGCAACGCACTGACCTCGAAGAAGAGACTGTAAACGAAGTGCTTCGCATTTTGGCAGAAGAGTTTGAATAGGATAAAAGGAAAAATCTGCGAGAGCAGAGTATATGAGGGAGGTAGATTCCTTACAACTTAAACAAAGAATAATGTATCCTTTCTTCTTAAAAGGGGAATGGATTTTAATAAACATATATGAGCGAGGGAAAAAAAATAAGATTAAGCAAAGTTTTAAAGGAGTTCAATATCTCTATGGTAACAGCCGTAGAATATCTGAAGAAGGAGAAAGGGATAGAAATAGAATCTAACCCTAATACTTCTATTACAGAAGATATTGTGAAGTTCCTTTCAAACAAATTTAACGCGGACAAGAGTAAGCGTGAGGTTTCAAAAGAAATAGTGGAAGACAAGCGCAAAGAGCGCGAGGCTATCCGCATAGAACAAGAGAAAGAAAACCAAGAGAAGCGCAAACAGCAGGAGCAAGAAGTAATAAAAGCTAAAGCTCAACTGGCTGGACTCAAACCTGTGGGTAAAATAGACCTTGAAGGAGGCAATAAAAAAGAAGGGGTAGCCTCTGTTCAAGAAGCGCCCAAAACAGAAATTACTACTCCAAAACAGGAAGTAACTACTTCTAAAACAGAGACAACAACCCCGAAGCAAGAAACAACTCCTGGAACAGTGCAATCTCAGTCGCCTGCCAAGGACAAGAAAAAAGACAACAACAAACCCGACGCTCAAAAGAATAAATCTGCTTATCAAAATCCATTGGCACAAACCGTTGCTACGCAAAAGAAGAAAGAACAACAGAACCATAACTCTAAAGAAGAACTCACCACTGAAATCCCTGCAGGTGTGATTGAAACTCAATACCAAAAGCTCACAGGCCCTAAAGTAGTGGGTGAGAAAATAGACCTTAGTCAGTTTGAGAAAAAGAAGAAAAAACGCAAACGCACCCGTCACAAAGACAAGGATAAAGAGACTCAAACTACTGTTAATAGCACTACTGATGCTACCGGCGACAGCGAAAAACGCAAACGCAAACGCATTCGCAAAGATGAAGTGAATGTAGCTAAAGGTGGTGACAACGCAAAGAAAGAGAAGAAAAACAAGATTATTGCCAAAATAGAACCTTCCGAAGAAGAGGTACAAAAACAAGTACGCGAGACCCTAGAACGCTTGCAAGGTAAAGGTACAAAATCTAAGGGAGCTAAATACCGCAAAGAAAAACGAGAAACACACCGACAAAAGGTAGAACAAGAACTCGCTGAACAAGAACAACAGGAGAAAATACTAAAAGTAACCGAGTTCGTGACAGTAAACGAATTGGCTACAATGATGGATGTGCCTATCAATAAGGTAATTGGTGCGTGTATGTCTCTCGGTATTATGGTAACAATGAACCAGCGCCTTGATGCCGAAACTCTCTCAATAGTAGCTGATGAGTTTGGCTATGAGGTGGAATTTGCAACAGCTAACATCGAAGAAGCTATCCATACCGAAGAAGATCAACCCGAAGATTTAGTACCCCGTGCACCTATCGTTACCGTAATGGGTCACGTAGACCACGGTAAAACATCGCTCTTAGACTACATTCGTAAAGAAAATGTAATCGCAGGCGAAAGCGGGGGAATTACTCAGCACATTGGGGCTTATAGCGTGAAATTAGAAAGTGGTGAACGTATCACTTTCCTTGATACTCCTGGTCACGAAGCCTTTACCGCTATGCGTGCCCGTGGTACCAAAGTAACCGATATTGCTATTATTGTGGTAGCTGCTGATGACGATGTGATGCCTCAAACCAAAGAGGCTATTAGTCACGCACAAGCCGCAGGAGTACCTATTATCTTTGCCATTAACAAGATTGATAAACCGAATGCGAACCCCGATAAAATTAAAGAACACTTGGCTACTATGAACCTCCTCGTAGAAGAATGGGGCGGTAAAATACAGTCACAGGATATTTCGGCAAAGCAAGGTATCGGTGTATCTGAACTCTTGGAAAAAGTACTCTTAGAAGCCGAAATCCTCGAACTGAAAGCAAATCCTAACAAACCAGCAGTAGGTACTGTAGTGGAAGCAGCTCTTGACAAAGGTCGCGGATATGTTTCTACTATATTGGTAGAATCGGGTACGTTGCACGTAGGCGACTATGTACTGGCAGGTACGAACTCTGGTAAAATACGTGCTATGCACGACGAACGAGGCAAGAAGGTAAATGAAGCAGGCCCTTCTACTCCTATTTCTATCTTGGGATTAGATGGTGCTCCACAAGCAGGTGATAAATTCTACGTATTCGAAGACGAAAAAGAAGCTAAACAGATAGTAGCTAAACGCGCTCAGTTACAACGCGAACAATCAGTACGTACGCAACGCCACATCACCCTCGACGAAATAGGACGACGCATTGCTCTCGGCGATTTCAAACAGTTGAACATCATCCTCAAAGGGGACGTGGATGGCTCGGTAGAAGCTCTTACCGACTCTTTCCAAAAACTCTCTACCGAAGAGATTCAAGTGTCTATCATTCATAAAGGCGTGGGAGCGATTACCGAGTCTGATGTATTATTGGCTTCTGCCTCCGATGCTATTATCATTGGTTTCAACGTTCGTCCGATGACCAACGCACGCGCCTTGGCAGAAAAAGAATCTATCGATATCCGTACCTACTCTATCATCTACGACGCTATCAACGACCTCAAAGACGCAATGGAAGGAATGCTTTCACCAGTATTCAAAGAAGAGGTTACTGGTACTGTAGAAATACGCGAACTCTTCAAAATTTCTAAAGTAGGCACCATTGCGGGCTGTATGGTAACCGATGGTAAAATCTACCGCAACTCTAAGATACGTCTATTGCGTGACAATGTGGTGATTTATACAGGTGAACTTTCTTCACTCAAACGTTTCAAAGACGATGTAAAAGAGGTGAGCAAAGGTTATGATTGCGGTTTGCAGATCAAAAACTACAACGACATTCACGAAGGTGACGTGATAGAAGCCTTCCAAGAAGTAGCTGTAAAGAAGAAACTGTAAAAAGTGATATAATAAAAAAAGCGCCTTAAGGCGCTTTTTTTAAATCTCTGAACTAATTACTACTGCTATTGAAAAAAGCTTTGTGGTAAAAATCAGCTAATAACACTGAGATAGCGTCCATTTTTTGCTGAGGGGATAGCTTTTGAGCAATGGTTTGATAAATCTCTTCTTTATGTTGTTCAGCAAAGTTGCTCAGCAGTCCTTTTTCTTGAATCAAATGTTCCATAGTAATATCTTTCAGCTCATTAAGCATCCAAAGATGTGCCTGATAGCCTTCCTCTGCTTTGTATAGCAATTCTTGATTTTCAGCAGTATTATTCAAGTCATAGGCTTGTTTCTTAGCAAAGAGGTCTGCTTTAAACTTGTCATCACTCTCCAATGCCTGTTTATACAAATTCTTCAAACAACGGAATACAAAATAACGATAGTCAGCTTGTTGCTTCTTAGCTTTTTCTACAAGTAGCTTTTGTTCTTGTAACAAACGTTTCTTATCTTTCTTAGCGCTTACTTGCAACTGACGGTGTACTTCTGCAATTTGAGTATTCAGTTCTCCCATAAAACTCAAATCAGTGATGTTTGAAAGCTCAGGTATATCTTTTATAACTACCACTTCTTCAGTAGTTTTAGTTGTTTGTTCAATAGGTTCTTCGGTAGTTGCAGGAACTTCTGGCATTACTTTTTCCTCTTGTAATGAAATAGTATCCTTAGCTCTCTCAAGGTCTTCTGCTTTTTCAACTTTTTGCTTTTTCTCCTTACGAGGCTTTTTCTCTTTAGGAGTTTTCTCCTTTTTCTTAAACTTAAACGATGGGAAAGGCAATTCTACCTTTTCAAAATGGTAGGTATAGCCTACACTCACATTAGTACTTTGTGCCGAAGTGTTTTGAGTATCACTTTCAGCATTGCGGAATGACTGTAAGGCGCTCAAGGTAAACTGGTGGTTTTTCCAAGGGAGAAAGTTTACATTTAGTTGCACATTAGCTGTACTACCTTTGGAGGTATCCGATTGTGAAATACTATAGTTTCCTAACAGTGTCGTGTTGAGTTTGTCTTCAAAAAACGCTTTACCTACTGTAAGCGAAGGTCCCATCACTTCTGTTTTTTCTCTTGATACAATACTGTACGAGTAGTTGAACGAAGGAGACAAACTGAGTTTGCTTTCAGGGAATTGTAGTATATAAGTCGCACCCGCGTTGTGAAAGCGCGAAATACCTCCTCTGCGTACTATGTCATTTTGTTTGTTCACCACATCGTTAAAAGAATATGAAAGAGTTATATTCTGTTTTTCATTTATAGCATAAGCTATATTGGCATTCGTGTTTTGTGATACTTGTCGGTAGTTGATAGAGTCTTGAGGGTGTTCATAGAGTTGCGGATTGTTGATTCTATCAAAAGGATTGATAAGTTTATTAGTAAACATCGTAAAGTTGCTATAACTTCCTGAAAGAGATAGTTTAGACGTAACCTTGGCATTTACATTGGCTGAACCTACCCACTGGTTGGACTGTTTAGGTTTTTGTTGGTTTAAATTGTCGTGTTGTCGTCCTATACTAGTAGCTATTGACACATTGCCATTAAATAAATTCAACGAACTGTTTAGGGTGATATTCTCCATATCGTTTACAAAATAGTAAGCCCCTAAGGTCTTGTAATCGGGGTCTACTTTCTCGTAACGCACCCCTACACTCGCCTTCGTGAAAATAAAGTTAATACCTGCGTTGTAAGCTGTAAAATCCTGCTTTTGGCTTTGAGTATTGCCCAAAAGACTCAAAGCATATTCACCAAACACTTCCACAAAATGCAGAGGTTTATATTTAGCAAATCCTGAATACACTTGGTTAGATAGTGGATATATTTTCTTCTCATCGGGAATAGGTACCGATAGAGAATTAGCTTTATCGTTAGCAAAGAAGAGAATTCCGCCTATTTCTAAATCTTCTTTTTTATAGGAGAGCTTCGTGCCATAACCCCAACGCTCATAGGTAGGTATGGTTTGAGGGCGACCGTCGTATTCAGTTGCTTTGGCAAGTCTACCTCCCATAAACGAAGCTCTTAAAGGATATTTTTCAGGAGTAAGCTCTAAGCCTCCTCCTGTGAATTGTAGACCATTGAATGTATAAGGAGAAAAACTCATACTCACATCGCCTATATGCGCTAAAATCCATTTGTATTTAGGGTGCAGACTTAGGCGATTGAACTTAAAGGGAATTTGGTAGTCTAAAGCATCTCCTTGATTGGTGTATCGATAATTAATAGGCATCGTCCAATCGTAAAAGCCCAAAGTGATATTACCATTGAAGAAATACAAGAAAGGTTCATTAGTAGGACTATCAGACGCCTGGTTATACACACCACTTACCGAAGCACTCCCCGAGATAGAAAAAGGTTTCTTCTTGAGTTTTTCTTTCAGCTGAGTATCTATATTCTCTAAATCTACCTGCTGAGCTAAAAGAGGTAGAGAAAGTAATACAAAGAATACAAGTAGGTAAGTTCGCGCCATTGATTAATGATTTTTTTGCATTTTAATATCAACAACTATATAAGATTCTGCACCATTGCTTACGTATTCCTTAATCTTAATAGCTCCTTTTCGCCCGTTAGCTGTCTCAAAAAGCACAATTCTATTTGCCATTTCCTTATTGAAAGGTGCTTTGTTGCTATTAGATTTAATAGACAATGAAGATAGAGTAGCGCCCGAAGAAAGCGCATCGAAATCAGCTACTGAGAAAAACACCTGCCCCTTATTCTCTTGTTTGTTGATAAAGTAACTTTTTGTAGCATTGGGAATAGGGTCAAAAACAGCTGTTTGTGCTTCATCTGGTGATAAGAATACATTATAAGCAAAAGAAGTGCTCTGCCCGAAATATACAAAATCAATAAGCCTGCCGTTCTCCGCTGTTACTTCATTAGGCTTTAGTACCTCCCCTAAAAAAGAAGAAAAATAGCAACCTACTGTTTTATTAGTATTGATACCTAATTTTATATCTGTAAAGGTAATAAGATTATCACCTGCTGTTACCGTAAAGTTCTTTCCTTCAGATAAAGTTTGCTTGTCGTTATTAGCTGTAAGCTCTATCTGATACGTTCCTGCGGTAGGAAGTATAAACGATGGATTTTCATCAGTGCTCTCTTGCTGAAAAGCCCCGCTACTCACTTTCCAACGATAAGCAGTGGCATTTATCGATTGGTTTTTCAAGAACAAGCGTACAGGGGCTTGTGTATTATGAGGGTATTCATTGGTCATTTCAAAAGCAACAACTAAAGGCGCACGTACTACTACTGTTTTCTCCATTACCCGACGCTGAGAGTGGTTGCTCGCCTCCAATCGCAATGTAAATATCCCCCCTTTTTCAAAGGTTACCGTAGGATTTTTCTCCGAACTATAAGCAGGCGTTCCTCCTTCAAACGACCATTGATAAGTAGTCGCTCCCTCACTTTGGTTGCTAAGAGTAAGCGTAAGAGGTGCTATATCACTCCCTTGTTGAGTAAAACTAAACAAAGCCGATAGCTCAGGATAAACTGTAAACGATTTTTGGAAAGTGCGCGCCTCACCGTCTAAATTGGTGGTATGTGCTCTAATAGTATAAGTGCCGGGCTCGGTATAACGAATATCCTCAGGATAAAAGGCATTAGAAGAAGTATAACTACCGTTAGGAAATTCCCACTGAAAGGCATCAGCTCCTGTGATTTTGTTTATGATGCGCACTTGTGCTGGAACATTGTAATTATCATCTACCATTGCAATGCTAAAATCACCCTCAATAGGCATATTTTGCTCTTGCTCACAAGCAAAGCAAAACCATAGTGCTAAACAAATTACTATCTTTAAAACTAAACGCATTGTATCATATTCTAAAACGGCTACAAAAGTAATACTTTTTACAGAATAAACCTAAAAAACATTTACTTTTTTTAAGTCTAATATGTCATCCTTAACCCTCTAAGAACTAAAAAATCTGCTAATTCCCCCTACCCTATGATTCACACCTGTCTGTGCTACTCTTATCTTTTCTCTTTCTTTCGCCTCGAAACCTCGTTTTTAGCATTTTTGGTGTTGTTGTACTATATTATGAATCAATTACTTATATACCCTTTCTATACCAATCGTCCAAGATTCGTATAAGCTTCCTATAAGCTCTCTATAAGCTACCCCCACCCTCCTTACAGCCTTTTTTCTCCCAAAAACCTCCCAATACACTTTTCATATTTTTCGTTTTCCTCCGATAACTCAGACCAGTCCGATTTGTCCAACAAGTAAGACCTATTAAAAAACCTTTTTTATCACTACCCTTTTGCTAATTTCCTCATTTTCTAATTCTCTCATTTTCTAATTTACTAATTAATCTGCCCGTGTGGCTCACACTACCTGTGTGGCTCGCACCTAATTTGCTAATTTTTCGCTCCTCTTTTACAAAAAATTGTATAATTCAACTATTTGATGTATCTTTGCAAAAATACTATAAAATGAACTGCACTCGGTTATTCTGTTTCCTCTGTGTGTTTCTGTTTGCGAAAACACCCCTCTTTTGTCAAGAAGAAAAGTCTATTTCTACCGCTTTTCCGTTCTTAATCCTTAATTCTGATGCTATATCAGCAGGAAAAGGAGAAGTAGGGGTAGCTTCCTCTCCCGATGTGTTTTCTCAAAGAGTGAATGCTTCCAAATATATCTTTCTGCCTACTTCTTCAGCAGTAGCTATTAATTATATGCCCTTCACCCACAGAGCTGTGCGCGATGTGTTTTTAGGGGCGATTACTTTTTACAAAAAGAGAATACGCGATGCTTTCGGGGCAAATTTCTCATATTTCAGTATCGGTGATGTGAACTTAACCCAAGACATAGGGCAACAATCGTATATGTTAGGCACTTTCAAGCCTACTGAGCTTTCATTGGAGGGCTCTTATAGTTTACAATTAAGTCAATCGTTCGCTATGGGGGTTACCTCTCGTTTTTTAAGCTCACAACTATCTATTCCTTCGCAAGGGAAGAGTGTTGCCCGAGCATTAGCTTTTGATATAGCAGGCTATTTTTATTCACAAGAGCACTTTATTAGTAGTTTGTTATACCGATACACTTGGGGATTCCAACTTTCTAATGTGGGAACAAAGGTGAAGTACGACGACTTGGGCAGGTCTTTCTATCTTCCCACCCAACTGAAATTAGGAGCAGGTTTTTTATTGCAAACCGATAGTTATAACGAGTGGGAATTCTCGATAGAAGCTCAGAAATACCTTGTGCCTACCCCTAATGAGCAAGGTGTCCCCGACAAAGATATTATAGAAGCCTTAATAACCTCTTTCTACGATGCTCCTAATGGTTTCCGTGAAGAGTTTCACGAGATTAATTGGGCAGTAGGTTTGGAATACAAGTATAACCAATCATTTTTCTTGCGCTCAGGATTCTTCTACCAACACAAGGACAAAGGCGACCGAAAGTTTCTATCCATAGGAGCAGGTTTTGCCTTTAACAATTGGCAAATGGACGTAGCTTATCCTTTTTCATTCTCCACCTATAACAATCCATTCAACACCTTTAAAATTAACCTAATTTACCGCTTTGGGCAACAGTGATTATTTTACAATCATCTTCTGCACCATCACATCTCTTACAGTTTTTTTAGCTTAAAACTATAAAACCAAGTAATGAATAGAGAATTAATATGATAAGGCGGAGGGACATTAATCTAAACATCAAACATCATTTTGATTCGAGATTCTTTTCATATTCCCATCGTCCCAATTCCTTTCGCTTTTCAAGCTGATGTAAAGCCAATTCCTTTATTTTTATATCATTAGTCTCAGATGCCAATTTTTCTAATGCTAAAAGACTCTCAGGTTGTGGTTGAGCTCCTATAGCATAAATGATTTTTCGTATATAAGGATATTTGAAGTCGTCGTCTTCTAAATACTCAGGAATGTTGTCTATTGCTTTTAATAGGATTGGAATGTTTTCAGTATTGTTGTTAAAAATAGTCTGAAAGGCACTTGCCATCTCTTCGTGTTCATGATGAAACTTTTGTAATAAAAACTCTTGGTATATTTCCTCTTTTTCCTTAAAAGTCAAAATTTTAGGTAAACGCCAAAAAAGAGCCTCAAAGTAATTATTGTCATTATACTCATTAATTCTATTCTTTGTTTCATATAATAATTCCTTTAAGATTTCTTTATTTGCTATAAATTTTGTAAGAGTTTTAAAATCTTCAATAGAAATTTTTCTTTCACATAATAAAAGTATTAGTTCTTTATCTTTTTCTGTTATTTCCATTTTATTTTATTATTTCAAAATTAATAATATTCTCATTAAAAGTCTCTAATGCCTTTCCTTTTCCTAATCCTATATTAACTTGTTCTATATTGTAATTTCCACCTTCCGTTTTAGATAAAGCATTATTAGTTGTCCATCCTTTTTTTACTCTATCCATTTTTGAAAAGTTAAACATCATTTTTTCCCCACTATCATTCCTAACGCCTATTTTTACTAATTTGTCTATTGTTCCTGTTTTCATCTGAAACTTTACAATAGTCCCATTATAACCAGTGTTTTTAATATATGAAAGAGTTGGAGAAGTGAATGTTTCAGAGGAAGCTGTTAATTTTCCTGTACTTTTTAGTGTTTCTAAATCTGTTTTTGTCATAGCCCTATAAAACACTTCTCCTTTTTCGTAAACTTGATAATCTCCTATTTTTTTAACGAACTTTCCTAAATTAAGCTTTTCAACCAATTTACTTACCACTTTGGGAACAGCAACAGATTTGACAGCTCGAACTTGTCTTAATTCAAAAACCTTTTTCCCTTGAGATATCTTATAATAAGTACTTGAAGGAGCTATTGCTCCCACTGATAAAGCAATCTCAAAAGAAGGCCATAATTCTCTAAATCCCTCAATAAAATTAGCACTATTTTTTGCTCCAAGAAATTTCTTCTCTATTTCCTCAAGTGAAGTATTTTCATTCCAAGTAATAGATTTTGTAATATCTTTATGAATCTTTGAATAAGCTCTTGCGGTATAAGTACCATCTTTATTTTTTGTTATTTTAGACCATAGTTCCCCTGTCCAAATATAATATGTGGGATTAGCCTCCTTCCCTATTTTTATATGTCCTATATACTCCCCTTTTTCTGAAGGAGGATCGCCTTCTAATATTTTATATTTTTTTAGCTTATTAGGAATGCTATCCGAAACAGTAACATATAAAGTACTTACTTTCTCATCAGAAATACTATTTATAAGTTCCTCAAATTCTGATACAAACTCTTTTCTTTCTTTTTGTTCAGCAAAACCTACTTTATATTTATCATACAGTTTTTCAGCCTTTTCTGTATTTGTCATAAGAGTTTCTTTTTCTTCTTTAGACAATTTTCCAGTAGAGGCAGAAAACATCTTAGCTCCTATTTCTTTAAAAGCCGTTTTGTCTTCTTCTGAAATACCTATTTCATCAGCATTGCTTAAATAGAAATCCCATTGTTTCTTTAATTCTTGAAGAGATTTAACATCTTCTTCTGTAAGCTTTTTCTTTTTAAAGATATTCTTAACATCATTAATTACACCACTCAGACTTTTGATTTCCACCACATTCCTCTCCGTCTCATCATAAGTGGTTACGAGTTTTCCGTCTATGAGTTGCCGTTCGGTGTTGAGCTTGATGCCGTTGAACACTACCTTTATCTTAGTGTCTTGCAGATAAGGTACTTTCACATAGCCTTCACCTGAGTATACGCCATTGCTACCCGTAGCGTTGAGCACCGTTACCGGAAAATCACCTGCTGTAAAGGTGGTGTTAGGATACAGGTTATCCTGTAGTGGGTTAGTGTTCTTGATGCGTATCTCAGGTTTTACCCCACATTGCACTTGACTCTTTTCGTCTATCTGCTCGGTGGTAGTGAACTCTTGTTCGGTGCTATACACATAGCTCTCTTCCCCAAATACCGAGCTACTATGGGCTGCGTTTAAACCACAAGCTACGCCTACTTTGTAGATGTAGGTGCGTCCGCGTTTGAGTCCTGTAACTCTGGCATAAGGCATACTCACTTTTTGCGATTTCCAGCTTTTGCCTTTTTCGCGGTACATCACCTTGTACGGGTATTCCTGATTAGGCATCATCGCCTGAGCACTCCATCGCAATTGTGCTGAGGTGCCCTCGGTCATCGCAGTGAGCATTCGTGGCTACATCACGAAGGGTCTATTTCAATATGTCAAGGAACGTTGTTTTAAGGTTTGTAATCATACAACCTTTTAAACTTGTATAAAATAATTCTATCTTACAAATAAAAACATTAATATTTTATAGAATACTCTCTGCTAACAAATCTTCTTTTAAAGGTAATTTTTCAGGATAAAAAATAAAAATAACATTATCGTCATTTATCAATGAAATATATTCTTTTTCTTGCCACTTTAATAAAACAGGTAGCACTTTGTTATAATTATCTCTGAAATGTTTATTCACTATATCCATTAAATCCCAATCTATTATTGGAGTTATTAAATAAATATTATCACGGTAAATAGTGTCTACTAGTAATTTGATAAGATTTTTACGCTTCATATTTCTTTAAATATTATTATTTTCCTCATACTTTTAATAATTTATGAAAGAGTCATAATCTATTAGAAGGTAAGTCTATAATTTTAAACTTCTCTTCAGATATAATTTCAATAATCCCTTTTTTTTCTAAAAAAGGCAAAAACTCTTTTATTACATTCTTTTGTTTTTCATGTTGAGTAAAATCACTAATAGACCATTCGTTTCCAAAATTCCTGTAAAAAAATTCTATTTTATATAGAAAATCATCAATAATTTTTTTTGTTTTCATAAGATAAACTTTCTAATAATAGAACATCTCTTGCGGGTAAATTTTCGGGAAATAGCATAAATATATATTCATCATCATTTATTATAGAAATATAGTTTTTTTCTTCCCAGTATTTGAGAATTGGTAAAATTTTTTGATATTCAGCTTTGATATTTTTAGAGAAGGCATTCCATCTCCATTTAGGATTATAGGCAGAGGGATCATGACAAATATTATCAATTATTATCTCTATTATTTTTGAACGTTTCATAGCATAGTGTTATTTAAAATTGATTATTTCACCTGTTTTTAGATTAATCATCCTTTTTAGTCTAATTTCGGATTTAGTTATAAATTGTGTTGCCCCTCCTTTTCCAAAATTCGGATAACTCCTCGTTATAACTTCTATATATTCAGCCTTATTCCATTTTGCTTTTGGAAATGAAGTTTTTCCAATTAATTGATTAGCATCAAATTCTAACCTCCATACTGCATCCGTTTTCTCTGCATTTAATTGCATTTTATCAATAGCCTTTAGAGGGTCATCTATTCTGTCTAAGCTGAAATAGATATCATTAACATTCTCGGGTATTTTTCCTGATTTTTTTAACCCCTCCAAATATGACACATTAGAATCTATATGTCTGTAAGCTATTTTCCCTTTTATTAATTCATTTGCTACATCATCTATTTTATTTGCTTTTTTAAGAGCTTTTAGTCCTTCTGCCCCATAGTGGTCTATAATTTCAGCAGCAGCTCCTCCGTCTTTATTAAATTTGAAATAGATAAGTTCTTCTGCTTCCTTACCAAATTTAGCTATTGCTCTTTCCCTAGCTCCTTTAAATAAATTATTTATATATGTAGTAGCTTCATCAGTTTTTCCTATTATGTTAGTTGTCTTGGAGACTCCTTTTTCTACATATGCTAAAGGTTTTGTAGTTTTTCTATACCTAAAAATACTGCCAAGCCCCTTAAATTTTGCCAAAGTAAGCTCTGGTAGCATAAGAGAAGAAGCCTCTTTAAGAAATTCTTTTTGAGGGCTTTCAAGAGCATTTCTTGTTACTAATTCATAGGCTACAAAAGCGGGCAATATAATAGAATATTCATCTCCAAACCACACGTGAATAGGAGAAAAATAATCATAAGAAGATAACGTATTACCAGTAGTTTCTACTGCAAGTATATTAAGTCCATATTCAAAAACTGAACAATTATTTCCTAACCTAAACTTTGTAATAGTAAAATTATCTTTATCTTCAGGAGCATAAAGTCCTATACAACGTTCGTAGTAATTTTTTTTCTCTAAACTAAATACTGTTGTAGGTTTTTCAACGTCATACTCAAAAGGAAAAGCATAAGTATTCCCTATTCCGTGTAATTCTTTTTCTGTCCAAACATCACTTCCTATCCTACTAAAAGCGTATAAGTACTCAGAGAATATACGTTTTGGAATTTCATTTAGTAGTTTTCTAAATGTGATCTTATTTTCTTGTATTTTTTTATAAATAAACGATGATTCAAATCCATTTAATAAGTTTAAGATTGCACGGTATTCATCAACTCCCCATTTACTTTTTGAACATTCTAACAAACTCTTTAAACTTTCCCATTTACTATTGTTGTCTAAACTAGGAAGTACGAAAGAGGGTATATCTTCAAAAATAACATCTACTTTATTGCAATCATAATTACCACTACTTTTTAAGTTCTCTTTATACTGTTTAACAATGTATTCTTTACTACCTTTGGTAATATCAAATCCAATATAATCAAGTAATTTTTTTAGTATATAGTATTTTTCGGTAGTAATTTTTATAGCATAATCTTTTCCTTGTGCATAGTAAATTTCCATATAGAAAGTAGTAGTCATTCTACCAAATTCTACACTATACCCTGTTCTTAATACTACATTTCCTATTGCAGATAGATCTATTTTTGCTGTTTTATTACGAACATCTAGAGACTTAATAAAAAACAATTGTTTATTATTGTCTACAAACTCTGTATCTGATGGAGCATTTTTTTCTTTAGAACCTGACCATCTATATTCTGTACTAAGAGGATCAAAATTCACAATCTTTCCCTTATTCTTTTTAAGCCACTCCAATAGTTTCTGTAATGAATAACTATAATGATACTCTCCTTCCCCTTGTCCTTGGAAGGCATAGAGTTTTACTTTAGGGTCGTTGATTTGCTTCCAGTCGCGGTAGAAGAAATCTTGCCCCTGGTTGTAATCCATTAGGGCGGTGGTTTTACCTTTGTCGGCATTTTTACCTTTGAAAGGGTGTTCGAGTTTGAAGATGCCGTGCCCCAGTTCGTGGGCTATGGTGCGGGCATTGGTGCTGTATACAAAGCCGTATTGCCCACCTAATCGCATATAGCCGTGATCGCCTGTGCCGTCGTTTACCAAAAAGATGTAATAAGTGTTGTCTTTTGGCTTTCTGTTGGTTGTAAATTTAGCAATGACTGCATTTTGTTCAGGGCTATAGGTAGAAAGGTCTCCAAACTCGTTTTCTGTGGGCAAAGTGCCGTTTTTGAGTTGGTCGCTAATATCAAAAGGGGGTTCAGTGGTGATGTGTAGTGTTACCCCTACTTTTTCATAAATCTGTTGTACTTGAGCGATTGCCTCTTGAAGGTTTTGTCCGCTTCGGGTAGGCACTAAAGCTACATTTACTTCTTTAGGCGAGAGGTGTACTAAAATACATTTGCCAATGAGTTCTTCTTTTTTGCCTTTTTTGTCTTTCTTTTCTTTGGCAACGACCCATAATTCTTCCTGCGCAAAGTCGAAAGCTCCCTTACGAGTGATTTTATATAGTCCTTCACCTTTGCTTTCAGCCTCTACTTTTACACCATTTTCTGTATGGAAGAAGAAATCGTATTTGGTAGTGTCGGCGGGGTGTATGCGCAGTTCAAAGCTGGAGGTTTTGCCTTTTACAAGCGCTTTATAAGGTATTTCTCCAGTGGTGTCGTTTGCTAACTCATCGTTGAAGAGCCATTCTACCTTAAAATGTTTGTTGCTAATAGGCGGATTTTTACTTTCTCCCTTTCCAGCTTGTTGGGCTAACTGAGTGCCTTGCTCTCTTGTTCCTTCAGCAGTTACCTTGCCACTCTCATCTAACTGATAGACTTTTCCTTTACTATCGGTAATTACATAGTCTCTGCCCTTAGGTAACGTTACTTTTGGGGCTATACCGGTCTTAGGGTCTACCTTACCTATAACAATAATGCGTCCAAGAGTGTCTACTTGTACTTCTGATACCTCAAAAGGCATCTTTTGGTCTTTCTTGCCTTTATCTCCAAAAATCTCTCCAAAGGCTTCTTGTAGAAACTCCACATTCCTCTCCGTCTCATCATAAGTGGTTACGAGTTTTCCGTCTATGAGTTGCCGTTCGGTGTTGAGCTTGATGCCGTTGAACACTACCTTTATCTTAGTGTCTTGCAAATAAGGCACTTTCACATAGCCTTCTCCTGAGTATACACCATTGCTACCCGTAGCGTTGAGCACCGTTACCGGGAAATCGCCTGCTGTAAAGGTCGTGTTAGCATACAGGTTGTCCTGTAGTGGGTTAGTGTTCTTGATGCGTATTTCGGGTTTTACCCCACATTGTACTTGACTCTTTTCGTCTATCTGCTCGGTGGTAGTGAACTCCTGTTCGGTGCTATACATATAGCTCTCTTCCCCAAATACCGAGCTACTATGGGCTGTTTCTAAGCCACAGGCTACGCCCACTTTGTAGATGTAGGTGCGTCCCCGTTTGAGTCCTGTAACTTTGGCATAGGGCATACTCACCTTTTGCGATTTCCACGTCTTGCCTTTCTCGCGGTACATAACCTTGTACGGGTATTCCTGATTAGACATCATCGCCTGAGCACTCCAGCGCAGTTGTGCCGAGGTGCTTTCGGTTATCGCAGTGAGAAACTTCGGCGCTTCACAATGAGAGACTAAATCAAAGTAAAATGTCTCGGAATTGCCGTTGTTTTTAAAGTACGACTGTTCGTTAGGATTATTGGGGTTATTTGTAAAAGCTCGTACCTGCCATACGTAGCGCTTGTTTTCCAACAGTATAGGCATCATATTAGTGTATGCCAAGGCAGGTGAAAAGGTTTTAGTTTGGTACACCAATCGTCCCGTCATAAACGCCTCTTCGGGCACCAATGCCAAGTCCCATACTTCTTTGAGGGTGAACTCATACTGCATAAAGGGGGCTATATCGCGGGGCATCCATTGGAAAACAATATGCTGAAAAGCGTTCTTTTTGGTAAGCACTTCTCCTTTTTGAGGCATCGTAAGCACAGGAGGTGAGTAGCGTCGCACTTGTATCATCGCGCGTCCTTTGTTGGACACAGGGCGTCCAGTAGCTACGTCGTAAAGCGACAAGCCAATAAAATAAGTACCCTCAGGAAGTAGTCCGTTATAAGTCGTCTCATTAATACCGTAGAGATTCTCGTAGCGCAGTAGGGTCTTGAAATCTATATTGGTAAGTGTGCGTCGTACACCTGGGGATAGGTTTACCAAATAGGGGGTAATATAATCGGGTGTTTGGGCAATGACTTGTCCTTGGAAGTCCTCTAACGAGAAGCGGAGTACAAAAGGGCGTCCGCCGGTAGAGAGGTCTTTAAGCAAAAAGTGTGCTTGTATCTTCTGTTCAAAGGTGTCGGCATACCCTCTCAGACTCTGTGGATAGGGCGGAGTAACAAACACTTGCACGTCCACAGGATACTGCTGAGCTTGCAGAGTGAAACTCAGCAAGGTAAGAAGGAGGAGTATGTAACGACGGAGGAGCATTATTTTTAATTATTTTACAATCATCTTCTGCACCATCACATCGCCCCCTGCCTCTAAAATAACCAAATACTGTCCTGCTGATATTCTTCTATTTTCAATAGGAATGTCGAAAGTTGTGCCTTCTGGTTGCTCAATCGCAGGAAAAGCCTCTCTGCCTAAAATATCAATACAATATACCTTTATCGCAGAAGCTCTCTTGAGATTTACCCTTATGCGGAAAGTTCCATTGTTAGGATTACTAAAAATACCAAAATCATCTATAAGTACTTCTTTAGATGTATTTTCCTTACCGATACCCAATCGGTCTTTTTCTACCCAAAGCGTTTTGTATACGGTCTTCTCACAACCGTCCAAAAAGCCTTTTAAGCCTATGGTATAAGTCCCTTCGTTAGAAAAACGCACTTCTGCAGCTCCATTTTCTTCTTTGATAAGAGTCACTTCTCGAGGTAATACCCACTGGGTAGTGATACTGTGAGATAAGCTTACCAATTTTACTGTATAGTTGTAATATGAATTGGTAGCAGCCAAAAAGTCTACTTCTAATATCTTATCACTTTGTGAAACTTCAAAGGTTGTTGCCTCTTTACAGCCTTTCTGGTCAGTAATTTCTACTTTATAATTACCTTTTGTCGATACGGTAAAGGTAGGTTCGGTACTAAGGAGGCTACCTGTGCTATCTGTCCAACGGAAAGTAGCCGAAGGAAAAGCTGTACTTAAATCGAATGATCGACTGTCGCCTTGGCATATCGTGATTTGTGAAGGAATATTAATAACCGTTTTTTCAGGTTGCAATACTTCGTAAAACTGCTCTAACGCCGGACAGTCGCTTTGGTCACGAAATACTGCTTTGTATTTACCTGCTTTTAACCCACTGATAGTTTTACCTCCATTAGTAGTGCCTTGTGTAATGAGAGTACCATCAGCATCATACCACAAAACATTAACAGCTCCTTTTCCTCCTGAGAGTGTAAGCGCTATCTTACCATCATTCCCCTCATAGCAGGTTACAGGAGTGATGATAGCATTGTTTACCTCTACTTCCTCAGGATAAGAAAGTACTACCTTTTCTTGCACAGAACAACCACGACTATCACTTACGGTTACGAAATACTTTCCAGCTGATAGTCCTGTGATATGAGCGCCTGTATACCCTGTATTCCAAAGATAAGTATAAGGAGGCGTACCTCCAGAGGCTATAGCAGTTGCTTGTCCCGCATTAGGAGCACTACAGGTCATTTCTGATTTAGTAACCTTCAAGTAAAGAGGGTCAGGATAAGTAAGAGTATAAGTTCCGACAGCTTTATTTTCATTAGCATCTATAACTTCTACTTGATAGATACCATCTACAAGATCTGTAATAGTCTTATTTCTTGTTTCGGTATATGGCTTGTTAAATCTTTTCCATACATATCTGTAAGTAGGTACTCCTCCTTTAGCATTTACCGTCAGCGTACCATTACTATTGATGCTCGAATTATTATTGGGGTCACTATTACGAGGGTTACAGCTGATAGGTGTAGCTTCAATGCTATTTATGATAAGTTCATCAGGCTCAGTAATGGTAATTTTCTTAGTAAGTGTACAATCATTGCCATCTATAATAGTAAGCGTATAAGTACCAGCATCAAGGTATTCAAAAGTAGATTTAAATCCTCTTCTAGAAGAGTCTGTTTCATATAAAGAGATCTCCCTTTTTATTCCTTTATCTGACTCTATTTTAACAGTATATTCTAGCAAATCATTCTTCTTAGGAGTCCCTCCTGTAATAATAGTTGTAATAGAACCATTACTTCTTTTATAACCACTAACGTGCTTAACAAAATCTGGCTCTCCTTCATTAACAATAGTAATAGGCTTTGCAGGACCTCCTATTTTTACAACCACAGGAGATACTACCCCATTTTTAAGAATTTGACAATTATTTTTGTCGGTAATAGTAAGGGTGTAAATACCGGTGGGTAAATTTGTAAGGAAAAAACTATTCCCACCAACCGTTACAGGGGGCTCATCATTCTTAACGTATTTATAAGGAGGGGTACCGCCTAAGACTCGGACTTCTATTTTTCCTTTGGTATCTCCAAAACACTTATTGTCTGTTGGAAAAGCAGAGGCTGTAAGAGGTTTAGGAACAGTTATGGTAAAGGGATAGCTATGCATATAGTGATCAGAATACAACGGGATACTAGCTCGTTTGCCTTCACTATTTAAATAATAAAGATTTCCCTTCAATTTTATTGTGTAGTCAGTTGTTACAGAAGCCGTGTGTAATACTACGTTTTCAATACGATCATGTTGTAAAAAATATTCAGTTGTTTTACTTTCCTCTTCTGGTAAATTTTCAGGTCTTTCTGCTCTACTACTGTCTTTTCTCTGAATGGTGATTTTTAAGGTTTCTCCTAAATAATTATTTTTATCTGTTTTATATTTTTGCAGGTCACCTAATAACTTTCTACCGAGTTTAACAGTAAAAGTAGCCGTGGGCTCATTACTGTAGCACAAAGGATTTTTAATATCAATAACACCAATAAAAGGAGCTGATTTTGTGATTATAAGAGGAATAATATTTGAAGTAGAACATACATTGCCATTATCTTTATCCCTTGAAACTATTTGGAAGTCTATGGTTTTACCTATCATACTCTCTGCTTTTGCGCCAAATATCTTTGAAGCAGATGTGTAAATTGTATGAGGATAATCATACCAACTATGACGTGAGTATTGAGATTCTTTTAGAGTTTTCCAATCTTTACCAGGTTCTTTATAACGAAATTCATATAAATCAGAAGCAAATCCTTCTTTTCCTATTAAAGGAATTTCTATTTCAATAGGAAGATGTTTAGCACTATTGGCATCAGAGGTTTTTAAAGTGTGAAGGGGAAGTATTTCATAGTAAAAAGACAATTTATTTCGAACTTCATTCCCTCCATGCCTACCAATTGTATATACAGAGTGTTTTCTACATTTTTCTAAATCCTGAAACCTATTTCTTTTTATATTGATAATAGCATGTTGATCACAGCGCCAATTCCACCAATCTCTTCTTTTATCAGTACTTCTTGCATAGTAGCTAACTTCTATAATTTCAGAATTTGAAAAAAAAATACCTTCCAAATTATCTACATCTTGTTCATTTCTATTGTATATTATAGTAGGATTATTTGATCTATTAGTAAATTTGATATTCCATCCATTATAACAAATTCCTTCTGACCTTTTTGTAATATGAAAACTTAAATCTGATATTTTTAAAGCATACATATAATCTTTTTTTAGTTGCTCATGGACACCAATTGGTAAAAAATCATTTTGACCTAATAAAGAAGAATAATTCAATATTATATATAAAAATAAGATTTTTTTCATACTTCAACGAATAGATGGGATATTAGTATTACTAAATGTAATAACTGTTAGTACATAAAGTTAGTGTTTTTCAAATCTTTTTAAGTTTTGTACTGAAAAGTTTGGAGCAAAACAATATAACTCAAACAGCTTCTTAAAGTTATTTTTTTAAATAAATTGTCTTGTTATTTTCATCTGGTATAATAGTTAGTTTATTATTTTCAATACTAAAAGTAGTTTTAATTCCATTATCAAGGGTAATAACATTCCCTAATACAGTATAGCTATTTTTAGTCTCTTTTAAAATACAGGACTCTGAAAAGAACACACTAAAAGAATCTTGTGTGATTTCTAAGTATTCTTTTTTACTACATTCTGTAAGCTCTATTTCTTTTCCATTAACAAAAGAAGCTTCAATTTTCCACGTACCTATCAATGCTTTTTTAGCATCATTTTGGGGAGTAGAAGGGGTGTCATTATTGTTTTTTCCACAGGCGGTGGCTAATAGTGTTAAGGCTACAAAAGCCAAAGTAAAGATTTTTTTCATCGTACATTTTTTTAAGTGTTATTAATGCGACAAAGGTAAGCTGTTTTTGTGAGATGTGCAAATAATATGTGAGATATTTTCTTACAAATCTACTTATTCCCTTTCTGTACCAGAAAACTTATCTAAAAAAATATTCTCTCCTTCTCCCCTTTGTTTTTCTTTCGCTTTATTTCTCTAAAATCACTGTTAATTCTTCACTCTTAGCTATTCATTATCAACTCTTTATACACCCTTTCTATACCAATCTTCCAAGATTCGTATAAGCTTCCTATAAGCTCTCTATAAGCTAAGCATAAGATTCCTTCAAGCAAAAAGCACCTTCCCCATTTATTTATATTTTCGTTTTCTTATCTTTTAAAAGTAATAAAGCTACTAAGTGTTGTCTTTTGGCTTTCTGTTGGTTGTAAATTTAGCGATAACTGCGTTTTGTTCAGGGCTATAAGTAGAAAGGTCGCCAAACTCGTTTTCTGTGGGCAAAATGCCGTTTTTGAGTTGGTCGCTAATATCAAAAGGAGGTTCAGTATGTCAAGAGACGTATTGTTTAGCAAATAGTTTGTATGATGAGATCTTACTTTTCATATAGTTTAACCGTTATTCTTCACGTTCAAAAATATGCAAAGTATGGTTACTATCTAAGATATACACCTTATTTTCTGAGACTTTTAAATCTTTAAGCTGGGTAAAACAATCATCTCTTTCCACTACAGCAATAGGATCTGAAATATAGATAATTTCCTTAGTATTGATGTCTAAAATACCAAATCTTAGTTGATTAAAGAGGGAAAAATACAATAAATCATCTTGAACAACATAATCCGTTGCGGTATCATTTGCTTTTTTGATGTTGTACTTTTCAAACTCTTCTTGTAAGCCATATTGAGTAACAAAAGGAGGCTCTTGGGTTAAATCTATTTCAATAAAGACATCCATAGCCATACCAAGAATTTTTCTTTTTTCACTATTTAAGAAATAATCACTTCTAAAAAAATCTTTGCCTTTGCAAATAGTTTTTCCTATAGCTTGATCATATTCAGGAATACGGTATTTTAATTCTCCTGTTTCAATATCTAAACCTACAAAGCCCCCCAACTCTATAAAAGCCCAAAAAATATTGTTGTATATACCTATAAGTTTATATACCTTAAAATATCTTTCTTCATCCCACGAATTTTTCCACTTTCCAAATGAAGCAAGAGAAAACTCCCATAAATGCTCTTTCTTTTGAATAGAAAAGGCTCTGATAGACATTACATCATCGTATATTTTATTTTTCTTATATATATATATATATATATATTCATTTGAGAAAACACTTATGGCAGATCGATCTATATCTCCCAATACCATAAGATTCTCTTCTCTATCCAAGAGAGCTGTAATGAATATTTTTTGTTGTTCATCTAAAAAATAAGTTTCTAAAAACTCTTTAGATAAATACAAAAAAGCTTTGTCTTTTCCTTCTTCTATTAATTCTAAATTTTCGTCGAAAATTTTATAATTATTCTCCCACTCACTACAATAGAATTTACCATTAAAAGTAACAAGCGGACTTAGTGGCGTTTTGTAAAGCATCTGTTTTTTTTCACCACATTGAATTTCATCAGATGTATTGATGTAATAAGGTTTACCTTTATAGATAACATAATCTCTTACATTATCTATTTTAGAATTTAGTTTAAACATTTTATTCTGTTTTTATAAAGTTATAGAGTGCTGAATTTGTATCGTTTATCAACTTTTCTAATCTTACTTTATGATTAGGTGGAATAAGCTCTAAACTTTCTTTTAGTTTAGGACTCATGACTTTTAAAATTTCATTACTATTACGCTTAAACAATTCTTTAAAAGCTTGTTTTACGTCATTTATATTAGCTTTATTACTATTAATCACATAAGCTAAATCTTCTATTTTTTCGATACCTTCTGTGTTCAAGTAGCTTTCAAATTGCTTGATAAACCCTTTATCATTAGCTATTTTACTCCAAGTTTCAGTATTATAGCTTTTGAACTCTTCAAATAAAGGTAGACCTTCATTTCGGTTATTGTTAAACTTCACATCATAACGGCAGTTGGGACAGATATCATCTAAAGCTTTTCCAAACTTCATATCTATATGCTCAATGTTTTCAGGTGTATATTTTTTAGGGTTTTTCTTAAAGGTGGATAACATATGCTGCGTACCTTCACGCATAGCGGCATTGCTACTTAAAGCGCCTTCTTCTATTTTTTTCCATAAATCAGGACGGTTTCTAAAAGTATGGGCTACTTCTACATAGTTTTCGAGCATCTCATCTATGGTGCGACCTCCAAAAATTTTCCTTCCTGCATCTTTACAATTACCACAAGGAGCATCTTTATATTTCTTCAAGAAATTTATTAGTCCTTGTTCTCCTCCAATAGCCTTTAGTTTTTCAGCGTTTTCAGGGGCTAAATAATGAGTGATTTTTTCTATTGTTTTCTTATCATCTATAAACTTAGAGCCTTCGGAGAATGCTTTAGTAAGTATGTTGTTTGTTTTTTTAGAGAGGTCTTCAGCAAGATTTGCTATTTGTTTTCCAGTTTTTCCTAAGTTATCTAACTGAGTGTTTATAGAATGAAGGTCTAACTGTTTTTTAGTTTCATCTAAAAAGGCTTGGGTTTGTTTGTTGTCGATAGTTGTGGCAATATAAAGCTCGTTAGGGGCTATATCATTTATGTTTTTGTAAACTAACTCAACCTCGCCGTTGTCAGCTTTTTTAGCTACGACAACCATAATCTCTTCATTGAGAGCTTTTGCCCCTCCTCTTATATAGGCACCACTGGCAAAAGGCAAGATAGCTCCAGCTGAGTAAATTGTTAAATTAGTAGCATCGTTGCGCGCAGAGGCATAGGCGGCACATAGAGGGTCGGTGAAAATATCAGCCCCTGGAATAAGGCTTATGATATCTAAAGTGCCATAAACGGCATCGTCTAAAACCTTTAGTTTTTCAAAATCATAAAAGACTTCAGGAGGGAACGTTCCTTTTTCTAAGGCTATTTTTACTTTATTCTTAAACTGCCAAGTATCAACTGAGTTTTGCCATAGGTAGAGAGGATAATTAGGTGTTTTGTCTATTCCATAATCCATATACACCTCTCTAAACCTGCCTAACTGATGAATGTCTACTTCTTCCCAAAGTGCTTTATTTTTCAATCCATCTTGTGCGTATTCACCTTTTAGACTTTCTTTTAAACGTGTCTCATTTTTTATTTTCCAAAGCTGGGGATCTAAATCAAAATCAAGAAGTAGACTTTTATTTCTTCTAAACTCTTTTGACTGGTAAAAAGTTAAACTTTTAATAAAAGGATAACCTCGTAAGTTTTCTTTTGATTTATAGGTATAATTTCTTACACTTCCATCAGCATATTGATAATATTTATTCATTATCAAAGGCTTAGGAATATCTTGATATAGGGTAAGAAGTTTTTCAAAAATGGAATTCCCTTTATATTTGCTTCGGATAATGCTATTATCTGTCTGAGCAAAACTTATTGTATAGCAATTTAGTTTTTTAATAGTACCTTCTTTGAAAATAGACTCATATTCAGAGGAAGCTACCACTAAATATACTAACTTACGATCAGACTTATTGCCAGAAACGCCCTCTATTGCTTTTTGTGCTAAATCGGAAAGTATATGCTCTGGTATATAGGAATTTTTTCTTAATGGTAAAAATGTAAGTACTACATCTATTTTTGTATAATACGATAATAGATGTAATTTTTCCTCTAACTCATAAAGTTGTTTTTCAGGTACATTAGTTACAAAGTTATTTACAATATGGTTGTATTGCCCAACAGCAACAACTTCTTTTTTTCGTGAAGTTGCTATTTTTTTAATAGCATTTGCTAAATACTCTTTTAAATCTTTACGATATTGTTCTATTTCAGCAAGGTCAGAGGTTTTAATTACTCTAAAATTGTCACAAGGATTGACTGTCGGGTTAGCATTGGTACAGGTTACTGTATTTACAAAAGTAATAGGAGTTACTGTAAAACTAACAGTTCCCTTTTTATCTTTAATATATCTCCAAGTGGTTTTATAGTAAGTATCACTACCACAAAAATTACCTGTTCTATATAGATAAATTTCTGTTTCATCATTTATTGATGTTTGATAATCAAGTTTTAAAAAGAGTCCATCTAAATTTTTATAACCTACAAATTCTTTATTAGAGAACTCGGCGTAGTAGGCTTTTTTATCTTCTCCTAAAATTGCGGGCAAAGCTCCTTGTGGTATTTCTGATAGTTCCTCTCTATCAATAGCTGTGATATGGGATCTATCATATTTAAAAGGTCGCCAATCAGGAGTAAGCCATATTTTACCTGCAAACTCTCCTTCCCCTTGTCCTTGGAAGGCATAGAGTTTTACTTTAGGGTCGTTGATTTGCTTCCAATCGCGGTAGAAGAAGTCTTGTCCCTCATTGTAATCCATTAGGGCAGAGGCTTTGCCTTTGTCGGCATTTTTACCTTTGAAAGGGTGTTCGAGTTTAAAAATGCCGTGCCCCAGTTCGTGGGCTATGGTGCGTGCATTGGTGCTGTATACAAAGCCGTATTGCCCGCCTAATCGCATATAGCCGTGATTGCCTGTGCCGTCGTTTACCAAAAAGATGTAATAAGTGTTCTCTTTTGGCTTTCTGTTGGTTGTAAATTTAGCAATGACTGCATTTTGTTCAGGGCTATAGGTAGAAAGATCGCCAAACTCGTTTTCTGTGCGCAAAGTGCCGTTTTTGAGTTGGTCGCTAATATCAAAAGGTTCAATATGTCAAGGAACATTATTTGTTTTTTCAGAATTTTATAGCGTCAGACATCGTATCCATCTGTTTAGTGAGAAAATCTCCGTAAAACTTATTAGAAACATAAATTAAATTGTTTACACCACGAAACCCATAGTCATCATTTGAGTGAATTAAAGTATCTATTTTTTTATCACTATCAAACTGAGCTATAATATAAGGATATTTTTCATTTTTGTATTGATGTTTTTTATCTATAAAAGCTAAATGGGCAACTACAAGAACAATATCATTCTTTTTATCATAAATTCCTGAAAAATAATATAGATCTGGTGAGATTTTTCCTATATTGATAGAATCAGGTCTTACATAAAGACAATATCTTTCTGATGAGATTTCAGTTGTTTTTAAGACTTGACCTGATATATAATAAGAAGTATTTTCTTCATATATACGCCTACTATTCTGTTCTTTTTCAGAATTATAACAACTTTCATAAAACATTAGAAAACACATTATCCCAAAAAAGGTTGCCATTATTATATTAGCTGTCTTACTCGTTTTTATTACCATAATTCTATTACCATTATTTTTATAAAGCTTTTAATTTTTCCCCAATTATTTTTAGGAGTATCAAATGTTTCTTTGTTTATAAAGTGTACTTCTCCTTGTCCATAAGTAACACTTCCTGTTATTACAGTAGAAACTCCCGCACCAATACCTACATTATTCTCTATAGAGAATACATTCCAATCACTGCCTTCTGCTATGGTTCCTGAAGTTCCGACAGAAATACCTACCCCTGCTGTTATTGAGCCAGAACTCGCACCAGCCTCTACTCTTTTATATGTATAATTACCATCAAAATATTCCTGTGCTCTTCTTCCGCGATTCCAAGTAATGAACAGAGAATTAATATGATAAGGCGGAGGGACATTCTTACTTAGAAAAATATTTTGATAAGCAACTGCTATTCTTCTCTATAACATCAGCTAATTTGAAAATGTTTAAGGTGTTATCAATGTTTTTTATGCCTTTACATAAAAGCATTCTTATTTTCTTCTATAATATCACGCAAATTTCTAATCATTATGTTGCCATCTTTTTCTATTACCTTTTTAAATTTCTGAAATTTAGGATATTTTGGCGTCTCGGAAAAACAAATATCTACAAACACATCAAAATCTATTGTTGTTAAGACAAATAAAGTATTATTCCCTTTTGCGATCTCTCTATCTAAAATCTGATTTCCCTTTTTTATGATGGGATCATTATCATAAAATTTCAATATAGAAAAGGTGTCATTAGAGCTATTTATATCTATAATTTCTTTTACTGCTAAACTATCTCTTTTTAAAAGTTCTATTGGTATTCTATATTTTTCTGAGATTTTTTCTTTTGATAAAACTTGTTTTTTTAGAACTACTCCACTTATAACATCGTGAAATTCTTTTTTATATTTCAAAGAATTCTTAATAGGTGTTCCTCTTGTGTTTTTGCTCATTTCCCCTGTTTTCGCTATTTCCTTTTTATAAAAGGGAGAGAATTGCTTATCTAATAAGTTAAAAACATTAATATTTGATGAATCATCATTTTTTATACAATTAAAAAAATCATCACATAGTTTTGTTATATTAATATTCTTTTCATTTTTTAAATAGTCAGACACTTTAGTAGTGTTTGTTCCGACCAAAAACAGTGCTATATCAAGATTTTCTCCCATATCTTTAACTATTAAACCCTGAGAGAAAGATTGAATGTAAAATACTGAATAGATAGGCTTAGGAAATGTGCTATTATAATTGATATACTTAACGAAAATATCTTCAGTAATACCATTATTAAAAATGTATTTAGAGTCTAACTGATAATAATTATTCTTATTATCATCATATAGTCTCATATTCTTTAAGTAATCCTCTTTCTTATAACTTGTAGGAATCTCATAAGGTTTGAAAAAATCTTCCAACTGTTGCTGAGTACTCAAATTGAAAAAATCACAAAACTGCTTTTCCACTGTGTTGATTGAAAATTTACATTTTTTACCTTTATAAAAAAATATATTCTCATAACTTTCTATAGTCAGTTTCCCTTCCACTTCATTTATAACGGCTAATTCCTTAGCTTCAAATTCAATTTGCCCAAAAGCTAAGATACTATTTAATAATAAAATAAAAGTTATTTGTAATTTCATTTTTCCCTTTATTTAATAAGATTAATACTTCGTGTTATCTATTATTGATTGTTTTTGAATTTATGGGTCTTCATCAAATGCCAGAAAACAATCATACCAACTATTCCAATAGAAGAGAAGATTATTCGCATTCTCTTCCATCGTGCAAATTCATTATCGTATACAACCATAACTTGATCAGAATGCTTAAATTTTAGTACCTTTATTGAATTTCCTATCTCAACATTTGGAATATTGAATTTTCCTGCAATATCATATACATTTTCATCTAAGTTTCTAATAAAATATACTTCTTGACTATCAATATACCCTCTCACAAAAACACTCGGTGACCCATTATCTTCTCCTCCACTGCCAGTATAATAATCTATCTTTGAGATAATCATTACTTTCGGAGAGTAATTCCCTGATAAAGCATCATATATCCGCTTAATGTCAAAAAGATTCATTATAAGAATCAAAGAAGCTAATAAAAATAACCAAAGCTTAAAAAACCACATAGCATTCTATTTTATATCTATTTTTAAAGGAGGTGTTTCATACTTAATATCTTTCCAAATATATTTAAAATCACCACTAGGAATAATATTATACCCTCCTAAAGTCATTCCTCCTTTTATTCCTACATAAGGTTTTCCTATCCCTATTTTACCTTCTATCGATTTGTTTATATTAGAATATCTTATATTTCCCCAAGAAGATATTCCTGCATAAGGGTTTGCATTTATGTTTACAACTCCTAAATCAAGGCCTAATTCTCCTCCTACTTGTAAGTCTGCTTGAAGTCCAAAATTCATTGTAAAATCTTTTTCTATAAAATCTTTTTTATCATTACGTTTTTCATATTGCATTTGCCCACTTGCTATAAGTCCTATAATAGGCTTAAGATATATCTTTGCTTTTGCTAATTTTAAATCTGCTCCGTATGTAAAACCTTTAAAAACTAAATTAATTCCGCCTGAGAACCCACCTTTCCTTACTATATTGTAAAACCTTGTTGCTTCGTCTTCTTCTAAAAACTCTTCTCCTTGAAAAGAAATATTAAACTCTAACTTTCCTGTATTATCTAATTTATTCAAAACACTACCAATGCTATTTACATATTCACTAAGTTTTCGTAAAGCATTTTGTACAGCAGGAGAAACTACTTTTACAGAAATATCATAGCCATCAACCCATTTAATTTGTACACTTTTACTCGTTTGAGTAGGATTACCTGTTTTTACTGTTATTTTTTTATCTTGTTTTTCATTAATAGAGGTCTTGAGATCTAATTCCCCTTGATTTGTTTCAAACTCTTTGCTATTTACAGTCCAATTAATAAAACTCACAGGAATTTCTTCCTTAGGAATATTAGGTTTTATTTCAGCTATAAATTGGGTATCCCGCCTTTCCTTTTCTATAGAAGGAAAATTTACATAATATAAAGTCTCCCCACTTTTTGCTACTCTATTTCCATTTCTTAAATCAATAGCTTTTAACTCCGTAAGATCAAATTTCTTTACTTCCTTATCTATCTCTATTCGTACTCCTATAGAGTCTGGAACTTTAGCAAATGCATAAATATCCAATTTTAAAAGTTCTTCAGAATGTTTCTCTATGAAAAATGTTTTTTTCTTTTCAAATCCTGCATAGTTTTTAAACCTCCTCCATTGGGATAATAAATATTAAAATTCACTTTAGTTGTATCTGCTACATCTCCCATTTCAAAGGTTTCAAGCATATTCCGCTTATAAGGAAGTTTTATTTTATCCCCTGTGTAGTATTTTTTATTTTTATGTTTAATATAATAAGTAACATCTCCTTTCTTGTTATTTTCAGGAGTTGTTTCTTTACTTTTTTGCAAATTGTTAGGTGATTCTGTTTGTTTTACTTCGTTATCTTCAACTGCTACAGATGTATTTATTTCTGATTCCTTTTTAGCCGTTTCTGTATATTCTCTTTCCTTCTCCTTAGCCCACTCTTCTAAACTTTTATCAAAATTCTCATCTTGTTCTCCAAAAAGAGCTATAGTTTCTTCTTTTTTATTAGCTATTTCTCTCTTCAATTCTTCAGCAAATTCTTTCAGTCCCTTTATTTCCTTTGAAACTTCCACCACATTTCTCTCCGTCTCATCATAAGTCGTTACTAACTTCCCCTCTATGAGTTGCCGTTCGGTATTGAGCTTGATGCCGTTAAATACTACCTTTATCTTAGTGTCTTGCAGATAAGGTACTTTTACATAGCCTTCACCTGAGTATATGCCATTGCTGCCCGTAGCGTTAAGCACCGTTACTGGGAAATCGCCTGCCGTAAAGGTCGTGTTAGGATACAGGTTATCCTGTAGTGGGTTAGTGTTCTTGATGCGTATTTCGGGTTTTACCCCACATTGCACTTGACTCTTTTCGTCTATCTGCTCGGTGGTGGTAAACTCTTGTTCGGTGCTATACATATAGCTCTCTTCACCAAAAACTGAGGTGCTATTGGCTGCGTTTAGACCACAAGCTACCCCCACTTTGTAAATGTAGGTGCGTCCCCGTTTGAGTCCTGTAACTTTGGCATAGGGCATACTCACCTTTTGCGATTTCCACGTCTTGCCCTTCTCGCGGTACATCACCTTGTACGGGTATTCCTGATTAGGCATCATCGCCTGATCGCTCCGGCGCAGTTGTGCCGAGGTGCTTTCAGTTATCGCTGTGAGAAACTTGTTTTTTTTTATATTGCGAGGTATCTATTTCAATATGTCAAAGAACGTGAAAAAAAATTAATCTAAACATTCTAAATCCTCTATATTGTAATAACAAAGATTTATTAGAAAGGTATCTTTATTATTCTTATACATATCCTTAAATGTTTGGTAGATAATATCTTTACTATAATTACTAAAAGTTGAATTAATAAACTTTATATTGTTAGCTTGGATTAGTAAATAAGTGTGTTGTGTAAAATAGTCATCGACAAAAATTTTACACGGTTTGCAGTTGATTTTATTAGCGTATTGTAACTGAATTTTATTTGTGTTTAGGGGGTCAGTTGCTATAAAAGAGTTCCCGTTGAGTTTATAAATTATATTTTCTTTGTAATCAAAATACTCTTTAAAATTAAAGTTTATAAATATATTCTTTTTAAAAAACAAGTATTTAAAAAAGGTTAAGTCACTATTTCTTACAGTTTCCCCCTCATTAGTTCTAAACCAAATAAATGTTACATTTTCTTTATCATCTTTTTGCAAACGAAGTTTACCTTCTTTTAAAAGATGGTAAATCCTATTATCTTTTTTCTGCATTACTTTTAAAAAAGTTTCATATGAGGGATTGCCTCCTTGACTTGCATAAAGATCATTATAATTTTTGTATAATAAACTATTTTCTATATAAATAACATTAAATTGTACATCTAAGAATTCAATATATTTAACTATGAAAAAAGCTATTATTAATATAATAGAGCTATATGTAATTATTCTTTTCTTCATTTTTTCACCTTCCTAAGGATTAGATTATAAAAATTAGTTTTATGGATCTTATCATATTCTTTTATCACATTCTCTTTAGTCTCATTCTTGTTTTTGATATAATAGTATTTCCAAACTAAATCAATATCATCTTTTGAACTGAAAATTAATTTTGCTGTATAAATATTTTTGTCATTTAGGAACCATATTTGGTTTGTCTCTTTTGCGTTATAGGTTAAATTACCTGCTTTTAGTTCGACACAGCATATATTAAATTCTTCTTTAGGTTTTATCTTAATCTCTCCTGTATAGTTTATTTTTTTCCATATACTCTTCCTTTTTCTACGCCCAATTCATTAGCCAATCTATTAAGCATTTTATATTCGCTATCAATATTTCATAGTCAAGAATTACCAGTCTATTTTTCCATCTTGTCTGAGTTTATCTTCTAAAACAGCTAAGCTATATCCTAATCCAAATATATTTTGAATTTTCCATTTAGTTACCTTAATATCACAAAAAGGTACATCATCATCAATTATATTGATAATTTTAAAATCTGTTTCAAAAAACAGATTATAATTTTTAATTTCTTTTTCCAATATATCTGGTGATGTAACCATTATCCTAAAATTTAATTCTTTATTTTCTTCCATAATATTTTATTTTACACCGTCTACTAATATTAATTTTATATTTGGAAACATTTCATTGAATTGTTGTATCCCTCCTTGATAATCTATTTTACCAATCCATTTCTCCCTTTTCTCTCATTAAGTGTTCAATAACAGAAAGCCTATGACCAAGATTAAATAGATCCTCTGGATAATATTTTGAGACTCTTATCTTACAAAAAATAGCTTCATCATCTATTATTTCTACTATTTCAAAATCTGTATTATTATAATTGTTATGTTGTTCTATAGCCTTATTTAAGACTACATAATCCATTACCATTACCTCAAAAATTAATTCTTTATTTTCTTCCATAATATTTTATTTTACACCATCTACTAATATTAACTTTATATTTGGAAACATTTCATTGAATTGTTGTATTATACCTGTACAAGATTTACAATACTCTAATTCTGATATTATTTTTATTTTTCCTTTTATATCAGGATTATATTTACTTCCTAAATCTTCTGAAAGCTTATTGAGCATTTTATATTCACTATCTGTAGTTCATATCCAAGCACCAACTCCATCTCTGTTTGTTTTGCATTAATCTTTTTTGTATTCTCTAAGTCTTTTTTCTATCTTCCTTCTACATCATTATAAACCAGAGTTTGTATTGTCTTTTTCTAAGAATATGGATAAATATTTAGAAAATCTCTTCTTTTATTCTTTTTAATTTATCTATCCACTCTTCCCAATCAAATTCAAAATTATATTTACCTTCTAATTCTTTCTGTAGTAATTCTGCAGAAACTAAAACTCTATTTATAAAAATGTATTCTCTAATTTTATCATTGTGTAAGGGTTCTGGAGGATAATTGTCATTATAAGTTTGCTGATACATACACTCTAATTCTTCGATTTCTTTGATCAAATATTTATTCTGTAACAAATTATTAATCTTGATAAAGCAAAAATTATCTTTTGAATAAAAAGGAGTATTTATTTCATACTCAAAAAAGAATTTTATTTTTTCCATTATTACAATTTTTTAAATTTAGATACAGGATTTGCTCCTACAACAAACCCATTTGAGCTAACAGTTATTGCAGTTGTTTGTTTTATTCCTTTATAGATATATTCATAGACAAAGCGAGAACCTTCTTTCCCTACAATTTTACCATTTTTTAAACTTTCCATAATAAATTCTGCTAAATCTTCTTCAAAAATACCTTTATCTAAAAATTCCTCCTTATGTTTTAAAATATGTTGAAATCCTCCACTATTTTTACCTTTTTCAAGAAATATAATTTTTCCATCCTTATTTTTAAACAACCACATTAAATTTTCTTCTGTGAATTTTACTCCTTTTTCTCTGAGCTCTTGAATGAGTTTTTTGTTTAACAATTCAACTTTATCAGCATTCTTAACAACAACTTCAGTAGCTACTTCTAATTCTTTTGCCGATCCCTTTAAAACCTTTTTGCTTTTCACTATAGCAGTAGTAGCGTTTTTACCCGCTTTTAAAACTCCTTTCCCTGCCTTATAAAAGCCCTTACCTACTACTGTAAACGTTAGCCCTGCTTCAATTACAAGTGATGTACCCGCTACAAGACGACTCCTCTCTTCTCCTTCAAAATTCTTCCCTGTAATTAAAATATAGCCACTTTCTATAGGAATAATATAATCTACTACTGTAAATAGAAAATTGCGTAATTCATCAGGCATCGGGGCTCTTTTAAACTCCCTAAAATCAGGAAAAAAGCGTTCCCATTTTTGAGAATTAGGCTCATATACATAAAAGTATTCTTTGTCGTGATCTTGTGATAAAGCATTGGCATACACATTATATTGAGTATGGAAGAAATAAAAGACTCCTCCTTTTGCTTTATACATCGTACCGTTAGTACACTCTTGATATTCTATATAATCAAGATTGTATTGCCCAATTTTACCAATGCCTCCTTTTGCTTTTTTCCATTCTTTACAATGAGTAGTAGAAGTATTAGTGCTTTCGTGTACAAAATCTTCTAAATATTGTTTTATGTCAGCAATTGCACTCTGTTCACGTTGTGCAATTTTACTTAGAATCTCAGTTTGTCTCTCATTAATCTTTTTTGTATTCTCTAAGTCTTTTTTACCAACACTATTTCCTGCAAAACTTTTTTGCTGTTGAAGTTCCTTCAGTTCATTAACTTCTTCTTTTGTTATTAAAGGGTGTTTCTCTGTAAAACTTTCTACATCATTATAAACCGATAATGTTTTCTCCCATTGAGAGATATTCTCTTTAGTTTTCTTGTCATATTCTTCTTTGTCTATTTTATTTTCAGAAAGCTGTTTTTCTAACTTTTCTTGATTCTGAACTATCTCCTCTTGTTGCTTGCCTACATTCTTTAATGAATTTATAGCGTCACTAAGTGTTTTAATAATAGGCACTTCCACCACATTTCTCTCCGTCTCATCATACGTCGTTACTAACTTCCCTTCTATGAGTTGCCGTTCGGTATTGAGCTTAATGCCGTTGAACACTACCTTTATTTTAGTGTCTTGCAAATAAGGTACTTTCACATAGCCTTCGCCTGAGTATACGCCATTGCTACCCGTAGCATTGAGCACCGTTACTGGGAAATCGCCTGCCGTAAAGGTGGTGTTAGGATACAGGTTGTCCTGTAGTGGGTTAGTGTTCTTGATGCGTATTTCGGGTTTTACCCCACATTGTACTTGGCTCTTTTCGTCTATCTGCTCAGTGGTAGTGAACTCCTGTTCGGTGCTATACACATAGCTTTCTTCCCCAAATACCGAGCTACTATGGGCTGTTTCTAAGCCACAAGCCACCCCCACTTTGTTGATGTAGGTGCTCTCGGTTATCGCGGTGAGTATTCGTGGCTAAATCACGAAAAGTCTATTTCAATATGTCAAAGAACGTAATATAAATGTAATGAGTTTATTACTCATATTTAGGAATTTCCAATTTATCTATTTCTAAATATTCAACTATTGCTTTTTGTTTTTCTTGATTATAAGGAAGATGACATTTGTTTATATCATCCATTAATTGCATTTCAATAACTCCACAAGGAAGCACTTTTATATAAATAGCTTCTTTAAATTGCAATATCTTTTCTTTACCGAAAAGCTCTTGTGCTTCTTCACCAAACCAAATCTTATAAGCAGGATAAAAATCAAAGACTCCTAAGTCTCTCTTCCTCCCTATATTTCCCGAAATATCTAATAATTCCATTTGAATACTTTCATTAAAATAAAGTTTTGATTTATCATATTTAATTTTATATAAATTATAAGTCTGTGGATTATCTGTAGATTGCATAAAATTATATTTAGAAAGATTTAAAAAAGATGATTTTAGAGAACTATTAATGATTATACTTGAATTTGGGAAAGCTTCTAATTTTGAAAATTCAAAATTAAGTAGGTCAAATTTTCGTAAATATCTACTCATAGAAAAAGATTGGTAATTATCATCTCTTAGAATAAAAGATTCATTATTAAAATCTATTCTTGTGGTATAATCATACCATTCATTTGATAAATGATTATTTTCATAAATCTTAAGCTCTTCGAACTCCCAATTTATAGGATAAGTAATATTATGTTTTAACAATTCCAAAAGTATAATATTAACACTTTTATTATTAAAACTAAATTCTTGGTAAAAACCATCATAATAAAAACCTTTGTAATTCATTTGAAATTATTTAATAATTATATTTACTATGACATTTAATCGATCTTGAGTAATTTTGCTATTTAAATAACTTTCTAATTTTGAAATATCAACACCTTCTTGCACAACAATATCTAATCTAGCTCTCTTTACTTGTAAAACTCTTTTACCTCCTTGCAATACGTAGCTTTTCGCTCTTACAACATTATCTAATTCTTTTATTATTTTTGTGTAAGAACTCTTATAACTTTTTAGAGTAGCTTCTGTTATAGAACCTATCGTTTTTTGTTGCATTATGATTCCTGTTTTATCATAGAAGAAGTCTAAAAGTTTTTGATTTTGACCTCCTATGAATTCCCAACCCTTTAAATCTGTTTGTATTCTTATTTGCTCCCAAACTCTTCCACGCACTACTTGACTATTCATTTCCCATACTGTCTTGCTGTTTTTGCTCAATACATCTATATTTTGCTCTACAAATTTAGCTATTTCTACATCAGAATTTCTTAATGAATTCAATTCATTTAAAAGAGCTTCATCAATTCTCGGAGCTATTTTAAAGAGTTTCTTTCCTTTATTAATAATTTCAATAGCTTTTTTTTCAACCCTTGAGTTAGATTTGAAAATACCAAATTAAACAATTTTATAGTAACTTTTCTTCTTTTACATTGGTTTTATTTCTTTCAAGAGTAGTTCGTCAAAAAAATATTGGTCTATTTTATTTAACTGAATATTTTTCTCCTCTATAATATCAGTTGGTAAGTTTATTTTTATAAAGCTATTTTCAAAACAACAAATATCTCCCTTTCGTTTTATGGTTCCAATAAAACATTGTCCATAAGGTCCTTTTTTACTTATAAAATAAGAATATAAAGTTATGTTTATTTTCTTATAGATATATTTTGTCAAATCTATAGGAATCTCATCTATAAAAGTTATTTCTAATCCATTATTTAAAATTCCTACAACTTTATATGAATATACTTTATCTTCATATTCTGCGAAGACTGAAACAGATTTTATAAATATTTCTATCATAGTCATAATTTACCAATTAGGAAAAAATGTAACTATATATCCATTTGATCCTACAGCTATCTTAAATTCTCTTAATCCTTTTGTAGTTTGAATTTTATATATATAAGAAATTCTGTCACTACTATCTATGATTTTCTTGATATATTTTTCATTCTTTATGGCTTTATACATATTTTCTACCATCTCCTCTATTTTCCCATTAAATAAATCTTGAAAGTCTATTTTTCCATTCCATTTCCCTTTTATAATATGTTCTAATCCTGATTTTGTACTACCTTTCTCTAAAAATATAATTATACCATCTACGTTTTTTGTAATAAATTTTAAATTTTCTTCTGTGAATTTTACTCCTTTTTCTTTTAGCTCTTGTATAAGTGCTTTATTTATAAGATTTTCAATTTCTCCAGCGTTCTTAACAACAACTTCAGTAGCTACTTCTAATTCTTTTGCCGATCCCTTTAAAACCTTTTTGCTTTTCACTATAGCAGAAGTAGCGTTTTTCCCCGCTTTTAAAACTCCTTTCCCTGCCTTATAAAAGCCCTTACCTACTACTGTAAACGTTAGCCCTGCTTCAATTACAAATGAAGTACCCGCTACAAGACGACTTCTTTCTTCTCCTTCAAAATTCTTCCCTGTAATTAAAATATAGCCACTTTCTATAGGAATAATATAATCTACTACTGTAAATAGGAAATTGCGTAATTCATCAGGCATCGGGGCTCTTTTAAACTCCCTAAAGTCAGGAAAAAAGCGCTCCCATTTTTGAGAATTAGGCTCATATACATAAAAGTATTCTTTGTCGTGATCTTGTGATAAAGCATTGGCATACACATTATATTGAGTATGGAAGAAATAAAAGACTCCTCCTTTTGCTTTATACATCGTACCATTAGTACACTCTTGATATTCTATATAATCAAGATTGTATTGCCCAATTTTACCAATGCCTCCTTTTGCTTTCTTCCATTCTTTACAATGAGTAGTAGAAGTATTAGTGCTTTCGTGTACAAAATCTTCTAAATATTGTTTTATGTCAGCAATCGCATTCTGTTCACGTTGTGCAATTTTACTTAGAATCTCTGTTTGTCTCGCATTAATCTTTTTTGTATTCTCTAAGTCTTTTTTGCTAACACTATTTCCTGCAAAACTCTTTTGTTGCTGAAGTTCCTTCAGTTCATTAACTTCTTCTTTTGTTATTAAAGGATGTTTCTCTGTAAAACTTTCTACATCATTATAAACCGATAATGTTTTCTCCCATTGAGAGATATTCTCTTTAGTTTTCTTGTCATATTCTTCTTTGTCTATTTTATTTTCAGAAAGCTGTTTTTCTAACTTTTCTTGATTCTGAACTATCTCCTCTTGTTGCTTGCCTACATTCTTTAATGAATTTATAGCGTCATTAAGTGTTTTAATAATAGGCACTTCCACCACATTCCTCTCCGTCTCATCATAAGTGGTTACGAGTTTTCCGTCTATGAGTTGACGTTCGGTGTTGAGCTTGATGCCGTTGAACACTACCTTTATCTTAGTGTCTTGCAGATAAGGTACTTTCACATAGCCTTCACCTGAGTATACGCCATTGCTACCTGTAGCGTTGAGTACCGTTACCGGGAAATCACCTGCCGTAAAGGTGGTGTTAGGATAGAGGTTATCCTGTAAAGGCTCGGTGTTCTTGATGCGTATTTCGGGTTTTACCCCACATTGTACTTGACTCTTTTCGTCTATCTGCTCGGTGGTAGTAAACTCCTGTTCAGTGCTATACACATAGCTCTCTTCACCAAATACCGAGCTACTATGGGCTGTTTCTAAGCCACAAGCTACTCCCACTTTATAAATGTAAGTACGTCCGCGTTTGAGTCCTGTAACTTTGGCATAGGGCATACTCACCTTTTGCGATTTCCACGTCTTGCCTTTCTCGCGGTACATCACCTTGTAAGGGTACTCTTGGTTGGGCATCATCGCCTGAGCACTCCAGCGCAGTTGTGCCGAGGTGCTTTCAGTTATCGCTGTGAGGAACTTCGGCGCTTCACAATGAGAGACTAAATCAAAGTAAAAAGTTTCAGAATTGCCGTTGTTTTTAAAGTACGATTGTTCGTTAGGGTTATTGGGGTTATTTGTAAAAGCGCGTACCTGCCATACGTAGCGCTTGTTTTCCAACAGTATAGGCATCATATTAGTGTATGCCAAGGCTGGTGAAAAGGTTTTAGTTTGGTACACCAATCGTCCCGTCATAAACGCCTCTTCTGGCACCAATGCCAAGTCCCATACTTCTTTGAGGGTGAACTCATACTGCATAAAGGGGGCTATATCGCGGGGCATCCATTGGAAAACAATATGCTGAAAAGCGTTCTTTTTGGTAAGCACTTCGCCTTTTTGAGGCATCGTAAGCACAGGGGGTGAGTAGCGGCGCACTTGTATCATCGCCCGTCCTTTATTGGACACAGGGCGTCCAGTAGCTACATCGTAAAGCGATAAGCCAATAAAATAAGTACCCTCAGGAAGCAGTCCGTTATAAGTCGCCTCATTAATACCGTAGAGGTTTTCGTAGCGCAGTAGGGTTTTGAAATCTATATTGGTAAGTGTGCGTCGTACGCCTGGGGAGAGGTTTACCAAATAGGGAGTAATATAGTCAGGAGTTTGTGCAATGACTTGTCCTTGGAAGTCCTCTAACGAGAACCGGAGCACAAAGGGGCGTCCGCCGGTAGAGAGGTCTTTAAGCAGAAAGTGTGCTTGTATCTTCTGTTCAAAGGTATCAGCATACCCTCTCAGACTCTGTGGATAGGGCGGAGTGACAAACACTTGCACGTCCACAGGGTACTGCTGAGCTTGCAGAGTGAAACTCAGCAAGGTGAAGAAAAAGAGTATGTAACGACGTAAGAACATAGTAATTATGGATTGTTAATTATTAATTGTTTTGACTTCTATTTTTTCAGTAGGGGTAGGTGAATTGTCTTTTAAAATGACTTTAAAAAGGTAGAGATAAGTGTTATCAGGTTGTATGTCGGTATCTTCAACCGAGGTAATAGGCGTAGTAAAACTGCGCCACAACATAGGTTTATCTCCATTGATAGCCTTGTAAATTATCATTTCATTAAAGCCATCTTTTATAGGTAACCACTGCAAAGTAACTTTCCCTTTTTTAACACGACTTTGAAGTCCTCGTAATACCCTATCATCAGTTTTAGGTTTGTGATTGATTTGTATTATAGGCGAGTAGTCGGAAAAATTATTGCTATGGTCTTTTGCACGTACGGTATACTCATAAACTCCTGATACATTAGGAGGAATCGTATAAGTATAGTTTTCTTTTTTACTATTATTTTCAGAGTGAATGAGTTTCCAACCGGTAGCTCCTTTTTCTCTTCGGTAGAGCAAATATTGGGTTACATCGTCACTAAAGCTCTTACGCCAAGTAAGTTTCCACCCACTTTTGTCATCAGTATACTCAGTGAAAATAGGGGTGGTAGGAGGGACTTTATCGGGTTTGGTGAGTTCTAACAATACAGAGGGAGCAGATTCATTCTTACGAAAATCGATAGCAGTTACCCAATAATATACTTTAGCGTTTAAACTTTTGAGAACTACGGTATCTTTAAGGGAGGTATCGGTGATATGAGAGCCCGTGATACGCATCATCTCTTCACCTTTTTGGTTACCTCTAAAAACATAGTAGCCCATTAGGTCTGCATCGGTATTGGCTTTCCATTGCAAAGTTACGACCCCTAAAGTATCTATAGTTCCTGTGAGTTGTTGTACCCTTTCAGGAGGGGTTTCGTCGTCAGGCTGTACTAACATTGCGAATGAATCGAAAGTAGTACCATTTTTACCATATGTGCGCAATTTGTAGTAATTAGAGGGCATTGTAGGGGTTATAAGTATCTGTCTATCACTTACAGCAATAGGAGTTTTTATCTCTTTATAAGCCTTGTCGTCAGGCGAGTGCAAGAGAGAAAAGTGTGTAATCTCATTCTCGTTTTCCTTAGAGAAATTCCAACGCAATCGGTATTGCTTTTCATCTATAGGAACTACCTCAGTAAGTTGTGCTATTTGCGTAATAGCCTTAATACCCTTGCCTTTTATCTCTTGAGAATACGGACTATAAGTTCCAAAGATTGTTTTTCCTTTTAGGCGATAGCGGTATTCCTTATCATTCTGAGCTAATGAATCTACATAAATCATCGCTGAGGAACGACTATTCTGATTCATATTTACCACGGGGTGTTCAGTTATTGGAGCAAAAGGAGCGTCGCCTTCAGCCTTTTCAATAAAGTAATAACTATAGAGTTGGCTAAGGGTTTGATAGTCCCACGTGAGGGTTACTTTCCTATCTTCAAAATGTCCTCTAAAACCGAAAGGAGCTGGTAATTCTTGAAAATCTTTGAGCCCTGCTACTACCCCTCCTTCTTTTACACTAAGCTTATCATTAGGTAATAGCTTTACTTTATAAAGGTAATTTTCATTGGGTAATACCTCATTGTCTACATATCCCCACCCTGCAAAGCAAGCTACCGAGAAGTCTAAATCGGCTGCCATTAGAGCAAAAGAAAAACGGTCATCTATTTCGCGCGCTTTATTAGCAATGCCTTCTATGGGGTTTTGGTTATTAGAAATTTCCGTTTCAAAGGTTTCTCCATAAATAGCTTGTGCTACAATAGCTGCATTATCGTTCTTTTCTACCCATTCTTGCCACTTTTCTAACGGAGGGGTTTTGAAGGTGCCTAACACTTTGGTTTCGGGGGTAGCGAGCACTTTACCATTGCGAAGATATGTAGTCCGTTCCAACTGAAAACCTATATTATTGGCTTTCTGCCACGCTACAGGAGCATCTACTGCCCAACGTAAGGCAATGCTGTTTTTTCGTACCTCCTTACTCATTTGCAAAGAAGGATTTTCTTGTGAAAAGGCAAGAAAAGTAATGCTATATATAACTATAAATAAAACTCGTTTCATTTTCTGTTAAAACTTATATTTGTAAGGTGTTTCGGAAGTAATCTTCCCGTCAGGCAATCGGTATTTTAACACTGCTTTGTAGTTCTTTGTAGGAAGCACAGGAAAATAGAGCTCCATAAACTCATTGTACAAAGGATTTTTAGCCAGTTCATTTAAATGATTGGCAAAGTAATAATGCTGATCATCCCAGTCTCTTTGATAATACATAAACACATCATAACGATAAGGAAATATCCGTTTTACATCATAACTATTCCATTTCAGTTCTTCAGGATAGAACGGGAAAACAGTAACAGCCTCTTTTGGAGGATAACCTACAACATCATTATCTCTGCTAAACCACGTTTGCCCTTGAGGGTTGTTATATAAATATTTAGTAAATAAAGCATCAAACTTATCGTCTAATATGGCTTCAGCTTTTATGAGAGGAATTCCTGAATAAGTGGTGCCTATGAGTTCGCTCTCTTCAAAGGGTTCATCAGTATTCATATCGTTCTGTAACAAAGCAACTGCCGAGTTGTATTTTATCCACAAATGTTTCGTATTGAACTTCTTCATCTTGTCGCTCAGACGCTCGTATTTACTAGTGTTAAATTGGTACGACAAACGTTCAAAGCCTCCTCTATCCACATTGGCTTGTGCTTTCTTGTTTTCAAAGGTGTAAGAAGTTTCATCTTCTCCTTTGTCAAAATCACCTTCTGAAACTTTAATGTTATTTTTCTTCTGCTGTGTTTTACCTGTGGCACTTACTTTTGCACCTTGCTTACTATAGCTCACAATAGAAAGCCCATATTTAGTAGCTTTCGAGAGTTTAGGCATTGTAAAGGAAATTTTGTTCTCTGCTTTTAAGTAAGTCGGGTTGAGCTCAAGAGTTTTTCCTCCTCCTTCGGGCTCTATAAACAAGCGGGTATTCCAATGCGCATCCTCAAACAAATAAGACTGTCCTTGCTTTAACTGCACAAAGCTCTCATTACTTTCTCCTATGAAATAATTCTTTTGGTCTAACACAGGATAAGCGTATTTTATATTCTTATTAGGGATATACTCAGGTGCTTCGCCTGTAGTAAAGGTTCGCTCTTCGGTTTCTACGGCTTTTTTACCATCTACCATCACAGTATGGTAACTTCCCCCTTTAAGTTCTTTAAAGCTTACACTTACTACTGCTTTTAGTTTTTGATGAGAAGGAAGCACTTCTCTTGGGGTGAAGTTGAGTTCATCCTGACTCTTGCCATAAGTTAGTTTCCCTTCTATGGTATTCCCTTGCGCATCGAGTACTTCAAATTTTTCTAAGTTCACGATATACGTATGGTCGCGGTCGTCTTCGGGAATTACAATAGGTTTCTCTAATTCTAAGTTGAAAGTAGCTTGAGGAGAGAGGAAGACATCTACCCCTTCACTACGGTCAGAAGGGGATACATCTGAGATAATTTTCATACCTCCTAACACTTGATCGCTTGCCAATTCACATTGTTCTCCAAATTCCATTTTTAAACGGAAGCGTCCTTTTACTAATCCTCCTAGTACGTTGTAGTAGCCTCCTAAATAACCTCGTGCCCAGAAAGGATTAGGTCCCGACCCTTGTAGTAAAGCCGCTACTCCAGCACTCAGTATTGGGATACGTTTGCGAATGAAAAACAGTTTTATTTTAATACCTAATTCCCCTTGTAAGTAAACATACGTTTGTCCGTTAGCATACCATCCATTGATACCCAGTTCTCCACTTCTGCCTTTGCAATGGGCATTGCCGTAATTCTTTAACATTAAGTCTGAACCAAAGCCTGCTGCAAAACTCGCATAGAGGAACCCTACATCAAATTTAGTATCGAAATTCAAATGCGCTCCAAAAGCAAACCCTTTACCTTCTTTTATCTGGTTAAGACTCTTCATATAGCCTATCTCGTCAGGATTGAGTTTTAGTATTTCGGCTACCTTCGCAGGGGGTTGAGGCGCTTCACCTATTTTAGTACCCACCATAAAGTAAGTTTGCGCTTTGATATTTAGGAAATCACCAAAACCCACTTGTAATCCCATCATCTCACGAGTAGTCCCCAAGTGATAATACCAATCTTGTGGGTCTATATGCAATACCGCACGTCCTGCCAATCCACTATTACCAGTCCCTCGTATTACTCCACCTGCTACATTCACGTATACTTCCATATTAGAGTGATAGGCTTTTTGGGCAAAGTCGTAACTCACATTTAGCTGTGCAAAGATAGGTGCTTTTTTGCTTTCATTGGTTTTATCTATGGTAAAATCATCAGGGATATCTGCTTTCCCTGAGTTGTCTAAATATTTGTATTTCTCATTTTTAGCCAACTCTTCCATTTTTACCACTTTCTGCACATTGTCAGCAAAGCCTTTTTGTACAGTAGCAAACGGATTGGATAGCTTATCTTGCAAAGCGTACATTACCGTTGCATTGCCATAAAAACCAATTTTTGAGAGACCTCCTCCTTTATAGGTTTGAATGTCTAATAAGGCTATAAAGGAAATCACTCTTTTGTCCTGAAAAGCCCCTAATACTCCTGCTTTGAGTCCTAACCCTATCTTTTCATCGGGAACTAACGAAAAGGCTTCTAATGCCTCTTTATCTTTAGGATTCCCCAAAGGGCGCATTTGGTAATACGCTCCTCCTATAAATCCTGTTATTTTTACGTATTGGGTGTTGATATTTAGTCCATCTACCATAGCTTCAAACCCCCAATAGCGGAAGTCTTTACTACCAAATACAGCATTAGCATTTACATCTACATCTAAAGATGTAATCTTGGTTGAAAGTTTTGCCTTAAACCCATTGCCATACACTGGGTCGTTCTTCATTAGATTTAACTCTCCACTTACTTTAGCTACTACTATATCTACATCCTCCAATTTGAGTCGGTTGATTTCAAATTTGTCGTAACTCCAGTGTTCATCGGTATTTTTAGCGTAGATATTAAAATCACCTTCGGCTGAAAACTTATCTTTTTGTAAGCCCACCCGTATACCGAAATGTAATTGAGCTCGTTCTTCTCTGAAAGCTACACTTACATCTTTGATACTCACAGGAAAACCTGCTATTTTCTGTTCTCCTTCACAGCCAAAATACTCAGCTGATATGTAAGGTGCTTGTGTTTGTAAGGTGAATTTTTGGAAGTTAATACCTTCTATTCTGTAAAGGTTTTTATCGCTCTTAGGGGCTTCTAAAACCATCGAGCCATCAAGTACTACTTTAGGAAGAAATTCTTTATTTTTTACTTGTAATTCAACATAAGAAGAAGGGAGAATTACAGCCTTTGCTTTCCACATATCAAAGGAAATAGAGTCCAACGACGAAACGCGAAGCATATAGTTATCTTCAGAAAAACTACCGTCAAAATGAATTCCGCGTGAATCTTCTTTCTCTATCGGAATCCGAAAAGCCCCCGAGAGAGCCCCCCTTTGAGTTTAGAAGCTACAAAATCGGCTTGTATATGATGTATGGCATATTTCCAACCTTTCTTTTTATCCTCTGACGTACGTCCTTCCTTAAAGCTAATGATATTGTCTGCCGATAAGCTCCCCGAAAAACCATAAGCGTCCAAAAGGAAGTTAGTCGCCTTTAAACTTACTCTCCCTTCCGTTTTTTTGAACTCTTCAGGCAAGGTAACCGTGAGTTCTTGGATATAAAAACCTCGCCAACTCTCTTGTCCTGCTACTAAATACTCGTCATATCCTTGAGGGAATACCATTGCTGGAGCATTATTAGTATCACTCATATCCAAGACCATTCGCTCAGGGTGAAAGATAAAAGCTCCTTTATCTTTGTTTTGTATCTGCCTTGTGAGGGCAAAAGCAGGTAGTTTAAGCTCTACTAACAAGTTGTTAAAATCTTCAGCTTCTATAGCTACCTCACTTTCTACATAGCCATTGGCTATAGGTTGTAACTTATTGTCAACTGGTACTATAAGTTCATTAGAGATGCGTATTATCCCTCTTAAAGCAATTTTTTTCAATCCGTTACAATCTACCTCCACGTATGTTTGGTCGCCTACCGTTTCCCCTTTTACATTTCTACCTCCTTTGAGTAAAAACGACCAGTTTTTGGTATTACTAAGGGTTACATCACCCAATAACGACAAGTGTACATCCCCTACTAACTGACCTTCATACGAAAAAGGAATTTCAGTAGCTCCAAAGTACAGTTCGCGTTTGCCTGAAGGATTTTGGGTGTCAGGGAAAGTAATACGAGCGTAAATATTTACCCTCGTTTCGTTAGGAGAAAAAGTAGCTTTGGTAACCATCATTGCATACTCTACCCCATTCTTATTTTCTCTAATTCCCACAGGAAGTTCTGTAATATCTTGGATTTGGTTTACCCAATGGGTCTTATTTTCTAATGAAGTGAAATTTTCTTGCTCTTGTGCCCTTAAACCAGTATAGCACAATAGCAAAAGTAGTAAATAAATGCTTCTTATCTTCATAGCAATAGTCATTTTAAAGCTACAAAAGTAAATATTATTTTTCGAATTAGCAACTTTATTTATATCAAAAGCAAAAATGCACTTATATTCATCAGTGAATAGAGGTTTATTTTAACATCATTTCGATATATAATACTGATTTATAATAGTTATGTTTACATTGCAATCTATGCGAGACTTTCAGGCAGCTTGTTCCTATTTGTTTGATTTGTGAAGATTTATAAGATTTCTGTAGCGTAAGCTACACTTTCCTTACGTCTAAATTAAGCTAATTAATAAAAAACTAAAAGTCGTTTTTCAGAAATATACTAGCTTTGTATAAGCCATAGCGTATGAGCATAAAAAAAGCGCCTTAAAAGGCACTTTTTTTATTAATAGGGTGGAATATGGGGCTCGAACCCACGACCTTCGGAACCACAATCCGACGCTCTAACCAACTGAGCTAAGACCACCGTCTGTATTTTCGGGTGCAAAAGTAACTCCTTTTTCCCAATCTACCAAATATTTAGACAACTATTTTTTGGCTAAGTGTTAAGTGTTAAGTGTTAGGAACATTTAGCTCTTTGATTTTCAATCTCTTTTCACCTTTCACTCACATACCCAGTTACGAGTCCTCACTGGCTTTACCTTTTATCTTTTACCTTTTGCCTCTACTAGTAATGGCGCTTTCTTGTCTTTCTCCGAAAGTTGTATCACCTCAGCTGGTAGTCGCCAATCAATACCTATGGTAGGGTCGTCCCAACGCACACTACTCTCACTCTCGGGAGCGTAGTAATTGTCGCATTTGTATTGAAAAATAGCTTCTTCGCTCAATACAGCAAAACCGTGAGCAAAACCTCTCGGGATAAAAAACTGGCGCTTGTTTTCTTCGTTTAGTATCACAGACTCATACTGCCCAAAGGTAGGTGAGTCTTCTCGTAAATCCACTGCTACATCAAGAACTTCTCCTTTTACCACTCTCACCAATTTAGCCTGTGCAAAAGGTGGTTTCTGAAAGTGTAATCCGCGCAATACCCCATAAGTCGATTGCGATTCGTTGTCTTGTACAAATACAGTGGGGCTTACTAACTCATTAAATCGCTGTTGCGAGAACGACTCAAAAAAGTAACCTCTTCCGTCAAAAAACACCTGTGGCTCAATAATCACCACACCTTCTATCTTAGTTCTGATTACTTTCATCGGTAGGATTTTGTTCTTCTTGTGCAGGTGCCACTTCTTCTGTTGGTTCTATGGGTTCTATTACTTTTGTGCGTTTACTCTTGCGTTTAGTAGCTTGCAAGCGCGTAATACGTTCGTTTATCAAGTCTCCTGTGATGAAATCTATATTAGGCTCAGTATACGCTTTCTGATAGGTTTTCAGTGCCTTTTTATCATCGCCCATCTTTTCGTAATATTCAGCTAAAAAGAAGTTGGGCATCGCTGTTTTTAGGTAGCCATTGCTCTCTACGTATTTCGCCAATTTCTTAAGCGATTCCCAGTCTTGCGACGAATTAATAGCTGTATAAGTAGCCATCACATCGTTTAGTATAGGCACTTTCTTTACGCCTAACTGTTTATAAATAGTGTTATATTTGTTCTCCAAATATTCATAAATCCCCGTTTCAAGAGTCTCCATTTGGGTCTTAAACTCCTTGCCTCCTATGGGTTTATAAATGTCAAAACACATATCAAGTGCCTGTGCTATCCCCTGCAATTTAGCAGCGTTTACTGAGCTTCCTTTAAAATCAACAAAGTGATATTCTACCGATTCGTGCACGGGCGCCGAGCGCATCGCTCTTTCAAACTGAATTGCCTTGTCGTACACTACTTTGTTTTCCACATCGGCAGTAGCCATATAGTAAAATAAACGGTTAGGCACTCCCGCTGCCAAAGCGTGCGAAAACTCTTCTCCCATACGTGGAAGAGCCACTGGATTAAGGCTTACTATCATATTAAAAGTAGGTTTCTTCTCGGCAAGCATATAGTAATTAGCCAAAAAACCCGCCTCTTCCGAAGCAATAACCCCTTTTAGGTCAGCTATCGGGTATTTCCCTTGTATGTAAGGCACTAATTCTGCCGATACAAACTCAAAAAAACGAGCCGACTCATTAATAGGGCGACCCACCTCTTCTACCACCGTTACATCTTCTTGTTTGGGTTCATACACACCCACCACTATACACTTAGGCATTTCACCAAACTGTTCGTAATAACGCACCATCGAAACAACAGGTTCCATCAGCGTTTCGGCATTGAGCACTACTATCAGCGGATATGCCTGTCTATCCGTGTACTTTTCAGGCTTGTAGATACCTATCTTCTGTTTTCTATTGAGTCTCCCTGACGAAAAAGTCTCCGAAATAACCTGTGAAAATGCACTTTGTAAGGTTACCAAAGCGATAACGATTGTAAGATATTTCTTCATTTTTTTATAGTATTTACTTTATTTTAAACGTACAAATGAAACAAAAAAGCTCCATATAGCAAAATTTTAAGCATTTTTTAACGAAATTTTAACTTTATACCGATACCTGCGCTTTAATCGTAGGGTAAGGGTCATAGCCTTCTAAACGAAAATCGTCATAATCAAAGGCAAACAAATCCTTCACTGCCCGATTCAAGTGCATCGTAGGCAAAGGGCGTGGCGTCCTGCTGAGCTGTAAAGCTACCTGCTCACGATGATTGTTATAGATGTGCACATCACCAAAAGTATGCACAAAATCCCCTAATTGCAAATCGCATACTTGCGCAAGCATCATTGTCAGTAAAGCATATGAAGCAATGTTAAAAGGCACCCCTAAAAACACATCGGCACTGCGTTGGTATAACTGACAAGACAATTTCCCATCGGCTACGTAAAACTGAAACAGTGCGTGACAAGGAGGCAATGCCGCTTTACCATTGGCTACGTTCTCCGCAAACGATTTTCCCGTATCAGGCAATACCGACGGATTCCAAGCCGAAACGATAATCCGTCGGCTTTCAGGATTTTGTTTAAGGGTCTCTACCACCGTTTTTATCTGGTCAATCGCCTCGCCATTCCAGTGGCGCCATTGCGCTCCATAAACAGGACCGAGGTCGCCGTTCTCATCTGCCCATTCGTTCCAAATGCGCACCCCGTGGTCAGTGAGATATTTAATATTAGTATCTCCTTTTAAAAACCAAAGTAATTCATAGATAACCGATTTTAAGTGTATCTTTTTAGTCGTTACCAGCGGAAAACCCTTATTGAGGTCAAAGCGCATTTGGTAACCAAATACACTAGTCGTTCCCGTGCCGGTACGGTCATCTTTAGAATAGCCATTATCGAGAATATGGCGTAAGAGGTCGTGATATGTTTGCATTTTTAGTTAAGTGTTAAACCTAAGAAGTTAAATCGGTGCAAAGATACAACAATAATAAAAAATACCAATACCCTAACCCCTCTCATTCTATCAACCCATTTATTTCCAATTTTTTACATACCTTACCTTTCCCTTATCTTTGTTCTATATATCACCGCGCTTCATCTTTCTGTCGCCACAGTCCCACTAAACTCCTCCAACAAATTTGCTAATTTTCCAAATTCTCTAATTTCTCTCCCTCTTTTCCGTCACACTCCCCCCTAGTGCCTATTCCCTAAGACCTCACACCACCCCATTTTCTCATTTTCCAAATTTGCTAATTCTCTAATTTCTCTTCCCTTTTTCCGTCACCACATTCCCCCTTTGAAGGTAGCCAGCGACAGCTAGGTATGTGTAAAGGGGGAGGTTTCCTCCGCTTTTCCGTCCCTACATTCCCCCTCTCCTTGGGAGAAGTCTCCGAATAGGAGAGTATGTGAACGGGGTGAGGATTCTTTTTCTTTCGCCTCGAAACCCTGTTTTTAACATTTTTAGACTTGTTGTATGATATTATGAATCAACTATTTATATACCCTTTCTATACCAATTGTCCAAGATTCGTATAAGCTTCCTATAAGCTCTCTATAAGCTACCCCCACCCATCTTACACCCTTTTTTCACCAAAATTCCTTCCTCCCCTCTTCCGAATCTCTCCGATATCTTCCGAATCTCTCAACCCTTTCCCATTTGCTAATTTAACTGCCTGTGCGGCTCGCACCTCATTCCCTCATTTTCCACCTGCCCGTCGTGCCACGACTTGTTAATTTGCTAATTACTTCGTACCTTTGCACTTTCAATAACTATCAATAGAATATAATAATGAGAAAAATACTCTTAGCACTCTCTATTTTCGCTTTTACGCTGAATGCAATAGCCCAAGATAACCCTTGGCAACAACAAGCTGATTACCAAATGAACGTAACGATGGACGTGAAAAACTTTCAGTATAAAGGCACCCAAAAACTCACGTATACCAATAACTCTCCCGATACCCTACGCGTGGTATTCTACCACCTCTATTTCAACGCTTTTCAGCCAAATAGCGAAATGGATAGCAAACTGCAATCCATCCCCGACCCCGATAGACGTATGACTAACAATCTCGGCACCGATAAAAACCCCATTTACGAGAGTCGCATAGCCAAACTCTCACCTTCTGAAATCGGACTATTGCGCATTACGGCTATGAGCCAGGACGGACAAAAAGCTACCTTCTCTCACGAAAGTACAATCCTAAAAGTAACCCTCCCCACCCCTATTCTACCTCACAGCAAAACAGTACTCGATATGACCTTTGAAGGTCAAGTGCCCGTAATGATACGTCGTGCAGGTCGTAATAGCCCCGATGGCGTAGCGCTTTCAATGGCACAATGGTACCCTAAAATGGTAGCTTACGATCATCAAGGTTGGCATACTACCGAATACTTAGGTCGTGAGTTCTACGGCGTTTGGGGTAACTTCGATGTAAAAATCACCCTCGACAAAACCTATGTGGTAGCAGGTTCAGGCGTGTTGCAAAATCCTAACGAAATGGGCTGTGGTTATGAAGATAAGGGCGTAAAAATACCCCAAACCAAAGCTAAAACCAAAACGTGGCACTTTGTAGCCGAACGTGTACACGATTTCACTTGGGCTGCCGACCCTCAGTTTACTCACGATAAACACACTCTCACCGACGGTAAAACCATACACTTCTTCTATAAAAAATATCCAGAGAATTGGAAGCGTATCCAGCCCGATATGCTCAAAGTATTCGATTATTTCAATACACTTATAGGCAAATATCCTTGGCCTCAATACTCTTTCATTCAAGGAGGTGATGGCGGTATGGAGTATGCAATGTGTACCCTTATGGAAGGCGGTAAGAAATATGAGAGTTTAGTAGGCACTGCCATTCACGAACTGGCTCACGCTTGGTTTCAACACCTCTTAGCTACCGATGAGGCAGCTTATCCGTGGATGGACGAAGGGTTTACCTCCTATATCCAAACACTTGCCGAACAACAAGTGTTGCACCTCATTCCTGCAACCAACTATCCCTTTACTAAAGCGTACAACGGTTACCTAAACTTAGTGAAATCGGGGTTACAAGAACCTACCATCACTCATTCCGACCGTTATGCAACGAACTACGCTTATAGTATTGCCGCTTACTACAAAGGACAGCTCTTCCTCACTCAGTTAGATTATCTAATGGGCAACGAAGCACTGATGAAAACTCTCAAACGCTACTATCGCGAATATGCTTTCAAGAATCCAACCCCCAATGATTTTATTCGCATAGCCGAAAAAGTATCAGGAATGCAATTGCAATGGTTCCTCAATGAGTTTATGCAAACTGACCACGTAGCCGATTACGCTATCGACAAGGTAGAAGCCAAAGGAAATAAAACGGCAATTACCCTCAAACGCTTAGAACGCCTGCCTCTTTCTATCGACCTTTTTGTAACCGATAAAGCTGGTAAAACCCAATACGTATATGTGCCTTTGCGAATGACTTACGGCGAAAAACCAAACACTTATCCTAATTATCCCCGTACGGTAGTTCCTGCTTGGGGTTGGGGTAACCTTACCTACACTTTTGAACTCGATATGCCATTGAACAATATCCAGAGTATAGTATTAGACCCTAATAACAGAAGTGTAGATATCAACAGGGAGAATAATATTTATAAACAATAGAATGTATACTGTTATTATCTTTTTAGGATTTTATAATTTGCTCTTCGCTGTCTTCCATTTATTGTTTTGGAGACTTTTTAAATGGAAGGAAGAAGTGCGCAAGCTCAGTTTTGCTAATCGCGGAATTATCCAAATCCTCAATATACAAATAGTTTATTATTTTGTAGCAGTAGCAATAGTTTGTTTTTGTTTTACTAACGAACTTCTCACTACTGATTTAGGTAAGGTTTTCTTACTTGACAACTCGTTGTTCTGGGCAATACGTTTGGTACAACAATATATATTTCTGAGGAAAAATAGTTTTGTAATTCACTTTTTGGCAGTACTATTTTTGTTAGGAACAGTATTATTTTTATTACCTTTGTTTTATTAAAATCAGTATATACTAACTCCTAACATCTAACACCTAAACAATGGACAATATTTTAGGATACGATACAATAAAGAACTATTTGCAAGCCAGTGTGGAAGCAGGTCGCATTCCACACGCTCAATTATTTGTGGCAGGCGAAGGACAAGGCGCTCTGCCAATGGCAATCGCCTACGCAACTCTCATTCTTTCGCACGATAACCCCAAGGCAAAGGCTCAATGCGCCCAACTCGCTCACCCCGACCTTCATTTTGCTTTCCCCACAGCTATTAATGACAAGGTGAAAAAAGACCCTATTAGTGCTCTCTTTATGGACGAATGGCGCGCTTTTGTAAAAGAACAGCCTTATGGTTCCCTTTTTGATTGGCTCGTGTTCCTTGGTATAGAGAAAAAACAAGCCAACATAGGGGTAAATGAGGCTAAAGAGATTATCAATAAGTTAGCACTGAAATCATTTGAAGGTGGTTATAAGGTAATGATTATCTGGATGGCAGAGAAGATGAATGCCGAAGCCTCTAACAAGCTTCTCAAACTCCTCGAAGAACCCGCCGATAAAACGCTCTTCCTCTTAGTGGTTGAAGATGAGAATGCTTTATTAGACACTATCAAATCACGTTGCCAAATCCTGCGTTTCCCGCCCCTAAGTGAGAATGCTATTAAAGAAGCCCTCGTAGAACGTGGTTTAGCTGATGCCAAAGCGACCAAAATAGCTCTACGCGCTCAAGGAAATTTCAACAAAGCCCTCCAACTGATGAACAACAAAGAAAGCGAAGAGGCCATTTTTGAGCGTTGGTTTATTGCGTGGGTGCGCACTGCTTACCGCGCGCGTGGTAACAAAGCCTCTATACAAGGTCTCTTGCAGTGGAGTGACGAAATCAATACCGTAGGGCGGGAGGCGCAAAAACAGTTTTTGCAATACTGCGCTGAAGTATTCCGTCAGGCATTCCTACTGAACTATACCGCCTCTGGTTTGGTATATATGCAATTCGCCGATCCTACTTTCCAACTTGCCAAATTTGCCCCTTTTATTCACGGCGGTAATATCGAGGCAATACACAACCTCCTCGAAGAAGCCCAGTTACACGTGGAGCGCAACGGCAATGGCAAAGTCATTTTCACCGATTTAGCTATCAAACTCACCCGACTATTACACACTAAGCAATGAGACAATTTTCTAATTTTCTAATTTAACGTCAGTCCTATATATACAATAATAATTTACAATTGTCTTTTCATTACTATTCTGTGAAATCCAGCAACGCAGTTGCCAATTCGTGCCCATCACATTTGTCAATTATCAATTGTCAATTGAAAAACTATCTGTGTAATCCGTGAGATCTGTGCGAGACTTTTAGGTAGCTTGCTATCTATTTGTTTGATTTTTTTAAGATTTGTAAGATTTCTGTAGCGTAAGCTACACTTTTCTTACAGCAAACTGACGTTAATTCACTAATTTTCTAATTTGAAATTATGTTAACCGCAATTTCCCCCATCGATGGTCGTTATGCCGATAAAACGACCTCCCTTGTGCCTTTCTTCTCCGAAATGGCACTCATTCGTTATCGTGTGCAAGTGGAAGTAGAGTACTTTATCGCTCTATGCGAACTCCCCTTGCCTCAACTCGCTAATTTTCCTAAGGTAAAATACACCGATTTGAGGAAACTCTACCAAAATTTCACTGAAGAGGAAGCTCTAAAAGTAAAAGAAATAGAGCAAACTACCAATCACGATGTAAAAGCGGTTGAATATTTCATTAAAGAGGCTTTTGATAAATTGCAATTAGAAAAATATAAGGAGTTTATCCACTTTGGTCTCACCTCTCAGGATATCAACAATACTGCTATTCCACTTAGCATCAAGGAAGCCGTACAACAAGTGTATTTGCCTGCCTTGGAGCAATTGCTCAGCAAACTGAGAAGTTTAGTAACCCAATGGAAAGATATCCCTCTACTAGCGCGCACTCACGGTCAGCCGGCATCCCCTACACGTTTAGGCAAGGAATTCGAGGTGTTTGTCGTTCGTATGGAACAGCAGTTACAAACCCTTATAGCAGTGCCTTATGCTGCCAAGTTTGGGGGAGCTACCGGTAACTACAACGCTCATAAAGTAGCCTATCCTAATATCGATTGGAAGGCTTTCGGCACCCGCTTTGTAGAGGAAATATTAGGCTTGCACCATTCTTTCCCCACTACCCAAATTGAACATTACGACCATCTTGCATCGCTTTTCGATGCGCTCAAACGCATCAATACGATTCTCATCAATTTGAATCGCGATATTTGGACGTATATCTCTATGGATTATTTCAAACAACAGATAAAAGCAGGAGAGGTAGGCTCTTCGGCTATGCCTCATAAAGTAAACCCTATTGATTTTGAAAACTCCGAAGGTAATTTAGGTATTGCCAATGCTATTTTAGAGCATCTATCGGCAAAATTGCCTATTTCCCGCCTACAGCGCGACCTCACCGATAGCACAGTATTGCGCAATGTAGGGGTGCCTTTTGGTCATATACTCATAGCCCTACAATCTACCCTCAAAGGGCTCAATAAACTCCTTTTAAATGAGGATAAAATCCGTGAAGACTTGCAAGACCATTGGGCAGTAGTAGCCGAGGCTATCCAAACGATTTTGCGTCGTGAAGGTTATCCTAATCCGTATGAAGCCCTCAAAGCCCTCACGCGCACTAATACAGCTATCACTGCCGAGACTATCAGTAGTTTTATCGATACCTTGCAAGTAAGTGAAGATGTAAAGGCAGAACTAAAAGTCATAACGCCCGAGAACTATACGGGAGTTTAAAACAACAGCCACAATATCCAATAAAAAAGCCTACTTGAAAATTTCAAGTAGGCTTTTCTTTTTTATAAATACTTCATCTATTAAAAATCTACGGTTACCCCTAACTTCTCAGCAATAATCGCATTGATATACTCCGAAAGAGCTGGAATGCTTACGCTTTCTAATACGGTATTTGCAAAAGCATAAGTGAGTAAGGCAGAGGCTTCTTTTTTGCCTATCCCACGTGTTTGCAAATAGAACAAGGAGTCTGCGCTGAGAGAGCCTACGGTACAACCGTGCGAACACTTCACATCATCGGCGAAGATTTCGAGCTGAGGCTTGGTGTATACCGTTGCCTTATCGGAGAGAAGGATATTGTCGTTCTGCTGATAAGCATTCGTTTTCTGGGCGATTTGCTCTACCATTATCTTACCGTTGAACACATTGGTCGCTTCATCACTTACGATACTCTTATAATCTTGATGACTCTCACAGTTAGGATATGCGTGGTTCACCAACGTATAATGGTCGGTGTGTTGTATGCCTTTGAGGATACTCAACCCTTTGAGGGTAGATTCTAAATACTCGCCTTGGTGATAGAAATTGAGATTGTTGCGAGTGAGTGTCCCGCCAAACGAGAAGGTATGTACACTGGCGTGGCTATTTGCTTCTTGCGAAATATAGGTGTTATCGATAAGGGAAGCCGTCAAACGGTCGTTTTGCAATTTGTAATAATCGAGGAAAGCATCTTTGGCTACAAATACCTCGGTTACTGCATTGGTAAGGATAGCCGTAGCAGTATCTGATAAGTTTTGGTGTACTTCAATGACTTTGAGCTGTGCATTCTCACCCACTGCAATAATATTGCGCGGTTGGTAGCAAGTGGTTTCTTTTCTGTCGTTGAAATACAGCAACTGTATGGGTTTATCTACTACTTTCCCCTTGGGTACTTCTATATAGAGCCCTTCTGAGGCAAAAGCCGTATTGAGGGCTGTGAATACATCACCCTTTTCGGTATTGGCGTTGAAGTATTTTTTGATAAATACTTCTCCGCCCTTGTGTAGCGCCTCTAATAGAGGAGTAATGGTAATGCCTGCAATCTCTTTGCTCGACATTTCGGGGCAGTAATAGCCGTTTACAAATACAAGCTGATAACAATCCGCGATAGCGTACTTGTGTAATACTTCGGGTGAGAGGGCTGTTTTATTGTGAATAGGTTGCCACAAGCTGTAGTCAGTAGCTTGGAGGTTAGAGAGTGAGGTGTATTTCCACGCTTCTACTTTCTTATGTGGAAAACCTTTTTCGGCAAAGAAACTAAGGGCTTCTTTGCGAATATCTTTTAATATATCGCCTTTATGTGGGAACTGCTCAAAAGTAGCTACCCATTTGTCTTTTAAATTCATAGTCTAATTTGCTTATCCTTTCAGCCAATCATAACCTTTTGCTTCCAATTCTAAGGCGAGGTTTTTGTCGCCTGTTTTTACGATTTTACCGTCGGAAAGCACGTGTACATAATCGGGGACGATGTAGTCTAAGAGGCGTTGGTAGTGGGTGATGACAAGCACAGCGTTATCTTTGCTTTTGAGTTTATTCACCCCATTAGCTACAATGCGTAGGGCGTCGATATCAAGACCAGAGTCGGTCTCGTCTAAAATAGCAATTTTAGGTTCGAGCATTGCCATTTGGAAGATTTCGTTGCGTTTTTTCTCACCGCCAGAGAATCCTTGGTTGAGGGAGCGAGAGAGGAAATCGGGGTTGATTTCGAGCAAAGCTGCTTTTTCGCGTATTTTTTTGAGAAGTTCCGCAGCAGGCATATCGGGGAGTCCTTGTGCCTTGCGACTCTCGTTGATAGCTGTTTTGATGAAGTTGGTTACCGATATTCCAGGGATTTCTACGGGGTATTGGAACGACATAAAGATACCCTTATGAGCACGCTCTTCGGGAGCATCTTCTAACAGACTTTCGCCATTGAGGAGGATATCACCCTCTGTTACCTCAAAGTTTTCGTTACCCGCAATCACCGCCGAAAGGGTAGATTTGCCTGCTCCATTAGGTCCCATAATAGCGTGTACTTCGCCTGCTTTTATTTCCAAGTCAATTCCTTTAAGGATTTCTTTGCCGTCCACACCTGCGTGGAGATTTTTTATTATTAACATTCTTAATTGAGTTTAGTGATACTTCTCTTCTAACTATAAAGTATGACACAGCTTGTATTAGTACTCATATTTCTCAATAGTACCATCATTTCCGTCCGTCACTTTGGTAATTTTAGTAGCGTAACCTTGCGGGTTATTAGCTTCATTTTTATATTCTGTACTTAAGTATGGGCTACCTTTAGTAAGTCCTAAGCTAGGGTTGTTAGAGTCTTCTAGTTGTTGGGTTCGTTCGAATACTTTCACTACAAGATTTTTGCTATTAGTGGCTTCATAAAGCTCATAGAAGGTGTAATTTTCTAAAGGAGTGTTTGCTAACGTGATAAGTTGTATTTGCAAGTTTCTCTTGGGGTTTTTCTTCTGTAAATCATACTCATATAGATAGGTCTTTCTAAAAGAAACTACTCCGTTTGTGAGATTATCGTATACCTTCTTTATCAAGTTGCCTTCTGGGCTAAAAGTATAGATATATGTGTCGTATCCAGAATCACCCGTTGCCACCACAGTATGGGCATCTGGGTAGGTAAGATTGTAAACTACTGAAGGGATAGGGGCAAATTTACTTAGCTTCCCATCTTTGTAGTCAAAAGTAATAGACATAGAAAACTTTCCTAATTCACTTTTTTTAATTTCAGTAACTTGGTCTTGGTCATTAAAGCTAAATTCTACAACTTCTTGAGCTATACCGTCTTTATCAATATCTATTCTGGCAGGAAGCTTTTTACCTTTTAGGGGTTTAATAATCAAATGTTTGACCTCCTTTCGTTCTGATCCAGAAATTTCGTACTCTTTTGCTTCTTTAATAAAACCATCCTCTAGGGTGTAAACCATTTCGGTGGAACTATCTGCTGAATATTCTATGATGTACTTAGTGGGTAATATAACCTTTTCTTCCCAAGGGTCAGGAGCTTTGTTATTGCTATTATTGTTATTGTCATCATCACTTTTGCAGCAAGCAACTCCAATGAGAGCAAGACTTGCTAAGATTAACAGTTTTCTCATAACGATTTTTTATTAAATTAGGGAGCAAAGATAGTCTTTTTTGGTGTAACGGACAAAAAATGAGATAAAAAAGGCTCAGTATCTGCATTTAGGTCAAACACACAAAATATCTTCTGTGAACTTCTCTTCTAACTACAAAGTATGATAGAGCTTGTATTAGTACTCATATTTTTCAATAGTACTATCATATCCCATCGTCACTTCGGTAATTTTAGTAGCGTAACCTTGCGGATTATTAGCTTCATTTTTATATTCAGTTAAATATGGAGTACCTGTAGTAAGTCCTAAGCTGGGGTTGTTAGAGTCTTTTTGTACTTGGGTTAGTTTAGTTTGTTTTACTACAAGGTTTTTGCTATTAGTGGCTTCATAAAGCTCATAAAAGATGTACTTATCTAAAGGAGTGTTTGCTAACGTGACAAGTTGTATTTGCAAGTCTCTCTTGGGGTTTTTCTTCTGCAGGTCATACTCATATAGATAGGTCTCTCTAAGAAAAACTTCTCCTCCGTCATTGAGTTTATCTTTTACTTTCTTTGTCAAGTTGCCTTCTGGACTAAAAGTATAGGTTTTTCTGTCGTGTCCAGAAGCACTCGTTGCGACCACAGTATGAGCATCTGGGTAGGTAATTTTGTAAACGATTGAAGGAGAAAATTCACTTAGTTTTCCATCTTTGTAGCCAAAAGTAATAGACATAGGATGCTTTCCTATTCTACTTTTTCTAATTTCAGTAACTTGGTCTTGGTCATTGAAACTAAATTCTACAACTCCTTGAGCTATACCGTCTTTATCAATATCTATCCTGGCAGGAAGTTTCTTACCCTTTAGAGGCTTAATAATCAAATGTTTGACTTCCTTTCGCTTTGAACGATAAGTTTTAAACTCTCTTGCTTCCTTAATAAATCCGTCCTCTATGGTGTAAACCATTTCGGAGATATCATCCTTTGAACGTTCTATAATGTACTTAGTAGGCAATAATGTCTTTTCTTCCCACGGGTCAGGAGTTTTTTTATTGTTATTATTGTTATTGTCATCATCACTTTTGTGGCAAGCAACTCCAATGAGAGCAAGGCTTGCTAAAATTAACAGCTTTCTCATAACGGTTCTTTTATTAAATTAGGGAGCAAAGGTAGTCTTTTTTGACGTAACAGACAAAAAATATTTCTCCTATCTCCTCCTTATATTCGTGCCACATACGTGGTTTAGGTGTGGTACAGACACCCTATACCTATCGTAAATAACCTAATTTCTTTAAGAACCTCTCTATGGGGAAATTTAGCCCGCCCTGCTAGTGCAAGTGTTTCGTTCCTACTCTCACCATATCATCACCAAGGTACCTATGGTAATGAGTGAGACACCTACCACTGATTTAAGGGTGAAGTCCTCGTGTAGGAAGATAATAGCCAAAACAAAGGTGATGGCGATACTTAGTTTATCTACCGAAACAACTTTGGTGGTTTCACCCATTTGCAGGGCTTTGTAATAGCACAACCACGATGCCCCTGTGGCAACTCCTGAGAGGATAAGAAAGACCCAACTGCGCTGGCTTATCTGGGCAATATTATGCTGACTTTGGGTGATAAAAACCATTGCCCACGCCAGCAACACAACTACCACTGTGCGGATAGCGGTCGCTACATTAGAATTGACCCCTTCAATGCCTATTTTGGCAAGAATAGCGGTAAGAGCAGCAAAGATAGCCGAAAGTAGTGCAAAAACAAACCACATCATACGTTATTTTGTGACAAAGGTAAGTATAATTTACTAATTAGCAATTAGCAAATTATCTAATCTGCTAATTTATACACGTGGATAGCATCCGCTTGGTGGAGCGGGGTAACGGTGATATCGGTGATTTGGATTTTATCGGGCAGATTGACGATATAAGCGATGGTGTCGGCGATATCTTCGGCATATAGGGGCGTGATACCCTTATACACATTCTCGGCTTTCTGCTCATCGCCTTTGAAACGCACTTTGCTGAAATTGGTCTCTACCAACCCTGGTTTTACGGTCGTTACCTTCAGCTTCTTGTCCATTAGCTCTATGCGCATCGCATCGCTTAGGGCTCTTACGGCAAACTTGGTCGCGCAATAAATACTGCCATTGGGGTAAGCTATCTCACCCGCTACCGACCCGACGTTCACTATCGTCCCCACCTTGTCGGTGGCAATCATTAGCGGAATCACACTGTTGGCAATATAGGTAAACCCTTTGATGTTGGTGTCAATCATCTGGTCTATATCTTCTATGGCGTAAGTATAGAGGTGTTGCAATCCTATTGCCAAGCCCGCATTGTTGATGAGTATATCTATTTGTCGCCATTTTTCGGGTAAGGACTGGATATTTTTTGCAACCTCTTGGTAGTTTCTCACGTCGAAAGCTAAGGTTATAACCTTCACAACGTGTTCTTTTTCGAGTTTTGCTTTCAGTTCTACCAATACCTCAGCTCGACGAGCACAGAGAATCAAATTAACGCCCATTTGTGCCAACTTTTCGGCTACCGCTTTACCTATCCCACTACTGGCACCCGAGATAAAAGCTATTTTCCCTCTAATACGATTTGTTTCCATAGTTATTCACATATTTTATTCATTATTTCCTCTGCGGTAGGCTCGTGGTAGTTCCCATTCGTAATCAAAAGTATTCACTCAAAAGAGTCTCACTTGCCCTTTATCTCTTGAGGTCTCAAACTGCCCGCTTTTTACTTATAGTCTATCAAAATTCATTTGCAATCTATTTTCGTTTGACTCTAAAAAGACAAAGCCTCTATTTTTGCTTATTTTTTATCGAATTTCTATAGCGTGAGCTACATACACTTCCTCTTATCATTAATCATTAACCATTCATCACTAACCATTCATCATTTTTCTACCTCTTTTTCACTTTGCTCGCCACTACTTGGGAGAGAGGTTGAAGGTGAAGCCTTTCTCATTCTCATATTCAGAAACTCTACCCCTAACGAAAACGCTATTGCAAAGTACAAGTATCCCTTAGGCACAGCGCCCACCGTTTGCCCTGCCAATACCGCTTCCGATAGGTGCATACTCTCAGTAATAAGCATAAAACCAATGAGTATCAAGAACGAAAGTGCCAATATCTGAATCGAAGGATTACGGTTTACAAAGTTGCCCACAGGGTTTGCAAAAAGCATCATTATGCCCACCGAAAGCACTACCGCTGTAATCATTATATAAATCGCCCCTGTCAGCCCGCTGGTCATTCCCACCGCCGTAAGAATACTATCCATCGAGAAAATAAGGTCTATCAGCAGTATTTGTACAATAGTTCCCCCGAAAGAAGCGTGTTGTCGCCCCTTAGGGTTATCCGATTGTGTAACGTGTTCTATATGATTCACTTTCGCGTGAATTTCCTTAGTCGATTTATAGAGCAGGAAGATACCTCCCACAAGCAGTATGAGAGCCTGCCCGTTAAAATGAGCTGAAAACCACCCCCAGTCAAGACTGATAAGCGGGTCTTTCAATCTAATCAGAAACGAAATACCCAATAAAAGAGCAATGCGCAAAAACATCGCCAAGAAAAGCCCTAAGCGTGTAGCGCGCTTACGTTGATGTTCGGGCAGCTTCCCCGTAACGATAGAGATAAATATCACGTTATCAATCCCCAATACAATTTCAAGGAACGTAAGAGTAATAAGCGCCACAAAGGCATCAGCAGTAAAAAGAAAATCCATTTTATTCTTAGTTTTTAAAACGCAAAGATAAATCAAAAATTGTATATAAATACAACCCAAAGCCCAAAATAATAAAATTCTTATTCAATTATACCTCATTATAAGAAAAGTTTCCCGTCATCACACTCCCCAAAAACTGCTCCCACAAATTTGCTAATTTCCAAATTCTCTAATTTGCTAATTCTCTTTTCTATCACACTTCCCCCTAGTGCCTATGTCCTAAGGCCTATCACCTGTTCCTCTTTCTTTCGCCTCGAAACCCCGTTTTTAACATTTTTAGCCTTGTTGTATTATATTATGAATCAACTTTTTATATACCCTTTCTATACCAATCGTCCAAGATTCGTATAAGCTTCCTATAAGCTCTCTATAAGCTAATCCCACCCTCCTTACACCCTTTTTTTACCAAAACCTCTCTCAACCCTCTTCCGAACTTCTTCGATATCTTCCGAATCTCAAAGACCCTCCCCAATAAAGTCCTCAATCTCGCCTAACCTCCGTCCGACACGTCCGACCTATCAAAAAACTATTTTTATCACTACTTATTCTCTCATTTCCTAATTTTCTCATTTCCTCATTTTCTAATTTCCTAACTCCTCATCTTTCATCACATTTTTTCGTAGTTTCAAAAAAAGTCGTACCTTTGCAAAAAATTAATTACAGGTCTTGTAGTTCAACGGATAGAATAGAAGTTTCCTAAACTTTTGATCCAAGTTCGATTCTTGGCAAGACCACTTTTTTATCAAAAAACTTGGTCGGTATAAAAAAATATCGTACCTTTGTTGTTTCAAAAGGCAAATCCATCATTTTAATAACTTAAAATATCGGAATTATGAAAGACCTAAATGTATACATCGAAGAATTGCTCTACAAACACCAATGCGTGATTATCCCTAAGTTCGGAGCATTTATATCTAATAGAAAATCAGCCCAAATGGCTGAAGATAAAACGTTCGACCCTCCTAAACGAGAGCTCAGTTTCAACGCAAGCCTCACTTCTAACGACGGCTTGCTCATCAAGTATATATCCGAACAAACAGGCATTGAGTATAACTTGGTAGAAGATTACGTAAACTTAGCTGTCGAAGGGTGGAAACGCATCTTAAAGCAAGACCAAACCTTAAATCTCGAAAAAATCGGGACTCTTAGGTTAGTCGGCGAAAATCGTATCTCTTTCGAACCCGCTGACGACGTGAATTTCCTTACCGATTCTTTCGGTATGGCGCCTTTCGTACCTCACGAAGTAACCGCCTCCGATTTGAAAATAGAAGAAAATCAAATCCGTCCTACACTCGACCATTCAAGTACCGATACCGGCATTCCTAACCTTCCGCCAGAAGAAGAAGATGCCGTAGTAACTCCTACTGAAAGTCCTGTGAGCCAAGTTACAGCTCCTGTGGTAACCAATACTCCTAAAACCCACAGAGGTACTACCCCACCGCCAGCTAAGGAAAAGAAACCTGCTAAAATAATGCCGTATGTAAAATATACAGCAGTAGCCTCAGTAGGCTTAGCCTTTTTGGCTTATGGGGCTTACCTGCTCTTCGGTGAAAGAGTAGTAAACGATGGCAATAACGAACAACAGTTTGCAATTACTGACAGCTTAGTACAAGAACGTCTTAACCAAAAACTCAGCGAAGCAGCCGTGTTCACCCCGCCTATTACTATTCCTGCTATTCCTTTGCAAGTAGAAAAAGTAAAGGCTAAAAAGCCCGAACAAGTAAAACCTGAGCAAGTAAAGCCTGAACAAAAACCTACTCAGTCCACTAATCAAGCTGCCACTACGGTAGCGACAACCAAGCCCGCTAACACGCCTGTACAAGCTACTGCTACGCCTAAGCCAGCGCAAACTAGCACTGCGCCCAAACCTGCACAAACCACTACAACACCTAAGCCCGCTCAAACCAATACCTCAGGTGTAGCCTCTACCCCTGTACGTACAAATTCGGCAATGTCAGCTAAAAAATATCAAGTGATTGCAGGGGCTTTTAAGGACGAGAAAAACGCAGAAACCCGAGTGAAACAACTCCAAAAGCTGGGGTATAAAAACGCTTTCGTATTAGGAATGAACGCCAGAGGTTTGTACCAAGTAAGTTATGGCGGTTTCGATTCTATGGACGAAGCTAAACTACAACAAAAAGAAGTGCAAAACTCTAAAGAAGAGAAAAAACTCGACGGTGGCTGGATACTAACTCAACCCTAAAATAATGATGAAACTCAAGAAAAAACCTTCTGACTCACGTACTATACTCACCGACCTCGTACTCCCAGGCGAAACCAATCACCTCAACGCTCTGTTTGGAGGTGAACTCCTCGCCCGTATGGATAGAGCTGCTAGTATTGCTTCACAACGCCACTCTGGACGTTTAACCGTTACCGTATCAGTAAACCACGTGGCTTTTACTCACAGCATACGCATAGGAAGCATCGTAACGGTCGAAGCTGCCATCTCACGCGCTTTCTCTACTTCTATGGAAGTATATATCGATGTGTGGATGGAAAATATCTATGGCGAACGTACCAAAGCTACCGAGGCGATTTACTCTTTCGTAGCGGTAGACGAAAACGGTCGCCCCGTAAAAGTACCTGAGATAGAACCAGAAACCCAGCTCGAAAAAGAACGTTACAACGGTGCCCTACAACGTCGCCAACTAAGTCTTGTGCTTGCAGGTAAACTCAGTCCGCATGACGCTACCGAGCTAAAAGCTCTCTTTACTGAATTAGAAAATAGCTGATGCATTTAGTAATAGAACCGCTGTAAAAGGCGGTTTTTCTCTTAAAAACAAAGCAAAATGACCTTATCTGAAGAAAACCACTTGAAAGCTATCTTTCACCTTTATAACGAAAAGAAAGAAGAGGTGAATACCAATGCTATTGCCGAAGTGATGAACACCAAAGCTTCATCAGTAACCGATATGCTTAAAAGGTTAGCCGATAAGGGGCTCATCAACTATGTGAAATATCAAGGGGTAACACTTACTAAAAAAGGCACTCAGAAAGCTATTGCTATCATTCGCAAACACCGTCTTTGGGAAGTGTTCTTAGTCGAAAAACTCAATTTCTCTTGGGACGAAGTGCACGAAATAGCCGAAGAGTTAGAACATATACAGTCAGAAAAACTTATAGAGCGCCTCGATGCTTTCCTCGATTTTCCTAAAAAAGACCCCCACGGCGACCCGATTCCTAACAAAGAAGGCGTTTTTACCACCACTATTCAAACCCTATTAAGCGAGCTCAAACAAGGCGATAAAGGTATATGTGCAGCAGTAAAGAACACCTCTAAGGAATTTCTCGTTTATCTCAACAAAATGAATATAGCTCTTGGCGACGAAATAGAAGTACTCAGCAAAGAACCCTTCGACAACTCTATGACTCTACTGGTAAACGACAAACAAATCAACCTATCAGCAATGGTTTGCCGAAATATTTATGTCAATGGTTAGTGATTAATTGTAAATGATTAATTGCGTCCCAAACTTTGGTAAAGTTGAAATTTTACAGACAAAGGTTTTAAAAAGATGAAAAAAAACAATATAAAAAAATTAAGCCTTATTTTAGGTCTTATATTCATTATAATAATCGGTTACTGCGGTTACTGCATTTACCGCCACTATACCCGTACTCAAAAAATTAGCTTTGAAGAGAAAACTATAGAACGTAGCGATGAGAATTGCGAAGATAACTGTTTCTCTGTAAGCCTAAACTATCTATATTGTAACGGTAATAGCGAGTTCGCTAAGAATTTCAATGAAGAAATAGAGCTACAACTCTCCAATTTTCTTCTTTCCAACGACGACTCTCTACAAGTGGAAGGTATCAGTATACAAAAAGCTTTAGATAGCCTCACAAAAGATTACTATAAGCTTCACGAACATTTCCCTGAGCTCCCTGCTTTCGAGTTTATCGCTACCGATAGCATTATGTGGCAAAACAGTAAGATGCTTTCTTTAGTGTCCAACCGTTATGCTTTTACCGGTGAAGCACAACCTATACAAACCAAAGTTTTCACTCACTTTGCGTTAGATAATGGGGAAGTAATTACCAATGAAAACCTCTTTACCGATGAAGAAAAAGTAACCCAAATAGCCAAACGTTATTTTGAGAAAGCACAACAAAACGCCACCATCACTCCTTTAGATAATAAGAAGTTTGATTTTGAAGATGGAACCTTTCGTCTTCCTAACCAAATGGGTGTAGCAGCCGATGCTCTCATTTTGTTCTATGAACCTTTTGAGATAGCTCCTTATGTAGATACGCCTTTTGAAGTGAAAGTACCTATAAAAGAAATTATGCCTTACCTCACTTTTGCTGACAATAAATAACACTATGAAAGAACGATTAACAACATTACATAACGCTCTCTTACAAAAAACAGAAGTAGAAGGTCTCGCTTTTTTAGCTGAACAATTTCCTAATGAGATAGTTTTTTCAACCAGCTTTGGGTTAGAAGACCAAGCTATTACTCACCTCATTCTCGCAAACCAAATTCCTATCAGTATTTTCACCTTAGATACCGGTCGTTTGTTCAACGAAACTTACTCAGTTTGGGGAAGCACTGAACAGCGCTACAACACACATATTTTGCCTTATTATCCCAAAACACACGATATAGAAGAATATGTACACAAAAATGGCCCTTTGTCTTTTTATCGCTCAGTAGAACTGCGTAAAGAGTGCTGTCATATACGCAAAGTTGAACCCCTTAGCCGAGCACTAAAAGGCAAGAAAGTATGGGTAACAGGTTTACGTGCTGACCAAAGTAATGCTCGTAAAGACCTCCCTATACTCGAATGGGACGATACTTACCAGCTCTTTAAATACAATCCTATCCTCCATTGGACGTTTGAAGACACCAAAGCCTTTATCAAGGCACATAACATTCCTTATAATGTGCTACACGACAAAGGTTTTGTGAGCATAGGCTGTGCCCCTTGTACTCGTGCTATCAAAGAGGGTGAAGATTTTCGCGCAGGTCGTTGGTGGTGGGAAAGCAATAGTAAAAAAGAATGCGGACTACACGAACACAAATAATAACAAAGAGCTCCACTTAGCTTGCTAAGTGGAGCTCTTTGTTCTCTATAAATATTTTATTAATTAAGATTTACCCTTTGTCTTTTCGCTTCAAAAATAAGCACCGCAGCAGCAACTGATACATTCATAGAGTCGATTACGCCCTCCATTGGGATGATGATATTTTGGGTGCTATGGGTAAGCCATTCCTCTGTAAGACCTTGGTCTTCCGTACCTACTACGATAGCACTGGCTTTCTCAAACGATACTTCGTAGTAAGGTTTAGAGGCAGTAAGAGCAGCGCAATAGCTATTGATACCTTTTGCTTTGAGGAAATCAATCACTTCAGTAGTGCTTCCCGTTGCGATAGGAACAGTAAACACACACCCCACGCTCGAGCGTATAATATTAGGGTTGTACAAGTCAGTTTTAGGATTGGCAATAATCACAGCGTCTATATTAGCAGCATCAGCAGTACGAAGGAGAGCCCCTATATTCCCTGGTTTTTCAGGAGCTTCAGCTACCAAAAACAAAGGAGAATCAGTTGCAAAAGCCAGCGTGTCTAAACTGTGTTTTTTAGTCTGTATTAAGGCAATAACCCCCTCAGTAGAACTGCGATAACTAATCTTTTGGTATACTTCTTTGCTAATAGCGATAGGATTCACTTTTTGAGCTGTATAGCTAAGGAGTCTTTGCAAGTGTTCTTCTGCAAAAATCTCAGGCTGATATAGCAGTGTTTCGAGAGTGTAGCCTCCTTCAAGGGCTAAGCGTATCTCGCGGACACCTTCTACTACACATATTCCTTCTTTTTTACGTTCGCGTGATTTCTCGCTGAGGAGAACTATTTTCTTTATCAGGGGGTTTTGAGTACTGGTGATGTTCATTTTTAGGTAAGAGATAAGAAGTAAGAAAAAGCTGCCTACTCTCGTAGGCAGCTTTTGTTATCATTTATCCATAAGCACCATACATTGCATCAGCTCGGGCTTATTTTTGGTGTAGTCATCTAACCAAACTTTCAGTTCTTCTATTTCATAAGGCAACAGTCTGTCGATAGCTTTTTTAAGTTCCTTACAAAATAGGTTAGGGTCGAAACTCACTTTCGATAAAATCATTGTGGTATATTCAAACGTAGCTCGTTTCATAACTTCATCTATTTAGAATTTCACTGTACAAATGTACTTCTTTAAAATGAACTAAGCAAGTTTTTAGGTGTTAATATTGTGTTAATTTTTATAACTATTTCAGTTTCACATCGTATTCTAAATGGGCTTGCACTCCACGTTGCTGAGCGATATGTTTTACCTGCTGATAAACTTCATAAGCTTCTACACCCATCTCATTGCGCAAGTTCTCACCTCTCAGATTCGCTCCAAAACGACGGAACATTGCTTTAAAGTCCATTTCGAAAGTGGGGTAAGAAACAGTGCGATATTCTTTGAGTCCGTTGTCTTTAGCAGCGTAGGCAATAGCATCGTTTAGCGAGCCGATTTCGTCTACCAAACCATTAGCAAGAGCTTCTTTACCGCTCCATACTCTTCCTTGTGCAATGGAGTCTATTTGGGCAACCGTTTTACCACGCCCTTTGGCTACACGGTCTAAAAATACAGTATATACTTGCTCAATAGATTCGGTCATTTCTTTTTTGAATTGTTCAGTAGGTTTTTGGAATACACTATAAAACTGAGCGTTGGGATGAGTGCTTACGGTTTCGGCATTTATACCCCAGTTGGTAGCTAAGGCATTTACATTAGGAATTACCCCAAATACCCCAATAGAACCGGTGATAGTACCTGCTTCTGCAAAAATGCGGTTAGCATTGCAAGCAATATAATAGCCACCAGAAGCGGCATAGTTGCCCATAGAGACATATACCTTTTTCTTCTTTTTAGTAACTTCGATTTCTCGGTGCATCAATTCAGAGGCTAAGGCATCGCCACCAGGGGAATTGATACGAAGCACAATAGCTTTTATATCTTTATTATCAGAGGCTTTGCGCAAGGCACGGATAATGGTTTCATTACCTACGATTTCGGCGCGCCCTTCGCCTTGCATAATCTCACCATCGGCATAGATAACGGCTATTTTATTTTTGGAGTGCTTGCCCGTTGCTTTGCCTACTACGGCTTCGGCATAGTCTTCAATATTGATAAAATCAACCTTATCGATACTTTTACTACCGGTTTTATCACAGATGATTTGCTCGAATTCATCACGGAAAAGAATGCCGTCTATGAGTCCGTTGTTTTTAGCTAACTGTGCAGTACGTCCGCTTACATTGGTAGCTATTTCATTGAGTTTTTCTACGGGAATATTACGACTTTTAGCGATATCGGTAACGATGACGTTCCACATAGCAGAGAGTAATTCGGTGAGTTGCTTGCGGTTGTTATCGCTCATCTTATTGTCTAAGAAAGGTTCTACAGCGCTTTTGTATTTACCGTGGCGAATCACTTCCATTTGTACACCGCTTTTTTCTTGGAGCCCTTTGAAGAAAAGGACTTCAGAAGAGAGACCTCGGAGCGCAACACTTCCGAGCTGACTAATATACACCTTATCGGCTACGGTTTGGAGATAGTAATCGAGTTGAGAAATTTCATCGCTATAAGCTAAGACGAATTTGCCAGAAGTCTTGAAATCCTCCAAAGCCTTACGAAGTTCTTGAGCGAAAGCTAATCCGCCGATATTACCCGTACTTTTGAGGTAAATACCTTTGATACGCTTGTCGGTTTTGGCGTTCTCAATAGCTTTGAGAGTTGCATTAAGTCCGTTATAGGATTCAGAGGTATAGTCGAAATCCTTAAAGGTTATGCGTTCGCCGTAGTCTACTAATGGTTCTTCAAAAGAGAGTTCGAGTACAGAATTGTCCTTCACACTCACTTCTTCACCTTTGGCACCACCTACCACTGAGCTTATCATCACAGAGATGAAGATGAGGAAAAGAATAAAACATATCCCCATAGAGATAAAGAATCCGAGGATAGTGGCTAAGAGAGTCTTAAAAAAAGTCATATTGTTGATGTTTTAATGATTATTTTTTAGGTTTTAATTATCTCCTCCATCAGAGGAGCAAGCAGTAAAGGTTACTAATGTTACCGCAATAGCAATAAGGCTGTAAAAAGCCTTTTTCATTTCTTTTATTTGAGTTAATACAGGGGCAAAGATAGGAGAAAATTAGCAAATCAGCAAAGTTTTAATACAAAAAAAGAGCTTATCTGGAAAGTTTTGTTTTGTGAGGGCGATTTGCCAATCTTCCCTACAATGTAACTAAAGCATTTTGATTATCAAGGTAATCAACTTAGCCAAAGTTTGAAAATTCGGCTAAGTATGTATCGCAAAAGCGACTATTACTTTTCTCTTTTTACAGCTCTGAGAATTTCTCCTGTCCAGAGTACGAGGCTGGTAGCACCAATGATGATTGTCCAATCGGTGAGCTTGAGTGGGGTTACGTTGAACATCTGTCCACCAAAAGTAGTGATAAACACTTGACCGATGACAATCACCGTAGCGATAAGTATAAAACCTTGGCTCTTGCCTATATTATAAAAAGTACTCTTGCCAGTACGATAAGCTTTGGCATTGAACATATTCCAGAATTGCAAGAACACGAATATCGAGAAGAACAAGGAAAGTTCATAAGCCGATAGTCCGTTTTTGGGTGTTCCGAAGTGAAAGAAATGAGTGAAATAATCAGTGATTGAAAATTGAGTGAGACTGGTGATATCCTCATTTTTAAAGTACTGAATGAAACCAAAAAGCAACACTACAAAGAATCCTCCTACACCAAAAATGCCTTTCGTCATTGGCTTTGTAATGATATTAGCACCACGCGCACGAGGTTTATCGTTCATTACGCGGTTGCTCGGTGGTAAGGACGCTAACGCTAATGCTGCAAAGGTATCCATAATGAGGTTCACCCAGAGCATTTGGGTTACGGTAAGCGGTGACTCTACCCCTAAAAATGCCCCAATGAGCACGATGATACACGCTGCCACATTGATAGTCATCTGGAAGAGGATAAAACGCTGAATGTTTAAATAGAGTGAACGCCCCCACATTACGGCTTTACCGATACTACTGAACGAGTTGTCTAAGATAGTGATATCAGAAGCTTCTTTGGCTACTGAGGTTCCGTCGCCCATTGAAAGACCTACTTGAGCAGCTTTGAGGGCTGGTGCATCGTTGGTACCATCACCGGTTACGGCTACAACTTCACCTTTTTGTTGCAATAGGTTCACGAGGCGTGCTTTGTCGAGCGGACGCGCGCGTGAAATCACACGTAAGTCGGTAATGCGATCTAAGAGTTCGGTATCGCTCATTGCGGCAAATTCTACGCCGGTGATTTGGTTACGCTCGGTGCAAGTATCGTCCCACAAATGTATTTGGCGGGCGATTTCGCGAGCGGTACCTGGTGTATCACCGGTTACAATCTTCACCTGAATGCCTGCGTGCAAACACTCTTCAATAGAAGCAGGTACATCAGGGCGTACGGGGTCAGAAATAGCGGTAATACCTATAAAATTTAAGCCATTTATCACTAACTTACCATTTTCGGATATTACCGTATTCGGGTCGTCGATTACTTTATATGCAAAACCGATAGTGCGCATCGCTTGGTTTTGGTATTGTAATAGTTTTGCCTCGAAATCGGCTTGAGGAATATCGGAAAGGAATTTACCACCTTCGTAGCAAAAAGTCATCACGATTTCGGGAGCTCCTTTCACGTACAATACCGGTTTGCCCAAGGCAGGTGATTGCACCAAAGTAGCCATATACTTGCGTTCGGTAGAAAAAGTGAGTTGGTTAAGCACTTCACTCCCTTCGCGTATGGGCAAGTAGTTGGTTCTTTTGCCATAGAGCCACAATAGGAGTGCTCCTTCGGTAGGATTCCCCAGCACGTTTGGTTTTTCTTTATCAGTAAAATCGAGGTAAGCCGTAGAGTTCACTGCCATCGATTCGGCAATGAGTTTTTCACCTAATTGTTCATCTGTAAAACGATTGAAATAAGTTTCGTAGATAGTCATTTGGTTTTGGGTGAGTGTACCCGTTTTATCGGTACAAATCACGGTAGTAGCGCCCATCGTCTCACAAGCGTGCATCTTGCGCACGAGGTTATTGGTAGCCATCATACTGCGCATACTATAAGCCAAACTGAGGGTAACACTCATCGGTAAGCCTTCGGGTACCGCAACTACCACTACGGTAATAGCAATCATCGCTGTATTGAGAAGATAGTGACCAAAATCAATCCAATCGATTTGGTTTATGTTATGAGCAGGAAGCGTAAAATATAGGATAAGGCGACCTACAATCACCAAAATTGCAATGGCGTAACTGATTTTGGTAATCATTCCTGCGAGTTTATCCAACTGTTCGTTGAGAGGAGTTTTCACTGTGTTGTCTATCTGAACCCCCTCGAACACTTTGCCGTATTCGGTAGCATCGCCGACCTTTTTCACTTCAAAAATACCGTGACCATCGGATACCGAAGTACCGCGACAAACGTAGTTAGAAGGGTAAGTAGCTTCTGCCTCAAAATCGGCTGGATTGGTGGTTTTGTGTACCAAAGGTTCTCCGGTAAGGGTAGACTCGTTGATATGCATTGATACGGCTTCGAGGAGCTCGCCATCGGCGGGTACTTCTTCACCGGTTTCCAAAATCACTATATCGCCTACTACAATATCCTTTTTGAGCACTTGTGTAATGTGTTCGTTGCGAATGACTTTGTAGTAAATCTCGTCGTTTACCTGATTGAGAATCTCGAATTGTTTATTGGCTTTATGTTCAAAATAGAAAGCGACACCTGTAGCCAAAAGTACAGCAAAGAGAATCCCTATGGGCTCTAAGAAAGCATCGAAACCTTCATTATGCACCACATACTCATAAGTAGATACTCCAAAAGAGAAGACGAGGGCAACGAGAAGAATGATGATAATGGGGTCGGTGAACTTTTCTAAGAATTGTTTCCAAAGCGGTTCGCCCTCTACTGATGAGAGGGAGTTTTCGCCGTGTTTGGCACGACTTTCAAGGACTTGTGCATCGGTAAGACCTTTGTAATGGTGTTTATCTGCCATAGCTTTTTGAGTAATTAAAATGCAAAGATAGTTATAATTAGCAAATTAGAAAATTATAAAATGAGAGAATTAGAAAATGAGAGAATTTGGAAATGAGGAAATGAGGTGCGAGGTTGAGTTAGAGGAATGAGGCTGTGCCTCAGAAATTAAACAAATTTTAAACAAAATCAAGGCTGCGCCTTGTGAAATGGGGAGAGAGGTTCGTCGGAGTTTTTAGAGAATCTTAGAGAGGTTTTGAATTTTCGGAAGGAAACGGAGATTTTCAGAAGAAGGTTGAGAGAGATTTTGGTGAAAAAAGGGTGTAAGGAGGGTGGGGGTAGCTTATAGAGAGCTTATAGGAAGCTTATACGAATCTTGGACGATTGGTATAGAAAGGGTATATAAATAGTTGATTCATAATATGATACAACAAGGCTAAAAATGAGAAAAACAGGGTTTCGAGGCGAAAGAAAAGGGAAGAGGTGATAGGCCTTAGGCCACAGGCAATAGGGGGGAGTATGACGGAAAAGGGGGAATATGGCGACGGAAAAGGGGAATGTAGTGACGGGAAAGAGAATTAGCAAATTAGAAAATTTGGAAATTAGCAAATTTGTTGGAGGAGTTTAGTAGGAGTGTGCGGGAGGAAAAAAATATCATTATTTGGGTATATAACGGAAAAATAAGTGTATCTTTGCCTTTGGAATTTTATATCTGTGGCAAAATGCAACTTACTTGTATCATTGTAGACGATGAGCCTATGGCGCTCCAACTGCTGGAAAGTTATGTGGTAAAGACTCCTTTTCTGAGGTTAGTCGGCAAATTTAGCAATGCTATTGATGTATTGACGTTCTTATATGAAGGTAGCGCACCCGACCTTATCTATATGGATATCCAAATGCCTGAGCTTACAGGGCTCCAGCTTTCTAAAAAGATACCTACCTCAACTAAAATTGTTTTTACTACGGCTTTTGACCAATACGCTATTGAGGGATATAAGGTAAACTCTATTGGATACTTATTGAAACCTTTTGATTATGCTGAGTTTTTGGAGACGGCTCAAAAGGCTTTGATATTAAGCACACCTTCTGTTACTGAAAAACCGCTCGAAGTAGCGCAGGATTATATGTTTGTAAAGGCGGATTACAAGCAAATAAAGGTGATGTATGATGATATTTTGTATATAGAAAGTCTTAAAGATTACGTAAAAATATACCTCAACAGTCAGCCACATCCTATTGTAACGCTGATGAGCTTGAAGAAATTGGAAGAGGAATTACCGGAAGAACGGTTTATGCGAGTGCATAGGTCGTTTATAGTAGCTCTGGACAAAGTAGAAGTAGTGGAGCGCAACCAAATAGTATTTGGCAAACAACGCATTACGATTGCTGAGAATTGTAGGGAGGCGTTTCTGAATAAAATAATGCCTAATGGTCAATAAAAAAAGTTGCTTGATTTTTTCAAGCAACTTTTTTAATTATTAGCCGTTAGTTGAATAAAGGTTTGTTCTAAGTCTTTATGCTTGTGATTAATTTGTAGTATTTTCAATCCGTTTTCTTTGGCAAAATCGAACACAGTGGGGCGCATATCTTCTGAGGTATCGAACTGTAACTGATATAGAAAATCACAGACATTATGCACAGATACGATGTTAGGCAAAGCGCGTAAGAGGCGTTCTTCGACACGAAAATCAAAAGCTACTTCTATAATTTGTTCTTTGTTTTGCAGTTCGGCCATTTTCTTATCTAACACGATGTTACCTTTATGCAATACAATCACACGGTCAGCCAAAGCTTGAATTTCTTGCATAATATGAGAAGATAGCAACACTGTTTTACGCTTACCTAACTCTTTGATAATATGGCGTATTTCTACCAGCTGATTGGGATCGAGCCCTGTGGTAGGTTCATCGAGGATAAGAATTTCGGGGTCGTGAATAAGTGCAGAAGCCAAGCCTACACGCTGGCGATAGCCTTTGGAGAGCGCTTCTATTTTCTTATTGCTTTCGGAAGAAAGCCCTGTAAGAGCAATTACCTCTTCAATCCTATCGGAGGAGACTTTGGGGTATAGTTGAGCCATAAAGCGCAGGTATTCGCGCACGTACATTTCGGTATACAACGGATTGTGTTCAGGTAAATACCCTATTGTTCTCTGTGCTTCAATAGGATTTTTTAGTATATCAATGCCATTTACTGTTATTGTTCCATCAGTAGGGGTCAGCGCTCCTGTAATCATTTTCATAGTAGTAGATTTACCTGCGCCATTAGGACCTAAAAAGCCGGTAATTTCACCTTTTTCAAGTTTAAAACTGATAGCATTGACAGCCACTTGCTGTCCGTATATTTTTGTTAGTTGTTGAACTTCTACAGACATCTTATTTTATTTTGGGCTCAAAAGTACAAAATAATAAACAATTGGCAAGCGTAATAATTAAAAAAGGCTACCCAAATAGAGTTTTGGATAGCCTTTTCACTATATTATTTAAAAACAAATAGAAGCTAAACTACAAAGGTTTTACAAGAGTTAAGAACCATTCTTTTACTTCGCCTTCCAAAAGGGGAGCGAGTTTCTCTTCACAGGTTTTGTGGTAGGCATTAAGCCATTTACGCTCTACATCAGTGAGGAGCACTACATTGATGCTTGAGGGCATAAACGGGCAAAGGGTGAGGGTCTCAAAATCGTAGAACGTACCAAACTCGTTGGTAGCTACTTCACGCACTGTAATGAGGTTCTCGTGACGAATACCGTATTGGTTTTCGAGATATACCCCAGGTTCGTCGGAGCATACCATACCCGCTAAAAGTACTTGCGGGTTGAGGTCTTTACGGATATTTTGAGGGCCTTCGTGTACGTTCATAAAGCTACCTACTCCGTGACCTGTACCGTGACCGTAGTCCTTGTGGTTTTTCCAAAGTGCCATACGCGCATAGGCGTCGAGCTGTACGCCACGAGTACCTTTGGGGAATTGCACCATTGCGAGTTGTATCATTCCTTTGAGCACGAGGGTACTATCGTCAATAAACTGCTGGCTTACTTTGCCTAATGGAATGGTACGAGTGATATCGGTAGTGCCTTCAAGATACTGTCCGCCAGAGTCTACCAAAACGCTACCTTCGGGGTGTACCTCTTTACTACCGTGCTCAGGAGCTGAATAGTGTACAATAGCGCCATTACCTTGGTAACCAATGATACTGCCGAAACTTTCGCCTACGAAGTTTTTGCCCTCGGCACGGAAATCGCGTAGCTTCTTGCCGATGCTGTATTCGGTCATTGGCTCTTTGCCTACTTGGTGGGTGAGCCAATAGAGAAACTTCACCATTGCCACCCCATCGCGTACCATTACGGTGCGGAATCCTTCGAGCTCGGTAGCGTTCTTCACGGCTTTCATCAGGTTGCCAGGAGCGGGAGCTTGCACGAGTTTATTGTCCTTTTGGAGAGCTTCAAATATCGCTTGATTGGTATTAGGGGCGAGGAGTATATTTTGTCCTTTTACGGTAGCCAAATAGTTGTAGAACTCATCATAAGCACGCACGTTTACTTTGGCTGCTGCCAAATGATTTTCTACCTCAGGGGTGAGTTTAGCTTTATCTACAAAAAGGGTCGCTTCTTTATCGGTGAGGGCAATATAACCGAGGAATACAGGGTTGTAAGCCACATCGCTACCGCGGAGGTTGAGTGTCCACGCTACATCGTCTAAGGCAGTGATAAGGTGCAAGGTAGTGCGGTAGGTAGCCATTGCTTTGCGAATAGCGGTGAGTTTCTCGGCTACGGTTTGTCCTGCCCATTTATCGGGGTGTACGAAAATGTGGTGAAGAGGGTCTTTTTCGCGGTTTGTCCAGATAAGGTCGATAAGAGGTTTATGCACCAATTTGATATTGTGAGCGGCTAAAGTAGCTTGTAGTTTTTCCCAAGCGATGTGAGAGGTTGCTAAGGCGTTGAGTGCTACAGTAGCCCCAGCAGGAAGTACTGATACGAGCCAATCGGCATAATCGGGAGTGCCTTCTACACCGTCTTTGAAGAGGTCGATACCTGAGCCTTTGAGCTCAATCGCCGATTGTACAAAGTAGCGAGAGTCTGTCCACAAGCCGGCTTTATCTTTGGTAACCACTACAAAACCCGCAGAGCCTGTAAATCCAGAGAGCCAAGCGCGTTCGAGCCATTCTTTGGGTAGGTATTCACTAAGGTGAGGGTCGGCGCTGAATACCACAAAAGCGTCGATGTTGTTTTCTTGCATTTTAGAGCGCAAGAGGGATAATTTTTCGGGTGTATTCATTGTTTATAGTTTTTATTCTGGATAATTCAGATTTTTATCAGTGAGGTGGTGAAGAGTTTCTAAGTATTTCTTAGCTTCATACTTCGCCATTGGGAGGTTGTTGTTGTAGAAATTGCCGCATTCTAAAGCCGATGCACCAGGGATATCACCTTCAAAATTAGCGATATACTCAAAGAGTTCGGTAATCAAGGGGGCGATATCTTTAGAAGTATAGTCACCAGCGAGAATGAGGTAATTACCGGTCATACAGCCCATAGGTCCCCAATAGATAATCTTGTCTTTCCACTCGGGGTTGTTGCGCAACCAAGTAGCAGCGAGGTGCTCGATAGTATGCGTTTCGGGACTACCGAGTACGGGCTCACGGTAAGGGAGCTTCATACGGATATCGAAAGAGGTAAGCACTTCCTTGCCTACATAGTCTTTACGCGATACATAAATGCCACGCTCGAGTTTGAGGTGGTCGATACAAAAACTTGCTATTCTTTCCATTTTATTTAGCTAAGAGATAAGAGGTAAGAGATGATACCTTTACTTCTTGTTAATTGATATTTAGTTGAAATTCTTGAGTAAAATCGGAGTAGTCTTCTATTTTGAAAGCGCGAATATCTCTTACAGAGAGGCAAAACCATTTGATATTTTTTAGGCTTTGTATAGCACGAAAAAGGGTTCGCAAATCGCCTTCAGTAGCATAAGTACTCCCTTGTATCCAATAAAAATTATTTTGCTTAAGTACTTTTCTAATTTCAGCATAAGCGTTGTGATATGGATCTTTATAATGTTTCTTTAGCTCAGAAACTATTAAGTCAAAAGCTATAGCGTGCATAATTCTTCCTCTTCAACGGGTTTAAACATATCTTCTTTTTCAAAGAATAATTCGTCATTGTCCGTTTTTACTTCAATGACAATTCCTATAAAAGGATTTTGTTCTATTTCGGTAACGGTAGCTTCTACCCAATCGGGTTTCCCTGTGAGTTGAGGAGAAACCCACACGCGTTGTCCTATGTTAAATTTACTATCCATTTTGTTTAGGTAAGAGATAAGAGGTAAGAGATGATACCTTTACTTCTTGTTAATTGATATTTAGTTGAAATTCTTGAGTAAAGTTGTTTAGGAGTGTCTGAATTTTCGGAGAAGCTCGGAGAGTTTCTGAAAAAAACTCTAACGTCTGACACCTAATAAACTACCCCGCAAAGGTATTAAACCTGTCATTAAAAAACAAATGTTTTAAGGAAATTGTTTTAAAAATCTATAATTCCACTAGTAGAGATATTACTCTTAATCACCATTTTCTTACGTGTTTTAGTCGTTTTAATAATACAAAAAGGACGACTCAACTTTTTTATTTATCATCAAAAATATGGAGTATATTCAGGTAAAAGATAAAAAATAATGTGATACAAAGATATGATTTTTAGAAGATAAAAACAAAAAAAACATTGCCAAAGTTTGTGACTTTAGCAATGTTAAGCACGGGTGGAGGGATTCGAACCCCCATCAACGGTTTTGGAGACCGCTATTCTACCCTTGAACTACACCCGTATTTTAAAAAAGTTTTGAGTTTTTATGCTCAAAACTTTTTTGTATTAAATAATATTTAACCTAACCTTCTAAGCTAATTAGTCAAGAATTTCAGTTACTTGACCAGCACCTACGGTACGACCACCTTCGCGGATAGCGAAACGAAGACCTACATTAAGAGCGATAGGTTGCAACAATTCTACTTCGATAGTTACGTTATCACCTGGCATAACCATATCGACACCTGGTTGCAAGTGGATAGTACCGGTTACGTCGGTTGTACGTACGTAGAATTGAGGACGGTAGTTGTTGTGGAATGGAGTGTGACGACCCCCTTCTTCTTTAGAAAGGATATACACCTCAGCTTTGAATTTAGCGTGTGGAGTTACAGAACCTGGTTTGCAGATTACCATACCACGTTTGATGTCTTTTTTGTCGATACCACGAAGCAACAAACCTACGTTGTCACCAGCTTCACCACGGTCGAGGATTTTGCGGAACATTTCAACCCCAGTAATAGTAGAGGTCAATTTATCAGCACCCATACCGATGATTTCAACTGCATCACCTGTTTTAGCTTCACCAGTTTCGATACGACCTGTAGCAACGGTACCACGACCGGTGATAGTGAACACGTCTTCGATAGGCATCAAGAATGGTTTATCGATGTCACGAGTTGGAAGTTCGATCCATTTATCAACAGCGTCCATAAGGGCAAGAACGCTATCAACCCATTTCTTTTCGCCGTTAAGAGCACCAAGAGCTGAACCTTGTATGATAGGAGTATTATCGCCATCGTATTGGTAAGAGCTCAAAAGCTCACGCATTTCGAGTTCTACGAGTTCCAACAATTCTGGGTCGTCTACCATATCTACTTTGTTCATAAACACAACGATACGAGGAATACCTACTTGGCGACCGAGGAGGATGTGCTCACGAGTTTGAGGCATAGGTCCATCGGTTGCAGCAACTACGAGGATAGCACCGTCCATTTGGGCAGCACCTGTAATCATATTCTTTACGTAGTCGGCGTGGCCAGGACAGTCTACGTGTGCGTAGTGACGAGTAGCTGTTTGGTATTCTACGTGAGAGGTATTAATGGTAATACCACGTTCTTTTTCTTCGGGAGCGTTGTCGATTGAATCGAAGCTACGAACTTCTGAAAGACCAGCATCGGCTAATACTTTAGTAATAGCGGCTGTCAAAGTTGTTTTACCGTGATCCACGTGTCCAATAGTACCAATATTCAAGTGGGGTTTGGAACGATCAAATGTTTCTTTTGCCATTTTTAAATAAATTTTAAATCTTAGTTATATAAATGAGTGTTTGATGTGTGTACAAAATACGTGAGAGCTGATGACGAGATTTGAACTCGTGACCTCTTCCTTACCAAGGAAGTGCTCTACCCCTGAGCTACATCAGCATACAAAAAAAGAGCGGGAGACGAGGTTCGAACTCGCGACATTCAGCTTGGAAGGCTGACGCTCTACCAACTGAGCTACTCCCGCAAAAAAAATAAAAATATGACAGTGGGGAGAACAGGATTCGAACCTGTGAAGGTAAAACCAGCAGATTTACAGTCTGCCCTCGTTGGCCACTTGAGTATCTCCCCCGAATATTTGAACTATTAAAATATGTACTTTTTTTGAGCCGGCAGAGGGATTCGAACCCACGACCCCGAGATTACAAATCACGTGCTCTGGCCAACTGAGCTATGCCGGCGTCTATCTTTTTACAGAGCGCAAAAGTATAACATTTTTTTTTATCAACAAAATTTTTAGCACTTTTTTTACGAAAATATTTTAATTGTAAATATAAACATTTGAATATCAGATGTATTTTCTAAATAATATGTTTTAACTTTATTGCTATTTTTTTAGCTTACGCGAATAATTGGCAAATTAGGGTTTGTTTATACAAAAATTAAGACTGAAAGATAAAAATGATGATAAAAAGAGCTTTTTGAGTAACTTCAACTTTACCAAAGTTTAAGGTTTTGGCAAAGCTTTGCGATATAAAAGTAAATAAAAGTACGATGCGAACCGCAACGAGCAAGTGTGAGGTATACGGACAAGTAATAAGGTTTAAACGAAGGATAAGTGGTGTTACAGTGGGTCTACAGTGGGTCTACAGTGGCTCTACAGTGGCTCTACAGTGGGTCTACAGTGGGTCAAGAATGAAGGAAAGACAAACAAAGGACGAAGAATAAACGAAGAAAACTTCTATGATTGATACATAGGGAAGCTACGTTTGCCGAAAGAATCAAGGGGAGTTGTAGAAGGGAAGCTTATGCGCAACAATGTTTTGGTTGTTTTGAGCTAAAACAAGTCTTTAAAATTGCTCTAATACTTGTATGCGTTTGCGAATAGGTGGGTGGGTGGCGAACATTGCAAAAAAGCCTTCGGCTTTATAGTCGATGAAGAGTTCTTTTACTTCGTCGTTATCCACACCTTCGATGGTGGAGTGCCCTGAGATTTTCTTTAAGGCATTGGCTAATGCCAAAGACTTATGGGTCATTTCAACAGCTCCTGCATCAGCCATATATTCGCGACTGCGAGAAAGTGCCAACTTAAAGAGTATTGAAAGGAAATAGACAACCCCTGCGACTAACAAGACTACCAGCACAACAGCTCCTCCCCCACCCTTTTCGTTTCGCCTGTTGCGTGAAGAACACAACTGACTATTGAGCATCGTGCGGAAAGCGATATTGGCAATCGTGGCAAAAATACCTACAAACACAATGGTAACAATAAGCAAACGGACATCGCGGTTGCGGATATGGGTAAGCTCGTGAGCTATCACCCCTTCGAGTTCGTCGTCGTTAAGCGTGTTGATAATACCCCGAGTGAGGGTGACGGCAAAGGTTTTTTGGTTGATACCAGAAGCAAAAGCATTGAGTGCGTCGCTTTCTATAATATAAAGTTTGGGCATAGGCATTCCGACACTCATACAAAGGTTCTCGGTGAGGTTATACACCCGCATATTCTCCCGGCGTTCTAAGGGACGAGAGTGAGTGGCGGTTTGTATCATTTGGGTATTGAAGAAGTAGGAGATTACAAACCATATAGCTACCCCTATCAGCACCATAGGGACTACTGAAAGGAATTGAGCATTCACAGCCTCTATATCTTGGTCGTTAAGCATATACAATACCGCATAGGTTCCCGCAAGGATTAGCAAGGGGAAGGCTAATAAATACAGAACAGACTTGGTGTTATTTCGTGCAATTTGTTGTCGGATACCAAGATATTGCATAATTTAAGTTTTTATTATTACCAATCTTTCTTTACTTGCAAAGATAGGAGTGGCAAAGATATTAGTTTTATATGAGAATACCAAACAATGTTCAAAAAAACAAATAAAGGAGACGCTATAAAACATCTCCTTTATATATCTTCTGTGCATTCAATTAGCTAAACGAAATCTCGGGAGCTTTATCCAACTGCTGGCGTTGTTCTGTACCCAAATCGAAGAAGGGTTGTGGGGTCATCTTTTTGAAACCTGCTACGATGTTAGTAGGTATCGATTGGATAGCGGTATTCAGCTCTTTGGTAGTAGAGTTGAAGAAGCGACGCACTGACGCCAATTTATTTTCTATATCGGCAATTTCTTGTTGGAGGTGCATAAAGTTAGTATTCGCTTTCAAATCGGGGTAAGCTTCTACTTGGATATTGAAAGCACCCATTGCAGAAGAGAGTTCTTTCTCAGCTGCAATCTTATCGTTTATATCAGTAGCGCTCATAGCACGACTGCGCGCTTGAGTGATTTTGGTGAGCACATCGGACTCGTGAGTCATATAGCCTTTTACGGCTGCTACAAGTTGAGGAATAAGGTCGTGACGTTGCTTAAGTTGCACATCGATATCAGCAAAGGCATTCTCACGATTATTGGCTAATGCCACGAGCTTGTTGTTGGCACTAATGTACCAAAATACTACAATCACTATGATTGCGATGGTTATTATAAGTCCCATATTTAATTTAATTATTTACAATTAATATTAACAATTAAAACTATGCCTCCAATGAGGAATTGGATAATTAAAGTCTTTTTTTAGCTTGGTTTTATCTAACACTGAGTAGGCAGGGCGCATTACTTTGCTTGGAAACTCATCGGAACGACAGGGCGATACTTTACAATTATTACCCGATTGCGCTACAATAGTTACTGCAAAGTCATACCACGAGCAAACCCCTTCGTTAGAGAAGTGATAGACCTCACGTTTGCCTTTATACCAAAGGTTTTCGACTGCTTGCACAATAAAATCGGCTAAATCAGAAGCGTTGGTAGGGGTACCTACTTGGTCGAATACTACTTTTAGTTCAGTACGTTCGGCACTGAGACGCTGAATAGTTTTTACAAAGTTATGACCGAAACGCAATGAGTACAACCACGCTGTACGGATAATGAGATGTTCAATACCTGCTTGTTGTATTGCTTGTTCGCCTGCTAATTTAGTACGCCCATAGACCCCAAGAGGTGTGGTTGGGTCGTTTTCGGTATAAGGAGTGTTTTTACTTCCTCCGAATACATAATCGGTGGAAATATGAATAAGAGGCAAGTTGTGTTCTTTACAAACAGTTGCTAAATTCTCGACAGCTGTATGGTTGATAAGAGTAGCGAGAGCTGAGTCGTCTTCGGCTTTATCAACATTGGTATAAGCTGCGCAATTGACAATGACATCAATATTATTAAGTTGCACAAAAGCACGAATAGCTTGGACATCACAGATGTCCAAGCTATTTATATCCGTGAAATAGTAGCAACTTTTCTTGTGAGGATTAGCCTGAATTTCAGAACCTAATTGCCCACTACCTCCAGTTACTAAAACATTCATTTACTGTTAACTAACAGCGTAAGCGTTACTATCTACCTCTACGCTTTGTTTATCGCGAAAGCTATTATATAATCTGTTTACATCTGCTTTATACTTATCGGGCACATTATTGCCATAAGTTCTGTTAAGCTCTATAAACTTTTGTTTTAAGTCAGGAGTAATTGCAGTGTTGAAATTCTCCATATACAAAATGTGTTCTACTAATTTTACAAATTCTTCCATAGTTCTATAAATGTTTAATCATTGTTTGACGAGGCAAAAGTACGAATAAATTTATTATTGACAAAAAATAGTTATCAATTTAAATCAACAGGTTATTAACAGAGTTATCAACAGGAGGAATTTAGGTAAAAGGTAAAAGGTAAAATTAGAGAATGAGAAAATTAGAAAATTAGGGAATGTGGGAATTAGCAAATTAGAAAAATTATTGGAGTTTATAGTATTTTTATTATCTTTGCGCTCTGTAAAACATCATTAAAACATTCATAAAAAAACATTTATCATTATGGGAATTTTTGACAAACGCGAGAACTACAAACCTTTTGAATATCCTGAGGTTATGGAGTTTGTGAACGCTATGCACAAATCGTTTTGGGTACACTCAGAAGTGGAGTTTACTGCCGATATTCAGGATTTTAAATCGGAGTTAACACCTGTGGAAAAAGAAGCAGTAAAGCGTGCTTTATTAGGTATCGCCCAAGTGGAAGTATCGGTAAAGACTTTCTGGGGAGACCTATATGACCTCTTCCCTAAACCTGAATTCAACGGATTAGGGGCTACTTTTGCCGAATGTGAGTTCCGCCACAGCGAGGCTTATGCACGCTTATTGGAGGTTTTGGGTTACAACAACGAGTTTGAAAACTTATTGGAGGTACCTGTTTTTAAAGAACGCAGTAATGTATTAAAAGAATACTTGACTAAAAATCGTGAGAACGCTATGGAGCGGATTCTGTTTTTCACATTGATTATTGAGAATGCTTCGTTGTTCAGTCAGTTTGCTACTATTCTTTCATTTACGCGTTTTAAAGGGTTCTTGAAAAACGTAGCGAATATTATTGCGTGGACATCGGTAGACGAACAGTTACACGCCAATGCAGGTATTTATATTCTCAAAAAGATATTTGAAGAAAATCCAGAAATGAAAGCTAAAGCCGAAGAAGATGCAACTACTTTTATCCGTAGTTATATCACTTTGGAAGACAAGATGCTAGACTGGATTTTTGAACAAGGTGAATTGGAGTTCTTTAGCAAAAAAGACTTGTCGAACTATATGCGTTATCGTTTGGACGACTCGCTTACACAATTGGGATTAGGAAAACCTTTTGGTATTTCGGGAGAGGAAGCTAAACCGATGATGTGGTTTGAGGAGGAAGTGTTCAGCAATGAGCTTGACGACTTCTTTGCCAAACGCCCTACTGCTTATACTAAACACGACAAGAGTATTAGCGAAAACGATTTGTTTTAGATAAAATAAGAGGTAAGAAGTAAGTTTCTTACCTCTTATTTTTACTTGAATGCCAAAGGTCTATCGGTAGAGAAAACTTGTATACCTTTCTTTGCCCACTCGGTATATAGGTGGTCGCCTTTGGTAGCAGCACGCTTATCTAAGTTACCTAATGTACCTAATATGGCAGGTATTTTTAGTTGGTTTAAACGCTCGTACAGCTGATCAGGAGCTAAACGAATACCAGTGAAAGCCAACAACTTCTGTTTAGGAATGCCTGTTTGCAAAATACGGTTTAGTTCGTCTTCATTGCGGGCGCTCACCGAAAGGAGCATCTCAGGAGCTACCTTATGCAAGGCTTCGGCTTGTGCAGTATTATAACTGATAAGCACCACTTGCGCTTCCATCTTCTCTTCGCGCACTAAATCTACCACTTTTTGATAAGAAATACCCTTTTTAAAATCTAACATTAAGTACCCCTTATGGGTTTTACACCACGAAAGTACATCTTTTAAAAACGGAATCTGAAAAGCAGTTACATTACCGAACTCATCTTTGAGTTTTTCAGTACGCAACTGTGCGGTAGTAAGAGCTGATACAACTCCTTGACCTGTGGCGGTACGTCCTAACTTATCGTCGTGCATCAGGAGCAAATCGCCGTCGGCACTCTCGAAGATATCTATCTCAAAGCTGTGTATTCCTTTCTTGGAAAGGTATTGAATGCTTTCCAAACAGTTTTCGGGATAGCCTTTAAGTTGCTCTCCTCCCCCACCCCGATGAGCAGAAACAATGGGTTTGGAGGTGAAATACATTTGGTTAGTAATCTCCTCTTGGGGGATTATCTGTCCGGTAGAGGGGCTTTTGCAGGCCATTGCGAGGCACAAAAGCGATAAAGTGATGATATATTTCTTCATTAAAAACATATTTTTTTTGCAAAGATAAATAAAATGTGGAAATGAAAAAAATGCGAGGCCTTAGGCCTTAGGTCATAGGCACTAGGAATGCGACGAAAAAGTGACAAGAGGGTGGGAAATGAGAGAATTAGGAAATGAGAAAATGGAAGAATGAGAGAATGAGGAGGAGGCTACAAGAATCGCACTAGCGGAGGGTTTGTTAGTTTATTCAACTTTGGCAAAGTTTAAAACTTTGCCAAAGTTTGAGATGAAAAAGCGATGTGTTGGTGACTGTTAGGAGTATTCGGAAGGAAACAGAAAAGTTCGGAAGAGAGTTAAGAGGGGTTTTGGTAAAAAAAGGCTATGAGAAGGGTGGGGGTAGCTTATAGAGAGCTTATAGGAAGCTTATACGAATCTTGGACGATTGGTATAGGAAGGGTGTGTAAAAAATTGATTAATAACATAATACAACAAGGCTAAAAATGTTAAAAACAAGGTTTCGAGGCGAAAGAAAGAGAAAAGGCAATAGGCCTTAGGCCATAGGCACTAGGGGGGAGTGTAACGGGAAAGAGAATTAGCAAATTAGAAAATTAGGAAATTAGCAAATTTGCGGGAGGAGTTTAGGGGGAGTGTGGTGGCAGAAAGGCGGAGGAAAAACGATTGAAAAATAGCTTTTTGTTATATCGAACTGACATAAATTCAAAAAAATATTTGTATCTTTGCCGTTCATAAACTCTCAACTAAAAAAGTGGAAAATATACAAGCTATAAAACAGCGATTTAGCATTATTGGCAACGACCCTAAGCTGAATCGCGCTATCGAAAAAGCTATACAAGTAGCCCCTACTGACATTTCGGTACTCATCACCGGAGAAAGTGGGGTGGGAAAAGAGGCTATACCGCGCATCATTCACTCGCTGTCTCTACGCAAACACGGTAAATATATAGCCGTAAACTGCGGAGCAATCCCCGAAGGGACTATCGATTCGGAACTTTTTGGTCACGAAAAAGGCGCTTTTACGGGAGCTACCGCTACCCGTAGTGGATATTTTGAGGAAGCGGATGGCGGGACTATCTTCTTGGACGAGGTAGGTGAATTGCCCCTCACTACCCAAGTGCGCCTCTTGCGGGTGCTCGAGAACGGCGAGTTCATAAAAGTAGGTTCGTCGGTAGTGCAGAAGACAAATGTACGCATTGTGGCAGCTACCAATGTGCAAATGCAAGAAGCTATTAAAAAAGGACGTTTTCGCGAAGATCTTTACTACCGACTCAGCACAGTAGAGATACATTTACCTCCTTTGCGCGAACGCAAAGACGATATCCACTTGCTTTTCCGCAAGTTTGCTTCGGATTTTGCCGAGAAATACAAAATGCCTCCTGTGAAGCTCAGCGAAGATGCGGTACATCTGCTCACGAACTACCGTTGGAGCGGGAATATCCGTCAGTTGCGCAATGTAGCCGAGCAGATTTCGGTACTTGAACAGCGCAGGGATATTACGGCGAGCATTTTGCGCACCTACTTACCCGATGAGGGTAGCAATCTACCACAGGTTGTACCTCAGCAAACGCGCCAGGATAGTGATTTTAGCAACGAACGCGAATTGCTTTACAAGGTGCTTTTCGATATGAAATCTGACCTCAACGACTTGAAAAAGCTTACCCTTGAACTGTTACAACACGGCAATTCAGCCCAAGTACAACAGGACAACGAGGGACTTATTCACCGCATCTACGGCAATGATTCGCACAAGAATGAGGCGAGCTCTCCGGCTTATTCTATCATTCCCGTACCTCCTACCGAGAAGGAAATCCTATCTCACGAAGAGGTGTACGACTATGAGGAAGCTGCGGAAGAAGAGCGTTTTTCACTCCAAGAGCAAGAACGCGAGATGATACGCAAGTCGTTAGAACACAACGGTGGCAAGCGCAAGGAAACCGCCAAAGCCTTGGGGATTTCGGAGCGGACGCTATATCGCAAACTAAAACAGTATAATATGATTTAGGCACTAAGCTTTGGGGCATAAGCCTCAGGTAATAGGAGGTCAGAGGTGAGAACTTTCTGCTCAGCCGGAAGAGGCGGAGTTTTGGGAAAGGATTGTTAATTATTAATTGTGAATTGTTAATTATTTAGATGAAATCATATAAAATAGGCATTATTGGGCTGGGTTATGTGGGTTTCCCCTTAGCTTGTCTGTTTGCCAAAAAATATCCCACAGTGGGTTACGACCCCTATACGGCGCGAGTGGAGAGCCTCAACACGGGTATTGACACTACGGGCGAAATCGGTAGTGAAACTCTTAAAGAACGATTGGCTACCCATCTCATTTGCACTGCAAACCCTGAGGACGCTAAGGATTGCAATGTGTACATAGTGGCAGTACCTACACCTATCGACCTCTATCAGCAACCTGACCTTACCGCTTTGCGCGAAGCGAGCCAAACAGTAGGCGCATTGCTAAAAAAAGGAGATATAGTGATTTACGAATCGACGGTTTACCCAGGAGTGACGGAAGAGGTGTGTGTGCCTATCTTGGAAAGCGTGTCGGGGCTTGCATACAACCGCGATTTCTTTGTGGGTTACTCGCCCGAGCGCATCAACCCTGGTGATAAGCACCATACCGTGGAGACTATCTGCAAGATTACCTCAGGTTCTACCCCTGAGGTAGCACAGGAAATAGATACGCTCTACAATTCAGTGCTGAGGGGAGGCACTTACCTTGCCCCGTCTATAAAAGTAGCCGAAGCCGCCAAAGTGATAGAAAACGCTCAGCGCGATGTGAATATCGCCTTTATGAATGAGATAGCGAAGATATTCAATATTTTAGAGATTGATACTAATGCGGTGATAGATGCAGCGAGTAGCAAGTGGAACTTCTTGCCCTTCCGCCCCGGTCTGGTAGGTGGACACTGTATAGGGGTAGACCCTTACTACCTCATACAAAAAGCTAAACTACACGGCGTATCGCCACGCTTAATGATGGAAGCCCGCAAGACAAACGACTCAATGGGAGGCTATATCGCCTATCAGATTATCAACCGCTTATGTTTGCAAGGTATGCCTGTGAAGGACAGCCGAATCCTGCTCTTAGGTTTTACATTCAAAGAAAACTGCCCCGACACTCGCAATACGAAAGTAGTGGATATCTACCGTACTCTTGAAAATTTTACTAACAATATTACAGTGTATGACCCTTGGGCAGACCCTAAGCGCGCTCTTGAAGAGTACGGCATTGAGGTAGCTACTAAACCACAAAACCTCCCTACCCACAACGATGTAGTGGTGCTTTGCGTGGCGCACCAAGAGTTTCTGCAAATGAATATAGGAAATTACTTAAAAGAAGACGGTATCGTTTACGACGTAAAGGGGAAGTTAAAAGTGAAGAAGAATGTGTTTAGGTTATAAAAGTTGTATAGTAAAAAACTTTTTCCTACCTTTGTCGCCTAAAATATTCACATACAATGAAGAAAATATACTTGCTAATGCTTTGTGCTTTTCCGTTTTTGGCAAAGGCACAATACACTGAAATTATTAACTCAAACCTCCCAGGTAATTCACAAAGTGCTTACGCAGTAGGGGCGAGAGTATTACAATTTGAAGGAGGTTTATGGTACGAGCACAACCACCACAAAGAGACAGGCACTTCTATGGATTTTACTGGAATGAACTATGCAGTGCGTTATGGTTTTTATAAAGAAGAATTGGAAGTGATGCTCAATGGTACTCTTGCTTATGACCGTACAATTGCATCTAATGGTACGACTTCGCACTTTGGTTTTGTGAACAATACTATCGGAGCTAAGTATTTGCTCTTTAAACCTGCTTTTTTAGATGAAGAGCCGAGTATTTACAGTTGGAAGGCTAATAACTCTTTTAGATGGCGTAATCTCACACCTTCTATATCTCTTTATGCAGGGGTGAATTTCTTACCAAACAAACGATATTACTACGAGTCAATACCAGCACTCTCTCCTAAAATAGCAGCTATCTTTCAAGCAGAACCTATCCCCCGTGTAGTGTTGGTAGCAAACGGTATCATTGATAGGTTCTTAAGCGGTAAAAACACCGAATACAGCTATTTGTTCACCGTTACTCATAACTTAGACAATGGTTGGTTTAGTATCTTTGCAGAGCATCAAGGTATTCACAGCCAGCATTACAACGACCAGATTACGCGTCTTGGCGTTGCCTTCTTGCTTTCCGATAAAATACAACTCAATGCCGATATGGGCTTTGGCTGGAAAGATACCCCACAACGCTATATGGGATTGTTCGGGGCTTCTTATCGCATCGATAACCACAACAGCTATATCAAGAAGGTATTGAGTGAAACAATAGAAACCACCAAAATACAACACAAGAAAAAACCTAAAAGAAACAGACGTAATGCCATTGATCCTGATTAAAGAACTCACCACTAAAAAGGAACTTACCGAGTTTGTGAAGTTCCCTTTGTCTTTATACAAAAACAACCCTTATTGGGTGCCACCTCTCATCAGCGACGAGGTAGCCTCTTTTGACAAAACCAAGAACCCTGTATTCGACAATGCCGAAGCCTTCTTTTACGGAGCTTACAATGAGAAAGGTAAAATGGTTGGGCGCGTAGTAGCTATTATTAATCAGCACGACCTTAAACAGAACATAAAGAAAGTGCGCTTTGGTTGGCTGGATATGATAGACGACATTCAAGTAACACAAGCTCTCTTGGATAAGGTAGCTGAAAAAGCTCGTGAGTATCAATTGGAGTATATGGAAGGTCCGATAGGTTTTTCGAATATGGACAAAGTGGGATTGCTTACTGAAGGTTACGACCATCTCTCGAATATGATGACGTGGTATAACTATCCTTATTATAATCGGCATTTAGAGCAATTAGGCTTTACCAAAGAAAAAGGCTTTGTAGAGATGGAATTTTTAGTAAAGAACTCTAAACCTGAGATTTTTAAGAAAACAGCTGAAGCCATAAAAAAACGCTATGGGGTAAAGTTCATCGATACGCCTACTACTAAAGAAGTGCTCAAGCACGTAGATGCAATGTTTGACCTTTACAACGAAACCTATTCTAAGTTAGCTTCCTACGTGCCTATAAGCGAACGTCAGCGAGAGTACTTCAAACAAAAGTATATCCCTTTTATCAATCCTGAGTACGTACGTTTTATTGAAGATAAGGACGGTAAACTGATATGTTTTGCCATTGTGATGCCTTCGTTCTCTAAAGCATTACAAAAGGCAAAGGGCAAACTCTTTCCTTGGGGCTGGTGGTATTTGTTACAATCGAAACGACATCACGATACGGTGGAGTTCTACCTTATTGGGGTAGCCCCCGAATACCAAAGTAAGGGTATTCCCGCCTTGTTGTTCGACTATTATTATGATATATTCACCCGCAATGGGGTTACTCATTGCGTGATTACACCTGAACTTGAAGAAAATATTGCTATTCAGCAACTTTGGAAGAGCTTTGACCCCGTTATCTTTGCTCGCCGTGCTACCTTTAAAAAACAGGTAAGAGATTAAATGTAAAATGAATTATCTTCTCCCTTTTCTGGCAGTAGTATTAGGCTACTCATCCGTTACCCTTTTTAAACCTGCCCAACAGCAATACACCAAACTACTACTCTCTTTCAGTGGTGCTTACCTATTAGCACTCACTGTATTCGTGCTGATACCCGAAGTATATCACTCTCACGATGAGCATACACACGGTTTTAAATACATAGGGCTATTTGTGATAGTAGGAGTACTCTTGCAAATTGTTTTGGAGTTCTTTTCGCACGGAGCCGAACACGGTCACACCCAGCACCCACACCTGCATCAGCATAGTGCTTTCCCACTCTCACTGTTTATCAGCCTTAGTATTCACTCCATTTTAGAAGGTTTCCCGCTATCTCACGGGCATAATCACGACCTCGTGTATGGTATATTTGTTCATAAGTTGCCCGTCGCTATTGTGCTTACCACCTTTTTTATTAATTCAGGAGTGAACAAGTGGAAGACAGCACTGTTTTTACTCTTTTTTGCTCTAATGACGCCATTAGGCACTTACTTAAGCAGTACTGTACCAAGCCTTATCAGTTACCACACCGAGCTTTCGGCTATTGTAATAGGTATTTTCTTACATATATCTACCGTTATTCTATTTGAAAGTGCCGAAGGACACCGTTTTAACCTGCTAAAGTTTTTAAGTGTTTGTGTAGGATTTGCGGTAGCATATCTTACATAAAAGAGAATTAGCAAATTCGTAAATTAACCAATGAAGACAATAAAAAAAATCTTATGCATTAGTGTTTTATGGGTAGTAGCCTGTCAGTCGCAAAAAGAGGCAGTTTTTACGATGAAAGACCTCGCTGTTATTCCGCAACCTGAATCGGTGGTGCTGGGTAAGGGTAGTTTCCGGTTTACTAAGGAAACTGTTTTTGTGACCGCTCCTGAACTATATCCTATGACCAACTCGTTTGTTGAACAATACGAAAAGGCAACAGGCTTCAGAATGTTCTTTAGAAAGGCAGCTATACAAACGAGCTATATACTGCTTTCTCTTGATAAATCTCTGCCAAAAGAAGGCTATACCCTTGTAGTGAAACCTGATAAGATTTCTATCACCGCAGCCGACCATAACGGGGCACTCTATGCCCTCGAAACCCTGCGTCAGCTACTACCCAAAGAGTTTGAAAGCTCCACCCCCGTGAAAACTGACTGGGTCATACCTGCAGTTACTATATCTGATGCTCCCCAGTACCCTTGGCGCGGACTGATGCTCGATGTTTCTCGTCATTTCTTCCCCAAAGAATATATACTGAAAACTCTCGACCGTATGGCAATGCTCAAGCTCAATACCTTCCACTTCCACTTAGTAGACAATGAAGGTTGGCGCATCGAAATTAAAAAGTATCCTAAACTTACCGAAATAGGTGCGTGGCGTGTAGACCAAGAAGATAAACTATGGAATGAGCGCACTCCAAACTCCGCCAACGCCTTTGCCAATCCTGCGACAGCTCCTAAAAAATACGGAGGTTTCTATACTCAAGAAGATATTAAAGAGATTGTAGCTTACGCCTCTGCACGTGGCATTACGGTAATCCCCGAAATAGAAATGCCTGCCCACGCAATGAGTGCCATAGCGGCTTACCCCGAACTATCTTGCCACAAACGCCCCATAGGAGTGCCCTCAGGCGCTGTATGGCCTATCACCGACATCTATTGTGCGGGGCAAGAAGAGACTTTCACTTTCTTGGAAGATGTACTTACCGAAGTGATGGAACTCTTCCCCAGCAAATACATTCACGTAGGTGGCGACGAAGCCACTCACACCGAATGGGAAAAGTGCCTCAAATGCCAAGCACGTATGAAAGACCATCATTTAAAAGATATGCACCAATTACAGAGTTATTTTATCAAACGTATAAATGATTTCTTAGTATCCAAAGGGCGCACTTTGGTAGGTTGGGACGAGATAATGGATGGTGGTTTAGCTAACAATGCAGTGGTGATGAATTGGCGCGGTATTGAGGTAGGTAAAAAAGCCCTCGAACAAGGTGGTAACCCTGTTGTGCTCACTAGCGATTGCTATATAGACAACTATCAAGGTCTTCCCGACTATGAGCCTCAAGCCAATGGTGGTTACTTACCGCTCAAAAAACTTTACCATTACAGTCTTGAAAAAGAAAACCTCAGCCCAGCACTGCAAAAAAATATTTTGGGTACGCAAGCCAACTTATGGGCAGAAAACGTGGGTAGCACTGAACATTCGGAATATATGCTCTTTCCGCGATTGTTGGCGCTTGCTGAAATCAGTTGGACAACCGATAACTTGAAGAATTGGGACAACTTTATAAATCGCACTCAAGCCTTTATGAAGCGTTTGGACGTGATGAAGGTGAACTATGCCCGCTCTATGTACCAAGTAGTCCCTACCGTTGAAAACCAAAAGGGGAATATTTTTCTAAAATTAGACTGTGAAGTCCCCAACGCCGACATTCGCTACGCTTTGGGAGATACTCCTATAGAGAAAGCTACGAAATACCACCAGCCTATTGCGCTGAATAGAAGTACTACCTTTAAAGCAACTGTTTTCAGTGGAAAAGCGACCAACACCATTACCACTGGCGAGGTAACATTCCACAAAGCGATAGATAAGAAAGTAAGTTACAGTCCACTTTATCACAAGAGTTACCAAGGGCAAGGAGAAGCGACGCTCACCAATATCATTCGCGGTACCAAAAACTTTCACGATGGGCAATGGCTCGGTTGGTTAGGCGACGATGTAACCCTCACCCTTAATTTAGAGCAGGCTACTGAGGTGAGAGAGGTGCGCATAGGAGCAATGGATGCCCAAGCATCTGGTATTTACTTTCCCGTAGAATTTATAGTATCCCTTTCAAACGACGGTAAAAACTACCGTGAAGTAGCAACTCACAATGAGCCTTGTGTAGTGAGAGGAAAGTCCTCTTTAAAAGATTTTGTGTTGAAGTTTAGTCCAACGGAAGCACGCTATATCAAGCTCACTCTCAAAAACGTAAAAACACCCCCAAAAGGAGGTGATGCTTGGCTTTTTATAGATGAAATTTTGGTATTTTAGAAAAATAATGTACCTTTGTTGCGTTTTAAAACCACAAATTGATAATTATTAATTGTAAATTGTTAATTGACATATGGATTCAGTAAAAAATTATATCAATGAAAACAAAGACCGCTTTATTGCGGAACTGATAGAACTGCTCAAAATGCCTTCTATTAGTGCTGATGCTGCCTATTCTCAGGATGTGCTCAACACCGCCGATGCCGTAAAAAACGCCTTAGAAAAGGCTGGTTGCGACAAGGTGGAAATATGTGAAACCCCTGGCTACCCTATCGTATATGGCGAAAAAACTATCAACCCTGCCCTGCCTACTGTTTTGGTATACGGGCACTACGATGTACAACCCGCCGACCCTATTGAGCTTTGGGAATCTGACCCCTTTGAGCCTGTTATCAAAAAAACCGATATTCACCCTGATGGAGCTATCTTCGCTCGTGGGGCTTGCGACGACAAGGGGCAAATGTTTATGCACGTGAAAGCCCTTGAATATATGGTGAAAAACAACGTGCTCCCTTGCAATGTGAAGTTTATGATTGAAGGCGAGGAAGAAATAGGTTCAGGAAGCCTTAGTTGGTTTGTAAAAAACAACCACGAAAAACTCAAAAACGATATTATTCTTATTTCCGATACCAGTATGCTGGCTAACGATACACCTTCTATCACTACGGGCTTACGCGGACTTAGCTATGTGGAAGTGGAAGTTACCGGTGCCAACCGCGATTTACACTCTGGGTTATACGGCGGTGCCGTAGCAAACCCTATCAACGTGCTTACTAAAATGATTGCTTCTTTGCACGACGAGAACAACCGCATTACCATTCCGCATTTCTACGACAAAGTAGAAGAACTCTCACAAGCTGAACGAGATGAAATGGCAAAAGCACCTTTCTCACTCGAAGCCTACAAAAAAGCCTTAGATATCGATGAGGTATATGGCGAAAAAGGCTATACCACTACCGAGCGTGCCTCTATACGTCCTACCCTTGATGTAAATGGTATCTGGGGTGGCTATACCGGACAAGGAGCTAAAACGGTTATCCCAAGTAAGGCTTATGCCAAAATATCAATGCGCTTAGTGCCTAACCAAGACAACCACGAAATTACCGAGCTCTTCACCAAACACTTTGAGAATATCGCACCAGCAGGTGTGCGCGTGAAAGTAACTCCGCACCACGGCGGACAAGGCTATGTAACTCCTACCGATACTACTGCTTACCAAGCAGCGGTAAAAGCCTGCCAACAAACTTTTGGCAAAGAGCCTATACCTGTGCGTTCAGGAGGAAGTATCCCTATTGTAGCCCTTTTTGAAGAAGAATTAGGTAGCAAATCTATTCTCTTAGGCTTTGGTTTAGATAGCGATGCTATCCACTCGCCTAACGAACACTACGGTATTTTCAACTTCCTAAAAGGTATTGAAACCATTCCGTGGTTCTATCTCTACTTTGTAAACAAGGAATACGAGTTATATAGATAGTAATAAAGACTTTACCAAAACTCGTAGCACGAGAGACTATTAAATTTTTGGTAAAGTCTTTTTATATTATTGTTGAAAATAAACGACTTAGCAATACAGCTAAAAAATATTAAATATTTTTCTGCTTAAAAATTTGCAGGTTTCAAAAATAGTTGTACCTTTGCACCGCAATTAAGGAAAACATAAGTAGAATATATTCCTCCTTAGCTCAGTTGGTTAGAGCATCTGACTGTTAATCAGAGGGTCACTGGTTCAAGTCCAGTAGGGGGAGCAACAAAAAAAAGCACTTACATTATGTAAGTGCTTTTTTTATTTTATCTTCTTATAAAGCCCATTCTTTAGCTCGGTTGTGAGCATTCCACATTCTTTCATACAATTCACTCTCTTGTAATAACTGACTATGAGTGCCTATAGCGTTGATTTCGCCTTTGTTGAATACAATAATCTGGTTAGCTGTGGTGATAGAGCTAAGGCGGTGTGCTATCACAAGTACGGTTTTGTTGCGAATAAGCGTACTGAAAGCCTGCTGTATTTTATGCTCGTTCTCAGGGTCGGCAAAGGCAGTAGCTTCGTCTAAGATGAGGATTGGTGCATTTTTAAGAATAGCACGTGCCAACTGGAAGCGTTGTTGTTCTCCTCCGCTGAGATGTACCCCTTGCTGACCAAAAAATGTGTTGTACCCATTAGGCAGATTCATGATAAAATCGTGTATTTGAGCTGCTTTGGCAGCCTCTATTACTTCTTCTTCTGTTTTATCCATTCCCATACGAATATTGTCGTACATTGTTTGTTGAAACATAAAGCTATCTTGGAAAACAAATGATACCTTTTGCATCAAACTTTCGGTGGGTAACTCTTTGATGTCAATTCCACCTATAGTAATTCGTCCTTCTTGACAATCCCAAAAGCGAGAGAGCAATTGCCCTACGGTGCTTTTACCTGCCCCTGAGGGACCTACTAAGGCAGTAACTGTACCTTCTTTGGCTGTGAAGCTAATGTTGTTCAACACATAGTTCTCGCCGTCGTAAGCAAAGCTAACCTTGTCGAAACAGATATTATAGTGAGTAGGTATCTGTGCATTATATCCTTCGGAAAGAATGGGTTGATTGAGAATTTTATCAATCTGTTGTACGCCTTGTTCTATCAGCTGTAGTTGCATTGCCATATTGCTAATGGCAAAAACGGGACGCATATAGCCTGTACCTATGATGAGGAAAAAGAGCATAGTGGCAAGGGTTACCCCATTGTGAAAATAAAGATATAGACCTAATGCCAAAACAGGCAACATTGCATTACTAGCAAAACTCATAAAGATAGCGTAAGGAGGTGAGCTATGACGTATCCACTGACTTACAAAACGGTTGAAAGATTTTACTTTCTTGCCGTATTTATCAAAACTCTCAGCTGATTGTTGGAATATTTTCATCACAGGCATAGCACGTACGTATTCTACGATACCTGAGCTCATCTCTTCTAACGATTGGTGATATAGCTGGGTAAGATTTTTGTTTCTTCCTCCAAACATTATTGGGAAAATAAGCAGTAGCAACAATAAAGGCAAACAGCTGGCAAGAGCTAATCGCCAATCTTGACTGAACAGATATCCTAAGGTGAACAAAGGCAAGGCAATAGCTTTTACAAAATCGGGGATTTGGTGAGCGATAAAGGTTTCTATACGCTCTACATCGTCCGAAATAATTTTCTTAAAAGCTCCTGAATTGCGGTTAGAAAGATAGCCCATAGGCAATACGCCGACCTTTTCGGTAATCGTCTTTCTAAGACCGTAAAGAATGTTGAAAGCGGCGATATGTGATAAAATACCCGATAAGAAGAAAGCGACCATACTCACGGCTATCATTACAATGGCGTAGATTACATATTGTTGAGCAGTAGCAAAATTGGGTATTTGCTGTGTGAGTTCTTGTATGATATAGAATACCAAGGCATAAGGAATCAAGCTCAGTACTGCGTGAATAATGGCTAAAGTGCAGGAGGCTAAGAGTAAGGTTTTACGCTGTCCTGCTATTTGTAATAATCTTTTCATAGTTCGTTAATTGTTAATTGCTGTCCAGCCAGAGGTTTGTTGTTGGAGTGTCCAGAGGCGATGATAAATACCTTTTTTAGCCAAGAGTTCGGGGTGCGTACCTTCTTCGGCAATATGCCCTTCTTCTAAAACAAGTATTTTATCAGCATTTTTAATGGTGGAGAGCTTATGGGCTATCACCACTACTGTTTTGTTTTTTACAAGTTCCTGAATGGCTTTTTGAATGTATATTTCGTTTTCGGGGTCGAGACTGGCAGTAGCTTCGTCTAACAAGATAATAGGAGCGTCTTTCAGCAAAGCACGTGCGATGCTGATACGTTGTTTTTGTCCGCCAGAGAGATGGTTGCCTCCTTCACCTACGGGAGTGTGCATTCCTTGCGGTAATTCCCACGCAAACGAAAGTACTTGTGCTTTTTCGGCAGCCTCTATAATTTGGCTTTCGGTAGCGTTAGGATTCCCTATTTTGATGTTATTGTAAATAGTATCATCGAATAGGTATACATCTTGGAATACTTCGCTGATAAGTCCATAGAAGCGGTCTTGCCGGATATTTCTAATATCTACTCCACCAATGGTAATTCTTCCATTATTCACGTCCCAAAAACGCGCAATGAGTGAAGCAATAGTGGTTTTACCCGAGCCCGAATGTCCTACCAATGCTACCATACTGTGCTGAGGAATGCTGAAATTAAGATTGTTAAGTGTAGTTTTATCTTCTAAATACGAGAAACTTACATTATCAAAATTGATATTAAAGTGAGAAGGGAACTCGTTTTTATCGGTTTCCATAGTGGGTTCTTTCAGTACGTCAATGACACGGCTGAGGCTTTCGTTCATATAGCGCAACATCATATAATCTACTAATACTACTTTGATGGGGTTGTACAAGATATAGCCTAAAATTAGAAAAACGATAAGCACAGGAATAGTAATGGTGTTGTGAGTGAGATAGTACAAGCCTAAAGCGAGCATCAACACAAAGCTTATTTCCAAAACAGTGAACGAAAGCATTACAAATGGTCCTGGTATAGCTTCTAAGCGGATGCTCTTTTGGCGCAAATTCTCATAAGCCTTTTCGAGCATTCGGTAATTACTACCTGTAAGACCATAGGATTTTAGGTGTCGTATTCCTTGTACATATTCCAAGAATTTAGCTGATACTTCGTTTCGTGCCTTTACTTGCCCTTTGCTGAGTTCCCATTTATCGACCATAAAAATACCGAGCTTTAAGAACGGTATTACCAGTAGAATGCCAATGAACAAACAAAGGGTGAGTCGCCAATCGCAATAGAAGAGGAATCCTGAGAGCATAAGTGTACCGAAAAGAGCGGCTGCTAAATTGCCAAAACTGTGACTGAAAATATGCTCAAACGAGGCGACATCTTGCATAATCACTGAAGCTATTTCGCCGGGGTCGCGCTTTTTGAAGAAACCTAATGAGAATTTTTGGATATGATTACCTAAGCGAATGCGTACTTTTTCGGAAATACCATATACTAATAGGTTGGACGACACAAGGGTGCGCGAGGCAACGAAGAACTGTAATAGGAGTAGGATACCCATTAGGGCTACCATTTCCCAGATAAGGGACAGATTGGGTTGCGGTTTAAAAAGCTCCCATAATATTATGAGTAATATGCCCGACGGAGCTGTGATAAAACCGTTATGCACAATTTCCCACAGCACGCTCTGCCACGTACCTTTTTTATTAAAAGCTGTAATATACAGTAAATTGCGAATCATTTTATTTAAATGTTTGATTAACGGAGCAAAAATACTGTAAAAAGCTCTTACATAGATTTAATATAAATAGCTTTTTTTTAAATGTGAATAGCTTTTTTAATAATTAGAAAATGAGAGAATGTGAGAATGAGAAAATTAATAGATTAGTAAACGGAGACGAAGAAAATCGGAAAGGTTCGGAAGAGGGTTGAGGGAATTTTTGGTGAAAAATGGCTGTAAGGAGGGTGGGGTTAGCTTATAGAGAGCTTATAGGAAGCTTATACGAATCTTGGACGATTGGTATAGAAAGGGTATATAAGTAGTTGATTCATAGTATAATACAGCGATATAAAAAATGTTAAAAACAGGGTTTCGAGGCGAAAGAAAGAGAATCCTCTCCCCGTTCACATACTCTCCTATTCGGAGACTTCTCCAAAGGAGAGGGGGATATGGCGACGGAAATAGAGTTGGCAGGTTGGGAAATTAGAGAATTAGTAGATTAGGTGTCAGCCAGACGAGCGGGTACGAGCCACACGGGCGATTGTAGCAAAATAGGCAATAAAAACTTTGCCAAAGTTGTAGAACGATAGGTGTTCAGAACCTTTGGCAAAGTATGTATGATATAAAAAGTGATTTTAAGCTTGTGTTATTTAGAAAAGTGTAGTTACCCGATAATCATTCCGGCGATAGTTGCGGATAACAGAGAGGCTAAAGTACCCCCAAGAACGGCTTTTAAGCCGAATTGAGAGAGCGTTTTGCGTTGGTTGGGGGCTAAGGCGCCTATACCACCTATTTGAATGCCTATGGAGGCGAAATTGGCAAAACCGCAAAGCATATAGGTAGCCATAATGATAGATTTGTTATACATTAAGTGAGGAGCACTCGTCATATCCTTTAAGGTGGCTAACTGAGTGTAAGCCACAAATTCCGAAGAGGAGAGCTTAATACCGAGCAATTGTCCCATCAGCATAACGTCTTCTTTGGCAATACCGGCGAGCCACATAACGGGTGAGAAAACGGTACCTAAAATCATTTCTAAAGAGAGTCCGTTATAAGGAGTGTTGCTGGCTATGATATTGTTGAGATGTGTTTGATAACCTACCCAATTAAAGAAATAATTAATCATTGCGATAAAAGCCACAAATACTAAAAGCATAGCTGCTACATTGGCAGCGAGTTTAAGTCCTTCGGTAGTACCATTGGCGATAGCGTCGAGCACATTGGAACCTACATTCTCCATAGAGACGTGCGAATCGTTAGAGAATTGCTCGGTTTGAGGGCATAGCATCTTGGAAACTACGATAGCACCGGGGGCAGCCATTACGGAAGCTGCTAAGAGGTGTCGGGCGAAGAGCAAGCGCATTTGGGGGTCGTCGCCACCGAGGTATTGGATATAAGCAGCCATTACGCCTCCTGCTACGGTAGCCATTCCGCCTATCATCACAAGGAGGATTTCGGAGCGAGTCATTTTGGCTAAATAGGCTTTAATCATCAGAGGGGCTTCGGTTTGTCCTAAAAAGATGTTCCCCGTAACCGAAAGACTTTCGGCACCTGAGATATTCAGCAGTTTAGATAATGCCCACGCCATACCACGCACTATTACCTGAATAACACCTAAATAGAACAATAGGGAGGTGAGTGCAGAAAAGAAGATGATGGTGGGGAGCACTTGGAAAGCGAAGATATAACCTATACTATTGGTATCGACTAAGTTACCGAGGAGAAACTGACTACCTGCTCTTGTGAAATCTAATATGAGCACAAAGATACTACCGGCAAAATCGAAGGCGTCTTGTATAAAGCCTACTTTTAGAATACCTATTGCAATGGAGAGTTGTAGGGCTAAGCCTATGCCAATAGTCTTCCAATTGATAGCGCGCCTATTGCTACTGAAAAGATAGGCGATAAACAGGAGGGTAATCATACCTACCACACCACGAGTAAAACTTTCGAGAGAGAAACCTTCGCTAGCGACAGCCTTCATTACTTGTGTAGTGGCGGTTTGTGTAGTAGGAGATTGTGTAGCGTCTTGGGCGACACTTATGAGTGGTAAAAGGAAGCTAAGACTTCCGATGGTTATGTTTTTTTTCATTGGTATATAGTTTTAAAAAGTACTATCGCGTTTAGAGATTTCATCTCTGATAAGTGCTGCCATTTCGTAATCTTCATTTTCGATACAGTCATTTAGCATTGTTTTTAGTTCGGGTAAGGCGTATTTAGTATATCTGTTTCGGCTACTGTCTTCCTCATCAACATTATCTAACGAAGGACTTATGGTATTGGAGGGCTCATCGTTGAGCAGAGGGATATAAATGCCGGCTCTTTGAATGATATCTCGATAGGTGTAGATGGGTGCGTTGCAACGCAAGGCAATGGCGATGGCATCGCTGGTACGAGCTTCGATGGTGTATTCTTGACCATTTTGTACACAGAGGATATTGGAGTAGAAAATGCCTTCTTCTAATTTGTAAATCACGACTCTTTTTATCTGTATACTGAAAGTATCGGCGAATATCTTGAAGAGGTCGTGTGTAAGGGGTCGAGGAGGTACAAGACTCTTCTCTAATTCCAAGGCAATAGATTGTGCTTCAAAGGTACCAATGACGATGGGTAGCTTTAAATCGGTCTCGACCTCGTGCATTATAAGCACAAAGGCATCGTTCTGCGATTGATTGTATGATATCCTTTTTATGAAAAGACGCACTAAATCCATTGGAAGGTTACTAACATAAAATATAAATTAGGGGGTAAAGTTATAACAATTATTTTAACTACAAAAGATTTTTAACATATTTTTTCTTCTTTGTAAAAGAAAAGGCTGTTCAATCTTGTATTGAACAGCCTTCGCATTACATAAGATTTTACTTGTTACATTTGTTTGGTAAGAGTATATTCTTTTACCATTTTAGGTTCTTTACCATCTTCACCTACCTGTACGATATTATCGCCTTTGGTAATATAGAAAGATTTGTGATTATCAGCTTTAGAAACGAGTGTAAAACCTTTATCAGTGTGTTCTACTTTACCTTCTTCTTTAGATTCGAAGTTTTTGCTTGCACAGTTTTCTTGTTTTACATAGGTGTCATCGGCATAGAGATGGATAACGGTAGCCATTCCGCCGCAATCGGCTGCAGGAAGAGTACCTACATAAGTAGCCACTAACTCAGGAGTCATCTTTTCAGATACGTTGTCCATAGTGTTTTCCATCATAGTAGTGGTGTCGCTTACCATATTGTTGGCATTTTGCGAAGGATTGTTTTGACAGGAGGCGAACATAAGCACAGCAACTCCTAATGTTAAGATGTGATTTTTCATAAAATATAATGTTTATTTGTTTACTTATTCAAAAAGTGTACCAATACTACAGTAAATTCACTTCCCTTTCCTACTTCGGAAGTAAAATGAATGCTACCCCCGTAGGAAAGCACGATGTTTTTGACCATTGCTAATCCCAAGCCACTACCACTGGTTTTGGTAGTGAATTTCGGTTCGAATATCTTTTCTTTATCGGCGTCGGGGATACCCGTACCATTGTCTTTTACTTTTAGAGTAATATCGGTATCGCTTTTATTGAGGCTTACTTCAATAGAAGGGAAAGGTTCGTTTTCGGTAGCTTGTAGCGCATTTTTTACCAAATTGGTAACTACACGACCGAGCTGGTCTTTATCGAATACACTTATAATCTCATCGTGAGAATGGGTGAAGTGAATTTCATCAGAATTAAAAATATCTAAAGTGCGTTTGATAACAGACACAAAATCGAATTCCTCATCGTTTTTAGCAGGCATATTGGTAAGTGCCGAGAAGGCAGTAGAAATATTACTCAATATGTCTATCTGTTGGATAAGAGATTCGCAGAATTCATTAGTTTGTTCAGCGGTTTGAGGCTCTCGAAGGGCTTTGCGTTGATAACTTTGCACGGAGAGACGCATAGGAGTAAGAGGATTTTTGATTTCGTGTGCTACCTGCTTTGCCATATCGCGCCACGCTTGTTCGCGTTCGGATTGCGCCAAAAGGGCTTTGCTGTTCTCAATCTCATCAATCATTCCATTATAGGCATTTACCAACTCGGTAATCTCGGCAGGGGCAGATTTGAGAAGTATCTTTTCGTTTTGGGAGAGCAAACGAGTTTTCTCTAAACGACCTTCGATGGTTTTAAGCGATTTGGTAATATATTTAGAAATGAAGTAAGCTACCGCAAGGGCAACTACTAAGAGCGAGAAATACACCATCGCTAAGTTATACAGCGACCCTTTTAAAGCGCGCTCGTTGAAGGTGTCGTTCTCGAAATAAGGAATGTTGAGAATAGCGATAGGCTTGAACTGCAAATCGGTAATATAACTGTAAGAGGTTTGATAACCACGCCCTGCAAATTCGTGGTGCTCAACAAGACGTTTATTGAGTGTAGCGGAAAGCTGATGCAATACATCAGGAGGAATGAAAAACGCATCTTGGTCCGGCGAGAGAGAGGCTTTGGAGCTTTTTAGTAGCACACCGTCGAGGTCATAGAGGGCAAAGTTTAGGTTTTGGATATTGGCAATGCTGTAGATATCCTCCCGAAAGATAAGAGGTATATAAGGGGTTTCGACAGGGAAAGTGGTTTGCGAGAATACATATTGTATCTGCATCTTGATTTGGTTTTCCTTGTCGATAAGTCGCTCATCGTGATATTCTAATGCCTGTTTTTTATACTGCCCAATCATTACGAAAGCCAAAATAGCGAAAGCTACTAGCACGAGTAGGGTCATACTGAGGAATATCTGAAAGCGAAGGGTGTTTTTTTTAAACATAGTGTCCCCTTATTACAGGTTATTTTAAGCCTATCACAAAGGCTGCGGGATAAGATTTTTTAATCTCTACAAGTTTCTTCTCAGCCTCTAAACGCGTACGGAAACTACCAAGGCGCACTTTGTAGTTAGGCGACTCGAAAGTGAGCAATACAGGGTATTGTTTGTATTTGCTTTTGGCATCGAGCATTACTTTATTAGCTTCGGTGATATTGCCATTATAGATTTGTACTTGGAAAGCGCTCTCGGTACGAGCTATTTCCTTTTTGAGTTCCATAGCATCGGCTATATTCTTTTCCTGACTAATAGTTATTTGTGCATAGGAAGCGCTTGTGAGCAATAGTATTCCAGCTATAAATATGTTTTTCATCATCAATATAAATTTAATTCTTTTGTTTTCTTTGGCGTAAGAACCAATACAATTTACTAAATCCAAAGCCTATGCCAAACAAGGCTATAAAGAAAGTAAATATACCTCCCAATACTTTTAAATTGATAGGTTCACTTTGGGGAACGTAGAGTATTTGTCCGTTAGCAGTACCTATAAGTCCTAAGAGAGTGATAAGCAAACTCACCAAAAAGTGTAATTCTAAGCGCAGGTCTTTCTCAGGTAACAGCTTTTGAAGACCCAAAGAACCTAATATTATGAAAACTACCACGCTCGCACCTATCCAAAAGGCAATATGCTCAAACGATACCCCTGTATAATAAAAGATAGATTGAGTGAGCACGTAGAACAATGCAGGAAAAATAAGCAGGTTAGGATACCACTGCAAAACTTTATGCCAACGACTTTCTTTACCTTTAAAAAGCGTGCGTAGTGAAGTAAAACAATACGCCATACACACAGCAGTTTCTACGGTGAGCAGTACGGTAATATTGCCAAGCACTTTGGGGTCGCTGAGCATTGTTTGGAGGGTAACTTGTGACTGCTCTGAGGCAAAATCAGTAGCCAACCATACAAACAAGAAACAAACAGCTGCAAATAACACCTGTTGCCACAGTTTCCAAAAACTGAGTTTCAGCACTACGTTCAGCATTATAAAGACTGTAAGAATTGCTATTACCATATCACATATCCCTTATCTCTTACTTACATTCTCAGCTACACCAGCTCACCGACTTTACTTATTACCTCTACTGAGTCTTCTCCGTCGTTTTGTTTCCAGTGTACTACCACACGCTCATCATTGATAGCGTCTACTTGCTTACCGCTGTAATCGGGTTGTATGGGAAGATGACGACTAAAACGCCTATCTATAAGCACTAAGAGCTCTATTTCAGAAGGGCGCCCGAAGCTCTGTATGGCACTGAGAGCAGCGCGAATACTGCGCCCTGTGTAGAGCACATCGTCTATGAATACCACTCTCTTGTTTTCCACGATAAAGTCGATAGCGGTAGAGTTGGCTTCAAGAGGTCTACCTGTGCGCCTAAAATCATCGCGAAAGAAAGTAATATCTAATAAGCCTAATGGAATATCAGCAATGTGATATTCTTTAGTAAGTAGTTCTACCAATCGCTCCGCTAAATAAGTGCCACGAGGCTGGATACCGATAAAAACCGTATTCGAGAAATCGTTATGGTTTTCTATCAGCTCACAAGCGAGGCGGTGTAGCATCACTTGGAGTTCCTCCTCGCTGAGGATTTGTTTTGTATAGGTATTCATTTGACTTAAAAACTGAGGGTATTTAAGTTGCGTTGAGCATCGGCATTGCCTTCGCTAGCGGCTTTTTGGAAAAAGACTTTGGCATTCGCCTTGTCGCCCAACATATAGTAGCAAGAGGCACGATAATTATTCAGTACAGCATCTACGGGCACTCCTAAGCTCTCCATTTCAGCCATATCGTTAATGGACTTCTGGTATTGCTGAGTGTTGTAGTAACTAATAGCACGATACCTGAGCCCGTCTATATGAGCAGGTACTTTTTCCAAGAACTTCGTAAATATAGGAATTGCCTCAGCGTAGCGCTGTTGCATATAGAGTTGCATTGCCTGAGTGTAAAGAGGTGCAAATTCCTCTACCTGCATACGCGAGATAATCTTGTTGCGGTTATTAATTATATCTTTATTATCGGGCAAATACACAATAGCACTATCTAAGGTAGCACGAGCATCAGCTATTAAGTTATTTTTCTCTTGCAAATAAGCCAAAGAGTTCCACGCTTGTACCTCACTGCGATTACCGCGAAGGGCGTCTCTATCTACATCTACGTGGAAACGGTTTTTCAGTATAGTTTTCCACTTAGGTTGTGGTTTCTGTACACTGTCTTTCTCCAAGCCTAAATACTGTTTGAGCAAGTGAATCGATTCTTGCTCTTTACCCATATTGTTCAGCGCAAAGGTCTCTAAATTTAGGTTACCAAAGAAATTAGGCTTTATCATTCGGGCTTTATGGGCATATTTATAAATACTATCGTTGTTTTTGTTCTCTTCCATAAAGTATGATACAGCAGTAAAATACTCGGGACGTGCGTCGTAAGGATGATAATGAATTGAAGAAAGTACTTTACGTGCCTCATCGAATTTCTTTTCGTCTATCAAGTAGCGTGCTTTTTCTACATCTACAGGCTCAGCCACTGCCGTGAGATTTGGAATACGAGGATAGTTACGAATCAAGTAATCCGAAGGTGATTTGGTAGGGCGCACACCTTGTTGCTCTTCTTTTACCATACGTTGTATTTTAGAAGAATCAAAGTACATACGCTCTACTACCACATTCAAAACCATTGCCACCAGGGCTACTGCTCCTATAAAACCTAGAACACTCATTGGCAATTTGCGCTCTTCTGCTTTTTTCTTACTGAAATACAATACTGCCAAGCCTACTGCTATCCCTACATAAATACCAAAGAGGGCTTGAATTTCGGGACGGTCTTGAGGAAAGTTAAAGAACGCATCAAACGAATAAGCAAAGAGTCCAAACAATGGTAAGAAAAACCACTGTTCTTGCTCGGGATTCTTGTTTTTATAAGTACCTCTTAGGAAATAATAAGCTGCCAAGAGGAATATAGCCAAGAACGCCAATCCTGCGAAGATTCCCGCTTCGGCGGTGAGCTCCAAAAAGTCGTTGTGATTCTTATACATATAAATATAATGCGGACTGTAAGAATTCTCATACTGTAAGAAACGTACCTTCCAGTTACCAATGCCTACACCCAACAGTGGGTCGTTCGGGATCATATCGGTAGCGGTAATCACCCAAGCAGTTTTACGCAAGTTGTTACTGGTATTCTCTTGGTTAGTTACCTCAGCCAAACGAGCCCCGAAACTGGTGCTTTGTCTCACTTGTTGAGGGTATAAATAGTTCTGTACAAACGAGAAAATACCAAAAGCAAGAACTACCAAGCCTACGTGCATGAGTACTTTTACGCCCGTTTCACGACGTTTTAAGATAAAATAGTCGATAGCACCATAAGTGATGAAAATAAGCGTTGTAAGAATAGTTGCTAAGTAGAAAGCACGGGTACTCATAAAGAAGATTGCTAAAGTACCAACCAAAACACCTATCCCCCCAATGATACGCAAGGTGTTTTTATGAAAATAAAACAACCAGATAGCAAAAGGTATCTTAATAAACATAGCCGAAGCCAAAATATTCTTGTTAGAATACGAGCCTTTGATATTGTAATCTGCACTAATACCCTTGATGATACCTTTTACCCCGTCGAGGGTTACCAAAAAGTCATAACACAAAAGAATTGTCATTGCAACTGCCAAATGTACTAAACTCTTTTTGTTGTAAATCACCAAAGCCGATACCATCCAAGCAGCTGAGAAAGCTGTAAATATCTTAAAGAAGTGCAAAATCGCTTCTTCTATATCAATAGCTTTGGTAAACGAGAGCAATGCCAATACCATTATTAGGCAGTAAGCAATCCCTATTTTATTAGTAAAAAAGCCAAACAGTAATTGTGTGCGTTCTCTGAATTCTTTAATAAAAAACACAAGCCCTACTACTACCAAGTTCAGAATGGCAAAGGTGTAAAACTTTGTAGCATTGGAGTCGAATGCCATCCAGTTAGGGGTAAGTACCGTTACATAGCCATAGGCAATGAGCAAGACACTCGCCAAAAGTTTCATACTCGAACTCCCTTCCTCACTCACTGTGGGGGTAGGTTTAATAGGATTCTTGCTGGGTGTTTTCTTCTTATTGGGTTTCATCTTATGTATTTATATAAATTTTCTTAATTACTTATATCTTGATAGTTACCTCCAATTATAATCAGTCTTTTATATCAGAAATTCTATTGAATATTTGGTGTTCTTTTATTTGTTGTTTGGTGTTAATAATGGCTATGATAATCACTTCTGACAATTCTTCCAAAGCAATATAATGAATTCCAAAGTGGAATCTTTTAGTAAAGAAAATACGAACCTCTTCATATTTCCTTGGAGCAACAAAGGGAAAGTCTTTTAATGTTTCTATATAATCTACTATTTCATTATATGCTTCGAGACCTAAATTTTCTCTAAAAACATTGTAATAATCTATAACATCATTTAACTCTTTTTCTGCTCTGGGGTGGAAAATTAAACTAAATGACATACTTCTCTGATATTTTCTTCTTTACTTCTTCAAAAGGAATTCCAATAGAAGGGTTCTCTTTTATCTCTATAACTCTTCTATCCAACTCTTTTTTAAGAGAATCAGATAAAAAAGATTGTTCATACTCAAATTCCACTCCCATTTTTTCAAACAAAGAGGTTAATTCAGCTTTTTGTATTTCATTCTTAGGATACACTAATAAACACATATTATTTTAATTAACAATTAATATCTGTAAAAGTCGCTTTCACAATCTCATTTACCTTTTATCTCTTATCTTTTACCTGCTTTTGTCGCTCTTACTGCCCGTGTGGCTCGCACCTATTTGAATCATCTCATACGCCAGTCCCGTTTGCTTTACTACATCTTCGGTGCGTTGGGAATGAGTATCGGTAATAAAAAGCTGTCCGAAATGTTTTTGAGTAACCAACTGCACCAACTGCGTTACGCGAGTATCGTCGAGCTTATCAAAAATATCATCTAAAAGCACTATGGGCGTAATCCCTAACGATTGCTTCAACACTTCAAACTGCGATAGCTTCAAGGCTATCAAAAACGACTTCTGTTGCCCCTGACTGCCATATTTCTTCATCGGGTAGCCCTCAATCTCAAAAAGCAAATCGTCCTTGTGAATACCTACGGTAGTGTATTGCGCACTGCGGTCTCGCTCAGTATTTTCGGCAAGCTGGGTAGCCAAATCACTTTGGTGCAAACTGCTGTCGTACTGCAAACTCACTCGTTCCTTACCTCCCGAAATATAAGCGTACTGCTCGCTAAAGATAGGCAAAAACTCTTTCATAAAAGCTCGCCGTTTCTCATAAATGTGTTGTCCTAAGGGCGCCAACTGCTCGTCGTAAATGTGCAAAGTCTCTAAAGAGAAAACGCCTCCTTCTGTCATTTGTTTCAGTAACGTATTGCGTTGCAAGAGCGTGCGGTTGTAACGCAAGAGCAGTTCTAAGTAAGCCCTATCAGTTTGCGAAATCACACTATCCAAAAACTTACGGCGTGTTTCACTACCTTCTACTATCAAGTCGCGGTCGGAAGGTGAAATGAGCACCATAGGGTATTTACCTATATGGTCAGCCAGGCGTTCATAGGCTTTACCGTTGTGTTTCATTACTTTCTTCTGTCCTTTTTTAAGGCTACACACTATCTGCTCTTCACGTTCTTCTTGCCGAAACTGTCCTTCGATAAGATAAAACTCCTCGCCGTGGCGTACGTTCTGCACTGCCGAAGTAGTAAAGTAGCTCTTCGCCATACCTAAGTGATAAATAGCATCAAGCAGATTCGTTTTCCCTACACCATTATCCCCTACAAAACAGTTGATAGTAGGGCTAAAGGCATACGCTTGTGAGAGTATGTTCTTGTAGTTTACGACCGATATTTGTTTGAGAAACATCATTTGTTAGTGCAAAGGTACGAATAATTTGTGAATTACCAAATTTGTCGATTGGGTAATGCCTCCTAGATATTCTCTGATCCTCTCCGAGAAAGTATGAAAACTCAGAGTACTCCGAAAACTGAGGCTTTCTACTAATTTTAATCTATCTCATAAAAACAAAAAAGTAGAGAAAAATGCTATTTTCTCTACTTTTTTAAGCTGTTTTTATTCTGAACGTTTTCTTCTAAAATTGAAAAATAGTGTTCTTTCTAATAAATATATTCTGTAACAGACAATTTTTCCTCAGGTTTATTTTCTTCATTAGGAACTGAGTAATGCGTATTTCTTACAGGATAATCGCCGTTATATTCATAAACGGTTCTAAAAGTTTCCTTAGAAACCTTGTTAGGTTCCTTGGGGTTAGTCCCTATTTCGGTTTGCTTGATAATATTGTTTTTACCTACCCCCATTGTAAAATAATCCGGATATAAATCTCTAACTGTAGGAGAAAACAAAGGGTTTATTTTATTATCATATTCATAAGTAATAACAATGTCATAATCTTTATAATCTTTATACTCTTGTTTTACTACATTCCCATTAGCATCTAAAGTATATGTACGTGATGAATATATTTTTTTGTTTTCTACAAATCTCTCTTTACTAGCGATTATTTTGTTTCCTTCACTATACTGATAGTTTACTTCTTCATAATTATCCTGACGGTAACGAGTTAGTTTTTTAATGACTCTCCCATTGCCATCATATTGATATTCTGTTGTTGAAGGAGTGCTATTATATTTAGATTTAGACACTTTTCGTTCTAATTTTCCTTTATTGTAAAAGAATGAAACTTCGGTATCTCCATATCTCTCTTTTACAGGGCGTTTGCCTTCATATTCATATTCTGTAACAGAAGAATACGAAACTGTATCCGCTTGATAGTGTGTATAAGATTCTTTCTTAGGGCGGGCATCGTCATACAATTCAAATATACGTTCTACCCGAAGATAAGGACTTGTTGAAATAATTTTCTTAGGATGTTTAGCTGAAACACCTTCCTCACTTCCCCCATTGTCCTTATTACAAGCTACAAAAGTAGCTATTGCTATTAAAGCTAAAAATATTTTCTTCATCGTTTAAAAAGTATTTGTTAATCGGTACAAAAATACACACTTTTTTGTTCCCCACCAAATATTTCATCATCTTTTTTTGTTTTACATATAACACAAACCATTTGCCAACCTTCCCGCTCGTGCAGCTCACACTACTCGTCTGGCTCACACCTTACTCTGTTAATTCTCTAATTTTCCAGCCCGTCCAGCTCACACCTAATCTGCTAATTTTCTAATTTTCTAATTTCCAAATTTGCTAAATCTCCTTTCTGTCACACTCCTCCCTAGTACCTATTTCCTAAGACCTCACACCACCCCATTTTCTCATTCCCAAATTTCCTAATTTAACTGCCGGTGTGGCTTGCACCCCCCATTTTCTCATTCTCCAATTTGCTAATTCTCTAATTATCTCTTCTCCTTTCCGTCGCCACATTCCCCTTTTTTCGTTGCTCTCTACTCGTCACTACACCCCCTCTCCTTGGGAGAAGTCTCCGAATAGGAGAGTATGTGAACGAGGTGAGGATTCTCTTTCTTTCGCCTCGAAACCCCGTTTTTAACATTTTTTGCGTTGTTGTATCACAGTATGAATCAACTACTTATATACCCTTTCTATACCAATCGTCCAAGATTCGTATAAGCTTCCTATAAGCTCTCTATAAGCTAAGAGCACCCTCCTTATAGCTCATTTTTTACTTTTTATCTGAACTACTTCTTCCGAACTTCTTCGTTTCCTTCCGAACCCCTCAACTCTCCAAATTTGCTAATTCAACAGCCTGTGTGGCTCACACCGCCTATGCCGCTCGCACCTTTGACAAAGTTAAATATTTCTAGTATTATTGGCTTTTTCAGGCAACTTGTTGCCTATTTGTTCGATTTTTTTTAAAGATTTGTACGATTTCTGTAGCGTAAGCTACACACTATATAAAAGACTAAAAACAGCCTTTAAAAAGAATTTTACACAATAAAAAAGGGCTTGCCGTTGGCAAGCCCTTTTTTATAATTTACGAACCTAATAAACTGCAATATTATTCAGTAGCTTCAGCAGTAGCCTCTGGTTTAACTTCGGCTGTAGCTGGAGTTTCTTCAGCAGTTGCTTTCTTTCTACCACGACGGGTAGTTTTCTTCTTAGCGGTTTTAGCTACGTTGTAAGTAGTATTGTAATCTACAAACTCAATCATAGCCATTTCAGCGTTATCACCCAAACGGTTTCCTAATTTAATGATACGAGTGTATCCTCCTGGGCGGTCGCCTACCTTTACAGCCACTTCTTTGAAAAGCTCGGTAACAGCATATTTATTGCGTAATCTACTAAAAGCGATACGACGGTTGTGAGTGGTATCTTCTTTAGATTTGGTTACCAAAGGCTCTACAAATAGTTTTAAAGCCTTTGCTTTTGCCAAAGTAGTGTTAATGCGTTTATGCTCAATCAGTGAGCTCGCCATATTGGCAAGCATTGAATTTCTGTGAGCAGTTTTTCTTCCTAAATGATTAATTTTATTTCCGTGTCTCATTTTTCCTTAGTTAAAATATCGCAAGAGCGAGTTAATCTTTATCCAATTTATACTTCGAGGTGTCCATACCAAACACTAAACCTTTATTGACTACCAACTCATCAAGCTCAATTAATGATTTCTTTCCGAAGTTTCTAAACTTCATCAAATCGGCTTTATTGAAAGATACCAAATCACCTAATGTTTCTACTTCGGCAGCTTTCAAACAATTGAGTGCACGAACGGATAAGTCCATATCCACCAACTTAGTTTTTAGTAACTGGCGCATATGCAATGATTCTTCATCATAAGTATCAGTTTGTGCTATTTCATCAGCCTCTAAAGTAATTCTCTCGTCAGAGAACAGCATAAAGTGATGAATGAGTGTTTTTGCAGCTTCTGTGAGTGCTTGTTTAGGGTGTATAGACCCATCGGTTTTAATTTCAAAGACTAACTTCTCGTAGTCTGTTTTTTGTTCAACACGATAATTTTCAATAGAATATTTCACATTTTTAATAGGGGTAAAAATTGCATCAGTAGCAATTACACCTATCGGCGCATTTGGTTTTGCATTTTCCTCAGCCGAAACATAACCACGTCCTTTTTCAATAGTAACCTCTATTGTAAAAGAAGCTGAAGAATCCATATTGCAAATCACCAAATCAGTATTTAATACTTGAAAACCTGAAAGAGCTTTTTGAAAATCACCGGCAGTCAATTGTCTTTTACCAGAAACAGTAATAGTTGCTGTTTCGTTTTCTATATCCTCAATCTGGCGTTTAAAACGTATTTGTTTCAAATTGAGAATAATTTCAGTAACATCTTCTCTTACTCCTGATATAGTAGAAAATTCGTGTCCTACTTTATCAAATTTCACAGAAGTGATTGCAAAACCTTCTAACGAAGAAAGCATAACTCTTCGTAATGCGTTACCTATTGTTAAACCATACCCTGGCTCCAAAGGGCGAAACTCAAATCGTCCTTCGAAATCAGATGATTCAATCATTATAACTTTATCTGGTTTTTGGAAGTTGAATAATGCCATAATTTGACTGCTGTCTTTATTATTATTTAGAGTACAACTCTACGATTAACTGTTCTTTAATATTTTCAGGAATCTGAATACGTTGAGGTACTGCTACGAAAGTACCTTCCATTTTTTCAGGATTCCAAGTGATCCATTCGTATACAGCACTATGAGCTGCCAATGAATTTTCGATCACACTTAAAGATTTTGATTTTTCGCGAACGCCTACTACATCACCTGGTTTAAGAGAGTAAGACGGAATGTTTACAATATTTCCGTTTACAGTGATGTGACGGTGAGATACCAATTGGCGGGCTGCGCTACGAGTAGGAGCAATGCCCATACGGTATACTACGTTGTCTAAGCGAGATTCGCAAAGTTGAAGAAGTACCTCACCGGTAATACTTTTACTTCTTTTTGCTTTTTCATATAGATTATGGAATTGTTTTTCTAAAATACCATAAGTATATTTAGCTTTTTGTTTTTCTTGTAGCTGGATAGCATATTCAGAGCGTTTTGCTCTACGGCGTGCCAAACCGTGTTGTCCGGGAGGATAGTTTTTTCTTTCAAAAGATTTATCATCTCCGAAGATAGCTTCACCAAATTTACGAGCTATTTTTGTTTTTGGTCCTGTATATCTTGCCATTTTAAATTGTTTAAATGAAAGGTAGTTATGAATTAAGGCATTCCTTCGATAACAACTCACCTTTCTTACTTGTTAGTATTGAAATTAGACTCTACGTTTTTTAGGAGGGCGACATCCGTTATGAGGTAGTGGAGTAACGTCGATAATTTCGGTTACTTCTATACCTGCATTATGGATAGTACGGATAGCAGATTCTCTACCGTTACCTGGTCCTTTCACGTATACTTTTACTTTTTTAAGACCTGCGTCAAAAGCAACTTTAGCTGCATCTTCTGCGGCTACTTGGGCAGCGTAAGGAGTGTTCTTTTTAGACCCTCTGAAGCCCATTTTCCCTGCTGATGACCACGCAATTACATCTCCTTTTTTGTTGGTAAGAGAAATGATAACATTGTTAAAAGTAGCTGAAACGTGTGCTTCGCCTACTGACTCAACCACTACTTTTCTCTTCTTAGAGACTTTTGCATTCTTTGCATTTTGTTTTGCCATACTCTACTACTTATTATTTAGTTGCTTTTTTCTTGTTCGCAACAGTTTTTCTTTTACCTTTTCTTGTACGAGAATTGTTTTTAGTTTTTTGTCCGCGCAAAGGCAATCCGTTACGATGGCGGATACCGCGATAACAACCGATATCCATCAAACGTTTGATGTTCAATTGGATTTCGGAGCGCAATTCTCCTTCAATTTTATAAGACGCAACCACTTCGCGAATACGAGTGATTTCATCATCATTCCATTCGCTTACTTTTGTGTCTTCGTTTACTTGAGCTCTACTTAAGATTTCTTTAGCTCTACTTTTTCCAATACCAAAAATATAGGTTAAACCAATAACCCCTCTTTTGTTTTTTGGTAAGTCAATACCTGCAATTCGTGCCATAATTATCCTTGTCGTTGTTTAAATTTAGGATTTTTCTTGTTAATTACGTACAATCGTCCTTTTCTGCGCACAATGATGCACTCTGAACTTCTTTTTTTAATTGATGCTCTAACTTTCATTTCGTTTTGTTTATATCAATAGAGTGCGCAAAACTACAATTTTTTTTTGTAATAGCCACATTTTTAGCTCACAAAAATGCAATTATACATTCCACTCACTCATTTTTAAGCATAAAAAACCATATTCAAGATACTGAATACAAATGCTTTATGCTAAAAATACTACAAATAAAAAATTCTTTTTTATGATTATAATTTCTCACAGATACTACTAAAATAGGAGAATATCTGTGAGAAACTAACAACCAAAATATTGGAAGAATTCTCTTAATTAACTAATAACGGTAAGTGATACGAGCTTTACTTAGGTCGTAAGGACTCATTTCAAGTTTCACTTTATCACCAGGAAGAAGCTTGATGTAGTGCATACGCATTTTTCCTGAGATGTGGGCAATCACTACGTGACCGTTATCCAATTCAACTCTGAACATTGCGTTAGACAAAGCTTCTACAATGGTTCCGTCTTGCTCAATTGCTGCCTGTTTAGCCATATATTAATTAAGATACTTTTCTGTTTTTACCTGTTTTCATCAAACCATCATAATGGCGATTGAGCAGATATGAATTTACTTGTTGCATAGTATCAATAGCAACCCCTACTAAGATGAGTAGTGAGGTACCACCATAGAACAATGCCCATTGGTCTTGCATTCCGATGATTTTGAGCAGTGAAGGAAATATCGCTACCAAGGCTATAAATATAGAACCTGGGAGAGTGATGAGCGACATAATTTTATCTAAATAGTCGCCTGTTTCTTTACCTGGTCGTATGCCTGGGATGAAACCTCCACTGCGTTTTAGGTCATCAGCCATTTTGTTTGTAGGCACTGTGATTGCAGTATAGAAATACGTGAAGAGTATAATCATAGCTGCAAAGAGTAGGTTGTACCAAAATCCGAAGACGTTTGAGAAGGCTGCTTGAACGCTTTTTGCAAATTCTGATTGTGATAGTCCGGCTACAGTAGCTGGGATAAACATCAAGGCTTGAGCGAAGATGATAGGCATTACCCCTGCAGCGTTAATTTTTAAAGGAATATATTGGCGAGCTCCGAAGATGTTTCTCTCGTTAGTAGTTCCTCCATCAGCTGTTCTGCGTGCATATTGTACTGGGATTTGTCGTACTGCTTTGATTAGATAGATACAAAGCAGAATGATTACGAACCAGAGGATAATCTCGATAAGAATCAATAGGGGACCTCCATTACCTGTAAGGCGAGAGGCTGTTTCAGACAAGAATGCACGAGGCAAACGGGCGATGATACCTACCATAATGAGGAGGGAGATACCGTTACCTATTCCTTTATCGGTGATTTTCTCACCTAACCACATTGCAAAAATAGTTCCTGTTACTAAGATAAGCACTGCTGGAACAATAAAATTGAGTCCCTTACCTAAAAGGAAGGCAGAATCAGGGACTCCTAATCTATTGATACCGTATAAGTATACAGGTGCTTGTACAATACATATTGCAATAGTAAGCCATCGAGTGATTTGGTTTATCTTTCTTCGTCCGCTTTCACCTTCTTTTTGTAGTTTTTGGAGATAAGGAATAGCGATTCCCATCAACTGTACTACGATAGAAGCCGAGATGTAGGGCATAATCCCGAGTGCGAATACTGAGGCATTAGAGAAAGCGCCCCCTGTAAAAGCGTTGAGGATGTCAAGCAATCCGCCACCTGAGGTTTTCGTTGCTAACTCGTGGAGTTGAGCGGAGTCGATACCAGGGAGGACGATGTGAGCTCCAAAGCGATAAACTAACAAAATTCCGAGAGTTAAAATAATTCTATTTTTTAACTCTTCAATTTTCCAAATGTTGGTCAGGTTCTCGATAAACTTCTTCATAAATTAAATATTACAAGGTTACAGCTTCACCACCAGCTGCTTCGATAGCAGCTTTAGCACTTGCTGTAAACTTATGAACAGATATTTTTAGCTTAGATTTTAGTTCTCCACCACCTAATATTTTCACCAAGTCAGTTTTTTTAATGAGGTTTAGTTGAACTAAGATTTCAAGGTCTACTTTATCAGTAATTTTACCATTATCAACGAGTTCTTGTAGTCTACCCAAGTTGATACCTACGTATTCTTTACGGTTAAAGTTTTTAAAACCGAATTTTGGTACGCGTCTTTGGAGGGGCATTTGTCCACCTTCGAAGCCAATCTTATTAGAAAAGCCTGAACGAGATTTAGCTCCTTTATGACCACGGGTAGCGGTTCCACCTTTACCGGAACCTTGACCGCGACCTACGCGCTTCCCTTCTCTGTGAATTGAACCCTGTGCGGGTTGTAAATTACTCAAGTTCATAACTTTGTATAAAAAATATTATTTAACTTCTTCTACAGAAATTAAGTGTTTTACCTTATTGATCATACCAAGGATACTTGGTGTAGCTTCGTGTTCCACGGTTCTACCGATTTTGGTAAGTCCTAAAGCCTCAAGAGTAAGTTTTTGGTCTTTTGGACGTTTGATGCTACTTTTAATTTGTGTTACTCTAAGTTTTGCCATTGCTATAAAAAATTAACCTTTAAACAATTTTTCTAAAGAGATGCCACGTTGAGCAGCAACAGTTTTAGCGCTACGCAACTGCAATAAAGCATCGAAAGTAGCTTTTACCACGTTGTGAGGGTTAGAAGAACCTTGTGATTTAGAAAGTACGTTATGGATACCTACTGATTCCAATACGGCACGTACTGTACCTCCTGCGATTACTCCGGTACCCTCAGTAGCTGGTTGTAAGAATACACGAGCTCCGCCGTATTTTCCTTTTTGTTCGTGGGGCAAGGTAGTACCGTTAAGAGGGATACGCACTAAGTTTTTCTTAGCGTCTTCTACTGCTTTAGCAATAGCTTCAGAAACCTCTTTAGATTTTCCTAAGCCGTGACCAACCACGCCGTTTTCGTCGCCTACTACAACGATAGCAGAGAAACCGAAAGCGCGACCACCTTTAGTTACTTTAGTAACACGTTGTACTCCTACCAAACGGTCTTTCAATTCCAAACCACTTGGTTTTACATATTCTACATTTTTATATTTCTGATACATAGTTATTAGAATTTAAGTCCGCCTTCTCTAGCACCGTCGGCTAATGATTTTACACGTCCGTGGTAAAGGTATCCCCCGCGATCGAAGGATACTTTTTCGATACCTTGTTTTAAAGCTTTTTCAGCAATAGCTTTACCGACCAATGCTGCTTTTTCAGTTTTAGTACCTTTGGCGGCACTAATTTCTTTATCACGTGAAGATGCAGCCAACAGAGTAGTTCCTTTAGTATCGTCTATGATTTGTACATAGATTTCATTATTACTTCTGAAAACAGCCAAACGAGGTTGTTCAGCAGTACCTTTTACTACTTTTCTGATTCTGCTTTTAATACGTTGTCTTCTTTCTATTCTTGATAATGCCATTGTTCTAACTATTAAGCTGATTTACCTGCTTTTCTTCTCAATACTTCGCCTACGAATTTCACACCTTTACCTTTGTAAGGTTCAGGTTTACGGAAGCTACGGATTTTGGCCGCTACTTGACCGAGTAGTTGTTTATCGTGAGAAGTTAATTTAATGATTGGGTTTTTACCTTTCTCGTTGATTGTCTCGAGTTTAATTTCGCTTGGCAATTCGAGAATGATGTTGTGAGAGAAACCGAGGGCTAAGTCTAGCTTTTGACCTTGGTTAGCTGCACGGTATCCAACCCCTACTAACTCTAATTCTTTAGTGAATCCTTCAGAAACGCCTACGACCATATTGTTTACTAAGGCACGGTATAGACCGTGTTTAGCGTTTTGGTCTTTAGTGGTATCTTTAGTTTCAAACACTAAATGTCCATCTTCTTGCTTTACAGCAATGTCTTTAACCTCTTGGGTTAATTCGCCTAATTTCCCCTTTACGGTTACAACGTTATCTTTGATAGTAACGGTAACGCCTGCGGGAATATTGATGGGTGCTTTACCTATTCTTGACATTCTTTATTGTCTTTTTATTGATTAGTAAACGTAACAAATTACCTCTCCACCGATATTGAGCTCTCTAGCTTTTTTACCTGTCATCACGCCTTGTGATGTAGAGATGATAGCAATACCCAATCCGTTTAATACGCGAGGTAGGTTATCAGCGCCCGCGTACTTTCTCAGACCTGGGCGGCTGGCTCTTTCAATATGCCTAATAACGGGTTCTTTAGTCACTTTGTCGTATTTCAAAGCTATTTTGATGGTACCTTGTACGGTAGAGTCATCAAATTTGTAGCTAAGGATGAATCCTTGGTCGAAAAGGATTTTAGTAATTTCCTTTTTGAGTTTAGATGCAGGGATTTCTACGACTCTATGACCTGCGCTATTAGCATTTCTAATTCTTGTTAAATAATCTGCGATAGGATCTGTATACATAAATTTGTCCTTTTAAATTATTACCAACTTGCTTTTTTTACACCAGGAATTAATCCTTTGTTTGCCATTTCGCGGAATAACACACGTGAAATTCCAAAAGTGCGCATATACCCTTTAGGGCGTCCCGTAAGTTTGCAACGATTGTGCAGACGGACAGGAGAAGCATTTTTAGGGATTAGCTGAAGTGCTTCATAATCACCAGCTTCTTTTAGAGCTTTGCGTTTAGCAGCGTATTTAGCTACTAACTTTTGACGTTTCACCTCGCGGGCTTTCATTGATTCTTTAGCCATATACTTAGTTCTTTTTAAAAGGTAATCCTAATTCGCTTAATAATGATTTAGCTTCTTTATCAGTGTGCGCTGATGTAACGAAGGTAATATCCATACCTGCAATCTTGTTGATTTTATCAATGTCGATTTCAGGGAATATGATTTGTTCGGTAACACCTAAGTTGTAGTTACCTCTACCATCGAAGCCATTTGCTTTCACGCCTTGGAAGTCTCTTACACGAGGAAGAGCTGTAGTGATAAGGCGGTCTAAGAACTCATACATTCTTTCGCCACGAAGGGTAACTTTGGCACCGATAGCCATACCTTTACGGAGTTTGAAAGAAGCTACGTCCTTTTTAGAATAAGTGGCAACAGCTTTCTGACCAGTAATTTTGGTAAGTTCGTCTACAGCATAGTCGATTTGTTTTTTATCGGCTACGGCTGAACCAACACCGCGGCTCACAACTATTTTTTCAAGTTTAGGAACCTGCATTACGTTTTTATAGCCAAATTCTTCTTTTAGAGCCGCAATGACGCGCTCTTTGTATTCTTGTTTTAATCTAGGTACGTAAGCCATATTATATTACTACATTAGATTTTTTAGAAATTCGCACTTTTTTACCGTCACGTACTTCGAATCCTACACGAGTAGTTTTTTTCGTTTTAGGGTCGATGAGGGCGAGGTTAGAAATGTGAATAGATGCTTCTTTTTCTACGATTCCACCTTGAGGTTTTTGAGCGTTAGGTTTGGTGTGTTTTTTCACCAGATTAACTCCCTCAATAATCGCTCTGTTCTTCTCGCGATCTACACGTAATACTTTGCCTTCTTTACCTTTTTCGTCTCCAGCAATTACTTTTACGGTATCTCCAGTTTTAATTTTTAGTTTCATCATTTACTTTAGTTAAAAATTAAAGCACTTCTGGTGCTAATGAAACGATCTTCATAAATTGTTTATCACGAAGTTCTCTCGCTACAGGTCCGAACACACGGGTACCTCTCATTTCACCAGCTGCGTTCAAGAGAACGCAAGCGTTTTCATCAAATCGGATATAAGAACCATCGGCACGGCGTACTTCTTTTTTAGTTCTTACTACCACCGCGGTAGAAACTTGTCCTTTTTTAACGTTTCCGTTAGGGGTAGCTTCTTTGACGGTAACTACAATCTTATCGCCAACAGAGGCGTATCGGCGCTTAGTACCACCGAGTACACGGATTGTTAGCACTTCTTTAGCGCCAGTATTATCGGCTACTTTTAGTCTTGATTCTTGTTGTACCATAATTACTTAGCTCTTTCAATGATTTCTACTAATCTCCAACATTTGGTTTTGCTCAATGGACGTGTTTCCATTATGCGCACAGTATCACCAATGTTGCAATCGTTTTTTTCGTCGTGCGCAACATATTTTTTAGTGCGCAACACGAACTTACCATACATAGGGTGTTTTACACGTTTCACTTCTGAAACTACGATAGATTTATCCATTTTGTTGCTTGTAACAACCCCTATTCTTTCTTTTCTTAAATTTCTTTTTTCCATAAGGCAGGTTCGAATTATTGTAATTCTCGTTTAGTTAGCTCACAAGCCAATCTCGCGATAGTTCTTCTTACATTACGTAATTGAATTGGTTTTTCCAATGACGAAATTGCGTGTGCCATTTTCAAATCTGCATACGATTTCTTAAACTCACCAAGCTTTTCTTGTAGCTCAGTTATTGTCAATTTGTTAATTTCAGACTGTTTCATTGTTCTTTAATTAATTTTGATAATCTCTTGCTACAACGAATTTTGTTTTGACAGGTAGCTTTTGAGCTGCGAGGCGTAGCGCTTCTTTAGCTACGTCGAGTGGCACACCGCCTACCTCAAACATTATTCTTCCTGGTTTTACTACGGCTACCCAGTATTCTACGGCACCTTTACCTTTACCCATACGTACTTCCAAAGGCTTTTTGGTAATAGGTTTATCTGGGAAGATTTTGATCCAAAGTTGACCTTCACGTTTCATATAACGGGTAGCAGCTACACGAGCTGACTCGATTTGGCGAGAAGTGATGAATGCTGAATCTAACGATTTAATTCCGAAAGTACCATTAGAAAGGAGCGCACCGCGGTGAGCTACGCCTTTCATTCTGCCTTTTTGTTGTTTACGATATTTCGTTCTTTTTGGCTGTAACATCTTTCTTGTTCTTTAAAAAATTACTTTTTGCGACGCGCTCTTTTGGGTGCACCAGCAGGCTTGTCAGTTGATTTACCAGAGAAATTTCCACCGGTGGCTTTTTTAGTCATACCTACGAGTGGTGATAGTTCTCTTTTACCATAGATTTCGCCTTTCATAATCCACACTTTGATGCCCATACGGCCATAAGTAGTGTGAGCTTCGTCAATAGCGTAATCAATATCAGCTCTAAAGGTTGAAAGAGGGATACGACCTTCTTTAAAGCTTTCGGAACGAGCCATTTCAGCTCCATTCAAACGACCTGAAATCATTACCTTGATACCTTCGGCGTTCATACGCATAGCAGAAGCGATAGCCATTTTGATAGCGCGTTTGTAAGAAACACGACCTTCGATTTGGCGAGCGATGCTTGCAGCAACAAGAGCTGCGTCGAGCTCAGGGCGTTTGATTTCAAAAATGTTGATTTGGATGTCTTTACCGGTGATTTTCTTAAGTTCTTCTTTCAACTTGTCTACCTCCTGGCCACCTTTACCGATGATGATACCAGGGCGAGCGGTGGTGATAGTAACGGTTACAAGTTTAAAAGTACGTTCGATAATCACGTGAGCAACACTAGCTTTAGATAAACGAGCGAGAACATATTTTCTGATTTTGTCGTCTTCAGCGAGTTTATCTCCGTAATCATTGCCTCCATACCAGTTAGACTCCCATCCTCTGATAATTCCTAGGCGATTTCCGATTGGATTTGTCTTTTGTCCCATAGTTTATCTTAGCTTTCTGTGTTAAAATTTTTAGCTCCAAGCACCAAAGTTATGTGGTTAGAGCGTTTTCTAATTCTGTGTGCTCTTCCTTGTGGAGCTGGGCGTAAGCGTTTAAGGATAGCGCCACCATCCACGCGGATTTCTTTGATGAATACTCCTGCTTCTTCCAAGTTAGCGTCCTCGTTTTTAGCTTGCCAGTTAGCGATAGCTGAAAGCAACAATTTTTCTAAACGAGCGGCTGCTTCTTTTTGGTTGAATTTCAAAATAGCCAAAGCTTTGTCTACTTGCTGTCCACGTACTAAATCCGCTACTAAGCGCATTTTTCGAGGAGAAGTAGGGCAGTTATTTAACTTCGCGAAAGCCAAGCTTTTTTTAGCTTCTTTAATTTCGTCTGCTCTTAATTTTTTTCTAACTCCCATAGCCTTAATTATTTTTTACCTTTATTTTTTGCACCTGCGTGTCCACGGAAGGAACGAGTAGGTGAAAATTCTCCTAATTTATGTCCCACCATATTTTCAGTGATGTATACAGGGACAAACTGACGACCGTTGTGAACTGCAATAGTTTGGCCAACGAAGTCTGGAGTAATCATAGAAGCGCGTGACCAAGTTTTGATAACGTTTTTCTTACCAGACTGTATATTTTGTTGGATTTTCTTTTCCAAGCTATAGTGAACGTAAGGTCCTTTTTTTAATGAACGTGCCATTTGTTAGTCTCTTATTTTTTTCTGCGTTCTACAATATACTTATTACTTGCTTTGGTTTTAGAACGAGTTCTATAACCTTTTGCTGGGATACCTTTACGTGAGCGTGGGTGACCACCGGTAGCACGACCTTCACCACCACCCATTGGGTGATCGACAGGGTTCATAACTACTGCACGGGTACGAGGACGGCGTCCTAACCAGCGTGAGCGACCTGCTTTACCTGAAAGTACCAATTGGTGATCGGAGTTTGATACGGCTCCTATGGTTGCGAGGCAAGTGAGGAGGATCATACGGGTTTCACCTGAAGGTAGCTTTACAGTAGCATACTTACCATCTTTTGCCATTAGTTGGGCAAAAGTTCCTGCAGAACGAGCGATGTTAGCTCCTTGTCCAGGGCGCAATTCAATACAAGAAATTACAGTACCGAGAGGGATTTGAGAGAGCGGCATTGCGTTACCGATTTCAGGGGCGATGTTTTCTTGACCTGAAACGATTACTTGATCTACTTTCAAACCAGCGGGAGCGATGATGTAACGCTTTTCACCGTCGGTGTATTGAACGAGAGCAATAAACGCTGTTCTGTTTGGGTCGTACTCGATAGAAACTACTTTGGCGTCTACGCCGAATTTGTTTCGTTTGAAGTCGATGATACGGTACTTTTTCTTATGACCACCACCAATGTAACGCATGGTCATTTTTCCTTGATTGTTTCTACCACCGGTCTTTTTCAACGGAACGAGCAAGCTCTTTTCCGGCTTATCAGTAGTAATGGTGTCGAATTCGTTTACTACTCTAAAACGCTGACCGGGGGTAATCGGTTTTAATTTTCTAACTGACATTTTTGTCTATTTGTTAAATACTTATATATTACTATAAAAATCTATAGTTCCATCTTCTACTTGCACAACTGCTTTTTTAACAGCGTTAGTTTTAGCGATTTGCAAGCCTGTTTTTGTATAACGAGTAGATCGTTTAGGTCCGTAGTTAAGAGTACGTACGGATTTCACTTTAACGCCATAAGTAGCTTCAACTTCATTTTTGATTTGAATCTTGTTAGCGTCCTTAGCTACTACGAACGTATAGCAGTTTCTCAACTCGCTATTGTCGTTTGCTTTTTCTGTATTTACAGGTTTAATTAATACGCTCATTTCCTTCTTATTTTGTTAAAATTGACTCTAAAACTGCTACTGAACTCTCAGTAAGTACTACGTTTGAAGCATTCACTAATTGATAAGTGTTTAACTCTGAAGCGGTTACTACACTTGAAGTAGGTACGTTACGAGAGGACAAATATACATTATTATTTGTATTTGGTAACACAAAAAGTGATTTTTTATTTTCTAAGCCCAAAGATTTTACAACTGCGGTGAAATCTTTAGTTTTTGGAGCGTCGAAATTTAAATCTTCAACTACAACGAGGGCTTGGTTTTGTAGTTTAGCGCTGAGGGCAGAACGGCGAGCCAAGCGTTTTACGTTTTTAGTAAGTTTTTGTGTATAGTCTTTAGGACGAGGACCGAATATGCGACCACCACCCACAAATACAGGAGATTTTACGCTACCTGCACGAGCTGTACCAGTACCTTTTTGTTTTTTAATTTTGCGAGTACTTCCAGCCACTTCGTTTCTTTCTTTAGCCTTGTGAGTACCTTGACGTTTGTTAGCTAAATAGCGTTTAACATCTAAGTATACTACGTGATTGTTAGGCTCGATACCGAACACAGCATCAGAAAGGGTTACCTTTCTACCTGTTTCTTTTCCTTTTATGTTTAATACTGCTACTTCCATTATTTGTGAATAGTTACGTAAGCATTTTTGTGACCTGGGATACAACCTTTTACAACTAAAAGATTTTTCTCAGCAACCACTTTCAATACTTTCAAGTTTTGTACTGTTACCTTTTCAGCTCCCATACGCCCAGCCATACGCATACCTTTGAATACGCGAGAGGGATAAGACGAAGCGCCTACTGAACCTGGTGCTCTGAGGCGGTTATGCTGACCGTGAGTAGTTTGACCTACTCCGCCAAAACCGTGGCGACGCACTACCCCTTGGAAACCTTTACCTTTAGAAACGCCTGTGATATCCACAAACTCTCCTTCGGTGAAGAAATCGACGGTGATAGTATCACCTAATTTGTAATTGTCTTCAAAACCTTGGAATTCAACAACTTTTTTCTTTACAGAAGTACCTGCTTTTTTGAAGTGACCAAGCTCTGCTTTGGTAGCACGTTTTTCTGCTTTGTCATCGAAACCAAGTTGAAGAGCATCATAGCCATCAACCTCTTTGGTTCTGACTTGGGTAACTACGCAAGGACCTGCTTCAATGATGGTACAAGGTATATTTTTACCGTTCTCATCAAAAATGCTGGTCATTCCTACTTTTTTTCCGATTAACCCAGACATAAAATTAAATATTAAATTAGTTATTAGTTCTTTTTAATTGACAATTAACAATTGATAATTGACAATTATTATAATGGTTCAGGGTCAAAAAATGCCCGAGGCTTTTTAACCCTGAATCATTTTTATCCGTTTTTCCCTAACCCGCAGTTTCGGGACATTTTAGTAAAGTTATCAAACTTTGATTTCTACTTCTACACCACTTGGCAATTCCAATTTCATCAAAGCATCAATAGTTTTTGATGACGAGCTATAGATATCTAAAAGACGTTTATGAGAGCTCAATTGGAACTGTTCACGTGCTTTTTTATTTACGTGAGGTGAGCGCAACACAGTAAAGATTTTTTTGTGTGTAGGTAATGGAATAGGTCCTGTAACTACTGCACCTGTTGCTTTTACTGTTTTTACGATTTTCTCAGCAGATTTGTCTACCAAGTTGTGGTCGTAAGATTTTAACTTTATTCTTATTTTTTGTTGATTACTCATTTTTTCAATAAATTAGTTGCCTCTGGCGTTTTTAATTACTTCGTCTGCAATGTTTGAAGGAGTTTCGGCATAGTGAGAGAACTCCATTGTAGAAGTAGCACGACCTGATGAAAGAGTGCGAAGCGCTGTTACATAACCGAACATTTCTGATAGTGGAACAAATGCTTTGATTACTTTAGCACCGTTACGATCGTCCATATTATTTACTTGGCCACGACGGCGGTTCAAGTCTCCTACGATATCACCCATATTTTCTTCTGGAGTAATAACTTCCAACTTCATAATTGGCTCCATCAATACAGCTTTTGCAGCGCGAGCAGCTTCTTTGTACCCCAATTTGGCTGCCAACTCGAATGACAATGAATCTGAATCGACAGGGTGGAATGAACCATCGATAAGAACGATTTTCATCGCGTCCATTTCGAATCCTGCCAAAGGTCCGTTCTTCATTGCTTCTTTGAAACCTTTTTCAACTGATGGAATATACTCTTTAGGAATGTTACCACCTTTGATTTCGTTTACGAACTCAAGACCTACTTTGCCTTCTTCAGCTGGTTCCATACGGAATACGATGTCGGCAAATTTACCACGTCCACCTGTTTGTTTTTTGTAGACTTCGCGGTGATCAGCTTTAGCAGTGATAGCCTCTTTATACTCTACTTGAGGTTGTCCTTGGTTTACTTCTACTTTGAACTCGCGTTTGAGGCGGTCTACGATGATATCCAAGTGTAACTCACCCATTCCTGAGATGACAGTTTGTCCAGAAGCTTGGTCTGTCTTCACTTGGAAGGTAGGGTCTTCTTCAGCTAATTTAGCCAATGCCATACCGAGTTTATCAATATCGGCTTTAGTTTTAGGTTCTACTGCAATACCAATTACTGGATCAGGGAATACCATACTTTCGAGTACGATAGGATATTTCTCATCGCAAAGGGTATCACCTGTTTTGATATCTTTAAATCCTACTGCTGCCCCTATATCACCTGCTTCGATGTATTCGATAGGGTTTTGCTTGTTAGCGTGCATTTGGTAGATACGAGAAATACGCTCTTTGTTACCTGAACGGGTGTTCAATACGTAAGAACCTGCATCGAGGTGACCAGAATAAGCGCGGAAGAATGCTAAACGACCTACGTAAGGGTCAGTAGCAATCTTGAATGCCAAGGCTGCAAAAGGAGCGTCAACGGATGGCTTGCGGAGTGCAGGCTCACCTGTTTCAGGATTAGTACCCTCAATAGCTTCTTTATCAAGCGGTGATGGCAAATAACGACATACCGCATCAAGCATAAATTGTACTCCTTTATTTTTGAATGATGAACCGCATACCATAGGAATGATAGCCATATCCATTACTGCTGCGCGCAATGCCTTATGGATTTCGTCTTCAGTAATTGAGCTTTCATCTTCCATAAATTTCTCAAGTAATCCTTCGTCATAGCCCGCTACTTCTTCAATTAATTGAGCGCGGTATTTGGCTACATCCTCTTTCATATCGGCAGGAATTTCTACTACGTCGAAAGTAGAACCTGAATTTTCTTCGTGCCATACGATGGCGCGGTTTTTAATCAAATCTACAACACCTTTGAAATCTGCTTCGTCACCGATAGGCAATACGATAGGAACCGCGTTAGATTTGAGCATATCTCTCACCTGGTTGCAAACGTTGAGGAAATTAGCTCCTTGACGGTCCATTTTGTTTACAAACCCAATACGAGGTACTTTGTAGTTATCAGCCAAACGCCAGTTGGTTTCCGATTGAGGTTCTACCCCATCAACGGCAGAGAAAAGGAATACTAAGCCGTCAAGTACACGTAAGGAACGGTTTACCTCAACGGTAAAATCGACGTGGCCTGGGGTATCGATAATGTTGAAGTGATACTCTTTGGCATCGGCGGTAGGTTTACCATTTTCGGTAGGAAAGTTCCATTTACAGGTAGTAGCCGCTGAAGTAATAGTAATACCGCGTTCAGCCTCTTGTTCCATCCAGTCCATAGTAGAAGCACCATCGTGTACTTCACCAATTTTGTGCGTTTTACCGGTATAGAAAAGGATACGCTCGGTAGTAGTGGTTTTACCGGCATCGATATGCGCGGCAATACCTATGTTTCTTGTATATTTTAAATCTCTACTCATCGTGTTTTATTAGAATCTAAAGTGTGAGAATGCCTTGTTAGCTTCAGCCATACGGTGCGTATCCATTTTTTTCTTCACAGCAGCACCTTCTTCTTTAGAGGCAGCGATAATTTCGGCAGCCAATTTCTGAGCCATTGATTTCTCATTGCGTTTACGAGCGAAACCGATGAGCCATTTCATCGCCATAGACACTTTGCGGTCTGGGCGGATTTGCATAGGAATTTGGAAGGTAGCACCACCCACGCGGCGTGAACGCACCTCAACGTGAGGCATCACATTGCTAAGAGCGTCTTTCCAAACTTCTAATGCCGACTTTTCGTCGTTATTCTTCTTTTGTTCTACGATGTCAATTGCGTCGTAGAATACTTTAAAAGCCACTGACTTTTTACCGTCCCACATAAGGTTATTCACGAAACGCGTAACCAATTGGTCGTTAAACTTAGGGTCTGGTAAAAGGGGGCGTTTTTTAGCCTGTCTTTTTCTCATTTCTTTTCAGTTAAAAGATTTTGTGTGTTAAATTACTTTTTCTTTTTGTCGGCGGGAGCTGCTTGTCCTGGTTTAGGGCGTTTCGCACCGTATTTAGAACGGCGTTGCGTTCTACCTGCTACACCAGCCGTATCGAGAGCACCACGAACAATGTGGTATCTAACACCTGGTAAATCTTTTACCCTTCCGCCTCGTACCAATACTATCGAGTGCTCTTGGAGGTTGTGACCTTCACCAGGTATGTAAGCGTTCACCTCATTGCCATTAGTCAAGCGAACACGAGCTACTTTACGCATAGCAGAGTTCGGCTTTTTAGGCGTTGTGGTGTACACACGTGTACATACACCTCGGCGTTGTGGGCACGAATCCAAAGCAACCGATTTACTCTTCTTGGTAATTCTGGTTCTTCCTTTTCGTACTAATTGTGAAATTGTTGGCATAATTTACAATACTATATATTTGTTTATTTGTTTACTTGTTGTCAGTCCATAGACATTAGTCCATAAGCATTAGAGGTTTGGACTTAATATCCAAAGCGGGTGCAAAAGTACAACTATTTTTTAAAACTGCAAAAGTATCTGATAAATAAGAGGTGAGAAATAAGAGATAAGAGATAAGAGATAAGAGATGAGAAACAAGAGGTGTAGACACTATATTATTGTTGATTACCAATATTTTAACGAGATTGAGTTTTAGAAATTAGTGTAACATAAGTAGTTATGAAAAAGTTGTATTTTGTTACAAATATCACAAAATAGTTCTAATTTTGTCCTATAACAATAGTCTTAATTTGAGAACTAAACCATTAAGGAGCATAAAAAAATAAGACGGCGTAAAAACGTCGTCTTATTTTTTTGTTCTAAGTTTTATTTTTTACTCTCTTAATGCTGCACCAAATTGCTTTTCAAAAGCGTCTTGTAGGCGTTGCATTGTTTTATCGATTTGTTTATCGGTAAGAGTTTTATTGTTGTCTTGGAGTACAAAACTGAGGGCATAGCTCTTCTTGCCTTCGGGTAGTTTGTCGCCTTGGTACACATCAAAAAGATTTACGTGTTTTAAGAGGTTTTTCTCGGTAGCATATGCCTTTTCGTAAAGGTCGGCGAAGGTTACTTTCTCATCGAGCAAAAGGGCTAAATCACGACGTACTTCGGGGTATTTAGAGATTTCCTTGTATACCACTTTATGGTCTTGCACTTGTTCTAAAATCACTTCCCAATGCAAATCAGCTACAAGCACCTCTTGTTTGATATCGAAATCTTTAAGCACTTTGCTTTTTACTACTCTTATCGTTCCTAAAAGGGTCTCCCCTATTTGCCAACGGAACCCTTCACTACTCAACGTGTCGTTAGCTTCTAAAGGCAAAATAGTGATTTCCTTCAAGCCGAGACGTTCGAAGAGAGATTCTACTACTCCTTTGAGCTCAAAGAAAGAGGTTTTTTGAGCGGGAGCACCCCAATACTCAGGTTGGGTATTGCCTGTGAGATATAACACCAAATGCTTGCTTTCAGTATAATTACCATCGATATAGTGATAGTTCTTGCCAAACTCGAACAACTTCAAGTCGGAGCGTTTGCGATTGTTATTATAAGCAATCACTTCTAAGCCTGAAAACACTAGATTTTTACGCATATAGCCCAAATCGCTACTCAAAGGATTGAGGAGCTTTACTGCTTGCTCTGGATTTCCGGCATAAGTAGTAATCTCTTTTTCTGACACAAGACTGTTGGTCATTATCTCAAAAAAGCCTTGCGCTACCAACTGGTCGGCTACCACATTTTGTATATTGTGGTCGTCGTATTTGTTAGAATGCGCCATTGTAGCATTTAGCTTTTCAGAGAAAATGACATTGTTATAGCCATAGATACGAAGGATTTCCTCGATAACATCGGCTTCACGCTGTACATCTACGCGGTACGAAGGAACTGACAAACCTAACCCACGTTCGGTAAACGAATTTACTTTGATATCTAAAGAGTGTAAGATAGCCTTAATTGTATCGCGTGAAATCTTCTGACCGATAAGTTTATCTATTTTCTCAAAAGTAAGGAATACCTGAAAATCTTCTTGCTTTTTAGGATAAAAATCTATCACATCGGATGATATAACCCCTCCTGCAATATTTTCAATCAGTACTGCGGCATACATTAGGGCGTATTTACAATCTTCTATATTAATACCGCGCTCAAAGCGATAAGAAGCATCGGTATTGATACCGTGACGTTTGGCTGTTTTGCGCACCGATACAGCATCGAAATAAGCACTTTCTAAAAATACATTGTGAGTAAAATGAGTGATACCTGAGTTTTCACCGCCTAATACCCCTGCTATACAGAGAGGTTTTTCGGCATCATAAATCATAATATCTTCAGCGTTGAGGGTGCGTTCTACTCCGTCGAGGGTTTTAAACTTCGTGCCTTCCTCGGCATTTTTTACAATCACCTTGCGACCAATGATATGGTCGGCATCAAAAGCGTGAATCGGTTGTCCCATTCCGTGCAGTACGTAGTTTGTAGCATCTACTACGTTGTTCTTAGGAGTAATGCCTATGGCTTTGAGTTTGTTTTGTAACCATTCAGGCGATTCGTCTACGCGTACATTGCTAATGGTAACACCGGTATAGCGAGGTACGAGTTTTTTATTCTGTACCTCTATATCCATTTTTATTGAGCGGTTATCGACGTGGAATTTTGTAATAGAAGGGGTGATGAGCTCTAATGAAATACCTTTTTGCATCAAGCCTGCACGTAAGTCGCGTGCTACGCCATAGTGGCTCATTGCATCGGCGCGGTTAGGAGTCAGTCCTATTTCGAATACCTCGTCGGTTTCTACCTCAAACACCTTACTGGCAGGGGTACCTACTTCGTACTTATCGTTGAGCACCATAATGCCATCGTGACTTTCGCCTAAGCCGAGTTCGTCTTCAGCACAAATCATACCGTAACTCTCTTCGCCACGAATTTTACCTTTTTTAATTTCGAAAGGCTTACCTTCTTTGTCGTAGAGTACTGTGCCAATGGTAGCTACAAGTACTTTCTGCCCTTGTGCTACGTTAGGAGCTCCACAAACGATTTGCAAAGGAGCTTCGCCCCCTACGTCTACTTTGGTGATTTTAAGTTTATCGGCGTTAGGGTGTTTTTCGCATTCGAGTACGTGACCTACCACTACCCCTTTGAGTCCCCCTTTTACGCTTTCGAAGTGTTCAATCCCTTCTACTTCTAAGCCTAAATCAGTAAGGATGACCGCTGTATCTTCAGCAGGCATTTCTAACTTCAAATATTGTTTTAACCAGTTATATGATATTTTCATAGTTGTTTTTTTTCAATCTTCAATCAAGCGTTACTACACTTTGGCAGAGTGTATACGGCAAAAAATTATTACAGAGTGCAAAATTAGCAATTTTAGCAATAACCACAAAAAAAAGCTATTCAAAAAAAATGAATAGCTTTTAAAATCTATATTATTTAACAGTGAGTTAGTCGTTTTTCTTCTTCTTCAAGGTTTCGGTTACTTGAGCTGAAGCGGTGAAGGAGGTAATCATATTGTTGAGCATCTCACTACCTGCTTCGGGTGAGTTAGGAAGTAGGATAAGATTACTATTGGTTTGCTGACCTACGGCTTGCAAGGTGTCGTAGTGTTGAGTAACTACAATAAGCGCAGAAGCTTCTTGCGAGCTGATACCTACTTTATGCAATACGTCTACACTCTCTACCAATCCGCGAGCAATTTCACGACGCTGGTCGGCAATACCTTGACCTTGCAAACGTTTGCTTTCGGCTTCTGCTTTTGCTTTTTCGACGATGAGGATGCGTTGTGCATCACCTTCGTATTGAGCCGCTACTTTTTCGCGTTCGGCAGCATTGATACGGTTCATTGCGGCTTTTACTTGGGCATCGGGGTCGATATCGGTTACTAAGGTTTTGATGATGTCGTAACCGTAAGTTTCCATTGATTCTTGTACTTCGCGTTTTACAGCGATGGCGATATCGTCTTTCTTAACGAAAACATCGTCGAGTTTCATCTTAGGGACTTCGGCACGAACTACGTCGAATACATAGCTGGTAATCTGGTCGTGTGGGTATTCGAGCTTGTAAATGGCATCGTATACTTTTTCTTTGATCACCACGAACTGTACTGATACTTTGATTTTGACGAATACATCGTCCAAAGTTTTGGTTTCGACAATGACATCGAGCTGTTGGATTTTGAGGCTGATGCGAGCGGCTACTTTATCGATGATAGGTATTTTCATTTGTAAACCCGAATGACGAATGCTTTCGAATTTACCGAAACGTTCTACTGACACGGCGGTTTGTTGGCGCACGGTGAAGAAAGTAGATAGTAAAAATACTAATGCAAAAAAGAATAAAATGTAAAATAAATAAGGCATAATGTGAAATTTTATGGGTTATTAACGGCTACAAATGTACTTTCTTTTTTTGAATTGTGCAAGAAAGATGAGAACAGAATTTTGAGTTTAAAATAATTTAAAGAAAATGAGGAAATTAGAGAATGAGAAAATGAGAGAATTAGAAAATTAGGAAATTAGGAAATGAGAGAATGAGAAAAATAGGAAATGAGGTAAATGCCAATAATACCAGAAATACCAATAATACCACCAAAGGGAATGGACGGGTCGGAGTTTTCAGACGAGTAGGACAGGTTAGAGGAGGGATTGGAGAGTTCGGAAGGAAACGGAAAAGAGCGGAAGAGAGGAGGGAGGGATTTTGGCGAAAAAAGGCTGTAAGATGGGTGGGGTTAGCTTATAGAGAGCTTATAGGAAGCTTATACGAATCTTGGACGATTGGTATAGGAAGGGTATATAAGTAGTTGACTCATAGTATAATACAGCAATACAAAAAATGTTAAAAAAGGGGTTTCGAGGCGAAAGAAAGAGAATAGGCACTAGGCCTTAGGCCACAGGCACTAGGAGATAACCTCCCCCTTCTCACATACTCCGCTCTCGCGGACTTCCTCAATGAGGGGGAATGTAGTGACGGAAAAGGGAAGTAATGACGGGGGACGAATGACGAATGATGAAAAGTGGAGCGATGAAAAAGTTTATAGCAAATAGCTATAAAATAGAAAAAGCTACCCCTCAAAGGTAGCTTTTTCTGTCTAAGCAATAAAAATTATGTTATGAAAGATGTTATTTTATACTTTCGCCGGCTACTTTGCTCCAGCCTGGATTTTGATAGATTACTGAACCATCTAAATTGGCTTGATTTTGAGAAGTAAGACGGAAGGCGTCCATAGGGATTGGCTCGAAATAATGAGCGTCATTCCACTTATAACCATCGTAATAGAGATTGTTCACTTTATTGCGTTGGTAAGGACGCAAGTAGACGCTGTTGGATTGTGGGTTTACATTTCCTTTATCGGTGTCGCTTACTACTAATTTGGAAGTGCCATCTTGGTTTTTATACCAATCTTTCATAGTTCCCCAAATTTTGAATCCTTCGACAATATAAGGAGTGTTTTTGATCTGTTCCATAGAACGCCAACGTTTTAGGTCAGCCCAACGCATACCCTCGGCAATAAACTCGTTACGACGTTCGCGACGGATATTGTAAAGCGTTGTATTCACCAAAGTTCCTGCGGAGTAAGCTCCCCAGTCGCCAAGTTTTTCTTTCTCCATATCGGTAGCATAGATGGTTTTTTGGAAATCGGGATCTACGTTAGCACGTGTTCTAAGAGCGCGCCAATAGGTTTGAGAAGAGCCATCGAGGGTACCATCGAGGAGATATTGAGCTTCCATATAGTTGAGTAAAGCTTCGGCACCACGAAAAACAATAGAGCCTGTAATACCGTGGTCGTGAGTAGTGGCATCGGCTTCTGAATAGTTCAACCCTTTTTTCACACGATAGCCTGTGGTAGCACGGGTTTCGGCAGGGTTAAGGATTTCGGGCACAGGGGCTTTTACAGGAGTCCCTTCGTGGTAATACAAGGTGTCGTTATCTAACTTAGTGAAGAGACGCAAGCGGTCGTCGCGTTTTTCTATTGTATTGAAAAGAGTCTCATCGCCTAAATAGCCTGATCCTGATGCATAGATGGGCAAGCCGTTTTTCATTAGGTAAGAGTCTACGAGCCCTTTGGTATAGCCAGAGCCACCTCCGTTACGAGCTAATTCCATTTGGATATTATGCGTTTGTTCAGTTTTAGAATATTTACGCCAGAAGATAACCTCGTCATAAGATTCCATATTATCATCGGCAAACATCATAAAATAGCGATTCTTAATAGCCATACTGGCATCGCGAGCTACACGCACGCCAGAGTTAGGGGTAAGGTTATTTACCATCTTATCGGCGACTACTTTAGCAGCGTTTTTGGCTTCGGTAAGGAAGAACTTAATTTCATCATCGATATTGATACTGAAGTTACTCAAATAGCTTGCTTGAGCACCAGGCCAGCCAGCTCCTCCTGGCACTTGGGCAGTACCTTTGTGGTATTTAAGCCAAGTACCTTCGTAGAGTGCTACACGAGACTTGAGGAGATAAGCAGCGTTGAGATTGATGCGATTTTTGCCATTAGGGGTACTTTCGCTGAGCAGGGCGATGGCTTTGTCTAAATCGGAAAGGATAAAGCGAGCGACCTCATTTTGAGGACGGCGCTTACTTTGCTCAGTTAAGATAGCGTTCTCGTCGGGCAACACTTCAGTAATGATGGGGAAGTCGCCAAAGTTTTGGAGTCTTACGAAATAGATTTGTGCTCTGAGCGCATAGACTTCTCCTATACACTGCTTAATATTAGCAGGACTTCCTTTAATTTCATTGGCTTCGTATTTAGGAAGTACTTTCTCAAAGAAGTAGTTGCACTTTCTGATAGACTCGAAATTCCATTCTTTACTAGTACTAGGCACACGCCATTCACCGGGTAAGAATCGAGCATTACCAGCTGGGGCAACTTGGTTATCGGTTGCATCGTCCGATTTGAAGACGGAAAGCCCGTATTGTCCTGGTGGAATAGTAGAGAAACTTACATCGGGATAGAGGTTGATAGCATAAGAGAGTAAGTCGCTTTCGGTATTAAAGAAGTTATCGGGGGTTACTTTATCCAAAGGCTCTCTATCTAAGAACTTATCGCAAGAGGCGAGTAATACTCCTGCTGATAAAGCTATATATTTTAAATATCTTTTCATAGTTTACTAAAATTAAAGAGTTATATTTAAACCAATTGCCCAAGTTTTTGAGATAGGATAAGTTTTAGCACCTTCGTCGCCATAACCGATACCTAACATTTCGGGGTCGTAAAGTTTACTGAGCTTGGTAAAGGTGAGGATATTTTCACCTGAAATATAGACACGTAAGTTACTAATGCCTATTTTCTCACTTACTTCTTGGGGGATCGTATATCCGAGCTGTATGTTTTTCACCCTTAGATAAGCGGCATTTTGCAAATAGCGGGTTTGTGTATGGCGGTTTCTACCTGAATCCCAGTCGGGACGAGGATAGTAAGAGTCGAGATTTTGTCCTAATGGGTGATTAGGGTCATTGCGGAAATAGTCCAAATGTTCTTTAAAGACTACGGTTTGCCACTTACCGCCACTTGCTCCCCAGAAGTAAGAACCACTGGTGGCAAAGTCGCGTTTGCCTACCCCTTGCAAGAAGAGACGGAAGTCGAACCCTTTGTAAGAGGCATCGAGGGTTATACCATAGTTATATCGAGGGGTTTTGTTACCTATAATAGAAAGGTCGCCAGAGTCATCGACAGTGTTTTTACCGTTAGATATTTTACCGTCGCCATTAAGGTCTTCGTACATAATATCGCCCGCACTCCAGTTACTTCCTAACTGACTTTGGTTTACCTTAGCTAAATGAGCGTCCATTTCGGCTTGTGTTTTGGCAATTCCTTTGGTGGTATATCCCCAGATATCACCATCATAACGACCCTCGTACCAATTATCTCTTTTGTCACCTAAACTCTTAGAAGGGTTAGGGTATTTAAGGATTTTCTGACGAGAGTCGGCAAGGGTAAAGGTAAGACCATAGCGAAAGTCTTCACCGATTTTGTCTTTCCAGCTGAGCATTACTTCAAAACCACGGCTTTCCATATCGGAGTTATTAGTTTTGGGGACTGCTGCGCCAAGGGTTTGAGGTAGCTCGGGAGCAGGTCCTATCATACCGTAAGTGGCACGGACAAAGTAATCGAACGTGAAGTTCAAACGATTTTTAAGAGCGGTTACATCGAGACCTGCATTCCAAGAACGTACGGTTTCCCAGCCGTAAGTAGTACTGATAAGTGCAGGTATACCAGCAATATTAGGGCGAGATTCTCCTAAAACCCACTTACCTTCATTGGTTTTGTAATCGATTATAGTATAAAGAGGATACCAGTTTTTGGTATTTTGGTTACCCAATTCACCCCAAGAGCCTCTAATCTTGAAGGTGCTCACATAGTCGCGATAGGGTTCCCAGAAGTTTTCTTGAGCTACGTTCCAACCAGCAGAGAAAGAAGGGAAGAAGCTCCAACGTTGATTGCGCAAGAAGCGAGAAGTACCATCATAACGACCATTTACCTCTAACAAATATTTACCTTGGTAATCGTAGTTGATACGACCAAAGAAACCTAAGGTAGCCCAATGGCTATAACCTCCTTTGGTTACTTCTTTACCAGAAGCGGTATTTAGAGTAGGAGTTAAAGGGGTAATCACATTCTTTTTATCGCCTGATAAATCTCTACTCTTTAGAAGTTCGGACTGGAAGCCCGCCATAAGCTTAAAGTTATGACCACTTTCTAAATTGATGTGATAATTTGTGAATACGTTAGGGTTTAAGAAGTTTTCTTTCTTAGCATATTCATATATAGAAGAAGTCTCGTTATCTACAATATAAGGTTGATTTTTGACATCTTTAGCATAAGTAGTAAGATGGTCGGTGTGATTGAACTCTGTATAGATACGATAGTTAAACTCAGCTACCACGTCCCATTTATCAGTGATTTTGTAATTGGCAGTGAGTTGAGAATACAACCAATCCTTCTCAGATTTTTGTTTACCACCCTCTCTCAGGTATGGCACTTTACTTTCACGAGTATAATTGCCATTCGGGTCTTTGAGAGGGATAATAGGCCAATAACGAATGATATCGTGGAAGAATACGGCATTGTGGGTAAGGTAGGAAGGGGCTTCGTAATTCTGGCGCACTAACCGAGAACTATAGCCTATAGAGAGTTTGTCATTAATTTTAGCGTTTATTTTACCTGTAAGGGTATAGCGGTCGAAGTCTTCGGAGGCATAACGGAAAAGTCCATCGCGGTTTAAGTAGTTAGCAGAGATGTAATACTGGTTTTTATCACTACCGCCACTTACACTGAGGTTGTGTTCATAAGAATAATAAGCTTTCTTGTAGTGTTCTTCAATCCAGTTGGTATTTGCAATAGGGAGCAAGTCGTGAGCGTCCCAAGCTTCCCATTTACCAGAAGAGTTTTCGAACATTGATTTGGTAATCTTTCCTTCTTGAAAGTCTTTTATTTGTTGAAGTTTCCAATCTTGGAATTGCGTACCGCCTACATCGGCGTCGTTAAAATAAGTAGCCCAAGAGTAAGAATCGACCATTTTAGGGCGAATGATAGGAGAATCAGCACGCAAATTAGAAGTATAGTTTACTATTACTTTACCAGATTTTCCTTTTTTAGTAGTTATGAGGATTACCCCAAACGGAGCTCTTGAACCATAGATAGAAGCAGCCGCAGCATCTTTAAGTACTGAAATATTCTCGATATCATTAGGGTTGAGGGCATTCATATCGCCTTCCATACCATCGATAAGTACTAACGGGCTTGCATTAGAGCCATCGCCAATGGTACCTGCTCCACGAATGTTAAAGCTTTTGGTAGCATCGAGCTGACCTCCAGCGGTGGAAGTGGAGATGTTCAGCCCCGGAACAATACCTTGCAAAGCCTCAGTGACGGTAGCTACGGGACGTGCTTCGATAGCTTTAGAGTCGACAGAACTGACAGAACCCGTAAGGTTTACTTTCTTTTGGGTACCAAACCCCACCACTACTACTTCGCTGAGTTGCTGGGTATCTTCTTTTAGCTGTACATTAACTGTATAAGAATTACCCCCCCCTACAACTTTTTTAGTCTGGGTAGTAAATCCTACAAAGCTAAACTCAAGCACATCGCCTACTTTGGCTTGGATTTGGTAATTACCGTCAAAATCAGTAGATGTACCGTGCGTAGAGCCTTTAACCACTACGGAAACTCCGGGTAAAGGCGTTTTTTTATCGTCAGTAACTTTACCTTTTACTGAGATGGTTTGTGCCATAAGAGTTGTTAAAAAGCAACCTAACACAAACATAACAAATGTTAAATACTTTTCTTTCATAAGTTTGGCTATTAAATGAAATTTACGGCGTAAAAGTACGACTATTTATTATACCTACCAAATAATTATAGCTAATATTTTTAAATAATTTTATATACTTCGCTAAATAGAGGGGATAATCATATGAATTACAATAGATAAGGAGAAAATAAAAGAAAGTGTATTTTTATTAATTTTAACACTTTTCAAAAGAAAAAGGAAGAAAGTGTGAGGTCGTAGCACGACGGGCGGGGAAAATTAGCAAATGAGAAAATGAGAAAATTAGAGAATGAGGGAATATTGTTTGTTTATTCAACTTTGGCAAAGTTTAAAACTTTGCCAAAGTTTGAGATGAAAAAGTGATGTGCTGGGACTGATTAGGGTTTTCGGAAGAAAACGGAATTTTTCAGAAGGGAGCTGAGAGGAATTTTAGTGAAAAAAGGCTATAAGGAGGGTGGGGTTAGCTTATAGAGAGCTTATAGGAAGCTTATACGAATCTTGGACGATTGGTATAGAAAGGGTATATAAATAGTTGACTCATAGTATAATACAGCGATGCAAAAAATGGCAAAAATAGGGTTTCGAGGCGAAAGAAAGAGAATCCTCACCCCGTCCCTCTCCCAAGGAGAGGGGGGAATGTAGGGACAGAAAAAGGGGAATGTAGTGACGGAAAAGAGAAGGGATAATTAGGGAATTAGCAAATTTGGAAATGAGAAAATGGGGTGGTGTGGTGTCTTAGGGCATAAGCAATAGGGGATAACCTCCCCCTTTTACACATACTCCGCTCTCGCGGACTTCCTCAATGAGGGGGAATGTAGTGACGGAAAAGGGAAGTAATGACGGGGGACGAATAACGAGGGTGAGGCGGTGAAAAAGTTTTATGAGATAGATTAAAAAAGTGGGTGCTATCGGAGAGACTTAGGGGAGCGAAAAGATAGACGTGGTAGAATAGGTGTTTATAAAGAAGTTTTTGAGAGAAATTGTATTTAATATAAGTTCGTTGTAAAGTAGCCAGAGAATAGTTGGAGCTGATATATGACGTCTTTTGACTTTTGACTATTGAGTGAAATTAGTAGGGTTTATACCATTCTTGTCCGGTGAGGTCGTATATCTTTTGGATTTTATGAAGGAAGGCTTCGAAGTCGAGATTAAGGTCTATAAGTTCGCCGGTGTGAATATCGAATACCCAACCGTGAACAGCAGGATATTGGTGTTTGAGATAACTTTCTTGCACAACTGCCATTTTGGTAACATTGAAACACTGTTCTTCTACGTTCAGTTCTACCAAACGGCGGTAACGCTGGTCGGCATCAGTAATGGCATCGAGTTCTGCTTGATGCAAGCGGTATACATCGCGAATGGTACGCAACCAAGGGTTTAACAAACCAAAGTCTTTGGCTTGCATAGCAGCCTTTACACCTCCGCAATCGTAATGACCACATACGACAATATGCTTTACTTTCAGGTGTTCTACGGCATATTGTATCACAGCGGTAGAGCTCATATCGAGAGTGTTTACTACATTGGCAATATTGCGGTGTACGAACACTTTACCAGGACCTACACCCATTAACTCTTCGGCAGCTACACGACTATCGGAGCAACCTATATAAAGATAGTCGGGGTTCTGGTCTTCGGCGAGTTTCTCGAAGAAATGAGGGTCGCCCTCTTTGCGGTGTTTTACCCATTGACGATTGTTTTCAAATATTTTGTTGTAAGTAGGCATAAGTTATAATGATTAGTGGCTACTGAGGTGGCAAAGGTAGGTGTTTTTAGGGAAATGACAAATATTTGCAGAGAAATCTCCGAAAAGCTGAATATCAGTGTACATACAGTAAACCATTATAGGCAAAATATCCTAAGAGAAAACACACGCTGATAATGTGGAAGCTATTGCCTTCGCCAAAAGAATGAGAGTAATTGGTTAATTAGTAAATTAGGAAATTATTTGTATCTTTGCACCTTGAAAACAAGAATTAACTATCTACCATTCATCATTAATCATTAAAAAAGATGTCAGAAGAATTAAAAGAACAACGCTCTAATAACTTTATAGAAAATATCATTGAGGAAGACCTTGAGGCAGGCTTTCCCGCCAGCGCCTTACGCTTTCGCTTCCCTCCAGAACCGAATGGCTACTTGCACCTCGGTCACGCGAGTTCTATCTGCCTTAACTTCGGATTGGGCTTGCGCTACAACGCCCCTGTAAACTTGCGTTTCGACGATACCAACCCTTCTAAGGAAGAACAAGAATACGTAGATGCGATTCGCCGTGATGTAGCGTGGCTCGGATTCAAATGGGATAAAGAATGCTACGCTTCCGACTATTTTCAAGAACTTTACGACTGGGCAGTAATGCTTATCAAACAAGGGAAAGCCTATGTAGATAAACAAACATCGGAAGAGATTGCCACTCAAAAAGGCACGCCAACGGTAGCAGGAACTGAGAGCCCTTATCGCAATACCTCTCCTGAGGAAAACCTCGCCCTTTTTGAGCGTATGAAAAACGGTGAATTCGAAAATGGCACGTATGTACTCCGCGCCAAAATTGATATGGCATCGCCTAATATGCTAATGCGCGACCCTATCATCTACCGTATTATGAACGCTTCACACCACCGCACAGGCGACAAATGGCATATCTATCCTATGTACGACTGGGCGCACGGAGAAAGCGACTACCTCGAACAAATATCACACTCTCTTTGTACACTGGAATTTTTACCACACAGAGAGTTATACGATTGGTTTTTAGACCAGGTATACGACAACACTCGTACCCGTCCTAAACAACGTGAGTTTGCCCGCCGTAACCTCAGTCATACGATTGTGAGTAAACGTAAGTTGTTGCAATTGGTAACCGAAAACTATGTTGCTGGCTGGGACGACCCCCGTATGCCTACTATCTCAGGTTTACGTCGCCGTGGTTATACCCCTGAAGCTATTCGTAAATTCGCTGACACCATCGGTATTGCCAAACGCGAAAACCTAATAGATGTATCGCTATTGGAATTCTGCGTGCGCGAGGACCTCAATAAAAAAGCTAACCGCGTAATGGCAGTGCTCGACCCCGTGAAGGTGGTGATTACCAATTATCCTGAGGGACAAGAAGAATGGCTTGACGCCGAAAATAATCCTGAGATAACCCCTATGACCTATCGTAAGGTGCCTTTCAGTAGAGAAATTTATATCGAGAGAGATGACTTTAGAGAAGAGGCTGACAAGAAGTATTTCCGATTAAAATTAGGAGGAGAAGTACGTTTGAAGAATGCTTATATCATCAAAGCTGAAAGCGTAGTGAAAGACGCTCAAGGAAATATTACCGAAATACATTGTACTTACGACCCCGATAGCCGTAGCGGTAGTGGTACCGAAGCGAGTATGCGCAAGGTAAAAGGTACACTTCACTGGGTATCAGTAGCCCACGCAATAGAAGCCGAAGCGCGCCTCTATGACCGCCTCTTTACCGTTGCTGAACCCGACCGCCAAGAGGATAGCTTCTTAAACTACATCAACCCCGATTCTCTAAAAGTAGTAACTGCTTATGTAGAGCCAAGCCTCAAGACCGCCCAAGCAGGCGACACGGTACAGTTCCAACGTTTGGGCTATTTCAGTGTAGACCCCGATACTACCCCCGAAAAATTGGTGTTCAACAAAACCGTCGGCTTAAAAGATACGTGGGCTAAGATTAGCGAATAAGATATCATACACTAAAACAAAAAAAGGATTGCCCTAGAAGAGCAATCCTTTTTGCGTGTAATGAAAGAAAAAAATCTACTTTAGTTCAAAATCTCTTTCGTTGCTGTTATCGGCGGAGTGTTGAGCTACCCAGAGTTTGAAAGCGCCGGGTTCGGTTACTTTTTTCAAATCGGCGTTGTAGAAGGCTAAGAGGTCTTCGGTGATTTCAAACTGTACTTGTTTGCTTTCGCCGGCTTTGAGTGCAACTTTTTGGAAGCCTTTGAGCTCTTTCACCGGACGGGTTACACTACCCACCAAATCGCGAATATACAATTGCACTACTATTTCACCATCGCGCTTGCCGGTATTGGCTACTTGGGCTGTAACAGTGAGTTTACCTCCTTTGCTGAGGGTGGCACTGCTGAGCTGTACATTACTAATATTAAAGGTGGTGTAGCTCAATCCGTAACCAAAAGGATAGAGTGGTGTGACAGGCGCATCCTCATATTTAGAGCGGTAATCAACTGTTGGGTTATTAGGATCAACGGGGCGACCAGTATTCTTGTGATTGTAATAGATAGGCACTTGACCTACATTGCGAGGGAAACTCATCACCAAACGCCCTGAAGGGTTGTACTTGCCTGATAATACATCGGCGATGCCATAACCTGACTGGGTACCAGGGAACCACACTTGCAAAATAGCATTGGCTAACTCACTCTCTTCACTGAGATCGAGCGGACGACCGCTATACACCAATAATACTATAGGTTTGTCTGTTTGTTTGAGCGCGCGGAGCAATTCGCGTTGAGGCGCGCGCAAACGTATATCGGTAAGGCAAGCAGATTCACCAGACCAGTTATAATCTTCACCTAAGGCTACCACCGCTACATCGGCAGCGCGTGCTGTAGCTACTGCTTTGGCAATATCGGCAGAAGTAGTGGCGGTAAGTGTACAACCTTTGGCATAGCTGAACTGCACCTTACTATCTTTATACACTTCTTGTAATCCTTTAAAAAGAGATGCACTGAGTGTACGATCACCGCGACCTTGCCATTCGCCATTTTGGTTAATAGAATCTTTTATCATAGGGCCTATAAGGGCTACCCTTTTCGGCATATCGGGAGTGATAGGCAATACCTCGGCGTTGTTTTTGAGCAATACCACTGATTTAGCAACGGCAGTGCGGGCTACTTGCAAGAACTCCGGTTTCATAAGGGTTGTTTTGGCGCGATTCTCATCGAGGAACTTGTAAGGGTCGTCAAATAAGCCCAATACGAATTTCATTTCCAAGATACGGCGTACAGCGGTGTTGATAGTCTCTTCTTTTACCTTACCCTCTTCGACTGATTTTTTGAGGTGTTTGATAAAGTTAGCGCCTGTCATATCCATATCAATACCAGCATTGATTGCTAGCTCGGCAGCGTGCTTATTATCAACCGCAACACCGTGAGGAACCAGTTCGTTGATACCGGTATAATCGGTTACTACAAAGCCTTTAAAGCCCCATTGCTTGCGAAGGATATCCGTCATTAGGTAGCGATTGGCAGTTGCAGGGATACCATTCACCTCGTTGAAGGAAGCCATTACGGTGCCCACTCCAGCATCAATTGCTGCTTTATAAGGTGGTAGATAGGCATTCCAAAGGGTGTGCTGAGAGAGCTCGGCAGTATTGTAGTCGCGTCCTGCTTCGGCAGCACCATAGGCAGCAAAGTGTTTTACACACGCTAAGACAGTATTGGTTTTGCTAAGCGAATGCCAGTCGGTTCCCCCTTGAAAACCTTGTACGCGAGCTTTGGCGATTTCACTTCCCAAGAAAGGGTCTTCGCCAGCGCCTTCCATCACACGCCCCCAGCGCGGGTCGCGAGCAATATCGACCATAGGAGCAAACGTCCATTTGATACCATCGGCAGCAGCTTCTTCGGCAGCAATGGCAGCGGTTTGGCGCATTAGGTCTAAATCCCAAGAGCAGGCTTCGGCGAGCGACATAGGGAAGATGGTTTTATAACCGTGAATCACGTCGTAACCAAAGAGGATAGGAATGCCTAAACGAGTTTTTTTGACAGCAATATCCTGCATTTTGCGCACCCCAGGCACGGTAACAGCGTTGAACACACTGCCCACGAGACCTTTTTCGAGATAAGGCTGAAAGTCATCGGACATTACGGGGCCTGTAACATCCCAATTAGCGGCAAACTGAGTAAGTTGTCCTATTTTTTCCTCTAAGGTCATCAGCGATAGCAAAGAATCTACCTTGCGTTCGATGTTTTTATCGCCACTGAACGACTCCCATTTGACGGGGGTGCTAGCGTCCTCACTAGAGGAACGATTACACCCTACTATGGCAATAGCCATAAGAATGCAATATGTTATTCTCTTCATAAATATATGATTATTGATAAATTCTTACATAATCGATTTCAAGGCTATCCTGAGTGAAATTAGCAGCAATATTACCTCCCAAAGTACCTCCCATCGCTATGTTGAAAATGAGAAAGAATTTTTGGTTAAAAGGCATTTTGCCATTGTTATTCATCTCGAAATAGTTCTTGTTATCGACTGCAAAGATAATCTTTTTTTCTGTCCACGTCATCGTATAGATATGAAAATCTGCAGAAGTGTTTGCAAATTCAGTTTCTTTGTCGTAATCACCCTGACGGTTGTTATCGGTGTCATACCAATGGCAAGCGCCAAGTATATGGGTCTTTTTATTACCTTTTTGCTCGAGCATATCTATTTCGCCACATTTAGGCCAGCCTTCTGTAGCGAAGTTATTACCCAATAGCCACATTGCTGGCCAAGTTCCTTGTGCAGCGGGGAGTTTGGCTTTGATTTCCAATTTGCCGTATTTGAAACCATATAACCCTTCGGTTTTTATGCGAGCAGAAGTGTAACCTCCTTTACCATCGGCTTTAGCAGTAATTTTTAGCACACCATTTTCCACTTTCACATTTTCGGGATTTTTGGTATAGGTTTGCAACTCGTTGTTACCCCAACCATTGCTACCTTTGCCCAAATCATACGTCCATTTTGTTGCATCGGGGGTGCCCGCTTTATTGAACTCATCAGACCACACAAGGTTCGTAAAACTATTTTCGGAAGGTTTGGTAGTGGTAAAAATGTGATACCAAGCAAACTGACTGTTAGGTTGCATCACACGCACGATAAGTTGGGTATCAGTAAGGCTGATAATATCATAAGTACTTGCGCCAACCCACCAACCGAGCATACCTCCATTGGAAAGCTCAATAGCTGTACCACGGTATGCTTTGTTATCGTACTTACCTTGGGTAGCCGCTTTGGAAGTAGAAGGAACAAACGATACTTGTTTTTCCCCTGTAATAGTAGGTATCACATCGGTACCGTAACATTGGTCTTTAGCAACGCCCAACACACTTGCATAGGCTCCTGGTACAAACACGTGGTCGGCAGTTTGTTTATAGGTAACACCATTAGTGGTACGAGTGAAGATGAAAGAGTTCTCAAACATACAAGTACGAGTAGCATCGAATGGTGTTGCTTGCCACCAAGCGGGGTAGCCATATTCACCATTGTCGCCACTCTCTTGAGGGCCTAAGCCTGCATATCCCGCTACATTGGCTGCCCAGTACCACGTCTTACTATCTCCTATGTTCTTACCAGCCAACAGATTTTCGGCTTCAGCATCGGAGAAGGAACTATATACTTCCAATTCTAAAGACACAGAACTCATAGAGCCTCCTGCACCTACAGCACTTACTACTGCTGTAAATTTGTTTGTACCTACTTTGGTATAGCGGTGTTGGATTTTACCAGAGGGAGCCATTTCGGTCTTACCATCGCCAAAATCGATACGGTAAGAAATGGCGTTTTGGGCGGTTACTACAAAGTTCACCAAGCCCGTGCCATCGCCGTGAGGATGAGCGTTATCAGTCCCCACGATACTGAATGAGGCATTTACATTAGAAGGAGGTGTAAGGTCTCCAAACTCGTGCTTATCTTTACAACTTATAAAGACAAAAGCTACTAATAGGGTTAAAAGATTTAAGGTTTTCATTTTAATTTGTCAATTTAGTGTGAGTTGCACGGGCAATTAATTAAGTGTTATTTCATCGTAGTAATAAGTGGTATCATCGCCTTTTTCACCAAAGTCGAAGAAAACAACTACTTTAGTATATTTTGCGCTGGTATCAATGCCTGTAAAGTCAAAAGAAAGTTCTTCCCAAGTGTTCTTTTTGGTGATGCGAGCATCTACTTCTTTTGCTTCATTGCTAGTAGCTCCCTCTAATTTCACTTTTACAACAATACCTGTTTTAGGTGACAAGGCTTTTAGCTTCAATACCTTGTGGGTTTTCATATCCAAACTTTCGGAAGTAAAGAACGCACCTGCCCACGTTTCACAACCTTTGGTGCGCACCATTTTTACTACTTTGGCTGTAGTATTACCCACTTTTTTAGGGTTGGCTACTACTTCCACATCTGCCATATTGCCAAAGGTAGTAAATTCGGGAGCTGTACCTTCAAAGTTTTCGATTATCACGATATTCGATTTTTTGTAGAAATACAAGTTGTCGATAAATACCGTACCTTGTCCTACTAATTTGATTTGGTGTACATCGGTGATTACAAATCCTTGTTTGGTGTAGTCGCTTAGCGGAATATCGATGCTTGTCCACTTATCGGCAGTGAGGGTCTTTTTGACAAACTTCTCACCGTCAGCGCCTGTGCTTTTGCTAATCAAATAGATATCTAAAGCGGTAGCATCGGCAGTCCAAACATCTAAATGCAAGAACTCCATCGCTGATAGGTCGATTTCTCGGGCAAATTGGATACCTTGATAATTGAGGTGAGCGTATTGCAAGATTTCATCGGTGCCCAACTTAAAGAGGTTGTAGGCAGTGGCTTGCCCCCAATTAGGGTTGAAATCGGTGCCTGCCACATTGGTATATCGTCCGCTGAAAAGCGAAACGACCTCTTGTGCTTTGCGAATTGGAGGTTGAGGAGCCGCAGTAGTAGGCTGTTGCAAAGCAATTACTCGTACCGATTTTTGCACTTTGGTAGTTTGTTTGCCAGCACCTTTCACCTCTATCGTAAGGGTGTAAGTACCTGTTTGTTTATAAATATGTGAAACAACTTCACCTATATTGCCAGACACCGGTTTTTCACCGGCGCTCTCACCGAAATACACATCGTAAGTAATCGCAAAGTTAGCTTTAGCCGTTACATTCACTTTCTTAGAAACCGCTTGGTCGTTAGCCACAGTTACTTCTACATTCTCAGGAGCGCGGAACGACACCTCTAAAGGCAAAGTTGCTTCGGCTTCCTTGCCAGCGATGTTCACAGCTACTATTTTCACTTGGTAACTACCTTCAGCATAAGTGTGTGTTACCGAACCACCTGCTTTTACCACAGTGGGAGTTGCAGTGCTATCGCCAAAGTAGACCTTATAGGAGGTTACTCCCGTAGCTATTGGTGTGATGGTTACAGATCCTGAGTTATCGGTGCTCACCTGAAATTTAGCTGAGACATCGGTAGGAGCCGTGGCATTTTGGACGAAACTGAGATCGTCCTTATCTTTTTCGCAAGCTACCATTCCAATGAGGAGCAGTAGTGCTATTAGGGTTTTGAGTGCTTTCATTTTAATTTAGATAAGAGGTAAGAGATAAGAGTTTTTAGCCCCCGAACCCCCGAGGGGGGACAAGCTGCAAAAGAGACTTACTTCGTAATTTGTCATTCGTAAATCGTCATTAATATCCTTGGTTTTGTTGCCAATTGCCATTAGCAAAGCGTATTTCTTCGTGGGGTATGGGGAAGACTTCGTTTTTATTAGTAGTAAAGCCTTGTATTTCGGTACCTTTACCCGTGCGGACTAAGTCGAAAAAGCGCAAGCCTTCGCCTAAGAACTCTACACGGCGTTCTTTCCATATTGCTTCGGTAAGGGCAGTGCCTGACACCGTAATATTGTGATTTTCATCGCCAAAGGCACGTTTGCGCACTTGGTTGAGGTAATCGCGAGCACGTTCATCGCTGATATTACCACGGTTGAGTGCTTCGGCAGCCATTAAGAGCACATCGGCATAGCGAATAGCACGATAGTTATTAGGGTTGGTAAGGTTGGGGTCGGGGCTATTGAGGTCACCTTTGCGAGCGATGTATTTTCTATTGAAATAGCCTGTATGTTTGTAACCTTCGGCATAAGTAGCGTTGTTCGCTGCTGCCCACGCTACGATATCCAAGATAGCTACATCTTTGCGGAGGTCGCCTGCTTCAAAAGCATCGACTGCCTCTTGCACAGGCACGTTAAAACTATAGCCAGAATCGAACACAGGGCCGTTGTAGTTGCGGATACTGTTAAACCCTACCGCTACATTCCCTTTGCTACATTGCAAACAGTCGAAGCTCGCACCTTCAGCATCGGTGTATTGTATCTCGAATACCGATTCAGCCCCGTTTTCACCTTCTTTTTCAAAGATAGACGCATAGTCGGTTACAAGTGAATAGGTATTGCTGTGTATCACGGTTTCTAATACTTGAGCAGCTTCGGCAAATTTGTTTTGGTATAAATACACCTTGCCGAGTAGCGCTTGAGCGGCGCCTTTGGTAGCACGCCCTACTTGTCCGTCGGGTGGTGTTGTAGGCAAGTGAGGAATGGCAGCCAAAAGGTCTTTCTCAATAGAAGCATAGACCTCACTCACAGGGGAACGAGGTATTTTTTGTTCGTCGCCACGTTCAAAGCGTTTGTTTTCTTTGAGTGGAATTGCTCCGAACCATTTCACGAGTTCAAAATTGTAATAAGCGTGAAGGAAATGTGTTTCGGCAATGATCACCTCTTTGCCCTCAAAGGCTGTTTTGTTTTGGAATTCCAAGATATAAGCCGAGCGGTTTACACCGGCAAACATCCAGTCCCACAAGTCTTTGAGCTGTGCATTGACAGGAGTATGAATCATCTGGTCTATTTGCTGAAAGCCTATTACGTCTGATGCTCCTTCCCCTCCGCAAAGGGTATTATCGGAGGCAATTTCGCCCATAAGCACATTTATATACGTAGAATGTAACAAATTGTAAGCTGCAATCAGCGCATTTTGGTAGTCTTCTTTAGAATTGAAGTAACTTTCGGAATTTATCTCGTACTGTTTAGTCTTGTCGAGAAAATCGTCGGAACAAGCAAGGGCAAAAGCGAGGAGCATTAGCCCTATAGTCCATTTCTGTATGTTATGTATCGTTTTCATTTGTTTGTATGGGTTTTAGAATGATGTATTAAATCCTAAGATAAACTGACGAGCTTGTGGGTAGAAGCCGTAATCGATACCTCCACCAATGGCATCGCCAGAGGTCGCTGAGGGGTCATAACCTTTGTACTTAGTAAACGTAAAGGCGTTGTTTACTGAAAAGTACACACGGAAGCTCTTCATCTTCACACTCTCTAATACCGATGTAGGGATAGAATAGCCTAACTGTATGTTCTGAACGCGCAAGAATGAGGCGTCTTCTACAAAGAAACTTGAGAACAGATTATTAGTAGTTGCTCCCGTAGTTACACGAGGTGTGCTGTTGCTAGTACCCTCACCACGCCAACGGTCAAGATATAAACGCTGACGGTTTACGTTAGGTTGTGAACGCTCGTAGTTGCGCACCATCTCTTTATCGAGCTCGGCATACATATAGGTCGAGAAATCAAAGTTTTTATACTTAGCATTGAGGTTCAAGCCCATATAGTAAGTGGCGGTAGGCTTACCCAAATAAGTACGGTCTTTAAAATCGATTACTCCGTCGCCATTCACATCTTTATACCTGATATCGCCAGGTTTGGCAGGAGCCCCTAAGGCAAGTTGTGAAGGGTGTGCATCTACCTCAGCTTGGTTTTGGAAGATACCATCGGCTTGCAAACCGTAGAAGTAACCAATAGGTTGACCCACTTCCATACGTGCAGGCGCTAACTGACCCACACTGAACGCTCCTCCTTCAGGAATCACATCGCCATTGATTGATACCACTTTGCCGTCTAAACGGGTAATGTTGTAGTTAAAGCCCCAAGAAAAAGGTTTGGTTACATCACTTCTATAACCTAACGCCACCTCAAAACCGTTATTTTGAGTATTACCAGCGTTCACGGTGGGGTTTGATGCTCCTGGTGCAGCCGTTCCTATAATACCTGAGACAGGGAAATTAGAAATGAGCAAATCGTTGCGGTTTTCTATAAAGTAATCAAATACTAACGACAAACGGTTCTTCAAGGTATTGAAATCAAAACCAACGTCTAACTTTTCAGCTACTTCCCATTTGGCACTTGGGTTGGGCAATTTGCCTACAGCTTTTCCACGCACTATCTGTCCGTTGAACACGTACACAGCTTCCCCGTTCAAAATAGCCTTATAAAGGTTTTTACCGGCATTGTTACCTAGCGTACCATAGCTACCGCGCAATTTGAGGAAGTCTATCCATTTGCTGTCTTTCAAGAAGCCTTCATCGGATACTTTCCAACCTGCTGTTACTGATGAAAACAAGTCGGCGCGGTTGTCTTTCGGGAAGTCTGAAGAAGCATCACGCCTAAGCATCGCCGATAGCAAGTATTTGCTCTTATAATCGTATTGCAATCTACCAAAGAAAGAGGTAAGACGCGAATCGTTCATATACGAGTTATCAGTTTTGCTGTTGTTCGTACCTGTAGTAAGCCCTATATCGGCAAAATCCCAAGAGTTATTAGGCACATCGTAACCCGTAGCGCTGAGTCCACTGCCCCAGTTCCGTTGCGCACTGGTTCCCACAGTGAGTGAAGTGTTGTGGTTTTTCCAGAAAGTTTTGTTATAAGTAGCAAAAGTCTCCCACGTATAGGCGTGCGTTTCGTTCTTTTCCTGAGTTACCGTACTGCGACTGCGGTTAAAGATTTTGCCCGTACCAAAGAAGCTCAGAGGTTGAAAATCTTTCTTCTCATCACTATAAGTCTTAAACCCGATACGCGAAGTGAGGTCTAAGCCTTCTATAAGATTATAGCTCAACTGGAAATTCCCCTCCAATCCATTACCATCGTACTGATTATAAGTATTGTCTATTTGTGCCAAAGGGTTAATCACCTCATTGCCCAAAAAGCCCGTTAAATCCTCATCGTGCAAACCGTAAGTAGGCGAGAAGTTCAAAGCGTTGAAAAGCACTGCTCCCAAGCCGTTTTCCTCAATGGTTTTGCGCTTGTTGTTGTAATAATTGGCAGTGAAGTTCATCTTAAGTTTTGGTGAAATATCGGCACCCAAACTCACTTTCACGTTGTTGCGTTTAAAGTTGGATTTTTCGGGGGCTACAATACCGTCTTGGGTAAGATGTGATGCCCCTAAGTAATAACTAAATTTCTCACCTCCACCCGAGATACTAGCTGTCATATCTGAAATAACAGAATTCTTAAACACCTCGTCTTGCCAATCGATGCCTTTGCCTAAAGAAGCTAAATTGCCAAAAGGCAACGCCTGTCCGTTGGCAGCATAACTCTCGTTGAGCAAGGCAGCATACTCGGTAGCGTTCATATAATCCAACTTTTTGGTAGTTTGCTGGATACCACTGTATGAGCTAATTTTTACTTCCAAAGGTGTGTTTTTGCGTCCACCCTTAGTAGTTACGAGTACTACCCCATTCGCCCCTTTAATACCGTAGATAGCCGCTTGAGCGTCTTTCAATACAGTAAGACTCTCAATATCCTCGGGGTTGATACTGTTCAGTGCCCCTTCGTAACCGTCGATAATTACCAAAGGCTCGTTGCTACCATTGGAGCTCACTCCGCGAATGAGAATGTTTATCTTCCCTCCAGGTGAGCCCGAAGCCTTGTTTACGCTCACCCCTGAGGTAGTACCTTGTAGGGCAGTAGCCGCATCCACAGGCTTTAGTTCGGTAATGGTTTTAGCATCTACTACTGATACCGAACCTGTTACGTCTTTTACCTTTTGAGTGCCATACCCGATAACTACCACTTCACCGAGGGTTTGGGTATCTTCTTTCAAGGTAACGTTCAGCGCATTGCCATTGTTCACAGTGATTTCTTGAGTGATGTAACCCACATACGAAAACACCAGAACCTGACCTCTCTTCACATTGTCTAAGGCAAAATTCCCCTCGAAATCGGTAGAGACGCCGTGGGTAGTGCCTTTTACAACCACCGAAACCCCCATCATCGGACTGTTAGGAGCTTCTTTCACATTTCCTTTTATGTTATAAGTTTGTGCCACTGCCAAACTCGTACATAAAAATAGCAACATTGGTAAAATAAATACTTTCATCTGAATTGCTCTTTTTAAATGGTATGTTAATGTATTATATTAGGTTTAACTTGTTTATAACTTGCTCTTTTCTTTCCTTTACTTTCGCCTCACTACCTATTACTGATATTACCGGCATTGTTGTATTGTATTATTAATCAACTATTTATATACCCTTTCTATACCAATCGTCCAAGATTCGTATAAGCTTCCTATAAGCTCTCTATAAGCTAAGTCCATCATTCATCTAGTAAAAATCCCTCTCTTTTTTTGGATAAAGTTAAGAATAATTTTCGTACGCTTTCGTTCTTCCATTCCCCGTGGTAACTTTTGATAAGTTTTATCTCAAAAAGGATAAATTACAGCCTTAATTTCAAAACAACAAATCACCTTTTTCAGTTGCTTTTTCCTACTATCTCTAAATTTATACTTTTCAATCAGTATTATTGGCATTTCTGGCATTAACTCAGTATTACTTTCTCTTTCCTTTATTTCTCTTTCAATCACGCAACAAAGATAAACGCAATTATTCAACACACAAAATATTTTACCTATACAAAAAATATACAAGGAGTATTTTTAATGTGAATGTATAGTTGCTATTAACGAGAATTACAAAACAAACCATTGTAAATCTTACATTTAAACTTATATGCAAAAAAGATATGTAAAGGTAACAACAAATAAAAAACACCTCTTAAAAAGAGGTGTTGTATAGGTAATGTATATATTTTTTTAAGAAAATCAATTTATGTTTTCTACTCACTCGTACATCTCACATCTGCCTGTGTAGCTCGCACCACTAATCATTAACCATTAATCATTAATTTAGAGCTTTAGAATATAGTCAGTAAGGTTCTGATTGCGCGCTAAACGCATCTTTTTGCGCAAGCGGTAGCGCTTTATCTCTATACTTTGCGTAGAAATGTTCAGTAGTGGAGCAATTTCTTTACTCGAAAGGTTCAAACGCAGGTAAATGCACAGTTTAATGTCATTAGGAGTAAGGTCAGGGTGAAGTGATTTAAGCCGATTAAGGAAGTCACGGTCAGTTTGATTAAAGATTTCTTGAAAATGCTCCCAGTCACCTTCGCTGTTGATGTTATCTTCCACAATGTGTAACACTTCTTTGCTATTGCCACTATTCAAAAGAGCCTCTTTGATGCTCATCAGCAGTTCATTCTTGCGCACGATGTTCATCGTAGTCACCGCCAGCTCGCGGTTCTTGCTCTCCACTTCACTATGGAGCTTATCGTTTTGGAGTTTCATTACCGTGCGGTCATTTTCCAATTGCAATAGGGCGAGTTCTTTCTCTTTTTCTTGTTCTACCTTCTTCTTATGACGCTTGTAATGAACTCTATACACTCGGTGAATTATAAAAAGCAAAAGCAGTAAGAGTCCTATATAGGTAGCTATCATTACATTAGTGGCATACCAAGGTTTTTCAATTACAAAGTGAAAAGTAGCCGTATTGGTCGAAACAGCATTTCCCACTCTGGCTCTTACCAAAAAGGTATAATCACCCGCCGGCAGATTATCAAACTGCACACTTGCCTCCTTGCTCCAGTCGCTCCAATGCTCGTAAAGTCCTTCCAATTTATATTGATATACAGTTTGAAACATCACATTATAGGCAGGCACACTATAGCTAAAACGCAGATTGTTTTGGTTGTGTGCCCAGCGGTTATCAGTACTATTAAGAGCAATAGGTTGCCATACGCCTTCCACTTTGCTTTTGTCTATATGGTCTATATGCACCTCATAAGCGGTATGGTGCGACGGATTAAACGCAAAATCCATAAAGCCGGTGCTCGTACCTAAAAGGCAATCACCTTCTCGGTACTCATTGAGGTTCTCAAACCCTACCAAATCCTTGCGAAAAGCAGCCGAGAGAGGCATCTTTTTCAGCTGAAGTGCCTTGTCTAACTTACCCTGACTCACCTTCACTATATTGTATTGGGTAAAAAACCACAATCCGTCCTCTTTACCCCGTAACATAGTGCCCGATAAGTAGGCATCTTGGTCGAATAGCCGATGGGTAAGGCTTCCATCTTGCACAAACTTACGTGCGGTAATATCATATTTAAACAAGCCTTTTTCGGTGAAATACCAAATCTCATTGCGGTATTTAGCAATCGCCGACTTGCGCCCCATTGGAGCAGAAGCCTCTTTGTGCACTTGGAGTACTCTGGTAAAATCAGGGGAGAGTTGCAACCGGAACACGCCTTTGTACTCGTGACTTACCAATAGTTCAGTAGGCGAAATAAACTCAAAAAACCTACTCGATACGTTGAATCCTGTTATCTTATTGCGGTATTGCCAACGCCCTTCTTTCAGTTCCAAAAGATATAAACCTTCATAATTGCCTTGCAAGAGCCAATTAGGATGTCCTTCCACAGGTTTAATATCCCAAGTACCCAAAAGATTACACACCAACTGTGCACGATGGTTGTTTATCACAAACGTACCTGAATTGTGCCCACAAAACAAAGTGCCTTGTAGTTCTTTCAGTTGCCACACTTGCCCTTTAGTACCTTCAACCAACTGAAATGGCTGACCTGCTTTCAAAGGAAAAGGCGCATAAAAAAGCCCCTGATTGGTACCCAAATACAAATCACCTTGGTAAACAATAGACGTATAAACGGCTCCTAACACTCCTTCGTTATCTTTATACTGGCGGAAAGGCGAAAAGAAATTCACCATACTAATGCCGTTGTCTAAGCCTAACCACACATTGTGTTCTTTGTCCTCGAAGATAGAAAGCACCGTGTTGTTTTGCAAGCCTTGCTTCTGATGAAGGTGCTCCCACAGTTGTCCTTCTGGCGATAATCGGTATACACCATTGGCAATCGTCCCCAGCAAGATAGAACCGTCAGAGAGTTGTTCGCAACTGTAGATATTTAAAGAAGAAGTAAGCGCTCCAGTACTCACTTGCCAAGGTCTCACCTCAGCAGGTGTTCCTTCGTAAATGCCTTTGTCTTGGGTAACAAATAGAAACTTACCTTTATATGGGAAGATATTAATAACAATATGCTCGCGGAAAAGAGACGCTTCCGAACGCAACTCCTCTTTACCATTCACAAGAGCAAAAAGCCCCTCATTCATCTTTTGAAAGAAGATATGCTCGCCCACTTTGAAGATTTTGGGTAAGTTGTTTTGCGAATGCACAATGTGAAAGCGGTCGTGCTGAGAGTCGTAAATATAAAGTTTGTGCAACGACTGGAAGAGCACCCAATGGTCAAAAAAAACAATTTTCCATACCTCTTCATCTTCTATATCCTTAGGTGGCAAGCGTTTACTTAGTGAAGTATATTGCAAACGGTTGAAAGCATCTGCTTGCCAATAACCAAATTCAGCAAAACCTCCCGTATAGATAGTGTTACCTTTGGCGTTTACGGCGCGCACTATCGCCCCATTGGGCAAGGGGTAATGTTGCCATACCACCCCATTGAACTCCAATAGACCTATATTGTTAGCAAAATATATCTTTTGATTTATCGCTTGACATATTTTCCAATTCTGACTCTCACCCGAGTATACCGAAGGAGCGTAGTTATAGATAGGTGGGAATAACTGAGCGTGTATCGTCCCTACAAACCATCCCATCAAAACACACAGAAAAACACGCATACGCATAAGGTATTAAAGTTTAGTTGCTGGCAAAGATAACTATTTTATTTTGAATATTCCAAAAAACATCCTCTATTTTCAATGAGAGTCTCTTTTCGCATATTTCTCCCTCATCATTCGTCTCTGATTTGGTATTATTGGCATTTTTGGTATTATTGTATTAAAATTGGTGTTCTTTATTTTTAGTCATTAATCAAACAAAGGGCGATGTTCACACATCGCCTTTTGTTAAAACCTAATTTTCAAAACACTGTTAGTAATAAACTTCTGGTTAGGTTAGATATAAGATAATGTTAGGCTTTATCTTTTATCTTTTTTACTGCACCTTAAAATTCAGCTTCTTTAATCCCTCCTGCACTTCGGGGCAACTCATAAACAGTTTCCAAATGAGACCCGTGCGGTGGTTTTCTATCATCGGGGCAATAGTGAGCTGGTCGATAGCCAAATAACGCTTAGGATACCATACCGCTTGCTGGCTGAAAGCGTCATAAAAGCCGTATTTACCCCAAATAGTATCGCCCAAATCGTAATAGAAATGCTTGAGCGCAGCCATAGATTCTTGAGGCGTATAAGGGAAGCTGGAAAGGGCAGCAGTAGGCACTATCACCCCTAAATCGTTACTGGGGCTGTGGGCTGAATATCCTTTTACTGAATAACTGGCGGTAAGTCCCCAGCAGTTCGCCCCATAACCTTTATAACCTTTGGGGTTTTCTAGGCAATATTTGTAGTTGATAAGGGTGTGATTGCGATTCAAATCCCAGTAATTGGCGTAATCATCACTGAGCCCTTTGGGGTTCAACCCTATGTACGAATAATGCGCCCAAAATAGGGGACCTCCGTATTGTTCTGCGAAGTTGTGTTTGAGAATAAGTGGCAAATTGTAAGTTACCTGAGTGCTTTTAATAGCTCCTCCGCGTGCCCAACCGTTGTGATAAGCCGAAGCAGGAATGGTGTGGGTTGGCGAAGAAGCTGCCAAAATATAGGTAATTAGGCACTCGTTATAACCTTTCAGAGGAAAATTCATCTGCCAAGCATAATCAGGACTCCAATGCCAATAGAGCACATCTTGTCCGTTTAAGTACCAATCCCATTCCATTTCACGCCATAATTTATCAATGCGAGAAGCTAAGGCTTTTTCGGTATCGTTCCCGTCTTTGAAATACTGACGTACACAAAGCAATCCTTGCATCAAGAAAGCGCTTTCCACAAGGTCACCCCCGTTGTCTTTCTGCCCAAAAGGCTTGGTTTTACCCGTACGCCCGTCTATCCAGTGCGACCATACACCGTGATAACGGTCGGCTTTCTCTAAGAAAGTTACGATTTTAGTAAATCTTTCTACCGCTTGTGCACGAGGGATAAAACCGCGCTCTACACCCACCAATAGCCCTGCAATCCCAAAGCCCGAACCTCCCGTAGTGACGATATGAGCATCATCGGAAGGGACATCTATATGAATGCGCTCAGGGGCTAAACCCGAATTAGGCTCTGCTCCCTCCCACATATAGTTGAGATGCGCACGCTGGATATAATCTAAGAAAGCATCGTCGGAAGTAAATTCCATTGGACGGTTCTTTTCGGTAGGCGGCTGAGGAGTAGGTTTTTCTACCACCTTTTTATTGTCCTTACTACAACCACAAGAAACGAAGAGCAGAAGGAAAGCTAAAAGTGAAAAGTGAATCGTGAAAAGTTTGTTTTTGTTCATAAGTATATTATTTCTTTTTAAAAGTCCATTGCAAAAAGTCTGGAGTGTTGAAAGCGGGATGCCAAGCGTTGTGATTAGCTCCGTAGAACTCTATGTATTCTACTTTCTTGCCAGAGTTTTTCAATGCCTCATAGGCTTCGCGCGAGTAAGTCACCGGTATCACATCGTCAATATCACCGTGATAGAAACGGAATTTTGTCTTCCCTTTGAACTCACACATACGCTCTATATTAGTCGCCCCACATATAGAAACAGCTTTGGCAAAGGTATCGGGGAAGCGATATACCATATCCAAAGTAGCAATCGCCCCCATCGAAATGCCCATAATGTACACTCGTTTAGGGTCGATAGGATATGTAGACAAAGTCTCGTCTAAAAGTTCCTTCACCAACCGCAAATAACTGGTAATGGGAGTGTCCTTTGGTAAAGGATTACCGCTTTTATAACCTTTTTCAGGACGCTTTTCAAGCGACCAGTATGCACCCTCAGGGCACTGCGGAAAGAGCACAAAGCAAGGGTACTTATCTCGGTTCGCAGGATTGCTAAACACTGTGCCCCCATTGCGCAACTGACTCTCATTATCGTTCCCTCTTTCGCCTGCTCCGTGCAAGAAGAGCACCAAAGGGTATTTCTTGCCTTTCTCCATTTTTTTAGGTTGAAGAAAGCGGTAAGGCATACTGTTCTTTTGCTTATCCACATATACGCCTTTGGTATACGCCTCATTCTGAGCACTGATACTGATGCTGTAAAGAAAGATGATAAAAATTATTAAATATCTATTTTTCACTCGCTAATGTTTTTATTTGAACATCATTAATAGGTTCATTAAAGAAATAAAACTGGTCTAACTGACCTTTGTAGAATCCTGCCCATCCTTGTGCACCTGCCCCAGTGGTGAGCGGAGGAGTAGTTTGAAAAGGAAGCGTTCCTATTACAAGAGTACCTAAGTTGGGGCACGCTATGCCTCCCAAAGTCTTAAACTCTTGCGAATGTACCTCTGCTCCATTCCGAAAAATAGTAACCTTACCTGTGGTAGCATCATAACGAAAGACCAAATGTACCCATTTGCCTAATGTTTCTGGGATTACCTTATCTACCCAACCATTTTCGGTACCGTTGCTCAAATGCAGTTTAAAACGTCCATTGGTTTGAGTTGAATTACCTGGCTCCATAAATAGGTCTATATAACTCCAAAAGCCTTTGTTATTGGTTAAAGAAAATAATCCTGTTGCCTTAGTAGGTTTTTCGGCATTCATCCAAAAAGCGATAGAAAAACTACCTAAGTTACCCAATACATCGTGCAACGATTTACCACCATTAAGTGGAGTAGTAGGAGGCGTGATAAGTATATAGCTATTATCAGCTCCTTGATAAGCTTTCTTTACTTTTCCTTGTGTATAAGAAGCATTTCCTACTACTTGAGTAGTTGCTTTATACACACTCATATCCTCACTATTATCTTCAAAAGTAAAAGCTAATTTAGGCTTTACATAGTCTAAGATAGGAGGTTGCTTGGGATAATCAAACGCAGGGTCTTGGTCTAAGTCTTGGAAACAGCTGGTAAGGGCTGTCAGACACACCATAAAACTGATATATAATACATATTTTTTCATTGTAGTAAATTTTAGATTTTCAACTTAGCCGAAGTTTGAAATTTTGGCTAAGTTTAGACCTGTTATCTCAATTAATAATTAGGGTTTTGAACGAGTACTCCATTAGAACGGTCTATCTGTGTTTGTGGTAAAGGAAACAAACGATGTTTTACTTGATAAGAGGCTTTACCTGCATTATGAAGAGTTTCTACATCTATATTCCAACGTACTAAGTCATAAAAGCGGTCAAACTCCATACCCAGTTCTACACGGCGCTCGTGACGAATAGCCGTACGCAAATCACTTTGATTAGTGGTAGTAATGGCAGGAAGCACAGGGGTACTACTAGTCCGTCTTGCACGGGCGCGCACTTGTTCTAAGTAGGTAAGGGCTTCGACGCTGTTACCAAGCTCATTAGCTGCTTCGGCAGCCATTAAGAGTACATCTGAATAACGAATAAGACGAATATTGAACCAATAACCAAACTTGCTATTGGTGCGACGCAAAGCAGGATCAGTATATACTTTCTTGTTGTAATACTTATTCACTACATCATTATTAGCAATAGGTTTTTCGCCATAGGGTGTATTAGGTTGCATAGCGTTGGCTTCTGCTATATTTTTAGCAAAATAAAGCAAAGTTTCATCTTTGCGAGGATCACCTGCTTCAAAAGCATCAGCTAAGTATTGAGTAGGACAGTTGAAACCCCAACCGAAATCCCATTGCCCTGAACCGCGCACTCCTTGTACTTGGGCAAAAGTACTTCCTACTTGTTCTGCTTTGTATGCCTTATCAAAAGTGCATTGCAATTCAAAAATAGAACCGGGTCCATTCTCACCTGTCTCACGGAAAATCTTATTGTAATCGGCACTTAGATTATACAATCCTGAGTTAATTACATCTACAGAAGCAGTATACATTTCTTGCCAATTACTACGCATCATATAGGTGCGAGCGTGCAAGGCACGAGCAGCTCCCCAAGTAAGGCGTCCTACAAAAGTAGTAGGCCACATTCGTGGTAAATCGCGCTCGGCAATAGCGAGGTCAGCATCAATTTGTGCGTAAATTTTTTCTACTGATGCTTTTGGTTTATTGGCTTCATCTCTACTTTTCACCGAGAAGTTAATAAGAGGTACTTCACCAAAGGCACGCACCAAATTGAAAAAAGCATAAGCACGGAAGAAATGAGCTTCTCCTCTGTTCACTTTATCTGTTTCTGCCAAAGAGGCTTGATCAGCATTATTAATCTTGTCAATTACGGTATTGGCTGCGAAAATCAATTCATAGTTTCCGTCGTAATACTGTGATACAAGAGCATTGGTAGCTACGTAATTGAATTCGTCTACATTCTTAGAATCAGCTGAGTCTCCTGCGTTAGAGCCTTTTTCAGCATCTTCACTACGGAAGCTGTGCACCGCCAAAGCTGGCAATCCTGATGTGATAGAAGAAGCTCGTATTTTACCATACATCCCGAATACTTCGGCTTCATAAGTACCAGCTGCTCCTTTTTGTTCTCCTTCATACCATTCGCCTTGAGGCTCTTGGTCGAACTTGTTGCAATGGGTGAAGAGGGCAACGCTTGTTACCATTAATCCTATTGCTATAATATGGTTTATATTCTTTTTCATAATTGTTAATTAAAAAGTGATATTTATACCGTAAGTAATAATCATTGGCATAGGATAAGTACCCGTATCGATACCGAAAGATAAGGCACTACCTCCTATTTCGGGAACATAGCCCGTGTTTTTATGCCAAGTTTTGAGGTTTTGCATATTAGCATAGAAGCGCAATTTCTGTACTCTTAGACGTTGTAATACGTCTTGTGGCAAGCTATAGCCTAACTGCACGTTGCGCAAGCGGAAAAAGCTACCATCTTCTATATAGTATGAAGAGTTCATACGATTGATGGGGCGACTGTTATCTACAATAGGTTCCCAGTTAGAAGTGCCTTCGCCGTGCCAACGGTTCAAGCGGTGTGCTTGGTAGTTAAGGGTCGCATAACCACTTTCGCCCCAACCGCGATAGATTTCGTTGCCATAAGCTCCCATAAACTCTGCTGAAAGGTCAAAGCCTTTGTAGCCGAGATTGAGACTAAAACCATAGGTAAGGTCTGGGGTAGGATTACCTATCATCTCACGGTCTTTGGTGTCTATCACGCCATCACCGTTGAGGTCGGCAAATTTAAGGTCACCAGGTTTAGCTCCAAAAGAATTTACTGGAGAATTGGCAATGTCTTGATAGTTTTGATATACACCAATCACTTTGTAGCCGTAAAAATGACCAATAGGATAACCTTCTAAGCTACGCGCTACGTCGTTTGGACCACTATAAACGGCATACTCAGCATTACGACCTAATGAAAGCACTTTGTTATCAATAGTGGTGATATTGGCACTTACACCATAACTAAATCCGCTTTCTTTGAGTTGGTCTTGCCAAGAGGCTGAAATCTCCCACCCTTTATTTTCTATCTCTCCGAGGTTCTCCAAAGAGTTTTGTGTACCTGCAAGGCTAGGCAGATTTACAATAAGGTCTTTGGTTTTCTTGTGATAGTAAACAGGCTCTACACTGAGGCGATTGCCCAAGAAACGGAACTCGGCACCGGCTTCCCACGCATAGGTCTTTTCCCAACCTAAGTTTTGTACTAAATAGGCAGGTACATAGCCTGTAATAATACGGTCGCCAAACACAGCACTACTTGAACTTACTAATCTAGGGTAAAGAGGATAGTCATTTCCTGTGTTTTGGTTACCCAAAACGCCCCAAGAACCTTTTAGTTTGAGGTAATCTACTACTTTTTGGTTTTTCATAAAGGCTTCTTCGCTGAGTACCCAACCTGCACCAAAGGAGTAGAAGTTGTCCCACGTATTACCCAAGCGATGAAATACTGAAGCTCCATCACGGCGATAAGAAGCGTTGAGCAAATAACGACTGTCGTAATTATAAAGAGCTCTAAGAAGGTAAGACATCGTGAAGCGTCTGTTTTGTGAAGAACCATTGGAAGAATTCTTAGCTCCAAAAGAAGAAAGCCACCATTTATCGGTATTGCCGTTAGGAGAAAAGATAATATCGTCCATATGCTGACTACGCGCTCCATTTAACTTAGAATATTCTTTATAATCAGTAGTAAGCCCTGTCATTGCATTGAGATTGTGTTTTCCCCATTGCTTTTTAAACGAAAGTATGTAATCTTGCTGAGTGCGCAAAGTGGTTGCCTTAGATTGTGAAAGGGTTTCATACTGTCCTCCTATGTGTTTTTTATCGCGAGTTAAAGGACTATACACATAGGTAAGAGGGTCGAATCTGCGTTCTTCGTGCACGTTATAATCGGCGGAGAAAGTGGCTTTGAAAGTAAAGTCTTTCAAGAACTTCAATTCTCCATAGATGTTCCCTGTTAAACGGTGAATAGAAGCTTTGGCATTATTAGCTTGTTCTTCTATACGTATCATAGGATTGTATACCTGTGCATTTTGGAAGTTAGGCATATCGTAAAACAAACCTGTTTTTTCATCTTTCACGGGGGCAATAGGAACCGCTTTGAGCGCTGCTTCTACACCGCGTCCATCGGCAGGTAGGATACGTGAGCCGTTAGCTTGGAAACCAAAACGCAAAAAGTCGGTTACGTTGTAATCGCTACTGAGGTTGAGGGTGAGTTTGGAGAGCTTTTCGTGCTTGATAGAGCCCTCTTCATCGGTATAGCCTGCCCCCATATAAAAGCGCCCTTTCTCGCCTGAGCTAGCTACGCTCACGTTATGATTGGACACCCACGCACGGCGGAAGATTTCATCTTGCCAATCGGTATTAGCTTGCCAATGGGTATAATCAAACGGATTGGCACCTTTATTGGCTAACTCTTCGTCATAAAGAGTTTTAAAGCCTTCGGCATCAGTCATTGCAACACGGTCGTTGATGACTTTTAAGCCTACGGAAGAATTGATGTTTACGATGGTTTGTCCTTTTTTGGCTTTCTTGGTGGTAATGATAATCACCCCATTGGCACCACGAACCCCGAAGATTGCGAGAGACGAGGGGTCTTTGAGGATTTCCATAGACTCGATATCCTGCGGGTTGAGGTAGTTGATATTATCGGTAAAGAGCCCATCGACTACGTATAGAGGTGTATAGCCGTTGATAGAGTTTGTACCGCGGATACGTATTTCGGGGTCTTGCCCTGCCCGCCCTGTATTAACGATTTGCACGCCAGCTACCTTTCCTTGGATAGAGGCTAAGGGGTTGGTAGACGGACGGTCAGCAAATTCATCGGTTTTAAGACTTACAATAGAGCCTGTAAGGTCTCGTTTTTGAGCGGCTCCATACCCAATCACTACTACTTCTTTGAGCTCTTGGGTATTTTCTCTTAAAGTAACATTAATGCGGGAGCGTCCTGCTACTTTTACATTTTGGGTCTGCATACCTACGAAGCTGACTTCTAAGACGGCATTGGAGGGCACATTGGGAAGTGTATAGTGCCCTTCGAAGTCGGTAGAAGTACCTTGGGTAGTACCCTTTACAATTACGTTTGCTCCTGGAATGGGGTTTTTAGTCCCTTCTTCATAAACGGTACCTTGTACGGTAATTTGTTGAGCGTACAGGGTAACGGTTAGAGAAAACATCAGGAAGAAAAACAATATTTTCTTTATTTCCATATGTTATTGATTTTTTTTCACCGCAAAATTGCTAAAAGTTTCTTTTATCTCCAAAAAAAGAGCTACGTCAAAACTACTACAATGAAAAATTAACGAAATGACGTACTACGTCAAAAGTACTACAAGAAAATACAACATTTTGATTGTTAGATTTTTCTGAGAGCAAAAAAAGGGTGAAAAATCGGGGAAAATTAGCAAATTAGAGAATGAAAGAATTAGAAAATGAGGTGCGAGGTCGTAGCACGACAGGCGGTGTAAGTTACACAGGCGAGGGAAATGAGAAAATTAGAAAATGAGGTGCGAGCCGCACGGGCAGGGAAATGGGGAAATGAGAGAATGAGTAAATGAGGTAAAAGCTAATAATGCCAGAAATACCAGAAATGCTAATAATGCCACCAAGGGGAATGGGCGAGGCGGACTTTTCAGACGAGTCGGACAGTTTAGAGGAGGGGTTGGAGGATTCGGAAGGAAACGGAGAAAACCAAAAGATGTGAAGAAGGGTTTTTAATAAAAAAAGGGTGTAATGAGGGTGGAGTTAGGATATAGAAAGGATATAGGAATGATGAACGAATGATGGACGATTGGTATAGAAAGGGTATGTAAAAAATTGATTAATAGCTTAATACAACAATGCCAAAAATGCCAAAAATGGGGTTTCGAGGTGAAAGAAAGAGAATCCTCACCCCGTTCACATACTCTCCTATTCGGAGACTTCTCCTAAGGAGAGGGGGAATGTAGCGACGGAAAGGAGAAGGGATAATTAGGGAATTAGCAAATTAGTAAATTAGTAAATGGGAAGGTGTGGGGTCTTAGGGCATAGGCAATAGGGAGGTGGCGGAAAGAGGATAGGCGGGTTAGAGAATTAGCAAATTGGCAAATTTGGAAATTAGCAAATGGAAAAGAGGTTAAGAAATTCAGAGAGGCTCAGGAAAGGTGTAAGCGGTGAGAGAAACTTATTAAGGGAGTAGAGCCTAAATTGCTATAAAGTGGAGTAAGAAAAACGGTGGGATTCTTTGTTAATTGAAAATTATATCGTACTTTTGTACTTTAAACATCATTAAAACTAAGTATGAATCTGAAAAATATATCGTTTAAGAAGCTACTTACACAAGGCGGTCTTGCGCTTGCTACCCTGCTATCACGGTTGTTAGAAGGCTGTATCGCTTTGGCTTCGATGGTATATAAATTACTACGTTATGCCTTAAAAGTGCTCTGGGCGGTATTTATCTTCGCTTTGCTTATAATCCCTTATGGTATTTTTAGACTTTACCAAAGGTATAAGAATAGAAAAAACGCTCCGAAAAAGGAACAGGAACAGATAGTATATACAGGCAACATATTCCACCGCAGTTGGCAATGGTTGCGGGCTAAACCCTATCAGTTTTACCTCAAATGGATAAGTATACCGATTGGGATAGGCGTAGGAGGTATACTGTTGCTCATCTTGTTAATTTACTTTGGGGCTTTTGGCAGGTTACCCTCAGAGGAGGATTTGAAAGAGTTGCGTCAATCGGAAGCGAGTCTTGTTTACGATTACGAGAACCAATTGATAGGGAAATTTTATATCTTCGACCGTACTAAAATAGAATACAAGGACTTTCCTCCTTATCTTATCAACGCACTTATCGCTACCGAAGACGAGCGTTTTTACTTGCACGGAGGGGTAGACACGAAGAGTTTGTTTAGGGTTTTCTTTAAATCACTGCTTTTGCAAGACGACTCATCGGGAGGGGAAGTACTGTTACAATGCAGTTGGCTAAAAATATTTATGGGCGTGGACAACGCTACGGGAAACTTTCGATGCCTATACACAAAATCAAGGAGATGATTATAGCCCGACGCATAGAAAAGGTATACAGCAAGGAGGAAATCTTGACGCTTTACCTCAATACTGTGCCTTTCAGCGATAATACTTACGGGATAGAAAGTGCGGCGCAACGATTCTTTGACAAATCGGCGAGAGACCTTACGCTTAATGAAGCGGCTACGCTTATCGGTACGCTTAAAGCGACGAATAGCTATAATCCGCGTACCTCACCCAAGCGCAGTGAAGAGCGTCGGAATGTGGTGTTGGCACAGATGAAGAAAAACAACTTGCTGACCGAAGACGACTTTAAAGTTCATACCAGAGACACTCTTAAAACTACGGCAACTACGGCTGAAAAAGAGGGTGTAGCGCCTTATCTTGTAGAGCAAATACGCTTACTATTACCTGAACTGCTGAAAGACGTGAAGAAGCCAGACGGTTCGCCTTATAATATCTACAAAGATGGATTGCGCATCTATACTACCATTGACAAGACAATGCAGGAGTATGCTGAGAAAGCAGTGGAAAAGCATTTGACATCGTTACAACAAGATTTTGAACAGACCTATGGCAAGCGTGCCCCTTGGAACTTGGACAGTGATTGGTTTAAGGAGGAAGTGAAGAAGTTGCCTGCTTATAAAGAACTTGAAGAGCAGAAACTCTCGGAAGCGCAGATATGGGCGAAACTGAGTGAGAAGAAGCCGATGGATTTATCTCTCTATACCGAAGACAGTATCAAAAGGCATAGTACATTGGACAGTTTGTCGCGTTTTATACGCATATTAAACACGGGATTTGTGAGTGTAGAGCCTCAAACAGGGGCAATTAAAACTTATGTGGGTGGGGCAGACTTCCGCTACTTTAAGTACGACCATATCCTACAAAGCCGTCGCCAAGTGGGCTCAGTTTTTAAACCGATAGTATACGCTACTGCCTTAGAGATGGGAATGCCTGTGTGCACGCACTTTTCGCCTCTGCCTTTGACCTATGCTGATTACGAATATTGGTCGCCACGCAACGCTTCTAAGACTGACGATGACCCTAACATATATTACTCAGTATGCAAGGGATTACGAGAATCGTTGAACACCATAGCTGTACAAACGCTCTTTTATGCGGGGCTAAAGAATGTGATAAAGAAAACACGACAGTTAGGCATCACTTCTCCCCTACCGAATGTGCCTTCGATAGCATTGGGTTCGGCTGAACTATCGGTGATAGAAGTAGCTAAGGCTTATACGGCTTTTGCGAACAAAGGAGTGCCTGTAGAGCCTTATTTTATCACCCGAATAGAGAACAAAAAAGGAGAAGTAATATGGGAACGCAAACCTAAGGTTTTAGCTCCTGCACTGAGTGAACGCACTGCGCAAATAATGATACAGATGATGCGCTCGACCGTGAACGAAGGTACCGCATCACGTATGCGTGGACAATACGGACTTACCAATGACCTTGCGGGTAAAACAGGTACGACCCAAGACAATAAAGACGGTTGGTTTGCGGGAATGCTCCCCAACCTTGTAATGATTACGTGGGTGGGTAACGACCAGCAGATAGGTTTTAAAAGTACGCGTTTGGGACAAGGAGCTAACTCGGCATTGCCTATTGCTGCCTTATTTGTATCGCAACTGAACCGCAACAGCAAGTATAAAGACCTAACGCGAGCTACTTTTAAGGTAAGCGAAGAGATACGTACGGAGGTAACTGAATGTGAGCCTACTGTACGCGAAGGTTTCTTTGACCGCCTTTTGAGCAGTACTGCCAAAGATACCATAAGAGCAGGAGATGTGCATTATCGGATTTATGAGCGCAAAGGTAAGCTACACAATGTGGAAGATGAGGAAGATATATCGGTAGACGATGTGGTAAATCCTGCCAATACACCTGCGCCAGCACCAAGCACTCAAACAGCTACACAGGAAGGAAAAGAAAAGAAAAAAGGGCTTTTGGATAGGATTTTTAGTCGTAGCACGACAGGCGATTAGTCGTAGCACGACAGGCAATAGAAGTAGCACGACAGACAATTGAATGAGGAAATTAGGGAATGAGAAAATTAGCAAATGAAGGAAATGAGGAAGAATAAGATTTTAAGAGAGACGATAAAATATTGAGATAACTAAAGACTAACAAATTAAAACTAATATAGATGAAAAGAATAGTATTTTTAATGGTGTCATTCATCTTGATGACACCTTACATAAACGCACAAGAAAAAAAGAAGTTTGCTGTGAGAACCGTTGCTTTTTACAACGTTGAGAACCTTTTCGACACGATTAATGACCCTCATAAGTTTGATGATGACCGCACTCCTGAGGGAGCTGACCGCTGGACAAGTAAGGTGTATAACGACCACGTACACAAGATAGCCAAAGTAATTTCGGAAATAGGAAGTGATGTTACTAAACACGCCCCCGATATAGTAGGTCTTGCCGAAATAGAAAACGAAGCGGTAGTGAGAGACCTTATCAATACCGAATATTTGAAGAGATATAATTATGGGATTGTACATTACGAATCACCCGACGCTCGTGGGGTGGATGTAGCTCTCATCTACAAGAAAAGCGTGTTTAAACCTACTGCTTCATTTCCACACCCTTTATACCTCACCAAAGATGACGGGAAGCCTCTTTACACTCGCGATCAACTGTTAGTAAGTGGTGAATTGGACGGTGAAATGATTCATTTTATAGTAAACCACTGGCCTTCGCGTTTTGGAGGAGAAGCTAAAAGTAGACCCAGTCGTGAAAAAGCGGCGGCTTTGAACAAGAAAATTATAGATTCACTCCTCAGCAAAGACCCTAATGCTAAAGTGATAGCAATGGGTGACTTTAATGACGACCCTATTAACTCAGGCTTTAAGAATGTGTTAAAAACCAAAGACAAAAAAGAAGATGTAAAACAAGGGGAGTTATTTGACCCTATGGAGGCTATGCTGAAAAAAGGAATGGGAACGTTAGCCTATCAGGACGGCTGGAACCTCTTTGACCAATTCTACTTTACTTATGATTTGCTAAAAGAAGACAAGAGTAGTTACCGCTACTGGAAAACGGGGATATTCAATCGCTCGTATTTGGCTAACCCCAAAGGGCGCTATAAGGGATATCCTTTCCGCAGTATGAGCAATGGTAATTACACTTGGGGATATTCTGACCACTTCCCAGTATATATGTACCTTATCAGAGAACTGAAATAAGGAAATAAGAATATTTATGTTAGCAATTGAGAGGCTACCCGAAGAGTTTAAAATATTTTCGGGTAGCCTCTCAAACTTTTCTATTCTTCTTTCACCTCTGTTGTCTCCTCAGTAGGTGCTTCTACAGGTGCTGTACTCTCAGGCTGTGGTGCAATTGCAGGAGGCTCTTGCTCCTGTAAAGGTCTGTTTTTAGAGAGTTTAAAACCTACACCTACCGAAATGGCAAAGTAATAACTTTGAGCGTCTTTAAAGTTTAGATAAGGAGTAGGTTCTTGATTGGTGAGAGGCGATAGATTGGTAGAAAAACGACCATCTACGGTAAGGATGATTTTAGGAAATTCCCACATCACACCTCCTCCTAAATGCAAATTCATCACAACACTATTGAAATGTGAGGTGATATCATACTTTTCACTGTATTGTTTCTCGGAATAAGAGGCTAAAAGTAAGAATTTAGGAGCTACTCCTATTTGTCCAAAGCCCCTAAATTTCTTTTTACCTTCTATTTGTAGTAAAATAGGCACTTCCAAGCAATCAAAACGAATAAAATGACGGTCGGATAGTTTTAAATCAGAACCTTCGGGGCGAAAAGGAATAGCTTCGCGTTTGTACATCACTTCGGGTAAGAATACCCAATGGGTCTTGAGCGGAAGGCGGAAGAATACGCCTGTATTAAAAACTCCTGAATGCCCAAAGTACTCTATATTATAGCTTTCATTGGCTGTTTTAGGAGTTATAACGCTTACCGTTGCCAAAGGATTATTAAGTTTTACTCCTATGGCTGTTTGAGAAAAACCGAGTGTAGCAACACTCAAAAAAACGATGGTGATTAAAAAACGTTTCATAATATATGTTGTTAAAAGTTAAAATTCTTGTTCTTGTGGTGTATTCACCTCAGCAGGAATACTATCATTAGTAATTGTTGGGAGCTCTTCTTGGGGAGTAGCCCTTTCTAAAGGCAATGCTTTCTTTTTAAAAGGCTTGTAGCCTGCCCCTAAAGAAAATGCAAAATAATAGCTTTGCGCCTTACTGAAATCAATATCAGGGGTGTTCTTTTCAGAAGTAAGTGGTGTAAGGTTGGTAGCGAGTCTTCCATCAGCAGTAAAAACCCAATCTCTTCTGTTCCATAAAACACCTCCCCCAACATTTAAATTGAGAACAACCCTATTAAAAGAGCTCGTAACATTATGGTCGTCTTTTTCTAAAACAGCAGAGTACTTTGCTGAAGTTAAGAACTTAGGCGCAATGCCTAATTGTACAAATCCTCTTACGGTGCGCTTTCCTTCCCATTGTAACAGGATAGGAACCTCAGCATACCAAAATTCGTATGTTCCACGATCAGAGAGAAGTTCTTCTATTGTTTCCTCTTGATGAAAAAACCAAACCCCTTCACGCTTGAACAACACTTCGGTTTGTAGTGCCCAATGTGTTTTTAGAGGCATTCGCATAAAAGCTCCTATATTAAAAGCCCCTATATAAAACTCACCAAAAATACCTCCTCCGTTTCTAATCCCCTTAGGTGTATTTGCAATTTGATGTTTCATTACATTAACTGCTACAAACGGATTAGCAACTTTCACCCCTACGGCTATTTGGCTATAGCTAAATACCGAAATACTTAAAAGCATAGCAGTGATTAAAAAACGTTTCATAATATATTTAGTTAAAGATTATTCTTACCTCTTATCTGTTACCTAAGTCTAAGTATTTTTCAAAATAATCAGCGATGTCTTTGAGTTCTTGGCGGTAGTGATCGTCGTCTTTTTCGGTAAGGATACCATAGCCATAACGACGGAAGTCCTGTAGTATATCCGAAAATCGTTCGCTTGCGAGTTTGAGTGTGATATGCACGTTGTCTTCCGTGCGATTAGAGAGGTAAATCCCTAATACCTTACCTCCATTTCCTTCCACTATCTTACTAGTTTCAGTAAAAGAATAATTGTGAGCACTTTTCTCTAAGATGAGTATCCGACCCGCTTCTTGTATAAAAGGCGTTTTGGTGAGTTGTTGTATAAAGTCTCCCAAGTAGTAATAACCTATAAATTGCTGAGTCTCATTTATTACGGGGAGCATATCGGTGTGATAGGAAGCGAAAGCTTCTATTACGGTATCCCACGTAGCAGTTAGCGGCACAAAAAAGCGTTCTAACGCATACTGATAATCGGCTACTGTAGTTTCTTTATCTTCCTCATCTACTGCTTCTTTACGGAGTACCCCTATAAAAGTATTGCCTTCGCACACGGGCAAAGCTGAAAGCAAATGCGCCTCAAAAAGCAACTTTACTTCCTCTATTGAAGTATTAGGTTCTATGTATAAAAAATGTGTTGTCATATTCTTTGCTCTTATCTAATCAATAACAATCCGTTTTGATTTGCCCTTTGTTTTGGTAGTAGCTCAGCGGTTTTTCTAAATGCTCTCTACAAATCGCCTCTAAGACTTCGGTCACCGCTTTTTTCATTGCAACCGACCCGCATATCATTATAATTCCTTTGTTTTTAAGGAGTTTAGCAAAGAAAGAGGCTTCTCTTCGCAAGATGTCTTGCACGTAGAATTTATCCCCTTCACGCGAGAGAGCTTGCCAATAGTTGGCTATCTTTCCTTCGCGAGTAAACTGTTCTATATAAGGGCGGTAGATTTCCAAAGAGGCTTCACGGCGACAACCCCATATCAGGGTGATAGGTTTCTTTTGGGTATTTTCGGCTATCATTCCTATAAAGGGCGCCATCCCCGAACCATTGGCAATACAGACCACTTGAGGTGCTTTTTTAGGAAAATGGAAGTGTTTGTTGGCTACCAAAGCAGCTTGCAATGTATCGCCTATTTGCAAATTGTTCAGCAGGTTAGACACCACCCCTTGTGAATGTAACTTCACGCTCAACCACACATCTCCTTGGTATTTGGCAACCGAATAGAGTCGTTCGCGTCCATCTTCAGGGGTAATGCCCAAGAGGTCGCCAGATACAAAACTACTTTTTTGGGACGGGCGTAGCGCTATTAGGAAAATATCGTCGTCCATTACGGGCGTTTTCTCTGTTACCGTAAAAGAGAGCGGTTTGCGCTGAGGTTGTACGCTGAAATCATCAGGCAAAGCCAAAGAGAGCTTTTGCGTCATAGCCCAAGCCGTTGCCCACGCTTTAAACTGACCAAAATCTTGGTCGTTTACGGTATGCAAAGGCAGCACACATTCTGCTTGTGCAGTAGCCGACAATAGTTGGTCTACTTCTTTGGCATATTTGCAGAAATCGGGGTAAGTATCAGAGCCAAAGCCGAGTACGCTATACGCCAAAGGTTGTGCGGGGGGATATTTCGCCCATAAGTGTGCAAAGTGAGTCGCATTGATAGGTGCCTCGCCATCGCCATAAGTGCAAGTAAATACAATGAGTTGCTCTGCTTTAGCAAAACGAGTGTAGGCGTTCATATCGGTCAGGTAAGAACGTTTGCCTAAACGGAGGAGTTCGTTATGGAAAAGGATAGCAAACCTGCGGGTGGTGCCTCCTTCAGTGCCTACTAACACAATGTATTCACATTCGCTTTTATCAAACGGATTGTTGATGCCTTTCTTTCGTTTTCTGAGGGTCATCGCAAAACCAGAGTAGAGGAAGAACAACAGCGCCACACACGAGAGCAACAAGACGGTTGCCCAGAGGTAATGCCCTTTGCCGATGTGCAGGGTGCGCACCAAATACGCCAAGCCTTTGTAAGGAGAAGTGGAGGTGCTAATCACCTCACCCGTAAACTGATTGACTACGATGTTTTTATCGATGAAATCTACTTTATAGACCTCTTCTACATCTTCAAAAGCAGGGAATTCCACTTGGCGCACTTCGGCGAGAGGCACTTGGAAAACGGGGAAGTCTTTAGCGGGTTTTGCGGGCGTTTCTTGTAGTGTGCTAACATCGTAATTGTGTTCGGCTTTGAACTTAGGAAACACTCCCACTGTTTCGAGCATCATATACACCCCCGTGAGGGCAATGATAAAGATAGGCACGAGCGCCCAGCGCCCCAGAGCACTGTGGTAATGATTGTAGAATTTTTCTTGAGGAAGTTTGTGGAAGAACCTGCCCCAGCGTTGCTGTTTGCGCGCGATGAGCCATATACCCGACAAGGCTACTACACACAAACACAAAGCTGTAACTCCCATAATCACCCGTCCCGTTTTGCCCATATAGAGCGAGCGGTGTAGTGTTTTGACGAATTGTATAAACTTCGAGGGTTTGTAATCCCCTTTGATGACCTCCCCCGATTGCGGATGGATAAAGAGTTTTTCGCCCTCAGCAGTCTCTATTTGCACAAAGTGATTGCGGTCGATAGAGAGTTTGAGCGCATCTATATTCTTTTCCTTCAAAACGGCAATTGTTTGGGCAAGAGTAGTGCTTTCAAACGCTACACTTTTATAAGGTAGTAACGTTTGGTTATACACCGATTCACCTGCTAAGATGCCCCCCGTGAGAGCCCCCAGCAAAATGAATACCCCTGCTATCAGGGAAAGAATTAAATGAAGTTTACGCATAATAATTACGAATTACGAGTGACGAATTACGCAAAGGCAATTTGTTAATGTGTTGATTTATTAATTTGTTTAGCACGAGCTATAAGCTCGCGACAGCGGTGGTTTTTTTACTGATTTATTTTCAACTTTGCCAAAGTCTGAAACTTTGGCAAAGTGTAGTGACGGAAATGTGATTTAGTTTTTTTTGAATAGCCTCAGTATCACACTTTTTTTATCTCTTACCTAACTCAAATCGTATTTTCTTCGCATTCTTCAGCGCCTCGTGACTGATAAAATAGGTTTTGTAAGGCTTGTCGTCGATGTAAATGTTCTTAATGTAAATGTTTTCAGGCGAAGCATTACTTTCTATTACCAAATCACCAGCAGGATAGTACTGCGGATTGCGTTTGAGGGTGATTTTAGTAAACTTAGGCGAGGTGAAAGTATAGTTAGGCTCAGCGGGAGTAATAGGATAAAAACCTGCCATTCCATAAATGAGCCAAACCGACATTACTCCTGTGTCTTCATTGCCTGGGAGCCCCGCAGGTTTGTTTTGAAAATACTCATTGATGAGTTGGTCTACTTTCTGTTGGGTTTTCCACTCTTTGCCTTTTAGGAAGTTGTAGAGATACGGATAGGCAATATCGGGTTCGTTTGCCATATCGTACTGTTTACTGTCGAAAATATGGTCGAGTTGCTTTTCAAAAGGTTTTTCACCGCCCATTAGCTTGATCATTCCTTTTACATCGTGGGTTACCATATATACGTATTGCCAAGCATTGCCCTCGATATAGCCCACATTCTCTTCAAAATTAGCTCCACTTTCGGGGTTGAAAGGCGCATACCACTTGCCATTGGCGTGACGCGGACGCAATAAATGGGTTTCTTTATCAAATAATTTTCTATACGAATAGGCTTGTTTGTTAAATTTCTCGTAATCGGATTTTTTGCCGAGTTTCTTGGCAATTTGTGCAATGCCAAAGTCGGCAGCATTGTACTCTTGGGTAGTAGACACAGGACCTTTTACCCCTCCGTCTACACTCAGGTAGCCCAATTTCCAATACTCTTTTACCCCTGGGCGTATAGGGTTATTTTCAAGGGTATTTGCCCCTTTGAGCATCGCCTCATAAGCTGTTTGTATATCAAAATCGGTGAGACCGCGCAGGTAAGTATCGGCTAATACTATGCTGGCAGGGTCGCCTACCATCGTAAAGGTTTCGGTAGAATTGAGTTCCCATTTGGGCAGCCAACCGCTTTCTTTGTAGATGTCGAGCATCGTGCGCACTATTTGCAGTTGCTGTTCGGGGTAGAGCAAGGTGAGCAATTGGTGGTAATTGCGATAGGTATCCCAAAGCGAGAACACCGTATAACGCTGGTGATTTTTGCCTATTTTGTTAGTCTTGCTCTCAGGATAATCACCATTCACATCGTTCAGAAGGTTGGGGTGAATAAGCGCGTGATAGAGCGCTGTGTAGAATATCGTTTTTTGGTCATCAGTACCGCCTTCTACGGTAGCGCGGAGGGTATCGTTCCACGTTTGGCGGGTAGCGGTGTACACCTCGTTGAAAGTGCGGTTGCCTATCTCTTTTTCAAGGTTTTCACGGGCGTTGGCTATGCTCACGTACGAAATGCCCACTTTTAGTTCAACCACCTCTTCTTTGTCGAATTTATAGCGGAAATACGCCCCTATACTATCGCCTACTACCTCGCGGGCAAATTGTTCTTTGAGGCGAGTTTTGCCATTGTACCACATCCATTGAGCTTCCACCCCTTGGTGTTTTTCGGGCGTATGCCAAACGCCATAAGAAGGTGCTACTTTGCTTACTTTAGCTACGAAATACACCGGATAGGCCAGCTCCGGACTGTTATAGCAGAAAGTCCCTACCATACGCATACCTTCCACCTCGGTAGGCGATACGAATTTCAGCATCGCACCCTTTTCGTTGGTGAGTCCAAGTCCGAGGTTGATAAGTAGGTTAGCTTCTCCTTTCGGGAAGTGATAGCGAGTAATACCAGCCCTTGTAGTGGCGGTAGCTTCAGTTTTGATATGGTATTTAGTAAGGAAGTTGCTGTAATAGCCCGCTTTAGCCACCTCATTTTGGTAGGTTGAGCCATATTTTAGGTGATTTACCTCCAATTTACCAGTAGTAGGCATTGCGATAATCACCCCGAGTTCAGGACAACCCACACCGCTGAGGTTCACGTGGGTAAGTCCGGTGAAGAATTTATTTTCATTTACATAAGGATTAGAAAGCCAGCGACTATCTTTTTCGAGAGGAGCTTTCACTCCCGTAGTATCGAAAGCTACATTGAAAGGCGAAATGCTAAGCATACCGCGGGGAGCAATTGCGCCAGGGTGCGTAGCACCAAAGTTAGAAGTACCAATAAGCGGATTGATATAATCCACGGGTTGCTGTTGTGCGTGTAGTGATAAAGCCACCCATAGAGTGGTAAAAGCAAATAGGTTTCTCATTCGTATAAAACGCTAAAATGGTTAATCAGGCTACAAATGTACAATTATTTTTTAGAAGAAGCAACACATTATCTATGTTTTTTATCTATCAAAATAGGATCTTCTTCCAAAGTATCAAATGGTACATATTGGTTAAACTCCTCTATTATATCATTCTTGTCTGAAAGAAAATCGTAATCAGGATTAAGGCTCTTCTCTCGAATTCCTAACCAATGCGCATAACCACTTAAGAAATGAAATCCCGATTTTTGTACCTTTAACATCTTGTGTTCTGTGTCATCGCTATTGATTTGTATAAAAGGTGTTTCGAAAGCTTCTTTACTGTATCCGTGTACCAACCACGCATTTTTACTTTCTCGTTCTTTAGTAGCTAATCCGTGGTCTGAAAAATATATCATAGAAAAAGGTTCTCCTTGTTGTTGTAATTTTTCGTATATTTGTTTTAAGAAATCATCTGTTTGTTCTATGGTTTGTAGATAAGCTGAAATAATTCTGTTGTAATAATTGTAATGAATAGCATTTGAAAGCCTATCTTCGAAATATTCGTGGGATCCCATTATATGAATGATAAACAAACGGTTCTTTGAACTCTTTTCATTCAGTCTTTTCTCAAAAGTAGGTAACAAAACAGTATCAAAATAGTTAATAGAAGAATAATCTCCCGTTTTCGTAAAATCATAATGATTTGACAAAGCTGCTATTTTAGCAATAGGTGTATCGTATTCTCCTACAGTACCTTGATTAGAAAGCCAATAAACTTCAAATCCCGCCTCTTTTGCTAATGATACAATATTGTTTGCATATACAAAATCGTTGTTTTTTATCTGTAAAAACATTCGCAACAAAGCAGTTGTAGTATTAGCACCAGCCGCTGTATATCCTTCTATTACAGTGCCTTTTACATTTTTTAGAAACGTAGAGTTTTCTAAAGGAAAACCATATAACGACATATAGTCTCTTCGCACACTTTCTCCAATCACTAATACATAGTTCTTGTAAGTAGGGGCTACTGAGGTTATTTCCCAAGAAGCCTTTTCTTTAATTTCCTTACTTAGTGATTTTCTTAACTGTTGGTATTCTGTAACGCTTTGATACATAAAATCATAAAAACCTATAAAAGAAACTCTTGATGCAGATAATTCCCATCTGCTTTCCGTATTGGTCTTCACGTGTGATTTTCCTAATGCGAAATAACCTCCTAATACACAAAATAATAAGGTTATCAATAGTTGTTTTTTAGTGTAATAAAATCCTTTCTTTTTTCTTCCTAAATATAAAATTAGTATTCCATATAGGAGGATTAGCAACGAAATAAGATAGGTATAAAAAGGTAAAGTTTTTAAAAATTCTTTGCTCTCTTGATAATTAGTTTCAAAAAAAGCTCCTACCAGAGTAGCAGGAGGTGCTCCAAACCACATTATTATCGGAGCAAACAACATACAAGTAATAACAATAAGCAAGAAAACTATTGAAAATACCCAATAGTGTATGCGTTTCAAAACAAGAAAAAATAAAAAACTTGCCAACACTCCTCTTAATGAAACATATCTCCCTAAAGTATAAGGCATTACAATACAAAAGACAAGTAGTAATATCTCAAATAAATGTAATTTTAAAAATGCTAATAAACGTTTTATCATCTTCATATTAATCTATAAATTTTTAGTTTTTAATAAATTATTGTATTCGTTCAAAAGAGCTTTCCACACTTCTTCCCGCTGATATCTGTTGGCGATAAGAGTTCTGCTATTCAGCTGTAAATATTCATATAGTTCTTTGTTATTTAATAACTCTGTCATTGCTTTTTGAAAAGCTTTTGCATTTTTAGGAGGAACGATAAGTCCGTTTTTGTTTTCTATAATAATTTCGTTACTACCGTTGATATCGGTTACGATACAAGGCAATTCCATAGCACCTGCCTCTAATACTACATTGGGAAAGCCTTCGCGATAACTTGGGAATACAAAACAGTTGGCTATTGCCAAATAAGGGCGCACGTCTTTTTGCTCTCCTACGGATATAATATCAGGGTCTGTATTTATGGCGCTTAATGTTTTAGTTTGCAAGGGGTCTAAATGAGCTTCTTGTCTGCCTACCAATAGCAGTTTTATAGGGGATGTTGTTTGCTGTTTCTGTGCTTGAAAAGCGGTAACCAATTCATTAATGCCCTTATCACCTACTAATCTTCCTACAAATATGTATACAAAATCTCCTGCTCCTATCTCTAACGATGCTCGTAAAGTAGCTTTATCAGTAGCCGAAAAATGTGTTTTAGAAAAATAATCGGTATCTATCCCGTTGATATTGCCATTAGCCAATACTTTTAAGGGTTTTGCTGTAATATGAAATCGCTGTAAATCTCTTTTTACTCCTTCACCTTCGGGATATATATCGGTAGCCGACCAGCATAGTAACTTATCCATCGCTATGAGTAGCCGTTGCATTAAACCTTTGCGAGTGGGAAAAATGAGTCCGGTGAAAGTATGTATCCTGATAGGTACTCCTGCCATTTTTGCAGCCAGCATACTCAATAAGCCTGCCTTTGGAGTAATAGAATGTACTATAGTAGGTTTTTCTCTCTTAAACAAGCGATAAAGTTTCAGTAGAGAACTCAAATCTTTCAAGGGAGCAATAGGGCGCGACATTGCGATAGCAAAGGTATTTACCCCTTCTCGCCTCTTTACCTCTTCCAAGTCTTCTCCTTCACCCGAAATAGCAGTTACCTCAAAAGTCTCGTTCAAGAACTTTAGTTGCCCTTTTAGCAGTGAGTTTAAAGACGAGGGTACAGTGGCAGTTCTAAATAGTTTTGTTTTCATCTTGATAAGCTGTATAAGGTTTTACAGGGTTGATTTTTACATTGCGCCTATTCACAAGCCATTGCTCCATACCAAAAATATGAGCTATTCTATATACAATACCTTTGAGAAAATTCGCTCTAAAATAGTGTTTCCAATAGCTTTCATCAGGATATTTACTAAAAATATAGGCTTTACTTTGCTGAGCTAAAAAATACTTCTTGTAATAGTTATTGCCCACTTCTCTATAAAACAGCAACGGCTCATTCAAACGCACAAAATGGTATTTTGAGTGGGTGCGATACCACAACTCAGCATCTTCTAAGCGAATAGCCTCGATATCGTAAGGGTTTGCTAAAAACCATTCAGTCTTTGCCATTATAGTAGGTTGCATAAAATCCTTCACTTGTTCCAGTCTTTCTTCGGAATCAATGGGGTATCGCGTTCCTATCACTTTGTTATCATCATTGATGATATACGCATTGGTACCTAATACATCTATTTCGGAGTGTGTTTCTAATATCTCTACTTGTCGAGCAATACGGTTAGGGTGCATTATATCATCGGCGTCCATTTTAGCAAGATATTTAGTTTTTGTTAATTGAGCAGCTTGATTATGTCTATAGCCCGATTTTCTATTTTTGTTATCTGATAACACTCTTATACGACTGTCTTTCTGAGCATAGCTTTGAGCAATAGATAAAGAATTGTCAGTGCTTCCATCGTCCAATAGCAACAATTCCCAATCGTTATACGTTTGAGCTTGTACCGATTCAATGGCTAAAGCTAAATACTTTTCGGCATTGTAAAAAGGGAGTCCAATGGTTACCATCTATGCGTGTTTTAAAGTGTTGTACAAAGTGAAAAAAGCGTATAGGAAAATGAAAAAAGCAATCACGGCGGTCTTAGGTTTAAAGTCTTTTGAAAAACAAGGCAGTACAATAAACGGAATTGCTATCCAAGCAAAAAGTCCCCAACGGTCGGAATACGGAATCTGGAATGCCATAAAAAACAGAAAACTTACGCTTACAAAGTATTTTAAAAGCTGGTCGTAAGAGGTACTCCAAGCGCTCGCTACCATAAACGATTGCTTACGTATATAGAGCCCTATCCCCAGAAATAGCGTGGTAAAAGCTACAAATTGTGGCTTGAATCCCACTTGATATAAGCCATCATCATTTAGAAAATAAGTACTAAATCGCCCTGGGTCTTTCCGCAAAATAACTTCCATAACCGAAGCAATATTTAACAGCCCTATATTTAGATAGGCTAAAACAATCCCCAATACGTATAAGGCTAAAAAATAGTACAACGGAATTCTTTTGGCTACTAATTGCAATAGCAGAAATACGACAATAGGAATTATTACAGTGGTATGAGTAATAAAGGCTAATAATAGAAATAAATAAGCTATGTATTGCTTTCTTTCCCATAAACTATAAGCAAATATTAAAAAAGCTAAAGAAAGTCCTTGTCTGATAATATTAATGGCTAAACTCTCTGCAAAAAACAATGACACAAAGGAGAAAAAAACAAAAAAAGTATTCGCTTGGTATTTGTTACTTAAGTTTTTCAAAGCATAGGCTATGATTCCGTAGAAAAGCCCTGCAATTATTAGTAAAAATACCGAAAAAGGAGCGCCTATACTACTTAATCCCGCCATCAACCAGCTGAACATTACCTCCATTTTCGCCTCTTGGGGTACATCGCCTGCCATCCAGTAGTGATAATTTACCGTATCTGTACCTACAGTTACATCTCTAAACCCTACAATCACGATAAAATAAAGCACAAAGAAAGGTAAAGCGTGTTTTGAAATAAAAGAAGGTAATTTATCTTCATTACCTCTATCCATTTGGTATGCCCAAACGAGGGCTATAATAGCCATTAGTGCATAACCAACGTTATACAATAGCTTAAAATACGCTTCTGAAATTCCTAATGGTGTAATCATAGTTTTTTATTTTTATACATAATTTGTTTCACTTCCTTTGCATAAAACACAGCGAAAAGCAGCCCTATCACTAAACATTTTAACACAAAAGAGAGGTATAAATTTTGAAATTCAATAACTCGGGTAAAATAGGCTATCAATAATAGCCCTACAAATATAATGGCTACTTTCAGCAGATTCCATAACTGATGCTTTAAAATTCCTTTGAGTACTTTATCAAGAGAGAAACTCACCCAAAGGAACATTATCACACTGTGGATTACAATTCCGTAGAGCACCCACTGAAAACTTCCGCAGTAGACAATCAAAAGAACGGGAATAATGAGCAGTTTCCCGATGAGTTCTATCCGTAAATATTGGTTAGTGTCACCTAATACCGCAAAATAATCGATATTTAAGTTATAAAGCACTATAAAGACTCCTGAAAGGGAAAGGATTTGTAATATCGGGATACTTTCCGTCCATTTTTCTGATAATATAATAATAATTATCTCCTTTGAAGCAAAAAATAGCACACAACTCACAAAACTCACTAATAAGAAAGTAACTTTTTCAAAAAGAAGAACTTATCACTTTTGGCTTTGAGATTTTCTTCCTTAGAAAGAGTTGAGAAACTTACCTTTTTTACAATCGTAGAAATATTGGAAGAAAACAAATCGCGAAAGGTTACTGCACGAGTGTAATAACCCAAAGCACTTGCACTGAAAAACTTACCAATAAACACGTAGTAAATATTAGTTTGCAGGATATTTAGCAGGTTTGAAAACAGCAAATTCCCTCCATACAAAAACAACTGTTTAAACGAGTGCCAAGAGAACAAGCAACTGGGACGCCATTTATTTAAAATCCAAAAAAGTACGACTGTAATAGCTTCTCCAATAAGCACTCTATACACCAAACTGTACACGCCCCAGCCTCTTTTTGCCATTACGATAGCGCAAACGGCACTGATAGTTACAGAAATGAACGAAACAACAGCAATCTTTCTGAAAGCTAATTCTTTTATAAGTATAGTGCGATGTATAAGTTCAAAGGAAACTAATACAATGTTAAGTCCTAATAACTGTAATAGAGGCTGAATAGGAGGGTTACCAAAAAAAGAGGCTATCCCTGCTGATGAGACATAGAGGAGTAGGTATAAAAAGACTGAAAACCCTATGTTTATAAAGAAGATAGTGCTATAATCGGTTTGTGTAGTGTTCTTTTTATTGATAAGTGCTGCCCCAAAACCTCCTTCTACCAAAACATTTGTTACAGTAATGAAGAAGGTAGCAATACCAATAAGACCAAAATCTTCAGGCACGAGGATACGAGCCAAAATAATCCCTACTACAAAATTCAATATTTGTTGTAGGAAATTATCCACTGAACTCCAAAATAAATGCCTAAAAGAATTGCTTTGTAACATTAAAAAAAATGATTCTCTACATTAAGTAGTTAAATTGCAAAAGTAGCAACTCTACCGAAAAAAAACAACAAAAAGGACGTATTTTTATTTTTTGAGTATTGATAAACAACTTTTCAGAGAGAGTCTGAGTATATCGGAAGGAAACGGAGATTTTCAAAAGTAGTATTTTAGATAAAAGGTAAAAGATGAGCTGTAAATTGGGTGGGGTTAGCTTATAGAGAGCTTATAGGAAGCTTATACGAATCTTGGACGATTGGTATAGAAAAGGTATATAAGTAGTTGATTCGTAATGTAATACAACAGCACTAAAAATGTTAAAAACAGGGTTTCGAGGCGAAAGAAAGGGAAAAGGCAATAGGCCTTAGGCCATAGGCACTAGGGTTTTGACGGAAAGAGGATAGGCGGGTTGAGAAATTAGAGAATTAGCCAATGGGAAGGTGTAAGCTACACGGGCAGTTATAACTTTCAGCAAAAATCGTAGCACAACAAGTAAAAAAGCTGTTAATCCCTTCGCTTAACAGCTTTTTTAATTATTTATCCTGAATAGGTATGTACACTCATTTGTGCCGTTGGCAAGTAGTTAACGCCAAACCAACAGATGAGCAACAGTATGAATGCGAGCCCTACAATGATAAAACTCTGAAAAGGTTTCTTTTCTTTGTGATTGTACTTGTGGTGGAGATATACTAAATAGCCGAGCCAAGTGATAAACGCCCAAGTTTCTTTAGGGTCCCACGTCCAATAGTGTCCCCACGCTTCTTTTGCCCAAAGGGCTCCAAAAAGCAATCCAAAGGTGAGAAATACATAACCTATTTTTACGAGTTGGTCGATAACGATAAAAATTGATTGTACTTCTTGTCCTTTTTTATAGCGATAAATGCCATAAAAAGCAGTAAGTGAAGCCATACCCAACATCGCATAAGCAAAGATATACACGATTACGTGTGGAATGAACCACACGCTCTGTAAGGCAGGCATCAGGGCTTTGTTCATTGTATCGGGGTGAGTGTAGGTAAGCACTATAAATACAATACCCATTACTGCTGAATAGCTAAGCATCCACTTTTGGCGATAGAGCCAATAGATAGCACAGCCTATGAGTCCCATAAAAAAGGCATACCAAATACGCGTTTCGGCAAGTGTGCGCAATGGCGGACGGTCTAAGTTTTGCCATAAGGCAACAATAAAACCTCCTATGGTTAAGGTAGCTACCAAGTGAGCTACAATACTCACTCCTCTAAGCGCTTTGCTCTTGCTGTAGATAAGCGTACCTGAAAGTAGCCACAAAGCTACTGTGATATATGTTATAAGATTAAAATAATGCCACATTTTTAATTAACAATTGACAATTAATAATTAACAACAGCGTTAGCTGTTACTTGTTAGCTGTTTTAGTTTTTACTTCAAAGAGTAGAGCAATACCGCCAGCAAGTAGTAAGAAAATTCCTACATAAACGACAGGTAACCAAGGGTCGGAAATGAGTTCTACCACACTAAGTTCTGACCAACGTCCCATACGCTCGTCATAACTCAATTGGTAAATACGCCAACCACCTACACTGATAGGGTGATTCACCTCTATTTTTTCTTCTAAAACTTCTTGTTTTCCTTTTTGATATACTAATACCTCAGATTGGAATTTACGTGCTTCGGCAGGAGCCATTACCAAGGTATGCTCATCGTCTAAATGAATGGCACGAGGTGAGAATTGGAAGTTACCTGCAGAAATCCAATCGGTTTTCTTTTTGTGAGTACGAAGGTCTTCTACGGTTACCTTAGCCGCATTGGTCGCACCCCACATCGTGTGATTGATGTAGGTACTATCGGTATCGGGAATAGCTTTTTCGAGATATTGGTGAAGAGTAATTTTCCAGTTCAGCAGGGTTGCATAGTCGCCGTCTTTTTCGAGCATAAAGCCTTGAGGTTTTTCAGTAGGCAAAGCAGAACCTGTACTATCAATCACAAATAGTTTGTTAGGATAAATATCAATACTGAACTCTTTGAGTTCCATTGCAATGGGGAGTTCTACCATTTGATTATCTTCAGTAGTAGCGCGCCATTCGAGTTTATCCTTATAGAGGTTCATTTTCAGACGTATAATATCTCCCTGACCTAATATGCCAGCGAACATTGTAAGCCATAAGCCAAAGTGATTGAGGAGGAAAGGTATGTTTTTGCGTTGGTAGACCATCGAGCGTTTGAGGATAGAAAACCAAAGATTCATCAGAGCCAATACGAAGATAATGCCAAAGTACCAAGTTTTGGTAAGGTCGTCTAATCCTAATTTTCCTAGAAAGCTATTTGCTACCTCTTGAGGATTTACGTTGATGCTCCCCAAACCAATGGTGAGTACCCCAAGGGTTACGACCGTAACAATAGCAAAAGGCGCTGATGAAAAGCGCACGATAAAATTTGTTTTTCTAAAAATAAAATATACAGCTGTAGTGAGTACCACAAAGGCAAAGCCTCCTATTACATTGTAAGGAAAGCTAAACCAACTTTTGCTGATACTTCCTAAGGTAAGTTGTAGTATCAGCCCTATGATAAGGGATATGCACGCTACGAGAATAGCGAAAGGATATTGTTTCATAGTTAGGTAAGAGATAAGAGGTAAGAAATAGGGGCGAATTACATTCGCCCCTACTCGTCATATGTCATTCGTAATTCGTTAAATTACTTTTGGGTTACTAAGCGTCCTTTTTCTTTAGCTTCTTTAATCCATTTAGGGACGATAGTTTCCAAGAATCTTTTCTTAGCAGCTTCTTCTTTAGGAATATCTAGACCGATTTCTTTTTGGGCTTTAGCTTTAGTGCTGATATCAGGCATTACGAAAGCTGTTTTGATGTTTAGTTTTTCTTTAAGCACATCTAAATTATTTTCAGCTTGATAAGCATAGATAAGACCATCGCTAAGGAGGCGTTCAGATTCGATAGGAGCGTGGAAAGCGGCACCGTGTGAAGAGTGTACCATATCCCAACGCCATTGTGATTTGCGGATAAGTGCCAAAGTAGGTTTCATTTGTTCTTCAGTAGCACCGTTATCCCACAAGAATTTAGCTTTGAAGTGTACTTTTGCTAATTGTTTTTCGAGTTTCATACGCATACCATATACAGCATCTTGGCGATCGTATACGTTTTTCACCAATTCTTCTTCACTTTGGCGGTGACAAGTTTGACAGCTTGCAGATACGTTACGCAAAGGGCTACTGATTTGGTGATCGGTGAATTTCACAGCACCATCAGTTTTGTAAGGCATATGGCAATCGGCACAAGAAACGCCGCGTTGTCCGTGAATACCGAGTTGAGAAAGTTCATAGTCGGGGTGTTGTGCTTTGAGGATAGGAGTACGGCTAAGTGGGTGTACATAGTCAGTCCAACCTTCTGCATCGTAGTACTCTTCCATCTTTTCAACAGTCATACCTTTATCCCAAGGGAAAGTAAGATATTTTTTATCACCTTTGAAGTAGTACTCTACGTGGCATTGCGCACACACAAGAGAACGCATCTCTTGATGAGTAGCTTTATTGATATCGCGACCTTGACGTTTGAAGGCTTCTTGTAAAGCCAATTGACTTACTTGCAATTTCATAGTTTTAGTATCGTGGCAAGTAGCGCAACCGATAGGATTTACGATTTGGCTACCCCATTGATCCCAAGGAGCGCTGTAATAAGTTTCAGCACCTACTTCTTTTATTAGGCGAGGCACATCAGGGCTTTTACAAGTCCAGCAAGTACCTGGTTGAGGAGAGTGGGTAGAATCGGTAGGGGCGCCAGTACGGAGGATTTTAGTAACGTCTTCAATAGCGTGCATATGTCCGCGTGGAGCGTTGTATCCCTTAGAGAAAGAATAACCAGCCCAAAGGATTACCATTTCGGGGCGCAAAGCGAGCAAATCATCATCATTACTACTCATATACTTAGAGCGGAAAGTAGTGTCGGCAGTAGCTGCCCACGAAGCGTATTCACGAGGATAGAACGGTTCGTAAAGCTCATTGCGACATTCACCTTCTTTAAGGTTATTACCACCTCTAGCTATTAACTGAGCTTCTGTTGATCTGTTCATTATCGAATTAGCCAATAGACCTAATAAAAAGGTAACCACTGCTAATAAACCTGCAATTAACCAATGTTTCTTTTTCATCGCTGTATAAATTATATTTCGTTTTTTTTAATTATTTGATTTTTCTCTGTTTTTCACCATTTTGTCAAGCCAATCGGGAGTGTTGCTAGGCATATTGTCCACAATAGGCACAGGCGAATGAGGAGCAGCATTAAGCCCTCGTACGCGACTGTGAGGTACTTCTCGGTGGCAGTCCCAGCACAATTTACCGTTATCAGCGTGTGCCATTTTAGCAGTCACCTTGCCCGCTTGCACTTCACTTACCAAAGTACTATGGCAACGAATACAATTTTCTTGTACCACTGTTTGCCCTGGAGTGTGCATCTTAATCACTTGTGGTTCCATACGGAAGGTGAACATTGTAGCGTGGCGAAGTCCGTCGTTCGCTTTAAAATAATATTTGCGAAAAACGTTGTCGTGAGGCACGTGACAATCGTTACACACAGTATTGCGACCGTGCGAAGAGTGCATCCACGTAGCATACTCAGGCTCCATAATATGGCAGTTCACACACGCCTTGGGGTCGTCGGACAGATAGGTGTATGCTTTGGATATATAAAATATGTATCCACAAAGCCCTATCAGTATCCCTACTAACGAGGGAATTAAGAAACGAAACCATCGTCCTTTTTTAGTAGATGGGGTGTTGTTATCTGTTGTCGCCATTATATAAAAAATATTTTTTTCGTTGCTTTTCGTTGCAAATGTAAAATAGTTTCCTTACATTTGCAAAAGAAAATAAAGATATATCCTTATTTTATTGTAATTCTAAATAAGAAGCTGTGGTCTTGTGTCTTATTTTCAGCATTTTAACCTATTTTAAACGTAAAACATTTTAAAAACACTATACCAATGAAAAAACATTTATTATCATTTTTTGCTTTGGGTACCGCTTTCGTTTTGTACCCCTCTTTAGCAACTGCGCAGGTAGAAAATCCTCCTGCCCCTAATGAAGGTGTTCCTCCTCCACAACCTCCTATGGAAGAGATGATGACGCCACCTCCTCCGCCACCTGCCGATAACGAGTTCACGCTATCAGCACAAATTCGTCCGCGCTTCGAGTACCGCAATGGGGCATATCGCCCTTTAGTAGAAGGTGAATCGCCTGCTATCCTCACCAACAACCGCGTGCGCTTAAACTTCGACTATAAGCATAGCGACCGCCTACATTTGTACGTTTCTCTCCAAAACGTGAACGTTTGGGGGCAAGCACAACAAATACAAGCCGTCGATAGAACAGGCGGTATGTCGGTTTTCGAGGCTTACGCCGAATTCCCTCTCATTAATACTCTTAGCGCAAAAGTAGGTAGACAAGTAATTGCGTTGGACGACGACCGTATTTTCGGCTCTCTCGATTGGCACCCTGCCGGACGTAGCCACGATGCAGTGAACCTCAATTGGACACCTTCCGAAAAGTGGACACTTCGCGGTTTCTTTGCCTACAACCAATCAGGGACTGCTACAGGTACACTACTGAATGTAAATACTCCTAGCGGACAGAATTTTACTCCAGGTGCAGGTCAGGATTATCAACACTTGCAAGCTCTTCACGCGCACTATAGCATCAGTGAAGCGCACCAATTGTCGCTCTTGTTTGCTAACTTAGGTTACCGTACCAATGATAGTGCGGACCAAAATATGCAAACTTTCGGTGCGCACTACACTGGCAAAAGTAACCAGTTGACCTATGGTGCTTCTGCTTATATGCAAACTGGTAAAAACGCTGCAGGTGCCGATAAAAGCGCTTATATGTTTGCAGTGAACGCAGGCTACAAGTTCTCTCCTATCTTTGGCTTAACCGCTGGAGTAGACTACCTCAGTGGCAACGCCTCTGATGACACTTCGGGTAAAGACAAGAAATTCAATCCATTCAGCGGTACCAACCACAAGTTCTACGGTTTTATGGATTATTACTATGTAGGTTTCACTCCTTCTGTAGGTTTGCTCAATCCTTATCTCACTGCCAATGTACGCACTGGCGAAAAGAGCAACCTCAGCGCTACTTATCACTTCTTTGCACCCGCTGCTAAGTTCGAAACTGATAAGAAGCACAGTAGCCTCGGTAGTGAAATCGACTTGGTGTACAACTTAAAAGTACAACCTTTTATAGGATTGCAAGTAGGTTACTCTACTTATTTTGCTAACGATGGCACTAAAGCCCTCAAAGGTACTGCTAACCAACGCGGTTACCAAGACTGGTTCTGGTGTAGCCTAAACATCAATCCTAAATTGTTCTCTGCGATATTTTAATTGTATTGAACTATAATAAAAAGAGGTAAGAATTGCCATAGCATTCTTACCTCTTCTTTTTTGCTATATTGTTCACTACATCTCTCTCCTACCTTCGCTTTACTTTTTACCTTTCCGTCGCTACATTCCCCTATTACCTCCGTCATTCGTCATTCGTTCCTCGTCATTCGTTCCCTTTTCCGTCATATTCCCCCTATTGCCTATGGCCTAAGACCTAGTACCTCTTCCTCTTTCTTTCGCCTCGAAACCCCGTTTTTCCCATTTTTATACTCGTTGTATCATATTATGAATCAACTATTTATATACCCCTCCTATACCAATCGTCCAAGATTCGTATAAGCTTCCTATAAGCTCTCTATAAGCTACCCCCACCCTCCTTACACCCTTTTTTCATCAAAATCTCTCCCTCCTCTCTTCCGTTCTTATCCGTTTCCTTCCGAATTCTCCTATGCGTCACTTTTAGGGGTACACACTTTGCCAAAGTTTTTGCCCGTGTGGCTCACACTGCCTGTGCGGCTCGCACCTTTGGCAAAGTTGAATAAACTGACAATATTTACTCATTGTCATATCCTGAAATAGGTTTACACTAAAAACCATAAAAAGATATGACAAAAGGGAGGAAAGAAACAGTTCGGTACAGTGATTGCTTTAAGTTGAGTATCGTAGAAGAGATAGAGAAAAACGGATTGAGTATTGAAAACTGTCGACGTAAGTACGGCATTGGAGGAAGTACAACAATTCAAAAATGGCTCAAAAAGTATGGTAAAAATCACTTATTAAATAAAATAGTACGCGTGGAAACAATTGATGAAATCGGGGAGCTTCAAGCTCTTAAAAAGGAGTTAAAAGCCCTTAAAGAGGCTTTTGCTGAAACGACTTTAGAGAATAAAGTTTATAAGACTTATTTTCAAATTCTTGGTCAGGAAACAGGAATGGGCGATGAAATAAAAAAAAAGTTAGAACAAGAGTTATTGAAGTACTTTCCAAAACAGAAAAGATAAGCGCTCTTTGCAAGTGTTTTGGTATTAGCAGACAAGCTCATTATAAAGCAGTTAAATCGTTCAAGGAGGTAGCACTCAGTGAGAGTATAATTATTGAGATGGTACAGGAAATACGTCGAGAACTGCCCAAGATAGGAGGAAAGAAGCTTTATTATATGTTATCAGATAAGATACATCAGGTAGCAAAAATAGGGAGAGATAAGTTTTTTATGATATTGAATAATAATGATTTACTCATTCAAAGGAAGAGGAGTTATACTCGTACGACCTATTCTAATCATTCTTTTAGAAAGTGGACAAATCTTGTTAAAGATGTAGAAGTGAGTGCTAAAAATTAAGTATGGGTAAGTGATATAACTTATATTCGTACCTTAGAAGGTTTTAGGTATTTATCGCTTATAACTGATTTATATTCAAGAAGGATAGTGGGATATTGTTTAAGTAATAGTCTATCTATTGAAGGGTGTTTAGAGGCTTTGAAGAAGGCTTTAAAAGGGAAGAAAAGGTCAGAGTCTTTAATACATCATTCGGATAGAGGAGTTCAATATTGTTGCAAAGAGTATATATTGTTATTGCAAAAAGAGGACATTCAAATTAGTATGACTCAGGAGAATCACTGTTATGAAAATGCTCACGCGGAGCGTATCAATGGGATTCTCAAGCAAGAGTTTAATTTAGGAGTTACTTTTAATACTGAACAACAAGCTCTTAGTGCGGTATGTTCGGCTATAAAGACATATAATCAAAAACGTCCTCACTATGCATTGAACTTAAAAACTCCTGATCAGGTATACTTTCAAAAGGTAGCTTAATAAGAAAAATATTACTAATAAAACAATAATTAATTATGACAACCTTTTTTAGGACGTGACAAGGTTATTTACAACTGAAAAATGGCTATCGTGGTAATATAAATAAAGGAATGAGCTTTACAGCTCGCTTCTATCTTACCAATCGCACCCTTTGGCAACTCCTCTTCGACCGCACCGACGACTGGTTCAATCCTAATATAATTTAACGTCAGTTCGATATATACAATATTGATTTACAATTGCCTTTTCATTACTGTTCCGTGAAATTCCTCAGCTAAAGCTGAGCCAATCCGTGGAACAATGATGTTTTACAAAAGAATCATCTGTGCTAAATCCGTCTAGCTCGCTCCTATCTGTCGTGCTATAGCTTGTTTGATTTGTTGCAATTTGTTTAATTTCTCTCCCGAAGAGAGATTCAACTATTATTTTCTCTCTGCCACTACGGCGTAGTATCTATTCGTAAAATATCGCAATAACGGACGTAAACCTAACTTCTTCACAGGGTGTGTCCATTTCTCTCTATAAATAATACGAAAGCCCGCTTTCTCTACCAGCATATCCAATTGCCAATCTTCAAACTCGTGATAATGACAGTCGCGAGGGTCAGACGTATTGCGGTAAGCTTTGGCAAACCAAAGGTGCAAGGGCACAGTAATGAGTATCCTTTTAGTAGGGAGATTCTGCAAAACTGCCAAAGGGTTTACCAAGTGCTCTAAAATTTCCAAAGCCACTGTAAAATCAGCCTTAAAGGCTTGTAGGGTGTGTGATTCAAAATCCAAATCCTGCCCCGTAGTGTTAAGCACAGTATAGCCTTCTTGCTGCATTACTGCCGAAAAAGGATTCTCCACCCCCACATCGAGGATAGTGCTACCCTGAGGGGCATATTGTTTGAGAATACTCAAAGTTTTTTGATAGCGTTTTTTAGGAAATATCTTGTACATAATTTACATTGACAATTAACAAGGAGATGCCACAAATTTCGCCAAAGTCGGCGTCGCCTCACCTTTTACCTTTTATTCACATACCCAGCTGTGAGCCCTCGCTGGCTTTACCTTTTACCTCTTACCTCTTACCTAATTCTAGTGTGCATCGAGCCAGTTATCCCCTACCCCTAAGTCTGCCACAAGCGGAACAGCAAGAGTAAAAGCGCTCTCCATCGCTTCTTTAATCAGAGGCTTAACGGTATTGAGCTCTGTTTTAGGTACGTCGAACACTAACTCGTCGTGCACCTGCAAGAGCATACGGGTTTGAAGTTGTTGGCGAATCAACTCGTGTTGTATGCGTATCATCGCAATTTTGATGATATCCGCAGCCGAGCCCTGTATCGGGGCATTCACAGCGTTGCGCTCAGCTGCTCCGCGCACTACTTGGTTACGAGAGTGAATATCGGGTAGATAGCGACGCCTTCCCAATACGGTCTCTACATAGCCGTGTTCTTGAGCAAATTGTATTTGCTTACTGATATAGTTTCGCAGGTTGGGATACGTAGCGTAATAAGTGTCTATCAATTCCTTGCTCTCTGAACGACTCAAATTGGTTTGAGCCGAGAGTCCAAATGCCGATACACCATAGATAATCCCGAAGTTTACCGTCTTGGCGTGACTGCGCTGTTCACGAGTTACCTCTTCCAAAGGCACGTGGAACACTTTGGCAGCTGTGGAACGGTGAATATCCTCATTGCGGAGGAATGAGTCAATCATATTGTGTTCTTCGCTCAAGGCAGCGATGATGCGAAGCTCTATTTGCGAATAGTCGGCAGAGAGAAGCACATAATCAGGATTGCGTGCGATGAACGCCTTGCGCACCTGCTGACCGCGAGGAGTGCGGATAGGAATATTCTGCAAGTTAGGATTATTACTGCTCAATCTACCCGTCGCAGCTACCGTTTGCATATAGGTAGTGTGTACACGACCGGTGAGTTTGTTCACCTCCAAAGGCAAGGCATCTACATAAGTAGATTTGAGCTTCTGCACTTGTCGCCATTCAAGTATATCGGCTACTATCTTATGCTTAGAAGCAAAGGGGGCTAATACTTCTTCGGAAGTGGCATACTGACCTGTTTTCGTCTTCTTAGGTTTGCTGTCAATTTTCAGTTTTTCAAAAAGAATATCACCTAGCTGTTTCGGCGATGCCAAATTGAAGCTCTCCCCTGCCTGCTCGGCTATAGTGGCTTCGAGTTGTGCTATATCGGCATCTAAGATCTTAGCGTATTCTTTTAAGAAGGGTACATCGAGGTTCACTCCTTCGCGTTCCATAGTGGCTAACACTTTTATCAAAGGCGCTTCCAAATCAGTATAGATTTTCTCGGCGTTCACTTTGGGCATTTCCTCCTTAAATACGTTTTTGAGTTGCCACGTAACATCAGCATCTTCCACGGCGTATTCCTTCACTTGGTCGAGTGGAACGGTACGCATAGAGCGTTGTGCCTTACCTTTACCTATCAAACTCCCAATAGCAATAGGGGTATAGTTCAGATAGGTTTCACTGAGGATATCCATATTGTGGCGCATATCTGGATTCAGCAGATAGTGGGCTATCATCGTGTCGAAGAGTGCGCCTCGCACCTCAATGTTGTAGTTTTGTAATACTTTAAGGTCGTATTTCAAATTCTGACCTACCTTACCAATACGCTCATTTTCAAAGAACGGACGGAAGGTTTCAAGCAGTTTTGTTGCTTCTGCTTTATCAGTAGGGAAAGGTATGTAATAACCTTTGTGAGCCGACCAGCAGAAGGAAATCCCTACCAATTCGGCTTCTAAGGCGTTCACACTGGTCGTTTCGGTATCAAAACACACTTCGGCTTGTTGCAATAAATTCTGCAAGAGCAGTTGTTGCGCCATTGGGGTATCAGCTAATTGGTAGAAGTGAGGTGTATTAGTGCTGTTCTTCTTGTCGCTGATTACCTGTGGTTGTGCAAATAAATCGCCTTGTGTAAAGAGACTTAACTGCCCCTCTGTGGGCTTATTACCTGTAAGTGGCGGGGGTGCTGTTGGCATCTCGGGCTGATACGTTCTGAGAAAGTTCTGCAATAACTGACGAAATTCTAACTCTTCAAATATCCTCCCTACCGCTTCAAAATCGGGTTCGGACATCGCAAAGTCTTCTTCATCAAACGTTACAGGCACGTCCAGCATAATGGTAGCTAACTGTTTAGAGAGGATTCCTTTTTCCTTGTTGCTCTCAATATTCTCGCGCAGTTTGCCTTTCAGTTGGTCAGTATGGGCGAGAAGGTTTTCCATAGAGCCAAAGTCGGCAAGTAGCTTTTTAGCGGTCTTCTCGCCTACTCCTGGAAGCCCAGGTATATTGTCTACCGCATCACCCATCATTCCGAGGAAGTCTATTACCTGCAAAGGATTTTGCACCTCAAATTTCTCTTGTACTTCTTTTACGCCCCAAATCTCCACATCGTTACCTCCGCGCGAAGGTCGGTATATAAAGATATTATCACTCACAAGTTGTGCATAGTCCTTATCGGGCGTTACCATATACACTTGGTAGTTCTGCTTTTCAGCTTGCTTAGAGAGTGTCCCGATGATATCGTCAGCCTCATAACCCTCTTTTTCGATGATAGGAATATGCAAGGCTTTCAAGATTTCGTGAATATACGGAATTGCTAACCGAATGGCTTCGGGCGTTTCTTCCCGATTGGCTTTATAGTCGGCAAAGAGTTCCGTGCGTTCCACACTTCCTCCCTTGTCGAAAGCCACAGCAAGGTGGTCGGGCTTTTCTTTTTTAATTACTTCTAAAAGAGAGTTCATAAAGCCCAAAATAGCCGACGTGTTCAACCCTTTGGAGTTGATACGCGGGTTCTTGATAAAAGCGTAATAACCCCTAAAAATAAGGGCATAAGCATCGAGTAGGAAAAGCCGTTTTTTCATTCATTAAATAATTTATCCTCCATTAAGCCAAAAACATCAAGCATACTCCCTCTTAAATTCGCTAATTCCCTCTTCGAAAGGTGTTTTTAGTTCATTTTATCTTCACTCAATATAGGTAAAAAGGAGGTTACTCTTTTGGCTGAAAGAGATACATATTTTTGCGCAAAGGTAGTAAAATAATTGTAATTTCCCATTTTATTTGTACTTTTGTCCCGAATATAAATTAACCTTTAATAATTAATCATTCACCATTATGAAAGTATCTGTTGAACTTACTTTTAGCCCGTTGCAAGACGATTACGAGCGTCCTATCATTCACTTTATTAAGAAACTGCGCGCCTCTGGGCTCATCGTACAAGAAAACCCTCTCAGTACCCAAGTCTATGGCGAGTATACCCAAGTGATGAATGTTCTCACCACCGAGATAGAAGAAGCCCTCGACTTAGTAGAACGCGGACTGATGTACGTGAAAATCGTAAAGTCCGACCGCCACGAGTATAAACCTTTCTTCTAAGTAAAGCCTGCGAGCAAGCGTAACTGAATATCTGATATGGAAGCGTTTTTCAATTGGTTTTTTAGTCAGTATCAAGGAGTCCCTACCCATTTAGTGGTTTTAGAAATCATAGGTGTGTTCTTTGGGTTCCTCAGTGTTTGGCTGGCTAAAAAAGGAAATATATGGGTATACCCTACGGGTATCATCAGCACGGTGTTATTTGTATACCTGCTATGGCACTACGTGCTGTGGGGCGATATGCTTATCAATGCCTATTATACAGCGATGAGTATCTACGGATGGATACTGTGGGCAAAGAACGCCCAAGACAATGTGATTACTATCTCCGCTACCACCCGTCGCGATTGGCAAATCTGTACTCTTTTAGGCGTTTTTAGCTTGGTTTTTGTCACTGCGGTATACTACCTGAAACCTTACATCAAAAACAACTTTTCTATGCAGGGAATCTCCTTAGGATTCCACAACTTCCTCCCTACCGAATATGTCGATGTCTTTACCACCTCCATTTTCTTGATAGGAATGTGGCTAATGGCAAAACGCAAAGTAGAAAACTGGGTCTTTTGGATTCTCGGCGACCTCATTTCAGTACCTCTCTACCTCAAAAAAGGAATGCTATTCACCTCCTTTCAGTACTTTTTATTCACCATTATTGCCATTATGGGCTATAGAGAATGGAAACAACACTTGCGCAACGAGACAGCCTGATAAAGCGTATCGCCTTTGTAGGTCCTGAGTGCACCGGCAAAACCACTCTTAGTCGTACTCTTGCCCAGCAGTTCCAAACCGTATGGGCTGAGGAGTATATGCGCACTTACCTACAACACAAGTGGAACACTCAGCATCTCACCTGCACGTGGGACGACCTCCTACCCATCGCTCACGGACAAGTTTTGCTCGAAAACAAACGTATCCAGCAAGCCAATGAATATTTGTTTTGCGACACCTGTCTGCTCGAACTAATGGTCTATTCTTACCTTTACTATGGCAAATGCAACCCACAAATAGAGCGCGCAGCCCTCACACATCATTACCACACCCTTTTTCTCACTTATGTTGATGTCCCTTGGCAACCCGACGACCTCCGCGATAAACCCCACGAGCGCGAGAGCGTATTTGCTTTTTTTGAGCAACATCTGAACGCTCACGGCATACAATACCATATCCTAAAAGGTTCCTTAGAGGAACGCATCGCCCAATGCACCAAAATGCTAACCGCATAACATCTTCTCACAAGCCCCCTCTATCCGACCCCCGTCCTACGACTCCTCCCCGCCCAACAACTATTTTCGTCCCCACATTCCCTTTTTTTCCCATCACTACATTCCCCATTTACTAATTTTCTAATTTGCTAATTCCCTAATTATCCCTTCTCCTTTCCGTCCCTACATTCCCACTTTTCCGTCGCTCTCTACTCGTCACTACACCCCCTCTCCTTGGGAGAAGTCTCCGAATAGGAGAGTATGTGAACGGGGTGAGGATTCTCTTTCTTTCGCCTCGAAACCCCGTTTTTACCGTTTTTTGTGTCGCTGTATTATACTATGAGTCAACTATTTATATACCCTTTCTATACCAATCGTCCAAGATTCGTATAAGCTTCCTATAAGCTCTCTATAAGCTAACCCCACCCTCCTTACTGCCTTTTTTTATCAAAAACTCTCCCTCCCTTCTTCCGAACTTCTCCGTTTCCTTCCGAATCCTCCTAACAAACCCCAACACATCGCTTTTTCATCTCAAACTTTGGCAAAGTTAATAGCCCGTCGTGCTACGACTGCCTGTGTGGCTCGCTCCTTTGCCAAAGTTGAATAAACTAACAATAGCTCCGCTGGTTTACAAGGCGTAGCCTTGATTTTGTTTAAAATTTGTTTAATTTCTGAGGCACAGCCTCATTTCTCTAATACAACCTCACACTCCATTTGCTAATTCTCTCATTTGCTAATTTCCTTATTCTCTCATTCTCTCATTTTCTAATTTGCTAATTTTCTAATTTTTCCCGCCCGTGTGGCTCGCATTATTGGCATTATTGCCATTTCCAGTATTATTAATTTTTGTCAATTAAAAAATATTTCGTACCTTTGTACTATCTTTTAAACAGTAACACACTATGAAAAAAGAACAACTCAAACAAATGAAAGATGGCAAGGGCTTTATCGCAGCCCTCGACCAAAGTGGCGGTAGTACCCCAAAAGCCCTTAAACTTTACGGTGTGAATGAAGACCAATATAGCAATGAAGACCAAATGTTTGACCTCATTCACCAAATGCGTACCCGCATCATCAAAAGCCCCGCCTTTAACAGCCATAAAATTATCGGTGCTATCCTTTTCGAACAGACAATGGATAGAAAAATCGACGGTAAATACACCGCCGATTATCTCTGGGAAGAAAAACACATAGTTCCCTTCCTTAAAGTCGATAAAGGCTTAGAAAGCTTAGACGCCGATGGCGTTCAACTGATGAAACCTATTAGCGGTCTTACAGAACTCTTAGAGCGTGCCAATGAGCGTCATATCTTCGGAACCAAAATGCGTTCAGTCATTAAAAAAGCCTCTCCTGACGGTATTGCACGAGTGGTAAAACAACAGTTTGAGATAGCCAAACAAATCGTAAAAGCAGGACTCGTGCCTATTATAGAGCCCGAAGTAGACATCAATATCCCCGATAAATCACCTGCCGAAGCTATCTTGCGCGACGAGATAAGAAAACACCTCGATGCCCTCCCCGATACTTTCAACGTGATGCTCAAACTCTCTTTGCCAACTATCAACAATCTCTACAAAGAGTTCACCAAGCACCCTCGTGTAGTGCGTGTAGTCGCCCTTTCAGGAGGTTACCCAAGAGAGAAAGCCAATGATATCCTCGCCGAAAACAAAGGCGTAATCGCCAGTTTCTCAAGAGCACTTACCGAAGGACTCTCAGCTCAGCAAACCGATGCTCAGTTCAACGATACTTTAACTCACACTATCGAAGGTATTTACGAAGCTTCAATTAAGTAATCTAAAAAAAACAGACTGCTCCAAAAAGATTTTCTGGGGCAGTCTGTTTTTTTTGTTATTTCTTTATTATTCAAAAATATTTTATATCTTTGCCACATCTTAACTAAAGAATAGCAATCTATGAAAGAAGAATTAGAACAAAGTTTAGTAGCTCTCGCTACCGAAATTATTGCTAAACAAGGGAAACTTAACCTCATAGAACTCAATAGACAGGCTCATAAATTAGCTGAAAAAATCACTATATTGAGTTTCGTTGATAAATATTATCAAGACTTAGGTGCTAATGAAAACCGAAAAAACTCAATGATGAAAAAAGTATCCGATTTCATTGATGAAAATCAAGAAAAAGATATTTTCGATATCAACGTAGAAGCTACCGAAGTGCAACCTATTGCTGCTAAAGGACAAACAAAAGAAAAAACCTCGTTTGTAGCAATGGAACCAAAACCCGTTCAAAAACAAACTACAAAAATAGCGCAACCCCAAGTAGAAGTACATCAGCCCGAACCTGAATGGGCAGTACCTGTGGAACAACCCAAAAGAGTAGAAACATCTCAAATAGATTTTGCAATCGAGCAACCTCAGCAAGTAACACAGCCCGAACAGTTTATTGAGCAACCTCAGTACACCGATGAACAACGTATCTTAAAGCAATCCCCTTCCTTAGAAGAGTTTATCTCTCAGTCTAAGAACACAGTATTCGATAGAAAAGAAACTGATGAGAATATAAAACCCGTACAATCTCTTAACGATAAGTTAGGTAAAAATGCTCAAATAGGTTTAAATGATAAATTGGCTTTTGTACAAAAACTCTTCCTTGGTAGTGAAAGCGAATATAACAAAGTTGTAAAACATATCGGAGAACTCAATACAATGCAAGATGCTGTTTTATACTTAGAACAAGAAATAAAACCTACTTACAACTATTGGAAAGACAAAGAGGAATACGAAGAACGCTTCCTTTCTCTCCTTCTCAAACGCTTTGAAGTGTAATGAGCAAACTCTATCTCATTCCTACCCCCATAGGCAATCTCGAAGATATAACCTTGCGAGCACTCCGTTTGCTCAAAGAGGTTGATATCATCTTAGCCGAAGATACGCGCACCAGTAGTAAGCTTCTCAAACACTACGATATCCATACTCCTATGCAAAGTTACCACCTGTTCAACGAGCACAAAGTGGTAGACGGTTGGGTACAGCGCATCAAAGGAGGTACTACCGTAGCACTCATCACCGATGCAGGAACACCTGCCATTTCCGATCCCGGCTTCTTGCTTACACGTGCTTGCCTTACTGAGGGAGTAGATGTAGAATGCTTACCAGGAGCTACAGCCTTTGTGCCTGCCTTGGTAAACAGTGGCTTGCCTAACGACCGTTTTACCTTCGAAGGCTTCCTTCCCGATAAAAAAGGACGACAAACACGCCTCTCTCAGCTCACAACTGAAACCAAAACGATGATTTTCTACATCTCCCCACATAAATTGCTCAAAACCCTCACTGACTTTATCACCACTTTCGGTACCGACCGTCCTGCGAGTCTCTCACGTGAGCTCACTAAACTATACGAAGAGACCCAACGCGGCACCCTCCAACAACTGTTTGACCACTATAAAGACAAAAATATCAAAGGAGAAATAGTTCTTATTGTTTCTGGGAAAAGTGAAAAATAAAAAGACGCTTTTGCGTCACAAACTTAGCCAAATTTTGAAACTTTGGCTAAGTTGAAAAATACAACAAAAATGATTATCCTTCACATAGAAACTTCAGGGCTCAATTGCTCGGTAGCCCTATCAAAAGACAATCATATTCTTGCAGAAAAATCTGAGAATGCAGGTAAGTTTACTCATTCCGAAAACTTACATCTCTTTATTGAAGACGTAATGCAACAAGCCTCCTTGCCCCTTTCTGCGGTTGATGCTATAGCCGTAAGTGCAGGTGCAGGCTCTTATACAGGTTTGCGCATTGGTATTGCTACTGCCAAGGGTCTTTGCTTTGCTTTGGAGAAACCCTTAATTGCTATTCCCACCTTGCAAATCCTCGCTCACCAAGCTCAGGGCAATTGTATTATCCCTATGCTCGATGCACGCCGTATGGAGGTGTATAGCGCTGTATTTAATAGTGCTTATCAGTTTGTGAGTCCTACTGAAGCTAAAATCCTCGATGAGTATAGTTATCAAGAAGAACTAAATAGGGGTAAAGTAATTTTTTTAGGTGATGGTAGTACGAAGTTTGCTACTATCTGTAAGCATCCTAATGCTGTATTTATACCCAATGCCTTCCCTGAGGCAAAAGATATGCTTCCGTTTGCTATAGAAAAATATACAAAACAAGACTTTGAAGATATTGCTTATTTTGAACCTCAGTATTTAAAATAGAAGTAAAAGTTAATGCCCTACAATTAGGATTTCATCATCGGTTAGAAGCTCTTCATTCCGGAAACGTAGCAGTATTTGGGCTACTGTAATAGTATCTTTTTCACAATAAGTAGCAATGCGATCTACATCGCCTTCATTGTAAAACACATCACGCACTTCGCTACCATTAATATCGTCTTTAGGCGAAGGAATGCCCAAAATATGAGCCAAGAGCTTCAGCGAAGTGAAGTGTTTATAATCACCAAATTTCCATAGTTCAAGAGTATCGAGATGCGGAATTTCCCAAGGTTTCTTACCAAAGAGCTGTAGTTTTTGAGGAATAGGAATACCATTGATAATCATACGTCGTGAGAGGTAAGGAAAGTCAAACTCTTTGCCATTATGAGCACAAAACAATTTATTAGCGCGTGAAAAGTGTTCTTCTACCAAACGTACAAAATCTTTTAACAATACTTCTTCCTCTCCCACAAACGAGGTAACCCTAAAAGTGCGTTGCTGATGTCGAAAAGAAAAGTAGCCTACTGATATACATACAATCTTACCAAACTCCGCCCAAATACCTGCACGGTCGTAAAATTCTTCAGCAGTAAACTCATCTTTCCGCTGATAACGTGTCTTTTCCTCCCACAGTTCCTGTTCTAAAGCCGAAAGCTCAGCGTGTTGTTCATAGAGTGGTACCGTTTCTATGTCTAAGAAGAGAATATCTTCAAGATTAATCTTGTTAAGCATTTTTACTGAAATTCAACTATTAATTTAAAGTCTCATTGCTCTACTACCCTCTAACGCCTAAAACCTTATATGCCTCATCTATATAATCATAAATGTCTTGAGTAAACTTACTGCCTTCAGGAGAAGTATCGGCAGTGCGATGCCCTAAACGCACAATGATGACTTTATCAGTAGGATTTACAATTACGTATTGTCCCAAATGTCCACGCATCATAAAGAAATGGGTATCTTTATAGTCCAATAACCACCAACCATAGCCGTATTCTGGACTCTCGGCAAAGCGAGGTTGTACGGAAGTCGCCACAAAGGTAGAGTCTAATAGCTGTTTACCATTCCACTTACCATTATCTCGATAGAGTTTCCCGAGGCGGGCAAAGTCGCGTGCATTCGAAGCAATACAACAATACGCCTTTTCAAGTCCGTCTTCTTCACTGTCCAATTGCCAAAGAGCATCGCTCTCACAACCCATCGGCTGCCATAAGCTCTCGGTGAGATACTGAGTAAGGGTCTTCTTTGTAGCTTTCTCTAATACCATTCCCAAAAGGAAAGTATTCCCACTGAGGTATTTATAGGCTTTCCCAGGGGGAGAAACAATCCTCAGTTGGAGCATCTTTTCTCTAAAATGTTTATCAAAATAAGCACGTGTGGTAATAGAAAACGGATTGTAATACGCCTCGTCCCAGTCAAGCCCTGATGCCATAGACGAGAGGTCGCCTACCGTAAGCTGAGCTCCGAAGCCTTTTTTGTACTCAGGAAAGAAATCGCTTACTTTTTGGTCGAGACTCTTGATATAACCATCGGCAATAGCCTTACCCAAGAGCGCCGAGACATAGCTCTTTGCCATAGAAAACGAATTACTTTTGCTCTCAGTATTATAGCCTTCAAAATACTGTTCGTGCCATATACTATCACCTTTGATGATAAGGAAAGCTACCGTTCCGTATTTTTTATGGGCATTTTGTAGTTCGGGAGTTTCGGGTATTTTGTTGTAATCCGCTGAAAGTGGCCAAGGCTGAGGAGTAGAACTTTTAGCAATCGTACGATTGTCAAAATAGGTATAATCATCAAGGAAAGTAGTAGTATGCCCCGTACCGTAGACCATCACTACTGCTTTGAGAATATAACCATAGCCCGCCACGTAAAGGGTTCCTATGAGTAGTAGCAGTACAACAACGAAATTAATGAGAAACTTTTTCATATTTAATTTTTTAATAAGGTTTATTTATGCTTATTCTTCATCAGGCAACAATATAGTTTCGCCATTCTCGGTTTCGTACATTACCCCGAGGCGTTTACCTTTTTTCTGAGTGGTAGAAGCATCGGGGGTTGCACCTTCTACTGTTTTATATTTAGTGATTTTCTGTCCTTCACGGCGAAGGATTTCCATATCATCACCTTTCTTCTTTACAATGGTAAAATCTTCACCCGAAAAGAAATCTGCCATATTCAGGTTCATCACCATCGATACCATTAAGGCAACGGCAAAAACCATCGCCACGTCAAAGAGGTTTACCACTACACTTAGCGGGTCGGCATCATCGTCTTTGAGTCGAGATATGCGTCGGTTTGTCTTCATTGTCTTGCGGGTTGGGTTAATACTCTACTTACGTATTCAAGGTTGTTGATTTCTTTGCTATACCAGCGTTGTTTGAACTGCAAGGTTACCAACCCTACTAAACTAATCACTAAGCCTACAACGGTCGTCGCAAATACCACTTGCATATTACTCGCCATCTTAGAAATGTCTCCGGTGGAGAGCCCTGTGAGCGCCGGACTCATAGCGATAAGCGTACCGATGAGCCCCAAAACGGGACCTACTTTCGCCAACAGCTTAGAGGTGGCTATGTCTTTTTCGCCTTCATTCTCGAAGTTGGAAATCATATAGTCGTAATATGCCTCGTCGGGTATATGGCTAAGAATATCACGCAAGTATTGGGTGTAAAGGGCGTTATCGCGTGCGGGCAATAGGGCTTTAAGTTGTTCTGCGCTTTCGGGTGTGAGCGTCCTAATGGCTTCATTCAGCTGTTTGTCGTTTTTGTATTTAGTGATGAAGCGGTTGTAGAAACTACCTACCAATAATAAAGCGCGCACAAAAAGCACCAAGAGTACGATAATGTCGGGTATCAGCAAACTATCCGATACCAAGAATAGAATTTTAGAAATTTCACTCATAAAGTTAATGTCTTAATTTACCAATTTGTCAATGTTGCCGCTACTCATTAGATAACTGACAAATTAGCTAATTTGGTAATTGTTTGTTCGTATCCATATTCGAAGGCGTGATCAAGCATTTTAGTATCAAGTACGCCTACATTGCTGAGATTATGTAGTAACAAGTGGTCACATTTTTTGAACTTGCGGTTATAATTGCCATCCATAGTGATGTTGTAAATCCGTTGCATAAACTGGAACGAGTTGCTGAGCTCCTTCTCGGTAATCGTTTCTAGCGGATTCACAAAGCTCCCTATAATTCTATCGCATCGGTCTTTGAGGGGTTCTATGGGGAAGTTGTTCAGCAGTCCCCCGTCGCAATATAAACTGTCTCCTATTCTCACCGGTGAGAAGTAAGGCGGTAATGCCGACGACGCAATGAGGGGCTGAATAAGCTCTCCTTTGCTAAAATACTGTACTTTACCATTCAGCAGATTGGTAGCTGTTACCACTAAGGGCAATCGCAAGCCTTCAAAAGTCGGACATTGGAATTGTTTTTTAAAGAACTTAGTATATTTGGCGCTATCTACTAATCCCACTTTTTTAAAAGTGAGCATCGACCATTTGAACACAGGTGTTTCCTTAAAAAAATACACCATATCCTCGGGCTTTACCCCACAAGCGTAGAGTGCCCCGATAAGTGCTCCACCACTGGTACCCGAAATAATTGAGGGTTGCAAGCCTTTTTCTTCCAAAGCCTTCAACAATCCAGCGTGTGCCAAAGCGCGCACCCCGCCACCTGAAAATACTAAACCTAACTTCATTATTTGTCGATTATCGTCTTTACGGATTGTACCCCTTCGGGGGAACGGGGGCAATCTGCTAATTAGCTAATTATCTAATTAAAATAAATGCCAGCATTGCACTCACGTAGGCAACTCCCGTCATAAATAGCCATTGGATAGCTGTCCATTTCCAGCTATTGGTCTCTTTACGCACTACGGCAACAGTGCTGAGGCACTGCATTGCAAAAGCGTAATAGAGCAAGAGCGAAATACCGGTGCCGAGTGTGTATACAGGCGTGCCATCAGGACGTACTTCAGCGCGCATTTTTGCCAAGATAGTACGTTCGCCCTCTTCACCTTCGGTATCCAAATCTTTTCCTAAACTATAAACCGTTGATAGGGTACTAATGAACACCTCTCGCGCTGCAAACGAAGCTACTACCCCTATACTGATTTTCCAATCGTAGCCCAGCGGGCGAAATACGGGCTCTATTCCTTTGCCTATGTAACCCAAAAACGAGTATTCAAGACTTTGGGCTTCTATGTAATGTGCTTTCTGCTCGGCAGTCCACTGGTGAGTTTGTGCCAACTGCTCGGCGGTAGCCTCTATGCTGTTGTACTTTTCTCCTACTCCGTGAGACCCTAAGAACCACAAAAGTATCGAAATTGCTAAAATGAACTTCCCTGCTCCTACTACAAAGCCTTTGGTCTTCTCGTATACAGTGAGGCATACATTGCGCAAAAGCGGAATTTTATAATCGGGAATTTCTGCGATAAAGAAACTGTTGTTCTTGTGCATCTTCAGTACTTTGTCTAAGATGAAAGCCGATAGCAAAGCTACCGCAAAGCCCAAAAAGTACATCGCAAAGAACGTCCACGCTTTATAGCTAATCCAGCAAAAATCACCGTCTGGGATTACCAAGTTAATGATGATGAGATATACGGGCAAACGTGCCGAACAGGTCATAAACGGAGTAACAAGTATCGTAATCAGGCGTTCTTTCCAATTCTCAATATTGCGGGCAATCATCACGGCAGGTACGGCACAAGCTGCTCCCGAAATCAGAGGAACAACACTCTTACCACTGAGCCCAAAACGACGCATTACATTGTCCATCAAGAACACCACCCTACTCATATAGCCACTTTCTTCCAAGAGGGCAATCAAGGTGAAGAGTACAGCTATTTGGGGGATAAACACTGTGATACCTGCGATTCCTGGTAGGATACCCTCTATTAGTAATTCGCTAAGTGCCCCAGCGGGTAGTTTAGTAGCAAGCCATTCCCCAAAAACATTGAAACCGTTTTCTATCCAATCCATCGGATAGCTCGACCAAGTAAACACTGCTTGGAAGATAAGCAAGAGTATCGCAGCAAACACCACATAGCCAAAGAAGGGGTGTATGAGGAAGCGGTCGAGATGTGCTCGAAGCGTCTGTGCTTTGCGCTGGTCTACCGTATATGTCTCTTTCAGTATTTTGTTGATAAACTGATAGCGAAGTATCGTTTCTTTTTGCTGTTTGCGTCGTTGCTCACTTCCCGACGTGCCAAAAGTCATTGCCTCTAATCGAGAGATATCCACACAAGGAGTAAGCGACAGTTGTTGATAATTTACAATCGCTTCTTTCAGTTCTGTAAGTCCTTCGCCCTTGCGAGTACTAGTGAGCACAACTTTCGTCTGCAAAGCTTGCGCTAATTTTTCCACCTCAATACTGATACCCTTTTTGCGCATCTGGTCTACCATATTGATAACAAGTATCGTAGGCAACCCAAGGTCTTTTACTTGGGTAAAGAGCAAGAGATTTTGCTTGAGGTTACTCACCTCACACACCACTACCACCACATCAGGGTAATGAGGCTCAGAGCTATGTGTAAGCACATTTACAGCCACGTGCTCGTCTTCCGAGCTTGGGTTGAGACTATAGGCGCCCGGCAAGTCTATGATTTCGGCTTGCTGGGTATCGGAAAGCTTGCTGTATCCTATTTTTTTTTCGACAGTAATACCAGGGTAGTTGCCTACCTTTTGGTTCAAGCCCGTCAATGCATTGAAGAGCGAACTTTTACCGGTATTAGGGTTGCCCACAAGGGCGATTTTTAAACTTGTCAATTTGTTAATTTGCTAATTAAATTGCTTGTGCAGCTTGCACCTAATTTGCTAATTGAATATTCTCTGCCATATCCTTTCTAATCGAAAGATATGCCTCATTCATACGGATATAGATAGGGTCGCCAAAAGTAGCTTTTTGGAGTACCTCCACTTCACTGCCCGCATAACAACCTAAATCAATGAGTTTTTGAGGTATTTTAGTAATATCAAAGTCTTGTATAATCCCTTTTTCGCCCTTCTTTAGCTCGGCAACAGTACAAGCACGGTTGCGCACTTCTTCCATAACGATTGTTATTATTTAGAATGATTTTGAGTGCAAAGGTAGTAAATAATTTTAATTCTACAATACCATAACTGCCGATAACAACTGTAATATCTATAAAACAAAAACCTAAACACCGCATTACGCTAAATGTTTAGGCTCTAAGTTAATCTTCCCTTCTCAATTCCTTTGTTTTGCAATCGCCTATATGGCTCATTCCCGCCTGTCGTGCTACAACTGCCTGTCGTGCTACGACCTCACGCCAATTATCTTCCCATATATATCAGCAATATACTGATATCCGCTGGCGATACCCCACTGATGCGTGAGGCTTGCGAAAGAGTAACAGGACGTATCTTTTTCAGCTTTTCGCGCCCTTCAAACGAGAGCGATACTATCTTGTCGTAATCGAAGTTGTCAGGAATGCGCACACTCTCCAAGCGGTTGAGTTTATCAGCATTATTGCGTTCTTTTTCTATATAGCCGGCGTATTTCACCTCCACTTCTGCGCAGGTTTTTTCTTCTTCGGTAAGTTCGTTCTTCTTTATATATTCGGCAATACGGTCTATAGCCTCAAAGTCAGCAAGAGTTACATCGGGGCGAGAAAGTACCTTTTGGAACTTGTCGCCTTGTTTCATTGGTGATGACTCGTATTTTTCGAGTATAGGGTTTACCTCTTCGGGGGTAACACTCAATTCCTTTATATAAGTGATAAATCCACTCACCTTGCGTTCTTTGGCTTCCCACGCACGATAGCGCGCTTCACTTACAGTACCTATTTCATACCCCAGCGGAGTCAATCGCCTGTCAGCATTATCCTGCCGCAAGAGGGTGCGGTATTCAGCACGTGAGGTAAACATACGATAGGGCTCTTCGGTGCCTTTGGTAATGAGGTCATCAATCAAAACTCCTATATAAGCCTCGTCGCGTTTCAGTACAAAAGGAGCTCGCTCGCGTATTTTCAGCACCGCATTCACGCCTGCCATTAGTCCTTGTGCAGCGGCTTCTTCATAGCCCGTAGTTCCGTTGATTTGCCCCGCGAAGTATAAGTTTTCTATAAGTTTCGTTTCAAGTGTATGTTTTAGTTGTGTAGGCGGAAAATAGTCGTACTCTATCGCATACCCTGGACGGAAAAACTTCACCTTCTCAAAACCTGCTACCTGACTCAGGGCAGCGTATTGCACTTCTTCGGGCAAAGAAGTCGAAAAACCGTTCACGTACATCTCTACGGTATGCCAGCCTTCGGGCTCTACAAACAGCTGATGATGGTCTTTGTCGGCAAAACGATTGATTTTATCTTCTATCGAAGGACAATAGCGCGGTCCTACCCCGTGAATAATACCCTGAAACATAGGCGAACGGTCGAAGCCTGTGCGCAATATATTATGTACGCGCTCGCTGGTGTACGTCATATAGCAGTCTTTTTGCACTGCGAGCGGCTGTGTTTCAGCAGAGAAAGAAAACTTTTGTGGTTGCTCATCGCCCGGTTGAGGAATCATCTTACTGAAATCAAGCGAACGCGCATCTACACGTGGGGGCGTACCTGTTTTCATACGTCCCGCCTCAAAACCGTGTTGTACAAGGCACTCGGTGATGCCGTATGCTGCGGGTTCTCCTGCACGCCCTCCGCCAAACTGTTTCATTCCTATGTGCATCACTCCATTCAAGAAAGTACCATTGGTCAGCACTACACTCTTCGCTTTGATAGTAATCCCCAACGAAGTGCGTACTCCTACTACCTTGTCTTTCTCAATCAGAAGGTCATTTACCATTCCTTGAAAGAAATCAAGTGTAGGCAGACTTTCCAACTGCAATCGCCACGCTTCCGAAAAACGCATACGGTCAGATTGTGCACGCGGACTCCACATAGCAGGACCCTTCGATTGGTTGAGCATCTTAAATTGAATGGCGGTTTTATCAGTGATAATCCCCATATAGCCCCCCAAGGCATCTATTTCGCGCACTATCTGCCCTTTGGCAATACCTCCCACAGCAGGGTTACAGCTCATTTGGGCGATATGTTGTAAGTTCATAGTAATCAGTAGTGTGCTGGCTCCCATATTGGCAGCCGCAGCGGCAGCTTCAGCACCTGCGTGTCCTCCGCCCACTACTATCACATCGTATTCAGTTGTAAACATTTGTCTAATTTGCAAATGTGCTTATCTGCTTATTTGCTAATTTTTCTTTAGAAGTTTATACAGTTCTTTGATACTCTTTTCGAAGCGTTTGATGAGTTTAGGATTAGTTACTTTACTGCGTAACTGAGGTTGTTCATACCAAGCGGTATCAGCTCCTGCCCTACTATGACTCAGTTCCAACTGGTTGTCTATATTTACAATAAAATAATAATCAGAAGGAAAATAAGCGTCTTTTTCATCAAAGAACACAATAGATTTCGGTAGATAAAAATCTCCATATTCATAGGTAGTGTAAGGTTTTTCAGTATTCCACACTACGGCATACTTAAAACCTTTGGCGTTGTTCCAAAAAGCCAACGACGATGTTTTCTGAGGAAGCTGAAAAATCTGCAAGGCATCTTCGGGAATGAAAGCACTGAGTTGTATGATTTTATTGAATAAATCAACGGTAATCACCTCGTTCTTTAATGGGTGATTATGAAGTTTCTTCTCTCTATAATAGATTCTCGGCATAACAATTCAAACTCTTTTAAGTGTGCAAAGGTACAAAATAAAATCATAACTAAAAAATGATATGCAAAAAATAACATTTTTTCTCTCTCTAAATATCATTTTACAACCGTCTCACATACATCTCTTCTCCCCCCCTACCTCCACCATTGTTTCACTACACTTTGCCAAAGTTTCAAACTTAGCAAAGTTAATATAACCCTTTTCATCATTCGTCTCTCGTCATTCGCCCCTCGTCCCTCATCATTTCTTCCTTTTTCCGTCATACTCCCCCCTATTGCCTATGGCCTAAGGCCTATTGCCTTTTCTCTTTCTTTCGCCTCGAAACCCTCTTTTTACCATTTTTACCCTTGTCGTATCACAGTATGAATCAACTACTTATACACCCTTTCTATACCAATCGTCCAAGATTCGTATAAGCTTCCTATAAGCTCTCTATAAGCTAACCCCACCCTTCTTACAGCCTTTTTTCACCAAAATCCCTCTCAGCTCTCTTCCGAACTTTTCCGTTTCCTTCCGAATGCCCCTAACAGCGCCAACACATCGCTTTTTCATCTCAAACTTTGGCAAAGTTTAAAACTTTGCCAAAGTTGATGCTCCAAAAAATTGCCCGTGCGACTCGTACCTCTTTTCCTCATTTCCTAATTCTCTAATTTTCTAATTTCCTAATTTTCTCCCGCCCGTGCGGTTCTCACCTAATTTACTAATTACTCGAACTCACATTAGCCTAAAAACACTTCAATTTCAACAAAAGAATAACACTCTAAAATGTTAAATAAAGTTAAATTTCACAGAAAGTTACAGTCTAATAAATAGCACTTAAAAGCGAATTATGAGTCTCTATATGCTTGAAAATAAGTATTTTGCAAAACAATATGTGAAAAACTGAAAAAAACGCAATGTTTTTGGCGATTCTCTGAAAATATTGCAAAGAATTCAGCAAAATGATGAAAAAAAATAGGGTATTTTCAGAAAATGCACTTGTTTTATTCAAAAAATAGTATTAGGAAATTATACACATTTGGTTATTTAACATAGAAAAAAATTACCCATAAAATTTGCTTTTATAATTTTTTTTTCTGAACCTTTGCAAAATTAATTGAACGAAATAATATAATAGCGATGAAAGAAAAATTGATGTATGCACTGTTATGTACTGTGCTGTTCTTTGGTGTTGCCTTTGCCCAAGAACGCACCGTAACAGGGGTAGTAAAAGATGAAGCAGGCACTCCACTACCCGGTGCCTCAGTACTGGTAAAAGGTACTTCTCACGGGGTCGCCACCGATTTCGATGGTAAATACTCCATTAAAGTACCCAATGACAGCGCCGTATTAGTCTTTTCTCAGCTGGGGAGTGCCTCAGTAGAGAAAGTAGTAGGTACTGCCAAAGTGATTAACGTTGTCCTTAAAGAGAACGTAACTGAACTTAAAGGGGTAGTCGTTACTGGTTACCAAGAGTTTGACCGTTCTAAATTTACGGGTAATGCTCAAACCCTCAAAGCCGACAATATCAAAATGGACGGCGTAGTCGATGTAGGTCGTATGATCGAAGGTCGTGCCGCAGGGGTAAACGTGCAGAACATCTCTGGTACTTTTGGTACTTCACCTAAAATTACCATTCGCGGGGGCTCATCTATCTTCGGCGATACCAAACCGCTATGGGTGGTCGATGGTGCCGTACAAGAAGAGGTAGTAAACCTTAGCTTCGAGCAACTTGCTTCGGGTGATGCTTCTACTCTGGTAAGCTCGGCTATCTCTGGTATCAATGCCAACGATATCGAGAGCATCGAAATCCTTAAAGATGCCTCAGCCCTTTCTCTTTACGGAGCACGCGCCCTGAACGGTGCCGTGATTATCACTACCAAAAGTGGTAAGAAAAACGTAAAAACACAGATAAACTATCAATTAGAAGAGTCCGTGCGTATGATTCCTAACTATAATCAGTACGACATTATGAACTCTCAAGAAACAATGGACGTTTATCAAGAGTTGGAACGCAAAGGCTACTTCTCGCTTTCTTCTCATACCCAAGCGCGTTACGGTGGGGCTTACAATATAATGTATCGTGCTATCGATACCTTTAATCCGGCTACAGGCACTTTCTTACTCGAAAATACCGAAGCAGCACGCCTTGCTTTCTTGCGCAAATACGAATACGCCAATACCGATTGGTTTAAAACCCTCTTCCGTCCATCGCTCACTCAAAACCATACGGTGAGCCTTTCAGGTGGGGGTGAAAATGCAACGGTATATGGTTCAGTAGGTTTCTTTGTAGACCCCGGTTGGACAATTGCTGACCGTGTGCACCGCGTAACCGGTAACCTCAAAACCACCTATACGCTTTCACCCAGCGTAAAGATAGGGGTACTTACACAAGGCTCTATCCGTACCCAAAAAGCTCCCGGTACCTATAGCCGTGCTGCTAATGCCGTAACAGGAAGTTATGAACGTGATTTTGATATCAACCCTTTTAGCTATGCGCTTAACACCACTCGTGCTTTGCGACCTTATGGCGATGATGGTAAGTACGAGTTTTACCGTTATAACTATGCTCCTATGAATATCTTGCACGAGCTCGACAATAACTATATGGATTTGAATGTGCTTGAGTATAAAATTCAAGGTGACTTAGAAGTAAAACTCGCCAAAGGATTGAAGTATAATTTCCTTGGCTCTGTACGCCACGTAAAGAGTTCAAACGAACACTCTATGAGAGAAGATTCTAACGTAGCAGGGGCTTATCGCGCCAATCAGACTACTGTTGTAACCAAAGCCAATCCTTTCTTATTTACTGATCCTGCCGACCCTGATGCCCTTCCTCAAGTAGCATTGCCTAATGGAGGTATATACAAACGCACTGAAAACAACTTGCAAAGTTATTACTTCCGCAACGCCTTAGAGTACAAACGCTTGTTTAAAGACGTACACGACCTAAAAGTATTCTTAGGACAAGAGTATCGCCATACCGACCGCGACAACTCTTTCTTCAACGGATATGGCTATCAGTTTGCACGTGGAGGAACCGCCTTTACTGATTATCGCATCATTCAAAAAGCGATACAAGAAAATACTCCTTATTTTGGCAAATCATATACCAAAGAGCGTGGTATAGCTTTCTTCTTGCAAGGTACCTATACCTATGATAACCGCTATGTTTTTGCAGGTACACTGAACTATGAAGGTTCTAACCAATTAGGGCGCAGTCGCTCTGCTCGCTGGTTACCTACTTGGAATGCGAGTGCTCGTTGGAACGCTTCCAACGAGAAATTCCTCGAAGATAATAACACTATCTCTAACCTTGCTTTCCGTCTTAGCTACGGACTTATCGCTGGTTTAGGAGCTGCCAGCAACGCTTTGGCTATCTTCGAAAATAGTATTGCCAATCGTTATAACTCTGCCGATAGAGAAAGTATGATTACTATTCAGTCCCTACAAAACAGTGAGCTCACTTGGGAAAAAGTATACGAAACTAACGTAGGTATAGAACTTGGCTTGTTTAAAAACCGTATCAACTTGTCATTAGACCTTTATCAAAAGAACTCTAAAGACCTAATTGACTATGTTCGCACCTCAGGTATTGGTGGTGAAATTATCAAATTAGCCAACAATGCCACAATGGTAACAAAAGGGATTGAACTCGCTTTGGATACTAAAAATATCAAAACTGATGATTTTAGCTGGAATACAGGTATCAATTTTGCTTATTTCAACCAAGAAATTACAAGCCTTCTATATAAGCCTAATGTTTTTAACTTAGTGCGCGAAGTAGGAGGAAATGTAGTAGGAGGTGCCCGCAACACTTTGTATTCTTATGATTTCAGAGGGTTAAATGATAAAGGTCTCCCTGTGTTTAACTTGCGCAATGGCAGTACCGATTATGCAGATATTGATTTCCAAAACCGTCAAGATATCCTTTCTTATCTCAAAAAAGAAGGAGCGGTAGAACCTAATCTCACCGCTGGGCTCTCCAATACTTTCAAATATAAAAATTGGGAATTCAGCTTTTTGATTACGGCTTCAGCTGGTAACAAAATACGCAAAGCAGACCAATATACTGTAGATTACAACGACCTCAGTGTATTCCCTAAGGAAATGAAAAACCGATGGGTAAGAACAGGTGACGAAAAGATAACTAATATACCTTCTATTCCTTCTAAATTCACTCTGAATGAGGTGGGAGAAGGTACTTTACGTCGCGTGTACAATGCCTACAACCATTCTACTGCCCGTGTAGTAGATGGCTCTTTCATTCGTATGAAAAGTATGAGTCTTTCTTATACTTTTGCCAAAGACGTATTGGATGCTTTGCACGTAAACAATCTTACTTTGCGCTTACAAGCCACCAATCCGTTCTTGATTTATGCCCATAAAGACCTCAACGGGCAAGACCCCGAGTTCTTCCGCACTGGTGGAGTTGCCTATCCTGTAAGTGCTCAATATACATTTACTATCAATTTAGGAATCTAAAAATGAATACACCGATGAAAAATATACTATATACCACCACAAGAATAGTAGCCATAGGATTACTATTCGCTTCTTGTGATAAATTCTTAGACGAAGTCCCTGATACTCGTACCGAAATCGATACTCCCGAAAAAGTACAAGAACTCTTGGTAAGTGCCTATCCTGATGCTTTGTATATGGATATTGCTGAAACAATGAGTGATAATGCAGGTGATAAAATAAGTCTTACCGAAACTTCTATCTTAAACACAGAACTCTATCAGTGGAAAGATAGCAAAGAAACCCGACAGGATGCCCCTACTTTCTATTGGGAGGCAGCTTGGGGTGCCATAGCCTCTGCTAACCACGCCTTAGAAGCCGTAGAAAAACTAGGTGGAGGTTCTTCTCTTAATTACCTCAAAGGAGAAGCACTCGTAGCACGCGCTTACGCCCATTTTATGTTGGGGCTGTTGTGGTGTAAGCCCTACAACCCTGCTACCGCCTCTTCCGATTTAGGATTACCTTATGTAACCGCTGCCGAGAAAGTAGTATTTGCTAAGTACACACGCTTGTCGGTAGAAGAATACTATAAGGCTATCGAAAAAGACCTCGAAGAGGGCTTACCTCTTATCGATAATACCTCGTATAGCAAGCCCAAATTCCACTTTACGAAAGAAGCTGCTCATATTTTTGCTACTCGTTTCTACTTAGTAAAAGGAGAATGGGCTAAAGTTATTGCACACGCCAATGAAGCTCTTGGTAGTAATCCTGCTGCCAAAGTACGCGATATAAACAAGATAAACACCCTTACTACTTTGCAACGTGAAGCGCAATACAGTAGTACCAGTGAGCCTTCCAACGCTTTGATTATAGGAGCCTCTTCCAAATATCAAAGAAACCTTAGTCGTAATAAATACGGGATGACGGCTAATTTATCTATCTACTTATCGCAAAGAAGCTTACACCCACTTGATATGCCTTGGGCATATGATTTCCAAGGAGGTAATGAGAATGTACAGAATATTCCTAAATATCAAGAATATTTTAAAGTAAACAACGTTTCAGCAGGTACAGGTTACCCCTACGGGATGGCTACCCTCTTGCTTTATGACGAAGCCCTACTTAACCGTATGGAAGCCTATGTAATGACAGGACAAACAGCTAAGTTTATCGAAGACTTAAAAGTGTATTTACCTTTTAAAACAGGAGAAACGCTCGATGTAAGTAACATTACCGAAACAGCTCTTAATACCAAATACAACGGAAAAGGTACTGAGCTCTCTCCTGCCTATACACTTACCACTCCTCAGCGCCAAATGTTGCAATGTCTGCTCGATTTGCGTCGTATAGAATTTGTTTTCGAAGGATTGCGCTGGTTCGATATCAAACGCTTTGGTTTAAAAGTAATCCACAAAAAGGGAACCCAAACCTTAGAACTCAACAAAGGCGATTTGCGTCGTGAGTTGCAAATACCCGAAGACGCCTTGGCTGCAGGTATTACTCCTAATCCAAGATAAAAAACAAGTATCAATTAATAATTTAACAATTGACAATTGTATGAAAAAGATATACTTTATAGCAATGTTCACTCTCTTGTTAGTGGCTTGCAACAGAAAAGAGACACTTAGTGATAAAAGTGTGCTTAAAAACAAAGTAACAGCTCAAACTGAATTGGATACTTATATATACGACAATTTCCAAAAACCTTATAACATTATAGTTACTTACAACTGGAAAGATTCCGATTTCGAGTTTAACAAGTTTCTATATCCCCCTACCGAAAGCAAGATAAAACCTATGCTTGAAGTAGTTAAAAAGGTTTGGATAGATAGCTATTCCGAAATAGCAGGAGCTAACTTTATAAAAGAAGTGGCTCCAAGACAAATTTCATTGGTAGGAGGTTATAACGTTAATGAAAACGGTACGATTACTCTTGGTTTTGCTGATAGTGGTATGAAAATTACTCTTTTTAATGTCGACCAGCTCGACCTTACCAATCACGTTGGCACTCGCCAGTATTTTCATACCATTCAGCACGAGTATTGCCATATCATCAACCAGAAAAAACCCTATTCTACCGAGTTTGGCAAAATAACCCCTAACTATACCTCCGTTTGGGCAAACTATAGCAATGCAAAGGCTAACGAGTTGGGCTTTATTACTAATTATGCTAGAGCCAATGATGTAGAAGACTTTGCTGAAATGACCTCTACAATGCTTGGGATGAGCAAAACTGCTTGGGATGCTAAAGTAGAGGCTATTACAGATAGCAAGGCTAAGGAAGCTATTCGCAAGAAAGAAGAATTTGTAGTAGCCTATTTTAAAAGCGAATGGAATATAGACTTTTACGCACTACAAGCCAAAGTAGAAGAACAAATGCTTTCAGTATTACAATAAAAACCTAATGAACGATGAAAAAGATAATATTCACACTAATAGTATTGGCAACACTGGTTGCTTGCCAAAAGAACGAACCCGATAGCTTGTTCGACAAGAACCCTTCGGAACGTTTTGAAGAAAGTCAAGCCGAATTGCGCAAAGAGCTAACTACTGCTCAGCAAGGCTGGAAACTTACCTATTTTACTAAAGAAGGCGTATTTGGTGGCTACCATTTTTTGATGAAGTTTACCCCCGAAGGTCTTGTAACAATGGTATCCGATTTCAATAGTAGTACAATCTCTCCTACCACCAGTAAATATGAAATACAAGAGGGGCAAGGTACTATGCTTGCTTTCACCACTAAAAATTATATTCACGAATTGGCAGATGCAATGCAAGGAATACCAGGTACAGGGTATGCAGGCGAATTCGAATTTATTTATTATGGTAAAGAGGGGAACAAACTTAAATTCAAAACCCAGCGCAAATCTACTGAGCAGTTTGTATATTTCGAACCCGCTACAGCACAAGATTGGACAGACATTACTACTCTTTCAAGTAATCTCAGTACCTTGGTTGAGAATATGTCTAATTATTATATGAAAGTAACTGCTAATGGCACTAGTACTGATTATGAAATTGATATGCAAAACGGGCTTATAGGGGTGGCACCTCTCAACTCCAATACACCCTCATTAGCTTCGACAGTGGCTACTAAAACAGGAGTAGCCTTTAAACCTGCCCTTACTATACAAGGCAAGAAGTTTACCGAACTAACCCGTGATGATAGTACCACTCCTCCTACCTATAAAGCCACCGTAGATGGGGTAACGGCAGAAGTATATTTTTCATTAACACCTCCTGATGCATTTGTTACAGATGATTATCAAAAAATGGGAGGAGATGTTAATACATTATTATTTGAAACAAAATACCTCAAAAAAGTATCTGAAACCTCTCCTCCTTTCTATAACAACGTAATAAAGATTAATGATAAGCAAGATTTTAGAATGCTTGAAATAGATTTTAGACAAGGTGGTCTTTGTTTAATTATCTTAGGGCATACATTTGCAGGTCAACCAAAATCTTCGTATATCTATATTTTTTGTAAATACGAGCTTAAAAACAAACGATTATATCTTAAAGAAAAGCAAGGTAGTACTAGAATGACAGATTCTAATCTTTGGCAAGCTGCCGAAAATGCAGAAGTTTATCAAAAAGGTCAAGATGCACTAAACTATATCCTAAATATAGCACAAGAAGGTTTTTATGTAGAAGTTATTCCTAATAAATATCCATATTCTGATACAGTTTATGTGTTCAAAAGTCGTCATACACCTGATGTCTACTTCCCTTCTTGGGGTTTCTTTCTAAAATAGAAATAAAGGAGGAAAACTTTCTTTTTTCTCCTTCTAAATAGTTTTTTTAATAAATCTTAAATATATCTTACTATGAAAAAGTTACTTACACTTTTACTTTTAGTAGTCTTTGTTGCTTGTAACAAAGATACTGACGAACAAAATGATACTCTTGCTACTCGCAATGGAGTATCTGCCGATGCCATATTCTCTTCCCAAAAAGAGATAGAACTGCATAAATCTCTTGTGAAGTCTTTCAGTCAGAAAGAACAATCTTTTGCACAAGAAATCCAAGTACTCAGAAGCCGTAATGCTTTAACCGAAGAAGTTGCTCGTGAGAAACTAATGCCCTTAGTGAACGAATCGGTACATCTTCTCAATTCCTATGGAATGAGCAATGAGGAAATCGCACAAGATTTTGGTAGCCTTAACGACCCTCGAATTGCTTTTGCAGGTACACTTATCACTACTTTAGAAAAAGAGAAAGATAAAGGAGGTGACATTGATGAAAGTAAAGTTTGGGACTGTTTAAAGGAAACAGCGGGAATTAAAGTTCTTAATGAAGAAAGACATAATGTCTTTGGAGGTATAAGGCATTTTGTATCTGGAATATCTAAATGGTTAGGGTTTGGTGCTTTTGGCACTTATTTGAATGTAGGTTCTTATATAGCTGAATTTACTGTCTGTATGTTAAGTCCAGAGGAAGAACAAAATCAATTAGCAAATCCTCCTAAAGATCCTTATAGTCCAATTATTGAAAATGACCCTTCTAATTTTATTGGACGACCTTTAATCTTTAGAGAACAGCTTGCAACATTCCGCTTAAAAGACAATCCTAAACAAAAAGTCTATTTATTAAAAAGAGAGATAAAATATGATGAAGCAACCCATTCTTTTGAAATTAAAGATAATAAATTCTATCATTTGTTTAAGTATATAAAGAAATCTATGTATGTAGGTCCCTATTTCCCTAAGGAAATAGGAGGTGTTCAGACTGCCATTGGTGAAGACCATACTCTATATATTGATAACTATTATGTGTATGCAAGCATAATGGGTAGTCAAATAGATAAAAATAGTCTTTCTGAAGAAGATATAGACGTATCTCCTTTTGATACAACGCCTAAAACTAATCAAACACCTAAACCTTATACGCCTCCGGTTGATAATGGACGTTTAATTCTTGAACCTTATGGTGATGGCTTTAAGGTTATAGGAAAAACCTATGATGATCCTGCTGATTATGACCCTAGAGAAGATAAAAAACTAAAAGGAGTTACTTTAAGAGCAGAGGATGTTGAGATACCTGAGGAGAATGAAAAAAAAGTGAATTTTTTTCCATAAAATATAACAATAACTTTGCCAAAGTGTGAAACTTTGGCAAAGTTATTTAATCTCTAAATTCTAACCCAAATGTACAAATTTATCCTTATAGTATCCGTACTCCTGCTCATTACCCATATTTTCTATGAGCCCTCAGTAATAGGTATTACTGCCCTATTACTGCTTATTGTGCTATCTATTTGGAAAATAAAAACAGTACTAATACCTAAACAAAATACAAATGAAAAAGTTATTATTATCCCTGTTATTATGTGCTACTGTTAGCGCTTTTAGTCAAGAAAAAGAAACTGTCAAAGATAGTATTCCATATAATAAATGGGCTTTCCAAATGGATGCAGGCTTAGGGCTTGCCGAAATGGTGAGTAGTAATTTCCAAATGAGAGGTGATATAATGCGCATACAAATGCGAGTGCTCTACTCTCCTGAAAAAAACGCTCGTCTCGAAATGGGTTTGGGAGTCAGCGAGTTTTCACAAGGAAGTTTTCAGCAAAGTGAAAGTAACTACGCAATGCTCAGAGTCTCTACCCTTGATGTGCCCTTGAGATTAGCTGTGGTTACTCCTGTGAGCCCTAATATTGGCATTGTTACAGGTGCCGGACTTCATCTCAGTGCTCCTTTGTGGCGACAATTCAAAACTCAGGATGTGAACAACAAAGGTTGGATAGGTGGTACTGTCAACCTCGGTTATCATCTTTTTGGAGGAATAGATTTATACGCTTCCGATCATAGCAAATTAGCAATTTTTGGCGAAATAGGAGGCTCTTTTTGGAACAAAGGTAACTACATTACTCGTTACCACGCTGTCATCAATTTTAGTTATATTTATACGCTTTAAAATAGCGTAAGTTCTCGCAGATGCAAGGGTCGTAAAGAGGGGAGTATAGCGATATAAAAGAGGAAATAGTATTGGGTTATACCCCACTGATGTTAATCAAAAAGAGAGGGGAGACAGTTTATGTAAACTGTCTCCCCTATTGTTATATAAAATAATAGCGATGGGATTTTACTACTGTTTAAAATACTTCTCTAAACTCTACTTCTTTATCGGTTTTGTTTACGATGAGTATTTCAGAAGATTGGGCAGTATGACCTAAATCTTTACCTTCATCTATGGTATATTTCACCAAAATACCACCTGTAAGTGTGGTTTCTAAGGCTTTTACCACTATTTTTACTTCCTTATTGCTGGCAGGAGCCACGATAGCTAAAACGCTCTGTTTGCTGAAATCAATGGCGGTAGGGCGAGCTGTGATAGTAGTGGCACCTCCAAAGATACGGTCAAAATCAGCTTGTGAGTCGATTTTTAAAGTTTCTACTTTTGTATTTTGGAAAGTATTATTGACAAAATAGTTCTCAGCGGGAGTGTAACTCACAGCGTTTTTACTGTTGCCACAACTGGCGAGGAACGTTGCTATTACTGCCATACTTAGGATAAGTCTTTTCATTATTTGTGAGTTTTTAATGATAAACTGCTAACATATGGGCAAAAACCGTGCCAAGACTATAAAAGGTCACGTGCAATAAGGTGTTCCATACCCATTTTTTTTGCTGCACGGTCACCTTGTAAACCGTGTAAAAAAACACCTAAGCAAGCAGCTTCTACCGCACTATAACCCTGAGCTCGTAAGCCCGTAAGCATTCCGGTAAGCACATCTCCACTCCCTGCCGTTGCCATTCCTGCATTTCCAGTGGAATTTATCCAATATTTTTCTCCATCGGTTATCATCGTATAGGCTCCTTTGATGAGAAGTATTACTTTGTGCTCTTTGGCAAAGGCTTTAGCTTTAGTGAGCTTGTGCAGGTCGTCGTCCCACTTGCCAATGAGGCGTTCTAATTCCTTGGGGTGTGGTGTGAGAATTGCATCTTTTGGAAGGTTTTTAAATTGTTCAGGATGTTGAGCGAGGATATTCAGCGCATCGGCATCTATTACAAAAGGAGTATCGGGGTACTGCTGAAAAAAACCAAAGAGTGCTGAGGCGGTTTCGGAATGCGTGCCCCAACCGATACCCACGCCTATGGCAGAGGGCGTAAAAGGAATCTCTGCTGTCTTATAGTGTTTTTCTTCCTCGCAGGTGAGTACCATCGCCTCGGGTAGAGCAGTTTGCAGTATGTTATAACCACATTGGGGAATAGCAACGGTAAGCAGACCTGCCCCTGCGCGCAATACGGCTGTCCCGCTAAGCACTACTGCCCCTATTTTACCATAGCTTCCCCCTACAAGCAAAGCGTGCCCATAAGTACCCTTGTGCGAAAATTTAGCACGTCGTCGTTGTAATTGCTGTATATCGGATTCGAGATAGTAGAAATCAGGGTGAAGAGTCTTTAAAAAATGCTCGTCCAAACCTATGTTGAGCACTTCCCACTTACGGATATAGCAACCTGTGGAAGGAAGAAAGAAAGGCAATTTCGGGGCTTGAAAAGTGAGCACTTGGTGAGGGTGTACCCAAACCTCCTCGGGAGACGGAATGCGTTCGGTAGGCAGACCCGAGGGCATATCTACACTTAATATATAGCTGTTAGAGTCGTTTAAATTCCCAAATATTTGTTGTATCCATTTAGGAGCTAGACGATTGAGTCCAATGCCAAAGACAGCATCTATCACTATCTTACCAAACGTAATATTACTTGCTTGCTCGGCTCTTATTTCGGTAATCGCAATTCCTTGTGCTTCTAAGAGCTCTTTATTCTGCTGGCAATCGGGCGATAGGTGTTCGCTGAAACAAAGCAGATAAATATTCACTTGCCAACCATCAGCTATGAGCATACGCGCCAAAGCGAGACCATCTCCTCCGTTGTTTCCCGTACCTGCCAATACAGTAACAGTTTGCTCTTTGGGAAGGTGTTCTTTTATCCACTCAAAGAGTTTGGTTGTGGCACGCTCCATCAGTTGCCACGAGGTGATACCTTCAGCAGAGATAGTATGCGCATCAGCATCGCGCATTTGTTGTGTGTTTAGAATTTTCATTTCTCCAAAGTAAAAAGATGTTAGCTAATCAAAACATTTGCTCATCTACTAATCTGCTAATTTCTAAATTAAATTGCGTGCGTAACTCGCTTTTAATTCTTATTAGGTTTATAGAGTGATTGCTTAAAGAGCTCATCGGGTTTCATTGCTAAGATTTTCAACATAGATTCCTCTTTGTGATTTTTGGCATAGGCTTGTACTATGCGTAACCCTATAAATCTACCTATTTGTCCTGGCGATTCGTTGTCTAATTCTAAGTAAAACTTAGAGAAAGGAGCTGGATACAAAAAGCGGGTAAGTAGCTTCTTATCTGTTTGATACAGCAATTCTTTTTCTATAAAATAACGCCATATTTCAGCTTCGTTTGCCTCAGCCCAAGCATACTTCTTCGCATCATAACGCAAAAGGTCAGCGGGTGTTTTTTTGGGTAATAACTCGCTTTCTAAATAGAGCTTCTTGCCCTCGTAAATCATATTATCCAAGAAAGTGAGGTGTATGCCACGAGGTACGAGTTTATCGGCAAAAGCATCAGCTACATCTATCACAAGGTTTTTCTTGTCTAAATCAGCCCTGATGTACTTATCCATATCTTGGTAGTATTTGTGTTGAGTTCCTAAGTAATTATCTGTGCCGATAAGTAAAAGACTATCGGCATAAATCACTCGGGTTTCATAAGCTACCCTACTGATGAGCATCACTACCTTGGGTGGTTCAAACTTGGGAAAATAGTACTTAATATGCTGAAACAAGTTCTTAATCTCTTTCTTCTCAGCAGAAAGTGTACCTACACTCTTTTCAATTTCTCCGTACAAATCGGCATAATGCAGATTCGCAAAAGCAGGGATATCAGGGAAGATAGAACCCTTTCGTATCTCACACCACTCTTCGGGGGTAACGCTCTGGGTGAAAAAATAAGGATACTGTGCACATAACTCACCCATTTTTGCATCAGGAGTTTTCATAAAGAGCGAATCAAGACGTATCCAATCAAAGTCCATCGGAATCGCTGCTATTTCTTTCTCTTTTTTGTCACTACAAGCCATTGCTAATAGCAGACTCGTAAAAATAAATATTTTCTTTATCATAGTATTTGTTATTAGTTGTTAGTTTTAGCTCTTAGATTATTATCCAAATCGGCTAATTATCACACTCCAAAAACTGGGTATCTGTTCCTCTTTGGGTGCAAAGATAAAGCAAATTTATCAATTTAACAATTAGTTGTCAGTCTTCGGTCTCGTATAACCAGTCTGGATCGCCCAAGTAATCGCCGGTCGTACTGCAACCAATAATAAGAAAAGTCGTTCAGCACCTTGCCAAACGACCTTTCTTAAATATTAACCCTCTAAAATTATTTCTTTTTTTTCTTCTCAAAATTCACCGCACACGAGTCGATTTCCGATACGCGTAACGTGTTCACCATTCCCTTGCCTTGCATTGGCATCGATACGAGACTTATCATTATATCCCCCATATCCACGTAACCTTTTTCGTTGGCAATATGGTTGATGTCTTCAATAAGCTCATCAGTAGAAACAAAGCGGTCGTAGTAGAAAGTAGTTACCCCCCACAAGAGGTTCAACTGGGTGAGGATACGCTTGTTGGAAGTAAAGATGAGAATGTGCGAATTAGGTCGGTACGACGAAATGCGGAAAGCAGCATACCCACTGTTTGTAAGCGAGGTAATCACTTTGGCATTGGTGTCGTTCGCCATCTTAGCTGCGTGAAAACAGATAGTGTTAGTTACATAGCGCAACGAACGGATAAAAGGTGTAACAAGTGGTACTTGTATCAAATTTGAATCCTCTACACTCTTGATGATGCGAGTCATTTGTTGGATTACCTGTACAGGGTATTTTCCTACCGAAGTTTCGCCTGAAAGCATCACCGCATCAGCACCGTCCATTACCGAGTTTCCTACGTCGTTTACCTCAGCACGGGTAGGTGTCAAGCTGGAAATCATACTTTCCATCATTTGGGTAGCGATGATTACCGGAATGTGGTGTGATTTAGCCTTGCGTACCAATTCCTTTTGGATAAGAGGCACTTCTTCTGCTGGGATTTCTACCCCAAGGTCTCCACGAGCCACCATTATACCGTCGCAAGCCGCCATAATCTTATCGATATTCACCAAGGCTTCTGGTTTTTCTATTTTAGCGATGATAGGAATGCGGTGTCCAGCATTTTCTTCGATGAGGTCTTTTAAATCCTGAATATCTTCAGGGTGACGCACAAACGAGAGCGCAAACCAGTCTACGTCTTGTGTGATAGCAAAAAGGGCATCACGCACGTCTTTTTCGGTAAGTGCCGGAAGCGAAACTTTGGTGTTAGGCAAGTTCACGCCCTTTTTAGATTTCAGCGGACCGCCTTGCACTACTACCGCTACTACCTCGTCTTCGCGGTTGGTGGATTCTACTTCAAAGATAAGTTTCCCATCGTCTAACAAGATGCGTTCTCCGGGGTTCACATCGGTAGGAAACTCTTTGTAGTTCATATATACGCGCTCTTTAGTTCCTACGAAAGGCTCTCCGGTAACAAAAGTAACTCGGTCACCTGGGTATACCGTAGCGTCGTCTTCCATTACCCCCACTCGCAACTTAGGACCTTGTAAGTCAGCGAGGATAGCGGTATGAAAGCCGTTTTCTTCGTTGATTTGGCGAATCATTTGCACGCGATTGCGTACATCGTCGTAATCGGCGTGCGAGAAGTTGATGCGGAATACATTTACCCCCGCAACCATCATATCTCTTATCACCTCAGGACTCTCGGTCGCTGGACCTAAGGTCGCTACAATCTTTGTTTTCTTTGTATTTAACATTCTTGAAAAATCAATTTATATTTTTTATCTAGGGTATCAATTGCTATTTCTCGTGCGGTAGTGGCAGGAACTTCACGAAGCCGATTTAAAATTTTCGGCATATCCACCCGCCCTTCAGTATCTATCTTCAAAAAGTAATCCACCTTCTTTTCGTTCTCAACCAAATATTGCACCTGTGGTAGTTCTTCAAAAAGGGTAACCACAGCGGTAGGAGCTTGTGTGTCTTGCAGTTTGTTAGCTATACAATGCCAAGTAATATCCGCAGAGGTGTCCTCCCAAGTATAATAAGAAAACTGTTCTCCCGAAGGCATCGTCAAACAAGCCTTTCCTTTTGTCTTAGCCAACTGCAAATGTAGCGTTTTATTTAAAAAATACGCCAGCTGATAGTCTTCCAAATGGGTGTGAAGAGCGATAAGTTTATAATCGCAAAAAAACTCTGTCGATAGCTTCAGTTTTGCCATAACCACTCATTTCGGGTGCAAAGATACAAAACAATTCACAATTAGCAATTAACCATTGATAAATTTAACACGATAGCTTCTTCTACTATCAAAACCGCACTCCAAAGCTAAACCCTATCCCTCTATACTCCATCATCTCAGGAGTCTCACTCCAAAAAAGAGGTTCTGCTACATCAAAACTCGTGTAAGAAGTATAAGCCGATAAAAACATACTATACTTATTTCTCACCAAAAACGGAATGGACAGCCCTACCTTCACTTCCCCTATTGATGGCTTTACTAAGGTGCTCAAAGGCAGAAAGCCAGCTACTTGTACGAAAATATTTCCCTGATAATTCTTCACAGGGTTCAAACGGAGTATACTACCCAATTTTAATCCTGAGGCTACAGGGTTTTGAAAATGTGTAAAGCCTCCCACAGCCCCTACACTCAATATCCTAAACAAGCGGTAATTTACTGTAAAATCACTTGAGATAATAGGCTTCTCAGTTAGTAATGTCTCGCCGCCTTCGTACAAATTTGTACGTGGGTTTAACCAGCTATAAGAGTATTTTGCGCCACCATTTCGAGGAAAAGTAAAACTTAATTCCCCTTGGTAAAACCACCTACTTTCTTTCTCGGGCTCTACTTGCGTTATAGTTTCCGTGCTTACATCTCCTGTACCCGATGTGCTTTCTGTATTTTCCTGTGCCGTAGCCAATCCCACAGCAAAAAAAGGTATTATATAAAGTATTTTTTTCATTCTATAATTATTAACTCACTAAAACGATAAAAGTAAATAAGCTCGTAGCTTCTTCTTTTATTTCGGTGCAAAAATACAAAAATAACACACAATACCAAAAAACAATTTTCAGGACACATCTCACTGCCCTTTGTTTTACTTTCGTTTTTCTTCTCGTTTATCACCTCCCAATCCTTCTCCTTTAACTATTCACTACCAACTACTTACATACCCTTTCTATACCAATCGTCCAAGATTCGTATAAGCTTCCTATAAGCTCGCTATAAGCTAACCCCACCCTCCTTACACTCTTTTTTCATCAAAAACCCTCCCTACCTTCTTCCGTTCTTTTCCGATATCTTTCTATTCCCTCAGCTCTCCCCAATAAAGCCTCCAATCTCGTCTTACTCCCGCCCGGCAAGTCCGAATCGTCCGATAACTCCGAATATATACAACAAAAAAGGCTATCCTAAAATAGGACAGCCTTTATTATATAACTTATACGGTTCGTACGTACTTGTATGGCTCAGACGCTCGCACTATTTTACTCCGTGCATCATCGCTTGAAGTTTCTTGTTAAGGAGTATCATTCCTAAACCGCAGAGGATTACAAATCCTGAAACCGCAGCAAATACTACGCTTGCCCCAAGTTTCTCTACGTAAGAAGCAATCACTCCTCCTGCTGCATTGGCGAAGAAAGCAGCCATCATCCAAACACCCATCATAAGTCCTGCTAAACGCGGAGGTGAAAGTTTTGTAACCGTAGAAAGTCCTACTGGTGATAAACACAACTCACCAATGGTATGAGTAAGGTAAGTAAGCACCAACCAAGCCAAGCTCGCTTTCACTGCTATATCTTTAGGGTCTACCCCTATGGAGCCACCGCGCTCGTAAACAGCGCCAAGCATAAAGAAGAACCCTACCCCTAAGAGTATCATTCCCATTCCCATTTTAAACGGAGTAGTGAGACGTTGTCCCATTTTAGTACCCCAGAACGATGCAAATACCGGTGCTAATAATACAATGAACAATGGGTTTACTGATTGGAACCAAGCAGTAGGAATTTCAAAGCCCATCACCGTCCTGTTGATATAGTTATCGGTATAAAGGGTAAGCGAAGAGCCCGCTTGCTCAAATCCTGCAAAAAAGAAGATTGCAAAGAAGAAATAGATAAAGATAACAGCAATACGCTCTTTTTCTTCTTTGGTAAGTGGTTTTTGCACTTCGGCTTCCGAAAGTTCTTGTATTTTTTTCTTACCACCTTTTGGTTGCAATCCAAGGTCGCCTAAGTATTTCTGTGCAAAGAAAATAAATATCAACTCTCCTATAAGCATACCGATAGCAGCTGCCAAGAATCCATATCTATAACCGTAAGAAAGGATTATTTCTTTTCCTTGTGCATCTACACCGTGAGTAGCAAAGATGTTATCAGTAAGGAATCCAGTAATGAGTGGTGCTAAGAAAGCCCCTAAGTTAATACCCATATAGAAAATCGAGAAAGCCGAGTCTAAACGTTTATCACCTGATTCATAGAGTCCTCCTACCAAGGCTGAAATGTTCGGTTTGAAGAACCCGTTACCTATAATCAACAAAAATAGCCCTAAATATAAGCCAAAGTGAGTGTTTATAGAGAACAACGCAAACTCTCCGAAGAACATTATGAGTCCCCCTAACAATACTGCCCTGCGTTGTCCTAAAAAGTTATCGGCTATCCAACCGCCAATCAGTGGAGTAAAATAGGTAAGTCCTGTGGCAAAGCCATAGATAAGACTCGCTGTAGCTTTATCGAAAGCCAAACCGCCTTCAAGCCACGTCTTGGTGAGGTATAACATCAAAATACCACGCATTCCATAGTAACTGAAACGCTCCCACATACCTGTTAGGAACACCAAATAAAGCCCCTTAGGGTGCTTCTTTTTCGCATTTTCTACGTTTGTATCCATTTATTTAATAAATTAAAAAGTTTGTTTATAAATTAAAATTCTACATTAAATATTTTTAATCCAGTAAAGTTTTTCTTTTACAGATTGTCCCCCTTCGGGGGACGGGGGCTTTGTTTATAAATTTTCTATGATAAAATTCGTCATTTTTGTATACAACTGATAGCGTGTACTACCTGTGTTGTCGTAAATACCGTGATTCTTATCGGGGTAAATTAACCAATCAAAATCTTTTTGCAAACTCACCAAGGTATTGATGAGCACCATTGCATTTTGCACGTGTACATTGTCGTCGGCACTACCGTGAATGAGCAGGTATTTACCTTTGAGTTTGGCAGCGTGAAACAACGGTGAATTTTCGTCGTAACCTTTTGCGTTCTCTTGGGGGTGCGCATAAAACGCTCAGTGTAAATAGTATCGTAAAAACGCCAATTGGTAACAGGAGCTACTGCTATCGCCATTTTGAATATATCGCCTTTTTGAAACAGACAGTTAGACGACATAAACCCACCAAAACTCCAACCCCAAATACCTATTCTGCTCTTATCTATATAAGGATAAGCCCCTACGAGCTGAGCAACATCGGCTTGGTCTTCAACTTCGTATTTGCCGAGTTGCTGATAGGTACATTTCTTAAAATCTGCTCCTTTGTAACCTGTGCCTCTGCCGTCTACACATAGCACTATATAACCTTTTTGGGTGAGCATTGCGTGCCAAAAGTCATTCATATCCCACCATTGGTCGGCTACTTCTTGTGAACCTGGTCCTGAGTATTGGTACATCAAGAGGGGGTATTGCTTTTTAGGGTCGAAATCCTTAGGTTTGAGCATATAAGCGTTGAAAGTACCCTTAGCAGTTTTCAGTTCCATAAACTCTTTTTCGGGCAAATTATAGGCTTTCAATCGCTGAGCGTATTCGGAATTGGTAACAATTTCTTTGAGTTGCTTTCCACTTTTGGTATCGTTTAGCGTATAGCGTGGAGGCGTAGTAGCATTCGCAAAAGCGTGAATATACATTGTATAATCGCCACTGAATGTGCCTTTATTTGTGCCTGCCTCAGTAGAAAGTGAGCGAGGGGCTTTGCCTTTGAGGGTTACCGCATAGAGTCCTCGGCGGGTAGAGCCCGTCTGGGTAGATTGGTAGAACAACTGTTGGGTTTTAGGGTCGTAACCATAGCAATCGGTTACTTCCCAGTTACCACGCGTGAGCTGGCGTACTAATTTCCCTTTGGCATTGCAGTAGTAAAAATGGTTATTCCCATCTTTCTCCGATTGGTAAATAAAACTATTATCGGGTAAAAATAGTATCTCCTTGTTGATGCTTACATAAGTCGCGCTGGTTTCCTTCACTAAGGAAGTCGTTGCCTTCGTCTGGCTATTCACTTGTAAAAGTTGCCAATCGTTTTGGTGGCGATTGAGAGTTTGTACCGTCAGCTTATGAGGGTCGTTTGTCCATTGCAAACGTGGGATATAATAGGCTTTCAAGGGTATTTCAGCCACCGATTTATCAGCCACAGTATAGATATGCAAACTCACCGCCGAATTAGCTTCCCCTGCTTTGGGATATTTAAAAGTATAAGGCGTAGGATAGAGGTCGTAACCGTAGATGTCCATTGAAAACTCAGGTACTTTGCGCTCATCCGAACGTATAAATGCTAATTGTGTACCATCGGCATTCCAAGCAAACAGTCGCACAATCCCGAACTCTTCTTCGTACACCCAATCGGCAGTACCATTGATGATAGCGTTCTTCTGTCCGTCGGTAGTGATTTGGGTTTCCACACCCGTCGTGAGGTCGTATAAATACAAGTTGTTTTCGTATACAAAAGCCAATTGCTTACCATTAGGTGAAAAAGTGGGGACTTGTATGCGCTTGTCGCTCACTTTTTTAAGGTCGCCAGTGGCGAGGTCGTACAGAAAATAATCGGCTATAAACGAATGTCGGTAGATATCCTCTTTTCGGGTAGCGATGAGGAGCTTTTTCTCATCGGGAGAAAACTCATAGCTCTCAATCCTATTCACTCTTTCATTAGTTTCAAAGAGTGTTTGTACTTTGCTAAGCGTTGCAAAGTCGTAAAGGTTAATTTCCTGAATGTGTTTGTCACGGTTATATTCGAGCACTGTATATTGTGGGGTTTTCTTCAGTGCCTTCAAGTTGTACATACGTTCGGGGTAAAAAGCGTGTTGCGTCCAGATATTCTCTAAAGAAATAGACTGTGCAGATAACAAGTAAAAGCTAAGAAATAAAGCCAACAAAAGCTGGGTATGTAAGCATTGGTGCACTCTATTGCGTCTAAATACAGCCACCTTTTGTAATTCATAATTCGCCATTTCTAATTAGTCTTTTGTCATTTATCATTAACCTCTAACCATTGATTATTAATCTCGCGGTCAATATTAGTCAATATTTTTGATATAGAAGCTATCTTTTAATCTGTTTTTTTATATTTATTTTCTATATAATTGATTTTGAATAGCTCTCACTGTTCAACCGATTTTCATATTCCCCTAATACTTTTAGCTCTTCTGTCATAATATCCAATAGTTGCATCGCTTGCTGGTATCGGGCATAGTTATCAAACACCACATCTACAAAGAATGCGTATTTCCAAGGAGTCTCTATTACAGGCAACGACTGTATTTTAGTCATATTCATATCGTAATCGCGTAACACGTTCAGCACCGTTGCCAAGCTACCACTCTTGTCATATACTTGGAATTTAAGCGTCGCCTTATTGACATCTCTTTTGGGCAGGTGTGCATCAGTAGTTTTGAGTACCACAAAGCGGGTAGCATTACGCTTAATGGTTTGTATGCTTTCCGCAATAATAGGCAAGCCGTAAAGCTCAGAAGCCGATGCCGAAGCAATAGCCGCTACTCCTTTGAGTTGTTGCAAGTGTATCTGTCGTGCTGCCTCAGCTGTATCAGGAGATTCCACCAGTCGTATATCAGGATAATCGTGAAAGAAATCCTTACATTGCAACAGTGCCATATAGTGCGAATGCACCTCAGTAATATCCTCCAAGCGTTGCCCTTCTAGCGCCATCAGGTGGTGCTGTATGTTCATATAGTGCTCCCCTGTAATATGCAGGTTATGGCGGTCTATAAGGGCATAATTAGGTAATATTGCTCCTGCAATGCTATTCTCAATAGCCATCACGCCCCAGTCAGCATCGCCTTTCAGCAGTGCTTTCACTACCGCATCAAAACTACGACATTCCAGCACCTCTATATCTTTGCCAAAGTAAGTCTCAGCCGTCTGATAGTGAAACGAACCTTTGATACCCTGTATTGCTATTTTTTCACTCATTTACATATTAAAAATCACCCCTTGCGCTTCTTTCTATGGCAATATCGCTCCTACTGCTATATCACAGCGGTGTCCCGGTTGCCCGTGAGGCGGATTAGGCTTCCCCGAAAAGCCTGGTTCAGTAGTCCCCGTGTGCTGTTGTGCCATTTTCGGGTCGATAACTATTTGTTGCTCTACCGTTTTAGGCGTAGCTGGTGCTTGCTGTTTCACAGGCTTACTGTTCAGCGGAGCGCCCACCGGTATATCACAACGGTGCCCTGGTTGCCCGTGAGGCGGATTCAGTTTCTGTCCCTTCGTCGCCACCGCTTGCTGTGTCTGAGGTTGTGCCACCTGCACCTGTTGCACTTGTGGCATACCTCCCGAAACTACGGGCTTAGCATCGGCACTGCTCACAGGCTGTGCTTGTGTTTGCGTTTGAGCTATCACATTGCTGTCGTTGGGTAGCGGAGCCCCCACGGCTATATCACAACGGTGTCCCGGCTCTCCGTGAGGCGGATTGAGCTTTGCTCCTTGCTGTGTAGCTGGTAGCGATACGTTGTTAGAAAAATTCGCCCCACCCGCACCAAACGGATTTCTTTCGTTGCTCTTATCGCGTGCTTCCTCAGCTTTCTGAGTGTTAGCAAGAGCATCTTCGGCAACAGCTATTTCCTGTTGCCCGTTATTACAAGCCATTAGGGCAAACATTGTGGTAGTGAGTATAGTAAATCTTACATTCATAAATGGGTAAATTTTCGGCAAAGATAGAAAATAATTATCAATTAGCAATTCACTCATAAATATTTTCTCACCCCCAGCACTCCAAGTCCTTACATTCGTTATATATCCCACAAAACCTCTGTTTACATAGTTCTTTTTTCTACGAAAACGCTTCCTCACAGATACCCTCTCGTCATTCATCTCCCGTCATTTCTTCCTTTTTCCGTCACCACATTCCCCCTTTGGAGGTAGCCAGCGACAGCTGGGTATGTGTAAAGGGGGAGGTTATCTCCTATTGCCTATGGCCTAAGGCCTATCACCTATTCCCTTTTCTTTCGCCTCGAAACCCCGTTTTTAACATTTTTAGCGTTGTTGTATTATATTATGAGTCAATTATTTACAAACCCTTTCTATACCAATCGTCCATCATTCGTTCATCATTCCTATATCCTTTCTATATCCTAACCCCACCCATCTCACACCCTTTTTTCACCAAAACTTCTCTCAGCTCTCTTCCGTTCTTCTCCGTTTCCTTCCGAGCCCTCCAACCCCTCCTCTAACCTGTCCTACTCCTCTGAAAACTCCGACCCGTCCATTCCCTTTGGTGGTATTATTGGTATTTCTGGTATTATTGGTATTTCTGGTATTATTGACATTTACCTCATTTCCAAATTCTCTAATTTGCTAATTTTCCTCACATTTTGGCATTTTTGGCATTATTATTTTTGTTTTATAAAAAATAATTCACTACCTTTGTACCGAATTTTAATTATGTTTCATTATGAAAAAACACGTACAAAATCTTAATTGCAATAGTTATAGCTCTTTTGGTCGCTCTCTTAGCACAAGACATCGACAGTCTATTAAACTCCTTTTATGAGGGTTATGAAGCAGGTAAACACCGCTGATGAATTTTATAATGCCTGTACGTGATGACCCTTTCAACATTTCCCTTAATTCGCTTTTTAATAATAAGCATATGAAAAAATCAAAACCAAACCGAATATTAGGTGCTTTCCTAATACTAATGGCAATCGCCTATCTGTACAACAACTGGACTTCCGCCAAACAAGGGTTCCTTGAAGGATTGTTCGGACAATAGTTATTAACATTAATACTCGTTTGTAATATGAAAACAAAAGAATCAGAAACAGTATCCATACCCAAAATGATATTCTTAGCCATTCTACTATGGTGGTTCTTATATGGCGTTTTTTATGCCTTAGGAGAATTTGTAGGGAATATCCAGAAAGACTTATGAATTTTCTTACCTCAGTCCGTCGCCTTATTCTTAGTGACAAAAGACTAACCCTTGTAGCTGTTATCTTATCTATATTTTTTATTTATAGATTAGGGAAAGCTACAGGAGGATTTTTGTATTATATCTCTCATTAAACCCTTATATTATGTGGTTAGTTATTGTATTTTTATGTATCTTTTTAGCCAGTGCTTATCGCGAGAAAAATAAAGAAAGACGCTTAGTACTTTCTATTATTGGGGCGATAGCAATACTCCTTACCATAGGCTTTCAAATAGGAAGAGACCGCGCAAAAGCCGATATAACTATAGAAGAATCTGTGGTTTCAAAAACTAAATAATAAAAATACTCATATAGCTCGCTCCTCCGAGTCCCTTTGTTAGCGTGAGCTACAAGCTCACGCTCCATTTCCTCATTTCCTCATTTCCTCATTTCCTCATTTCCTCATTTCCTCATTTCCTCATTTCCTCATTTCCTCATTTCCTCATTTCCTCATTTCCCACATACTCAGCTGTCATAAATTTTATCTTTTATCTTCCAAAAACTTTTTTTGCTTTTTATTTGCTTTTATCTTTTTTTGTTTATATCTTTGTCCTCTAAAACAATCGTAAGTTTTAGAATGTTAAACGAAACTATTATATTATGAATGAATTAACAGAAAAAGACCGAAAATTGCTCATTAAAAAAGGTATCTCCGAAGAAATACTCAATGCCCAAATAGCGCAATTCAAACAAGGAGTCCCTCCTATACAACTGTATAAAGCCGCTGTGATAGACGACGGTATTATTCCGCTCAGCAAAGAAGAAGCCGCCAAGTACGCTGCTATTTATCAAAAACGAAAGCGCGGTAACACTATCCTCAAATTCGTACCTGCCTCTGGTGCGGCTACCCGTATGTTTAAAGCTCTTTTCGCTTTTCGAGACGACTTCGAACCCGACCGTGAGTCATTTATAGCTTATGTCAATAGAACAGGTAACAAGGAAGTTAAAACCTTCTTCGAAGGTCTCGAACGCTTTGCCTTTTATCCTATCTTAAAAGCTGCTATTGATAAAAATCACCCCGACTTTTCCTCACTAAACGAAGATATCCAAAAACACATCATCGTCAATACGCTTCTCAATGAAGAAGGGTTGGGCTATGGCAATATGCCTAAGGGATTACTACCTTTCCATAAGCATTCCGAGAAAATCGCTACTCCTTTTGAAGAGCACTTCCGCGAAGCAGTACTTTATGCCTCCGATGAGGAAGTAGCACACCTACACTTCACCATCACCGAGCAGCATACCGAAGCTTTTTATAAGGAACTCAACCATATCAAACCTATACTCGAAGAACGCTATAACATTACTTTCGATGTAACTTTCTCTTACCAAAAACCAAGTACTGATACGGTTTCGGTAACCGAGGATAATGAGTTTTTCCGCGACGAAGAAGGTAATTTACTCTTCCGCCCTGCGGGTCACGGAGCGCTACTCAGCAACCTCAACGATATCGATGCCGATATCATCTTCATCAAGAATATTGATAATGTAGTGGTAAAGAAATACACCGATGAGACCGTGTTTTACAAAGAAGCGCTCGCCGGAAAACTATGTGAAGTACAAGACGAAGTGTTTAAAATCCTACATCGTATAGATAATGATAAGATTAAGAAGAAAGAGATTAAGCATATCCTCGATTTCCTCAAAGAAATTAATATCTCTGTTCCCGATTATCTCTATAAATTCCGCCGTCGATATGCTATGGAGTTCATCAAAGAACAACTCAATCGCCCTATACGCGTATGCGGAATGGTGAAGAACGAAGGCGAACCCGGTGGAGGTCCTTTCTGGGTGAAAGATGGTGAAGGTTATAGTTTACAAATCATCGAGTCTGCACAGGTGAATATGTCAGATACCAAGCAAAAGGAAATTTTCCAGCAATCTACTCACTTTAACCCCGTAGATTTGGTTTGTGGCACTAAAAACTACAAAGGCGAGAAATTCGATCTACAACAGTACGTAGACCCTAACCAAGCCTTTATAACCTCCAAAACCTTTATGGGCAGACCGCTAAAAGCTCTCGAATTGCCAGGTTTGTGGAACGGTTCTATGGCTCACTGGATTACCCTTTTCGTAGAAGTACCTATCATCACCTTCAACCCCGTAAAAGTAGTAAACGATTTATTGAAGAAAACTCACCAAGGATAATCCTCTATTAACAATTGACATTATTAAGAAAGCGTTGCCCAAGGTCGTGTTACGACCTTGGGCAACGCTTTTTGTGCAATACTTTTTTCTTTTATTCACATACCCAGCTGTCAGCCCTGGCTGACTTTACCTTTTACCTTTTATCTTTTACCTAACTATACACTCCCCCATTGATATTAATCACTTCTCCGGTGATATACGAAGCTTTTTTAGAGACTAAAAACGATACGAGGTCAGCTACTTCTTCGGCTTCCCCAAAACGACCTACCGGTATAAGTTTCACGAGGTCTTCTTCGTTGAGCGAAGAGGTCATATCGGTGCGGATAAAACCAGGTGCAATAGCATTCACGGTGATGTGTCTTTTGGCTACTTCTTGTGCCAAGGCTTTAGTAGTGGCAATAATGGCTCCTTTGGCAGCCGAATAGTTAGTTTGCCCTGCGGTTCCCTTCACCCCCGATACCGATGAGATATTGATAATACGTCCATAACGATGGCGTAACATCTTTTGGATAAAGAAATTAGTTACATTGTAGAAGCCGTCGAGAGTAGTGGAAATCACTTTGCTCCAATCCTCTTGGGGCATCCACATAAAGAGCCCATCGCGGTTAATACCCGCGTTGTTCACAATCACCTCTACTACGGCATCTTTATTGTCGTGTTGCCATTTGGTAAGGGCTTCGGTAGTACTTTGGTGGTCAGATACGTCAAAGCGTATAATCTCTCCTTCACGTCCTAATTTCTTGATGTGATTGAGGGTTTCAAGTGCAGCTACCTCATTGCTTTGGTAAGTAATGAGTAAATGATAATCGGTGTCTTGTGCGAGTTTTTCGCATATAGCACGCCCTATACCTCGCGAACCACCTGTAATAATAGCATACTTTCTCATTTGTTTTTTTATTTAGTTTTACTTCTTTTTTTGTTTTTCTATCATTAGTCCAACAAGTCAGATTGTTCTATTTTTTCAACCACGATGTGGCTACACTTTGGCAAAGTTTGAAACTTTACCAAAGTTGAAAAACATTCTATTTCTTCAACCACATTGTGGCTTCCTTCAAATAAGGATAAAACACCATATCTTCTTTAAAGAATGAGATAATACTTCTTATTTCGTTGTACCATTCTTTGGTAGTGCTTGAAAGCTCGTCATAACAGCCTAAGATATCAATAGCCTGTGCAATGGTAATCGCTTCAATGGCGAGTACTTGGAAAGCGTTCTCTATCACCTTGCGGGTGAGCGTTGCGGCATTGGTGCCCATACTCACAATGTCCTGATTGTCGTTATTGTTCGGGATACTATGCACATACATCGAGGTAGAGAGGGTTTGGTTTTCGGCAGTGGTAGAAGTAGCGGTAAACTGTACCCCTTGCATACCGAAGTTAAAGCCCAATTTCCCTGCGTTTACAAATGGTGGCAATAGCTCGTTGATTTTAGGATTCAAAAGGTAGTTGAGCTGTCGCTCAGCAAGCATTGTCATACGGGTAACTACCAGTTTAAGCTTGTCCATTTCAAGGGATATATAATCGCCGTGGAAGTTGCCCCCGTGATATACCTGCTGGGTAGGCACATCTACTATTGGGTTGTCGTTAGCCGAGTTCAGTTCCTCTTCTACGATGCGCTCAGTATGGGCAATAGTGTCGTATACAGCCCCGAGTATCTGTGGCACACAGCGCAAGGAGTAGTATTCTTGCACCTTTTCTTTAAATATAGTTTCGTTGTGCTGCCCTTTGTAAAGGTGTTCTGCACGCTTACGGGTGCGCTTGCTATCGTGCAAGAAGTCGCGCATCATTCGGGCGATTTCTTTTTGCCCAGTATGTTGTTTGGCGTTGTTTAACTCTTCCGAAAAATGGTCGTCATAAGTCTGTACTAGCTCGTTGATAGCCGTTGTGAACTTCACTGTCCAATCCAATAGCTTTTGTGCGTAATACACATTCACCCCTGCCAAGCCCGTCATTACCGACGTGCCGTTCATCAGCGAAAGTCCTTCACGCAAATGTATTTGTAGCGGTTTGAGTCCCACTTCAGCAAATACTTCAGCCGTAGGTCTGCGCGCCCCTTTGTAGAACACTTCTCCTTCGCCTATGAGCACTAAGGCGAGATGGGCTAACTGCACAAGGTCGCCACTAGCTCCCACGCCTCCGTGTTGGAAGATAAGCGGGGTAATGCGGTAGTTCAATAGGTCGCGCATCAGTTCAATTGCCTCTATATGCACCCCCGATTTGCCTAACGACAAGCTCGTAAGTCTACACAATATAGCCGCACGCACGGTTTCTTCATCAAACACCTCCCCTAAGCCCGAACTATGACTGCGGATAAGGTTGTATTGCAACTGCAATTGGTCTTCTTTTTCAATGCGATATTGCGCCATCGGTCCAAAGCCCGTATTCACGCCATAAATGATTTTGTTCTCTGCAAAGTCTTTTAAGAAAGCGTAACTCTCTTCAATGAGGGCTTTAGCTTCTTTGCTAATAGCCACTTCTTTCTTATCAAAAACGATATCTTTAAAATCGCTGTAAGTACGTAATGTTTTCATTGTTTTTAGTTATTAATATAAATCAAGTTTTGTGTTATGTCGTAGGGGCAAAGTCAGCGAGCTGGCGCAGCTGAGTATGTGAGGCAATTCGCCCTATTAAGGTAATCACTCCATTAGTAATCTGGCGACAAAGATAATAACTAATTTGTAAATTAGCAAAATTTAGTACTTAGTTTTTAGTCATCAGTGATGTCCTGAGCCTCTCCGAGATTTTCTGAGAACTCCGATTAACTACACACCCTCATTTTTTAATTCTCTAATTTTCCACCTGCTCGTGTAGCTCTCACCTCGTCGTGCTACGACCCTTAGTAAAATTCACACACTGATAATCAGTCGCTTTTTCAGTATATTGTAAAGGCGATTTGCAAATCGTCCTCTAAAAGCAAGCCTATTGAGTCGTAATCTATTTTTGTTTGACTATAATATCTGTTCAATATATACAACACTGATTTACAATTGTATTTGTATTATAATCCGTGAAATCCAGCAACGAAGTTGCCAATCCGTGCGCATCACATTTGTCAATTGTCAATTGAAAGACTATCAGTGCAATCCGTGTAATCTGTGTGTAGTTTGCGAGCTGGCATAGCAGAATATGTGTCTAAAGGCAACTTGTTGCCTATTTGTTTGATTTGTAAAGAATTGTAAGATTTCTGTAGCGTAAGCTACACTTTTCTTACATTGAACTCACGTTAGTTTTTTTATGTCCGACAAATCTAACCAGTTGCCAATGATATTAGCAGATAGTAGCACTATAAACTCAATTAATCTTCGATTATAATTTGATTAATCATCATTGTAGAGCCACTGTAGACCCACTGTAGAGCCACTGTAGACCCACTGTAGACCCACTCATCGTTCACCCTACCTTCATCTTATCCCCGCTCTACCTCCTGACAAATCTTGTCTTTCACCCTCATAACCGTTACTACTTTTTACTCACACCTAAATTATTTATTTTTTTAATCGATTTTTCTTTTATTCTCTCATTTCCTCATTTCCTCATTTTCTAATTTTCTAATTTTCTAATTTTCTAATTTTCTAATTTTCTAATTTTCTAATTTTCTAATTTTCTAATTTTCTAATTTCCCTCATATCTTTTACCCTCCTAATGCACCTTATTTAATTTTTTTTCGTACCTTTGTCGCTCACTATTGTGCGATAGATATGAAGCACTTCATCATCTTACTTATCATTCTTTTGGGGCATTTCCCCACCACCACAGCCCAAAATCAGGACTTGCCTTTTGTCCCACCTATCTATAACTACTCTCAAACTCAATACAAGGCAGGCTTGCAAAATTGGCAAATAAGCCAATGCAAAACGGGCGTCCTCTACGTGGCTAATAACCAAGGGCTACTTACTTTCGACGGACAGGTATGGCAACTCCACTACCTGCCCCAGAAAAAAATAGCCCGTTCTGTTCTTGCCGATAATAACGATCCCAAACTGCGCGTCTATGTAGGCTCTTTTGAAGAGTTTGGCTACTTCCAGCGCAATGCTCAAAACCAATTGGTCTACACTTCTCTAAAAGACCAACTCAAAGATTACCGTTTTCACAACGATGAAGTCTGGCGCATATTCAAACATCAAGATAAAATTTACTTCCAAACTTTCTCCTCCTATTTTGTGTTCGACGGCAACCAAGTACGCGCTTTCAGCCCTAAACCCGCCCCTTTTGCAATGTTCTCCGACGGCAATACCCTCTATATGCAAGGCGTAAATGCCGACTTTTATACCATCGACTCTCAGCATCGCCTCCACCAAAAACTCTCTACTAACAGCTTAGGAGGCTTGGTAATCGCTACTATCCCCTATCAAAAAGAACTCCTTCTGGTAACCGATAAGAACGGCTTGTTCTTTTTCAACCCTCAAACCGACCAGTTGCGCAAGTTCACTACCGATATCGACGCCGTATTACCCTCCATTAGGCTCAACCGCGCGCTCATTACCGATGAAGGTAACCTCATCTTAGGAAGCCTTTCCGAAGGTTTGTATGCTATCAATGTCAGCACAGGTAAAGTCCTGTGGCATATCCACAAGAAAAACGGACTGAACAATAACACCGTACTCGGGCTTTATGAAGATATCCAGCACAACCTCTGGGTAGCCTTAGACAACGGTATTGCTATGATTGAAATCCCTAGCAAACTCCGCTTCTTAAATTTAAATGGCGATGTAGAGCTCATCAGCGATATGGCTGAGCAAGGCAACTCTTATTACTTAGCTTCTAATAAAGGAGTCTTTTCTCTTACTAACGGAAAACTCAACAAACTGCCCAACTTCTCAAGCCAAGTGTGGTTCGTAAAGCAATTCGACCACCAGTTATTTGTAGGACATAACAAAGGAGTCTCCGAACTCGTAGGTGACCAATTACGTCCCCTCAGCAATGTAGGCGTCGGCGGTATGGATTTAAAGAAAGGAACGATTCACGGTCAGGAGGTGCTCGTCGGCTCTTCGTATTCTGTACTTACTATTTACAAGAGAGACAAAGCTGGCAGGTGGGAACCCTCACATATCGTCGATGGCTTTTTCGACCTTACTTATCGCATCGAAATAGACCCTATGGGCAACATCTGGACGAATCACATCTATAAAGGCGTCTGCAAACTTTCACTTACCGAAGACCTAAAAAAGGTGAAACACAAAACAGTGTTCAATAAACCTAAAACCAAAGAAGCCCTCCGCCTCCTCAAAATACGCGGAAAAGTAGTCTTTGCCGACGGCTCTCAATTCTACTACTACAACGAAGATAAAGAAGAAATTGTACCTTATACTATCCTCAATGAACAACTCCCTCAGCTCACCAAAACCCGCAATATAGTACCCGTAAACGATAATCGGTTCTGGTTTATCACTGCCACCGATTACTTTTTAGTTTCGTTTGTCGATGGTCAATACAAAATAACCGAAAAGATTGCTTTCGATGACCTCCAACACCCTACCACCGAAGACCGCGCCTCCGTATTCGTGTCCTCCGATGGTGCTTCTTTCTTTTGTTTAGACGGTAGTATCGCCCGTTATACCGATAACACCCCCCAAACCTCCTACCCTGATAACCTCAGCCTAAAAAGCCTCCGCTCCTACGAACGCGATACCGACCAATATCTTTTAGAAGAAATTACCGCTAATCCTTCTTTCCCTTACGCCAAAAACAATTTGGTGTTCCAATTTCAGTATCCCAATTTTAGTAAAGAACACTACCAACTGTGGTACGTCTTAGAAGGATATGACAAGCGGTGGGCGCAAGCCGACCCCGATTTTAGCATCAGCTATCAAAATCTCCCTCCCGGTAAATACAGGCTCAAAGTAAAAGTGCTCAACGAACTAAACAAAGAGCTCTCCCTCTATTCTCTCCCGTTTCAAATCACCACCCCTTGGTATAAAAGCCTTTGGGCTTATATATTGTATTTCGTCAGCTTCATCGGGGTAAGTATCGTAGCAACAGCTATCTACTTCCGTTATAAAATGAAGAAAAAAGAGCGTTCCTTCTTGCGTGAAAGAATACGTCGTCAACGCCTGATCGAGTCACGCGAACAAGAAGTGACTAAACTCCAAAACCAAATACTCGCCAACCAGTTAGAGTACAAGAGTAAGGCTCTTGCCGAAGCCACTATGCTAAACATCAGGCGCGACGAGTTCCTTACCAATCTCATAGTAGAGCTCGAACAACTAATGGACAACCAGAAAGTAAGTAAAGCCAAAAGTCATCTTATTTTGCAACATATCCGCGAGAATATCTCAGAAGAAGACCAATGGGCAGTATTCCAAGAAAACTTCGATATGATTCACAAGAACTTCTTCAAGAATCTCAAAGAACGTTTCCCTTCACTCACCACCACCGATTTGCGTATTTGCGTACTGATAAGGCTTAATTACACCACCAAAGAAATCGCCACTATGCAAGGTGTATCCATTCGTGGGGTTGAAACTGCCCGTTACCGTATCCGCAAAAAACTCAACCTTTCCGAAACCGATAACCTGTACGACTTTTTTGTAAAATTCCAGTAAAAAACACCTTTCCACCACCTCTCCTTTATCTTTCCTGTCACTAATCCCCCTCTTGAAGGTAGCCAGTGACAGCTGGGTATGTGTAAAGAAGGATGTTATCCTCCTAGTGCCTATGGCCTAATACCTCATACTTTCCCATTTACTAATTTTCTAATTTGCTAATTCCCTAATTATCCCTTCTCCTTTCGGTCGTACTTCCCCCTATTGCCTATGGCCTAAGGCCTAGTGCCTCTTTCTCTTTCTTTCGCCTCGAAACCCCGTTTTTGGCATTTTTGGTATTGTTGTATTAAGCTATTAATCAATTTTTTACACACCCTTTCTATACCCATCGTCCAAGATTCGTATAAGCTTCCTATAAGCTCTCTATAAGCTAACCCCACCCTCCTAATAGCCTTTTTTCACCAAAACTTTTCTCAGCCCCTTCCGTTCTTTTTTATTTCCTTTCGATAGCTCAGGCCAGTCCAATTTGTCCGACAAATCAGACCCGTCAAAAAACCTTTTTTATCACTACCCATTTGCTAATTTCCTCATTCTCTCATTTTCTAATTTTCTAATTTACTAATCAATCTGGCATTATTTTTGAAGCTCTATTGCGGTAAAATAAATCATCAACAAGAACTCATCAATTAAAAAGTCATTAAGAATGAAAACCTATTTTTTTTGCCTTATGGCAATAGCTTTCACAACAGGGTGTGCTAACGGCAATAGCCAAAGAACAACCCCACTTAACACTAACGACGAAAATTCAACTCATCAACAAGCAGAAATGAAAAAAACAAACAAATCAAAATCTACTGATATCTATTTTGCAGGAGGTTGCTTCTGGGGCACCGAACACTTCTTTAAACAAATTCGCGGAGTGCTCGCCACCGAAGTAGGCTATGCCAATGGCAAACTCTCCAAAGCCCCCAGTTACGAACAAGTATCTACAGGCAATACAGGTTTTGCCGAAACCGTAAAAGTAACCTACAACCCGCAACTCATCGACCTCAACCAATTGCTCGACCTCTATTTCAAAATCATCGACCCCACTTCCCTCAACAAACAAGGCAACGACCGTGGCACGCAATACCGCACAGGCATCTATTACGTAAACGAAACCGAAAAACCGCTTATCGACAAAGCTATTGCTACACTTGCCGCTCAATACAGTAAACCCATAGTAGTAGAAGTGCTCCCTTTAAAGAATTTTTATAAAGCCGAAGAATATCATCAGGCGTATTTAGATAAGAATCCGCAAGGCTATTGCCATATTTCACCAGCCTTGTTTGAAATAGCCCGCAAAGCCAATCCAGTCAAACAGAAAGGCTTTAAAAAGCCTTCTCAAGCCGACCTTCGTAAGCAACTCACCCCCGAGCAATACGCCGTCACCCAAGAAAGCGCCACCGAGCGCCCATTTGCCAACGCCTATTACAACGAGTTCCGCGAAGGTATTTATGTGGATATTACCACCGGCGAACCCCTCTTTATCTCTACCGATAAGTTCGAATCAGGCTGTGGCTGGCCAAGTTTCTCTAAACCTATTGATAAAAAACTCATAGAAGAAAAAACCGATAAATCTCATAATATGATTCGTACCGAAGTGCGCAGTAAGTTAGGCGACGCACATCTGGGTCACGTTTTTAACGATGGACCTAAGGATAAAGGAGGCTTGCGCTATTGTATCAACAGTGCTTCATTGCGCTTTATCCCCAAAGCCGATATGGAAAAAGAAGGTTATGGCAAATATATATCCCTCTTAGAGAAAAAAACTAAAAAATAAAAAATTAATACTCTCATTCTAAGAAAGGGGAAGACTACTATTTTAGGTCTTTCCCTTTTTACTTATTACTTATCATACACTTAGCCCAAGCTATACTTCCTCTTATCTTTAATTTCGCTTGTTCGCCCTACAAACAATTCTTTAAATTTGCTTTTCTCATTTTAAAGTTCTACCTTTGCAAAACTTTTAACTATTAACTCTTAACTCATAATATGAATCAAGAGTTGAAAAATAATAATTATTGATTAACAGCACGTTGTTGCTTTTACGTCGCGTTTCCCCCTTTGAAGGGGGCAGGGGGATGTTTATAATCAGTAAGTTTATCCAACCCTTGATTCGCTTTCATAACTAAAAAAATGATTATTCAAAAAAAGACGTATTAGAAGCGCTCCGCAAGATTACCGCTCCTGGTGAAGGAAAAAATATGGTAGATAGCGGTGCTGTACAAAATATAGTAGTTTTTGGTGATGAAGTGGTAGTAGATGTAGTGATAAACAACCCCAGTCTGCAAGCCAAAAAACGCACCGAAGTAGAGGTGATGAAAGCCATTCACGGCGAAGTAAACGAGAAAGCCAAAGTAGTGGTAAATGTAAAAGTAATCGCCCCCGAAGTTCCTGAAATCAAAGGGAAACCTATTCCAGGTATTCAGAATATCATAGCCGTTGCTTCAGGCAAAGGAGGCGTAGGAAAGAGTACTGTTACAGCCAACTTAGCAACAGCACTTGCCAAAATGGGCTTCAAAGTAGGTGTGCTCGATGCCGATGTATATGGCCCCTCTATCCCTATGATGTTCGATGTAGCCACCGAGCGTCCGCGTTCAGTAACCATTGAGGATAAATCGTTTATTCAGCCCATCGAAAACTACGGGGTAAAAATACTCTCAATTGGGTTCTTTACCAATGCTAATCAAGCAGTGATATGGAGAGGTCCTATGGCAGCCAAGGCTCTTAACCAGCTCATTTTCGAGGCTTTTTGGGGCGAATTAGATTTTCTCCTCATCGACCTCCCTCCAGGTACAGGCGACATTCACCTGAGCATTATGCAAGCCTTACCTATCACGGGGGCAGTAGTAGTGAGCACTCCACAGCCCGTCGCCCTTGCCGATGCTCGTCGTGCGGTAGCAATGTTCGGACAAGAAAATATCAATGTGCCTGTGTTGGGTATCGTAGAAAATATGGCTTACTTTACCCCTGAGGAATTGCCGAACAACAAGTATTATATCTTTGGTAAAGAAGGAGCTAAACACTTGGCAGGAGAACTAAAAGTGCCTTTCTTAGGCGAAATACCCTTAGTACAAGCCGTTCGTGAGGCAGGCGATACTGGGCAGCCCATAGCGTTGCAAGAAGGCAGTCCGCAAGCAAAAGCCTTCCACTCCTTAGCACAAGAAGTGGTGAAGAATGTAGTCGCTCGCAACGAAAACCTCCCACCCTCTGAGGCTATCAAGATTACCAATATGGCAGGGTGCAGTAGTAAGTAATAAGAAACCAAAAGAGTTATACTTACCCTTTTATCTTTTAACTCTTAACATCTAATATCAATGAACCCAGAAGAACTTAAACAAGAAGTAATAAAAGCTTTAGATAAGATACGTCCCTATTTGCAAAACGACGGGGGAGATATCTCTTTAGTGGATATCGAAGATGGCAAAATCGTAAAAGTGCGATTAGAAGGTACTTGTACTAACTGTTCAGTAAACCAAGTCACACTTAAAAGCGGAGTGGAAATGACCATCAAAGAGTTTGTACCTCAAATAGAAAAGGTAATCAGTGTGGAATAACTAATCAGTATAATGGCAACGAATAAAGAATCGAGAAAAGAATATTGGAAACGCAAGTGGCTCAGTAAATATCGCTTGGTAGTGATGGACGACAGTACTTATGAGGAGAAAACTTCCTTCCGCTTGAGTCGTCTTAATATCTTTGTGTTTGGTTCCTTGTTTGCCTTTGTGCTCATTACGCTCACCACCTTGTTGATTATCTATTCACCTTTACGTCAGTATATCTTGGGGTATACCGCCGTAGAAAACAAACGTGAGACTTTAAATTTGGTCTTTAGGGTAGATTCCTTAGAAGGCAAAATGCAAAGTAATGATGAGTATCTCGCTTCACTGAAAAAGGTGCTTGTAGGCAATATCAAACCTCAACAAGACAAAGATACTACCAGCTTTAACATCTCCAACCCTAAATACGACCCTAAGGCTTACAGGACAACTCCTACAAAAAAAGATTCTATTCTTCGTAAAGAAGTAGAAGAGGAAGAGACACAACCTCAACCTCAAGACAGTTTATAATACAAAAAACAATGACAAAACTAAGTGTAAACATCAATAAGATTGCCACCTTGCGCAATGCACGTGGAGGCAATATCCCCGATTTGTTACAAGTAGCTAAAGACGTACAACAGTTCGGTGCCGAAGGTATCACTATTCACCCTCGCCCCGATGAACGTCATATCCGCTACCAAGATGCCTTCGATTTGCTAAAAGTAGTAACCACCGAGTACAATATTGAGGGCAACCCTATCCCTAAGTTTATAGATTTAGTGTTGCAAGTAAAACCTACCCAAGTAACTCTTGTTCCTGATGCCGAAGATGCTATTACCTCTAATGCAGGTTGGGATACGGTAAAACACAAAAGTTTCTTAACCGAAGTAGTTGCCGAATTTAAGCGCAACGGCATTCGCACCTCTCTTTTTGTAGACCCGGTAGAAGCAATGGTAACGGCTGCCGCTACCATAGGAGCTGACCGTGTGGAGCTTTATACTGAGAGGTATGCGCGTGAGTATGCTCGCGGTGATAAAACCCAGATTGCCCCTTATATAAAAGCAGCCTTAGAAGCACAAAAAGTAGGGTTAGGACTCAATGCAGGACACGATTTGAGTCTCGACAATGTGAAGTACTTCAAAGATAATATTCCTAATTTATCGGAAGTATCCATAGGGCACGCACTTATTTGTGAAGCACTCTATTTAGGTTTAGAAAATGTAATACAACTCTACCTAAATAAATTGGCAGATTAGTAAATAACGAAAGGTTCATTAGCTAAAAAAGCAGAGAATTTTACACAAAAACTCTTTAATAATTATTCTGAATGTCAAAGTATTGAAAAAAAGTAGTGAAAAAACTTAGAAAATAATCACTAAATATTTTGCAAGTTTCGAAAATAGTATTACTTTTGCACCCGTAATGAAAGAAGGTACCTTAGCTCAGTTGGTAGAGCAAAGGACTGAAAATCCTTGTGTCCCTGGTTCGATTCCTGGAGGTACCACGAGATCTTCTTCATAGAGGAAATTTTTCATATTTTTAAGGATTAGGAATTGCAAAAGCCTCAGCGTAATGCTGAGGCTTTTGTTTTTTATTTTATACTTTCCTATTTAAAATATTCTGTATCCTACTGAAAGGCTAAACACTTGGTTTGAAGTACTTTCAGAACGGTTAGGGAGCACATCGCTGAAACCAATACCGTACTGAATGCCTGCTGTAAATCGTTTGATTTCTACGCCTGTGGCTAAGTTTAATCCTGCATCAAAAGGGCGTAAATCATCAGAAGAACGATTACCTATGCTGAGAGAATGGCGATTGGTTACTTTATAGTCCTTTAACTTATCTTTCTTGTAGTAAGCCCATTCTTCACGGCTATTGCCCCACAAAGCTGCTGCTACATAAGGACCTGCTTTCCAAACGAGTTTTACATTCCTGAGTTTAAGTTTATAGCCTACATAAAAAGGCATCTCTAAATAACCATAAGTGTAATGCAACTCACTGATTTGTTTTTCTTTACCTTCTTTATACTTATACTCATAGGCTTGCCCTTTGGTGTTGAGCATTAAACCTGTTTCAAGAGCGAGTCCAGTAGGGAAGTTCAGACTGAACAACGCCCCTGTATGAAAACCTGGGGTAAAAGTTCTATCACTATTAGAAGAATCGGCGTAATAAAGTCCTGCTATATTGCCTCCTATTTTCACTTCTAAACCTGGCTTTACCTGTGCCTGTAACATCGCTATACTGCTGAATAACATTACAGCTAAAAATAGTTTTGTTCTTTTCATTCTATATTGATTTTTGTTATTTAAGTACAAAGATACAAAATATTTTGTAAATGAACAAACTTGCGAATATATTAATTATTATTACCTTTGCCTCCCAAACTAAAAGCTGAACACTAATACTTAACAACTGATGAAACAGATAGACGGTTTTTCTAAACTTACCAAAGCCCAAAAGATTGCGTGGCTTTGCGATACTTATTTCCCTAATATAGAGAATGCTGCATCTTTTTTTGAAAAGTACCACAACGCTGATACTGACCTTCAAAAACTGCACGACGAGTTTATTGAAAATACGGTCTCTAACTACTATCTGCCCTTTGCGGTAGCTCCTAACTTCCTCATCAACGGGCGCACTTATACTGTACCTATGGCTATTGAAGAGAGCTCGGTGGTGGCAGCTGCTAGCAGGGCGGCTAAATTTTGGCAAAGCCGTGGCGGTTTTCATACTGAAGTGCTTTCTACCGAAAAAACGGGGCACGTACATTTTTTCTTCTACGGTGAAAAAACTAATTTAGAAAACTTCTTCAACCACATACAACCCTTGATGCTCGCCAAAGCGCAACCCATTACTGCCAATATGGAAAAACGCGGGGGTGGTATTACTTCTCTTACCTTAGTGGACAAAACCGATGCTTTGGCGCACTATTATCAGCTTTCGGCTACTTTTGAAACCTTAGACGCTATGGGTGCGAACTTCATCAATTCGTGCTTAGAATCCTTTGCACAGACGTTTAGAGAAGAAGCGGAACGGGACGCCTCTATCGGTGATAAGTATGAAATCGTAATGTCGATACTCTCGAACTATGTGCCTAACTGTTTGGTGCGCGCAAAAGTGCAATGCCCTATTGAGGAGCTGGAGATTGCTCACTTAAAAGGAGCTGAAGCTGCGAAGAAATTTGTGCAAGCTCTCGCTATTGCCAATGCTGATGTGTACCGTGCTACCACTCACAACAAAGGTATAATGAACGGTATTGACTCGGTAATTTTGGCTACGGGTAATGATTTTCGTGCCATAGAAGCTGGTGCGCACGCTTATGCTGCTCGTAGCGGGCAGTACAAGAGCTTATCGGATGCGTGGATAGAGGGCGATACTTTCTTCTTTGCCCTTGAACTGCCTTTGGCTTTGGGCACCGTGGGCGGACTTACTACATTGCACCCTTTGGTGAAAACGGCTCTTGAAATCCTTGAAAAGCCTAACGCCCGTGAGCTAATGCAAATAGTGGCTTGTGTGGGGTTAGCACAGAACTTTTCGGCTGTAAGCTCTCTCATTAGTTTGGGAATCCAGAAGGGGCATATGAAAATGCACTTGAACAACATTTTTAATCAATTAGGGGCTACCGAAGAGGAAAAACGTGTACTTTCTTCTTATTTTAAAGATAAAACCGTAACATATAACGATGTAGCCGAAGCTCTCAAGAAAATTAGGAAATGAGGGAATGAGAAAATTAGAAAATTAGGGAGTTGAGGGGTGGCTGGGATTTCAGATTGTTCAGATATTTTGGAGATTTGGAGGACTTCGAAGAACTCGGAGAGACTCGGAGAGACCTCCCCCCTATCACATACTCCGTTCTCGCGGACTTCTTCAGAGAGGAGGAATATATGCAAACCAATTCTGATGGACTTTAAATATACTTCAAACGAAACTATCGTGGGTCTTCAGTGGGTCTACAGTGGCTCTACAGTGGGTCTACAGTGGGTCTACAGTGGCTCTACAGTGGGTCTACGATGATGATTAATTAAATTATAATTGAACATTAATCGAACTTATAGAGCTACTATCTTCTAATATCTCTCGTTCTACTAGGTAGAGTTATCAGATATAAAATAACTAACAAATTAGGTGGAACAGACCAAAATTTCACTAAAAAAAGAAATGCACCTGAGGAGAAATGACAAATGATGAGGAACGAGGAACGAATCACGAGAGGGAATCATAGGTAGAAAATGGAAGAAAAATAGAGAAAAAAAGGGAATTACAAAAAAACTAATTTTTCAGTGCGTTTAAGGTACTACGTCAAAAGTACTACAAGATTTAGTAAATAATTAGAGAACAATAGGTTACAAATGAAATTTTAGGTAGTTTTTAGGATGTTTTTGGTACTTTGAGATTTGTCACAGTCCCTTATTTTACGTGGATAAATAATTTTTATTAACAATTGTTAAAAAACTACGTCATTAGTACGTCATTGAGGTAAAACGCGTTAAATTAATCTTAAAAAGTTTGGCAAGTACTTGACAGCCACCTTAACTTTGCAACGTTCAATTTTTACTAAAAAACGAAAAGAAATATGAGAAAAAACATCTTTGCATTAGTAGCTTTTACAGCACTTACTTTAGGATGCAAATCAGAAGCCGATGACGGTGTGGGCGAAAAACCACGTTCTAGCACCGAGACCAACTTTTTCTTCCGCGATGGTGCTACGCACACTATCCATATGCAAGAAAAAGAAAAACGCACGGTTACTATTGACGGTGCGACTGATAACTTCACTTATGAAGCTCCTGTGGGTTATTTGACTGTAAGCAAGAGTACAGACCCCTCTCCCTCACTTGTTATTGAAGCTGAAGACGGCAGTACAGGCAGTCACGATATTCGTATCAGCGATAAAACTGCTAATGGTGTAGGCATTACTGCTACCCTTACTGTAATAGTGGGTGAACGTGACAGAGGTTGGGACGGCAATAATTTTGTTATTGAGAATATTGACGGTGACAAAACTACCAAAGACGCTAAGGACTATGTAGACATAGAGGTTCCCGAAGGCTTTACTTACGATGACTCTACTTTAAAACCAGATGGTGCCGGCGAAAGGGTAACCGTTAAGCAAACAGGTAATTTATTAAAAGTAACGGCTAAAAACCATTACGATGAGACAACCCCTATTACCTTTAGATTGACAAAAGCCAATGCGGAAGACCGTGTGGTAACTATTAAACGTGTAACTAAGTTCTGGGGAACTGATAATAATGGCACCCGATTGACAGGGCTTTCTAGTGATACGTACGTAACCAAACGCAGTTTTGATATGTTGCAAAATCCACCAAAAGTACCTTATACAGTAAAAAGAGTCTACCCTGGTAGCACTACTAGTACTGGTGGTGGTTATTTGCTTTACGGAAATACTAAGATTACTAAAATAGACCTTAACAATGTAGAAATTGTTGATGAATATGCTTTTTATAATTCTCAAAACTTAACAACTGTAGTGGCAGATAAAGTAAAATACATATATAAAGGAGCTTTTTGGGGTACAAAAATCTCTAGGATTAACTTACCTGAGGTAGAATCAATACAGTATGATGCTTTCTGGTCAACCCCTATACAATCAGTTATTATTGGTAGTAAACTTAAAAGTTTACAATACAGCATATTCCCTGATGGAACGAGAGAGGTGCGCATAAATGTTACTACTCCTAACCAAATTTCAATGACTTTCCAATCAACACCTTCTTGGTATAGTCCTACAGGTTATAACAACAATACAACATTGTATGTGCCAACTGCTTATGTGAATGATTGGAAACTTAAATTCCCTTGGATAGAACAAGCTTTTAAAGGGGGAATAAAAGGAATGTAAGAAAAGCGCGTGTAGCGACAAACTAATTTCTAAAACAAAACGAGAATGAACAGAATAAAAATACTTATGGTTGCCACCTTAGCAACCCTTAGCACAGGTGTGTTATCAGCACAAGATAACTACCGCCCTTGGCTCGTAGGAGCGGGCGTGAGCACCGTAGACTTTAAAGTACCTGAAAGAAGTGTAGTAAAAGACTGGTTCGGGTATCCTGATATGAATGTGGGCTTCCGCGTGAACGCTGCTCGATATATCAAAAAAGGCATTACTGCCGAAGCTGGTTTTGCTTATGCAAGCATTAAGAAAGACCAAAATTACTTCCCCGATGTAGAGGAAACGAAACTCACCAATGCCAAGAGTTATTGGGCTTTTGATGTACGTGGTCGTTATCACCTAAACCGCTTATGGAACGGATTGCCTTGGCTCGACCCTTATCCGCAAGTGGGTGTAGGCGTTGCCTCAGTAGATAATGAGAGCAAGTTTAAGTTTATCGCTGGTGCAGGAGTGAACTTCTGGTTTACTGATGTAGTAGGTGCCAATGTGAACACTGCCTACAACGTAGGAGGTGGAACAGGTCACGATTATTACCAATGGGGTGCTGGTGTAGTGCTTAAATTGCCTCTTACTGCCCGTGAGAATCCTATTGTAGACCACGTAGAACGCACTAAGGTAAAAGAACCTAAGGTAAAGAAAGAGCGCAAACGCGTAACCAAAACAGGAGCTATCACGCGTGTAGAAACTCCCGAAGAACGTGAAGAACGTACTAAGCGCGTGGTGAAACAGATAAACCTTTATGCTAAGACTATCTTGTTCGACACTGATAAATCGGTAGTGAAACCACAGGCTGAGTTTATCTTGGATAACATTGCTATCATTATGAACGAGAACCCTGATTTTAACTTTGTAGTAGAAGGTCATACTGATAACACCGGGACTCCTGAGCACAACCTCAAACTCTCACAAGACCGTGCTGATGCCATCAAGCAATACCTTTCTCGCCACGGTGTAAGCAAAAAACGCCTCGACGCCAAAGGTTATGGACAAACACGACCTATTGAGAGCAATGAGACTGAACGCGGAAAGGAAATTAACCGTAGGGTGGAAATAAACGTAGTGAAAGATAATCAGTAGTAATGGCAGTCTCCCACAGAAATAGGCGATAGAACTTCATCACAATGATACACAAAAACTGTTTTTAGCCTCTGTGGGAGTTTTTTAAGAACATCATTTTAAGACCAAGAATAAGAAGGTTTTTTTCATAAGGTGATTTTTTTCTTCACCGCAACTAGTTAAATTATACAGTAATGAAGGCTTCCTGATGAGATATCAGGAAGCCTTATTTAGTCGTAGGTGCGAGCCGCACAGGCAGAAAATTAGAGAATTAGGAAATGAGGTGCGAGCCGCACAGGCAAAACTTTAGCAAAGTGTAGCGATGCAAAATTTGCAAACCAGTTCTGCCTCAGAGAGGGCGAAACGCGACGCAAAAGCGATTGCTTTATACTAATCACTAATCGTTAACCACTAACCATTATTCTTCACTTGTAAAGGTACTGGCGGGGAGGTTGGCTTGATTTACTAAATTGGCGTCGGTAACAGGGGTAAAACCATAGCGCACGGTTTTAGGGGTAGCGACTTGGTCGCTGGTTACTTTCACTTCTTCACCTACTATTTCGGCGGTAGCAGGATAGAAAATACCATTGCCGTCAGACAGTTCAAAACCGCGTAAGGTCTTGCCATCGGCGGTGTGCAAGCCTTGTGCATACTGAAAAGAAACTGTGGCTACTTTCCCACTGAAAGTCGCTGAACGGAACAAAGGTCCTGAAGGGATTATATTTGTCCTGCCATAAGTATCATTCAAAGCCCATTGCGCTAAGCGTTCGCCTATGGGTTGTTTGTTCTTTGGGTGTACATCGGTGGGGTGACCGTGGTCGTAAGATACTGCCATTCCGCTGTGTGGTATGTCTTTCATCAATCGACGTTGACTGTCTCTAAACCAACCCCACGACGGACGATTGATACTGGATAGCTGTACGTAGTAGAAAGGCATTTGTGGATTGCCAAACTCAGTGCGCCAACTCTTCACCAATAGAGGAAACAACTTGCTATGAGCGTCCTTGTTATGCGCATTCGATTCGCCTTGATACCATATTACCCCTTTGATAGCATAATGATTTAAAGGGAGTATTCCCGCTTCGAATAAATAAGCAGGCTCATAGGGGTGACGTTGGAGTTTATCCGTAGACTTTTTGATGTTCTCGGAAGCACGAGAGCGCACCCAATCCATTATAAAATCGTTTTCACGCCAATTATAAAGAATACTTGGGAAGTTGTATTCCAAAGTACGGCGGTCTATCCACGCTTCGGTAGGTGAGCCCCCCACAGCATTGCAAATGAGCCCCACAGGCATATCCAAATCTTTTTGGAGAGTACGCCCGAAGTAATAAGCTACCGCAGAAAAATGACTTACTGTTTTAGGAGAGCACACTTGCCACTGAGTAGGGCGGTAATATTGTAAATGGTTGAGCGAATCTAACACTGAGGCATTCCATTCTACGGGGTCGGTACGCCAGCGTTCTTTCATATCAAACAGGCGGATATTAGGATTATCGGCTTGCGGAATATCCTTTTCGCCCGTAGAAGTTTGATTCATATAAAACTCCATATTCGATTGCCCTGAGCAGAGCCATACTTCGCCGGCTACTACATTGGTAAAGGTACGTTTTTCTTTACCTGCTGTGATTTGGAGCGTATAGGTTTCTTTGGCAGTAAGTGGCGATAAGGTTACTTGCCATTTGCCATTGCTATCGGCGGTAGTGGTGAGTTGTTGTTTGCCTATCTTCACAGTGATTTTAGTACCCGTATTGGCGATACCGCCGAGGGTGAGAGGTATGCCGTGTTGCAATACCATATTATCGGAATAGATAGCGGGGAGGTGCAAGCCTCCGTAATCACCTGTAATGGCACTGTAAACTACCTGTGCCAAGATAGCCGCCCCTTGAACATTAGGGTGTACCGCATCGGGGAGCATTTGAGGGAAGTGATATAGAGGCTCGTGGAAGTCGATAAGTTGGACGCCCGCTTGCTTGGCGATGCGCTCTATGGCTTGTTGTATTTCGGCGTGCCAATCGCGGGTACCAGATTCGAATCGCTTATGGCGATGTGCGAGTGGGGTCATACGAGCAATGAGGATACGCGCTTTGGGGTTCGCTTTTTTAAACGAAGCGATGAGAGATAGATAATCTTTTACGAAATCATCGCGGTAGTTAGGCCAGTTGCGGGGATCGGTATCGTTAATACCTAAGTGAATGACCACAATATCTGCTGCAAAGGCAAGTGCTTTTTTGTATTCTTCTTGCTGAATGTAAGGCTTATGCCCTTTGCTGAGCAAAGTAGCTCCTGAATGACCGAAGTTCTCCACCTCATAGCCTTTTCCTAACTGACGTTGAAGCACCGAAGGATAGCTGTTTTGCTCGCGGTTTTCAATGCCATAGCCATAGGTAATACTATTGCCTACGCACGCCACTTTAAGAGGCTTTTTTTGTGCGCAAGCAAAGGCGGTAAGGAGTAAGAGTGTGATAAAGAAAAATCGCTTTTTCATTGGTTAGTATTCTTAGAAAGTAAGAATGTTTTATATTAAGCTACAAAGGTAAGAAAAAAAGTGTTAGGTTGTATACAATTAAAATTAGAGAATTTGGGTGCGAGCCGCACGGGCAGGGAAATGAGAAAATGAGAGAATGAGAAAATGAGATAAATGCCAATAATACCAATAGTACCAGAAATTCTAATAATACCAATAATATCACTAATCAACTTTGCCAAAGGTGCGAGCCGCACAGGCAAAAACTTTGGCAAAGTGTATACCGCAAAAAGTGACGCATAGGAGCTGTCGGAAGGAAACGGAGAAGTTCGGAAGAGGGGAGGAAGGATTTTTGATGAAAAAAGGGTGTAAGGAGGGTGGGGTTAGCTTATAGAGAGCTTATAGGAAGCTTATACGAATCTTGGACGATTGGTATAGAAAGGGTATATAAAGAGTTGATTCATAGTATAATACAGCGATGCAAAAAATGGTAAAAACGGGGTTTCGAGGCGAAAGAAAAGGGAATAGGCAATAGGCCTTAGGCCATAGGCAATAGGAGGGAGTATGACGGAAAAAATAATGAAATGACGAATGACGAGAGACGAATGACGAAGAAAATGTGATGAAAATCTCTCGCGGACTTACTCGGAGAGGGGGAATGTGGCGAATCATTTATTGGGTAAGCCCCCGAACCCCCGAAGGGGGACAAGCTGGAAAAGGCGACAAACTTCCGCCTTTACACATACTTCGCTCTCGTGGGGCACATACCCAGCCATCGCTGGCTACCTTCAAAGGGGGAATGTGCCGACGGAAAGGAGAAGAGATAATTAGGGAATTAGCAAATTAGAAAATTAGCAAATTAGCAGTAAAAGCAAGAGCTAAAAGCTCGCGCCAGTGGAGTAAATGGGGAAGTGTGAGGTCTTAGGCTATAGATAAATCGGGGAAAACATCCCCTAGCCCCCTTCAAAGGGGGAATGTAATGCCGGAAGGGTGATTTTAGGGTGGTTTTGAGAAGAAGTTTTATGGTTTATAGAAAAAAATCATCATTTTGAAACGTTAAAATTGTTTAGGTGGGGTTATTAAGATACGGTGTTTTTTACACATATGAAAAAATGTATTAAAAGCCGTTTTTAGCATTATAATCTTCATAAAAAAGTATAAATAGGCTATTTTTATATGTTAATTATTCACAAAACATAAAAATATAAAAAGCTGAAAAACAGCTTTAAAAATGTTAATAAAAATATAAATGTGTTAAATATGCACATTTTTTTTGTAAAAAAATAGTGCAGTAAAAAAATAATGAGTATATTTGCTGAAAATTTTGCACACTATAGCTACGTACTATATAGGTGTTGTGAGATAATTAGTAATTTTATAGCAAGAAAATAGTTTAAGTAAATTTTTATCGACAATGAAAAGAATAGTATTGTTAATGCTCGCACTATGCACTATGGGGGGGAAAGCTCTTTCGCAAGAGCTGAACTTGCCACAAATGAACCAATATTTGGCAGATAGCGAATTTCTTATTGCCCCTACCTATGCAGGTATTGGGGACTTTGTGAGAATACGTCTTTCAGCAGGTACTCAATGGGTAGGCGTTAAGGGCGCTCCTGATTATCAATCGCTTGCGGGAGATATGCGTTTAGGAGAACGCAGCGGCGTGGGACTTATGCTTTATAATGACCGCAACGGGAACACCAAGCAAATGGGGGGTAAAGCTACGTTTGCGCACCACCTTACACTTGACCGTTATGACAACCACTTTATTTCATTTGGTATTTCGTATGCCTTAAACACTTTTAGGATTGATATCGACAAGTTCGACAATATTCCTGACCCACAAGTTACTAACGACCGCTTTACTGTGAATCACAACTTTGATGTAGCGGTGCTTTACCGCTATAAAAGATGGTTTGTAAACCTATCGGGTTTGAACATCTTAAACAAGGATATTGAGCGTTTCTACAAAGAAGAGCCTAAGGCTTTGCGCAACTACCTTGTTTACGCAGGATACCGTTATAAAAAAGACAAGAACAGTCGTTTTGAAATAGAGCCTTCAGTACTTTATCAGTACTACGAAAGCGACGGGCGTTCTACTACTGATTTTAACCTTAAATTCCGCTGGATGGATTTAGACGATTATTATTGGGTAGGGGTGAATTATCGCTCGTTAAATGACCAAATCTTCAAACCACTAAACATTGGTCCTATGGCGGGGCTCAAACGCGGAATGGTGTACTTTGCATACTCTTACCAACTCCACTTAAACGAACTTATCAGATACAACTCAGGTACTCACGTGATAACCTTAGGTCTTGACCTATTCCAAGGAGTAAGTAACTGTAAATGTGCACAGCGATAGTAGTATAACAATATAGAATGCAACATATTATCTTAAAGAACATACGCGTTCGCGCCAATCACGGATGCCTTGCTGAAGAGGGTATTATAGGGAGTGATTACCGCGTGGATGTGAAGGTGAAAGTTCCTCTTGAAAAAGCTATTAAGAGCGACCGACTTGCTGACACGGTAGACTATGTACACTTGAACAGGATTGTAAAAGAAGAGATGGCTATACGGTCCGAATTATTAGAGCACGTAGCGGGTCGCATTATAGACAGGATATTCAAAGAGCTTTCTGAGGTTCAGAAGATAACACTTGAAATTGCGAAAATCAATCCCCCTATTAATGGCGACGTAGCCTCGGTGAGTGTAAAAATAAAACAGAAAAAACTTGCTAATTAAAAAAAAGGTAGTAACTTTGCACGCTGATACTACAAAACATAAAAAGGCATCGTGGCCGAGGGGCTAGGCAGAGGTCTGCAAAACCTTTTACAGCGGTTCAAATCCGCTCGATGCCTCACTTTTTAACTAAATAATTAATCCACAAAGTAAAAATTTCAAAAAGATGACAAACGTTTTAGACAAATTCATTCAGGATGTAAAAGAGAACATTCCTGGTTTTATCGCCGTTTCAGTAACTGAAGTACGTTCAGGGGTTTCTTACGGTGCAGAATCAGTAGATCCTAGTTTTGACCCTAACTTAGGTTCTGCTTATAACTTAGAGGTAGTGAAGGCTAAACAAAATGCACTTCAAGCATTAGGATTGGCTACTAAGGAAAAAATAGATGAGATTGTAATTGTTTTAACTGACCAAAATCACATTATTGATGTGTCAGCAAATGGTAGTTATTTCATTTATTTAGTAGTAGACTCGACTAAAGCAAACTATGGTATAACAAGAGCTTTACTCGCTAAGTACAAAAAAGATTTAGCAGCTATATTCTAATCACAGCTCTAATTCCCACAAAATTAAGTTAGTAAAAGATTGTAAAGAAGTTATTATTAAAAGAAAGCTACCGTATTGGTAGCTTTTCTTGTATCTTTGCCCAATTACAAAATATAATGGAAGCTACTGCAAAGACCTATACCGTACAAGAGGCAAAAGAGCGACTGGAAGCCTATTGTGCCTACCAAGAGCGTTGCCACCGCGAGGTAGTAACGAAGTTGCGTGCGATGGGTATGATACCTTTGGCTATTGATGATATAGTGGTACACCTGATACAGAACGGCTTCCTAAACGAAGAGCGCTTTGCTAAAAGCTTTGCCCGTGGGAAGTTTCGCATCAAAAAATGGGGACGCGTGCGCATAGAGCGGGAACTGAAGACCAGAGGGCTTTCGGATTACAATATTGAAGTGGGCTTAGAAGAAATTGACGAAGAAGAATACATAGATACTTTTGAGATAGTGGCTGAGAAAAAACAAGCTACCATTAAAGAAAAGAACCTTTATAAAGCTAAAGCTAAACTGGCTAATTACCTACTGTACCGCGGTTGGGAGCCGGATTTGGTTTATGAGAAAGTAGAAGAATTATATGAAAAGTAGAGCACAGGAATCAACGAACGCTATAGAGCGTATGTATGTAACGATGAGACACCTCTTTTCAAGGGGTTTCTATAAACCTATGGGTATCTCGGGCGAGGCACTACGGGAATCACTACTGGTATTGCGTCCAGAAATCTATGGCAGTATTGCTGAGAGCAAATCGGAACTGAGTGGGCTTATTTACGTACTTGACCGTCTGCCTGAAGGAATTGAGCAGTGTAAATACATCAACCTAATTGCTGATGAGGGATACCGCCAATCGCACTTCAAGCCTATTATCCCACCGAAGCGTCGTCGCAATTGTTACCGTATAGACCCTGAGCAGATGAATATTGAAATCACTCGTGGTCGTTCGGATATTTACGACGTGCTTACGCACCTTACTTTCCTTTTTATAGAGTCACACAAAATCGCTAACCGCATTCTGTTAGACGACAATAAAATTTCGCACGATTGGGCAAAATTAGAAGCTAATATACAAAAGAGTAAACTCACCCTTGCCGAGCGTGAGGCTACCTTTATACACATAGGCAACCTTTTGGGGCGCACTTTTGAAGAGGTGCTGGGAGCTTACAAGGCCTTAGCTACTCCTACCCTACCCGACCGCTTTATCCACATTATTTACTGGTTAGGTAAGCTCGCTCTGAACGAGCGCGTGAATGACGATAAACGCACTATCACCTTTAGCACTGTATTGCGCGAGCGTATCGGGCATCACCTGCACGGAGAGATATGGGCGGAACACATCAAACATATATTACTAAAAAATGGACTCTTAGAACGCCCGTTACACATCATCAGTGCCAATATGCACAGCGTGATGAACAGCTTGTTTGCTGAAAAAGCACTTGCCAAAGAAGTGGAAGTAAACTCACGTATAGAACTCTTCGAGCTCCTAAGTCTGCCTGAAAGTGAACCTTTACGCAAAAAAGTGAAGGAATACGCTCATAAACACGGAATGATTTCGGTAGACGATACTTCTGGTACGAACATCGATGTGCAACTGTTTGACACTGCGAAAATAGACTTTACAGATACACCATACGAAGTACATCATCTTGAGAAGGGAGAAAAACCTGTGATTTTTGTAATGGACTACGCTTTTGGTGAACAAGCCTTTGAGACCATAGATGAGCTACTAAAACCTTATCACAAAGGCGGTAAGACCTATTTCTTAGACGTACTTTCTATCTCAATTATGGGTAAGGCAGGCATCTTGGAAGGCGAGAAAGGAGACCTAATGATTCCTACTGCACACATCTTTGAAGGTACAGCAGATAACTATCCTTTCCACAACGAATTTACCAAAGCCGACTTTGAAGGTAATGGACTGAAAGTGTTTGAGGGCTCTATGATTACTGTACTGGGAACTTCGCTACAAAACAAAGATATATTAAAATTCTTCCTACACTCTACGTGGAATGCAGTAGGCTTGGAGATGGAAGGTGTACATTACCAAAAAGCCATACAGTCGGCATCAAAAATACGCAAGAGTATACGTGAAGATGTGAAAGTGCGTTATGCTTACTACGCTTCCGACAATCCTTTGGAGACTGGTAGCACTCTTGCCTCAGGAGGCTTGGGCACTACGGGAGTAAAGCCTACCTACCTCATCACCTTTAAAATATTAGAGCAGATATTTAACTAAGTGCGAGCCACACAGGCAGTCGTAACAGTACAAGCAATTAGAGTGAGCGACACAAGTATTATTTTTAGAGAGTACGCTTTTTCAGAAAGCATTTGCTAATTTGATAATTAATTCCTACCTTTGTACCTTAAAATATTAGTGTCATCAAAATATGAAAAAAATAAGCTTTGTACTGATAGCGTTGTTGGTCGCTATCGCTTGTAAGAAGAATGTAAATTTCAACAGCGACCCACTGGCTTTTAAAGATTATATTTCAGGGTATACCTCAGGGCTTATCTCTGCTCACTCAGGAATAAAAATACTACTGAACGAACCTTTGTCACAAGACAAAATGGACAAGGTGAGCGACCTTAACCTCTTTGAAATTTCGCCTAAGGTGAAAGGAAAAGTGGTGTGCGTAAACCCTACACTTGTAGAGTTTATGCCTGAGAAACCTTTGGCTCAAAACACAGAGTACCGCGTGTCGTTTCACGTGAAAAAGCTCTATGCAGTACCAAAAAAGGAACTGGAGATTTTCAACTTTACAGTGAAAACTTTTCAACAAGCCTTTCGAGTAAGGTCAAACGAGTTACAGTCGTACAACCGTGATTATTATTTTCTTAGTGCTGAACTCTTGGCTAATGACCAAATACCTTACGAAACCGCTAAAGAGATTTTAAAAGCGACTCTTGATGGGAAGAAAGTAGGAGTGAAGTTCCAGTCGCAAGGCACTAATAACAAGTTTGTGATTATCTTCGACAGCTTGCCTCGTCTCAACAAAGAACAAACTCTTCAAATAAAATGGGACGTTAAAGACATACCTAAAGAAAACCTCATACCTTTCTCTTATACTATTCCGCAAAAGGGGGTATTCAAGGCACTGAACGCTAAAACCTACGGTGCCAACCAGGCTTTTAGTGTAAACTTTTCTGACCCCTTAGAAAAAGAACAAGATTTTACAGGACTCATAAGCCTCAGCAATACCAATACTGCACTGAAATACAGCGTAAACGGCAACGTAGTGAAAGTCTTCCGCGAGGAACAAAAAGAGGGTGACTACAAGGTGCACGTTTCTAAAGGTATCAAGAATATCTATGGCGACCGATTGGAAAAAGAAGCAACTTTTGACATCAAATTTTTACAGCAAAAACCCGATATTCGCTTCCTTAAGAGCGGTACTATCTTACCGAGCTCACAGAATTTGAAAATCAACTTCCAAACTATCAACTTGCGCGCGGTGAATGTAACAGTATACCGCATTTTCGAGAACAATATCTTTCAGTTTTTGCAAGATAACGATTTGGGCGGAGGCTCGTATATACAGCGTGTAGGCAAGCCTATTGCACGAAAAGTACTCAAACTGAATGACAGTGCGCTCTATCCGCTGAACGAGTGGAACACTTATTCGCTCGACCTTGCTTCGGTGATTACACCCGAACCAGGGGCAATTTACCGAGTAGAATTAGGAATGACCAAAAACTATTCACTCTACGCTTGTGGTGCTAAAAACGAAGAACCTCTTGACCTTTCGTTTGAACAAAAACCATTAAATGACGACGATGTAACCTACTCTCAATACTATGATTACGACGAAGAATTCTATTGGGAAGAAGACGAGGATAGTCCTTGTAAAGACAATTATTACTACGGCAGAACGGTGGGTACCAATGTGCTTGCTTCCGACCTTGGGGTGATTGTAAAAAAAGGACAAACGAACAACTTTACCATAGTAGTAAACGACTTGCTCACTACCAAACCAGTAGTTGGAGCAATAGTAGAGGTATTCAGCTACCAACAGCAGAAAATACAAGAAGGCAAAACCGATAGTAAGGGAATACTACGGTTAAATCTCAGTAGCCGTGCTTACTTTGCCAAAGTGAAAAAAGACAAATTCACTACTTATGTGAAGTTAGACGACGGCGCACCACAGTCGGTAAGCAAATACGATGTAGATGGTATGCGCTTACAGAAAGGGCTCAACGGCTTTATCTATACCGAACGTGGGGTATGGCGACCCGGTGATAGCATTTATGTGGGCTTTATCTTGAATGACTTTGCCCAAAAGACCCCTGAAAAACTGCCTATCAAACTGCGCTTTACTGACCCTTACGGAAAGGTGATAGCCGAGCGTATGCAGAGTAGCAACCCTACCAACCAGTATGTATTTGGACTGAAAACTAACTCCGATGCGCCTACGGGCAATTGGAGTGTGAGTATCTCGGCAGGGGCTACGAAATTCAGTAAACGCATCAAAATTGAAACCATTAAGCCTAACCGCTTGAAGATAGAGAACAACCTCAACGGTAAACTTATCAGTCAAAAGGGCGACAATGTGCGCTTGCAAGTGTTGTGGTTACACGGCACTCCAGCAGGTAATACAGGTGTGAGCGTGAAAGCGAAGTTCTACCCCTTAGAAACTGCCTTCAAAGGTTATGAAAAATACGTATTCAACAATCGCGCTTATCAGTTTGAGAGCGAAGAAATGAACGTATTTGAAGGGCGTACCGATAGCAACGGGAATGCGAATTTCTACTTCAGAACGAACGACTTAGATGCCCCTGGTATGCTAAAAGTGAACTTCCTCACCCAAGCCAACGAAAGTGGTGGCGATTTCAGTACCGATGTGAGTACCGCCTCTTTCTCGCCTTATAGTGAGTACGTAGGTTTACGCTTGCCCGAAACCAACAAATACGATTATTACAACACCCAACAAAACCACACTTTCGATGCAGTAGTACTCAGCGAAGACGGCAAACCGCTCAGCCATAAAGACGTATCGGTAACCGTGTATAAAGTAGGATGGAACTGGTGGTGGGACGCTTCGAACCAGAATATCTCTACCTATAATAGCAGTAGTAGCAATGCTATTTACACCACTAAAAACATCACTACCGACAACAGTGGTAAAGCACGTTTTACACTCAATATTCCGGATGCCGACTGGGGTCGCTATTTTATTATGCTCACTGATGACCAAAGCGGTCATAAGTGTGGCACGACTGCTTATTTTGATTGGGGTGACTGGACTGGCAAATCGCGTGGCAGTGAGGGTAGTGAAGCGGTAATGCTCGCTTTGGGTACTAACAAAAAAGAATACAGTGTAGGCGAAAAAGCTAAGATTAGTTTCCCGTCAGACAAAGGTGGACGTGCGCTCATCTCGGTAGAAAACGGGAACGATGTACTCGAAACTCACTGGGTAGAGACCGCTAATAAAGAAACTACTTTTGAGGTACCTATCACCAATAAGATGACGCCTAATGTGTATTTCTATGTTACCCTCTTGCAACCGCACAACAAAACGCTCAATGATGCGCCTATACGCCTCTATGGGGTGATACCGGTGAAGGTGGTAGACAAGAATACCGTCCTCAATCCTATAATCCAAATGCCCGACCGATTGGTACCCAACCAAAAGGTACAGATAAAAGTAAGTGAGAAATCGGGTAAACCGATGACATACACTTTGGCTATCGTAGAAGATGGATTGTTGAATCTCACCCGCTTCAAAACTCCTAACCCTTGGAATACTTTCTTTAGCAAAACTGCTCTTGGAGTAAAGACTTGGGACGTGTACGATGATGTAATAGGTGCTTATGGAGGTACTATCAATCAAGCGTTCAGTATAGGAGGAGATGAAGATTTAGGCGGTGCCGATGCGCAGAAAGCAAACCGTTTCAAACCGTTTGTGATATTTAGAGGTCCTTTTGAACTGAAAAAAGGGGCAGGGAATACTCACACCGTGAAAATTCCTAATTATATGGGCTCTGCTCGTGTGATGGTAGTAGCCAGCGATGTGAAAGGCAACGCCTATGGTAGTGCTGAGAAAAAGGATATACCTGTGGTGAGTCCGTTATCGATTTTAGGTTCTTTACCACGCAAAGCAGTGCCTAACGAGAAAATCGTGTTGCCGGTAACCGTTTTTGCTATGGAAAAACAAGTGAAGAACGTATCGCTACAAGTAGAGACTAACGGTTTGTTTAGAGTAGTAAGCTCACGCAACCAACAGTTGCACTTCGAGAAAACAGGGGAGCAAATGGCTTACTTTGAACTTGAAACCACCTCGCAAACAGGTATCGGTAAGGTAAAAATCATTGCTACTTCGGGTAAAGAAAAAGCGACTTATGAGGTGGAAATGGATGTGTACAACCCTAATCCTGTAACTTATGTAGTGCAAAACGCCGTACTACAAGGCGGACAGTCGCATTCTCTAAATATTAATCTCTTTGGTGAAAAAGCCAAAACTGTATTAGAAGTATCAAGCTTCCCAGGGGTGAACCTTACCCAGCGTTTGGGTTATCTTATCGCTTATCCGCACGGTTGTAGCGAGCAACTCACTTCGGGGGCGTTCCCTCAACTTTTCTTAGCCGACTTTGTAACCCTTTCTAAAGAAAAAGCAGATGAGGTGAACCGCAATGTAAGTGCTACCATTAGCAAATTGTATGAAAACCAACTCTCTAATGGAGGCTTTACCTATTGGAAAGGAGGCAAATATGCCGATGATTGGGTAACCTCCTATATAGGTCAGTTTTTTGTAGAAGCCGAGAAGAAAGGTTATGTGTTACCCTCAGGTAGCAAACAGCGTTGGCTCGACTATCAGAACAATGAGGCGCGCCAATGGCGTTACGAGGGTAAATACCAAAACGATTTCGCCCAAGCCTATCGCCTCTATACTTTGGCTCTTGCCGGAAATCCTAACATAGGTGCTATGAACCGCTTGCGTGAACTCAGTGAGCTCACTCCTAACGCTAAACGCACTTTGGCAGCTGCCTACGCTCTTGCCGGACAAAAGCAAACCGCTGAAAAGCTCTTCCAAACTACTTCCATAGACGACGATGCTGATAGCTATTACGGCTCGGTGTTGCGCAATAAAGCAATGGCAATGGAAACCGCTTTGCTTATCGGTAGGAAAGAAGATGCAGGACGCTGGGCATTGGAAATTGCCGAAAAGCTCTCGACTAACGATTGGCTCAGCACTCAAACTACAGCCTATTCTCTTTATGCAATGGCAAAATATGTACAGAAGAACAAGAGCGGTAGAAATATCAATGCAAGCTATACCCTTAGTGGCAAAACCGAAAACTTAAAATCTACCGAGCCAATGCTACAGAAGACGCTTACAGCCAAAGGTAATGAGACTTTACAAGTGAAGAACAACGGCAACCAAACCCTTTATGTACGCCTCATCACCAGCGGTATATTACCTGTAGGCAAAGAGTTGGCTATGCAAAACGGACTTGCTCTTAACACGACTTACCGTGATAGCAACGGACACACACTTGATGTGACCAATTTGCGCCAAAGCACTCAGTTTGTAGCTACTATTGAGATTACAAACCTCACAGGGGAGAGAGTAGACAATGTAGCACTCACCCAAATTATCCCTTCGGGCTGGGAGATTGTAAACACCCGCTTTACGGATTACGACGAAGGTGATGGCAACGGCTATATAGACTACACTGATTTCCGTGACGACCGTGCGAATTTCTACTTGTCGTTGAAAGCCAAACAAACGAAGTATATCAAGCTCAAGCTGAATGCTTCGTATGCGGGACACTATTATCTGCCAGGTACTTATGCTGAGGCAATGTACAGCAACCGCTACAACACCCGTACCAATGGTAAATGGGTGGAGGTAATTAGGAAATGAGAGAATGAGAAAATGAGAGAATGAGAAAATGAGAGAATGAGAAAATGAGAGAATGAGAAAATGAGAGAATGAGAAAATGAGAAAATGAGAAAATGAGAAAATGAGGAAATTAACAAATAAGATGTGATATAAAAACTGCCTGCAGTAATGTGGGCAGTTTTTTATTTGAAAGGTTTTTGGAAAGCTCGGAGGTGCTAGGTCGTAACACGGCAACCGTAGCACGGCAGGCAATTGTAGCACGGCAGGCGGGGAAAAAATTAGCAAATGTGGAAGCGTTGAGGGGTTCGGAAGGTATCGAAAATATTCGAAAGATAGGAGGGAGGATTTTTAGTGAAAAAAGGGTGTAAGGAGGGTGGGGTTAGCTTATAGAGAGCTTATAGGAAGCTTATACGAATCTTGGACGATTGGTATAGGAAGGGTATATAAGTAGTTGATTCATAGTATAATACAGCGATGCAAAAAATGGTAAAAACGGGGTTTCGAGACGAAAGAAAGAGGAATCCTCACCCCGATCACATACTCTCCTATTCGGAGACTTCTCCAAAGGAGATGGGGATATAGCGACGGAAAAGAGAAGGAATAATTAGAGAATTAGCAAATTTGGAAATTAGCAAATGAGAAGTGTGATTAATTGGAGAATCTCTGAAAGAGGTTGGTTTTTTGTCATTGTGTAAAAGTTTAACATTCCTTTAATAGTAGAGAATAAAAAAAAGCATTACTTTTGCCCCAAAATTTAAATACTAGCATTATGAAGAAATTTTTATTAAGCCTTTTGGCAACCGCTACGCTTGTGGGGTGTGGCGACAAAAACGATGATGTTCCTGCATACTCTGCAGAGGAAGCAAAAGCGGCGGTTACCGCTACGATGAACAGTTTCTACGACTGTCTTAAAAAAGCCAACGACGGCGGTTTTGCTAACTTCTTTTACAATACTGTTTTCAAAGAAGCAGGTAGAGACCAATATGGTAGAAAAGAAACGTGGTTTGACCAATTAGGTGACCAATTCGACCGTCAGTTTGATTTGAACAAAGACAATGGTTTTAACTACCAAGAGCTCAAAGGTACCTACACTTGGAATAGCAATACTAAACAATGGGACAAAACGGCTAATACTACCAATAACATTGTTTGGTTGTTCCCAGCTACGGCTAGCAGTACTACCAACAATGCCCGTGGGGTAGTAGAAAATTATGAAGATTTTAAAGCTACTTTTGAAGGAGGAGATGTAAGTAAACTTCCTATAAAAGGTCACGCTGTTGTTACGGTAGATAACGTAAAAATGCTTGAAGTAACAATTGGCAATGTGAGATATGAACAAAACGCTAATTTTGCAGTTCCTACTTCAGCAGATATTACTATTTTTACCAATCCATTTACCACTACTATCAGACTTACCAAACAAACCGCTGAGAACTTTATCTTTGACTTTGCCTTTAGTTCTCCTCAAGGTTGCACAACTGGATTAAAAGCCAATGTAAAACTTACTTCTGGCAATTATGATAGCTTTGCTACTTTTGAAGAAGCAGTTGATAACATTCACGTGTTAGCTATTCAAAATGACTTTCAAATTATAGCACAAGCAGATGTAAAATCAGTGCATAAGTCAGGTAAAAAAATAGGAGACTTAACAGTGGAAGAAGCAAATACTTATGTAAAAGCAGAGCTCTACAAAAATGGTCGTAAAGTAGCTGATGTGAAATTTGATAAAGAAAATGGCGAAGAGGTAGTTTACTTTATTTTCTCTGACGGTACGAAAGAAAAAGCAGAAAAATACGTATCGGACTTTGAAGAGAGAGTAACTGAAATATTCAAACGTTTTACTAAAACTAAATAAGTAATGAGAAACTTCTTATTATTCATTTTAACTATAATTAAAGGCATTGCTCTCGCTCAAGAGGGCAATGTTCTTTTTAGGACTACTGATAGTATCGTCGCCACTACCTCTCCTACGACAGTTGTGAATGATATACCAGAATGTAAGCATCAAATAGGCATAGGGCTTTCCAAATTTGTAAATGCTGCTTTCCCCAGTGATAGCAATGCTTTCCTATTGGAATACCGTTACCTAAAAACACCTTCTTTTGCCTATCGTATTGGGGGAGATTATCGCGCAGAAACTGCTAAGGATAGCAGTTATGAACTCGCTTTGAAGATAGGTATTGATAAACTCTTCAAAGACTATAAGAAATGGCAATTCTACTATGGAATTGATGTTTGGGGGCGTTATCTTTATTACAAAGACCGCCAACAACACTTTACTAATATTGCTCTTAATCCTTTTTTCGGGGTACTATTTCGATTGAGCAAGAATTTTTCGGTAGCTACCGAGCCAGGTTTCTTTGTAAAATACAGCATTCGTCGCGATCGCCGAAGCTTCGACCCCGATGCTCAAACCGAGTGGTTTGAGAGTCGTTTAGCTAAAATAGGCTTTGTACAGCTGAATTTCCATTTTTAAGCGTGAACCACAAAATTATTCTTATCTTTGCCCCCTGAAACTAACAACAAATGCGAACAAGAAGTATAAAGAAAAACACTATAAACGTCGTAACCCTTGGGTGCTCTAAAAATGTATATGACAGCGAAGTGCTGATGGGGCAACTCAAAGCAGGTGGTAAAGAGGTGGTGCACGAGCAAAAGGGCAATATTGTGGTGATTAACACTTGTGGGTTTATCAACAATGCCAAAGAGGAGAGTATCAACACTATTTTGGACTATGTGCAACAGAAAGAAGCCGGATTGGTAGATAAGGTGTTTGTGATGGGGTGTCTCTCTGAACGCTATAAACCCGATTTGGAGAAAGAAATCCCTGATGTAGACCAATACTTCGGTACTAGCGAACTGCCTGCTCTTTTGAAAGTACTCGGCGCCGACTATAAACACGAGCTCATAGGCGAGCGCCTCACTACTACCCCTAAGAACTACGCCTATCTGAAAATATCGGAAGGTTGCGATCGCCCTTGTAGCTTTTGTGCGATTCCGCTAATGCGCGGGGCGCATCTATCGACCCCTATTGAAGCTCTCGTAACCGAAGCGGAGAAGTTGGCTGCCAAAGGGGTGAAAGAACTTATACTCATCGCCCAAGACATTACCTACTACGGTCTCGACCTCTACAAGAAACGCGCCTTAGCCGACTTACTGCGTGCTCTTGTGAAAGTAGAAGGGATTGAATGGATACGTATCCACTACGCATTCCCTACGGGCTTCCCGATGGACGTATTGGAGGTGATGAAGACTGAACCTAAAATCTGCAACTATTTAGACATTCCGCTTCAACATATTTCTGACTCTATCCTCGCAAGTATGAAGCGCGGTACTACTCAAGCGAAGACTACTAAACTGCTGAAAAAGTTCCGCGAAGCGATACCCGAAATGGCTATACGCACGACCCTTATTGTGGGGTACCCAGGAGAAACGGAAGAAGACTTCCAGAAGCTGAAAGACTTTGTAAAAGAGATGCGTTTCGACCGTTTGGGTTGTTTTACTTACAGTCACGAGGAAAACACTACCGCCTATGCGCTCGAAGACGATGTGCCGGAAGAAGTAAAGCTTGCACGTGCTAACGAGATTATGGAAATACAGTCGCAAATATCGTGGGAGCTCAACCAAGAGAAAGTAGGGAAGAGTTTTCGTTGCCTTATCGACCGCAAAGAAGGCAACTACTTTGTAGGTCGCACCGAATACGACTCGCCCGATGTAGACAACGAGGTGCTTATCGATGCTAAAAAACACTATGTAAAGATAGGTGATTTTACAGATGTAAAGATTATCGATGCTACCGATTACGATTTGTATGGAGAGCCGTGCTAATTCGCAAATTATTACTACCTTTGCACTATGAAGAAATTTTTAATCGCCTGCCTCGGCAATATAGGGGCTGAATACGCCAACACACGTCATAATATAGGATTCCTTATAGCCGATACATTGGTGAAAGACCATAATGCTTCTTTTACTACTCAGAAGCTCGGTGACCTCGCCGAAATTAAAGTGAAAGGACGTACTTTTATATTGTTGAAACCCTCCACGTATATGAACCTCAGTGGCAAAGCGGTACGCTACTGGATGGAAAAAGAGAACATTCCGTTAGAAAACCTCCTAGTCATTTGCGACGATTTGAATATCCCCTTTGGCACTATCCGAATCAAAGGCAAAGGTAGCGACGGAGGTCACAACGGACTTAAAGATATACAAGCCCAACTGAACACCCAACAATATGCGCGTTTGCGATTTGGTATCAGTAGCAATTTTGAATCGGGCAAGCAAATAGACTATGTACTTGGTGAGTGGACTCCCGAAGAGCAAACCCTCTTGCCCGAACGCCTACAGAAATCTGCCCAAGCCGTCCTTTCTTTTGGCTTAGCAGGCCTTAATATCACAATGAATACCTTTAATAATAAGTAGGAATTAGAAATAACATTCCTGCCCTATGACCCCTGAAACCTGACCCCTAAAACCTAACAAACTATGTACACACATCACCTCATTCTCATTCTGCACCTCATTGCTGCCACTATTTGGGTAGGCGGACACTTAGTATTGGCTATTGGCTTTTTGCCAAAAGCTCTTAAACGCAAAGATTTCAGCTATATAGGCAATTTCGAGAAGACTTACGAGCCTATCGGTATGCCCTCTCTTGCCGTATTAGTTATCACAGGTATTCTGATGGCTTACGACTACAATGCAGGTTTGAGTTCTTGGTTTTCTTTCGCTACTCCTATTGAGCGCGTGGTATCACTGAAACTCACTTGCTTGCTCACCTCTATTTGTTTTGCTATTTCGGCACAAACGCGCGTTTTGCCCAAACTACGCAAAGGTCAGCTCAACAAATTACCCGAAATGGCAGTACATATTATCTGTGTAACCCTCATAGGGGTAGTAATGGTTGTACTGGGCAGTTTAGTAAAAATAGGGGGAATACAATAATATTAGAGGACTAACAAAGATTTCTCCGTTAGCCCTCTTTGTTTTAAGGTTTAAACGCGGATTGTTTCTCTTCAAACTTCCCGACTGGTTAAATTCTGCTTTTTCCCCTCTTAACTTTCCTTTTTCACTCACACCTAAGGTTTTTAGCTGATTCCGATTACAAACCAATTGTCGAAGTCAGTTGTTATGGGTTACACTAGCTCTTTAAATTGCATTTTTGTATCATAACAAAAAAATATCTCTTCTTTATACAGCTTCCTATCAGCTAAGCCCACTCATTTCTCTCCTTATCTTTTACCTGAATTACCTCTTCCGAACCTCTCCAATTTTCTTCGTCTCCGTTTACTAATCTGTTAATTTTCTCATTTTCTAATTCTTTCATTTTTTAATTTGCTGATTTTTTCCCGCCCTCGATTGGTTTTAGTAACATTCTAAATCCAATCAGTGTGCATTCGGTATTCGATTAATCTTCGGTTAGTCTCCATTGTAGAGCCACTGTAGACCCACTGTAGACCCACTGTAGACCCACTGTAAAACCTCTATTTGTTTATTTATTTTAAAATATGTAATATTGCACTTGTTAAAGAAAAAAATATTTTGTTATAAACCTTTGATAAACACAATATAACAAATGCCTAAACATTTCCTTTACTTTAATATTTCTTACAGTAGATAGAATTTGATAAATAAACGAAAAGAAATGATAACAACCCTTTAACTATAACACCCTACCTTTGCCCCATCGAAATAAGACATTTTCCATATAACTAAAATTCCAAAATTATGGATAGATTACATTCATACAAAACCAAACTACTGATGCTCGCTTGGTTGTTCGGGCTATGCGTAGGAGCACAATCCCTGTTTGCCCAAACAGTAAAAGGGAAAGTAGTTGATGAAGACAATATGCCTCTGATGGGTGCTACCGTATTGGAAGCAGGTACCAAAAACGGCGTAACCTCCGATTTCGACGGTAACTTCCAACTCAGCTTAAAGAACGGAAATGCTACCTTAGAAATATCCTTTATGGGATATAAGAGTACCAAAGTGCAGGTGCAAAACCGCAACAGCATCACCGTAAAGCTATTGCCCGAAACCACCGAACTGAAAGAAGTGGTGGTGGTGGGGTATGGTACCCAAAAGAAGGAAACTGTAACAGGTGCTATTTCTTCTGTCAAAGGAAATAAACTCGTAGAAAATGCAGTTGCCAACGTCTCCAATGCGCTGGTTGGGCGTATGCCAGGGATTACCTCCACTCAGTCCAGTGGTGAGCCTGGTAGGAACGCTACTACCATTCGTATTCGCGGGGTGAGTACCTTCAATGCAAGTAGCCAAGAACCTTTGGTAGTAGTAGATGGTATCCAAAGCTCTATGAATGCCGTAAACGCAATGGATCCTTACGAAATTGAAAGTATTAACTTGCTGAAAGACGCTTCGGCAACAGCTGTCTATGGTGTGAAAGGCGCTAATGGGGTGGTGGTAGTAACTACCAAAAGAGGTCGCTCTGGCGCTCCTAAGGTAAGTCTTACTTATAACTTTGGTATGAGTGAGTTGGCTACTCAGTTAGACCTGCTCAGTTCTTATGATTATGCTCGTTTCCGCAACGAAGCTATTCGCAATGACAACGACCCAAGTAACTTCGATAAACTGTTCAGCGAAAGCGGTTTTCACAACGAGTTGTGGAAGTTCAAGAACAATCGCGACTATACGCCTCAAGAGGTGGAAGCGATGAACCTCACTCCTGAACAAAAACAAGCTCTGCTAAATAGCCCCGCGCTTTATTACACAAGTCATAACTATTTCAAAGAGGCTTTTGGCGGGGTATCTCCTCAAACGCAATTCAACCTAAACGTATCAGGGGGAAGTGAGAAAACGCGTTATTTTACTTCTTTGGGGTATTTCTATCAAGGAGGTACTTTCAAAGAAACTAACTACCACAACGCCGATGTAAACTCTAAATATCAGCGTTACAACTTCCGCTCTAACTTCGATTTTGAACTTACCGACCGTACTAACCTCACGCTCGACCTTGCTGCTGTATCTTCAAAGGTAGGAGGGATTTTAGGTAGTGAGCAAGACGGCGATGTGAACAGCGAAACAGCCCGCAAAAAGTCGATGTTAGTGCATATCTTGGCTAATACACCTTTTGCAGGTCCTGGTATTGTAGACGGGCGTTTAATCGATGGGTATGTAGATGGGGTAAATCCTTTAGTAGGCAAAGGAGGTACAGGTTATTCGGTGTTGTCCAGCTTGCTCTGGCGACCTTACCTTACTACCTATCAAACCGACTTAAACCTAAACTTAAAACTGAAACACAAACTCGATTATATCACTCAGGGGCTTTCTATTTCGGGTACTTTTTCTTACAACGATTTGTATAGAAAAGGGGTAAAAAGAGAACGCTCTATCCCTTCGTATAGCGTAACTCGCAACCCTAAAAACCCTGCTGAACTACTCTTCTTTGGCGGCAGACTCAAACACACTACCCTTACCGACCGCTTTAAGTCAAGCAAGTGGCGTCGCCTCTATTTTGAAGTAGCTACCAACTACGACCGCTCTTTCGGAAAACACAATATCACTGCCTTACTTTTGGCTAACGGACAAAAAACGTATGACCCTGGTTTTGAGTTCAACGTGCCTGCTGGTATTATGGGGCTCGCCGGTAGGGTTACTTACGATTACGACCGCCGTTACCTCATTGAAGGTAATATGGGGTATAATGGTACCGAAAATTTCGCTCCTGGCAAACGCTTCGGGTTCTTCCCTGCCTTCTCATTGGGTTGGGTAGTTACTAACGAAAAGTTCTTCCCTAAAAACAATATTATTACTTACTTAAAGCTCAGAGGTTCTTATGGCGAAGTAGGAAATGACCAAGTAGGTGGTCACCGTTTTCTATACTTGCCCAGTACTTGGGGCTACGGCTATGAAGGCTACCGCAACGATGGCTATGGTGCAGGAGGTTATTATTTTGGTAGTAGTGATGGTACTACCAAAGACCCTTTCTATACTGGTGCTTGGGAAACGCGTGTTGGGAACCCCAATGTTACTTGGGAACGCGCCAAAAAAAGCAATGCAGGTATCGACCTGAATATGTTTAAAGATAGGCTTACTATCAATGCCGATGTATTCCAAGAAAAACGCGACAACATCTTGTGGAACAGAGGGACAGTGCCTGGGATTGTAGGTTCCGACCTTCCTGCGAGCAATATAGGTAAGGTAACCAATAAAGGTTACGAAATACAAGTGCACTGGGGCGACAAGATAGGCGATTTCACTTATGGTATCGGGGGGAATGTATCCTATGCTAAAAACAAAATTGACTACCGCGATGAGCCTAACAATCCTTATCCTTGGATGAATGAAACAGGCTATTCTATCGGGCAGTACAGAGGTTATCTCACCAATGGTTTCTACAACACTTGGCAAGAGGTAATGCAACGCCCTTATTCGCGTTTTGATGGCAATAAAGTGCAACCTGGTGACCTCCGTTATGTAGATGTGAATGGCGATGGCGTTATCGACGAGAAAGACCGCGTGCCTATTGGTTATGCAAACTTCCCTCGCTATACTTTTGGGGCAAACCTCAATGTAGGTTACAAAGGATTTGAAATATCGGTGTTGTTCACTGGTACGGCTCAAGGTTCTATGCCTTTGGATTTCTATACGCGCAACCCTTTCTATATGGGTACAGGGGCTGCTTTCCAACATCAGTACGACGGACGTTGGACACCCGAGAAAGCTCAAAACGGCATTACCCCTACTTTTCCACGTGCTTCTATGCGCACCGGTGATAATATCAACGGATTGTTTAGTGACTTCTGGTTGCTCTCTACCGACCATATCAAGCTGAAAAACGTAGAAGTAAGTTATCTCTTGCAAAAGAAAATGTGGTTGGACAAAGCAGGCATCTCATCGGTGAAACTATCGGTGAGTGGTAACAACCTCTATACGTGGTCTAAAATGCACGATGGTTACGACCCCGAACAACAAGATTCTAACGGCGCTGCCTCTGGATATCTCTACCCTATGACCCGCACTTATAGCGTAGGGCTCAACGTTCAATTCTAAAAAATACAACCAATGAAAAAGCTCATTTATACCACCTTAATCCTCGTCTTTTTCTCACAAGTATTTTCTTGTAAGTTAGAAGACCACTTCCTCGAAAAGAGTTTAGGAAGCGATGTGAATGTCGATTCTATCTTTTCGAGCAAACAGAAATCTCTCTCGGCTATTGCCCAAGCCTACGCGATGAGCCTGCAATCGGGTATTACCTTGCGTTACGACAATGGGCGCATTAGCGGACTGAAAGCGGGAACGCTCTCTCACCTATCGGGAGAAGTGAACGATGTGAAATTCAGTTGGGAAGACACCTATAAAATCCAACGTTCTGGAATGGTAGCCAGCGACTCCGATGGCAAAGCCCTTAGCTCCGATGGTTTTGTGTTCAACTATCAATCTATCCGTCAGTGCTATTTGGTGATTGAGAATATCGATAAAGTCCCCGATCTTACTGAGGTACAAAAGAAAGGTATCAAAGCCGAAATGTACACCCTCATCGCCTACCGATATGAGGAGATGTTTAAACGTTACGGCGGGGTGCCTATTATAGAGGGTACACTTTCAGTAGATTCCGACCTAAATATCCCTCGCGCTACCTTGCGCGCTACCTTAGACCACATTATTGCCCTTTGCAACAAAGCGATTAGCGACCTACCCGATAGCTACAACGCTTCGGAAAAAGGACGTGTAACCAAAGGTATCCCTATGTGTATCAAAGCTGAAGCGCTGATGTACGCCGCGCGTCCGCTGTTCAATAGCAATACGCCTTATATGAGTTTGGGAGGTAATAACAACCTGATTTGTTTTGGTACACAAGATGCTTCGTTATGGCAACAAGCCATAGAGGCAAATGAGCAAGTAATACGCTGGGCAACTGCCAATGGTTACCAAATCATTAATACGGGCAACCCCTTAGCCGATTACGGTACAGCAGTAGCAACCCCTAACAACCGAGAAGTGCTCCTCGCCTTCAAATCACAAAGCTTTATAGAGGCTTATAACCCTCACAGCCAACCAGGTGGAGCAAATTCTATGAGTTACTTACAACTTACCCAATACTACAAAACTGATGGAACTGACCAAACCTGGACAGGTGAAAACTGGGAAAGCTACGCAACTTATGTGAACAAGTGCAATGAGTTAGAAGCCCGCTTTAAAGCCTCAGCAGCGATTGCAGGACAACAAGCGTGGAACAACCCTGGTTCGCATTATTGGTCGAGTGAGACTTTGGCAAATGCCTCTACTTGGGAAAAAAGAGCGGGTAGTGAAGGCGCAGGACGCCGTGTGAAGTTCTTCTATATGGCTGATACCCGCGATTGGTTTGAATTTCCTTTATACCGTTTGGCTGAGTTCTACTTAAATCTCGCTGAAGCCTATAACGAAGCAGGTAATCCTGCTCAGGCTTTGCAAAACCTAAACGTTATCCGCTCGCGTGCAGGGCTACCCAATGTTACTGAAATAGGACAAGACGCTTTACGCAAACTCGTGCAAAGAGAATGGGCGGTAGAGTTCTACGAAGAGAATCACCGTTACTTTGATGTAAAACACTGGAAACTCACTGATATTGCTAATGGTATCATTGGAGGGGAAAAGAAAGGAGTAGTTTTTGAGTACGCCCCAGGAAAATCGGAAGGGTGGAACGCTTGGGATTACGCTTCTTATGCTGTGAAACCTGTCTATACAGGATATTGGGACAACAGTCAGTATTTAGAGCCTTTCCCTCAATCGGAAGTGAACAAAGGCTATTTGATACAGAACCCAGGGTACTAATAACCAATTAATAAAACAACTGAAATGAAATATAAACATAACATATTATTTTGTAGCCTTGTGGGCTGTATGCTCTGGGCAGGTGCTGTGCAAGCACAAAGCCCTCTGAACGTACCCGAAGAGCTCTCGACGCTTTCTACCTCATCGGTAAAAGGAGAACAACTCTTAAAAATGCCTACAACTAACTTTACCAACAGTTTGTTTGGGGTGCTACCTGGGCTCACTGTATTGCAAGGCGGAGGAATGGACAATGCCAGCCTAAATATTCGTGGGTTGGGTTCTTACAACTACCCTTCGGTTACCTATTTTATCGATGGTTACCAAAGTGATTTTATACTGCTATCGCCTTCCGAAATCGAGTCGATTACGGTTTTGAAAGATGCGGCTGCCTTAGCGCCATTTGGTATGAAAGGAGCGCACGGCATCGTGTGGATTACCACCAAACGCGGTACAGAAGGCAAGCCTGTGGTAGAGGTAGATTTCCAAACAGGCGTGCAAATGCCTACGGTACTGAGCAAACCGCTATCGGCTACCGAGTATGCTCAGCTATACAACGAGGCTTACAGTAACGATGCAGGGGCTTGGACGAGCTTTTACAATATCCCTAACGATGTGAAATACAACACCGATTGGTACGACAAAGTGCTCAAAAAATCGGCTTTGTTTGATAGGCAAGATGTGAGCATACGCGGGGGCTCGGCTACTACTAAGTATTTTGTGCTATTAGGGCACGCTGGCAACAGTGGTTTGTACGCCTCTAAGAACGACGATTCGCATTCCAGCGGAAGGTTCGACCAATATCTCGTAAAGGCAAATTTAGACTTCAGTATGCTCAAAATATTTGAAGGAAATGTAAATATCAACGGGCGTATAGAAGACCGTAAATCGCCTAATTACAACGAGTATAAGCTCTGGCAAAACTTGGCGAGCTACCCTAATATCATTTATCCGGCGCAAAACCCCAATGGGTCGTTCCCTGGTACAGCCATCCACCCCGATAACCCCTACGCCTCTATCCGAGCCTTAGGTATCAAAACGCTACACGACCGCACTTTAGGGGCTAATTTCAACCTAAAAGAGAAATTAGACTTCATCACCCCTGGGTTGTACATACAACAAGGCGTATCGCTCAGTTCGTGGACACGAGGCACGCGCATTGTAAGTAGAGATTACACCCGTATGTTCAATGGGGTAGCACAAACCACCCATCGCGATAGCAACTACAAAGTAGACGACGACTGGGGTACCAACCAATGGAACCGTTTGCAGTTTCTGTTGGGTGCAGGTTATGCCCGTGAATTTGGACAAAACACTTTCCAAACAGCAGTAAACTACCTTCAATACGTTTATAATATAGACGATAATCTCAACGGAAAAGCGGGTTTGAACAACAACTACGCCTATCAGAACATCGGCGGACGTGTGTTCTACGATTGGAACAAACGCGTATCGGCAGAATTTGGTTTTGCTTTCGGTGGCTCGGATAATTACAAGAAAGGCAATCGATTTGGTTTTTATCACGCCCTTTCAGCAGCCTATCAGGTTTTCAATGAGCAACACCCTTCGGCGAATGCCAATATCAATCGTTTGAAATTGCGCGCTTCAGTAGGTACTACGGGTAATGATGTGTACAACGAAGGTCGCTACTTGTACGAGCGCTATTACGGTTCTTACGGAGGAGGCGGTTTTGCCACAGGAAACGACGACCCGTCGTGGCATAGTGCTATCGGACTAAAATACGTGCCTAATGAACATATCTTTGCCGAAAAAGCCTATAAGTACAACATAGGCGCGGAAGCTAAATTCTTCAACAAATGGGACGTGATGATAGAGGCTTTCCTCAACAAACACGAAGGTATTATCACCCCTGATTACAGTATTTCAAGTGTCTTTGGGGCTACCCCTCCCTATAAAAATATAGGAAAAGTAACTAACCGAGGTTTTGAAGTGAGTACGCTTTACAGCAATGCAGCAGGAAAACTCACTTACAGTATAGGCGCTAATGCTTCGTATGCTAAAAACAAAATAGACTATATGGCTGAGTACGATGCTACTAGCGAGAGATCAGCTCAAACAGGCAGACCTATCGGCACACGCTTTGGCTATGAAGCTGCTGGATTTTACGACATAAACGATTTTGACAGCAATGGCAACCTGCTACCTTCACTCCCTAAACCTTCGTTTGGAAACGTTGCTCCTGGTGATGTGAAATACCGCGACCTAAATGGTGACAACCGTATAGACCCTGCCGATAAAACCGAAATAGGCAAAAGTTACCTCCCTACACTCACCTATGCTGGTACGCTCAACCTTGGTTATGAAGGATTTGACCTTGGAGTGCTTGTGCAAGGAGTACAAGGCAGAGAGGTGAATTTATTAGACGATGCACGCCAAAAAACGGTTGCTTTCGAGAACAACGGCAATGTGTATGCTATCGCCAAAAACCGCTGGGCTTACTATCCTGCACAAGGCATCGATACCCGTAGTAGCGCACAGTACCCACGTTTGTCGTTATTGAGCAACAACAATAACACCCAGCCTTCCACCTTGTGGATAAAGAAAGCTAATTACCTAAGAGTACGCTACATAGAGTTAGGTTACAGCATTCCTAAACGAATGCTCGACGAGATAGGCGTTAGCAAATTGCGCATTTATGTGAATGCCGCCAATCCGTTTACTTTCTCATCACTGCTTACCGATTACGACTTAGATCCCGAAGTACTATCGGGTTACCCTGCCCTCAAATCGGTTACTATGGGTGTGTCTTTAAAGTTTTAAACAAATGAACTACCGAAAATATATCGCTATGTTAAAGAGTAATAAACCGAGCAGAACAATCTTTGCAGTGGGCTGCATTGCGCTGATGAGTACACTCATCGGGTGTAATGTGTTAGACACCAAAGAAGATATTTACGATACCGACGAGCAGATAAAAACCAATTACCAAGTGTTGTACGACTTTGGTTATGCTGCCTATACGCGTTTGCAAAACCGCTTTGATGCCATCGATGGCAATCTGTTTGCGGCAGTGAGCGACGAGGCTGAATATACGCTTTCGCCTTCAAACACTCAAGTTTTTAACGAAGGAAGCTGGAATAGCACCAACAACCCCGATAATACGTATGCTTACAACTACGAAGGTATACAAGCGGCTACTTATTTCTTGGAAAAATTCCCTAACTATGCTTCTTTCTTAAAGCAGAACCGCAACCTTATCACTCAAAACGACATCAACAACTACAATCGCGATGTGAAGAGCATACGGGCTTTACGCTTTGAAAACCGTGTGTTGCGCGCTTATTTCTATTTCGAACTACTGAAACGCTATGGAGGGGTGCCTATTGTAAAAACAACGCTTTCCGCCGATAGTAACACGCATTTACCCCGCAACACAGTGGACGAGGTAGTGAACTATATCGTAAGTGAAATCGATGCTTCCAAAGATAGCTTGATTACCAATTGGGGAAGAGATTTTGATATTGGCTTGGACGGGCGTATTACCAAAGGCGCTGCCTTAGCCCTCAAATCCAGAGTGTTGCTTTATGCGGCAAGTCCGCTGTACAACCCCACCAACGATGTGAACAAGTGGAAAGCAGCTGCCAGTGCGGCTAATGAGCTCCTCAGCTTAAATCTCTACAGCCTCGACAATAGCTACCGCGATTTGTTCCTTGGCGACAGAAGCGCGAAAAGCTCTGAAACCATTTTTGCTATTCGCCAAAGTGCCACCAATGATTTAGAAAGGAAAAACTACCCTATTGGCAGTGCAGGAGGTAATAGTGGCATCACGCCTTCACATAATTTGGTAAGTGCTTATGAGTACAAAGGTGCCCCCGACCCTAATGATATATACGCCAATCGCGACCCTCGACTCGGCTATACGATAGTAACCAACAACAGTCAGTGGAACGGACGCACGATAGAAATATACGCAGGTGGCACTGACAACTACAACGCCAAAAACGCTTCTCGCACAGGCTACTACCTCAAAAAGTTTTTGAACGACAACCTCGATTTAGTACAAGACGAGAAGAGACTCCGATCTTGGATAGTGTTCCGTTTGGCTGAAATTTACCTCAACTATGCCGAGGCGATGAACGAAGCCTATGGACCTGATGCTAACAACGGTTATGCTCTCACTGCCAAAGAGGCTATCAATTTGGTGAGAGGCAGAACAGGTGTGGAAATGCCTGCAATTACTACGGCATCAAAAGAGGAGTTCAGAGAGAAAGTAAAACACGAACGACGTATAGAACTCGCCTTTGAAGAACACCGCTATTGGGATTTGCGCCGTTGGAAAGACGCTACTACCGTGCTCAACCAACCGCTTACGGGAGTACAAGCTACTAAAAACGGCAATCATTTTAGCTATCAAGTAAAAGAAGTAGAAAAGCGCTCTTTTGCCGAAAAGATGTACTTTTACCCTATCCCTCATAGCGAAATCAATAAATCTAACGGAATTGTAAAACAAAACCCAGGTTGGTAGTGACGAATGACGAGTGACGAAATACGTCAATTTGATAAAATAATTGAATAACAAACCTCATCGCTTTTGCGGATTCTCTCCCCCTTCCCTTCGGGGAGGGGGAGAAGGAGGGGGTGAGGACAAACTCTTATATATGAAAACAAAAAACATTACATTATTGCTACTCCTATTCGTAGCCTTCATCGCTTGTAAAAAAGACGATATATTTGAAGACCCTGGTATAAACAATATCTATATGCCACAAGCCTCCTTGAACAACGGAGGTAATGAATACAATGTGCCTTTCGGCGGAAACTCCGAAAACTACACTTTCGACGAGGGTACTAAGAAATTGAAAATAGTGCTCGGCGTGAAAAATTCAGGTCTCTCTACCGATGGCTTTGCTGTAAAAGTAAAAGTTGACGCACAAGCTACTAATGCTTATGTAGAAAAGTACAAAAACGACGAGAAAAAACCGGCTGTAGTACTACCCGAAGGCTCTTACACTTTACCTGAAAGCGTAAGCGTTGCCTCTGGTAAAAGTGAAGAATCGTTTTACTTGGACGTAGATGTGCAAAAGCTCCTTACCGACCACCCCGATTACTACAAGAATCGCATCGCTTTGGCAGTAAGCATTTATGGCAATGAGAGAATCCTCCAAAACAAAGCAACTACTATTGTAGTGATTGACGGGGCGAAGTTCTTGCCTACTCCACCTGAACCTCCTAAGCCTCCTGTGGAAAATATGCTCAAAAAAGACGCTTGGAAGATTCTAAAACAAAGTATAGACGGAAAAATTACAGCCGATGCTAAGATTAATATCGTAGATGGTAATATCCAATATTCATCTGGTAAAGTGGGTGGCAAGTTCAACCACGTGATTTATCAACCAGTAAGCGTAGAAAAAGGACAGACTTACACTTACGATATGCACGTGGAAATCAAAGGAAAAGCGTGGGGTTGGATACAAGCGTATGTGAGTGAACACGAACCCGAAGAAGGCAAAGACTTCGGCAATGGCAAGGTATTAGAGCTCCAAAACAACATCACCTCTCCTATGAGTGGTTCATTTGCCGAACTTTCATCTATCCAAGACCAAAAAACCTATACCGCTGGTAAAACCGGTACGCTATACTTTGTAATAAAGATAGGTAGCTGGGATAACAACTTTGAGGATTTAGCCCTCTCTGATATCGTATTCAAGAAAGATAATAGTCCTAAGCCTCCTAAACCTCCGGTAGAGACTAGCATCAAGAAAGACGCTTGGAAAATACTGTTGCAAGGCATCAATGGAGGTCTTTCAGAAAAAGCTGATATCACCATTACCGACGGTAATATTCATTACACTTCGGGCACCGAAGGAAAGATGCTCAACCACGTAATTTATCAGCCTATTGAAGTAAGCGGAGGTGAAACTTATACTTACGATATGACACTCACCGCCAAAGGTAAAGCGTGGGGCTGGATACAAGTGTATATAAGTCAGTGGGAACCAGAAGAGGGCAAAGACTTTAACGACGGTAAAGTGTTTGACCTATCGGGAGAAATCAAAACACCTAAAAGCGGACTGATGTCGGAATTAGCTTCAGGTGAAAAGACTTATACAGCTACTAAAAGTGGTAAGCTATACTTTGTGATAAAGATAGGTAGCTGGGATAACAATTACGAAGACTTGACTTTTTCGGATATCTTTATTAAAAAAGCACCTTAAATGAATTTATTAAATAGATAATTAAAAAACATATGAAAAACGCAACAACCTTTAGTTTTATTACAATGTTATTGTGCGGGCTTACTGCCTGTAACAAATCGGGAGGAGACGCTCCTATTGAAGACAACCCTATGCCTGAAACCCCTACTGAATGGGTGTTAGACTTCCAAGACAACTTCGATGGCAATGCCTTAAAGACAGATAATTGGGCTGTGTACGACAATGAATACCTCGAAAAAGAAGGTAAACTCAAACCTGAGAATACGCGCCGTACCTACGCTATAGAAGTGAAAGACGGCTTCTTGAATTGCCTTATCGACAGAGATTATAAACGCGAAGGAATGTTTATAACAGGAGGGATAGCCCATAAGAAGATCTACAAATACGGCAAGTTTGAGTTCAGAATACGTATGGACGAAGATCCTCATAAGTCTTCCAGCGGTTTAGGACTTACTTGGCCTGAGAGTGAAAAATGGCCTGACGATGGCGAAAACGACATCTATGAAACAAATCACGAGGACAACGCTTGGAATACCTATATCCATTACGCAGTATCTGGTAAAGACCAACAGTATCAACAGAGCTTTCGCAACTACAGCAAAACCGATTGGCATATTGTAGCAATGGAATGGGCTCCTGAGTACATAAAGATTTACATCGACGGTAAACTCGAATGGACTCTTAAAGACCCTATAGCAATGGCTAAAGCACCTCACCATTTATGCTTTCAAACTGAAAAAGACATTAACAAACCTTTTACCAAACAACTCAAACTACAAGTAGATTGGGTAAAGGTATACAAATATGTACCTAAAAAGTAAATGAGATATCCATACAAGTTTCTTCCCTTTCTCATCGGTATGCTCCTATGGCTTGCTCACCCCATCTATGGGCAAGCCATTAGGGAGCATATATTGTTAGATAACGGTTGGAAATTCAGCTTAGGGCACGCTACCGACCCTACTAAAGATTTGTTTTACCGCGTGTATAACGACTTCTCTAAAACACTTTCCAAAGGCATTAACTTTTCGAGCATAGACTACGACGATAGCGCGTGGCAAACCGTAGACCTCCCTCACGATTGGGCAGTAACTCTCCCTTTTAGTGAAAAAGGCGATTGGTCACACGGATATAAAGCCTTAGGCAGTACCTTCCCCGAGCATAGTATCGGTTGGTATAGAAAAACCTTTGACCTCAGCAAATCCGAAGCAGGCAAACGCATCGAACTGCAATTCGACGGTATTTTTAGGGACAGTCGGTGTTGGATAAATGGCATTTATGTAGGGCATCTCCTCAGCGGGTATACAGGAATAAAGTACGATATTACCGATTTGGTGCATTTTGGCAAACCTAACGTGATTACCGTAAGGGTAGACGCTACTCAAAACGAGGGTTGGTTTTACGAAGGCGCAGGTATCTATCGGCACGTGTGGCTGAATACTTACAGCCCTGTTCACTCTTCCCCCGAAGAGGTTTTTATCTATACCAAAAGCATTGGCAAACAAGCCGAAATGCACGCCGAAGCTACTGTTTATAACCGAGAAACAAGTCCGCAAACTTTTCAGGTGGAATGGAGTATTCTTAACCGTGAAAAGAAAGTAATAGCTACTCACAAATCTACAAATACTACTTTTGCCCCTAATGAAAAAGTAACTGTAAAGAGTAACCTTAACATTCCTAATGCACAGCTTTGGGACACTGAACACCCCTATCTGTACACCTTAACAACGAAAATCATTTCCAACGGAAAGACCATTGACCTTATTCACACCCGCTTTGGGGTACGCACTTTTAGTTATAAACCCGACGGCTTTTACCTTAACAACAAAAAAATGAAAATTAAAGGCGTGTGTGTACATCAAGACCACGCCGGCGTAGGTACTGCACTATTAGACGAATTGCAGTATTATCGTATCGGGTTACTCAAAGCGATGGGCGCCAATGCCTACCGCACTGCCCATCACCCTCATAGCCCTGCCGTGTTACAAGCCTGCGACAGTTTGGGTTTATTAGTGATGGACGAAACCCGACTCTTAAACAGCGGGCGAGAATACCGTCAACAGTTTGAAGACCTTATCAAGCGCGACCGCAATCACGCTAGCGTTTTTATGTGGTGTATCGGGAATGAAGAAGAAAAAATACAAAGCACCGAAACTGGCGAGCGCATCGCTCGTACGTTGGTGAGTTTACAACAGCATTTAGACCCTTCACGCGTGAGCACTTATGGCGCCAACGTAGGTAATGAAAATGAAGGTGTGAGTGCTGCCATACCCGTACGAGGCTTCAATTACAACCTCTATGGACTTACCGACTATGAAAAAACACACCCTAATCAACCTATCATCGGTACCGAAGTAGCCAGCACCGTGGGTACTCGAGGGGTGTATCTTCGGGAAACTGTGCTTGACAAAGCAGGGGGGTACAGTGGTCATTTTGTAGCTGATACCCTACGCGCTTACCTGCTCGACCAAGACAAAAGTTACCCCAGTTGGGCATCACAAGCACAGCAATGGTACAGCACGACTGCTAACGACACTCGTTTTATGGGCGGTTTCGTATGGACGGGTTTCGACTATCGCGGAGAGCCTACCCCTTTTGCGTGGCCTAATATCAGTTCGCATTTTGGGGTAATGGACGTGTGTGGTTTCCCTAAGAACGTGTATTACTACTACAAAGCCCATTGGAGCGAATCGCCCGTATTGCACATAGCCCCTCATTGGAATCTGAATCTGCCCCAAGGCACTGTGGTAAAAGTGTGGGTATATAGCAATACCGAAGAAGTGGAACTTTTCTTGAACGGAAAGACGCTCGGCAAACAAAAAACACCTGCTTTTGGACACTTATATTGGGAAGTACCCTACGAAAAAGGTACGCTGAAAGCGGTAGGCACTAAGAATGGGAAGCGGATTACCTCCGAAATAACTACTACCGAAAAACCCTTTGCGATTGTGCTTTCTCCTCATAAAACACAACTGAAAGCCGGTAAGCAAGATGCCGTAGTAGTGAACGTGAGTGTAGTAGATAAAAAAGGACGTGAAGTACCCAATGCCGATGCCCTTATACAGTTTCAGCTTACAGGAGATGCTCGCATTATAGGAGTAGGAAACGGCGACCCCAGTTCGCACGAGAAAGATACTTTTGCCGAAGGAGAGCGTGTAGAGCGCAAACTTTTCAATGGCAAATGCCAAGTGATTATCCGCTCAGGTGAAAAAGGCGGAAAGGTACAGCTACGCGCTACAAGTAACGGACTGAAAGAGGCGGTGGTGAGAATGAATTAAGGTAAAAAGTAAAGCCTGCGAGGGTTCAGAGCTGGGTATGTGAGTAAAAAGTAAGTTAAGGCTTGAACGAAGAATAAATAAAGGAAAAAACTGACTTAGAGAGAAAAGTGAGAGAGCATATTGCTGTATTGACAAATATTTTATAACTTTGTGGTGTGAATTAGGAAATGAGGAAATGAGGAAATGGGGAGTGAGGTTGTGTTAGAGGAATGAGGCTGTGCCTTGTAATCCAGCGGAAAGAATTAACTTTGCCAAAGGTGCGAGCCGCACAGGCAGTCGTAGCACGACGGGCGGAGAAAATTAGCAGATTAGAGAATTAGCAAATGGGGGAGGGTTGAGTCGTGCGGAAGGAAACGAAGATTTTCAGAAGGAGACTAAGAGACTTTTTGATGAAAAAGGGCTATGAGAAGGGTGGGGTTAGCTTATAGAGAGCTTATAGGAAGCTTATACGAATCTTGGACGATTGGTATAGGAAGGGTATATAAATTATTGATTAATAGTATGATACAGCGATACAAAAAATGGTAAAAACGAGGTTTCGAGGCGAAAGAAAAGGGAAGAAATGACGAATGACGAGGGACGAATGACGAAGGAAATATGGTGAAACATCACCCTATATACATACTCGACTGTTGCCGACAATCCCAAAGGAGGACTTTCTGCCAAAGAGTATTTTTATAATAGAAAATGCTTTGGTGCAGGAATTGAAAAGAACAGTAAGTAATCTTAAAAACAATTATATATGAAGACAAAAGCATTTTTAGCAATGTTGTTATTGGTGATAACAGCTTGCGGTTGTTCTAAAACAGAAGAGGAAACAACATTCCCTGAAGCTGTAATGGTTAAGAGTTTTGCGACTGTAGAAAATACACCTGAGCATAGTTTTGTGAATTTTGCCCTTACCCAAGATGGTTACCGAGTTGTGCAAAATAAAGAAGCTCTACAAGCTCTCTTCCCTAATACCGACCTCAGTACTATAAAGGAATTTAACGATATTGATTTCGGTACACAGACTCTTATCATAGGAAGAAAAGGACTTTCTGAAATGGCACAGGCGAAATGTAGGTTTAGCAAGAAAAACAATAATAGCTACGTGCTTACGGTAGACCTCGACTTACTTGGACTATTTGGACCAGTAGTGTTATACTACGGTGCGGTAGTACAAAAACTACCTGAAAACGCTACTGTAACCGTAGAAGTGTTGCCTCTTGAAGTGAACAAAGATATTTAGGCACGAGGTCGTAGCAAGACAGGTGGGAAAATTAGAGAATTAGGAAATTTGGAAATGAGCAAATGAGGGTGTGAGTCACACGGGATTATTAGCAGATTTGTTGGAGGGAGTCTGAGAGGCTCATCAGAATAACCTGCCTGCTTTCTGTACGATTGAATTTCGTAAGACAAATAAAAACACCACTTATAAAAATAAAGCATTATGGAAACAAAAACGTTTTTAGCACTACTGTTATTGGCAATAGTGGAGTGCGGTTGCTCAAAAAAAGAGACTCCTCCACAAGAAGATTGTGGGTGCAATAGTCCTACTGTTTGGACTATTAAAGAATCTCTTGAAAAAGAAATAAGTTATGCAAACAATCAAAATACTTATTATCCTAATACATTTTGGATAGGCAAGGGGTTTCATTTTTTTATAGTTTGCAATGAGGATATTTTACCTCAAAAAATAAGAGATTTAAAATATAAGGAAGAGGGCACTACTATAAAAGTGAAAATTCAAGGAGAGGTAAAAACTCTTTGTAAAAAATGGATTCACCCAGCAACTTATAGTTATAATCATATTACTTTAACTAAAATAGAAGTGTTATAAAACGACTCTCATAAAACAATAAGTAATAAAAAAGACTATTACATATGAAAACAAAAACGTTTTTAAAACTTGTTACCTATTACTTGATTTAAAATGAACATAACCCTACATAAAACACTAAGAAGTGCTTTGTTTTTAATGCTTTGCCTAAGCTGTCTGCTATGTTTGGCACAAGCAAATATAACGGTAAGCAAAACCCACCCGCGCTATTTTGAAAAAAACGGTGCGACGTGGATTCCTATTAGCACCAATTATCTACCATCGCATAATTTTGAAGAGGTAGAAAAGTACTTTAAACACTTTGCCGAGAATGGTGGAAATGCAATGCGCATTTGGATAAGCACTGAGTTCTTAGAAATAGAAGACCAAAGGGAAGGAAAATACAATCCTGAGAAGTTAGCGCGTATAGAACAGTTGCTGCAACTTGCAGAAAAGTATCATATTTACCTTAAATTCACCCTGCATCACTTGCGTACTATCTCTAATAACATCTCACCTGAGGCTTCTTGGTGTAACAGCTATTCATTAGCTACCAAGTTCAAGAATGTAAGCGAGTATGTAAGTACTAAAAAAGGGAAAAAGTCCTACTTAAAACGCCTCAGAGCGATTGCTAAAAAATGCCAAAACCACCCGTATGTATATGGGTGGGAGTTGTGGAACGAAATGGATTCAGCAGTCCCCGAAGCAGAGTGGCTACCTTTTACCGAAGAGATGCTCGGTAAAGTGAAAAAGTTATGCCCTAATCAGTTGGTTACCCAAACCTTAGGCAGTATGCACGCCCCTTATATGGACGACTACTACAAGAAGTTAGCAGTAATACCTGACAACGAGTTTTTGAGCATTCACCGTTATTTAGACGAGGGCGATAAGTGGCATCAATACCCGATAGTGAAAGGAGCTGTGAGTGCTTTAGCAACCGATGCCGTAGCTATGGGATTGACATTTACCAAAAACGACCCCAAGCCTGTTATCATCAATGAGATAGGAGCTGTAAACCCTAACCACGCAGGGCCTTTGTCGCTTTATCCGAAAGACACAGAGGGTATCTTATTACACGATTTTATCTTTGCACCTTTCTTTGGAGGTAGTGCAGGTTCGGGCAATACTTGGCATTGGGATCATTATATCGAGCCTAACCAACTGTGGTATCACTTTGGACGTTTCAAAAACGCTATTGAAGGAATTGACCCCGTGAAAGAAGCGATGCAACCCTTTTATTTCAAAAGAAATACCGTAGCCTGTTACGGACTAAAAGGCAAGACAAAAACGATATTGTGGTGCAGAGACCTCGCTAACAATTGGAAAACAGAGTTGCGTGAGGGGCGTCCTGCCCAAATGAAACGAGATTTCGAAATACCACTTAACCTTATAAATATAAAATATACTCATTACAGTGTTTACGACCCTTGGACGGATAAATGGGAACGACATATGCCTATGTATGACGGAAAGGCATTGATTCCAGCCTTCAAGCGTTCGATAGTAGTGGTATTAGAAAACCCATAGCATCTTCCTGTCTTCTTTCCTTAGTTTTCTTATTGCCCTGATAGATGAGCAAAGGGCAAAATTATAAAAACAAAGTAATATGTAATTCTCATTTCAAGGGAAGGGTACAGGCAGGAAGGTGTTTTTTATAAAAACGTTAATGTATCTATGAGATATAGCAAACACATCTTTAAAACGCTTATTTCGTTACTTATGATAGGTTGTGCAACATCTGCTATCCTAAAATTGGATAATGAAAAACTCTCCCAAAAGAGTTTCAGTGGCGATAAACACATAGAACAGCGCGTAGATTCGGTACTGCGTTTAATGACTCTTGAAGAAAAAATCGGACAAATGACGCAATTCTCAGCCGATTGGTCGGTTACAGGACCTGTAATGGCTGACAAGTACCAACCTTACCTCGAAAAAGGCTTGGTAGGAAGTATTTTTAACGCTACTTCGGTTGCAGGTATACGAAAATTGCAAAAAATAGCGGTAGAACAAACGCGTTTGGGTATTCCTATCCTCTTTGGTCAAGATGTGATTCACGGCTATAAAACAATCTTTCCCATTCCGTTAGCTGAGTCTTGCTCGTGGGATTTGGCATTGATGCGCAAAACAGCTGAACTCGCTGCCCGTGAAGCTAGTGCCGATGGTATCAACTGGACGTTTGCCCCTATGGTAGATATTACCCGCGATGCTCGTTGGGGACGCGCAATGGAAGGCGCAGGCGAAGACCCTTATTTAGGAAGCCTTATTGCCGAAGCACGCGTAAAAGGATTTCAAGGGGGAGACAATTGGCAAACGTTGAGTAGTCCTCACACGCTTTTAGCTTGCGGTAAACACTTTGCCGGCTATGGAGCTGCCGAATCAGGAAAGGACTATAATACAGCTGAACTCTCTATGCACACCTTGCGCAATGTTTATTTACCTCCTTATGAGGCGACCCTAAACGCAGGGGTGGGCAGTATAATGGCTTCTTTGAACGAAATAAACGGAGTACCTGCCACCGCCGACAAGTGGCTACTTACTGAGTTGCTTCGCAAAGAATGGGGATTTAACGGCTTGTTAGTGAGTGATTACACAGGTATCAACGAGTTGGTGCGACACGGGGTAGCCAAAGATGATAAACAAGCGGCAAACCTCTCAGCCAATGCAGGAATAGAAATGGATATGAACGGGGCAACCTTTATTAAATACCTTAGTGCCTTAGTGAAAGAAGGCAAAGTAACCGAAAATCAAATTGATAAAGCAGTAAGGCATATATTGGAAATGAAGTTCCTTTTAGGTCTTTTTGATGACCCCTACCGATACTTAGATGAAACCCGTGCCAAAGAAAATACTTTTACTGAGGAATATCTGAAAGTAGCACGACAAGCTGTTGCTTCGTCAGTAGTACTCTTGAAAAACGAAGCTGAAGCGTTACCCATCAAAAAGGATAGCGGTAAAACGATTGCTGTAATAGGACCTATAATGAACAACACAAGTGATATCAACGGCAGTTGGACGTGCTTAGGCGACGGCAAACAAAGCGTGAGTTTACTCACAGGGCTTACCGAGAAATACAAGGGTACAAATGTAAAACTTCTCTATGCCGAAGGCTGTGGTTTTACAACTATTTCAACAGAACAACTCAAAGAAGCGGTTGCTATAGCTCGCAAAGCCGATAGGGTATTAGTAGCCGTAGGAGAACAAAGTAGCTGGGCAGGAGAGTCAGCGGTGCACACCGACATTCGTTTGCCTCAAGCACAACGCCAATTGCTCGAAGCACTAAAAGCCATAAACAAGCCTATAACTATCGTTACTTTTAGCGGGCGACCGCTCGACCTTTCTTGGGAAAACGAGAATGTACAAGCTATTTTGCAAGCATGGTTTCCTGGTACGCAAGGGGGCAATGGCATTGCTGATGTGATAGCAGGCGATGTGAATCCTTCGGGACACTTAACGATGTCTTTCCCACGCAGTGTAGGGCAAATTCCTATTTACTACAACTACAAGAGCACAGGGCGACCTGTATATACAAACAATGAAGAAGTAGACCACCGTCCTCATTATAACGCAGGATATTTGGATAGTTCCATTACGCCTCTTTATCCTTTTGGTTACGGACTCAGCTATACTACCTTTGCTATTAGTAATGTGCATCTGAATAAAAAAAGTATAAAACGCTATAACGATAGCATTATAGTAAATGCCTCTGTGCAGAATACAGGAACAACTGAGGGCGAAATAGTGGTACAACTCTATACTCGACAGTTAGTAGCAAGTGTTAGTCGCCCCGTAAAGGAATTGAAAGGGTTTCAGAAAATCCCTCTCAAAGCAGGTGAAAGCAAACAAGTCCGTTTTGAACTGCCTTCTGAAGCTCTTGCCTTTTACGGCATCAATGGGAAAAAGGACACTGAGCCCAGCGAGTGCCTGCTGTGGGTGGGCTTACATTCTGCCGATAATAGTAACGAACAACATTTTACAATAGAAGAATAACAAACCATAAAATAGTAAACGATTATGAGAATACAACGTACCTTATTCTTATCAGTACTTGCTTTGGCGAGTAGCCTCAGCATAGCGCAAACCCACGATTGGGAAAACTTAGCGGTAAGCAGTATCAACACCGAAAAAAGCCATAGCCACTATGAGCCGGCTGGAAAAGTACTCCTCAACGGCAATTGGCAGTTTGCCTACTTCAAGCACCCTTCACAAGTGCCTGCCGATTTCTTTTTGGGCAAAGGCATTACCCAATGGGACGCTATAAAAGTACCTTCAAATTGGCAACTGCAAAGCAACCGATATGACCCTCCTGTTTTTACCAATATCAAATATCCGTTTGAAATGAATCCTCCTTACACCCCTAAGGACTATAACCCTACGGGAGTGTATAGAACGCAGTTCACTGTGCCTAACAAATGGAAAGGCGAACAGGTGTTCATTCACTTTGCGGGAGTGCAATCGGCAATGGAGTTGTTCATCAATGGTAAGCAAGTGGGCTATCACGAAGATGCAATGCTACCTGCCGAGTTCAACATCACTCCTTACCTAAAAAAAGGCAAAAACGAGCTGTATGTAGAAGTCTTGAACTGGTCGGACGGCAGTTATATAGAAGACCAAGACTTTTGGCGACTCAGCGGTATTTATCGCGATGTATACCTCTTTGCTACCCCCGAGTTGCGTATGCGTGACTTTTCGGTTTATCCTCAGCTCGATGCGCAATACCGCGATGCTACCTTGCAGGTGCAAGTAGAGGTACAGAATTTAGGCGAAAAAGTAAGTGAAGCCCTTGTGGTACAAACCACCCTTAAAGACAGCAAAGGCAATGTGATAGGCACTGAAAAAGCCTCTATTACGGATATTGCTGCAGGAAAAGAAGCTACCGTTAGTGCCCAAATAGCTGTAAAAAATCCGTTGAAATGGACTGCCGAAACCCCTAACCTCTACAAAGTGGAACTCAGTTTGCTCACCGCCAAAGGCAAAGTGTTACAATCGTTTACTCAAAATGTAGGATTTAGGAAGATTGAACTAAGCAACGGATTGCTCCTTGTGAATGGCAAGCCTGTGAAGTTTAAAGGAGTGAACCGCCACGAGTTCGACCCTTATAATGGTCGCACCATCACCCGCCAATCGATGATTGACGATATTATCCTGATGAAAACGCATAACATCAATGCGGTGCGCACCTCTCACTACCCCAATCAGCCTGAGTGGTATACCCTCTGCGACGAATATGGCTTATATGTGGTAGACGAAGCTAATATCGAGAGCCACGGATTGTGGGAGAGTGGCTACTACATAGGCGAACGCCCCGAATGGCAAAAAGATATCGTGGAGCGCAATGTGAATATGGTTGCCCGCGACAAGAACCACCCTTGTATCATCTATTGGTCGATGGGGAATGAATCGGGTTGGGGTAAGAACTTCGATGCGGCTTACGAAGCGATAAAAGCCCTCGACCCTCAAAAGCGCCCCGTGCACTACGAATCCAAAAACCCTGCTTATGCAGGCGTGCTCTCGCATTACGATATCATCTCTAATATGTACACCGAGCTCAACCACCTGAACAATCTCTTTACCGAAGACCCTAAACGCCCTGTGATTATTTGCGAATATGCCCATTCTATGGGTAACAGCTTAGGCAACTTCCGCAAGTATTGGGAGCTTTTTGCTACCAATGAGCGCTACCAAGGTGGTTTTACGTGGGACTGGAAAGATCAAGCGTTGCGTTGCAAAGATAAGAACGGCAAAGAGTATTGGAACATCATCAATCATATCGACAAGGCAAATGTGAACGACGGATTGGTAAATGCCACTGGCGTTCCTCAACCAGAAATGCACGAACTGAAAAAGGTATATCAGTATTTCAATGTAAAGGATATTGATATCAACACAGGTCTGGTGCTTATCAGCAATAGCAACTACTTTGTAAATAGCGATGAGGTGTATTTGCAATGGGAACTTATCGAGAATGGAAAGTCTATCGCCAATGGGGTAATCAACGACTTGAACATTGCCCCACAAAGCCAAAGAGCCCTACAAATACCTTTCGATACAAAATTAGTACAAAACGGCAAGGAATACTTTATGAACTTCCGTTTTAAGAATAAAAAGGCTACTGCTTGGGCTTCAAAAGATTTTGAAGTAGCCAAAGAACAACTTGCCTTTCCTAACCGTGTTGAGAGAGAACTCACCAAGCCTTCCGATAAAAAACTAACCTTTACTGACGAAGCTACAAACTTCACCGTAAAAGGCGACAATTTTACAGCCGTATTCAGCAAAAAAACAGGCGGTTTAAGTCAATTTACGCATAAAGGGAAAAATTTACTTTCAGAAGCGATGGTGCCCTCTTTTTGGCGTGTGCCTACCGATAACGATGAAGGTGGTTTTGAGCACTCCTATGCCTCAGCTTGGCGCAAAGCAGGACTAAAAGAAGCTACGGTAACAGCTACCGAAATGAAAGCTACGCCCATAGGGGAAACCCAAGTGAAGATAGTAGCACACAACCGCATTGAAACCAAAGCGGGCAATATCAGCCAACAAGTAACTTACCTCATCAATGGAGACGGGCGTATTGATATTAACACAAATGTGGAAGTGCCTGCCTCTGTGCCTCCTTTGGCAAGAGTGGGAATGCTCCTAACGCTCGACAAGAGTTTTAACAAAGTAGAATGGTACGGCAAAGGTCCTTATGAAACTTATGCCGATAGAAAAGAATCGGCTTTTGTGGGTATTCACAGCGGTGCAGTAAAGGATATGCACTTCCCTTATGTGATGCCTTCTGAAAACGGTAACCATACCGATACCCGTTGGCTCAAACTCCTTTCGGGTACTACCGAACTGTACATCAGTGCTCCTAAACTCTTTAATTTCAACGTGCAAGACTATTCAGACGACGCGCTGAACCAATCCAAAGAAACCCAAGAACTGCGCCGTGGAGACCACACTTATTTGCACATCGATGAGGCTCAAATGGGTGTAGGAGGAGACGACAGTTGGTCGCCACGCGTACATAAAGAATTTTTGCTCAACCAACCGTATTATCATTACGAATTTAGCATTCAGGTAGGGGGGAAATGAGAAAATTAGGAAATTTGGAAATGGGAAAATGAGAAAATGAGAAAATGAGGCGCGAGCTTGAGTTAGAGGAATGAGGCTGTGTCTCAGAAATTAAACAAAATCAAGGCTACGCCTTGTGAAGTAACTTTTGGGAATTAGCAAATTAGAAAATGAGAGAATGAGGAAATGGGGAGGGTTGAGAAATTCGGAAGGAAACGGAAAAGTTCGGAAGAAGGTTAAGAGGGATTTTGGTGAAAAAAGGGTGTAAGGAGGGTGGGGTTAGATTATAGAGAGCTTATAGGAAGCTTATACGAATCTTGGACGATTGGTATAGGAAGGGTATATAAGTAGTTGATTCATACTGTGATACAACAACGCAAAAAATGTTAAAAACGGGGTTTCGAGGCGAAAGAAAGAGAATCCTCACCCCGTTCACATACTCTCCTATTCGGAGACTTCTCCCAAGGAGAGGGGGAATGTGGTGACGGGGAAGGGGAAGAAAAATTAGAGAATTAGCAAATTTGGAAATGAGAAAACTACTCTACATAATATGGGCGTTATTTCCTGCGTTGCTCTCAGCGCAGGACTGGGCGTATCTATCCAAAATCACCACCCACAACGGATTGGTAAGCAATGAGGTTACCAGTATGTTGCAGGACTCAAAAGGCTTTATATGGATAGGCACTGATGACGGTTTGCACAAGTTCGACGGCTATGATATCACTGTGTATAAACACAATAGCACCCAGAAGAACAGCCTTGCAGGGAACTCTATCAGGTGTTTGTTTGAAGACAGTCAGCATAACCTTTGGATTGGCTTAAAAGGCGAAGGACTCAGTAAACTGAACCTGCGCACGGGTATCTTCACCACCTACAAACATCAAAAAGGGAGTAATAGCCTCAGCTATAACGATGTAGCAGGCATAGTAGAGGACGAAGCGGGTATGATTTGGATAGCCGTAGACCGTGGCGGACTGGATATGCTCAACCCCAAAACAGGAGTTTTCACTCATTACGACATCCGAGAAAAAGGCACTTCCCAACCCCTGAACAACGCCCTTACGGGTATGGTAGCGACCAATGGCACGCTCATACTCAGTTCGTGGGGTGGTGGGGTGTACCGTTTTAACCGCAAGGAAAAACAATTTGAGCTACACCCTTATTGGCATACAAACGACACTGATGAGAAGGTATGCAAGCACATTTTCAACCTCTACAAAGACCCAGAAGGCACTGTTTGGGTATCATCAGCTCACGGTGGTTTGTATAGCTTAAATGAAAAAACAAAAAACTACCAACGTTATGCGGTGTGTGGCGCAACCCATTGCACGCATAATGTGAACGTGCTTTCGGTCGCCGATGACGGTCAGCACAACATTTGGATAGAGACCAACGAGGGCATCAAACTCCTCAACAAAAACACTCACTCCATTACCGACTTGCAAAACCCGCAACTCGCTAATGAAAGTGTGAATCACATCTACCGAGATAAAAGCCAACTGATGTGGGTGAGTACCGCCTCAGGGATTTACTATTTTAGTCCTACCCCTTCCCAATTCAAATGGGTGAGGTACAAGAATTTTCTTTCGGAAAAACAAGTGCGCGCTATCTTTAAGGACAGCAAAGGCAACCTCTGGTTAGGTGGCTTAAACCATATTGATAAACTCAACCCCGACAGAAAGACACTCACCGCTTTTAGCAACCAGTCCTACAACCCTAATACCCAGCTCTATCAGGCTTTTTGTGAAGATGCCGAAGGCAATATTTGGATAGGCAACTACGCCAATTACCTCATTAAGTACAACCCTTCGTCCAACAGTTTTAGTCAAGTACCCATTCCAGTGCCTACCGGTACGAACTACACCTACCGCAACGTCTATCAAATTACCAAAGATTGGGATCATTCCTTTTGGCTTGCTACCGAGTTGGGGGCTGTCAACTACCAGCCCGCTACGGGTGTTTTTACCCCGCTATTCGAAAGCAAGAACATTATCTACCCCGAAGATAAAACCCACGTAATTCACCGCGACCAAGACCTTCTTTTGTGGGTAGGCACCGAAAAAGGCTTGCGTTGTTACACCCGCGACCTAAAACTCAAACAGACCTATACAGCCCTAAAAAACAACACACACACCCTGAGCAATGACTTTATTACGGCTATCCACGAGAGCAAGGACGGCACCTTGTGGATAGGCACCAAAGGAGGGCTACACAAGTTCGACAAGAAAACCGAACGCTTTGAGCTCATTTGCCGTAAAGGCACCGACTATGGCGACCCTATTTTCGGTTTGGCAGAAGACAACAGTGGCAATCTGTGGATGAGTACCCCTTCGGCAGTACTGAAATACAGCCCAAAAAGCCAGCAGTTTCAAGTGTTCAACGAGTACGACGGATTGCAAAATTCGGGCTTTCAATTAGGGGCTTTTGCACAAGCCAAAGACGGCGAGCTACTCATTGGAGGAAAGGACGGTTTTAATACTTTCTATCCTCAACAGCTTACCCTTAACCAAACCCAACCCAAAGTAGTAATTTCCGATTTTCAAATATTCAACAAATCGGTACGACCAGAAGAAGGCGGGGTGCTCACCGAGGTGATAGATGAGACCCAAAGCATTCACCTGAAACATTGGCAATCAGTAATATCGTTCCGTTTTTCGGCATTAAACTACCGCGCCTCTTTCAAAAACCAATACGCCTATATGCTCGAAGGTTTCGACAGCGATTGGATTTACGACACTTCCGAGCGCATCGCTACCTATACAAACCTCAACCCAGGTACTTACATTTTCAAAGTAAAAGCCACTAACAACGACGGGGTATGGAGCGAAAAACCTACTACAATTAAGATAGTAGTAGCCCCTCCGCTTTGGCGTACAACTTGGGCTTATATCCTCTATGCCTTGCTGGGGGTAGGCTTACTCGTGCTTATCGTCAAGTATTACACCATCAAGGAAAGAGACAAGCAAAACCTGCGTATCTCGCAATTGGAAGCACAGCGTATGTACGAAATCAACGAGATGAAAACCAACTTTTTCTCTAATATCTCTCACGAGTTCAAAACACCGCTTTCACTTATTGTAGGTCCGCTGAACCAAATGGTAGATGATGAGAACTCTCCTAAGGAATACAAAGATAAGTATACAATGATGTTGCGCAACGCCCAAAAACTGATGCGCCTCATCAACCAATTACTTGATTTTAGAAAGTTAGAAAAAAACAAATTAGAGCTGAATTTGCAATACGACGATGTGGTGAAATTTGTGAAAGGAGTGAGTGAAACCTTTGCTTATCTGGCTTTAGAAAAACAAATACAATACACCATAAAAAGTACAATGACCAGCTTGTGGATGCCTTTTGATGCCGATAAATTAGACAAAATTCTCTACAATCTCATCGGAAATGCCTTCCAATACACCCCCGAAAAAGGTGCAATCACCGTACTCATTGCCACTGTGGTGCAAAATCAGCAGAAGTTTTTGCAAATAAAGATAGCCGATACAGGCATTGGCATCTCCAAAGAAGAACAAAAACAGCTCTTTACCGCTTTCTTGCAATTCAAACGTCAAAAAGAACTCCACAACGAGGGGGCTGGCTTAGGGCTCGCCTTTACCAAAGACCTCGTCGACCTACACCAAGGACATATAGAGGTAGAAAGTGAAGAAAAACAAGGGGCTACCTTCACGGTATTGTTGCCTATTTTAGATGTGCCACAACTCCACGACGAGGCGTCTATCACCTTGCAACAGATAGACACTACCCAAGCGGTAAAAGAAATAGCTCCACAAGAAAATGCAACCGACAAGGAAGAGACTATTTTGGTAGTGGAAGACAACGACGATATGCGCGATTATATACAGCACATTCTCAACGAGCATTTCCACGTACTCTTGGCACGCGACGGCGAAGAGGGCTTAGAATTGGCAATTGCCCATATCCCCGACCTTATCGTATCGGATATTATGATGCCTAAACGCGATGGCATTTCAATGGTAAAAAAACTGCGCGCCAACGAAAAAACAAACCATATTCCTATCATTTTGCTCACCGCCTTAGACAAGGAATCGCAAGTGGTAGAGGGGTACAGTTTGGGAGTGGAAGACTATATTACCAAACCTTTTTCGGCTAAAATCCTCAGCAAGCGCATCGAAAATATACTGCTTTCGCGCAAGAAGCTGTGGGAACAGTACAGCTCTTCATCTGACCTGAATGTGTACCGCGAAAAACTCATTGGGCAACCTTGGAAAAAAGAGTTTGTAGATAAAGTGAACAACATTGTAATGGAACACCTCAGCGACCCCGAGTTTGGTATCGATGCCCTCGCCGATGCCCTAAATATGAGCACTAACCAACTCTTTAAAAAGGTAAAAGCCATTATGAACACCACCCCTTACAACGTGATTGTACAAATACGTATGACCGCCGCTGCCCAACTGATGAAGCAAGGCAATTTGAACATCTCGGAAGTAGCCTATAAGGTGGGTTACCAAGAGCTATCGAATTTCAGTCGCTCGTTTAAGAAGTTCTACAATGTCTCACCGAGAGAGTATTTGAAAGGGGAAAGTGAAATGTGAAGCGTATAAGCTAATTTGATAAGTTTTATAAAAGAAAAGATAAGTGGATAAATGCTTTATCACCTTACCTTTGCAGCACAAAATGTACCACCAAAAAAGTATTTGTATGTTTTTAAGAAGTTATATATGGCTTTTATGCCTTGGGATTGCCTCCATCACTACCACTGTGAAAGCGCAACCCTATGTATCACCCATTGGTGCACAGGTGTTCATAGAGTCTGGTCAAACCGATGAGGAGATAAATACTTGGTTCAAACTCCTCAGCGAGCACCAAATGAACTGTTGCCGCATTCGTATGTTCGAAAACTATATGAAGCGCCCCGACGGTACTTGGGATTTCTCTCTTTTTGACAAGGCTTTTAAAGCAGCAGAGCGGTACAATGTGAAGATTGTAGGCACGCTCTTTCCCGCTGCCCCCGACAATTCGTTAGGAGGCTTTAAGCACCCTTATTCGCAATCGCATCTACAAGAAATTGCTACGTATATCAAGCAAGTAGTAACCCATTTCAAAACCTCTCCTGCCCTCTATGGTTGGGTGCTGATGAACGAACCTGGCACTGGGGGTTGGGTGCCTAACGATGCTTTTGCCAATGCTCAAAAAAGTGAATGGCTCAAAACACTACAACCTACTACTTACAACAGCAAAGGCTACCCACAAATAGTAGATTTCACCCCTCAACAGTTCTTGCTACACTACAACACTTGGTACCTGCAATGGATTGCCAACGAGGTGAAAAAGTACGACCCTAATGCCTATCTGCACGTCAATTCTCACCAAATATTTAGCAATATTGCCGAATACAACTTCCCTGCTTGGCGCAACTTCCTCAGTTCGTTAGGCGCTTCCGCTCACCCCAGTTGGCATTACACTATGTTTCACAGAAATCAGTACGCTACAGCTTTGGGGGCAAATTGTGCTATCATACGTTCGGGAGCAGGCGAATTGCCCTTTTGGGTAACCGAATTGCAAGGAGGCAACAACACTTTCAGCGGTTATAAAGCCTTCTGTCCTACCAAAGAAGAAATCACCCAATGGCTGTGGACGAGCATTGGCAACGGAGCTGAACACATCTTGTTTTGGTGCTTAAACCCACGTGCTGTAGGCGATGAAGCAGGTGAATGGGCGCTCGTAGATTTCCAAAACCAACCTACCGACCGACTCATTGCTGCCTCCGAAGTTGCCAAAACACTCCGAAAAATCAACAATAGCAAATTTAAACCCGTAGTAGCCAACATTCATATCCTCTATACCCGCGAAACACTTTGGGTAGAAAAGAAAGCGCAACTAAATGATAATACCAACAATGATTACGAGGGCAGAAACACGGGAGGCGCTATGAAATCGGCGTTTGCAATGTACGAAACTCTACTTGAAAACGGTATCAATAGTCAGTTTCAGTGCTTTGATGAGTTCAACTGGAACAAACCCTCTTACAAAGGCGAAACGATTATTTTATCAGGACAAATAAGCCTCCCATCGCGTTATTGGGAACCCCTGCGCAACTTTGTACGCAATGGTGGCAAACTGATAATGGAAGGACTCAGCGGGTTCTACGACGAAAATATGTTTGCCCTACATCACACAGGATTTCCGCTACAAGATGTATTGGGAGGAGCTCTGAAAGAAGTAAAATGCCTCCCTACCGATTTCAGTGTAAATTACCAAAACGCACCCCTGCCCGCCCATCTTTGGAAAGGAAGTATCTACAATACTCAAGGACAAATAGTTGCCCAAGAGGGGAATAGTGTGTTGGCAACGCGACATCGCTTTACGAGGGGAGAGACCTTTTGGTTTCCATCACTATTGGGGTTGGGCGCTTTGCGCAGTGGCAAAGGGGAAGCGCTTTCGCATTTGCTACTCGCCGAAGCGCAAGCTACAGTCCCTTTTCAGTTTGAAACTTACCAAAAAGGAGTGCAAATGTATACAATGCAAAAAGGCAATCAATATCTTACGATACTCATTAACAAACGCCCACAAGCTACCTCAGTGGCATTGCGTTGCCCCAAAGGAGTAAATCCTTCGGTCGTTTTTGCGGATAAGGGAGGAAGTGCAACAGCTAACACCGCACGCCTATCCTCTGAAGAAACGTTGGTGATTCTTTGGAAATAGATACAAATTAATATTGATGTTTTTTCCTAAAAAAGCTGTACGAGTATAGTTACATCGTACAGCTTTTTTGTTATTCAAGATTTTCTTTGATATCGATAAGCATTTGCTTTACACGCTCTAACTTTGTAACCACATCAAGGTTTGTAAGAGGTTTCTGCTTGTCTTCTTTAAGACGTTGACGCGCCCCTTCAAGGGTGTAGCCTTGTTCTTTTACCAAATGATAGATGAGCTGGAGTTTCTTAACATCATCAGGAGAGAATTTCCTGCTTCCCGAAGTCGTTTTTCTCGGGCTGATAATAGAAAATTCCTTTTCCCAAAAGCGAATAAGAGAAGCATTCACATTGAAAGCCTTTGCTATTTCTCCTATGGTGTAATATAGTTTATCGGGTAATACAATATCCATTTCTCTAAGAAATTATCAGTTATCAGTTACATTCACACAGCCCCAGCCGTCATATTCTCCTTCAAAAGAAGAAGCGAGCTCTATCAGTTCCCATACGATATTGTTGATATCTAACGGACTGTCCTCACGTGTGGCTTCGACGGTGTAAGGAAAAGTATGTCCTTCGGATTTTCGTTCCTCTACTGTTTTTTCATCACTCAAACGCACTTCATAGCCTTTTTCGGCTACTTTCTCGGCAAAACCTTGTTGTTGTGCCTCACTTTTGAAGTAGATAAAATGGTCGATTTCACGAGGTACTTCCAGCTTATCCCGTTTCTTCTCAAGTTGCATTAGCACTTTTCTGTTCTGCATCGTTTGATAAGAAAACTCATCAGGATAAAGGAAGTCGAAATAATCTTCCCATTGGGCATCTTCAGCGGTATTATATCCCGATTTATAACCCTCAAAAGCTTGTAACGCTTCTTCGCAAGTCTGTGCTAAAACTTCCGCATTATTACAGTAAAACCAAAGCTCTAAAAAGCCTTCGGATTTTACCACACCTGCCAATACTGCTCCTGTGGCTTCGGCTTTCTCGTTTATGGCATCTTCTATATCACAGAGTATAGGATACTCCTCCTTTGAAGGAAATCCATCAGGAGTAGGGTTTTGCATTTTTATATAAAACTGTAAACGTTGCGATAAGCCCTCGAGAGGAGCAACCTCAAACAAGGCTAAATTGGTGCGTATAGAAGCTGGGACGCCTTCGATATGGCACATAAAGAAGTCCCAATTCTGGGGAAGATTATGGTGAGTCATATGAGTTTAATTAACAAAATACTATTTCCAATCATCTTAGTCAAGCGATTGATTTTCTTGGGTAGAAACGTGTAGCATCTCGGTGTATTCGCTCGGGGTGAGGTTGCCATAATAGAAGTGTATCGGGTTGATGTGTTCGCCGTTCTTTATCACTTCGTAGTGCAGGTGTGGAGCTTCCGAGCGACCGGTACTTCCTACCCTTCCTATGAGGTCGCCACGTTTGACGTGTTGTCCTGCACGCACATTGTAAGCCGAAAGGTGTCCGTAGAGAGTTACATAGCCATAACCGTGGTCGATGCGAATGTGGTTACCATAACCTGAGGCATTGCTATCGGCACGTGCTACTACTCCATCGCCCGCAGCATATACAGGAGTGCCTTGGGGCGCAGTGAAGTCCATACCATAATGGAACTTACGCGCTTTGGTAAAAGGGTCGATACGCCAACCATATCCCGATGCCATATGCTTTAAATCTTTATTATTAATAGGCTGAATGGCAGGAATGGAAGACAAGAATTTTTCCTTTGCCTTAGAAAGTTTAGCAATCTCATCTAACGATTTCGACTGTACGACCAACTGTTTTCGCAATATATCTAAGCGTTTGTTTGTATTGGCAACAAGTTTGGAGTTTCCGTATTTTTCGAGGTTTTTATAGCGGTTAGGGTCTTTGAGGCTTTTGCGAACACTATCGGGGATAATAGGAGCATTGAAGTAAAGGCGGTACATATTATTATCGCGTTCTTCAAGGTCGGCAAGCACATCTTCCGCCAATTCCATCTTTTTATTCAGGATTTGGTAGTTGGTTTCATAGGTTTTAATCTCGCGTGCCAATACCACCTCGCGAGGGGTGAAAAACAAGCGCGAGTTAATCATTATAAAAGAGAATAAAATCCCGAAGAGTGCAGCAGCTGTAAGAAAAATTAAAGCATTGCGCACCTTTGTACGCTTTCGGGAGAGGATGCGTTTATACGAGAGCGTATCGGGGTCGTAATAATATTTTACCTTTTTCATACGGGCAAAAGTATAAAAAAAATATGATATTTGCTGTTTTATGACAAAAAAAATGTAATTTTGCTCCGCATTTGCTAATCTGCTAATTTACAAATTTGCTAATTATATTATGGGTTTTTCAGAAATTATATTCATACTTTTTATGGTTTTAATGCTTTTTGGGGCTGATAAGCTCCCAAGTATTGCGCGGGGTTTAGGAAAGGCAATGCGCCAACTGCGCGATGCTACCGATGAGATTAAAACTGAAATACAACGCGGTGCTGAAAAGGCAGGTGTAGATACTAAAATTGTAGAAGAGACTCAAAAAGAAATTGAAAAAATGAAAGATTCGATAGGAAAATTGGAAAATTAGCAAATTAGAGAATGAGAAAATGAGAGAATGAGAAAATGAGAGAATGAGTGGGGTTGTGAAGTTTACCCTAAAAAATCCTCCCCTTGCAGTACAACTGCAAGGGGAGGATTTTTTAATGGTTAATGATTAATTAGTTATATAAATTAGGATATAAAGATATTTTTTATTATCTTTGCCCCGAAGTCAATTAAAAATGAACAATTATAGGCTACTTTGTTTGACTTATCCGACTCGTCTGATAATAAATTATAAACAACATTAAATAATAATAATTATATGAAAAAACTAATTTTTTCGGCATTCATTGCCACAGCATTATTCGTTTCCTCTTGTGGGAAAGACGACGACAACGGCGGAGGTAGCACTTCGCTCAATGGGGATTGGTATGGATATGTTCTTTACGCCGATGAAAATAATAAAGGAATGCGATGGAGTATTCCTAATACTTGCTCTGAGCAAAGCTATTGGTCAATAGCTGATAAAAAAATAAAGCTGGAATCGTATTTGTTAGATAATAACAATAACTGCCAATATAACCCTATCTATTATGATTATACCTCCTCCAACGGTACTTTTCATATGACCATTTCCAACGATTCTCCAACTGGAAAAAAAGGGAATACCTCTTCTGTTAAATACGAGATGAAAGATAAAGAACTCATCTTGCGTTATTATGATGGGATAAATGATATAATAACTGTCCGCCACAAAAAAGGTGTAGATTACAGCCACCTCGACCCACTTACAGGTCGTTGGCTAATGACCAAATACGTAGTGGGACAACAAGAATTAATTGTAAAGGACGGCAAATGCTTATACGGCGAAATAGTAGCCCACTCTTTGGGAGCTACCCTATACCTTAATTATCCAGAGAATGGGCAATGTAATAAAACAATAAACAGCTACAAATGGGTAAAAGAAGGGGGTAAGTACTACAACGTAAGCAACCCCGCAGAAAAGGAGTTGTGGGACATCAATTTCTCCAACAACAACCACTATATGACTTTTGCCGTAGATACCAATAACGGACGTGTAGTAATGCACTTTACCAAAGTAAAATAGTTACGAATGACGAATTACAAATTACGAGAGACGAATTACGAAATAGTTACTTTACTTAAGAAAACTCCCTTGCAGCTGATGTTGCAAGGGAGTTTTTCTGTTAAAATAAGGGTTGTTGTTTTGAACTTCTAAAATATTGAATCTCTATAAAATCTTCTTTCCCATTATTCTTAACCTCAAAATATATAAAATACCTACCTTTTAAAATAGGTCTTACATAAAGGTTTAATGTTTTGTTATATCTACCCAAATAGAGTGTATTATTAGAAAGTTCAAGCATTAATCTTTCTGTTTCTAATAATATTTTATCTGAAAACAAATAGCTCCCATTGTGTATATCCCAAAACTCAAGAGTTTCTTTGAAGCTTTCTTTAGCTTTATCAGTCCAAACTATTTCCATTTTCTTTCTCTTAACTCTCGAATCTCTTTAAAAACATCGTCATTGCTTGTAACCATACCGAGGTTTCCTTGCTCTTTTGAGAGCGCAATGGCTTTGAGGTCTTCAGGAGTAAGAATATCAAAAGCATCTTCTTCTCTTTCAAAGTTGATTTCGGTAGCTGAAATGCCTTTTAAAAACCTTTCTAAGTATGGAATATCATATTCTTGTACTGTTGCTTGTAATCTTACTGTACCCATAATTCTTATATTTTCGGCAAAAATAAAAAATAATTAGGAATTTAGCAAATTGGGAAATTAGCTAATGAGCAAATTGCAACCTCTGATATCGGCGTTGTCGAAGCGTCCTAATACTTCAAAAGTACCGTCGGGGTGTAGCTTTCCTAAATCTTGGGTAGCGATAAAACTACACGATTCTCTATTAGCCAAATCGATGATATTGAGTCCGCCGGTTTTGCCCGTAGGCAGATAGCTCAGCGCATCATTCGTATCGCGTATAAGGACTTTTAGCCAAGGTACACACTTATAAATACCCTTACCAGCAGAATAGGCTTGCGAGAGCAGTTCGGTCATTCCGTATTCGGAGTGAATCTTTTCGACACCAAAACCTTTACAGAGGAGCGCGTGCAATTCTTCGCGCACGAGTTCTTTGCGACGACCTTTCATACCCCCTGTTTCCATTACAATCGTATTTTTTAAGGAGAAAGTATGTTTTTCAACAAGGTCGAGTAAGGCAAACGACACTCCTATGAGCAACACTTTTTTACCCGAAGCATCAAGGGTTTGTAAGCGTTGGGCTAAGAGGTCGTATTCATTGAGGTAAAAACCACTGTACTCACTACCCGAACGCTCAATAAGGTCGACTACCATAGTGATGAGGGAAGAGCCGGTGCGTTCTAAATACGAGGGAAGAAGGGCTAATACCACATAATTGCGGATATCGCCATAGAAGTATGCAAATCCTTTGCGAAAGCTCTCTTCGTAAATACTGAGGTCTTTCACATAATGTCGGGAGGTTTGTGCGCCTGTGGTGCCACTGCTGGTGAATATCTGCTGAGGTGTGGTATGACCGCAGTACACTTTTTCAGTTTTAAAACATTCGATGGGAAGAAAAGGTATTTTTTCAAGTGTGTTTACCTCATTAGGAAGGCAGTTCAATAGGGTACAAAAGCGATGGTATACCTCGTTATTTTCGTATTGATACCGAAAAGTATCCAAGGCAACAGCTGTAAAATCTATGTTTGCTGATAGTTGAATTTTGTCGTTCGTTAAAGTGAAGTATCGCTTGGGCTATAGAAATTAATCAAAAATTAAGTTTTTGCCTGATTGATAGACTTTATCAAAGGCTTAGCTCTTTGACAAAGTGTATATCGCAAATTTTATTGATTATCCAATTTATATTTATCGACTGAGCTTAATTAAGGCAAAAGTTCTTTTAGGAGACCGAAAGAAGGGTTTAGCAAAATGGTGCTTAGAATGATGACAAGTACTACAAGCACAATTTTCACCCAAGAGGAGTACTTTTTTTTGGGAGAAGCTAAGAACGTGTCGTACTCTTTACGGGTTTTTACGGTAGCGATTTTCTGTTCGAAATAAATATCTATTAAAGAGGGCAAATCCTTTACGGTACGAGCTTTTGAGGAGGTGCTATTGCTGTTTTTTTGTGTGGTTTTCTTTTTAGCTTGCTTTTTGGGTTCTTCGGTTTTCTTTTGTCCTTTTAACTCGGCGGCGAGGTCGGTGTCGTAGTCTTTACGACTTTCGGGGTCGGAAAGGACTGCGTAAGCTTCTTGTAGGCTTTTGAATTTTTCGGCAAAGAAATCGTCGCCCTGATGTTTATCGGGGTGATAAGCTTTTGCGAGCTTTTTGTAGGCATCGCGTATTTGGTCGTCAGAAGCCTTTTGGCTAACTCCTAATATTTCGTAGTAATCCTTTAACATTATAATCTTGCTTTTTGAGAGGTGTTATCGTGGCTTTCCCAGCCGATAAGTTTGTTATTTTGGAATGTGAGGGTAAGGGTTTTGTAGTGCCAACGTTCGGTAGTAGAGCCTTTGAATCCTGCACTTTGGACTTCTATCGGCTTACCGAGCGCCATTTTCACCAAAAAGTCGGGCATACCTTCGGTATATACGCCTTTTTCGACGGAACTTGTGGTGGGCTCACCGTATTCACTTTTGATGAGCTCCATAATTCTGTCTTTGGTATCTTCTTCGTCTACCAAAGCATTTTGCCATTTTTGGCGTTTTTCTTCAATGGATTTTTCTCTTTTTAAGTTGGTAGTTGCCTGCATTACAAGTATATAAATGAGGTAGGCTACGCTTATTGCGAGAATAGAATAATATATCATTGTATGCTTATTTTATTATATAATTCTTCACTGAGGGTGCAAAACTACAAAAACAATTTTTAATATACAAATTGGGAAATTAGAAAATTAGAGAATTAGAAAATTAGCAAATGAAAGTGCGAGCCGCACGGGCATTTTGTGTGAGCCGCACGGGTAGTTTTTAAGAAGAATAAAATAGGGATTTTCAAAAAGAAAAATATACTATGATATAGGTACCTTATACGAACCTTGAACGAATCTTGGACGATTGGTATAGGATAAAAGGTGTTTTTTTGGAAGGTGGGAATCTATAAAAAGATGATTTTACGGTAATATATTCTGCTTTATTGGTAGATAGGTAGAATATATTTCCTATGTAACTGATACCAACTCTGAAAGTCAAAAAAACATTTAGAAGGGGGTTGCTGATTGGTAATTATTTTGTATCTTTGCTTGAATTAAAAAAAAGAGGTTGAAAAAGGGGTAGAACGACTTTTGTGTATTAAAAACAGGACGATTATGAGTGAAATCATAAAAAAATCAAGAAAGATTTGTCAGTTTTTAACAGAAAAGAGAATAGGAGTCAACGGGAGTATCTGTGAAAAGCTCTGATAACCTCGGAGGAAGGAGCAAAGAAAATATGATATTTAAGTTTAAGCAATTTAACGTAAAGCAAGCACAAAGTGCGATGAAGATAGGCACTGATGGAGTGCTATTGGGGGCGTGGACGCCTATTGAGAATCCTAAAAGTATACTGGATATTGGGGCGGGAACGGGCTTATTGTCGCTAATGTTAGCTCAACGCTCTGACGCTCCTGTGATTGACGCCGTAGAAATAGACGAAAAAGCCTATATAGAATGCACGGAGAACTTCGAAGAGAGCCAATGGGGCGACCGCTTGTTTTGCTATCACGCTTCGTTTCAGGAATTTGCTTTGGAGATAGATGAAGTGTACGACCTTATCATCTCTAATCCGCCTTTCTATACCGCTGATTATAAAACAACTGAAAAAGCGCGCAACACGGCTCGGTTTACTGATACGCTTTCGTTTTCGGAGCTCTTAGAAGGGGTAAGCCAATTACTGACCGATGAGGGTGTTTTTAGTGTTATTTTACCTTATAGTGAAACCGAAGGGTTTATCGCTCTTGCGTCGGGTTATGGTCTTTTCCCTCAGAAAATCACTCATACGCGAGGCAATGCTATGGCTGAACTAAAACGGAGTATGCTTCTACTGAGTAGAAAAGAGCTCTCCTCTTACCCTATCGATGTGCTTATTATTGAGAAGGAACGTGGGGTTTATACTGAGGCGTACAAATCGCTCACAAAGGATTTTTATTTAAATTTAGGAAATAGAAATTAGGTTTCAGTTATAAGGAGATAAGCTAACAATTAAATAGAAATCATTAACAATCAATATTTCTTATTTGCTCCTATCTTTTGCTTTTGACCTACTTTGACCGAAAGTAAGGCAAAAATAAGGTGTTAGAAAACTGAATATCAATAAGAAAAAGAGGTTCTAAGAAATACTGAAGAAAAATGTTGAAAATGTAAAATGATTAAAAAAAACTGCAAAATTAGTATATTACTGAATTAGGCAATTCGGTTAATTATTCTTATCTTTGCTCTCTAAATAATAAACTCTAAAATGCTTAAATTCATTGCCTTTTTCGTCTCTTGCTTTACCTTTGCCCAACCTACTATTAAGGATATGATTGCCAAAGACTCCCTGCTTTATGCCGTCACAACCGACGGTAAACTCAAGTGCTGGAATCTTTCTACCGAAAAGAAAAACACTGTAACTCATAATTCAAGATTTACTTTTACGGCAATCGGTTCGGACAAACAACAAAACGTAGTAGTAGGCACGAACAACGGTAAACTCTTCACCCTTTCTGATAATGGCTTGCAATTACTGCACGGGATGCAAAAGCCTTATACTATAGAACATATTGTTTTCAATTCGCAAAACGAACCTTATCTCATTATCCGCAATGCGCTCTACGCACCACTTACCCATACTTATTGGACAGCCTTTCCGCAGCAGACCACTGTAGGTATTAGGATAGAAAAGCGCGCAAAAGAGTTCTTTCGCTTTCCTTCTTGCGTGTTCGTTGATGCGCACGACGTGATTTGGATGACCAATTTTTATGGTGAATTTGGCGGTAGCTTCCAATTGTTCGATAGCAAGGAACGCAAACCTCTTAACCGCTCTATCGAAAACCTTGAGCTAGGATTGTTTTTCCCACAGAGCATTTTCAGTGATGGCAAAACCGATGCCGTGTATATTGCTTCAGGCTTACAACATCTCATCAACTCGGGCGATATTTTTAAGATAGACAATTACACTGCCGAGAAAATACTCAATGATGATGATTTTGACCTAAACAACCGTATTTTTATAGGAGCCTCCACCATTGACCCTGTGACCCAAACGCTGTATATTGCCACCCAAAAGGGTATTTACAAAACCTTTTTATCTGAAAGCGGAAAAATAGGCAACTTAGAACTGCTCTGCGAACCTAAGCTTCGCTGGGAGAGAGAGCCCTTGGCTATCGGTGCTAAAATGGCGATAAAGAAGTTGTTACTTGTGAGAGGCAAATTGCTGTTCCTCACCTCCCAAAATGGGATAGGGGTTTTCGAGAACGGAAATATCAGCTACTTGAAGTAAAAGATTGTCTATTATTTATTATCTTTGCAACAGAACAATCACTCTATGATAGTACCCACAGGTTTAGAAGAACGCGCAAACACCGCTGAAGCCATATAGCAATTAGCTACCTGTGCGCCTTTTGCTATTGAAGAAGAGAAAGTACAAGAGTGGTTTGAGGACTATATGGATTAGGAAAGAAGCCAGAGAGAACTTCAGAAAAAACCATTTTGTTAATTGATAAAAGTTTTATATCTTTGCCTCAAAAAATACAGAATATTATGTCTTATACCCTTACTATTACCAGTGATAGCCCAATGGCGATGAACTTTATAAAGTACGCAAAAAGTCTTGACTTTGTAAAGGTTACCAAAACAAAAGAGACTAAAAAAGTAATACCTGCAACAACTGAAGAAGTTGAAGAAGACGAGTACGGTATTCCAATTAAATACCGTGAAAAAATTATGGCAATGTCTAAAGAATCTAATAAAAACATCGCACGCCGTTGGGACGAAGACCTTGCAAAATTAGAAGAAAAACAAGCTATATGATAGTAATTTCGGACACGAACATTATTTATAGCTGTTTCTATAAACCAGAAGGAGTTATAGCTACCATATTGAGTGATAAAAAGAAAACAATTCAGTTTACCGCCCCTGATTATCTTTTAGATGAGGTAGAAGAGCACTTGCCTGAAATTATGAAAGACAATCATTTGTCTAAACAACAAGCAAATGCCCTTCTCAAAGAATTTATACAGAATATTACTTTTTTCAAAGTTAAAGATATTCCAAAGGAATATATAAACAAAGCTAAAGATATAGCACAATCAATAGACCCTGATGACTATCCTTTTATTGCACTTCACCTTGAGAAAGGACATAAAATCTGGACTTGTGACTTAAAACTATCGAATGGTTTAAAAGAAAAGGGATACGATATTTGTGTAACAACCAAAGACCTTAAAGCTAAACGCTACAAGAAGAGAACTTAAAAACAACAATAGTTTCATATCACAAACAAAACTTGCCGTGCTACGACTGCTACGTTAAGATTACTTATTTGTTAATGAGTGTACTTGCTTATCTACTAATTATACACTACCTTTGCCTCGTTATTTTAGCATTTCATAGAAGATGAACCAAGAAGTATTTACTGCTCTACAAAACAAACTGAAAGTGGGTAACCGTCGTGGCGTGCACCTCAATGCACTTCCTGGTGCTTCACGCTATAAGTTTGATATCGCACGACTTTCAGCTATATTCAAGAGCTTGCCCGAACGCTTTATTCTCGACTTACTCACCTTACGCAACCTCAACTTTTCGTTTTCTATTCACGATACCGAAAGTACGGATATAGATATCCCCCGTTCCCCCCAAGGGGGACAAGCCTCTAAAAAGATACCTAAAGAACGTGAGGCTACCTTAGAAAAACTCGTAGATAGTATCGAAAACCTGATGTTTCAAAGCGAGGTTATCACTTCGGAAAAAGGGGTGAACACACTGGGTTTTGGCTTTCCGATACTGTTGCGTCGGGATATGGGCGATGGACAACTAACGGCTGCCCCTATTCTAATTTGGTCGGTGAAGATAAAGCCAGCTAACCAAATGAATACGTGGGTAATAAGCCGTAGCGAGGAAGACCCTATCTACCTAAATGAGGTGCTCATCAACCACCTGCAAAACGATTCGGGCGTAAGCCTTAAACCCATCCCCGACGAGATGCTGGAAGACGGCAAAATCGATAAACCTGAACTGCACTCTCTTTGCTCGGATATCCTCAACCAACTGAAAGTTACCCAAAACTTGGATTTCCTGCTGAACAACTATACCGAGATTCTCCCTCTAAAAACCAAAGCGGCATACGAAGAACTTTTGCCTAACAAGGGCGATGCTTTTATAGAAAAAAGCGGTATTCTCTCCCTCTTTGAAGTGCAAAAACAGAATATCATCAACGATTACGAATCGCTGAAAAAGGATTTTGTACCCTTGCAGACAACAGCCAACGAACAATTCCAATCGCTGAGTGCTATTGAAACCGACCCCTCTCAACAATTGATTTTGGAATCGCTGAAAAGTCAGCAGAAAATACTTATTCAAGGTCCCCCAGGTACGGGCAAGAGCCAAACGCTCACGGCGATTCTCATCAATGCTTTGGAAAACAAACAGAAAACATTAGTAGTCTGCGAGAAGCAAACTGCCCTCGAAGTACTCTACAACGCCTTGCAAAACAAAGGTTTGGACAGGTATTGTACAATGATAAAAGACGCTATTGCCGACCGCAGGCTCATTGTAGACGCCGTGCGTAACCATATTGATAATGTCGAGTTTAAAAAAGAAACACCAGCCTTCCTCGAAAATCTCCTTGCCGAACAAGTGCAAGCAATGCGCAAAATCACAACAGATATCAATGCTATTCACCACAAACTCAACCAACCGCTCCTCAACCAACTGTCGTGGACAGATGTAATGGCGGAGCTAATGCGCTACGAAACAGATAGAGAAGAACTCGACCTCTCGGCTTTTTCCTTTCAGTTTACTGATGAAGAATTCGCCTCTCTCGCACCCCTTTGGCAACAAGGTGAGGTGCTCTATCAGCGGTATGCGCCCTACGCTCAAAATCATCTGTTCAACCCCAAAAAACTCACCGCTACCAATCTGTTTAACACCCAACAACAACTCGCCGAAGCCTTCAAGCAATACGCACAACAGTGGGAGGTTATCCAGCAACAAATAGCCGTTTATAAAGCCTATTACTTGCACAAACGCAAAGAGGAGTTTATACAACAGTTAGACATATTAGCGCAATACCGCAATGAGTATGAGCTGATTACTGCTACCCTCCCTCCTACTTCACCTGTGTATCAACCTGAGGTCACCAAAGGATTTTTCTACAAGCTCTCAGCACTCTTTTCTTCTGAGAAAAAGCAGGTGCTGAAAACTCAAAAACGCTTACAAGAACTCTGTACTGCCATTAAAGCGCTCAGTTTGCACCGCAATTTTTCGTCGATTGCTATTTCGGATAACTTATTGCTCAACAAAACTGTCATTGCCGAGTACACTCCTGCCATTGCCCAAGCGCAAATCGATTTCGACAGCAAAGCCAATGCTGATTTTGCTACCTTAGACCTGCTGAATTACTACGAACGCTCATTTGTAAACGCTGATTTAGACAAGCTCATAAGCGAAGTAAAATCGCTTAAAAACCGCATAGAAGCTGACAGTTGGCTCGACGCTATCAATTTTGGCAATACCTTTGCCGAGTTTGAAGCCTTTATCACCCGCAGCTTGGCGACTTACAACAGCTATCAAGCCGACCCTGCACAGCCTTTGGTGACTCAGTACGAGTGGTTTGCATTCTTCCAATCGCTCAACGATTTCCAAGAGCGCATTGTTTTATCACTTACCAAAGTAACCCATTGGGAAGCTTCCTTCCTCTACGCCTATTACACCTTGCTCTTGCAACGAAATGCCGATGATACGCTGAACTTCAACGAGCAAAATTACACTGACTTTAAAAAGAAAGTACACTACTTTGCCTCTGCCCAAAAAGATTTTATCGAGGGATACTGGAATGCCCAGCAACGCAAAGCTGTAAAAACGTTTGAAGAGACCAACAAAGAGCTCACTGTGGCGAACCTCTACAACAAACGCAAAAGTGAAAAGCACAACCGACTTACCTTGAGACAAATAGCAATGAAGGACACCGACCTCTTTACGAGCTTCTTCCCTATTATCCTCACCACCCCCGATGCTTGTTGCAACCTATTTGAGGGCAAGAATTTCTATTTCGACAATGTGGTGTTTGACGAGGCGAGTCAGCTGAAACTCGAAGACAACCTGCCGGCTATGCTCAAAGGCAAGACGATTATCATTGCAGGTGATGAACACCAAATGCCACCGTCTAACTACTTTAGCAAAGTATTCGACGGTAGTGCTGAAGATGAGGACGACAACGAGGAAGAAGATGAAGTCCTCACCTACAAAAATGCGATGCTGAACATAGAGTCGCTCTTGGATTACGCTTTGGAATACCAATTCAGTAAGAACCATTTAGATTTTCACTATCGTTCTAAACACCCTTATCTGATTGATTTTTCTAACCACGCTTTCTACAACGCCCGATTGCGTCCGCTACCCAGCACCGAAAGTCGTATCCCTATCCATTTTACTCAGGTAAATGGCACATTCGATGAGCATATCAACCGTGAGGAAGCCGCCGAAGTATTGCGTATCCTCTCGCAAATAGAGCCTCGTCCTGACGGTAGTTACCCATCGGTGGGGATTGCGACCTTCAACATCACCCAGCGCAACTACATACGCAAACAGATACTCCAAAAGCAAAACGATCCTACTCAAACGGCTTTCCGAGAGAAAATCAACGCCTTAGAGCAAGCAGGACTCTTTATCAAGAACTTGGAGAACATACAAGGAGACGAGCGCGATATCATTATCTTATCGGTAACTTATGGCAAGAAGAAAGGCGGCAAGTTTGTACAGAGTTTTGGTCCGCTGAACTTCTCCAAAGGCTACAAACTGCTAAACGTGATTATCACCCGCGCCAAGGAACAGATATACGTGTACAACTCTATCCCCGAAGAATTGTTAGCAACCTATAAAGAGGCTTTAGCACAAGAAGGTGCTAACAACCGCCGCGCTGTGCTCTACGCCTACCTCGCCTACGCTCGTGCTGTAAGCGACGGCAATGATGCTCTCCGCCGTGAAATCCTATCGGAACTCGACCTCTACGGACACAAACACACCGATATCGACCAGCAAAGTAAAAGTGCTTTTAAAGAACAAACCTACCGTCAGTTCAAAGAAAAATACCCCGACCAGCGCATCACAATGGACTACGAGTTTGGTGGTTATACTATCGATATTTTGTTAGAGCCCAAAGAAGGCAAGCCCGTAGCTGTAGAATGCCTCAGCAAACCTCTTTACAACAACGATTTAGCCTATTTAGAAGACCTGCACAAGGAAAAAATATTGCTCAATGCCGGCTTTGACTACAAAAGGAAATGGGCGAAATAAGTGCACAGGCAGGTGGAATATCAGAAAGACCGTAACAAGAAAAATAAAAAAGCGACTCCTGAGGAGTCGCTTTTTCTATACGGAATTATATCTTTAGTTAAACGTTTATTTTATTTTTTCTACAATAGCTTTGAACGCTTCGGGGTGGTTCATTGCCAAATCGGCAAGAACTTTACGGTTGAGCTGGATATCAGCTGCTTTAAGTTTACCCATAAATTGAGAGTAAGACAATCCGTGCAAGCGAGCCCCTGCGTTGATACGCACAATCCACAAAGCGCGGAAGGTTCTCTTCTTGTTACGGCGGTCGCGATAAGCGTACTGCATTGCTTTCTCAACAGCGTTTTTGGCTACCGTCCAAACGTTTTTTCTGCGGCCAAAGAAACCTTTGGCTTGCTTCATTATTTTTTTTCTACGAGCTCTACGAGCTACAGCATTTACTGATCTTGGCATAAATTCCTTTTTTTAATTTTTGTAGCAGGTGGTTTGTGCTTAAAACAAACTCTTAGGGGTACCTACTCCACGGTTATTAATTTCCTACTATTTAAACAATTATTTTAAGCCTAATTGTTTCTTCACGCTTGCTTCGTCGTTAGAGTGAACGAGTGTAGCGTGGGTGAGTGCTAACTTGCGTTTTTTAGCTTTCTTAGTTAAGATGTGGCTTTTAAACGCGTGTTTTCTCTTGATTTTACCAGAGCCGGTGAGCTTGAAACGCTTTTTAGCTCCAGATTTAGTTTTAATTTTTGGCATTTGCTTAGATTTTTATTGATATAATTCCGTCCTCCCCCTTCCCCTCCCAAGGAGGGGAGTTATGGGAGTTTATTTTTGCCCTCACTTTTATCCTCCCCTTGGGGAAGGGTTAGGGAGGGGATTATTTTTTCTTGGGTAAGGGTGCGAGAAACATCGTCATACGTTTTCCTTCGAGTTTAGGCATTTGTTCTACTTTGCCATAGTCTTCGAGGTCGGTAGCGAGGCGCAAGAGGAGGATTTCCCCTTGGTCTTTATAGATGATAGAACGACCTTTGAAGAATACGTAGGCTTTTACTTTAGAACCTTCTTTGAGGAACTTTTCGCCGTGTTTTTTCTTAAACTCATAGTCGTGGTCATCGGTTTGAGGGCCGAAGCGAATTTCCTTAATTACTACTTTGGTAGCTTTGGCTTTCATCTCTTTCTCACGCTTCTTTTGTTCGTAAAGGAATTTCTTATAATCGATTACCTTACAAACAGGAGGTGTGGCGTTTGGTGAAATTTCCACCAAATCGAGTTCTAATTCATTAGCAATTTCTAATGCTTTGCGAGTGGGGTATACGCCTCCTTCGACGTTTTCCCCTACCAAACGCACCTCAGGAACGCGGATGTCGCGATTGATACGATGAGGTTGTTTGTCATCTCTGCCCGGTGTGTTACTTTTTTTTATGATGGCTATTTAAATTTTATCCCCACCCCAATCCCTCCCCCAAGGGGAGGGAGAAGGGCTATTGGAATTGTTTAATACTCTTGTTAATTTCGTCGTTAATGAGTTTAGCGAATGCTTCTACGCTCATACTTCCTAAATCTTCACCACCGCGTTTGCGCACTGATACGGTGCCTTCTTTCTCTTCATTCTCGCCAACAATGAGCATATACGGGATTTTTTGGGTTTCGGCTTCGCGTATTTTTTTGCCCATAGTTTCAGCACGATTGTCTATCAGGGTGCGAATATCGGAATTTTCTAACAATCTCAAAACTTTTTGAGCATAATTTTCATATTTTTCGCTCAAAGATAGTACGATAGCTTGATTTGGGTTGAGCCATAATGGGAAGTTTCCAGCAGTGTGTTCCAATAAAATGGCTACGAAACGCTCCATACTTCCGAAAGGCGCACGGTGAATCATTACAGGGCGGTGCATTTCATTATCAGCGCCTTTATACCAAAGGTCGAAACGCTCAGGGAGGTTGTAATCTACCTGAATGGTACCGAGTTGCCAGCTTCTACCTAAGGCATCTTTCACCATAAAATCGAGTTTAGGGCCATAGAAAGCGGCTTCGCCTGTTTCGATTACATAGCTCAAACCTTTTTCTTTCGCAGCGTTGATGATGGCATTTTCGGCTTTTGCCCAATTCTCATCACTACCGATGTACTTGGTAGGGTTTTCGGGGTCGCGCAACGATACTTGTGCGGTAAAATTGTCGAATCCAAGAGAACCAAATACATAGAGCACCAAATCGATTACGTGTTTGAACTCGTCGTCTAACTGCTCGGGAGTACAGAAGATGTGCGCATCGTCTTGGGTAAAGCAACGCACGCGGGTTAAGCCGTGTAACTCGCCACTTTGCTCGTAGCGGTATACCGTACCGAACTCGGCGAAACGCTTTGGCAAATCTTTATAACTCCAAGGGTGTGAATTGTATATCTCGCAGTGATGCGGACAGTTCATCGGTTTTAGTAAATATTCCTCGCCTTCGTTAGGGGTAGCAATCGGTTGGAAACTATCTTTCCCGTATTTATCCCAGTGACCTGAGGTTACATACAAATTCTTATGACCGATATGCGGGGTAACTACCTGCTCATAACCAGCTTGTTTTTGAGCTTTGCGCAAGAAGGCTTCGAGGCGTTCGCGCAAGGCAGCTCCTTTGGGCAACCAGAGTGGTAAGCCTTGTCCTACCTTGTTAGAGAAGGTAAAGAGTTCGAGTTCTTTACCGAGCTTGCGGTGGTCGCGTTTTTTAGCTTCTTCAAGCAGTTCGAGATATTCGGTGAGTTCTTTTTGTTTAGGGAATGAGATACCATACACACGGGTAAGTTGTGGGTTGTGCTCATCACCACGCCAATAAGCCCCAGCAGCACTGAGTACTTTTACGGCTTTTACAAAGCCTGTGTTGGGGATATGCCCCCCACGACAAAGGTCGGTGAAGGTGCTGTGGTCGCAGAAGGTGATAGTGCCGTCTTCGAGGGCTTCGATGAGTTCGGTTTTGTACTCATTTTTGCCTGCGTAGTACGACAAGGCTTCGGCTTTGCTCACAGGGCGCATTTTGAAAGGGTGTTTGCCACGAGCGATTTCCAAGAATTTAGCTTCAATAGCAGGAAAATCTTTTTCGGAAATCGGTTTGCCGTTGAAATCGACATCGTAATAGAAACCATTAGCGATGGCAGGACCTATGGTGAGCTTGATGCCGGGGTAGAGCTCTTCGAGCGCTTGTGCCAAGATGTGCGCTGAGGAGTGCCAGAAAGCTTTTTTACCTTCGGGACTATCCCAAGTGTATAATGTTAAACTACCGTCGGTCGTCAGGGGGGTAACGGTTTCTATGGTTTTGCCATTGAAGCTGGCAGAAAGGACGTTACGCGCCAGTCCCTCGCTGATAGAGGCTGCGATTTCGGCGGGAGTAATCCCACTTTGGTACTCTTTTACAGAGCCGTCGGGTAGTGTGATTTTAATCATTTTTTTGTTGTTGAAAATTGGTGTTGTTGTGTTAGAAAGTGCAAAAGTACAAAATAATTAGTAATTGACAATAAATAATGAAGAAAAATATTTAGAAAATGAGGTTAATGCCAATAATGCCAATAATGCCAATAATGCCAATAATGCCAATAATGCCAATAATGCCAATAATGCCAATAATGCCAATAATGCCAATAATGCCAATAATGCCAATAATACCGGAAATACCAGTAATCAACTTTGCCAAAGGTGCGAGCCGCACAGGCAAAAACTTTGGCAAAGTGTGTACCGCAAAAGTGATGTATTGGGACTATTAGGAGTTTTCGGAAGGAAACGGAAAAGTTCGGAAGAGAGCTGAGAGAAGTTTTGGTGAAAAAAGGGTGTAAGATGGGTGGGGTTAGCTTATAGAGAGCTTATAGGAAGCTTATACGAATCTTGGACGATTGGTATAGAAAGGGTATGCAAATAATTGATTAATAACTTAATACAACAAGGCTAAAAATGGTAAAAACGGGGTTTCGAGGCGAAAGAAAGAGAATCCTCACCCCGTTCACATACTCTCCTATCCGGAGACTTCTCCCAAGGAGAGGGGGAATGTAGTGACAAAAAGGAGAAGAGATAATTAGGAAATTAGCAAATTAGAAAATTAGTAAATGGGGAAGTGTGAGGTCTTAGGTCATAGGCAATAAGGGGAAAGTGTAATAGAAACCTCCCCCTAGCCCCCTTCAATGGCGAGTCATTTATTCGGTAAGCCCCCGAACCCCCGAAGGGGGACAAGCTGGAAAAGGAGACAAACCTCCCCTTTTACACATACTCCGCTCTCGCGATACACATACCCAGCTATTGCTGGCTACCTTCAAAGGGGGAATGTGGCGACGAAAAAAGAGAGGGGTAGCGATAACAAGAGGAAAGCAAGATGAAGGAATGATTTTTGGTTAATAAATTTAACTGATAATTAATGTATTGGTGAAGCTAAGGTGAGATTAAGGATAAAAAAACACGGAAAAAATTTGCAGTTAAAAAAAACTGTTGTACTTTTGCGCCGTCAATCATTGAAACGTTCATCATTTGCGGGTGTGGTGAAATTGGTAGACACGCTAGACTTAGGATCTAGTGCTTCACGGCGTGGGGGTTCGAGTCCCTTCACCCGCACAAGAGCCTTAATTCATCAGTAGTGAATTAAGGCTTTTTTATTTTTATGGTAGGGTAAAGATAAAGGAGATTGGCAAGTGTTAGTATAAAGCCCCCGAGCCCCCGAAGGGGGACAATCTGCAAAAGCGAAGGGGGGAAGGGACACAAAAGTGATTTTGATTTGCTATAAAACAGACAATAACTATGCAGAAAACAACTATCATCAGTATTATTCCTCTGCTCGTATTCGTAGCATTATTTTTAGGTAGTGGGTTGTATTTCGACAACTTCTACTCGCTACCTGCTCCTATTATTGCACTTTTTTCGGTGGTAGTGGCTTTGCTTATCTACCGAGCTCCTATGAAGGAGAAAATAGGATTGTTCTTTAAAGGGGCAGGTGATAGCAATGTGCTACAAATGTGTATGATTGCACTTTTGGCTGGGGCATTCGCTTCGGTGGCTAATGCTTTGGGAAGTACGCATAGTATTGTGAATATGGGTATGTATTATATCTCGCCAGAGTATTTCCCGGTAGGGATTTTTATCATTGCATCGTTTCTTTCATTTGCTACGGGCACTTCGGTGGGTACTATTATGACGCTTTCGCCGATAGTGTTTGACCTTGCCACCCAAAGCCAGTCGAACACGGCACTCATAGGCGCATCACTGCTATCGGGGGCGATGTTTGGCGATAACCTATCTCTTATTTCGGACACGACGATTGCCGCCACGCAGTCGGTTGGATGTCAGATGAACGAAAAGATGAAGGCGAATGCTAAAATTGCGATACCAATGGCGATTCTGGCGGTTATCATACTGCTGTTGATAGGAAATCCTGATGCCGAAAATCAGCTTCACAATCAGTTGTATAGCGATTTTAACGCTGTGCTTATTTTGCCTTATGTAGCAGTGGTGGTAATAGCGCTTTTTGGGGTAAACGTATTTGTGTCGCTTTTCTTGGGTATTCTTATCTCGGGAGTGATAGGGTTTACATATGGCAAGTTTCATTTCTTGCAGTTTGCTACCGATATTCACAAAGGTTTTATGGGAATGGCTGATACCTTTTTCTTATACTTTATCATAGGAGGATTGGCGTTTTTGGTAGAGCATTTTGGCGGGATTCGGTTTTTGATGAACCTCATTACTCAACGCATCAAAAGTGGCTCGTCGGCTCTTTTAGGGATGGGCTTTTTGGTGACAGTAGCCGATGTGTGCGTGGCGAATAACACGGTGGCTATTCTTATCGCTTCGAAGACGAGCAAAACGATTGCTGAACAGTTTAAAATACCGTTGCGCAGTGTGGCATCGGTATTGGATATCTTCTCTTGTTATGCGCAGGGGCTTATCCCGTATGGAGCGCAGGTAATAGCCCTATACAAATTTGCCGACACGATAGATTACCCCCAACTGGTGATGTATGCTATTTACTTACATTTGCTACTGATAGGCACTTTGGGGTATATTTATGTGGGTAAAAAGTAACAAAAAGTTGTTTTTACAGAGCCTTAACAGTGATGTCTTCTACTTTATAAGTGTTTGTATTCTATTAAACTACATAAGTTTATCATAACAGACTATAAAATTATTGTAAAATAATTGCAAAAAAATTTGCAGTTATCAAAATATTGTTTTAATTTTACAGCGAATTTAATTGACTTACCTAAAAGCCAATCTTTTGACTTTTCCGTAGCCAGAATACCAAACCTTATGAACGACCCACTATTGCTACCATACCTCCCTGTTATTCAGGGAAGGCATCAGCACTTTATAGATACACTTCGTAGAGTGCAAGGGGACGCTAAGTGCCTGGCTGATGCTTGTAATTCGCACCTCTACTACGGTCTGCACCGTACTCATACAGAATGGGTGCTACGCGAGTGGGCTCCAAATGCAACGGCTATCTTTCTTCTTTGTGATAGCAACGACTGGCAAAAAAACAAACACTATTCTTTCACTAAACTAAACGACCAAGACTGGGAATTGCGTGTTCCTGCTAATATCCTCCGCCACGAAATGCTTTACAAACTACTTGTGGAATGGGAAGGAGGCAGTGGCGAACGCCTCCCCTCACATACTACCCGTGCCGTGCAGGACGAGTATACCAAGGTGTTTTCCGCCCAAGTGTGGTGCCCGGAGCACCCCTACCCTTGGCAACACCCACGCCCCAAAGCTACCCCGCACCCTCTTATCTACGAAGCACATATAGGGATGAGTACTGAGCACCAGCGCGTGAGTACCTTTATAGAGTTCCGTCTCTATGTACTCCCCCGTATCGCTGCTTTGGGCTATAACACCCTCCAGCTGATGGCAATACAAGAACACCCTTACTACGGTTCTTTTGGCTATCAGGTAGCCAACTTCTTTGCGGTGAGTTCACGCTTTGGTACGCCCGAAGAACTCAAAGAACTCATCGATGCTGCGCACGGCTTGGGCATACGTGTACTGCTTGATATTGTACACTCGCATTCGGTGAGCAACGAGGCAGAAGGGCTCAGCCACTTCGACGGTACCGACTATCTTTACTTCCACCGCGGTGAGCGCGGTAAACACCCTGCTTGGGACTCCCGCTGTTTTGACTATGGCAAGCCACAAGTACTGAATTTTTTACTTTCTAACTGTAAGTATTGGTTAGAAGAATATCGCTTCGATGGTTTCCGTTTCGACGGAGTTACCAGTATGATTTATTACGATCACGGTTTGGGCAAAGCCTTTACCAATTATAGTTTCTATTATGATGGCAATGAGGACGACGACGCTTTGGTGTATCTCACTATGGCTAACCAACTTATTCACGAGCTCTACCCCGAAGCGCTGACCATTGCCGAAGAGATGAGCGGATTGCCCGGTCTTGCTTCGCCTATTGCTGAAAAAGGCGTAGGCTTCGATTACAAGCTGAGTATGGGTATCCCCGATTATTGGATTAAGCTCCTCAAAGAAGTACCCGATGAGCAATGGCACGTAGGCAATATCTATTACGAATTGACTAACAAACGCACCGAAGAACGCACTATTAGTTATGCCGAAAGCCACGACCAAGCCTTGGTGGGTGATAAAACGATATTTTTCTGGCTCACCGATAAGGAAGTGTATACGGGTATGAGCGTATTCGACCACAGTCTGATTATCGACCGTGCGATGGCTTTACACAAGATAATACGTTTGGTAACTCTTGGTACTGCAGGTGGGGGATACCTCAACTTTATGGGCAACGAATGGGGACACCCTGAGTGGATTGACTTTCCTCGCCAAGGTAATGGTTGGAGTTATGCCCACGCACGCAGACTGTGGAGTTTGGTAGACGACTCTAACTTAAAGTTTAAATACCTCAACGCTTTTGATAGTGCGATGATACACTTTGCCACCAATAGCAAGTTCCTAGACCGAGAGCCCCACATATTGGTGCGCGACATCGAGCGACAGCTACTCATATTCGAGCGGAGTGGTTATTTATTTGTTTTCAGTTTTAACCCCACTACCTCCTACACCGATTATCAGTTTGATGTGCCAGCAGGCAAATACACAACGGTACTGAATACTGATAACCCCGCTTTTGGAGGCGACAACCGCATTGATGAAAGCGTAGAGCATTTTACGCAATATACCGGCAAGGAGAATTTGCTGTCGTTGTATATACCCGCGAGAATTGGAATAGTGCTAAAAATTGACAATTGATAATTGACAATTGACAATTGGTTGTGAGGCAGATTGTGTTAATTATTAATTGTGATTACTATTAATCATCTATTGAAAAATTATGAAAAACAATATTGTTAAAGAAAAGTCTTTTGATTTTGCTATTCGAATTGTAAAACTTACAAGAATATTACAAGAAGACAAAAGAGATTTTGTAATCAGCAAGCAATTGTTGCGTTGTGCTACTTCAGTAGGTGCTTGCGTAAGAGAATCAGAACACGCTGAAAGTGATAGTGATTTTATACATAAATTACAAATAGGACTCAAAGAAGCTAACGAAACTGAATATTGGTTAGATCTATTATATGCAACACAATATCTTAATGAGAAAGAATATGAATCAATAATAGCTGACTGCAAAGAAATTCTAAAACTACTCATCTCGATAATTAAAACTAAAAAAGAAAACATCAAAAAGGAAAGTTCTAATAAAAACTAATAATCACACCCATTTGACAATTGACAATGTCAATTGTCAATTATTAATTGTTAATTGAAATATGAGTTATCTATCATTCAAAAAAGACCAACTAATTAATCTTGAATACTCTCTGGATAGAGAGTTTCTCGGTACGAACCGCGGTGGAGGTTACTGCTCCTCTACTCTCGTATTTTGCAATACCCGTAAATACCACGGGCTACTGGTAGTGCCTATTGAAAAGTTCAGAGGCAAGAACTACGTGATGCTTTCCTCCTTAGACGAAAGTATCATTCAGCACGGACGCGATTTTAATTTCGGCGTTCATAAATACGAAGGCACCTATGAACCACGCGGGCATAAGTATATCGTAGATATTTCCTACGAAAAAGCATTTACCGTTACTTACCAAGTAGGTGGCGTACTGCTGAAAAAAGAAATCTTGATGATGCACAATGCTCCCCAAGTATTGATACGCTATACGCTACTAGAAGCCCATTCGGCTACCCTTTTGCGCCTAAACCCTCTCTTGGCTTTCCGCAATATCCATTCGCTTAGCAAGCAAAACCCCGTAGCCAACACCCAAGCTGAAGCGGTAGGCGGTGGCGTGCGTGTAAAACTATACCCAGAGTTTCCTTATCTCTATATGCAACTCAGTAAATCCGCTAATTTTGGCGGTGGGGCTTATTGGAACAACAACATCTATTACACCAAGGAAAAAGAGCGTGGTTATGACTACCAAGAAGACCTCCTCAGCGTAGGAGCTTTCGAAGTGAGCCTCAAAAAAGGAGAAAGTATCGTCTTCTCAGCCAGCTTAGAGGAAGCTAATCCTAAAAACCTCGCTAAGGACTTTACCAAGTACCTCAAAGAACGCGCCGACCGCAATTCGTTTGAAGAATGCTTGCAGTACGCCGCCTCTCAGTTTATTATTCACAAGGCAGGCGAAACCCGCATCAAAGCAGGTTATCACTGGTTCGACAGCAATATGCGCGACACTTTTATTGCCTTGCCAGGTATTGCTTTATCGGGCAGTACAGCCAAGATATTTGAAGACGTGCTCACCTCTACTCAAAAATACTTCTACGAAGGGCTTTTTGCTAAGGAAATCAGTACACACAATATACACCCTGAGTATGATGCCGACACCTCTCTGTGGTTCTTCTGGACGCTTCAACAGTACGAAAAGGAAACTATTAAGAGTAAGAAACAACTTTGGAAGGAGTATGGCGATACGCTCAAAAGTATCTTAAACTCGTACAAGCAAGGTTCTCATAAGAATATCCGTATGGAAGCTAACGGACTTATATGGAGTGATGACCTTACACGTCCGCTCACGTGGTTTGATGCGCAAGGCGATTACGGCGCTATCGTGCCACGCAACGGTTATGTAGTAGAAGTGAATGCCCTCTGGTATAATGCTGTATGTTACGCGCTTGCCTTAGCAGAAGAAGCGAAAGACAAGGCTTTCTTAGGCGAGTGGTTTACGCTACCTGAAACCATCGAAAAGAGCTTTGTAGAGACTTTTTGGATAGACGACAAGAAATACCTTGCCGACTATGCCAACCGCACGAATAAAAACATAGATGTACGACCCAATCAGCTCATCGTTTGTGCGCTTGACTATGCTCCCATAAACGAGAAAACCAAGAAGAGAGTATTGGACATTGTCACCCAAGAGTTGCTCACCCCTCGCGGGTTGCGCAGTTTATCTCCTCAAAGCCCCCGTTATGAAGGCGTGAGTGTAGGCAATGTATATGTGCGCGACAAAGCCTCTTTCAACGGGTCAGCACACCCTTGGTTTATTGGGTTCTATGTTGAGGCTTATCTGAAAATCTTTGGAGAGCAATACCTACCAGAAGCACAAGCTATCTTGGAAAATTTTGAAGAAGAGCTCAACGAACACGGCGTATGTACTATATCGGATATTTACGACGGCAATCCACCATTCCACTCACGCGGTTGTATTGCCAAAGCTAAGAATGTAGCTGAGATATTACGTGCTCAATGGCTACTGAGCCAAATGCCTGCAACACTTTGAGAAAGTTATTTTAATATGATAAGAAATATTTTAATATTATTGATATGTGTCTTGTGCTGTTCTTGCCTTAGTAAAGAAAGTGATTACACCAATAATGGAGTTAAAGAAGTACAAAAAGTGACACTTACAATTACAGGAGAAATGGGAGAAGCCTTTAGTTGGCCTGAAGTGAAATTCGAATGTTTTAAAGCACTAATAGGTAATAAAGAACTTTGTTTTGGCAACGACCAAATAAAAGGTATTACCCTTGAAAAAGGTTATAAATATCAGTTGAAAGTCAAGAGAATCATCTATGACTACCCTATTCAAGATGGTAATCTGCCCGATGATTATGAGTTAATCAGCATCATCTCAAAACAAAAATTAGAATAACGCTCTTCTTGCTCCCTGCGTGGGAGGGGATTGGGGAAGGAATAAATAAAAGCATATGAAGAAAGCAAGAGTATTAATGTTTGGATGGGAATTTCCCCCTCATATCAGTGGGGGATTAGGAACAGCCTGCTTGGGTATAGCCCAAGGATTGGCTAAAAACGGCGTAAAAGTGCTGTTTGTGATGCCAAAAGCCTCCGGTGATGAGGACGGTAACGTGGCTAAGATTATCAACGCTAGCGATGTAGAGATGTTGCAAAACGCTGAAAAGATTGAAGATTTCTGGAAACACATCAATTTTATGGAGATAGGCTCGAACCTCGTGCCTTACCTCGACCCCGAAACCTTCGCCCGCGAACGTGATGCTTACCTCAAAGAAGGTGAACACCGCGAGCGCATTTCGTATCATAACAAATTTCAGTTTTCGGGCAAATACGGAGCAAATCTGATGGAGGAGGTCTACCGCTACGCCTTAGTAGCAGGAACTGTTGCAAAACGCTATGAGTTCGACGTGATTCACGCTCACGATTGGCTTACATATAGCGCGGGTATCATCGCCAAAAAGATTTCCGGCAAACCCCTTATCGTACACGTGCACGCTACCGAATACGACCGTGGGGGCGAGTATAACCGCAATACTCTGGTATACGACATCGAAAAACGCGGTATGGAAGCTGCCGATAGAGTAGTAACCGTGAGCAACTGGACCCGCAATATCGTCATTGAAAAATACGGTATCCCTGCCGAGAAAGTGATTACTGTACACAATGCAGTAGACTTTAAAGCCGAAACCGACGCCAAAGAAGAACGCGGTATTAAGGATAAAATCGTTACTTTCTTAGGGCGTATCACCTTGCAAAAAGGTCCCGAATATTTCGTCGAGGCAGCTGCAAAAGTGATGAAGCGTATGCCTAACGTACGCTTTGTAATGGCAGGTAGTGGCGAGAAGATGAACCCCTTAGTGCGCCGTGTTGCACAATTGGGATTAGGAACCCGCTTCCACTTCACAGGTTTCCTCAGGGGTAACGACGTACAGCGTATGTTCCAATACAGCGATGTGTATGTGATGCCCTCAGTATCCGAGCCTTTTGGAATTTCTCCTTTGGAAGCAATGCGCTCAGGAGTACCTACTATCATCTCCAAACAATCGGGAGTAGCTGAGGTACTGAACCACGCTATCAAAGTAGACTATTGGGATATCAACGCCCTTGCCGATGCTATTTATGGCATTTTGGCTTACCCTACACTCGCTCACTATATGCAGCGAGAAGGTTACGACGAGGTAAACCAACTGAAATGGGAAAAAGCTTCCTTGAAACTCAAAAACATTTACGAATCTTTAATATAAAATAACCAACGATGAAAAAGTCAATTTGTATCTATTTCCAAATCCATCACCCCGAACGTCTTAGAAAGTATCAATTCTTCGACATCGGCAAGAAACATAATTACTTCGATAATTACGCCAATCGCTCTGAGCTTGAAGATTTGGCTGAGCATTGCTATCTACCTGCTAACGCCTTGCTCTTGGAGCTTATCAATAAATACAAAGGCAAGTTCAAAGTAGCTTTTTCTATCACAGGAAGTGCTATCGACCAGCTCGAAATGCACACTCCTGAGGTGATACGCTCTTTCCAAGAACTCGCCCAAACCGGTAGTGTAGAATTTTTGGCAGAGACTTATTCCCACTCTTTGGCTTCGCTTTCCGATGATACCGATGAGTTCGAACAACAAGTAAAACGCCATACTACGGCTATCAAACAGCTCTTTGGCAAGAAGCCTGTAACTTTTCGCAACACCTCTCTCATCTATTCAGATGCCATAGGCGAACGCGTCGCAAAACTCGGTTTCAAGACAATGCTCACCGATGGAGCTAAGCACGTATTGGGTTGGAAGAGTCCAAACTTTGTCTATAAAAACGCTATCGACGAAAACCTCAACCTTTTGCTCAAAAACAGCAAACTCAGTGATGATATCGCCATACGCTTTTCCGATAGAAATTGGAGTGAATACCCTCTCACTTCCGAAAAGTATATCAGTTGGGTGAAAAACAGCTTACAAGATAGCGAGGTGCTCAACCTCTTTATGAACTACGAAGTGATAGGTTATTACAACAATGCTCAAAGTGGCATTTTCGACTTCTTGCGCTATTTCATCACCTATATGATGGAAGACGACAACTATCAGTTCTTGTTACCGAAGGAAGTAGCCAAAAAGCACCCTGTCAAAGATGTCTTGCCTGTACCCTACCCTATTTCGTGGACAGACGAAGAGCGCGATACCACCTCTTGGCTGGGTAACGAGTTGCAAAAAGAAGCCTTCCGAGAGCTCTTTAAGATACAACCAGAAGTAAGAAAGAAAAAGAACGCCGACCTGATAGACGATTATACTCGTCTGCAAGCCAGTGAGCACTTCTATTTTATGCGCACTAAGCTCTTTTCAGGTGCCGACTATCACAAGTATCGCCTGCCCTACGACTCGCCTTACGAAGCCTTCATCAACTATATGAATGTGCTCAGCGATTTTATCGAAAGATGTAAGCCACACGAGCAAGAAGAGGTGCAAACTACACAAGTAACAAAGAAAAAGAGGCAGACAAGGAAAAAGTGAAAAGTCACTTTTCAGTCCCCTTCTCCCCCTATTTAAGAGAAGTCAGCCAGCTGGCGTAGCTGAGTATGTGAAATTAGGGAGAGGTTATCCTCTTTTGAGAAACGCTATCCCTTGAAACCTATGCCCTATGGCGTGTTTCCTAAGGAGTAAAAGAAAGTTTAATAATAATTTAAAAGCAGACAAGATGAAAAATGTAAAAACAAGGAAAGACAATTTCTTTGAAGAGATTGTCGCTGAAGAACTGAAAGAACTGTCTGGAACCAACAAAGTTGCCGAGACGAACCCCGACGAGATGCCCACAGGACATCTAAGTAGCGAAGAGTTTCTCTACACCACTCCTTTTAACGAGAAAAACTCACAGCTCGCCAAGAATACCGACAACGACTTAGTAGAAAACATTATTTACACTCCTTAAATAAAAAGCCCCTCGCTCACGCGAGGGGCTTTTTTGCTCTTTCTCAAATTTGCTATTTTGCTATTTTGTACTACCTTTGCAAAAAAGAAGAATACAATGCGTTTTTTGAGTTATATCATAGCCTTTTTCACTCACCCCATCTGGTTCCCTATCTACGGAGCTATGGTGGTGCTTTTTAATATCCCTTTTCCTCTCCCGGTAGAGCAAATGAAGTTTACGTGGCTATTATTACTAATAGTTACCATTGCTATCCCTACACTCATCTACCTCATCTTGTTTGTAGTAGGCTGGTTGCAGAACCCTTTTATCATTCCATTAGAAAAACAAAAATGGCTTTTGTACGGCTATATAGCAATGCTCTTAGGGGTAGCTTTCGGCATCACCCCTATCGACCCCTATCCTATCCTCTACTTCTATGTGATGAACTTAGCCATCAGCTGTTTTATAATTTTGTTTTTACATTTTCTGCGATTGCAAGTCAATATGTTTGCTATGGGAATGGGGGCGCTTACTACCTTCTCAGTATTGCTCAGTATTGCCGTAGAAAAAGATATGACCTATATAGTAGCCTTTTTCTTATTCCTCAGCGGAGCCTGTATTTCAGCACAAGCTTACCTCAACCAGAAGTCCTTATGGCTAATGTTTTTAAGTTGGCTCATTGGGGTTTTACCACAGCTCTCGCTACTGTTATTGTTCAGAAATCTAATTTTCGCAATGTAGCAAATTAGCCATTTAAGCCTTTAAACAAATTATTCCTATTATTCATTGGCTAACAATTACCTAAGTAGCACCATTCGCCCCATTAATAATTTACATATTATTCAGGGATTCCCACCCCACTGCTCCCCATTTACTAATTTTCTAATTTCCTAATTCTCTAATTTTTCTTCCCCTTTCCCGTCACCACATTCCCCCTCACTGAGGGGGCTAGGGGGAGGTTTCTTTTGATTTTCCGTCATACTCCCCCCTATTACCTATGCCCTAAGCCTCCACACCACCCCATTTTCTCATTTTCTAATTTGCTAATTCCCTAATTATCCCTTCTCCTTCTCGTCATACTCCCTCCTAGTGCCTATGGCCTATGGCCTATCACCTATTCCCTTTTCTTTCGCCTCGAAATCCCGTTTTTACCGTTTTTAGCCTTGTTGTATGATATTATTATTCAATTATTTATATACCCTTTCTATACCAATCGTCCATCATTCGTTCATCATTCCTATATCCTTTCTATATCCTAACTCCACCCTCCTTACACCCTTTTTCCGTCAAAACTTCTTCCAGCTCTCTTCCGAACTTTTCCGTTTTCTTCCGAATCCTCCAATACCTCCTCTAAACTGTCCGATTCGTCTGAAAAGTCCGCCCCGCCCATTCCCCTTGGTGGTATTATTGGCATTTCTGGTATTATTAGCTTTTACCTCATTTTCTCATTTTCTAATTTCCTCATTCTCTAATTCTCTAATTCCCTAATCTAACAACATTTTTTACCAAAAAAGTGATTTTGGAACGATTTTAGCTGTATCTTTTCCTATAAAGAAATAATCAGTTATTTTTATGAAACGCTTTTTATTTGCAAGCATCGCCTGCTCCCTGCTCCTATTGGGTTGTAACAATAGCAACAATAAAAACGGAGAAACTTACCTCCCCCCTTCAGTAGGGCAAATCAACACCCTCGCCGTGGTCATCGATAACGACCTCTGGGAAGGCGCCGTAGGCGATACCATTCGCCGTTACTTCGCCGCTCCTATCGATGGGCTACCTACCGAAGAACCCATCTTTTCGTTACATCAAGTACCCCCACAAGTATTTGAAGGCAACACCCGTAACAGTCGCAATGTGCTCATTGTGCATCGCGGTAATAAAAACGAAGCAACTATCAGCGACGATGTATACGCAAAACCACAAGTAGTATGCGAAGTACAAGGCAAACAAGTGCGCGATATAGCCTGCAAAGTCGAAGAATTTCACGACCAGTTTATCCTTGCGTTCAAGAACAACGACCTCAAAGAAACACGTCATCGTTTTAACAATGCCCTTAGCAAAGACAATCAAGTAGAACAAACCTTAGGCTTCAAATTCGTGATGCCCGCCGTGTACAAAGTGAGAAAATACGGCGACAATTTCTTCTGGATAGAACGCCCTATCAAAGGCGGTAGAGCAAGTATTATCCTCTACGAAATGCCTTTGGGAAGTATCCCTGCCGATGAAGAAGGGCGTGCTAAAACCATCGTAAAGATGCGCGATTCCATAGGCAAAAAATATATTCCAGGCCCCAAAGAAGGTATGTATATGGTTACCGAAACCTATTTAGCTCCCAGCATCAGCGAAACGAAGATAAAAGGACGAAAAACCATTGAAAGCAAAGGCTTGTGGGAAGTAAAAGATTTCGCCCTTGGAGGTCCCTATATCAATTATATTATTGAAGACAAAGCCCATAACCGTCTGGTAGTAGCCGAAGGTTTTTTATATGCCCCAGGCGTTGCCAAACGCGATATGCTCTTCGAACTCGAAGCCATTATCAAGTCGATAGAATTTAGTCGTTAGAAAAAGATTGTCAATTTAAAAAAGTTTTGTAATTTTGCACTATTATATTTCTTTGTTCAGAATTGTCCGACAAGTTTGGCAATTCCGACACACCTAATCACTAATAACTAACAACTAAAATCTAATAACTATGCTAAGTATATTTTTAGGGGTAGTAGGTCCCTGGCAAGTAGTCATCATTGTAGCCCTTATATTATTGCTCTTTGGAGGCAAGAAGATTCCCGAATTAATGCGCGGTTTGGGCACAGGTATTCGCGAGTTCAAAGATGCTACTAAAGACCCTAACGAAAAGAAACCCGAAAACACTGAGAAATCAGAAATTGAGATGTCAAAATAATTTCATATATTTTGCACTCTGAAAATTAATGCATTACGAGATTATTTAATGAACAAAACCTCTTAGTGTTTACTGAACGCTTTAAAACAGACTTAGATTGCGAAGAATATTTAGCTTCTTTAAAATGGGAAGATGGATATTGCTGTCGCAAATGTGGTCATAAAAAATATCAAGTCAGAAAAGATTTTTATGGATTTGATACAGAAAGACCTACTGCAGGAACACTATTTTATGCAAAAAGTCCGTGAAGCTATGAAATCCATTGAATTGCACAAAATGAATGATAGCGTTTAGGTTGATAAAATTACCATAGGAGGAAAAAAAAGAAGGGAAACAGCACAAGTTACTACTGACGAATGGAAAGGATATAAACCTATAAAAGACTTTCATATAACTCAAATTCCTTAGTATCTAACTAAACAGGCACCTCAGTAATTTTTTTACTTAAAAAAATCGCAACTTTGCAATATAATAAATCACAAGAAATGAAAAATAGTAGTATCTCCCTATGTTACAAAATAGGGTATTACATTAGTCTTTTTGGAGTGGCAACTATTCTACTTTGGATAGGCGCATTCAAGTTTACGCATGCTGAGGCAGAGGGAATTAAATCCTTGGTAGAACAAAGTTTCCTGCTATCATGGCTTTATAAAATTCTAAGTTTGCAAGGAGTTTCCAATCTCATAGGTGTAATAGAGATAGCTATAGCAGTAGCACTGATAATAGGGATATTCTCTCCGATAGTGCGTAAATTAGCCTTTGTAGGTTGTACAATTACTTTTCTTATTACTTTGAGTTTTCTTTTTACTTCTGCTAAAACCTATTACTATATAGAAGGAGTTCCCGTTACTGATTTCTTTATTTTAAAAGATATTCCTATGTTAGGCTTTGGAATGATAAGTATGAACAAGCCTAAGTAGCTTCCTTAAAATGGAAAGAAGGATATTGCTGTAGCAAATGTGGTCATAAAAAATATCAAGTCAGAAAAGATTTTTTATGGATTTGATACAGAAAGTCCTACTGACTATTTTATGCAAAAAGTCCGCGAAGCTAAAGATTCTGCCCTTGCTGAACTCCAACAACGTGCTGCCCAAAAAGGTGCTAATGCGATCGTTGGCATCGACCTCGATTATGAAACCGTAGGCGCTAACGGCGGTATGCTAATGGTTACTGTTAGCGGCACTGCCGTAGTTATCTAATTAGCAAATTCACAAATTGACAAATTGGCTCATCAACAAACTAACTTCTTGGTATAAAGTTGCGCAAAGGTCTTTGCCTTGGCGTGGCACTGCTAATCCCTATAAGGTGTGGCTCTCCGAAGTGATTTTACAGCAAACGCGCGTAGTGCAAGGTCTGCCTTACTACCAGCGTTTTATCAGTCGGTACCCTACCATCACCGATTTAGCCAATGCCCCCGAAGAAGAAGTGCTCAAACTATGGCAGGGCTTAGGCTATTACTCGCGTGCTAAGAATCTACACCACACAGCGCAATATATCGCTACTGAATTGGGAGGTGTCTTCCCCAAAACCTATAAAGAACTTGTAAAACTCAAAGGTATAGGCGATTATACCGCAAGTGCCATAGCTTCCTTTTGTTATAACGAACCTTGCGCCGTAGTCGATGGTAATGTATACCGTGTGCTCTCTCGTCTTTTTGGTGTTGCAACACCTATTAACAGTACACAAGGTGCCAAAGAGTTCAAAGCATTAGCTTACGAATGTTTAGACAAGCACAATCCCGGCACTTATAACCAAGCCCTAATGGAGTTCGGTGCCTTGCAGTGCACTCCCCAGAGTCCCGATTGTGCAAATTGTGTATTACGTGACCACTGTTGGGCTTTTCATCATCAGCAAGTGGACGTCCTGCCTGTAAAAATCAAGAAAATCACTATCAAAAAACGCTATTTCAACTATCTCGTATGGCTCAATCCTTACGGACAAACCCTTTTGCAAAAGCGCAAAGGCAAAGATATCTGGCACGGACTCTATGAGTTCCCTCTACTCGAAACTCACGCTCCTGCTACTACCGAAGAAATAGCCTCTATCTTACCTTCCGCTACCGTGAGTTTGTACAACGAAATGCCTGTAATCCACAAACTCACTCACCAGCATATTTATACTTCTTTTTGGATAGTTACCACCACCGAACTCCTTGATAATAGCATACTTATCACCGACATACACAGCTATCCCGTATCAGCTCTCACTGCAAATTTCATTACCAAATTTTGGTAGTTTTAAAATTTTGTCGTACTTTTGGAGAATATTTAGATTATCAACTTTATATTTATATATATCAATGAACGGAACTTTAAATAAAGTTATTCTCATAGGTCGTATGGGAGATGTTGTAAAGCTTACCTATTTCAGCGAAGGTAACTGCATTGGTCAGTTCCCCTTAGCCACTGACGATGAGTATACCAATCGCGCTACCAACGAGCGCATTAGCAGTACCGAATGGCATACTGTCATCGTACGCAACAAGCTGGCAGAACTCGTAGAGAAATACACTCACAAAGGCGACCTTATTTATGTCGAAGGGCGCATCAAAACACGTAAATGGCAAACGGAAGACGGCGTGATGCGCCAAACAACTGAAATCCACGCTTCCGATGTAACTTTCCTACCAAATCCTAAACGTGATGGGCAACCTAAACCAGCTCTTAAAACAGCTGAACCTAAGGCTCCTGAACCGCCCGTAAGCACAGAGCCTCCTTTCTAAATGTGTAACGAAATAATAATATTTTGGAAACAGAACCTTTGTCGGTACTCTCATTAATGCCTTTCTTAAACATCGATTTGAGTATCGTTATTCAATTTGCAGTGTTTATACTATTATTATTCTGCTCTGCTCTTATCTCAGGAGCTGAGGTAGCTCTCTTTTCGCTTACTCCTGCTGAGATTGAAACACTCAAAGAAGAAAAAACGCCTACCGGCAATATTATAGCCAAACTCGCAGAGAATCCTAAAAAGCTATTGGCAACGGTACTTATTGCCAATAACTTGGTAAACATCTCTATCGTACTCCTCTTTGTAGATTTAGGCGACTTCCTCTTCGGAGAAATTACAACTCCTTGGGTACGGGCAGTACTCGATGTGGGTGTGGTTACCTTTGTGCTTTTGCTCTGCGGTGAAATCCTGCCTAAAATCTACGCCAATCGCAACAATATTTTGTTTTCACAGCGCATAGCTTACTTCATCTATTCCCTCGACACCTTCTTTACGCCCATCAGTATGCCGATGAAAAACTTTACCGTATGGATACAAAAAAAATTGGGCAAACAGAAAAGTAATATTTCAGTAGGGCAACTCTCGCAAGCCTTAGAACTCGCCTCCGAAGAAGATACCACCAACGAGGAAAAGAAGATATTAGAGGGCATTGTTTCTTTTGGTAATACCGAAACCCGAGAAGTAATGGTACCCCGTGTAGACATCTTTGCTCTCAGCGAAGAGCTCTCATATCAGGAGTTGCTAAACGAAATAGTGGCGATAGGCTATTCGCGCATTCCCGTATACCACGAGAATTTAGATCATATCACAGGGGTAATTTACATCAAAGACCTATTGCCACATTTAGACAAAACTGATTTCGACTGGAATAGTGTGAAACGCAATGCTTTCTTCGTTCCCGAAAACAAGAAATTAGACGATTTGTTGAGCGAGTTTCAAGAGAAGAAGATACACCTCGCTGTTGTAGTAGATGAATACGGTGGTACTTGTGGAGTGATTACCTTAGAGGATATCATAGAAGAGATTGTGGGAAATATCAACGATGAGTTTGACGATGAAGATGTAACACACTCCAAAATCAATGATAATGTCTTTATTTTTGAAGGAAAAACGGTATTGAAGGACTTCTATCGCATTCTTGAATTTACCGATGAAGAAGAGGCTCTATTTGACGAAAATCGCGGTGATGCCGAAACGCTTGCAGGCTTTCTCTTGGAGATTTCGGGCAACTTCCCTCAGAAAGGAACTCCTATTCTCTTTGGTAACTATAAATTCATTGTAGAGGCTTTTGACAAAAAACGCATCAAGCAAATCAAAATCATCAGAACGAACAATCCCCAATAAATACATATGAAATATTCTAAAATAATTGACACTATATACCAATCTGTTTTATCTGCTGATAATTTAGGTAAAGTTCCTACTTATATCCCAGAATTGGCACAAGTGAACCCCGATAAGTTTGGGGTATATTTTTATAGCCTCAACAAACAATCGTATGGGATTGGTGATTGCGATGAAAAGTTTTCAGCACAGAGTATTTCTAAGGTATTAGCCCTTTCGTTGGCATATAGTATTATAGGCGACCAACTATGGCGACGTGTAGATGTAGAACCTTCGGGCACTTCATTCAATTCATTAATACAGTTAGAAGCCGACAACGGTATTCCACGTAACCCTCTTATCAATTCAGGGGCTATTGTAGTTTGTGATATTCTCCTCTCTATCTTAGAAGATGCTGAAGCCGATTTCTTAACTTTTGTAAGAGAATTAGCTAATGATGATAGTATAAATTACTCTATATTAGTAGCCGAATCGGAGAAATCAGTAGGATACCGCAATTTTGCCTTATGTTATTATATCAAATCATTAGGGAACATAGAGAATGACCCTATTGAGGTACTCAATTTCTACTTTAAGCTCTGTTCATTAGAGCTTACTTGCAAATCGATGGCATATATCTTCTCGTTTCTTGCCAACGATGGTATTCGTATGCACGATAGAGTTCAAATCCTTACTGAAACTTGTACTAAACGGGTAAACGCTTTGATGCAAACGTGCGGTTTCTATGATGAGTCGGGGGAGTTTGCTTTTAAGGTAGGACTACCAGGTAAAAGCGGTGTAGGAGGCGGTATTGTAGCCCTTTTGCCTAATCATTATAGCATTGCGGTATGGAGTCCGAAACTTAATAACAAAGGCAATTCATATAGAGGAATGAAGTTCTTAGAAGAGTTTACCGCACAAACACATACTTCTATTTTTTAGTAATAAATAATATGTCAAAACATTATTTCAGTACCTTTATCAAATACTTTTTTCAGGGGATTCTTATCATAGGTCCGCTGAGCGCTACTATCTGGATTATTTGGTCGATTTTCAAGAGTGTAGATAACCTTGTGCCTGATATTTCAAAGGCTTACCCTGGGTTAGTTTTTGCTTTGGTTTTACTTGGTACTGCTATTATTGGTTTCATTGGTAGCCGACTGATTTTAGGGAAACTGTTCGTGGGACTATTAGATTATTTAGTAGCCCATATTCCCGGTGTAAAGGTTATTTATTCTTCTATTAAAGATATTTTAGCTTCTTTTGTAGGTGACAAACGAAAGCTTACTAATCCGGTATGGGTAAAAGTGAATGAAACGCCCGAAATATGGCGCATTGGGTTCCTTACCCAACCTTCTATGGATTTTGCTGAACTCAGCGAAATGGTAAGTGTTTATCTTCCGCATTCATATGCTATTTCTGGTTGGGTGATTGTTACTTCCAAAGATAACATAAAGCCTGCTGAAGGTTTCTCTTCCCAAAAAGCAATGGAGTTTGCCCTCAGTGGCGGAATCCTTTCTAATACCAATAATACCAGTAATGCCAATAATACTGGTAATAAATAGTGATTTTATATAGTAGTTTATTCTTCGTTTAAGCTATTAACATTGTGGTATTAATTACATTTTTCTTCTTCGCAGTGGCAATTATCGGTGTCTATTTCAAAAGTGCTGTGGGTAATCCCTTCGTGTGAGAGCTTGTGCTTTAACTCGGCTTTAATATTCATAAATTCTTTAAGCGTAATACACTCTTTTAGTACAATATGAGCCGTGAGAGCGTTCTGTGAGCTACTGAGCGCCCAAATATGCAAGTGATGTACGCTTTCTATCATTGGGTGCTCTTCTATAAGGTGCTGTATATGCTCCTTATCGATGTCGTGAGGCACTCCATCTAAGATGAGTTTTACACTTTCTTTGAGCAATCCCCAAGTGGAGAACAGAATCACAATACCTACCATAAAACTACTGATAGGGTCGGCTAAGTTCCAACCGGTAAAATATACTATTGCCCCTGAGATAATTACCCCTACCGATACCAAAGCATCGAGCATTAGGTGCAGAAAAGCTCCTTTGACATTGATATCTGTCTTCTGTCCTTTGTAGAATAGGAATGCTGAAACTGCATTGATTATTACTCCTATAAAAGCTGTAAGCATAATTGCTGAACCTACCATTTCGGGCGGATTAGCAAGACGCTCGAAGGCTTCGATAAAGATTTTTATCACAATATACATCAGTAGTACCGCATTGATGAGCGATGCGAGAATAGATGCCTTTTTGTAGCCATAGGTATAGAGCTGAGTAGCGGTGCGATGGGTGAGTTTCATACCGATAAGTGAAATCACTAAACTGGCAACATCGCTTAAATTATGACTTGCATCGGAGATAAGTGCTAAGGAATCGACGCGAAAGCCTACTACAAACTCAATTATTGTGTAAAGCAGATTCAACCCAATGCCTATGTAGAAGGCACGATTGAGAGTACTGAGGTCGGTTACGGTGTGGTGATGGTGGTCGTGACCGTGGTGATGATGGTCGTGACCGAGGTGTGAATGTTCCATAATAATATTTTTTAGATAAAGGTAAAAGGTGCGAGCCGTACAAGTAGGTAAAAGGTAACAAGCGATGCAAAGGTACGAATTATTTTGTAATAAGGGTGATTATAAAGTAAAAGATAAAAGGTAAAGCCAGTAAAACTGGCTTTACCTTTCTTGTTGTTACTCACTTTAAAGGATAAATTCCTTAGTGGTAACATTGGCAGGACGGTCGGTGGCTGTTACTATTACCTTATCGCCGGTAAGAGAAGCGTTTACCACAGTGGTGGTATACACCCACTTACCTTCTTGGAAGGTAGCATTCCCCTCTTCTACAAGTGTAGCATCGTGGTCGGTGATTTTCACTTTCACGCCTGTTACTTTAAAAGTGTCGGACACTTGTACGACAATCTTTTCTCCGGTAACGGAACCTGTATAGTTTGAGGTATCTACCGCGTCAATCACAGGAGCTTTAAGATAATCGGCAATTGCCATATTATAGGGGGTGGTACCTGGACGCTTTTTAGCTTCCTCGGCATAGCTTTGCTTAAGTGCACTATTTTGCAAAGCGCTTTTTGCATAGAAAGCTGCTCGGGCAAACCTTTGCTGATGTAGCTGTTGTGCTTGGCTTGCTTTCTGAGAGCGAACGGGGGCTTTCCCTACGATGGTTTGTCCTGCGCGTTGGCGGAATACGATTTGGCGAGCTAACATACCGCTCAATCCTTCGGTTACTACATTATTTCTACTTTTTGCCATAATGATTGATTTTTTAGATAAGAGGTCAAGAACTAAAAGATGGAAGGCGTCGACTTTATATTTACCTTTTGTCTTTCGGCTTTTCTCTTATCAAGTTTTTACGGTGCAAAATTCTGGCGATAATTTTTTATGGGCAAATTCTTATGCAAGGATTGTAGGATTTTAGGACAAGGGTTGTGCGTTTGAGGTACAAGGCTAAGAATTGAAAAAATGAGAGTAACACAGTAAATACAAGAAAAAAAAGTCGCTAAGCGAGATGCTTAGCGACTTTTTTATTATCAAAATTAAAATCTAAAAAACGTCCTTGATGTGTTTCATACTGTTGGCAATACTGCCTTTGGCTTCTGCAAAGTCGCCTTGACCTATCTTCTTGATGATGTTGGTCGCAAAGCCTTTCATCTGTTCAAAAGTGATATGAGGAGGCATCGCTAAGGTATCGCGATTGGTGTAGATATTCACCAAAGTAGGTCCGTCGTGCTCGAAAGCTGCTTTTACGGTAGCTTCGAGGTCTTCGGTTTTGCGCACTTCATAACCTTTGATGTTCATCAGGTCGGCGAGTTTGTCGAAAGGTGGGTTTACCATATTGGTTTGCCAATCGAGGTAGCCCGATACTTCCATTTCGAGTTTCACCATTGCGAGCGAACGGTTGTTGAACACAAATATTTTCACAGGGTATTGGTATTGCATCAGGGTAGCCAAATCGCCCAAGAGCATTGATAGACCGCCGTCGCCACACATTGCTACCACTTGTCTGCCTTTGGAGGAAGCTGCTGCGCCAATTGCCATTGGGAGGGCGTTTGCCATAGAACCGTGGTTGAAAGAACCGGTGAGATAACGTTTACCCGTACCTTTGATAAAGCGCGCTGCCCACACTACATTCATACCCGTATCGACGGTGAAAATAGCATCGTTGGCGGCGTATTTATCTAAGAGTTTAGCTGCATATTCGGGGTCTATTTGGTTCTCTTCGGTTTTCTTTTTGGTGTAATCGTCTAATGATTTTTCGAGTTCCAAATACTCTTTGTGAATGTCTTTGAGGAAACTATCGTCGGTGCGAGGGGTGAGTTTAGGCAATAAGGCGGTAATCGTATCCTTCACATCGCCTGCAAAGCCGTAATCTACTTTGGCACGACGACCAATGATATCGGGGCGTTCATCTATTTGGATAATAGTGCTTTTCTTAGGCAAGAACTCCGCATAAGGGAAGTCGGTGCCGAGCATTACGAGCACATCGGCTTTGGCGCAAGCATCATAACCTGAACGGTGTCCGAGCAAGCCGTTCATTCCCGCTATATAAGGGCTATCGGTGCGGTCGAAGAATATTTTGCCACGGAAAGAAGCCACGATAGGCGCTTTAAGGGTTTCGGCAAGCTGTTCTACTTCTTTCACCGCATACTGACAACCGTGACCGCAGTAAAGGGCTATTTTCTTGTTTTTAGCGTCGTTTAGTACGGCTGATAATTTGTCGAGTTCACTATCGGAAGGGCGTACCACAGGTTTTGCTAAGAAGGTTTGTGTAGCAGTAGGTACCTCTTCGAGGTCGGCACCTGCTACATCACCTGGGAGTCCCAACACCGCCACGCCTTTCTCGTTGATAGCCGTTTGTATGGCGCGTTGCATCATTGTGGTGAACTGTTTTGGGGTATTGGCTACATATACGTATTTACTGCAATCTTGAAACAGCAAGAAGGGGTTGGTTTCTTGGAACCAGTGGGTACCAAATTTATGGGTAGCGCAGGTGCTGGCAATGGCAATCACAGGGTTGCCTGAGCGGTTGGCGTCGTAGAGTCCGTTGATAAGGTGTACGTGTCCAGGACCTGAACTCCCCATACAACAGCCTATGCCGTTTAGTTCGGCGTCCATAGAGGCTGCATAAGCTGCTGATTCCTCGTGGCGGACGTGTATCCACTCAAGGCGACCATCGCGACGGATGGCGTCGTTCACAGGGTTGAGGCTATCGCCGGTAATGGCATAAACTCTTTTTACGCCTGCTTGTACTAACATTTCGACCAATTGGTCGGATACATTTTTACTCATATGTTTTATTATTAATGGTTTTTTGTATGCAAAAATAATACCAATTAATACTTTTTTGAGTCGCACGGGCGAGAGAAATGAGAGAAATGAGAGAATTAGCCAATTCGTTATTTTTAATCAACTCTTACTATACAATAGTGAAAAGCTATTTTAGTTTCCTCATTTGTCAATTCGTGCCATTTCTCTATCTGATAGTCTTTTGACAATGAAAATTCTGGGCACTTTTTTTTCGTCTTGCCATCTTTAAGAGTTAATGTACCTATATGATGCTTCTGAGCCTCCATAGTAAATTCTTCTGAAATACCTTTATCTCCCTTTGTATAAGTTTTATTATTCGTTAGAAATATACAAAGTCCACCTTTAACTTTCTCAAAACTTTCTTTTAGGAATTCTAAACGAGCTACATCTTTCCAAAAATCATATTTACTCATAGGTATGCGAGACTGGTCTTTTAATGAAACACAATTTATTTCACCAAATCGCTCAAATTTTATAGTTGCTCTTTGAGTTTTATATTTGAGTTCTATAAGATAAAAAAGACCTTCTTTCTCTATCACAATATCAATGTTGATATTTTCTTTGTTAGCAAATGGATATTCTCTTTTTTTTAAAAAGTTTAAAGGCACAACATACTCTAAGTGAACTTTATAACCTTTTATATGTGTTAGGAATAGGGATAAGCTCATTTGAAAATCCCATTCATTAAGGAATACTCTCCCTTCTTCTTTTAGTTCTTTATCTAAAAACTCTTTTATATCTTCTTCTATTTGTTGTAAAGTATTCATATTCAATATTTTTTACAATTATTTAAATAGCTTATTTTGTGCTACAAAAGTAATATATTTTTATAATATTTCCAAATCTTTTTTACTAAAGACTAATAACAATTACAAAAACACTTTTGAATGAATTAGCGCAGCAAACAAACTTCGGGGTCATAGAAAATTTGATACAACTATTCCAATAAAAAAATGAATCTATCTGAAGAATTCTGTTTATAGGGGCGTTTGCAAACGCCCCTATAATGTAACTAAATGCAATTGATTATCAAGGTAATCAACTTTGCCAAAGGTCGTAGCACGACGGGCGATTAACTTTGGCAAAGTTTGAGATGAAAAAGCGACGCATTGAGACTGTTAGGTGTATTCGGAAGAAAACGGAGGAGTTCGGAAGATAGCTGAGAGAAGTTTTGGTGAAAAAAGGGTGTAAGATGGGTGGGGTTAGCTTATAGAGAGCTTATAGGAAGCTTATACGAATCTTGGACGATTGGTATAGAAAGGGTATATAAGTAGTTGATAGATAGTATAATACAACAATGCAAAAAATGATAAAAAGAGGGTTTCGAGGCGAAAGAAAGAGGAAGAGGCACTAGGCCTTAGGCCATAGGCACTAGGGGATAACATTCCCCCTATCACATACTCCGCTATCGCGGACTTCCATTCAAAGGGGGAATGTAGCGACGGAAAGAAGAAGCTATCGGGGGAGGGGTCGGAGAGGCTCAAAAGGGGAGAACCAAAGACAAAGATGGCTATATTAACTTTGCCAAAGGTGCGAGTCGCACAGGCAGTCGTAGCACGACGGACGATTAACTTTGGCAAAGTGTAGCGACGCAAATGCTATTTTGAGACCTTTTCGGACAGCTTCTTTTTCACCATTCATTTTATCTTTCACTTTTCTCTTTTAACTGGTTCAGTGCGCTTCCTGCCTTAAACCAACCTATTTGCTGAGCATTGTAGGTATGGTTGCAGGTAATCACATCTTTACTGCCGTCTTTATGTACAAATTCCAAATGTAATGGAGTGCCAGGCGCAAAGGCGGTGAGATCGAGGAAGTTGATTACATCGTCTTCTTGAATCTTATCGTAATCGGCTTCATTAGCAAAGGTAAGGGCAAGCATTCCTTGTTTTTTAAGGTTGGTTTCGTGAATGCGCGCAAACGATTTTACCAATACCGCTCGTACGCCCAAATGACGAGGTTCCATAGCAGCGTGCTCACGTGAAGAGCCCTCGCCATAGTTGTGGTCGCCTACTACAATAGAAGGGATACCCGCAGCTTTATAGGCGCGCTGTACTTTAGGCACTTCGTCGTATTCGCCTGTAAGTTGGTTTTTCACAGAGTTGGTTTTACCGTTGAAAGCATTTACCGCCCCTATGAGCATATTGTTAGAAATATTGTCCAAATGTCCGCGGAAACGCAACCAAGCTCCTGCCATCGAAATATGGTCGGTGGTGCATTTGCCTTGCGCTTTGATGAGGAGTTTAGCCCCTGTGATATTCTCACCGTCCCAAGGAGTGAAAGGCGTGAGCAGTTGCAAACGGTTAGAGGTAGGCGATACCACTACCTCGATATTGCTACCATCTTCGGCGGGAGCCTGATAGCCAGGGTCATCAACCGCAAAACCTTTAGAAGGCAATTCATCACCATAAGGAGGATCGAGTTTTACCGCTTCACCTTTGTCGTTTAGCAAGGTATCGGTGATAGGGTTGAAGTCTAACCTACCGGCAATTGCCAAAGCCGCTACCATTTCGGGGGAAGTGACAAAAGCGTGCGTATTAGGGTTCCCGTCGGCGCGCTTAGAGAAGTTGCGGTTGAAGGAATGGACAATCGTATTTTTCTCTTGTTTCTCAGCGCCTTCTCTGTCCCACTGACCAATGCAGGGACCACAAGCATTGGTAAACACACGGGTGCCCAACTGCTCAAAAGCGTCTATGATGCCATCGCGTTCGGTAGTATAGCGTATTTGTTCAGAGCCTGGGTTGATACCAAAGGAAGCTTTAGGGGTAATTCTCTTTTCTAAGGCTTGTTTTACCACCGAAACCGCGCGGGTGAGGTCTTCGTAAGACGAGTTAGTACACGAACCGATGAGCCCCCATTGCACCTCCAAGGGCCAATCGTTGGCACGGGCTACCTCCTTCATCTTGGATACAGGAGTACCTCTATCGGGGGTGAAAGGCCCGTTGATATAAGGCTCTAAGGTAGAGAGGTCTATCTCGATGAGTTGGTCGAAATACTTTTCGGGGTCGGCATAGACTTCGGGGTCGGCAGTGAGGTAAGGCGCAATCGCATCGGCAGCGAGGGCTACTTCTTCGCGCCCAGTGGCGAGCAAATAGCGACGCATCGCCTCATCATAGCCAAAAGTAGAGGTAGTAGCCCCTATTTCGGCACCCATATTACAAATAGTACCCTTCCCCGTACACGAAAGCGATTTAGCACCCTCGCCAAAGTATTCTACAATAGCACCCGTACCCCCTTTTACGGTGAGTATATCGGCGACTTTAAGAATCACGTCTTTTGGGGCAGTCCAACCGCTGAGTTTACCCGTGAGTTTTACGCCTATGAGCTTAGGGAATTTCAGTTCCCACGGCATTCCTGCCATCACATCTACGGCATCGGCACCGCCTACGCCAATGGCGAGCATTCCTAATCCTCCAGCATTCACCGTATGCGAATCGGTGCCTATCATCATTCCGCCAGGGAAAGCGTAGTTTTCCAAGACTATTTGGTGAATAATCCCTGCGCCAGGTTTCCAGAAACCAATACCATATTTGTTGGATACCGAAGAGAGGAAATCGAATACTTCTTTAGACTGTTCGGTAGCCACTTTCAGGTCGGTTGCCGCGCCTTCTTTGGCTTGGATAAGGTGGTCACAGTGCACGGTGGTGGGGACAGCCACTTTGCTTTTGCCCGCTTGCATAAACTGCAAGAGCGCCATTTGAGCGGTCGCATCTTGACAAGCGATGCGGTCGGGAGCGAAATCTACATAGTCTTTCCCACGCTCAAAAGCACGTGAAGGAGTGCCGTCCCACAAGTGGGTATACAATATTTTTTCAGCAAGGGTAAGGGGTCGTCCTACCACTTGTCGGGCTTTGTCTACGCGCTCAGGAAATTGGGCGTAGACCTTCTTTATCATTTCAATATCAAAAATCATAATATCTTTTTTAGTGTTTTACTTCCTTGCATTACTGTTGCTACTTTGGTGAAATCGGGGTGGTAATAACCTGCTAAATCTACCGGTGTGCCTTGTATGCGGGTCAGCTCTTCCACGATAGTCGCTTCGTTGTCTTTTAGGGCTTTGGCGATAGGAGCAAACTCTTTGGCAAGTGCGCTGTCTTGAGTTTGTGTCGCTAAAGCTTCTGCCCAATAGAGCGCCAAATAGAAGTGACTTCCGCGATTGTCGAGCGTGCCTACTTTGGCTTGTGGCGATTTATCGTTGTTCAACAGCTTACTCGTTGCCTCATCGAGGGTTTGGGCTAAGATTGAGGCTTTGGGGTTCTTGTGTTTTTGCGCAAAATGCTCTAACGAAGCTCCTAAGGCGAGAAATTCTCCTAAGGAATCCCATTGAAGATGATTTTCGGCAAGAAACTGTTCGGTTAATTTAGGTGCTGAGCCCCCTGCACCCGTTTCAAAGAGTCCGCCACCGTTCATCAAAGGGACGATAGAGAGCACTTTGGCACTGGTGCCTAATTCTAAGATAGGGAACAAATCGGTGAGGTAATCGCGCAACACATTGCCGGTTACTGAAATGGTATCTTTGCCCTTGCGAGTACGCTCTAAGGTGAAGAGCATCGCCGTTTCGGGCGACATTATACGGATATCTACCCCCTCGGTATCGTGGGTTGCCAAATAGTGTTTTACTTTTTTGATGAGTTGCGCATCGTGAGCGCGGTGCTCGTCCAACCAAAAAACCGCTGGCGTTTTGCTGAGGCGTGCGCGTGTTACCGCTAATTTCACCCAATCTTGCACTGGGGTATCTTTTGTAGTGCACATACGCCAAATATCACCTTTTTCTACCTTGTGCGATAAGTACACTTTACCATCGGCGCCTACCACTTGTACACGTCCGCTATGAGGGATTTCGAAAGTCTTGTCGTGCGAGCCGTATTCCTCAGCTTTTTGTGCCATTAAGCCCACATTGGCAACACTTCCCATCGTAGCAGGATTGAACGCCCCGTGTTTCTTACAGAAGTCAATCACCACTTGGTAGATACGCGCATAAGTGCTATCGGGCAGTACCGCCAAAGTATCTTGTGCCTCCCCTTTGGCATTCCACATTTTACCCCCATTGCGAATCATTGCCGGCATAGAAGCATCTACAATCACGTCGTTAGGGAAATGCAAGTTGGTAATCCCCTTATCAGAATTCACCATTGCCAAGGCTGCTGCTCGTGTAAGTGCTCCCTCGATATCGTGCTTTAAAGGTTCTTGTTCTTCAACAGGTAATTGTGCTATTTTCGCCAGAATATCCGAAAGACCATTGCGTGCATTCACCCCTAAGGCTTTCAGTTCACGTGGGTGTTTTTGGAACAAATTAGCAAAGTACGTTTCAACCGCATAGCCAAAGAGAATGGGATCAGAAATCTTCATCATCGTGGCTTTCAGGTGCAAAGAGAGGAGTACGCCCTTGTCTTTCGCTTCGACAAAGGCTTTTTTATAGAATTTGCAAAGTGCCTCTTTGCTCATAAAAGTAGCATCTATCACTTCGCCCGCTTGCAAAGGAAGTCCGGCTTTGAGCACCTGCATTTCGTGTTTAGGGCTTACCAACTCTATGCGCACCACATCGGCTTTTTTGAGGGTTACTGATTGCTCGTTGTGGTAGAAATCGCCCGCTTGCATCGTAGCGACTTCCGTGAGACTCTCAGCACTCCACGCTCCCATTGAATGCGGGTGCGTTTGAGCGTATTGTTTTACCGATTTAGGTGCGCGCCTATCGGAATTACCCTCGCGCAAGACAGGGTTCACCGCACTGCCTTTCACCTTGTCATACCGCTGTTTGATAGCTGTTTCGGCTTCATTGGCAGGATTTTCAGGGTAATCGGGGAGCGCATAGCCTTGTGATTGCAATTCGGCAATAGCCGCTTTCAGTTGGGGTACCGAAGCACTGATATTAGGCAACTTGATGATATTGGCTTCTGGACGTGTTGCCAACGCCCCCAATTCGCTGAGGGCATCAGGCACCCGTTGTTCTGCTGTGAGAAAATCGGGGAAAGAGGCTAAAATACGCCCTGCCAATGAGATATCTTTGGCTTCAAAGTTGATACCCGAAGAGGCGCAAAAGCGTTTGATGATAGGCAATAGCGAATGCGTAGCTAAATAGGGCGACTCATCGGTAATGGTATAGATAATATTTTTCATTCTTATCGTTTATTCAATTCAACAAAAGCTCTTTCGGTGGCACCTACGTATATTTGTCGTGGACGACCGATAGGTTCTCCTCCTTGGCGCATTTCCTTCCATTGGGCAATCCAACCAGGGAGACGACCGATAGCAAAAAGCACAGTGAACATCTCTAAGTGCATACCCAAGGCTTTGTAGATGATACCCGAATAGAAATCGACATTGGGATAGAGATTGCGTGATTTGAAGTACTCATCTTCCAAAGCTACCTTTTCGAGATGTTTAGCAATACTGAAAATAGGGTCTTCTATACCCAAAGCATTGAGCACATCATCGGCAGCGGCTTTGATGATTTTAGCCCGTGGATCGAAGTTTTTGTATACACGGTGCCCAAAGCCCATCAAACGGAAAGGGTCATTTTTGTCTTTTGCTTTATTAATGAACTTATCGACATCGCCTCCGTCTTTATGAATTTCTTCAAGCATTTCAATCACCGCTTGGTTTGCCCCGCCGTGGAGACGACCCCAAAGGGCTGAAACTCCAGAGGAAATACTCGCAAACAGACCCGCCTCGGAAGACCCCACCAAACGCACCGTAGAAGTAGAGCAGTTCTGTTCGTGGTCGCCGTGAAGGATGAGCAGTTTGTTGAGAGCACTCACTACCGTAGGGTTGATTTTATATTCCTCAGTAGGGATTTCGAAGAAGAGGCGCAAAATGTTCTCGATATAGCCCTTGCTATTGTCGTAATAATTCAGCGGTAAGCCCTCGCGTTTGCGGTACACCCAAGAAGCGATGATAGTTACTTTGGCAATGGCTTTACAGACCGCTTGATACACGTTTTTAGGACAATGTACGTTTACCGGTACCGGATTGAAAGCGGTGAGCGCACTGGTAGCTGATGCTAATACCCCCATAGGGTGAGCCGAGCGCGGGAAACCGTCCATAATATGGCGCATATCCTCGTGAACAAGGGTGTACTTGTGAATTGTTTTTTTGAAATCGTCATACTGTTCGGCAGTGGGGAGTTCTCCAAAAATAAGAAGATAGGCTACTTCGAGGAACTCGGCTTTAGCAGCTAAATCTTCGATGTTATAGCCACGATAGCGCAAGATGCCCCGTTCGCCGTCGAGGAAGGTAATGGCACTCTTGCAAGAACCCGTGTTTTTGTAACCCGAATCCAAGGTTACCAAACCAGTGAGGGCACGCAATTTTTCGATATTAATCGCTTTTTCGTTTTCGGTGCCTACTACGATAGGAAATTCGTATTCTTTCCCTTCAAAAATCAGTTTTGCTGTGTTTTCCATAGTACAATTTGTTTTTTATTTTTGGGCAAAGTAAGAAAAATTATTTCACATTTACAAATAAAATAGCGATAAATCTATTTTATTTAACAATCTTTAACGTTTTATGATTAAAATATAAGACAAATATATCTATAACGAAAAAAGAAATGGAAATAAGGGGGTGCAAGTCGCACGGGTGAGAGAAATGAGAAAATTAGAAAATGGGAAAATGAGGTGCGATCCGCACGGGCAGTGTGAGCCACACAGGCAGGAAAAAAATTAGCAAATTAGGAAATGAGAAAATGTGATGCGAGCTAGAGGAATGAGGCTGTGCCTCAGAAATCAAACAAAATTTAAACAAAATCAAGGCTGCGCCTTGTAAACCAGCGGAGGGGATTAACTTTGGCAAAGGTGCGAGCCGCACAGGCAGTCGTAGCACGACGGGCGGGAGAAAATTAGCAGATTAGCAGATGTGGAAATTAGGAAATGAATAGTGATAAAAATCTTTTTTTTGACAGGTCAGACTTGTCGGACAAATTGGATAGGTTAGAAGGATTCGGAAGGAAACGGAGAAGTTCGGAAGAGGGGAGGGAGGGTTTTTGATGAAAAAGGGATGTAAGATGGATGGGGTTAGCTTATAGAGAGCTTATAGGAAGCTTATACGAATCTTGGACGATTGGTATAGAAAGGGTGTGTAAAAAATTGATTAATAGTATAATACAGCGATGCGAAAAATGGTAAAAACGGGGTTTCGAGGCGAAAGAAAAGGAATCCTCTCCCCAATCACATACTCTCCTATTCGGAGACTTCTCCCAAGGAGAGGGGGTGTAGTGACGAGTAGAGAGCGACGGAAAAGCGGAGGAAACCTCCCCCTAGCCCCCTCCAAAGGGGGAATGTAGGGACGGAAAAGGGGAAGAGAAATTAGAGAATTAGCAAATTTGAAAATGAGAAAATGGAGAAGTGAGGGGGTTATATCTGATTGACAAATTTGCTCATTTGGTAATTGTTTCTTACCTTTGCACTTTGAAATATAAAGTACTGATGACAGATAATCAATTTAAGAAATATAACCTCATTGTGGGGTGGGCTGTTTTTGCCGTAGCTCTTATCACTTATGGGCTTACGGTAGAACCTACGGTTAGCTTTTGGGATTGTGGCGAGTATATTGCTACCTCAGCGAAATTGCAAGTGGGTCACCCTCCTGGAGCGCCTTTATTCCAAATGATGGGCGCTTTTATAGCTGCTTTTGCTCCGAACTCGGATAAGATTGCGCTGTTTGTGAATTATATGTCGGTTTTATCGAGTGCTTTTACAGTTCTTTTCTTGTACTTCATCATTGTAAATTTGACCAAGAAAATCGCTTTAAAAAGAACCGATTCTGTTGAAGAAAAAACGCCTGCTACGCTTACCCAAGGGCAGTTTATCGCTGTTTTGGGGAGTGGGGTTGTAGGGGCTCTTGCCTATACTTTCTCGGATAGTTTTTGGTTTAACGCGGTGGAAGCAGAAGTGTATGCAATGGCAATGCTATTTATGTCGGCTATGTTTTGGTTAGGCATCAAGTGGACGGACAGTTTGCACGAACCACGTGGCGACCGCTGGTTGTTACTGATATCGTTAGTAGTGGGGCTGTCGTTTGGGGTGCACTTTATGGCGCTACTGACCATTCCTGCTATTGGTATGCTTTATTTCTTCAAGAGTAACTACAAGAAAACGGTAGTGAACTTCATCATTGCTAATGTAGTTTCTATCGCTATTTTGCTGTTGATATTTAAACTGATATTACCTTACACCTTGGCGTACTTTGGTTATTTGGAAGTATTTTTTGTGAATAGCTTCGGTATGCCGTTCAACTCAGGGACTATTATCGCGGGGCTTTCGGTTATTGCGTTCTTCTATTTTACGCTGAACTACGCTTATAAGCAAAACAAAGTGCGCTTGCAAACGGGCATTTTATGCTTGTTGTTTGTGTTTATAGGGTTTTCGTCTTGGCTAATGATCCCTATTCGCGCGAATGCTGATACGGTTATCAATGAGAACAGTCCGACTGATGCGCGTTTGCTATTAGCTTATTACAACCTTGAACAATATCCCGAAACGCATTTGTTCTACGGTCCTATGTATTCAGATAAATACGCTGGATTAGACGAAGAGAACCCATATGAAGACGCGAAGCCAAAATACGAGCGCGATTATGCCTTAGGGAAATACATCATCGTGAATCAGTACAAAAACGCTCAGATGGCATCGAATAGCAAACAAGAGGGTGTTTTGCCGAGAATGTGGAGTGCGCAACACGCGGCGAATTATATGAAGCTCACAGGACTACTTACGTTTAGAATAAAAGAAGAAGCGTATAACGAGCCGAAGCTCTATCAGTTCTTACAAGAAGTGCAAAGGCAAATGCAAATACAACCGCTTCCGCCTGAGCGTTACGACCAATTTCTTACCGAATATCGGGACTATATAGAAGTAGAGAAGCCAAGTTTTTGGAAGAATATGCACTACTTGTTCGAGTATCAGTTTGGGTATATGTACTTCCGCTATTTTGCTTGGAACTTTATAGGCAGGCAAGACGATGTGCAAGGCAAGATGGAAAATGACCACGGCAACTGGTTATCGGGCATTAAGCCTATTGATAGTTTGCGCCTTGGTTCGCAAGACAACCTTCCAGCCGATGTGCTGAACAATAAAGCTCGTAATACTTACTATTTCCTGCCTCTGCTCTTAGGACTCTTAGGGTTATTTTTTATGGCGACGAAGAGCGAACGCCAAACGTGGGTAGTGATGATGCTTTTCCTCTTTACGGGTTTGGCAATGAAAATATACCTGAACGAACGACCGTTTGAACCGCGAGAGCGAGATTATGCGTTAGTAGGTTCGTTCTACGCTTTTGCTATATGGATAGGAGTGGGTGTATACGCGTTATTCCACGCACTTAGGAAGGTGCTTTCGCCACGAATAGGAGCACCTTTGGCAGTGGTAGCGAGTTTGCTTGCTGTACCTGTGCTGATGGCAAGTGAGAATTGGGACGACCACAACCGCTCGCAAAAGTATTCGGCAGAGTTTATTGCGGACGCTTATTTGAGCTCGGTAGCTAAAGATAAGGACGCTATGATATTCACCATTGGCGATAACGATACGTTCTTACTGTGGTATGCCCAAGAAATAGAAGGCTATCGCACCGATGTGCGTGTTATCAACACAAGTTTGTTGCAAACGGATTGGTATATAGACCAAATGAAGCGCCAAGCGTACCAAAGTAGTCCTATCCCAGGTGAAATGGTGCACAAACAATATGCTCACGGGGTGCGTGAAGGGGTGTATTTCCAAAAACGCACCGAGAACCGCTGGAATATTAAAGACTTTGTGAAATGGGTAACCAGCGATGACCCCAATACACAGCTGAGTAGCAGTAGTAGTGAAAGTAGAACTTTTAACTACTACCCTACGAACAAAATACGGATTCCTGTAAATAAAGAAAACGTATTAAAGAGCGGTATTGTAAAACCCGAAGACGCTGATAAGATAGTAGACTATATAGATATCACGCTCCCTAGTGCTATCGATAAAGCACGTATTGTGATGCTGGATATTTTGGCTTATAACGACTGGAAACGCCCGATATACTTCTCAGGAGGTAGTATGGACTCTGCTGAGTATATCTGGATGAAGGAGTACTTGCAATTAGATGGACTGGTGTACAAACTTGTGCCTATTAAAACAGAAATCGATAAGAAGCACCCCTTTGATATGGGTCGTATAGACAGTAATTTGATGTACGACATCATAAAGAAATGGGATTGGGGCAATATGGGTAAAGCAGGTATTTACTTAGACCCCGAAACGCGTAAGAACAGTATTATCTTCCGCGGTAATTTGGCACGTCTTACCGAAAAACTGATAGAAGAAGGCAAGTTAAATAAAGCCAAAGATATCTTGGATATCGGAATGAAGCATATGCCTTTGGAGGCTTATGGCTATTACTTCACTCTCGATCCTTTTGTACAAGGTTATTTTAAGGTAGGTGAGAAAGAAACCGCTCGTAAATTAGCCTTGCAGATATTTGGGAAATATCAAGAAGAACTGAATTATTACGCACACTTATCGCCAGATGAGCGATACGCTAATACTGCCAGAATACAGTATACCATAGACCGCTATGGAGAATTATTATTGCTCATAGCGCCTTTGGATAAGGATTTTTACGAAAGACAAGTAGAGGTGCTCAGAGCGAAGGCGAGTCCGTTTATGAAATCGCAAGAGCTTGATGAGTATATGAAGATGCTAATGGATGAGGAGGCGGATACGCTTGTTGAACCTCAAACTACTACAAAAGATAGTGTAGAAGAATGAAAATATCAGTAGTTATTGAAGTAATTTTGTTTTTTAAAAATGGTTTTATCTTTGCCTTTTCTAAATTAAAATGAAAAATGGTAAATATAGTTATCCCTATATATAAAGAAGAGCCGTCTGGCAATGATATAATCTCTATCAAACGTGTTTTTAGAGTATTAAAGGAATATCCTATTACCTTCGTTCACCCTAAAAGTTTAGATATAAGAGCTTATGAAGAGTTTGGTAAGGTTACTTTTAGAGATTTCGATGATGCCTATTTTAAAAGTATTGATGGTTATAATCAACTGATGCTTAGTATAGATTTTTACGAGGCTTTTACTGAAAAATATATACTTATCTATCAGACTGATGCGTATATCTTTAGAGATGACTTATTATTTTGGTGTAAAAAAGATTATGATTATATAGGAGCTCCTTGGATTCGTCGCAGAGAGAAAGCACCTATTATTAAGAAAATTTGGGATAGCTCAATCTGTTTTATAAAGCAAGCTATAAACTATAAAGGCAATCGGAAAACTCAAAAAAACAAAATTTTGCTTTATAATGAGGTAGGCAACGGAGGTTTCTCTCTGCGAAAAAGAGAAAAATTCATAGAAGTATTAAAACAGCTTACCGAACAAACTGCTGTGTATCTAAAACCTTCTAATAGAAGTACCTTTTATGCTGAAGATGTTTTTTTTAGTATAGAACCTAAGCGAAATGGGATTGATTTTAAAAAGCCAAACTATAAAGAAGCTTGTCTTTTTTCTATTGAAAATAAAGTAAAAAAAGCACTTGCTTTTAACAACCAAATTCTGCCTATGGGGTGCCATCGGTGGGAAAAAGAAAACAGAGAGATTTGGGCACAATTTATAAAAGATGAAACAGAAGGATTTTGAGGGAAAAACAATAATTATAGCAATGCCTAACCACTTTGGGTTACTTGAACAATTCAAAGATAATTTAGAGTTTTTAGGCTTTGAGGTTTTTGTATTGGATATATCTAATAGAACAAATGCCATTTCTTTGAAAGATAAAATTACTCACGGATATAAGAAACTATTTTTTGGTGACAGAAGTTATAAACCTTCTATCAAAAATAAGAAGGCAAAAGAAGATATACTGATCCAATTATCACACATCAAAAAAACAGACTATGCTCTTTTCATCCGCCCAGATTTATTTGATTTTGAAGTAATAGATAAAGTAAAACAAATATCTAAGAAAACAGTAGCTTATCAATGGGACGGTTTAAACAGATATCCTTTAGCTAAGAAGTATATCAACTTATTTGATAAATTCTATGTTTTTGACAAGAAAGATTTGAATTTAAGCAGGCGTCTAAAACATACTACTAATTTCTATTTTGATAATATAATCTCAAAAGAAGTAGTAACTCCTAAAACTGTTTTCTTTGTAGGTACTTATATGAAAAATAGAGTATTATTGTTGGAGCAAATAAGTACTTTGTTAGAAAATAAAGGATTGATACCTAATATTTTTTTAGTTTCACAGCGGAAAAAATCTTATCATTATAAGTTTAAAATAATTGATAAGGAATTTAGCTTTAAAGAAAGTATTTTGAAAATGCAAAAATCAGAATATTTATTAGATTTACATAACCCTATACATAATGGACTTTCGTTTAGGACATTCGAAAGTATTGGCTATGGTAAAAAACTAATAACAAACAATCTTTTAGTGAAGGAGTATGATTTTTATAATCCCAATAATATATTTATAATTGAAAAAGGTTCTTTTGATAACATTGATGAGTTTTTAAACGCTCCTTATCAACCTTTAGAAAAAGAGATACAAGATAAATACAGTTTTTCAAGTTGGATAAAACAACTATTAAAATGATGAAAAGGAAGCTTTTGTTCATCGCCCCCGACTATTATGGTTTTAATGAAGTTGTTCTTAAGGGATTAAAAGAATATAGTGATTGTGATGTGAGCTATATAGTCTCAAACTTTAAGTACCAATATAAAAATTGGGGGGAAAGGATTTACAACTTCTTTTTAAAAACTCTTTTAGGAAGAAATCTAAAAGAGAAAAAAAAGATGAATATATAAAAGAGTTTATTAAATTTATTAACGAAAGTAATGATTATGATATTTTACTAATAAATGCCCCATACCTTCTAACTAATAATCAGATAGAAATAGCTTTAAAGAAAACAAAATTATCAGTAGTTATTTTTTGGGATAGTATTGAAAAAATACCTATGCAGAAGAAATATTTAGAAGATTTTGACATTATCTATAGTTTCGAACCAGACGATTGTGCAAAGTACCATTTAAAAAAGATTACCAATTTCTACTTTGCAGAAAGTAATAATGATTCAAATAACCTATACGATGTTTGTTATTTAGCCACCTATGATGAGAGAATAAAAGTTGCTGAACGTATCTTTAAATATTTTGATGAACATAATATTTCAGTCAAAGGAAAAATGTTCGTTCGTAGGCGACAAAGGCTCCCTAAAAGTATTGAACGTATTAAAGAGATTATTCCTTTTTCAAAATCATATAAATACTATTTAGATAGTAAAATTATTTTGGATATTGCACATCCTAACCAAAAAGGGCTGTCTTTTCGTCCATATGAGGCTATAGGACTAAGAAAAAAACTTATTACCACTAATAAAGATATTGTAAATTATGATTTTTACAATCCTAATAACATCTTTGTTATAGAAGATATTGACAACATTACTATCCCTTTGGAATTTTTTAAAACTGACTATCAAGAAATAGATATAAAACTAAGAGAAAAATACCATATTAAAAATTGGATTCATAATATTATTAATGGAAACTAAAATACTCTTTCTTTGCCCTAATAACAATTTTATGAGTGGTGGGGTAAAACAGATTTTTCGCCAAGCAGAAACATTAAAAAAAAATGGCTTTAATGCCTCTGTCCTACTACAAGGTAAAAGTAAGCAAAAGTGGTTTCATAGTGATGCACAAATATCACATAGTCCTTACTTATTTAAATTACTAAAATATATACTTGGGAATAGAAAAATTACTTTTATAAAAAAAATAAAACTATGGTTTTTAAACAAGAGAAGTATTCCTATAGACAAGAATACTATATTAGTTTTTCCTGAAATATACGGTGATAAAATAGATAAGATAGCCCCAAATATTAAGAAAGTAATCTTTAATCAAAACTGCTATTATACTTTCAACCACTATTTTTTTGAAAAAGAATATACTCAAACACCTTATAATAACCCTAATATTTTAGCAACAATTGTTGCTTCTAAAGATGCTTTAACTTATATGAATTATACTTTCCCTAAGTTAAACACATATAAAATGACCTTAGGTATTGACACTTCGATTTTTTCTTATTCTTCTAAAAAGCAAAAACAAATATGCTTTATGCCTCGAAAGTTAACTGATGATGTACGCCAAGTAATCCTTATTCTCAAACTTAGGGGAGTGCTTCGTAACTGGAATTTGGTGTCTATTGATAATAAAAACGAACTAGAGGTCGCTAATATAATGAAACAAAGTGTTTTCTTTTTAAGTTTCAATCATCGAGAGGGTTTTGGACTTCCACCAATAGAAGCTATGGCTTGTGGTTGCTACGTGATTGGTTACCACGGAGAAGGAGGTAGAGAATATTTTAATCCCAAATTTTCTTCTCCTATAGAGGGTGGTAACATCATAGAATATGCGAAGAAAGTAGAAGAACTACTATTGATTTATGAAAAGTCTCCTGAAATAATTATAGGGAAAGGGAAGAAAGCTTCTGATTTTGTACTTTCTAACTACTCAATGGAACGAGAGGAAAAAGATACTATCTCTATTTGGAATAAAATTCTACATCTCTTTCAACCCTTATTATAGTATAAATTAAGTGTTTTCTCCTGTTTAAAAAAAACAAATATTAAAAAAGGAAGTAAAATAAGCACCCCTGGTTGATAATTTAAAACAACATCCGTATTCATAAATAAAAGAAAGGTCATAAGGCAATATATAATATAATTATCCCTATTGTAAATCCCTTTTTGGTAAATAGTGAATATCCATAATAAAAGCAAAGAAAACCCAACCATTCCTAAATCAATAAATGTGGCTAAAAAATCATTGTGAATGTGTACTAATCCTATCGTTTCGTTTGCTAGAAGTTTTTCATAGGAGGTGCCTGCCCCTATTATAAAATGATGATTAATACTTTCTTTTGCTTTTATAAGCATTTTCTCTCGCGCAGAATCAGCAAAAAAGGTCGTATGACTAACTAACCAATAAATACCTAATAAGCCCATTGAAAACAGTCCTATTTCAGTTATAATACGCTTTCGAATAGTCCATTCTTTAGAAATATAAAACCAGCCTAATATCAAAAGACATAAAGGGAAACCTATTATAGCTACTCTCGCTTGTAGCATAAAAACAAAACAAAACAAGAGAACTCCATACAAAATAACTTCTGGTAATGATATAAGTTCTTTATTCTTCCTCCACACCAAAACTCCTAATCCCCATATTACAAGCATTATCCAAGCTATAAAACTAGGATGCTTAAAAATAGACCATCCTAATAAGAGCTCATAATAATTCATATAACCTTTATTAAAAGCCAAAAAACTAAAAAAATAAAGATTTATAGCTTTTTGTATAAAAATATAAGCACTTATATTCAAAGTAAGTAATAGTAAAAACAACTTAAAACATAGAGTAATAAAACTCATACTCTCTTGTTCTTTTATCCGAAAACCAATGCAAGTAATAAGAACAAGTAATAAAAAATAGAGTTTATCTGTATTAACATCTTGCCAAGCAAAGGCTTTGTCTTCTGCCCATAGTATTCCTAAAAACCGCAATATTATCAGCAAAAAGAAAACAATCATCACTCTATCAGGCATTATCCATTTTCGGTAAACTAAAGAATAAAAACCACATAAAAAAAGTAAGAGTAGATCCATACGAAATGTGATTTTATGCTTATATGTCCACAAAAAAACTGTTGCGGCTCCTACACATATTATAAGTGAACGTAAACATTCTTCTTTTCTAAAAAGAATCAAGTGATTTTGTAACATCCATAAAGCAGAAAAAAAACCACAGAAATAGAACCCCCCTTTTAAAAAGCCTTTACTAAACCCCTCCCTTATCCATAAATCTGGGAAAATATATGAAAGAAAAAAGGCTAAGACAATAACTAGTAAGGAAAGTAAGAATATCCAATTTTTTAGCAACTTGTTTATCATTTCTCAACAAACAAATAAGTCTTCTTGCAATTAGAAACACTAACTAATAATGCAAAAGTATAACATCTTGATGAGATAACCAAAAATAGTTTCTCTTTCTCCCCCTCTTCTTTTGTTTAAATAATTCCCCACTTACACTCTTTCTCAACTTTTTTTCGTCTTTCCCTTCTCTCTATGCACTTTTTTCATTACCTTTGCCCCCGAAATCTATTACTCACAGATCCAGTGTTTACTGGTTTTACCTATTTTAAATGAATAAACTACTCATTCTCGGAAGTATTGCTTTCGACCAAATAGAAACTCCTTTCGGAAAAAGCAACGCTATTATGGGGGGCTCAGCTAACTATATAGCCCTTGCTGCCGCTCAGTTCGAAGTTTCCTCAGCCGTCGTCTCTATCGTAGGCGACGACTATCCACAAGACTACTTAAACCTCCTCGCCCAGCGCCATATCGACGTATCGGGCATTGAGATAGTGCACGGAGGAAAAACGCTCTTTTGGAGTGGCAAGTATCGTAACGATATGAACCAACGCGATACCCTCGACACCCAACTGAACGTGCTTGCCAATTTTAAGCCCGTAGTACCCGAAGCCTTCCGCAATGCCGAAGTGCTTTTACTCGGCAACCTCCACCCTACTCTGCAAATGGACGTACTCGACCAAATGCTATCACGCCCCAAATTAGTGGTGATGGACACAATGAACTACTGGATGAACCACACTTGGGACTTGCTAATGGAGGTAATCGCCCGCGTAGATATGATTACAATCAACGATGAAGAAGCACGCCAACTTACCAAAGAGTATTCGCTCGTGAAAGCCGCCCAGCGCATTATGGCAATGGGTGTGAAGTTCGTGGTGATTAAAAAAGGCGAACACGGGGCGCTTTTATTCCACGGCGACAAAGTGTTCTTTGCGCCAGCACTCCCCTTAGCCGAAGTATTCGACCCCACAGGTGCCGGTGACGCTTTTGCTGGCGGACTCGTGGGCTATCTCACCAAAACCCGCGACTATTCGTTCAGCAATCTAAAAAATGCTATTGTTCACGGCTCGAACATCGCCTCGTTTTGCATCGAGAAATTTGGGGCTGAGCGCCTACTTACCCTCACCCAAGACGAGCGCCACGCCCGTTTACAACAATTCCGTGACCTTACTCAATTTGACATTCAACTTAAGTAAGAGATAAGAAGTAAAACTATTGTCTGTTGCCTCTTATCTCTTACCCCTTACCTAAAAAGATATGCTTTACAAAAGAAGTAGCGAACTATTCGCAGCCGCACAACAAGTACTCCCTGGCGGAGTCAATTCTCCCGTACGCGCTTTCAATGCCGTAGGGGGACACCCCATTTTCATCAAAGAAGCCCAAGGCGCTTACCTCACCGATGAGGACAACTGCAAGTACATCGATTATATCGCCTCTTGGGGACCGCTCATCTTAGGCCACGCCTATCCTCCGGTAATTGAGGCAGTAACCGAGCGCGCCAAGAAAGGCACATCTTTCGGTATTCCTACCGAAGTCGAAGTCCAAATCGCCGAATTAGCGGTCTCAATGGTGCCTCATATTGATAAGATTCGCTTTGTGAACAGCGGAACTGAGGCTTGTATGAGCGCCGTACGCTTAGCTCGTGGCTATACCGGTCGTGAGAAGATTATCAAGTTTGCCGGTTGCTACCACGGACATTCCGATGCTTTTCTCATCGAGGCTGGTAGTGGTGGCGCAACTTTTGGTAGTCCCAATAGTCCTGGCGTGACCCAAGGCACGGCTAAAGATACGCTTTTAGCAAACTACAACGATTTAGCCTCCGTAAAAACCCTCTTTGAAGCCAATCCACAGCAAATCGCTTGCGTAATTATCGAACCCGTAGCAGGAAATATGGGCTGTGTTCCTCCTGCCGAAGGCTTTTTGGAAGGATTGAGACAACTCTGTACCGAAAACGGAACGCTTTTGATATTCGATGAAGTGATGACCGGCTTCCGCTTAGCAAAAGGCGGAGCGCAAGAGGTCTTTGGTATCAAAGCCGATATCGTTACCTTCGGAAAAGTGATTGGTGGCGGACTCCCAGTAGGGGCTTTTGCCGGTAGCAAAGAGGTGATGAGCTATTTAGCTCCCGAAGGTCCCGTGTATCAAGCGGGGACTCTTAGCGGAAATCCTTTGGCGATGAGTGCTGGATTGGCAATGCTCACAGCTCTGAATAAACAACCTGAGGTGTTCGACAGTTTGGCGAAAAAAACAGCTTACTTGCACGAAGGCTTCGACAACGTACTAAAACGCGCAGGGTTCCCTTACCAAATCAATAGCTTTGGTTCGATGTTTACCCTCTTCTTTGCCGAAGAACCCGTAACCGATTTCGCCAGCTCAGCTAAGAGCGATACAGCGCGCTTCCGCAAGTATTTTCACGGAATGCTACGCGAAGGTATCTACTTACCTCCAAGCGCTTTTGAAAGTTATTTCCTCAATGACGCCCTTACTTACGAAGATTTAGATAAGACCATCGGAGCTCTCAACAGAGTAATTATGGAGTTATAACACTCATAGTTAGCGTCATACTACACTTTGTCAAAGTCTCTAACCGCACGTACTGCTACGATACTTTTTGACAAAGTGTTTTTTTATTATAGCTTATCAAAATTGCTTTGCGAATTTTCGTCCTACTTTTTACCAAAGGTTCTACTTGCTCGTCGTACCACGACCCTACATTACCTTCACCATTCCCGTCACCACATTCCTCTTTTGAAGATAGCCAGCAATAGCTGAGTATGTGCCTCGTGAAAGCGGAGTATGTATAAAGGAAAATATTTTCACCACATTACCTTCGTCATTCGTCATTTGTCCCTCGTCATTTCTTCCCTTTTCTTTCGCCTCGAAACCCCGTTTTTAACATTTTTAGCCTTGTTGTATTATACTATGAGTCAATCACTTATATACCCTTTCTATACCAATCGTCCAAGATTCGTATAAGCTTCCTATAAGCTCTCTATAAGCTAACCCCTCCCATCTTACACCCTTTTTTCACCAAATTTTCTCTCAGCTCTATTCCGAACTTCTCCGTTTCCTTTCGAACTTCTCAACCCTCCAAATTTGCTAATTCAACAGCCTGTGTGGCTCACACTGCCTGTGCGGCTCGCACTTAATTAAAAAACAATTCGCGGTATTTCGTCAGTGTCCAAAGCTCGTCGTCTACCATAAGTTCGAGTTTGTCGCAATGGTAGCGTATTACCTCAAAGAAAGGTTTTACTTGCGTGCAATAAGCATCGGCTTTGGCTTCAAAGTCGGGTAAGTGATTAGCGCGCTTGCGCGCCTCTACCATTGCCTCTACCTGACTGTGGATCACCTTGATATGCTCGGAAATATGGCGTATGAGCTCTAATTGCTCGGCAGCGACTTCTTGATAGCTATCGCCAAATATTTCTTTTAAGCCTTTCACATTCTCAATAAGGGTGTTTTGGTAACGCACGGCTGTTGGCACCACGTGATTACGGGCAATATCGCCTAATACACGCGATTCTATCTGCACGGTTTTCACGTATTCTTCTAAGCCAATTTCATAACGCGCTAAAAGCTCTACTTTGCTGAGTACTCCTGTACTTTCAAACAAAGCCACAGCCTTCTCACTGATGTTTTCTTTCAGCGCTTCAGGAGTAGTTTTATGATTACTCAAACCACGACGGGCAGCCTCTTCCTCCCATTCTTTGCTATAACCGTCGCCCTCAAAGCGTATTTTCTTACTTTCCTTAATGTAGCGACGCAATACTTTAAAGATAGCATCTTCTTTCTTCTTGCCTCCTTCGATGAGCGCATCAACTGCCTTCTTAAACTCGGTGAGCTGTTGGGCTACGATGGTGCTCAGTACCATTGTAGGCTTGCCACAGTTGGCTTTAGAGCCCACTGCACGGAACTCGAATTTATTGCCCGTAAAGGCGAAAGGCGAGGTACGATTGCGGTCGGTAGTATCGAGGAAGAGGTCGGGTATTTTGCCTACTACGTTCAGTTTGAGTTCGGTTTTCTCCTCAGGAGATAGGTTATCGGAGGATACTTCTAAGGCGTTCAGCACTTGGGTGAGTTGTTCGCCTATAAACACCGATACTATGGCAGGCGGTGCTTCATTGGCACCTAATCGGTAATCGTTAGTCGCTGAGGCTACCGAGGCTCTTAACAAAGACTCGTATTCACATACTGCCTTGATAGTGCAGATGAAGAAAGTGAGAAATTGCAGGTTTTTGATAGGCGTTTTGCTGGGTGCTAAGAGGTTTACGCCTGTATCGGTTACAAGCGACCAGTTATTATGCTTGCCCGACCCATTCACTCCTGCAAAGGGTTTTTCGTGGAATAGGATGACAAAGTCGTGGCGCTCGGCTACCTTGCGCATCACGTCCATCAGCAGAGAGTTTTGATCGACAGCAAGGTTGGCTTCTTCAAAAATAGGCGCCAACTCAAACTGGTTAGGAGCGACTTCATTATGGCGCGTTTTCACGGGGATACCAAGCAATAGACACTCTTGCTCCAAATCGCGCATAAAAGCCAACACACGGCTAGGAATTGCCCCTAAATAGTGGTCGTCTAACTGCTGTCCTTTCGCCGCTTGATGCCCTAAAAGCGTTCTACCGGTAATCATCAAATCGGGACGGGTATTAGCAAGAGCTTTATCAATGAGGAAGTACTCCTGCTCACAACCTAAGGTAGTGGTGACTTTGCTTACATTCTTGTCGAAATAACGGGCTACTTCGGTAGCTGCTTGGTCGAGAGCGCTAAGAGCTTTAAGCAAAGGCGTTTTATTGTCTAACGCCTCGCCAGTATAGGCGATGAAGATGGTAGGGATACAAAGCACGGTGCCATATACAAAAGGCGGTGAAGAAGGATCCCAAGCGGTATAGCCACGCGCCTCGAAAGTATTGCGGATACCGCCATTGGGAAAGCTGGAAGCGTCGGATTCTTGTTGTACGAGCTGTCCGCCTCCGAAGCGTTCGATAGCACGGTCGCGGGTAACGGGTTCAAAGAAAGCGTCGTGTTTTTCGGCAGTACCTCCTGTAAGAGGTTGGAACCAGTGGGTATAGTGAGTAGCGCCTTTGGAGATTGCCCAATCGCGCATAGCGGTCGCCACTTGGTCGGCTACACGGCGGTCGATTTTAGTGCCATTGTGAATGGCGTTCATTACAGCGGCAAAGGCATCGCGGGTCATCAGTTGGCGCATAGCCTCTTCGTTGAATACATTTTGGGCAAACAGTTCGGAGCGTTTGCCATTTTCGGGTACCGCCACCGGTTTGCGGTTTTGTGCGGTAGTAAGAGCGGTGAATCTTAGCATAGATAACAGGTAAGTTATTATTATTTTAGTTTTTAGGCAATTTTTGAGAGCGTTCAACTATCATTTTCTCATCACGCGCTACTTTGCGCTCTAATTTCTTAATATCTTCGGCAGGAGGTAATTCTTCTGGTTTGATACCACGCTGTCCTAACATTTGTCGTACAGTTTGGTTATTTTGTACGTGCTCGTGTGTAATGGCAGATTCGCCGTGCAAATCATTACTTTCCACATTGTAATTGGTCATTTCGGTAGCGAGGTTCTTAGCGGCAATGGTAAGCGTTGGTAAAAAATCTGCCAAAGGTCGGTTGGCTTTTATTCCTAACCGCAGCTTCATATCCTCAGTAGTATGTCCGCCAAAAAGAGCGGTATCGCCTTTGGAGCGGATATGCGCAAAGCCTTTATCATCAACGCCTCGCTCATAAATATTCTGTGAGAGTTGCTTTTCGGCACTTCTGAGTTTGTCGCGTGTTTCTAAACGAGAGAGTAAATTGAGCCGTTCTTCTATGAGTTCCGCCTTACGGGTTTGTACAGCAAAATAACTCTGAGCAAAGGCTACTTCCTCTTTTTTAGGGTCGCCATTCTGTGCAATGAGATAGCAAGCGTAACGAGTAAGCATAAAATCCATTATTTCACGCTTAGAACCACTGCCTAATTCGACCATTTTCGTGACCTCACGAAAATGGTCATCTACATTGATTTGTTGCGACTTACACGAAGCAACTGCTCGGTGTATAGCCACTAAAAAGTTTTCCCAACGGGCATAGCCCAATATGGTTTGTAATTCACGGGCAAACCATACTTCTATTTTCTCTTTGGCATCTTCACTTTCTATATAATGAGTAATGCCGTCAAACAGATTTTTGTACTGTAAAACACTGTTCCTATCCATAATGTTTTAGCGTTTTTAAGTTTCAAGGGGAAAATCTGTCCGATAACTACTACAACGTAATTGTAATCGTTGATTTTTCTTTCGCTTTAAGGGTAACCGTTTTCACTGTTTTCAAACTGTTCTTAGTAATTTCAGTACCCGAAAGATTCTTTTTCCCTGCGTTGTCCTCAGTGTAATACACCACAAACTGATACACTTCCTGCTCATCAATCACATCCACACTTAGTACAAACGAGGCTATCCCCTCATCATCAGTCGCCGACTGCTTCGCGTGAAAAGTAGGGTGCGAGTCACTTTTGTGTTCCCACGCCCATTCATCGTAAGCATATACCTCCCAATTCTTTAAGGGCGTACCGTTGTTGTCTTTTACGTAGACGGTAACATTTACCTTACCTTCTAATCTCTTAATATCCTCTTTACTACAAGAGAGTCCTCCAAAGACAATAAGGAGCATTAAAATCGTTCTTTTCATTGTTCTATTATTTAGTTTTTAATTTTCACTCGTGAGTTCTTAGTTCTCAAATCGTTTTTCTTCCGCCTTCCGTGCTACGGATGCCTTCCGTGCTACGGATGTCTGTGTGGCTCACACTGCTTGTGTGGCTCACACCGTGCTACGACTTCTATTGCGACAAAAGTAATCATTTTCCTTAATATCGTCACCTTTTTTACAATTTATTTTGTATTTTTGCACTATCAAGACCATAAACATCACCCAAATGAAAAGATTTCTTTACATCACTTTAAGTGCTTTATGCCTTTTCACAAGTTGCCAAAAAGACAACAACAGCGAAGATAATAGCACTCTTATCTCCAGCAACACCCCCTTTCCAATGATGGCGTGGATAGGACTCTCCCCTCAATCCTCTACTGAAGCCTATCAAGAGATGAAACAAGCGGGCTTAAATTACAATATGTACCCCTATTATTCCACCCTTTCCCAAGTGAAAGAGGCTTTAAATAAGATGCAAAACCTACAAATGAAGAGTATTGTAAGTTGCTCAGAACTCTCTACCGATACCGAAGCAACCATTAAAGCTCTAAAAGACCACCCTGCTGTGGCGGGCTGGTTTATGGCAGACGAACCCTCAATGAAAGATTTAGATAAGATAGCTGCGAAGATGAAACGCTTTCAGCAAATTGATAAAAAAGGTATCTGCTATGTGAATTTCCTCTCAATAGACACTTCCGAAAAGCAATTAGGCGCCTCCTTCAATGCTTATCTTGAAAAAGCTACCCGCACCCTCCCTCTGCAAATGCTCTCTTCTACCTTTTACCCCATTGTACTGAACAAAGGAGCAAAAGAGAGAACCGTAAACGGATTGTGGTATAAAAACTTAGAAGTTTTCTCGGCAAAAGCCAAAGAATTACGCATTCCTCTATGGACGCTCGTGTTATCATCGTCCCACCCTCTCGGTGAAGGTGGATACCCAGAACCTACTCTTGCCGACCTCCGCTTGCAACTGTACACCAACTTAGCCTATGGTTCGCAACTGATGCAGTTCTTCACCTATACCACCCCTCCTGATAATCTAACTTACAAAGCGCCTATTGCGCCCGATGGCTCTAAAAATGCTACCTATTACCGATTAGCCCAAGCCAATGCCGAAGTACAGAAACTTTCCGGCGTGTTCGTGGGAGCAAAAATGCTCAACGTATGGCATACCGGCAAAAGCATTCCCGCAGGCACAAAAAGATTAGTATTGCCCAAAAACTTTGAAGTTCTCAAAACAGGTGATATAGGGGCAACTGTTTCGCTTTTGCAAAACGGTTCACGCTACTATTTGATGATTGTAAACCACAGTCCTCTCAAAACGTTGCCCTTAGAGATAAAAGCCACTGCCGAAGTACAAGAAGTAAGCAAAGAAGCCCGCTTGCTCCCCGTCGATTGGACAACCTCTAAAACATACACCTTAGAAGCAGGAGATATGCGCCTTTTCTCGTGGACAAAATAAAAGACTTTCTATCTTATAAACTTCCTCCATCTTACCTCCACCTTTCGTCACCACATTCCCCTTTTTTCGTTCTTAATTCCCCCTCTCTGAGGAAGTCCGCGAGAGCGGAGTATGTGAATAGGGGGATGTTTTATCATTTTTTCTCGTCACCACACTCCCATTAAACTTCTTCCATAAATTGCTAATTTCCCAATTTTCCAATTTGCTAATTCTCCTTCCCGTCACACTCCCCCTAGTGCCTGTGGCCTAAGGCCTATCACCTATTCCCTTTTCTTTCGCCTCGAAACCCCGTTCTTACCATTTTTTACATCGCTGTATTATATTATGAATCAACTACTTATATACCCTTTCTATACCAATCGTCCAAGATTCGTATAAGCTTCCTATAAGCTCTCTATAAGCTAACCCCACCCATCTTACACCCTTTTTTCACCAAAACTTCTCTCAGCTCTCTTCCGTTCTTTTTCGTTTTCTTCCGCACGACTCAACCTCTCCTCTGACCTGTCCGACTCGTCCATTTCCCTTGGTGGCATTATTGGCATTTCTGGTATTATTGGCATTTACTCCATTTTCTCATTCTCTCATTTTCTCATTTTCTAATTAAAAGTTCATATTTTTTTGTTATATTTTTTAATGATTTGCAAGAGGTAAGGCAATGCTCCAGTCGACATTGTAATCCTTGTGACTTTAGGTGATTTGATTTTTACATATAAACCATTTTGGCTATAACCCCAACCCATATCCGTGATTTTAGTAGGGTCAATTTCACGAATCGCATAGAAAATAAAGAAGTACAGTTGCTTATTGCACAACACAAACGGCGGATTATAGCGAGTGAGAAAGAACAGACTATCCTTTACTTTTAACAGCAAGTCGAAATCACTATCGCTCATTTGTTCTACTAGCATACGCAAAGCTTTTTCTTTGCGTTTTAGCACAAAGGTGAAAAGCCAATACAGCAAAAAGGTAATGAGTAAAGAAAGGAGGGTCTCCCCTATTATTTCATCGGCAAACAACAAGTGTAGCACCTCTACACCTTCTTGTATCATCAGCACAAGATAGACAAACAAAGGCGCTGTAAACACCACAATAATAAAACCGGTAACCCACAAGCGGAACTTACGCACTTTTTTCAAATAAGCCTCCCGCTTTTGCGACAACTGGTGTTGAGGGCGATAAAGTGCCAAGCGCTCTTCAAATTCGTTTTCGCGCACCATCGTAAAGTACATAAAAACCAAGAGAAACACTAACGAAGGGACAAAACAGAGAAAATAAACTGTATCCATAATTTTAGGTAAGAGTTAAGGGTTTTATTTTGTTGGTAGATAAAAATGAAATGATAATAGTATCGTTCATTTTTCTGTTTAGTTCATAGTTTATTTTAAAGTTCTTATTTGAGCATTAGGATTATATTTCTCGATAATCTCCCCAAAAATAGGATATACATTCCTATACATCACAATTGAAGTAGATTTTATCGATTTAATACGTACAATTACTCTCCCTCCCCTAGCATAAACAAAACTTACTTCTTTTATTGTTGTAGGATCAATCTCATCAACGGTAAGAGATACAAATAAGTACAGCTTATCTTTGCAAAGTATAAAAGGAGGAAAGTATTTGAAGAGAAATAATTCTTTTTGTACACTGAGCAATAGCTCAAAATCGCTATCACTCATTTGTTCTAAGAGTGCTTGTTGGTTTTTAATATTTCTTTTTAAAATACGATATATTAAATAAATAACCAAACACTCTATTGCTATGAAAATAATTAAAAGAAGAAAAATGATAGGAATACCAGCATCAAGTAATAGAAAAGCGCATACAACCATTAACGGAAAGCTAGCAAATAAGCCTATTATTATACTTACTTTTTTGATATATCGCTCTGCTCTATTTATATATTCCTGTCGTTCGGGGGTAAGAAGTCGAGGGGTATGATAGGACAAGCGTTTTTCGAAATTACTTTTGTACTGCACAATAAAATATACCGAAACAACTACAAGCACGAATATGAGAATAATTATAGTATTCATTGTATAAATACTTTTAATTTTTGATTCACTGTGAGGTTGTGTTTTTAAACCCTCAATAATACAACTACGACAAAAAAAGAGGCTTCACCACTGTGGGTAAAGCCTCTTTGTATTATTACATTACAATATTGATAATCCTATTAGGCACTACAATTACCTTTTTAGGAGTGTTGCCTTGTAGCTGTTCTGCGGTTTGAGGGTCGGAGAGGATGGCTTGCTCTATCTCTGCCACACTCATACTGGTTGCAAAAGCGCGTTTAAAGCGTACTTTGCCGTTGAACGATACAGGATACTCCTTGCTGTCCTCTTGCAAATACTTATCCTCGTGTACGGGATAAGGTGCATAAGTTACACTTTCGGTATTTCCGAGCCTTTTCCAGAGCTCTTCAGCGATATGTGGAGCAAAGGGAGCTACCAGTACCGCAAGAGGCACTAAAACGTCTCTATGGTGGCATTTTAGCGATGATAACTCATTCACGCATATCATAAACTGACTCACTGAGGTATTGAAAGAGAAATTCTCGATATCTTCATTTACCTTTTTGATGGTTTTATGCAGTGCTTTGAGCATCTCAGGCGTAGGAGCTTCGTCGGTTACTTGCCAGCCGTTATCATTGAAATACAAACGCCATAACTTGCGCAAGAAATTATACACCCCCGATATACCTGCTGTGTTCCAAGGTTTGGCTTGTTCTAACGGACCTAAGAACATTTCATACAAACGTAAAGTATCAGCCCCGTATTGCTCGCAAATATCATCGGGGTTTACTACGTTGTATTTGGATTTGGACATCTTTTCTACTTCACGACCACAGAGGAAAACATCCCCCTTACCCCCCTCAAGAGGGGAATTGTGCCCCTCAAAGATAAATTCGGCATTGGCAAATTCTTTACGCCACGCTTTAAATTTCTCAATATCTAATTCATCAGAAGTATCTTTGAGGAGAGAAACATCTACGTGAATAGGTTGGATAATAGTATTAATTATTTTTCCTGAGAGTTTTTTCATAAACTCCACCCATTGAGGATATTTAGGGAAAATCTTCTCTAATAAAACAATCGCCAACTTATCATCCTTGAATTTCTTTGAAACAAATATAGGAGGAAAGTTATTAGATGAAAGCTCTTTTACTTCAACTAAATTCACTTCATTACCTTGCTCATCTTTCACTTCCCATAACACTCGGTATGCAAAGGCACTCATACCCAATATCATTCCTTGATTTATCAGCTTTTTAAAAGGTTCTTCAGTAGGAGCAAAACCGCGGTCTTTGAGGAATTTGTTCCAGAAGCGTGAGTACAAAAGGTGCCCTGTGGCGTGTTCGCTACCTCCTACGTAAAGGTCTACGTTTTGCCAGTAGTCTACTACGGCTTTGGTAGGGAAGGTTCCACGTGCGTCTTTTTCCATCATATACTCTAACCAATACCACGAAGAGCCCGCCCAACCTGGCATTGTATTCAATTCTAACGGGAATACGGTTTGGTTATCAATGAGTTCGTTGCTCACTACCTTGTGGTTTGCAGTATCCCACGCCCAAGTAGTCGCATTGCCTAATGGCGGGTTGCCCTCTTCGGTAGGGAGGTATTTCTCTACTTCAGGCAGGAGAATAGGTAGGTGTTCCTCGCCTATCATCTGTGGCAAGCCGTTTTCATAGTATACTGGGAAAGGTTCGCCCCAATAACGCTGACGAGAGAAGACAGCATCGCGAAGGCGGTAATTCACCTTAGCTTTACCTGCTCCTTTGGCTTCTAAGGCTGCTAATACTTTAGTAACTGCCTCACCAAAGTTAGTGCAACCATTGAGGAAATCAGAGTTTTGGTAAGTCATTCCCTCTTTGTCGGTAAAGGCGTTTTCCGAAATATCTTTATCGAAGATGTTAATCACTTCGGGCATTCCTTTGACACCCTTGAAGTGTTTGGCAAAGGCATAATCGCGGTCATCACCAGCAGGCACCGCCATTACAGCACCCGTACCATAGCTGGCAAGCACATAATCGCCTATCCAGATAGGAAGCTGCTTGCCGGTAAGTGGGTGCACAGCATACACACCAGTGAAAGCTCCTGATACGGTTTTGGTGTCTGCCATACGGTCGCGCTCTGAGCGTTTGGCAGTAGCAGCGATGTAGGCTTCTACCTCAGCGCGTTGTTCCTCAGTAGTAATTTGCAATACTAAGGGGTGCTCGGGGGCAAGAGTAAGGTAAGTAACGCCGAAAAGGGTATCGGGTCTTGTAGTAAATACAGTGATTTTGCCGTCGTTATTAGCCACTGAAAAATCAATACTTGCTCCTACTGATTTTCCTATCCAGTTGCGTTGGCTTTCTTTGATGCTCTCACTCCAATCGATGGTGTCTAAACCTTGCAAGAGTCTTTCGGCATAAGCGGTAATGCGCATACTCCATTGGGTCATCTTCTTTCTGATAACAGGGTGACCCCCACGCTCAGATACGCCATTGACTATCTCGTCATTAGCCAAAACAGTTCCTAAAGCAGGACACCAGTTTACTTCGGTCTCTGCCAAATAGGTAAGTCGGTATTTTAGTAAATGACGTTGTTTGCTTTCAGCTGTCATTGCATGCCATTGGGCAGCAGTGAAGGTTGGGGTATCGTCGTCACAGGCAGCATTTACCTTGCTATTGCCTTCTGTTTCAAAGAGAGCGATAAGCGTTTCGATAGGCTCTGCTTTGTTGGTTGCGTTGTTATACCACGAATTAAACAACTGTATGAATATCCACTGGGTATGACGATAGTAATCGGGGTCGGAGGTCTTTACTTCGCGACTCCAATCAAAAGAAAAGCCCATTTTATCTAATTGTTCGCGGTAACGGGCAATATTCTGTGCCGTAGTGAGGGCTGGATGTTGCCCTGTTTGGATAGCATACTGCTCGGCTGGCAGACCGAAGCTATCATAACCCTGAGGGTGCAATACATTAAAGCCTTTGTGACGCTTGTAGCGCGCTACAATATCGCTGGCGATATACCCCAGCGGATGCCCTACGTGTAAGCCCGCTCCTGAAGGATAAGGGAACATATCGAGCACGTAGTACTTGGGTTTGGTACTATTATTCTGGGCTTTGAAAGTTTGGTGTTTAGCCCAATATTCTTGCCAAAAGGCTTCTATTTCTTTGTGATTATAGGTCATAGTGCGAGCCACACGGGCTTTTTGTTTTAATTAAACAATTCGGAATGTGTTCCTACTCTGTTTAGAGTGATTAGTTTTTCTTCTTCGTATTGTTTCCAAATCAAGAGTAGGTTAGGTTCTATATGGCATTCCATACAACCTTTATAATTTCCTGTCAGCAAATGAGGATTTCTATCAAAAGGAATCCCATCACTTCCTTTTTCCATTAAGATTTGTACTATCTTCTCTATTTTATCAAACTTTTTAGGTTGCTTTTTATATTTTTTCAACTCTTTTTTATAAATGGAGGTAGGGATAATGGTGTACAAAAACTCTTGGCTTTCATCATCTTCATTCATCATCTTCAGATAATATGTCGTTAAACATTTCTTTAGTATTGGTATAGCCTTTCACAAGTCCTTTTTTGTATTTTTCTACTAACATATCGCCTTCTTCAATAGCTTCAATGGTTTTTTTATTGGGTACATACTCTTCAGTAGGTTCGGATATGTGCACGGGTTTTACTATTACATTGTATTTCTTGAAGAGAGATTCAAAAATAGGCATATCAACTTCAGGAATGCTTACATTGTAATTCATCATTTTGTAATTTGTAGTTCTCATATTTCTTCTATTTTTGTGCAAAGGTATGAAGTAATTAGCAAATGAGCAAATTTAGGGATTGGCAAATGCTGAGAAGTAATAAAATAGAAATCTTTGCCAAGATTATAAAACCTTGACAAAGATGAAGAAAGTTTATGTTTTTCGATTAACTTATGTTTCTAAAAACGTGGGAGTTTTTCAGGGATAATGTATGCTGTGTCGTACCCTGCAAAGTGTTTTAGGTAGTTTTGCAACGTAGTACCATTGCCATCGGCAAAGGCATAGCGTCCTTTTCTCTTCAAATATTTTTTTACTGATTGTGCTCCGACTAAGTGAGCTGCGGCTAATATGCCTGACTCGGTAATTTCTATACCGTTAATTTTAGTGCCTACGTATTGCTTGATTTCATTGCGCAAATACCATTTGTTGCGCTGAAGACTAAGGGTAAAAAGTCGTTCTTGTTGTTCGGGGGAATTGAGGAATTGCTGAGCGTCTTTTACTCCGTAGAACTGCAAAGCTGATTTTCCGAATTGATATTTCCCCATATAGCCAAACCTATTCACTATAAAATAATTGCCTCGTGACTCGCGGTAGGCTAAGGCTTCTTTAAAGCCTATAAAACTTTTTCCTACTTGTGGTGGATTTAAGGAAAACAGATTGGGTTCGCTTGTTATTTCTTTTGGCATAGCGGTAACCAAACGAGGTATATCTACTACAAAGCTGGGCGGTACTACGGTAGTTCTCTCTTCATCACTTTTTACAGTAAAACCCAACATAAAAAATACGGCCATCATCACGGCACAATAATACCTCTTTTTTATATTTTTCATAAAAATTGTTTTCTTTAAGACTTACATCTGTTCTTCAGAAGAAGTACACCTGCTTAAAATTATTTCGGGGGCAAAATTACAAAAAAAATGCCAAATGCAACTTTTTTAACTTATATTTTTATCAATAGTGCTATAAATGATTTTGATAACTACCCTCTAAACATCACTAATTACAAGGGTCGTAGCACGACGGGCGGTGCGAGCCGCACGGGCGAGGAAAATGAGAAAATGGAGTAAATGCCAATAATACCAGAAATGCCAATAATACCAAACAATCAACTTTACCAAAGGTGCAAGTCGCACAGGCCGTCGTAGCACGACGGGCAGCCGTAGCACGGCAGGCGGGGAAAAATTAGCAAATGGGGAAGGGTTGAGTCGTGCGGAAGAAAACGGAGAAGTTCGGAAGAGAGCTGAGAGAAGTTTTGGTGAAAAAAGGGTGTGAGATGGGTGTGATTAGCTTATAGAGAGCTTATAGGAAGCTTATACGAATCTTGGACGATTGGTATAGAAAGGGTATATAAGTAGTTGATTCATAATATAATATAGCGATGCAAAAAATGGTGAAAAGAGGGTTTCGAGGCGAAAAAAAGAGGAATAGGCAATAGGCCTTAGGCCATAGGCACTAGGCGGGAGTATAACGGAAAATCAAAAGAAACCTCCCCCTGGCCCCCTCAATGAGGGGGAATGTAGCGACGGAAAAGGGGAAATGTGGTGACGGGAAGCCGGTGCAAAATCTTAGTACAACAAGCCGGTGTGAGCCAGGTGGGTAGGTGTAGTGCGATGGGTAATTAATTTAATATGAATTCGATATGAGGAAAATGTTATTAAAGTTATATATGTCAAACAAATAAATTGCTTTGCTACTTTAAAATCTCACACAAAGCCAGCAGGTGGTCTCTGCTGGGTATGTGAAAGATTGATTTCACTGATTACAATATACGTACAACTGTAAATCAGTATTATACATCGGACGGACATTATTTATAAAAAATACTATACTCTCTTCACTATTATTGCCGTTATGATAAATGATAGAAAAGCAGGAATAAACCACTCTATTCGGTAGTCAGCCAAGGGTAATAACGTTTTGAAGTTATTAATCCAGGCTATATGTAGCAAATCACCTATGATGAAAAGTCCTGATAATATAGCCGTGAGTGTTACCCCTACTATATAAGGAGCATTGTTCTGCACTCGTTTGCCAAAGAAAAGCACAAATAAGGTAAGAGCGATGGTGATAGGATATGAAAAATCTAACAGATAGCCAGCGTAGTGTATGATTTCATCTACACTTCTGATAGAAAGCGCAAACGACACTAAGGTACAAATCCACACTCCCCATTTATAAGGGATACGCCCTTTGCTGATGTTCTCGAAAATCTCACCCATAGCCGATACAATAGCAATAGCCGAAGTAAGACAAGCAAAAGCTACCGCTACCGATATTACAATACCACCATTGTCGCCTAATACGCTATAAGCTATATGCTTGAGAATATCTATATAGCTAATCCCTTCGGAAGAAGAAAGGTTAGAGGTAGCTCCCAGATATAGCAATCCTCCGTAGATAAACACCAAACAGCCAGCGGCTATCACCCCAGAGAGTATGGTTACTTGTTTTTTCTCAGCTTCACTGCGGTAGCCCTCTTGTACGATTGACGAGATGATAAGCCCCGAAAAAATAACTCCCGCAAGCACATCTAAGGTTAAGTAGCCTTTTGAAAAGCCAAACGCAAACGCCTCTCCAAAGCTATAACCGTTGTCTACCAATTCCTTAGGCGCATTGATGGTGCCCACGACTATCAGGATAGTAAGTGAAAGGATAAGAAAAGGTGTGAGTATTTTACCGATGATGTCTACTATTTTGGTTTTCGAGATAGAGAGCAAAAGCGTGATGCCAAAGTACAGCACCCCAAAAGTAATTTTGCCTATTTGAGGGAAGAAAGGCTGTACTGCCACCTCGTAGGTTGTAGACCCCGTACGCGGTACACAGATAAGAGGACCTAAGGTAACAATGATGAGAAATACAAGCGCATTTACGAATAACGGAGGGAAGCGCTTGCCTAAATCGGTGAAAGTAAGTCCTACAGAGGCTACCATTACCACCGCTAAGAACGACAGTAGTATGTCCGACACAAAAAAACCTGCAAAAGCCACACCGCTTAAAGCTCCTATTTTTAAGCCTATATAAGGGGGAATAACCAAATTGCCCGCCCCAAAAAACATCGCAAATAGAGCAAAACCTGCTGTTAGAATTGTAATGAATTTCTTTTTGTCCATAATAAATCAGGTTTATATAGGTTAGAATGCCACAAAGGTATAATTTTCTTTTTACAAAACAAATCTTTTCTTTAATTTCTTTTTAGAGTTTTTATTAGTAGCTTCGTAAATTATTCTTACTTTTGTCGCCAGAATCTTAATATTTAAATTAAAATGACAGGATTTTCAGCTATTGATTTCGAGAGCCTAATCAGAAATTGGAAGAAAGGAGTTTTTAACTACGTCTCTACAATGGCAAATGAAGGGGTACGAGAAATAAATTTTGGGAGGTTGAGAATTAGTTTGTAATTTTGCGCATCAATCGAGATAGGACAGAGAGACGAGAGGGGCTGTTGAGATTTAGAAACTAAAAAATAAAACAAACAAAAATGAATGAATTTTCGACTGCGGATTTTGAAGGGCTCATAAAAGAGTGGATTACCGGACTTATTAAATTTGCGCCTACACTATTGTGGGCAATTGCGCTTTATTTTATAGGGCGATACATTATTCGGTTTATTGCAAAACTCCTTAAAGGCTTGATGGTACGCCGTGGAGTAGACGTGGCGTTGCAGGGATTCCTCTTGCAAGTAGTACGGTGGATACTCTATATTGCTTTGTTCCTTACTATCGTGCAAGTGATAGGTTTGCCTGCAACTCAGTTTATCGCGATTATTACCAGTGGTTTTGTAGCAGTAGGATTAGCCTTACAGGGGTCGCTTTCTAACTTTGCGAGCGGGATAATGATTCTTATCTTTAAACCTTTCCGCGTAGGCGATACCATTGAAGGTAATGGCGAAAAAGGGACAGTAAAAACCATTGGACTCTTTGCTACGACCCTTAACAAAGCCAACAACGAGCAGGCGATTATCCCCAATACCCAACTTTTTAGCAATAGTATTATCAATTACAGTAGGGAAGAGAAGCGCAGGGTGTACGTGTTAGTGGGTATAGGTTATAGTTCGGATATTCAAAAAGCTCGCGAAGTGCTCCTGCAAATTGCTAAAGAAGAGCCCAAAGCCTTGCCTGACCCTGAACCTGTAGTGTATGTAGAGGAATTGGCTGATAGTTCGGTGAACCTTTCGCTGCGCTATTGGTGCTTGACTTCCGAGCACGCAGGGTGTATATTCCGTACTTTAGAGACTATCAAAAACCGCTTCGACGAAGCTGGTATAGAGATACCATTCCCACAAATGCAAGTGCATCAGTAGAGAGGCAGTGATTAATGGTTAATGATTAGTGGTTAAAATTGTTCTTTATTCATTGCTAATTGACATTTATTTTATACTTTTGCAATGTAAAAACATAAAAAACTATGGACGCAGAGCTTATAGATAATATCTTAACTGAAGACGACTTCCTTCTTGAACAACAAAAAGAAGCGAAAAAGTATAGCATACAAAAAGGTTTGGAGGAAGATAAAGCAGGGTTACATATTCCTCAAGAAGATGTAGAACAAGAAATGAATGCGATATTATGGTCGTAGTTTGGACTCCTAAAGCAAAGGAGGAACTGAAAGAAATTCTTGTTTATTGGAAAAAACGGAACAAAAGTAATACTTATTCAGTAAAACTGAATACAGAGGCACAAAAAGTAGTTAAATCTCTTATTGAAGATCCATATATCTGGCCTATAGAAGAAGGATATGAAGATGTACGTTCTGTTTTAGTATTTTATAATTACTCTATTTTTTACAGAGTAGAAAACAATATTATTCGTATTCTTTCTTTTTGGGACAATCGAAGAAATCCTAATAGCTTAGATTTATTTGATTTTTAAAATAGGAAAACATACAAATACCGGCTTAAAGATAGTCGGTATTTTTTTTGTGAATATTTCGTTGTTAATTGTTCTTTATTTAGTACCTTTGTGGCGTCTTTAACATCATAAAAATGATTTTACAATGAGAAAAGTCTTCTTTTTGGCCTTCGTGGCTATTGCTTTGGTGAGTTGTCGTAAGAACGATGACAACGGTAACGAGGTAAACGTATCGCCTAATGACTACACTCTCAGTACCGATGGTCTTACCTTAATAAAATGGACTAATAGTAGTACTATTTCTGTTGATATGCAAGGGGATAGCAATTTGCGGAAAGTAAACACTATTGCCGAAAATGCTTTTAAAGACCTTAAAAGTTTAAGAGCAATTACTTTTTCGGACAATTTAAAAGAAATAGGTTCTGATGCCTTTTCAGGAACGAACCTCAGTGATGGTGTAAACTTCAACTCTTATTCAGACGTTGTTTTTGGCGAGAGGGTTTTTTATCGTTCGAATATTAGAAAAGTGGTGCTCCCTAATACTAAAGCGTTATCTAACCGGATTTTTGCTGAATGTAGAAACTTAAAAGACGTTACTTTTAAAAGAACGGGTATTATAGGCGATGGGGCTTTTTCGTCTTGTGGAACTCTTGAATTAGTAGATTTAACAGATGCGGGAGTTACTCATATAGGGAAAGAGGCTTTTGCTAACTGTAAAGTTTTGAAAAAGGCAATCCTTTCGGTAACTATGAACTTAAAGACGATAGGAGATAAATCGTTTGCGAACTGTACTTCGTTAGAGAGTGTTACTATTCTTGCGCTTTACCCGCCGTATTTAGAGGGAGATCCTTTTTCTGGGATAGCCAAAACTAAGTTTCCTACTTTTTATATCCCGAGAAAACCTAAGGATTTATTAGATATATACAAAGGGGATAACAATTGGAAAAATTTAGTTGATAAGATTCAGTTAATACCAAAATAATTAGGTGCGAGCCGCACAGGCAGTCGTAGCACGACGGGCGGTGTGAGCCACACAGGCGGGGGAGAAATGAGAGAATGAGAAAATTAACAGATTAGTAAATGGAGTAAATGTCAATAATACCAGAAATGTTAATAATACCTACCGATAATCAACTTTGGCAAAGTTTAAAACTTTGTCAAAGTTTGAGATGAAAAAGTGATATGCTGGGACTGTTAGGAGCTTTCGAAAGATGTCGGAAAAGAACGGAAGAGAGCTGAGAGAAGTTTTGGTGAAAAAAGGGTGTAAGGAGGGTGGTCTTAGCTTATAGAGAGCTTATAGGAAGCTTATACGAATCTTGGACGATTGGTATAGAAAGGGTATATAAGTGATTGATTCATAGTATAATACAACAGGGTTAAAAACGGTAAAAACAGGGTTTCGAGGCGAAAGAAAGAGGAATAGGTGATAGGCCTTAGGCCATAGGCAATAGGGGGGAGTATGACGGAAAATCAAAAGAAACCTCCCCCTTCTCACATACTCCGCTCTCGCGGACTTCCTCAGAGAGGGGGAATGTAGCGACGGAAAGGAGAAGGGGTAATTAGAGAATTAGTGAATTTGAAAATGAGAAATTAGTAGCTTACAAAAATTGATAAATACTATAAAAATAATTATACAATGAGAAAAGTTTTATTATTAGCTTTGGCGGTGGTTGCTTTGGTGGGCTGTCGGAAGAGTGATGATGACAGCAATGGTAACTCCACTGCTGATTACGAGCTCAGCGCTGATGGGCGTACGCTTATCAAATGGAAAAACGCGAATACTACGGTGCTTGATATGCAAGCTGACGAGAAGCTCAGAAATGTGAACACTATCGGGAAAGAGGCTTTTAAAGAACATCAGAACTTACAGTCGATTACATTCCCGAATAACTTGAAGGAGATAGAAGAGAGTGCTTTTGAGGATGCAAACCTCAGCGGTGAGGTTGTCTTTAACACGAAAGCTACCGTTGATTTTGGCGAAAAGTGCTTCTACCACACTCATCTGAAAAAGATAACATTCCCCAATATGAGTGTGTTAGGTATCAATGCTTTTTCAGTTTGTAGGGATTTAAAAGAGGTTACTTTTAATAAAGTAAAGAAATTAGGTGATTTTGCACTGAGAGATTGCAATGCTGCCTCGCTTACCTTTGAGGGGACGGGGCTTACTGAAATAGGACACGGCACTTTTGTGGGGATGTGGAAGCTAAAAGAGATTACTTTACCTGAGACGCTTGCCAGAATAGAATCAGATGCTTTTTGGCAATGCATAGTGCTGAAAAAGCTTACTATTAAAGCGGTAAATCCACCTGCCTTACATATTAACAGTATTTTTGGCACTAACGATAAAAGTGTGATACCTACTATTTATGTACCTAAGGGTTCGGTAGAACAATACAAAAAAGCGGCAGGCTGGAAAGATTTTGCGGAGAAAATACAAGCAATTAATTAAATTAAAGAATGAGAAAATTAGGAAATTTGAAAATGAGAAAGGTTTTATTATTAGCTCTTATAGGGTTTGCTTTGGTGAGCTGTCGGAAGAGTGATGATGACAGCAATGGTAACTCCACTGCTGATTATGAGCTCAGCGCTGATGGGCGTACGCTTATCAAATGGAAAAATGCGAATACTACGGTGCTTGATATGCAAGCTGACGAGAAGCTCAGAAATGTGAATACTATCGGGAAAGAGGCTTTTAAAGAACATCAGAACTTACAGTCGATTACTTTCCCTAACAACCTCAAAGAAATAGAAGAAAGTGCTTTTGAAGAAGCTAGCCTTAGTGGTACCGTTACCTTCAATACCAACGCTACAGTAGTTTTTGGCGATAAAGCTTTCTTCAAAACAAAAATTAGAAAACTCTCCCTTCCTAATGTAAAAAGACTGCCCTATAGCGTATTGTCAATGTCTTATAATCTCGAAGAATTACATTTCAATAAAGTAGAAAAGTTAGGGTTTGGTGCTATCGGGTGGAATTATCTAAAAGAAATTAACTTAGAAAATACAGGACTCACTGATATAGAAACTGTGGGAATTTCGGGGTGTACGGAGATGAAGAGTGTTGTCTTGCCTGCAACACTGAAGACTATAGGGTATGATGCTTTTTGGTATTGCCAACAACTTAAAACAGTAACTATTAATGCAGTAAACCCTCCTGCCTTAGTGAATAACCCTTTTAGGGCTACTCGTATAGAAAAGATATATGTACCTAAAGGCTCGGTAGAGCAATACAAAAGAGCTACTTTTTGGAGTGCTTTTTCTGATAAGATATATCCCAAACCATAAGTATAAGTGTGAGCCACACAGGCGATTAATAGGGGTACAATTATACTATATTGAAGAGACGTTAATTATTAACACTATTTGAAAATTATGAACTTTACCACAGCACGTGAGCACCTCAAGAGTGTGCTCCTCCCTACACACCTTATTTATAGTCCGCTCTTCTCAGAAGAATCTGGCAACAAAATCTACATCAAGCCCGAAAACCTTCAAAAGACAGGAGCTTTTAAGATTCGTGGCGCTTATAACAAAATCCTTAAACTCACCGAGGAAGAGAAAAAACGAGGAGTTATTGCTTCTTCAGCAGGAAACCACGCACAAGGCGTTGCCTACGCAGCACGTGAATTGGGTATCAAAGCCGTGATTGTAATGCCTAAAACTACGCCTCTTATCAAAGTGCAATCTACCAAAAAGTACGGTGCTGAAGTAGTGCTCTACGGCGATGTATACGACGATGCTTACCAAAAAGCGAAAGAGCTAGAAGAGAAAGAAGGCTACGTGTTTGTACACCCTTTCAACGACCCTGATGTGTTGGAAGGACAAGGTACTATCGCCTTAGAGATATTGGAAGAACTGCCTAACACCGATGTGATAGTTGTACCTATAGGTGGTGGTGGACTTATCTCGGGGATTGCTTGCGCTGCTAAACAGCTCAAACCTGATATTAAGATTGTAGGTGTAGAACCCTCAGGAGCTGCTTCGGCAACCGAAGCACTCAAGAAAAATAAGCTTGTTACCCTACCCGAAGCCAATACCATTGCTGATGGCACTGCCGTAAAACGGATAGGAGAGCTAAATTTTGAGTATATCAAGAAGTATGTAGACGAGGTGGTGACCGTAGATGACTATGAACTTACCGAAGTTTTCTTGCTATTGGCAGAAAAGCACAAGCTTATCGCTGAGAACTCAGGCGTATTACCTTTGGCAGCACTCAAAAAACTCACCGACCGCGGTAAGAACGTTGTGCCTGTAGTAAGTGGGGGCAATATAGATGTGCTAATGATATCTTCGATGATAGGCAAGGGATTGGTGAGCAGAGACCGCATCTTCAACTTCTCGGTAAGCATTCCTGACCGCCCTGGTGAACTCGCTAAGATTACTCAAATTATTGCAGAAGTGGGAGCTAATGTAATTAAACTCGCCCACAACCAGTTTAAGAACCTCTCACGCTTCCGCGATAAAGAAGTGCTTATTACGGTAGAGACCAACGGTACCGACCATATCCAGCAGTTGGTAAGAGCTTTTAAAGATAAAGGGTACGAAATTACCGCTAAGTAGTTGTTAGTAGGACAAACGCTTTTAGATTACTAAAAAAGACTTTGCCAAAGGGTCGTAGCACGACAGGCTATTAACTCCTTGGCAAAGTCTTTTTATTTTCTGTTAAGCTATACGACTTATTGCTTCAGACTTTTCTCAAAGAGAATTCTGCTTTATATTCTTTGCCGTTTTCTTCGATGAGTACATAGCCTTTGGGCAGGTCTTTTAATAAATAGTCGTATTCACTATCAGATAGTCTACGTGCACTTACTGCTGCTGGATATCTAGTCATATTTTCTATTTTCAGATTAGGAAATACAATAGCTTTTATAGTAGCATTACCTATTTCTTCATTAAAGAAAATATTAATTTGTTTAGCAAAGAAAGAGGCGTCTTTGTCTATAAGCTCAGCAGTACCTTTAACTTTCAAGCGTGGAGGAGTTTCAGGAACAACTTTTTGAATAGTAACTTCTTGACCAAAAACCTCTGATTTCAGCTGTATTTGGGAGGATAACACTACCTTATAAGTACCTGACTCTACATTATTATCTATTTTAAAGGTTGCGGTTGTGCCTCGGTGATTATAAGTACTTAAAGTTGCTTTTGTTTCTCCGTTTTTAATTAAAAGTAACTCGCAATATCTGTAATTAGTATTAAAACCTACGCTCATATAGCTAAAGTTTTCTCCTGTTATGGTTAATTCATCACCTGTTTTTAGGGTAGTTGTAGAGAGAGATTTTATTACTGGGGCATAGGTAGGCACTATGTTTATCGCTTGTCCGTCGCTGTTTACAAAAGGAAGCACCTGCTCTTTAGCACCCCCTTTTACTACAAACTTAAAGTCATTACCTCCGCTGAAAGCTCCAGCTGGTGTATTGAACATTGAGAATTTAATATTATAACCTGATGCTTCTGCAACTGTAAGCTGGTAATCTTGTCCGTTTTTACGTAGGTAATAGGTGTATTTTTTTAAGGCTTCAGCATTAGCGTATACTAGCACTTTAAAAATTTGCAAGTTGGTAGTTGCTAATGTTTTTACAGGACCGTCAAAAAGATTAATATCTAAAACATCTAAAACAATCTCACTACTATCTAAGGTAAAAACACCACTTTCCACTTCTTCTTTATCGAAGGTTGCTTTAAAGCGATATTGACCGTTTTTATACGTTGCGGGCAAGACCACATATACACGTCTTTCTTTTTTGTCTATCTTTTGTACTTTGAGGTCGTAAGAGAGCGCGCTTCTGTATTTAAGGAGCTTTACTTTTATTTGCTCTTTTTTGACGGGTAATGTATTTACCTCGAAGAAAATCACCTCGCCTCCTGCTTTGTTTACCGTATATTCATTAGGAACGAACCCAATTTCTATTGGAACTTGCGGTTGTTCGGTCTTTTCGGTGGTAACCAGTACTTTGTAGGTTTTAGTACTTTTGTTTTCGGCGGTTACAGTGTAGGTTACTTCCTTAGAGAAGTTTTGAGCTACCCCTGTATTAGGGCTTACGGTTGCGCCCTTAGAAACCGTGATGGTAGGAGTAAGGGTGGTGACATCGGTGTCTTCAGGTAATTGGGCGGTGATAGTGGTATTGCTGATAGTACCACTATAAGTGTTCCCCTCTACGGTAAAGACAAACGAAAGAATGTCTTTTTCAGCGCTCAGTGGGAGCGTTTCTTCATTGTCTTTCTTGCACGCAAAAGCGATGAGCAAGATGCATAAAACGTACAATTTTTTCATTGTAGATAAATTTTTTTGAATTGCTTGCTATTAGAAAGTGCAAAGATACAACGTAATTAGCAAATGAGCAAATAAGAGAATGAGAAAATGAGGTACTACATCTCTCCTCGTTTCATCTTTTCGAGATTAGCTTTTACCTCCTGGCGTTGGGACTCAAATTCATCATTAGTTTTTGAAAGGAGTTTTACGGCTTTTTCTTCGAGCTTAATAGCTTCTTGTTTTTCACCGCGTGTGTACAAGAGGTGTGCAAGGGTATCTAAATAATAAGGATTCTCAGGTTCTAACTGTACTGCTGAGCTTGCCCACTGATAGGGTTCTGCTAATTTAGCGGGGTCGTTTTTATGTTCTTCGTACACTTTCCAAGCGATGTTATTGGCGCGGTTAGCAAAGCGCATTTTGTAATACTTCCAGCTGTTTTCTTCATCGCTTTCGGAGAAAGCCTTATCGAGTGCTGCAATGAGGTTACTATCTCTCTTCAATAGGCTTTTATAGTATTCGCCGAAATAAGCACTGGCTTCTTCTACGTTATTTTCATAGAGAAAATCGATGTAATCATCAGCGGTAAGTACGTTCTTTTTGACGCCTTCGATATAAACTGCTTTTACAGGTTCAAAAAGAGTTTTATCGTTGAATACAAGGCGGTCGAGAAGAGTACTGAAATGCCCATAGTTAGCTTCTATTACGCCTTTCTCCAAGCGTTGTTGATAGTCTGTATAGTCATCGTTTTTAGGAATGAGTTTTTCGTTATGTGCTTTAATTTCCTCGCTGAACTTCACCAAATAAGCGATTGCGTCTACATCAGCAGGAGAAGCAGGCTTTTCGGCATTGAAAATTCGGTAATAATAATCGCTATCGTTGCTATTAAGAGCGAGCAAGAAAGCATATGCGGAATCGAGTTTGCTATCGTTTTTATGAGCGTTTACGATGCGTTGCCATTGGGTAGTTACTTGCTCGGGGGTAAGTTGCATTTGGTAGATGCCTTTTGGGTTTTTAAGGTCGGAGAAGTAATCTTCTTGCTCTTGCGCTATATAGTCGAAAGCTTCTTCCTCATTAGCATCGCCTGTTTTTTGCACGGGACGATTTTTAGCTAACAAATACACACGCTGACTATCTTTTTTGAGGAAAGTGGTAAAAATAGTTTGTAGGTCTTTTACAGAGAGTTTAGGGTTACCCAAAGCTTTGTCGAGCGCACGCGCCATTGCTATCGTACCAAACTGCTGTCCGTAAGCATCACTTGTTACTATTTCGTCATTGGCAACCTCTTCGATAGTAGAGGGCTGATTGTAGAGCAGATCACCGGCTACGTCAAGCACAGCCATTTGGTTACCCGTAGGTACGCCTTTGGCTTTGAGGGTTTTCATATCTTTGGTAGTTGCCAAATAGAGTTCATAGGGATAGCCTTTGCTACCACTTTCTTCTTTATATTTGGCAAAAAGGGTAGCGAATTGTTGTTGAGCCTCTTTGTTATCGGGTTGTTGGAAGACTATTACCAAACGGCTATATTTATCGGCTGAAGCGAGGGCAGCTTTCAAGTTCTTGGGCAGTGAAATATCTGCTTGGCTTTTCTGCTTAGCTCTTTTTTCAGGATTATATTCGGGGATATCCTGTTCTTCCTCAAAAGCGATGAGATATTTCCAATTCTTTACATTTTCCTTATTGCTACGGGCTACTTTTGCTGGATTAGGAGTACTTGCCTTGTTACTGAACAAAATTGCATTATCGGAATCGCCTTCGGTAAGAGAAATTGTTCCTTTATCGGGGTTGTAAGTCCCTTTTAAATTAAGCATATTATTGGTTCCTAAAAATTCTACTTCCACACCATTGGTTGTCTTTCCGATAGGATATTTCTCAATAATTACTTCTTTAGATTTATTGTTGAATGCTACTGAATGGGCATTCACTAAGTAAAGGTTTTCAGTACGTGGCACTTCAAAACTTTCTAATACGTAATAACCGACTCCATTGCTGTCTTTTGTTTTTTCTACATTTTCTAATGACGTGATTTTGTTATGTACACACACATATTCCACTTCACCTTTGTTGTTTTCGTAGCCTACATATAAGAAATGTGGGTCGCCAAAGAGCCCTGTTCCTATTTTAAAGGTAATTTGCAACTGAGGGCTATTGCTCTGTTTCTTCTCAACCAAAAAAGACGATGCGTCGGAAGAGAACTCTATTTTTTTGTCCTTTAAGGTATAGTTGCCCGAAGCGCCTACCAATTCGTAAGTGTTGTTATTACCTATCCTAAGCTCCAAAGCATTGCCAAGAGAGCTGGCATTGTAAGAGCCAGCAGGAATAGGGTTTTGGGCTATGAGTGATAGCGGAAATAGTGCTAATAGGGGAAGTGCCTTCATTTGAGTAAAAAATTAAAAGTTAAAAAGCTGAGACTTGTGTAGCAAAAAGTGAGCCAGATCATTCAGTATACTTTTTGATAAGGCGAATCATTAAGTCGCTGAGTTTTTCGACTTGATACTCCCCTACACTGGGTTCCAAATGGGCGTTACCGATACCGCTGTCGTCGGTGATAAAGACATAGGTACCATTGGTATATATTGCCATAAAACGCATTAAGAACTCGGTGGGCTTATCGATACCACTGGCTACGATAGGAATGAGTTTGATACCTTTCTCGGCAGCGGTTTTAACTGATGCTTGTACGCTTTTGAGTATCTTATCTTCGTGATGTGGAGGAGCATCGAGTACTAAAAAGGCAATACGTGTGCGTGCCTCAGCGTCCCATTGGAGATTGTTGAGCTGGTTGAGGGCTGTGTGTACTGCTTCTGGGAAGTCGCCTCCACCATCAGCTTTTTGGCTATTAATAAACTGAATGGTTTTATTGATATCCTTAGTAAAATCGGAATGTTTGACTACATACTCATCGCCTTCGTCGCGATAAAAGACCGTAGCGGTGCTTATTTTGAGGTTTTTATTTCCTTCTTCTACCTTAGTGATTACGTTCTTTAAGTCCATTTTTAAGAACTCTAACTCGTCGCTCATTGAGCCCGTAGCATCTACCATAAAGGCAATTTGTACTTCGTTTGACGCTTTTTTTACTTCATTTTTAAGCGCAATACGGTTGAGAGTGTTTTCGGTAATTGCTTTTTCTGTGCTCACCCATTGGTCGTTTACTTTTAGGCGCAAATGCTCGGTGTTAAGCTCTTTTTCTTTTTGGAAGGCACTCACCCATAGTTCGGCTTTACCGGTGTTATCGGTTTTAGCTGTCCATAGCAGGGTATTGTTACGATAGAGCGCAACGGTAGCATTCACAGCAGGCTTGCCATTAGCGGTTACAAGTACCGCTATACGGTGATTGGTGTACATTTGCCAATGTTCGGGGAAAGAAGCAAATTCATTTTTATTGAGTGTTTTTTGGTAAAAATCCCAACTATTAAGGTCGTTCCATTCACCGGCAGTTACCAAGCCGGACTGAGGTTGGGGGTCGCTTTCGGGGCGACGTTTAGGGTGCTTAGGTTCAGTGCGTTTCGCTGGTTTGCTGGTTGCTACATCTTTTGCTACCGACATTTTAGCTGACATTGTACTTTCGTCACTTCTGCTAACATCGCCTGTTATTTTAGAGGATTTTCTCTTAGCGCTCTTTTCGCTGTAGCCAACTACAGCAATCTCGGCTAATTCACCACTACTTTCTTCTCGGTAATCGGTGGTAGAGTTTTCATCTCGGTATTCGGTGATACCTCCATAATCGCCAGTACTGCTTCCACGATCAACGGGTTTATAAGCGTTTCGGTTGCCACAAGCTCCTATGAGTAGGGCGAGGCATAACAATAAAAAATAAGATATGTTTTTCATTTTGGAATATAGTTTTTGTGTTTCTAAGAGAAAGTATACGAAAATAATGCCAAATTAGTGCAATGATGCCGGAAATGTGGATAAAAAAAGATTATTAGGGGGAATGTAGTGGCAAAAAGACAAATGAAAAATAGTGTTATATGGAATAACCGTTAAAATTACCTTTTCGTTGTTTAAGTATAAAAACATTTTTGTACTTTTGTGACGTTATTGAATTTTAAAATGTTTATGCAATGAAGAAAGTTTTATTATTGGCTTTGGCGGTGGTTGCTTTGGTGGGCTGTCGGAAGAGTGATGATGACAGCAACGGTAACTCTACTGCTGATTATGAGCTCAGTGCTGATGGGCGTACGCTCATAAAATGGAAAAACGCAAATACTACGGTGCTTGATATGCAAGCTGATGAGAAGCTCAGAAATGTGAACACTATCGGGAAAGGGGCTTTTAAAGAGCATCAGAACCTCCAATCGATTACGTTCCCAAATAACTTGAAGGAGATAGAAGAGAGCGCTTTTGAGGAGGCAAACCTCAGCGGTGAGGTTATCTTTAACACGAAAGCTACCGTTGATTTTGGCAAAAGGGTTTTTTATCACACACATCTGAAAAAAATAGCGCTACCCAATATGAGCGTGTTAAGTAACAACGCTTTTTCAGCTTGTAGTGATTTGGAAGAGGTTACTTTTAGCAAAGTAGAGAAATTAGGTGACTATGCTTTCTTGTGTGACATCAATATTACTACGCTTAACTTGGAGGGAACAGGGCTTACTGAAATAGGATATGGCGTTTTTGAGGTAATGTGGAAGCTAAAAGAGGTTACTTTACCCGAGACGCTTGCCAAAATACAGTCGAATGTTTTTTGGGATTGCAAAGTGCTGAAAAAGATTACTATTAAAGCGGTAAATCCACCTACTTTACATATTAATAGTATTTTTGGTACGAAAGATAAAAGTGTGATACCTACTATTTATGTGCCTAAGGGTTCGGTAGAACAATACAAAAAAGCGACAGGCTGGAAAGATTTTGCGGATAAAATACAAGCAATTAATTAAATTAGCAAATTAGGAAATGAGGGAATTAGAAAATGGATAAGTGGAGAAAATAGTTCTTTGAGCTGTAGGATTAGTGAGACAGGTAGGACAAGAGTATTGAACAAGTGGAACTTGTGGGACGAGTTTGAGGGTTTAATTTTAGGCAGAAGCTTTGGTAACGATTGTCGTAAAGAGATTGAAAATCAGGAGGAGTATTATATTTAACATAAACTTTAACATTATTTTAACATATGGGGGGGGGTAAATTCGTACTTTTGCTCTAAATTAATTTATAAAAGAAAAAAATGTACAGAATTATTACCACTATTGCAGTGGCGTTTGCTACTATTACAGCAGTTAACGCCCAAGAGTTTAAAGTAGGTGCTAAAGCAGGATTGCTTTTTCCTACGGTTTCTAATATTAAAGCTACTTTTTCCGATTCTGAAGGGATAGCAGCTATTGAATATAAAACAGGCTTTAAGACAGGCTTTCATTTTGGAGGTTTTGTAGAATACGGCTTTAACGACCATTTATTTGTAGAAGGAGGTATAGACTATTCTTTTCAAGGAGCTAAATTAAAATCATTTGAAGCTACTACCATAGATAACAATGGTAAGATTGACATTCAAAAGGAAGATATTCAAAAAGGGAAATGGAATACGCAACAGCTTAATATTCCTCTTTGGGTGAAGTATGATATTGCTGGTTTTCGCCCTAAAGTAGGGGTAAACTTAGGTTACTTAACTAAAATAGAGATAAAAGGAGAAGGAGATAACCAAAAAGAAGAGACTCAATCACTTCCGCCTAAGAAAAGGTTTGACTTTGGTTTAGGTTTGGGTGCTGAATACAACTTGCCTTTTGGCTTATTCTTCGACGCTACTTTCAATTTAGGACTTACTAACTTATCTAACGAAAGTAAAATAGAATTAGACAATCAAGGAAGAGTTTCTTCCTTCCGTCCTTCTGTAGAATTTAAAAACCGCGTAATCCAAATAGGCGTAGGGTATAAGTTTTAAAAGAATATTATTACTTAAAAGAAAAGACTGCTTTTTACAGCAGTCTTTTTTTGTTAAAGTACCTATAAAGAGTTGAACAATTTGATTGTAAATATAATTCTTTACTCGGTTATAGATTTCCGACTCACTTATGAGCCTCCGAACCCCTGAAGGGGGACAATCCGCAAATAAAGTAACTTGTTTGAAAAGAAACATTCTCTTATCACATACTCCGCTATCATGGGGCACATACCCAGCCGTCGCTGGCTACCTTCAAAAGGAATAACATCCCCCTCTCACATACTCCGCTCTCGCGGACTTCCGTTCAAAGGGGGAGTGTAGTGACGGAAAAGCGACAAGCGGGAAAAATAGAGAATTAGAAAATGAGGTAAATGCCAATAATACCAGAAATGCCAATAATGCCACTAATCAACGTTGCCAAAGGTGCGAATCGCACAGGCAGTCGTAGCACGACGGGCAGCCGTAGCACGGCAGGCGGGGAAAAATTAGCAAATGGGGAAGGGTTGAGGAGTTCGGAAGAAAACGGAAAGGTTCGGAAGAGGAGAGGAAGGATTTTTGATGAAAAAAGGGTGTAAGATGAGTGGGGTTAGGATATAGAAAGGATATAGGAATGATGAACGAATGATGAACGATTGGTATAGAAAGGGTATATAAATAATTGATTAATAGCTTAATACAACAATGCCAAAAATGCCAAAAACGGGGTTTCGAGGCGAAAGAAAAGGGAAGAGGTGATAGGCCTTAGGCCACAGGCACTAGGCGGGAGTATGACGGGAAATCAAAAGGAACCTCCCCCTTGCCCCTTCAGAGAGGGGGAATGTGGCGACGAAAAAGAGAAGGGATGACAAATGACGAGAAACGAATAGCAAAGGACTAAAGAAATGTATTGAGAAAAGAAGGAAGGGGCAGACTATTCGGAAGGGGAGGAAGAGTGGAACTTGTGGGATGAGTTTGAGGGTTTTATTTTAGGCAGAAGCTTTGGTAACTGTTGTGGCAAAGAGATTGAAAATCAGGGGTAGCATTATATTTAACAGAAACTTTAATAATATTTTAACATATGAAGAGAAGTAAATTCGTACTTTTGCTCTAAATTAATTTATAAAAGAAAAAATGAACAGAATTATTACCACTATTGCAGTGACGTTTGCTACTATTACAGCGGTTAACGCCCAAGAGTTTAAAGTAGGAGCTAAAGCAGGATTACTCCTTTCTGACCTATCTACTTCTGATGCTTCTATTCAAACGAAGGAACATAACGTATTGTATTTAGAAACCACAGAAATAAGCACAGCTATCAAAGCGGGGTTCCACTTTGGGGGCTTTATAGAATACGGTTTTAACGACCGTTTGTTTGTAGAAGGAGGAATAGACTATTCTTTCCAAGGCGCAAAAGTAAAATCTACTAAAACTACTAAACTTAATCTTTCTTCACAAGATGCTACCTATTATGAATATAAACCTGATGGAGCTTCTATCAGAACGCAACAGCTTAACATTCCTCTTTGGGTGAAGTATGATATTGCTGGATTCCGCCCCAAAGTAGGGGTGAACTTAGGTTTTTTGACGAAGGCAGAGCTCAAAGCAAAAAGTGAAAATGGAAATTCAGAAACTTTATCGTTAAATCCTAATAAAACATTCGACTTTGGATTGGGTTTAGGCGCTGAATACAATTTGCCTTTTGGTTTATTCTTTGATGCTACCTTCAATATGGGGCTTACTGACGTCTCTACTAAAGAAAAAACAGCCGAAGAGTTTCCTGCACTCAATTTCAAAAACCGTGTCATACAAATAGGAGTAGGGTATAAGTTTTAACCTCCCTCTTTCATATACTTCGCTCTTGCAGACTTCCCGTACAGAGGGGGAATATGAGACGCAAAAGCGACTATATACTTAATGTAATATCAAAAAGACTGCTTAAAGATATATTTAGGCAGTTTTTTTGTTGTTAAAAATATTAATTGTTTATTGCTAATTGTCAATAGTTTTATATCTTTGCGCCCTAAAAGTAACATAAATGACTATTCAACAGATTCAGAATGAGCTTATTGAAGACTTTTCACTGTTTGATGATTGGACGCAACGTTACGAATATCTGATAGAATTAGGCAAGTCGTTACCACTTATCGACGAAAAGTACAAGACGGAGGAGTACCTCATTAAAGGCTGTCAGAGTCAGGTGTGGTTACACGCCGAAGAGCAAAATGGCAAGCTTATCTTCACCGCCGATAGCGATGCAATTATCACCAAAGGGATTGTTGCTTTATTAGTGAAAGTGTTCTCTCACCAAACGGCTGAGGATATCCTAAAAGCGGATATGAGTTTTATTGATAAAATAGGACTGAAAGACCATCTTTCGCCTACTCGTGCGAATGGGTTGGTGAGTATGATAGGGCAAATGAGGGGATATGCTGCTAAGGTGTTAGGAAATAGATAAGAAGGAATACACCTGGCGGTGTAGAAATTAAACAAGTCTATTCAAATCAAACAGATATATCTTTATTAGATTTCTGAGGCGTTAGACTTGTCTCTTTAAAAAAGAAAAATTAAATGACTGAAGAAAGAAAGATAGAGCAATTGGGCGAGAAAATCGTTGAGGTGCTCAAAACGATATACGACCCTGAAATACCTGTAGATATTTACGAATTGGGGCTTGTTTATGATGTGTTTGTGAACGAAGACTTCGATGTAAAAATATTAATGACTCTCACTTCGCCTAACTGCCCCGTGGCAGAGTCTCTCCCAATGGAGGTGAAGGAAAAGGTACAAAGTATTGATGAAGTGCACGAAACGATTGTAGAACTCACTTTTGACCCGCCGTGGCATCAGGATATGATGAGTGAGGTGGCGAAACTTGAATTAGGATTTTTGTAAAAATTATAAATAAATCACTTATGAAAAGACTTTTATTTTCAACTTTACTATTGTCTTCAGTAGCTGTATTTGCTCAGGAAGACCAAACGAATGACGGTGTAGCACAAGACCCTACGGTAGCTCCCACAGAGGAAGCTCCTGCTCCTCGATGGACAAAGGGAGGTAATGCTTCACTGATGTTCTCACAAGCCGCCTTCAACCACGATTGGACAGGAGGGGGAACTAACAACGTAGCAGCAAGCCTTGCGGTGAGCTATGCTTTTAACTACAAAAAAGACAAATGGGCGTGGGATAACAACGTATTTGTTGATTACGGGATTACTAAACTTGAAGGTGATGACTATTCAAGAAAAACCACTGACCGTTTTGAGGTGAACTCAGTACTCGGTTACCAATTGAACAACCCACAGTGGTACTATTCATTCTTCTTGAACTTCAAAACACAAATGACCGATGGTTACAAATATGAGAGCACAGGTCGTACGCTCATAAACCAAATGCTTTCACCTGGATACTTACAATTTGGTCCTGGTATGTTGTGGAAGAAGAGCGATAACCTAAAAGTGAACTTGGCTCCTGCAACTTCTAAAATCACGACTGCTAAAAGCCGTTGGACAGAAACAGGTCCTTTCTACGGTGTTGAACAAGGAAAGAACATTCGTTATGAACTCGGTTTCTACTTGAACGGTTATGCTAAGTTTACTGTGATGGACAATGTGTCTTTCGAGAATATCCTCAGCTTGTACAGCAACTATCTCGACAAACCACAAAACGTAGACTTGGATTATACTGCAAACATTGTGATGACTATCAACAAGTACTTATCAGCTAACTTTACTTTCCAAGCTATCTACGACGACGACGCTGCCAAAGCCTTCCAAATTCGTGAAGTATTGGGCTTAGGAGTAAACTACAAGTTTTAGTATGAGATGCGAGTCGCACACACAGTTGTAGCACGTTAGCAATTAGTAAAAAATAGAGAAGGGACTACCTTAATGGTAGTCCTTTTTTGTTTTATTGTTGGGTGGTTGTGGATTATTCAGAGGAAGCATTTGTAAGAGCTAAAATTGGTAATTAGAAAAATAGTAGTACCTTTGCCTCACGACCCTATTATTGACTAATTGACGAATTAAAATGACCTTAAACCTCGATTTCCTCAGTCAGTATTTTGCCGAAATGCATTTTGTTAAAGATGAACTCATCACTCGTGCAGGCGAGGTGGAGCATTCGCTCTATTACCTGAGCGAAGGCATCGTGCGCTTTTTCTACTACAACCCCACTACCGATAAAGAAACGACGGTGGATATCCTCTTTGCTGAGCAGTTTTTTATGTCGTATGCATCGTTTGTAAAGCGTGAACCTTCCCTCTTCTCTATTCAAGCGCTGAAAGATGTTACTGTCTATAAGATAGGTCGTGAACACCTTGAACACCTCATAGAGCAGCAAGAGTACCTACAAATAAAAGCTGATATCTTGGAACATCTGCTGATTGAAAAGATGCAACGCGAGGCGCAGTTTTTATTGCAATCACCCGAAGAGATTTACTGCAATCTATTGGAGAAAGACCCTAAACTTATCCAAAATATTCCGCTGAAATATATTGCTTCTTATATTGGCATCACCCCCCAAGCGCTGAGCAGGATTAGAAAAAGAATATTTTAATGGTTAATTGTCGTTATTTTATTTTAGTAAAGTATAGCATTACTAAGCTATTTTGGTTTTGTGTGCTGTAGGAGAACTTGGTGTTATTATCTGAAAAGACAAACGGCAAGTCTACTTAGTTTTGAGGATTGGTAACGTTATAATATTTGCCACCCTTTTTTGCCTAGTAAAATGAATAAAGTTGTGGCAAGGAGTGCCGAAAAAATAAGTTTTTTCATAGAATTGTTATTTTAATGTGCCACACACACATAACAAATTATCCTTTGTCAAATGTTCTTTATTAATTACTTTTACATTCTTTCTATATTTTTCGTTACCACTTTCTTTTTATTTTGTTGTTTATCAAACTGCTACATTTTTAGTTATCTATATTTTCACTATCCAGTGTTTTAGTATATTTTTAACGTTTTATCTTTGCGCCAGAATTAGGTATCAGGTCTCAGGTCTCAGGTGTCAGGCACAAACTCTTACCTCTTACCTCTTAACTTTTAACTAAAATGAAAGGAAAACAAAGAACTTTATTAAACAGTATTGGCAAGCTCACCTTGCTACTACTTTTTAGCTTGCTTTCTACCGCCCTTTCTGCCCAAAACAAAAAGATTAGCGGAAAGGTAATCGATGAAAAACACCAGCCCGTGCTGGGGGCATCGGTGGTGGTGAAAGGCACTACTAAGGGTACTACTACCGATTTCGATGGGAATTTCACGATAGATGTACCTGCTAAAGCCACGCTATCGGTTTCATTTATAGGGTATCACACCCAAAATGTAGCGGTAGGCAACCAAAACCAACTCACTATCGTGCTCAAAGAAGAACAAGAGCAGTTAGACGAAGTGGTGGTGGTAGGCTATGGTACCGTCCGCAAGAAAGACCTTACGGGGGCTGTCTCTTCGGTGTCTAACAAAGCCCTCAAGGAGAAACCTATTGCCAACGCAGGGGAAGCGCTTCAAGGGCGTGCTGCTGGGGTGCAAGTAACCTCGGCGGGAAAACCTGGCGACAACGTGTCATTTCGCATTCGCGGTATTAGCACGATTAACAATAGCGAACCGCTATTAGTTATCGATGGTGTACCTACCGACCTCGGTATCAACGCGCTCAACGTAGATGATATAGAAAATATCGATGTGCTAAAAGATGCTTCGGCAACAGCGATTTACGGTTCTCGCGGTGCCAATGGGGTGGTGCTCATCACTACCAAAAAAGGAAAAAATGGCGACGGCAAACTGTCGTTTAGCACCAATGTAGCTCTTCAACAAGCTACCAACTTACCCGTGATGCTCAATGCCCGTGAGTTTGCTTCTTTTCACAACGAAATGATTGCGAACTACAACCGCACCCCTGGGGTGAGTCCGCTTACACAACGTCCTGATTTCGCCAATCCTGAAGACTGGGGGGAAGGCACCAACTGGCTCAAAGCGCTTTTCCGTCCTGCTTTTATGCGTAATTATTCGCTTTCTTATTCAGGCGGTAACGACAAAAGCAATTATTACGTATCAGCTGGGGTGTTCGACCAAGATGGGATTATCCTCAACACTTCTTACCGCCGTTATACAGTGCAGTTCAACGGCGAGTCACGCGTAAAACCGTGGATTAAGTTTGGCAACAACCTCACTCTCAGCCACGACGAAAAGAAATCTGGCGACTACAACATTCGTATGGCGATGGCTTCTTTGCCTACACAACCTATTTACAATGAAGACGGTAGCTACTCAGGTCCTGATTCGCCTGCCCATCAGTACAGCGATATCCGCAATGTGATAGGTACTGCTCTTATCAACGGACAAAACACTACCAAAGGCTATAACATTTTGGGGAATATCTTTGCCGAAATTACTCCTGTAAAACATTTGGTATTCAAAACCACTGGGGGGCTCGACTTCAAATATTGGGACAATCGCAGTTTCTCTCCTAAATACAACTGGAAACCAATACCTAATCCGCTCTCTAATCTCTACCAAGATGCTAATAAGAGTACTACCCTCCTATGGGATAACACACTCACTTATACCAATACTTTTGCCCAAAAGCACTTCCTCAATGTGATGGTGGGCACCAGTGCACAAAACAACGTGTATAGCAAAATCAATGCGAGTGTGAGCAACTTCTTGAGCGACCAGCAAAACCAACTCAGCAAAGGCTTGGAAAACCCTACCGTAGGCGGTACGATGAACGATTGGGCTATCCTCTCCTTCATCGGGCGACTGAACTATACCTATGCCGATAAGTACTTGCTCACTGCTACCGTGCGTCGCGATGGTTCTTCGCGTTTCTCCAAAGAAAACCGCTGGGGTACTTTTCCTTCATTCTCTTTGGCGTGGCGCGCATCAAATGAGTCTTTTTTCCCTAAAAACGACTATGTGAACGATGTGAAATTGCGCGTGGGTTACGGTATGACGGGTAACCAAGGCGGTATTGATAACTATGCTTATTTCACCAAATTGCGCACAGGGCAATATGTGTTCAACAACAATTTGGTTTCTACCCTCTATCCTCACGTAATGCCTAACCCTAATGTGAAATGGGAAACCGTAGAGCAATTCAACGGGGGTATTGACCTCGCGCTACTCAAAAACCGCTTGAACCTCACTTTCGATGCCTATATCAAAAACACCAGCGATATGTTAGTACCTATGGCGGTATCAGTAAGCTCTGGTTATTCGGATATCAACGTGCCGAGTATCAATGCTGGTAAAGTACAAAACAAAGGGGTAGAGCTCACTGTATCATCAGTGAATGTGAATAAAAAAGATTTCCAATGGAATACTGATGTAAACGTATCGTTCAACCGCAACAAAATCGTGAAGATGAACAATGGGGTGCCTTTGTTCACTGGTTTTGAAGCGTTCCTCACCAAATTGCAAATCCTCTCCGAGGGTCACCCTGTAAATTCTTTCTATGGCTATGTAATGAACGGACTTTTCCAAAACCAAAGTGAGGTGGACAACTATGCTACCCAAGTGGAAAACGGTACCGCCCCTGGTGATGTGAAGTTTCGCGACCTCAACAACGACGGGGTCATCAATGCTGAAGACCGTACTTATATAGGCAATCCGTTCCCTGAATGGACGTTCTCTATGAACAACAACTTCAACTATAAAAATATTGATTTACAAATATTTTTACAAGGTGTAGCAGGCAATGATATCTACAATGCCAATCGTATATGGCAAGAGGGAATGTCGGTGCCACAAAACCAAATTGCCAAAGTAAAAGATCGCTGGACAGGCGAGGGTACTAGCAACAGCATCCCGCGTGCTATCTATGGCGATCCTAACCAAAATGCGCGTCACTCTACCCGCTTTGTAGAAGATGGTTCGTATTTGCGCATCAAAAACGTAACTTTGGGCTATACGCTTCCTAAAGAGGTTACTCAAAAATTCCACACCGATATGTTGCGCATATATCTGTCTTGCCAAAATCTCTATACTTTCACCAAATACAGCGGTATGGATCCCGAAGTAGGTACTGGTGGCGTTGATGGCGGTACTTACCCTGTAACCCGCACAGTTAGCTTTGGATTAAACGTGCAGTTTTAGGTGTCAGGTGACAGGCATCAGGTAATAGGTAACAAAAGAATCACTACAAATTGTTAATTGTTAATTAAGAATTGTTAATTATGAAAAAGATATTATACATCACCCTATTGGCATTTCCGCTCTTCACGGCTTGCTCTAAATTCTTAGACAAGACCCCTTACGAAGATTCAAGTGCTGAAAACATAAGCGATGCGGCATCGGCAATTGCCCTTACCAATTCGGCTTATAAACCCTTGCAACGCTCTAACCTCTACAATATGCGCCTCTGGACGCTCGACATCGTAGCAGGTAACAGCATCGTAGGTGCTGGAGGTGGTAACGACGGACTCGAGACTATCACTCTTTCCAACTTCAACGCAACTGCCGATAACCCTTTGGCGCTCGAAATATGGCGCGGTTGTAACCCTGGTATTCTCTATTGCAATACGGCTCTGAAAGCTTTGCCTTCTGCCAATATCCCTGACGATATCAAAAACCGCTGTATCGGGGAAGCCAAATTCCTCCGCGCTCACTACTATTTCCTTTTGGTGCAACTCTTTGGCGATGTGCCTCTTCAGATCGACCCTAAAGAGAGTTTGACTAACAAAACGCCTTTCCGCCAAAGCAAAATGAAGATATACAACGAGGTGATTATCCCCGACCTCAAAGAGGCTTTCAACCTATTGCCTACACGCGAGCAATATAGCAATGCCGATAAAGGTCGTGCCACCAAAGGCGCTGCTGCGGGTATGCTCGCTAAAGTATACCTCACCTTGGGCAGATATAGTGAAGCCCTTGAAATGTGCAACGCTGTCGAAAACCTCGGCTATACCCTCAATCCTGATTATTCCGATTGTTTTGGCGCTGCCGAACGCAACAAAAACACTGCCGAGTCTATCTTTGAAATTCAGTATTACGGACTTACCAAAGATGATTTTTGGGGCGAAGAAAACCAAGCCTCTTGGCTCAGTACTTTTATGGGTCCTCGCAACAGTGGTTGGGTAGGGGGTGCTTATGGTTGGAATCAGCCTACACAAGAGTTTGTAGACCAATATGAGGCAGGCGACCTCCGCAAGGATAAGACGATTCTCTACGAGGGTTGCCCTAATTTTGAGGGGAATGCGTACCGCGCTTCAATGTCTAACACGGGCTACAATGTGCGCAAGTTTTTAGTGCCACTAAGTCAGTCGCCTGATTTCAACACCAACCCTGCCAACTTTGTAGCACTCCGCTTTGCCGATGTACTCCTAATGAAAGCTGAAGCCCTTAACGAGTTGGGTCGCACTACGGAAGCTGAAGTGCCTTTGTACAAAGTGCGCACCCGTGCGGGACTTACCCATCGCGCTGATATAGAGAACCTCACCCAAGCGCAAATGCGTGAGAAAATACGCCACGAACGCCGTATCGAACTCGCTTTTGAAGGACATCGTTGGTTTGATATGATTCGCTGGGACAACGGTCAGTATGCACTCAATTTCTTGCACTCTATAGGCAAAACCAATGCCCGCGAGAAACACCTACTCTTGCCTGTCCCTCAAAAAGACATTGATGCCAACCCTAACCTTACCCAAAACCCTGGTTGGTGATAATAATGACGAGTGACGAATGACGAATGACGACAACTCTTAACTTTTAACTCTTAACTCTTAACTAATATTCACCCTTGTCGCTTTTGCAGCTTCCCTCCCCCTCGCCTTCGGCGAGGGGGAGAACGGAGGGGGTGAGGAACAAACTAATATGAAACCATACCATTTATACATCGCCTTCCTCTTACTGCTCCTTACGGGCTGTAAAAAAGAGGACTATATGGAGCTCTTCAAAGAGGGCAAACCCTTTGAATTGAAAGCTCCTAAAGAAAATGTCGCCTTAGACGCTGCAAACCCCGAACAAGAAGCGATCAAGTTCACTTGGACGGCGGCTTCCAATCGCGGCACCAATGCCGCTATCACCTATACTTTCCAAATGGATGTGCAAGGCAACAACTTTGCGGGAGGTATCAGCGAGAATGTAGGTCGTGAAGCCTATGAGAGAGTGTATAAAAACGAAGAACTTAACAACCTCTTGCTCAACACTTTCAAGGTTGCAGTAGACACCGAAGTTACTATGGAAGTACGTATCATTGCTCAAGTAGCCTCTGGCGAGGGAATGAAACAACACACCAACGTGAAGACTATCGTTTTCAAAACGCATACCCCTATCAGCAATACATTGTATATCATTGGTAGCGCCGCCCCTCACGGTTGGAGTGCCGATCAAGCCGAAGAGATGAAACCTGTTGAGGGCACTCCTAAAGCCTTTGCGTGGTCAGGACGATTGGCTGCTGGCGAACTCAAGTTCATCACTACCAAAGGTCAGTTTATACCATCGTATGGCAAAGGCAGTAACAACAATGAGTTGCACTTCCGCAAAACCGATGCTGACAATAGTGATGAGAAATTTACAATTGCTGAAAGTGGTGTCTATACTGTAAAAGTGAACCTCATCAATCTCACCATAAGCATCACTAAAGGCGAAGCGCCTGAATATACCGAGTTGTGGTTCGTAGGTGAACCTACTGGTTGGAGCTTCAAGAAAATGACCGTAGACCCTACCGACCCCTTTGTTTTCCACTACAATGCCGATTTAGGCAATGGAGGTGAGTTCAAAATAGGTACTAAAGAAGGCGATTGGTTAGCAGTATTTTTCCGTCCGAAAGAAAATAATACGGCTGAAGGTAGCGACCTCCCTGTGAAGAAATGGGCAGGCGACCCCGATAACAAATGGAAAATTTCGGCAGGCACTTACAAGATTACCCTCAACACTCGTACGATGAAGATTGACATTGTGCCTTTCACTCCTTATGCAGGAATGTATATGATTGGTAGTGCCACCGATGCAGGTTGGGATATCAACAATCCTATTGCTATGACTGTCGATAGTAGCAATCCTAATGTCTTTACGTGGGAAGGCGACTTGAAAGCGGGCGAACTCAAATTCTCTTGCGACAAGAAAAGCGATTGGGGTGGCGACTGGTTCTTAGCTACTAAAGCTGATAAAGCACCCGCCGGTGTTGAAGAACCTATGATTTTCAGCGCCCACGGCTCTAACCCCGATAACAAGTGGAAAATCAGCGAGGCAGGCACCTACAAAATCACCCTGAACCAACTTACCCAAAAGGTGATTATTAAAAAACAGTAATCTTTTATACGTGTTAAACAACCCTCTTCCCTCCCTTTGCGGATTCCCTCCCTTTTGGAAGATTGTCAGCAATTGCCGAATAAGTGATAAACGGGAGTAGAATTTAATCCCTTTTGCGGATTCCCTCCCCCTCCCCGAAAGGGAGGAGGAGAACGGAGGGGGAGAGGATAAAAATCAATTAAAATGAAAGTTTTATATACTCTATTCTTCGCCACTACGCTCAGCCTCTTCTCTTGCGAGAAGAACGATACGCCGAGCAACAACCCTATTACCTATGGCGAAACTTATTTGAAAATAGATATCAGCACCGATAAGGCGGTCTACACCCCTGGTAGCACGGTGCGCTTCTCCTTGGCGAGTATGCCCTCTGGTTCCTACAAAGTGCGCTACTCTCACTTAGGCGAAATCATTAAAGAAGAATCTCTTACCAGCGCCTCTTGGCAATGGGTAACCCCTGCCGATGACTATCGAGGTTATTTGGTGGAAATCTACCAAGAAGCTGGCGGTAAACAAAATACTTACGGTAGTATCGCTGTGGATGTATCTTCCGATTGGACAAAATTCCCTCGCTACGGCTTCTTGTCCTCTTACGGCAAAAATGAGCCTATCGAGAAGAATATCGACTTTATGAACCGGTGCCATATCAATGGCATTCAGTTCTACGACTGGATGTACGACCATCACAAACCATTGGCCGGTACCCCTCAAAACCCTGCTAATGAGTGGCCTGACCTCTTCAAACGCCCCACTTTTCTTTCTACTGTACGTGGCTATATCAGCGCTGTTCATAGCAAGGGTATGAAAGCGATGTTCTACAATTTAGCTTTTGGAGCACTCAAAAATGCGGAAGCCGATGGTGTTGCCAAAGAGTGGTTTCTCTACAAAGACAACCAGCACAAAGAGAAAGATGCACACCTGTTAGGCGACTTTGCCCGCAGTAGTATCTATCTCACCAACCCTGGCAATGCGCACTGGCAAAACTACTTAGCAGGGCGCAACAGCGATGTTTATGCCGTTTTTGGTTTCGATGGCTATCATATCGACCAACTCGGAGGGCGTGGCACGGTATACGATTACAATGGCAATAGCGTAGACCTCTTGCCTCAGTACGCTTCATTTATCAATGCGATGAAAATCACACACCCTGATAAACGCCTTGTGATGAACGCAGTAGGACAATACGGTCAAACCGAAATTGCAGGTACCAATAAAGTGGATTTTCTCTATACCGAAGTATGGGACGAAAAAACCTACGACCAATTGGCAAAAATTATCCTCGACAACTACAATCGTAGCAACAACCAACTCAAAACCGTGTTGGCTGCCTATATGGATTATGAAAAATCTAAGAATGCTGGTTTTGTAAACGAACCTGGCGTATTGCTCGCCAATGCCGTGATTTTTGCTTTTGGAGGGGCTCATTTAGAGATAGGCGAACACTACCTCGCCAATGAGTATTTCCCTAACAAAAACCTTCAAATGAAAGCCGACCTCAAAAAAGCGCTCATCACCTACTACGATTTCTTGGTGGCTTACCAAAACCTCTTGCGCGACGGCGGTAGTTATACCTCAGCGCAGGTAACTGCCGAAAATGCAACCATAGCGGCTTGGCCTGCTGCGAAGGATAAAGTGGCGGCTCTCACCAAAACCGTGAACGGCAAGGATATAGTGCATCTTATCAATTTCAACGGAGTAACCTCTATGGACTGGCGTGATACCAACGGTACTCAAAAGAAACCTACCACAGTAACCGACCTTAAAACTACCGTTGCTGTAACTGCACAACCTAAAAAAGTGTGGTTCGCCAGCCCCGACCTCTTTGGCGGTGCTCCTCGTGCCGTAGAATTTACCTATAACAACAACCAAATCACCTTCACCCTCCCCTCCCTCAGCTATTGGGATATGGTGGTGATAGAGTATTAATAAAAAAATTAGCAGATTAGTAAATTTTCTCATTTGCTAATCTGCTAATTAATAAATTTGCTAATTATCGTTATAGTTTTTCTTTCTTTAAAACCTCTAAAACAGTGTATTGAGGTAGATATATCTCATCTTGATAGGATTCTCGATTAAGAATTTTTTGTTCGCGAAGTACTTTTACAGTATAGCGATAACCCGTTTCATAAGTGTCGAATTTTAAATATTCTTTAGCAACCCTAAAAGTTTTGTTAGATTCAGTAACACTATAACATTCTGTTTTAAAGTTGCCTGCACCCATTTGAAGAGTACATTCCTCTAAATGTCCATCAATCACAAAAGTGTGATAGCTCTTTTGAATTTCAAATTCAGGTTTTTCTTTTTTACAAGAAAGCAAAAACAACAAGGTAATAAGTGTGTAAAAAATAGTATTTTTCATAAGGAATAGATTTTAAATTCGAGACAAAGATACTGTTTTATTTCTATAAATATAATTTTTATACTAAATTTTAATCTTTATTTTCAGAGATTATTTCCCTTCACTTTTAAGAATTGTTCCCTTTCGGGGAAGCCAGTGAAGGCTCATAACTGAATATGTACACCACAATTGTGAGTAAGTGAATAAGGGGACAATCCACAAATTGACAAATCAATGAGATTTCTTACTTTCATAACAATAACTATCCTCTCCTGTGCTACTGCTGTAGCGCAGGAGTTATTTTCGCCTAACAAAGCGCTGAAACTCTCTTTTTCGCTCAGCGCGGAAGGTACTCCTGTCTATTCGCTTTTTTACAAGGGAAAAGAAGTGGTGAAACCGAGTAGATTAGGCATTGAATTATTTAGCTCCAACGAAGTAAAATTTGGCGCTGAAATCACCAAAAAAGAGGGAGCAAACACCTCTCTCTACCATAACTTTGAAGTGGTGAATACCCAAAATACAACCGTTGATGAAACTTGGCAACCCGTATGGGGCGAAAGCCAAAACATTCGCAACCACTACAACGAGCTATTGGTGAGCCTCAAACAGAAGGACACCCACCGAGAAATGAACCTGCGTTTTAGACTGTTTGACGACGGCTTGGGCTTCCGCTATGAGTTCCCCGAACAAAAGCAAATGCCTTATTTTGTAATTAAAGAAGAACGCACCGAGTTTGCAATGACGGGTGATCACCAAGCGTGGTGGATACCCGGCGATTACGACACCCAAGAGTACGACTATCAGCACTCACGCCTCTCCGAAATACGCACTATCAACCAAAAAGGGCGTCAGGCGAATTTAGCACAAACAAGCTTTTCGGATACAGGTGTACAAACTGCTTTGATGCTCAAAACTGACGATGGTTTGTATATCAACCTGCACGAGGCTGCTTTGGTGAACTACGGGGCGATGCACCTCAACCTCAACGATAAGACCTTCGTGTTCCAATCGTGGATTACCCCCGATGCTAACGGTGCCAAAGGTTATATGCAAACCCCTGCCCAAACGCCTTGGCGCACGGTAATTGTTAGCAACGATGCCCGCGATATTTTGGCTTCGGATATTACCCTCAACCTCAACGAACCTTGTACTTTGGCTGACACTTCGTGGATTCACCCGATGAAGTATGTAGGGCTATGGTGGGAAATGATTACCGGTATGAAAGAATGGTCGTATACTTACGATGTACCCAGTGTGCATATAGGTAAAACCGATTACACCACTCTCAAACCCCACGGCAAGCACGGGGCTACTACCGAAAATGTGAAGAAATACATCGACTTTGCTGCCGAAAATGGTTTTGATGGCGTACTCGTAGAAGGTTGGAACATAGGGTGGGAAGATTGGTTTGGACATTCCAAAGATTTGGTATTCGACTTCCAAACACCTTACCCCGATTTTGATATCGAAGGTATTCACCAATACGCCAAAAGCAAAGGAATTAAGATGATTATGCACCACGAAACCTCCTCATCTATCCGCAACTATGAGCGTTTTATGGACAAAGCCTATCAGCTGATGAACCAATACGAATACCCCGCCGTAAAAAGTGGTTATGTGGGCAATATCATTCCGCGAGGCGAAAACCATTACAGTCAGTGGGTGAACAATCACTACCTTTATGCTATTAAAAAAGCCGCCGACTACCACATTATGCTGAATGCTCACGAGGCAGTGCGCCCTACGGGTTTGTGTCGCACCTATCCTAACCTTATAGGCAACGAGTCGGCACGCGGAGGTGAATACCAAGCCTTTGGTGGCAGCAAGCCCAATCACGTGTGTGTGTTGCCCTTCACCCGACTCATTGGCGGACCAATGGACTATACCCCTGGGGTGTTTGAAATGGACATCAGCAAGAACAACCCCAACAACCATTCACACTGCAATGCCACTTTGGCAAACCAATTGGCATTGTATGTAACGATGAGCAGTCCGCTGCAAATGGCATCCGACCTTCCTGAGAACTACCGCCGTTTTCCCGATGCTTTTCAGTTTATCAAAGAGGTTGCCCTCGATTGGAGCGAAAGCCACTATTTAGAAGCCGAACCAGGGGCTTATATCACTGTGGCGCGCAAAGCCAAAGGCACTCGCAATTGGTTTGTAGGCAATACAGCCGGTAAGGATTTTACCTCCAAGATTCATTTCAGTTTCTTAGAGCCCAAAACTACTTATGTAGCTACTATCTACGCCGATGCCAAAGATGCCAACTACAAAACCAATCCGCAAGCCTATACCATTCAGAAAATATTGGTAACCAACAAGAGCAAACTCACCCTGCACTCAGTAGCAGGCGGGGGTTATGCCATTAGTTTGTACCCCCTCACCGATAAGGCACAAGCCAAAGGATTAAAAAAACGATAGCAATTACAGTAATATAATAGTGAAAAAAAGCTGCTAAGCGACGTGCTTAGCAGCTTTTTGTTTGTTAATTGACAAATTTTTCTTACTTTTGCCTCTGAAAATTAATGTTTGAAAATGAAGTACAAAAGCCTTATCATAACCCTCCTACTACTCCCCTTCTGCGCTTTGGCTCAAATGGCGCAAAATCAAACGCTCATTCACGACCTCACTGCACTTATCAAACAGAAAGATAACTACACCCAGCAAAAAGAACGCAAAATAAAAGAAGCTATTAATTTACTACGAGTGCCTAACGCTTCTACTGAACAACGTTATGTTATCAATCAACGCCTCTTCGACGAGTTTAAAACTTATATCTCCGACTCGGCGGTGTACTACGTGAAAGAGAATATCCGCATCGCTGAAAAACTCCAAAAACCTGACCTCCAAAACGATTCCCGCCTTTCCCTCGCCTCTCTGTACATCATTTCGGGCAACTACTTAGATGCTGCCGACCTGCTCAGGGCTATTGATAAAGAACAACTGCAAAAACCTCAGCTCATTCAATACTACAACTGCTACCTCAACCTCTACAACAACTACGCTTTCAACAACCCCGATGCCAAAACCTATATCGCTAAAAGCAATGCTTACCGCGACCTCCTCCTCAATTTAGTCGATAAGAATTCCACTCACTATATCCTTCTCTATGCTGGTGTGCTCACCGATGCCGGCAGGTATGACGAAGCCGAAAAACTCCTCCTCGACCGCTTTGCCCTAATGCACACCGATGAACACGAAAAAGCCGTATTAGGTTATGTGCTCGGCACGCTTTACAAAAAGAAAAAGAATGTCCCTAAACAAATAGAATACTTTGCTATTTCGGCGAGTTGCGACATCAAAGATGCTATTAAAGAAAACGCCTCGATGCTCGAACTTGCCTCAGCACTCTTCCAATTAGGTGAAATTGAAAACGCTTATACTTGCATCAAATCGGCGATGGAAGACGCTACTTTTTGCAATGCTCAACTGCGTTCCGATGAGGTGATGAAGATTTTCCCCATTATCGAAAAAGCCTATCAGGAACGCATTCACAGTCAGAATACCAAACTGCGCAACGCCTTGCTATTAGTAGGCTTGTTTGCCATTTTCCTCATCATTGCCGTAGTATTGGTTACCCGCCAAATGAAGCGCATCGCCAAAATACGCAAGGAACTCTACCACAAAAACCAAGATTTAGAACAACTCAACGAACATTTGCGCGAGGTAGTAACCCAACTCAACGAAAGCAACGAAGTAAAAGAAGCCTATATAGGCGAGTTTTTCAACTTGTGTTCGGTGTACATCAGCAAATTAGAGAAATACCAAAAAATGCTCGTCAAAAAGGCAAAAGACCGCAATTGGGACGAACTCAACAAAGTACTCCGCTCTACCGAGATGATAGAGCAAGAGCTGAAAGAGTTCTACAAGCTGTTCGACGATATTTTCTTACATCTATTTCCCCACTTTATCACCGAGTTCAACGCCCTATTAGCCGAAGACGAGCGTTTTGCCCCCAAACCTCACGAAATGAGCCCCGAGTTGCGCATCTTTGCCCTTATCCGCTTAGGCATCACCGATAGTTCTAAAATAGCCACTTTCTTACACTATTCCACCAATACGATTTACAACTATCGCACCCGTGTGCGCAACAAAGCTATCGTACCGAGAGAAACTTTTGAAGAAAAAGTAATGAAAATAGGCAAGAAATAACACAAAAAGTAAGCTACTTTATTGCTAATCATTTCTTTTTTTGTACCTTTGTGGCGATAAAATAAAACAACCAAATACAATTAGTATAAAGAATGAAAAAAATAGTAGTAACTGGCGGGTTGGGCTTTATTGGCTCTCATACCGTTGTAGAATTACAAAACGCAGGCTTTGATGTGGTTATCATTGATAACCTTTCCAATGCGCAAGAAAATGTAAAAGACCACATTGCTAAAATTACAGGTAAAATGCCCGTATTCGAGAAATTCGACCTGCGTGATAAAGCTGATGTACAAGATTTCTTCAAGCGTCATCGCGATGTGCAAGGGGTGATTCACTTTGCTGCCTCTAAAGCAGTAGGTGAGAGCGTGGAGAAACCGCTTTTGTATTACGAAAATAACCTTACCAGCCTTGTATACCTCTTGCAAGAACTGAGCAAGTTGCCCAAAGCACACTTCATTTTCAGTTCGTCTTGCACCGTGTACGGTCAGGCAGATGAGTTGCCTATCACTGAGAATGCTCCTGTGAAAAAAGCCGAATCTCCTTATGGTAATACGAAACAAATCAGTGAGGAGATTATCGGCGATACTTGCAAGGTTACTCCTTCGCTCAATGCGATTGCCTTGCGCTACTTTAATCCTATTGGGGCACACCCTTCGGCTGAAATAGGCGAACTGCCCTTAGGCGTACCTCAGAACTTAGTGCCTTATATCACCCAAACGGCAATAGGTTTACGCGAGAAACTTTCGGTTTTAGGTGGCGACTACCCTACCCCCGATGGCACTTGCATTCGCGACTATATTCACGTAGTGGATTTGGCGAAAGCTCACGTGATTGCCCTCCAACGCCTATTAGAAAGCAAGAATACTGAAAACTATGAAGTCTTCAATATAGGAACAGGTAAAGGTAGTACTGTTTTGGAAGTAATCCAAAGCTTTGAACGGGTATCGGGCAAGAAATTGAACTACCAAATTGTAGGTAGACGTGCTGGTGATATCACCGCTGCTTATGCTAACACTGATAAGGCTAACAACGTACTCGGTTGGAAAGCCCAAAGCTCTTTGGACGATGCGATGCGCTCGGCTTGGCAATGGGAACAGAAAGTGCGAGGTAGGTCGTAGCACGACGGGCTGTGCGAGGTCGTAGCACGACAGGCAGTAATGGAGTTCTCGGACGATTCGGACTTGTCGGACGGAGGAAGTAAGACGAGATAGAAGGCTTTATTGGGAAGAGTTAAGGAGATAGAAAGATATCGGAGAGATTCGGAAGGGAGAAATTAGGTGAAAGGTAAAAGATAAGCTGTAAGATGGGTGGGGTTAGCTTATAGAGAGCTTATAGGAAGCTTATACGAATCTTGGACGATTGGTATAGAAAGGGTATATAAGTAGTTGATTCATACTGTGATACGACAAGGGTAAAAATGTTAAAAACGGGGTTTCGAGGCGAAAGAAAGAGGAATCCTCACCCCGTTCACATACTCTCCTATTCGGAGACTTCTCCCAAGGAGAGGGGGAATGTAGTGACGGAAAGGTACTGCGAGCCACACAGGCAAAACTTTGGCAAAGTGTTATGACGCATAGACACTAGGGGATAACATCTCCCTATTCACTTACTTGGCTATCGCGGGCAACCTTTTAAAAGGGGAATGTGGTGACGGGAAGGTGAAGGGTAGATGATAAAAAAGTTAATAACAATTTTTGGATTAAGAAAGGGAAGGGACTGACTGAGGAAACTCAGATAGTCCCTTTACCGCTCATTATATGATTAGATTATGAACGAGCTTTTAAACGATTTTTCTAATACACACTTCGTAGGAGAACTCTCCCTTGGGGTGGTGTGCTTCCGCTTGCTTTTAGCAATAGTCTTTGGCGGATTGGTAGGCTTTGAACGAGAACGCAAGCACAAGCCCGCTGGTTTTCGCACGTATATACTCGTGTGCTTTGGCTCTGCGGTAGTTTCGATGATTCAAGACCAATTACGCGTTAGTCTTATTGACTTTAACGCACATTTTCCTGAACTGGTGGCTCTTTTCAAAAGCGATTTAGGGCGTTTGGGTGCGCAGGTGATTAGCGGGATAGGCTTTTTGGGGGCTGGTAGCATTATTAAAGAACGCGGAGAAAGTATTGCCGGAATGACTACCGCAGCGGGTATCTGGGCTACGGGTTGCGTAGGCTTGGGTATTGGCTGGGGTTTTTACAATATCGCTGTGGTGGCTATCGCTTTTATGCTTATCATTATGATATTCCTCAAAAGAGTGGAATCACAGCTTATTAAGAGAAATTTTGTAGGAGTTTTTCAGGTTACTTATGAGGAGGAAGAACTAAATATGGCTGAAACCATAGAAATCTGCTCGGCTATCTTCCGACGCAAGTCAATGAGCATAACAAAAGTAGAAAAAGACACCGAAAATCACACACTTACCTTTACGATTGCTACCGCTGATGTTTTGAGTATAGGCAGCGTGGTGAGTTTGCTTTCGGCTAAAGAAGGGATTGCGGCAGTTTCGCAAATACAGTAAAGGCGCATCGGTATGTACGATTTTATTATTATAGGCGGAGGCTTAGCAGGTGTTACTTTTGCTAACTTTTTGGAAAAACACGGCAAGAGCTTTTGTTTGATAGCCGACCGCTCGCAAGTAGCTAGTTTGATTGCGGGAGGAGTGTATAATCCGGTAGTTTTAAAGCGATTTACTCCCATATGGCGAGCCGAAGAGGTAATGAGTATGATTGAGCCGTTTTATACGGAAATAGAGGCTAAAACGGGTGTTTCTTTTCATATATCAATGCCTGTGCTCCGAAAGTTTGCTTCAGTAGAAGAACAAAACAACTGGTTCACTGCTGCTGACCAGCCTTTGCTTTCGGGTTACCTCAGCACTGCATTAGTGCCCGAAACCAATCCCGCAGTACCAGCTCCTTTTCTTTTTGGAGAAGTAATGCGTACGGGGAGAGTGGAAGTGAAGAAGTACTTATCGGAATGCCTTAAACGTTGGCAGGAAGAAGGGGTTTATCACGCTAAGACTTTCGATTATGAAGCACTTGAGATTTGCGATACACACGTAGTATATCGGGGAGTGGAAGCCCGCAATATAGTGTTTTGTGAGGGCTGTGGCATTAGTAAAAATCCTTATTTCAGTTCTTTGCCAATGCGTCCTTGTAAAGGTGAGACCCTTACCTTTTACGCTCCCGATTTACAGTTGCACACTATCCTAAAAAGTGATGGTAGTATCATTCCGTTAGGAGGAGATACTTATATTATGGGAGCAACTTATGACCCCGAAGACCTTACAGATACTATTACAGAGGGGGCTCGCACAGAACTATTAGAGAAACTGTGCAAGATGGTGCGTTGTTCTTTTGAAATTATCTCACACCAAGCGGCTTTACGTCCCACGGTAGCTGATAGGAGACCTTTAATAGGAAGCCACCCGTTGTATCCTCATCTTTGGGTACTGAACGGTTTAGGGACAAGGGGAGTGCTCAATGCACCCTTCTGTGCTAAGACACTTTATGAAGCGGTGTACGAAGAGAAAGAGATTCCTAAAGAGATGAACATAGCGCGTTTCGCTAAACGACTTAGGAAATAAAAAATAGGGAAGAGTTGCAGAACACAACTCTTCCCTATTTTTTCTTAATACTTAGCTCATTTAAAGGTCTTTCCCAATGTCTTTTCGCCAGTAAGCGCCTTCAAACTGTATCTTACTGATATTATCGTAAGAGCGTTGTAAGGCTTCTTTAAAATCATCACCAAGCGAAGTAATGGCGAGTACACGACCGCCAGCGGTGAGGAGTTTGCCGTCCTTCAAAGCAGTGCCTGCGTGGTATACAGTGCTACCAACAGCTTTTTCAGTGCCTGTAATCTCTTTTCCTTTCTCGTAATCCTCAGGATATCCACCCGATACCATTACCACCGTAGTAGCACTCTGTGGGGTTACTTTCAGCTCTTGTGAAGCCAAAGTACCGTTGTAAAGAGATTGGAAAAGCGGAATAAGGTCGCTTTCTATACGGGGGAGAACAGCTTCGGTTTCGGGGTCTCCCATACGCACATTGTATTCTATTACGTAAGGCTCGCCGTCTACTTTTATGAGTCCGATAAACACAAAACCTTTATATACGATACCTTCCTTGTGCAATCCTGCAATAGTAGGTTTTACGATGCGCTCTTCAATCTTGTGCATAAAGGCTACATCGGCGAAAGGCACGGGCGAAACAGCCCCCATACCGCCAGTGTTGAGCCCTGTATCACCTTCACCTATGCGCTTATAGTCTTTGGCGGTAGGCAATATCTTATAGTCTACTCCATCGGTGAGGACAAAACAGCTGAGCTCAATGCCTTTTAGGAATTCTTCAATCACCACCTTAGTACTTGCTTTCCCAAATTTCTCGTTGATGAGCATACGGCGCAATTCGGCTTGGGCTTCTGTTAAGTTATCTAAGATAACAACTCCTTTACCAGCAGCCAAACCATCGGCTTTGAGTACATAAGGGGCTTTCATCGTGCTGAGGAAAGCACAACCTTCTTCCACTGTATCCTTGGTAAAGCTCGCATATTTAGCTGTGGGAATGTGGTGACGTACCATAAACTCTTTGGCGAACTCCTTACTACCTTCAAGAGTAGCGCCTTGCTGTGAGGGACCTATCACTTGCACGTGGGCAAGGGCAGGGTCAGCAGTAAAGAAATCGTACACTCCTTGCACTAAGGGGTCTTCGGGACCTACCACTACCATTGCAATCTGTTTTTCGAGTACAAAGGCTTTCAGCGCTGGGAAGTCGGTAGGGCTGATAGCTACATTGGTAGCTACGGTATGGGTACCCCCATTACCAGGGGCGATATACAAGGTGTCGCATAGCGGACTTTGGTGTAGTTTTACGGCAAAAGCGTGTTCACGACCGCCAGAGCCAAGGATAAGTATATTCATTTTGTTAATTTGGTGCGAGCCGCATAGGCATATAATCTATCAATTTGCTAATTTTCTCATTTGCTAATTTTACAATACGGTATGGGTTGCATTTTGTGTTGGTTAGCACGGTTGAGGCGGGTGTATATCTCGAATACTTCACGCTCTCTACCACTAAATTCCTCAGCTTTTTTGCCTTGCTCGGTTTGTAGCATTGCCCATTCAAGCTCATCGTAAGTAGCTTTCAGTTGGTCTTCATCGCTACGGTCGTCGCCAAAAAGCCCGTCGGAAGGTTTTGCTTTGAGAATGCTTTTTGGGATATGCAGATACTCACCAAGTTTGTACACTTCACTCTTCATCAGGTCGGCTATGGGGCTGATGTCTACCCCACCATCGCCATATTTGGTAAAGAACCCTACTCCAAAATCTTCAATCTTATTGCCCGTGCCTACTACTATATAGCCTTCGAGTCCTGCAAAATAGTAAAGGGTCGTCATTCGCAGACGTGCACGAGTGTTAGCAAGTGCCATTTCGTAAGTAGATTTATCGGTAGGGGGTATTTCTGTCACAAATTGGTTGAATACAGGAGTGAGGTCTACCTTCAGATTGTTCACATTAGGATAATGTGCTTTGAGAAACTCTATATGCTCTTGGGCGCGACTCACGTGGCTTTCAGCTTGGTGAATAGGCATTTCGAGGCAGAGAGTAGGTAAGCCTGTACGCGCACAAAGGGTAGAGACGACTGCCGAGTCTACCCCGCCCGATACGCCTATCACTAACCCTTTTACACGAGCGTTCTCGGCGTAGGTCTTTATCCAATTAATTATTTGAGAAGCTATATTTTCCATTATATTGAAGTGTTTAACTCTTATGGCGACAAAAATACTACATAATTACCAAATCAGCAAATTTATCATTCACCATTAGAAAAGCCTTTCGTCCAAAAGACTCAAATACTCTTTCTCAGTAACGATTACGTGGTCTAAGAGTTTGATGTCTAACATATCACCTGCTGTTTTTACTCTCTGGGTGAGTTCGATATCTTCCTTGCTGGGAGTGGTGCTACCCGAAGGGTGGTTGTGTACTAATATCAACGCAATAGCACCTTGCTCCAACGCTGTTTTGAAGAGCAGTCGCACATCTACGGTAGTATGGGTAATCCCTCCTGAAAAAAGTCGTGCTTTGTGTATCACACGATTGGTGCTATTGAGGTAGAGTACCCAAAATTCTTCGTGGGGCAACTCGCCTATGAGAGGTTGCATTAGGGCAAAAACGTTATGAGCTACCTCTATTTTAGGCTGTGGTTCGGGGGTTTCGGAAGCGCGTCGCCTGCCCATTTCGGTAGCGGCGAGAATGGTAATCGCTTTTGCCTGCCCAATACCTTTGAAGGCTTGTAGTTGTTGCAAACTCTGTTTGCCCAAAGTCGTCAAGCTATTATTCACCGAAGCCAAAATGCGCCTACTCAGCTCCACAGCACTCTCATCCGCCGACCCCGAGCCTAATAGTATCGCCAAAAGCTCGGCATTACTAAGGGCTGTTTTACCTTGGGCAATCATCTTCTCACGCGGTTTATCGGTATCCGCCCAGTTTTTAATGGTCATAATTTTAGTTATTAGCCGTTATAGTTTGCAACGTGTTTCCTTTTACTCACATACCCAATTGTGAGCCCTCGCTGGCTTTACCTTAATTATCTATTACCTATCCTATTCGCCAGCCAGCTCACATAAAACAGCTGAAAGCTGTGATAAAGCATTATCGGCAAGAGGAACATCACTTTGTTATCGTCGGGAATACCCAATACCATCATAAATAAACTCCCGTGTACTAACGATTTCTTCGAGCCACAAAAAGTAGTAGTAATCGTATCTTCGCGGTTAAAATGCAAACGGTGCGATGCCCATTGCAAGAGATAGTATACAATGAAAAACATACCCACCACTGCTACCGCGATAATCGCAAAAGTAATCGGTGGGACACTGCCAAATATACGGTTTACAAAAGCGGTCGAAAAGCTCTCGTACACAATCAGCAGGATAATAAGCCTATCAAACTTGCCTATCAGTTTGCCATAACGCTCTATAAACTTCTTGCACAGCGGATTAAGCAAGAGCCCTAATACTATCGGCAACAGCACTTTTAATAATAATTGCTGTATAATTGCTACTTGGTCTACTGCCCCTCCACTATTGTTTTCCATAAAAGGGTGCATTAGCATAGGGGTAGCAAAAATACCTATGAGCCCCGAGATAGAAGCGTTAAAAATCGCTGAGGGCACGTTCCCTTTTGCGATAGACACCATCACTACCGATGACGATACGGTAGACGGCAAGCAAGCCAAAAAGTATATCGAAAGCCACAACACGTAGAATTCTGTGCCCTCTGCTATCTTGTAAAAAGGCATTACCAAGAGCGGAAACAGCACAAAGGTAGCTATTTGTACCAGCAAGTGTAGCTTCCAGTTCTTAACGTCGTTCAGCACTTCTCGCAAGTTCAGTTTGAGTCCGTAGAGCAGGAAGATAATCACAATCCCCCAATCGATAAAGGTTCCTAAATTAAAGTAAGCGTTATAGCTTTCTCGATAAGGAATAAGGTAGCCCATAAGCACCATTAGTACCAAGAGCCACAAAAACGCGTTTTTAACAAAAAATTTGTGTAAGTTTGTCATTTGCTTTCGTTTTAACTATTGTTTTAGTTCCCGTAAAAAACTGATATTTAAATATTTATATACCTTTTCTATACCCATCTTCCAAGATTCGTATAAGCTTCCTATAAGCTTTCTATAAGCTAAGACCACCTTTCCTGTACCCTTCCAAGTGTTCTGAACCTTTTCGTTTCTTTTCGTCTCCATCTACCAATCTGTTAATTTCCTAATTCTCTAATTTGCTAATTTTCTAATTCTCTCATTTTCTCATTTGCTAATTTTTTCATTCTTCCCGCATTTATCAACTATCAGAGCAACTGCACCGTCACCCGTTACATTACAAGCCGTACCAAAGCTATCCATCGCTATATAAAGTGCAATCATCAATCCCTGTTGCGCTTCATTAAAACCAAGAATACTGTTCAGCACCCCCAAAGCAGCCATAATAGCCCCTCCCGGTACCCCAGGAGCAGCAATCATCACCACCCCCAGCATCATTATAAAACCAGCAAACAGCGAAAAGTCATAAGGCATTCCTTGAAGCATCATCAGGGCAAGCGCACAAGCCGTAATCTTCATCGTACTGCCCGAAAGGTGAATCGTAGCACAAAGCGGAATCACAAATCCCGCTATCCGTTGCGAAATGCCTAATTTCAGTGCCTGCCTCAACGTTACAGGAATGGTAGCAGCCGACGATTGTGTTCCCAAAGCCGTCGCATAAGCCGGTAGCATCGTAGCCAGTGCCTTAAATGGATTCTTACCTGCAATACTTCCCGCAATCAGGTATTGGATAATGAGCAAAGCAATGTGCATCACAAAAAGAACCAAAATCAGTTTGAAGAACACCTTCATTATTGCCATTACCTGTCCGTTAAAGGTAATTTCAGCAAAAATACACATAATATAAATAGGCAATATCGGTATAATAGCCCTAACGATAAGCCATTTCACAATATCGCCAAACTCTTTAATCACCTCTGTAAGTTTCGATTCTTCTCTAAACGACAACCCAATCCCGATGATAAAAGAAAACAACAAAGCACTCATCACATCAGCCAAAGGAGGCATCTCAATGGTAAAATAAGGAGGCAAACTCTTTCCTTTATCTACAATGGCACCCAATTGTTCACCCTGCAATAGCGAAGGAAAAAGAGATTCGCCCACCAAGTAAGTAGAAAAACCCGAGAAAAGCGTAAAAGCATACGCAATTCCTATGGTAATAAGCAGTAACTTACCTGCATTTTTACCCAAATCACTAATCGAAGGCATAATGAGCCCCATCAAAATCAGCGGTATTGCAAACTTTAAAAAGTTGCTAAACAACACCTGAAAAGTAATAAGAATGCGGTACAACCATTCAGGTGCATAATAGCCCAACGCTATCCCAAACAGGATACCACAAACCACCTTAAACAAAAGATTATTAAAAATATTTTTCATTTTTTATATATTTTCGTGTATGATAACCGTCACCAACTCCCCTTTTGGAGGTAGCCAGCGATAGCTGGGTATGTGTAAGGAGTGAGGTTTATAATCAATTAGTAAATTCAACCCTTGATTGGTATTATAATAAAAGTTGAGTATCTATAAAAGAATAACGTGGCAAATATACAATATTTTCACCTTCCTTTGCTAAAACAAGTTCTGAAATTCAATAAGAAAAAGAAAATCCAAACCCTATATCTGTTGATAATCAATATTATAAAAACCTACAATAAAATATTTTTCTAAAAAAGAATTACAAAGATTTGTCCCTTTTTAAAAAAGTCCCTACATTTGCACAATATTTAGGTTTCTGCCCATAGGTCTCAGTTTTCAGACCTCAGCTTCTAAAACCATAACACCTACAACCTATGGCTTAACGCCTATGGTCTAAACAACTAAAAATAAAAAAGAATGTTACAAAAAGGAAAAGTAGCACAAGTAATTGGACCGGTAGTCGATGTAGAGTTCGCCTCCGATAATGAACTCCCACGCATTTATGATTCCTTAGAAATCACAAGACCCGACGGTACCAAACTCATATTAGAAGTACAATCGCATATAGGCGAAGACGTAGTGCGCGCCATCTCTATGGACTCCACCGAAGGACTTAGCCGCGACACCGAAGTGATTGCCACAGGCAGTCCTATCAAAATGCCCATAGGGCACGACATCTACGGTCGCCTCTTCAACGTAATTGGTGATGGGGTAGACGGACTCGGCAACCTGCCCAAAGACGGCGACAACGGCTTGCCTATCCACCGCGAAGCTCCCAAGTTCGAAGAACTCTCCACCACTACCGAAGTACTCTTCACCGGTATCAAAGTAATCGACCTTATCGAACCTTATGCCAAAGGAGGTAAAATCGGTCTCTTTGGCGGTGCGGGTGTAGGTAAAACAGTGCTCATTCAAGAATTGATTAATAACATCGCCAAAGGGCACGGCGGTCTATCAGTATTCGCCGGTGTAGGCGAACGCACCCGTGAAGGAAACGACCTGCTACGCGAGATGCTCGAATCGGGCATTATCAAATATGGCGAAGGCTTTATGGAATCAATGGAAAAAGGCGGTTGGGATTTGAGTAAAGTAGACAAAAATGCTCTTAAAGAATCAAAAGCTACCTTCGTATTTGGGCAAATGAACGAACCTCCTGGAGCACGTGCGCGTGTAGCCCTCTCAGGACTTACCATTGCCGAGTACTTCCGCGATGGTGCAGGCGAAGGTCACGGTAAAGACGTGCTTTTCTTCGTCGATAATATCTTCCGTTTCACCCAAGCAGGTTCTGAGGTATCCGCTCTTTTAGGACGTATGCCATCAGCGGTGGGTTACCAACCTACGTTGGCTACCGAAATGGGTGCGATGCAAGAGCGCATCACCTCTACCAAACACGGTTCCATCACCTCAGTACAAGCGGTATATGTACCTGCCGACGACCTTACTGACCCCGCTCCGGCAACTACCTTTGCCCACCTCGATGCGACCACCGTATTATCGCGTAAAATTGCCGAGCTCGGTATCTACCCTGCGGTAGACCCTCTCGACTCTACTTCGCGTATCCTTACCCCCGAAATTTTGGGTAAAGAGCACTACGAATGTGCACAACGCGTAAAAGAGCTCTTACAACGTTACAAACAATTGCAAGACATTATCGCTATCCTCGGTATGGAAGAGCTTTCAGAAGACGATAAAGTAGCCGTTGCTCGTGCACGTCGCGTACAGCGTTTCTTATCACAGCCTTTCCACGTAGCCGAGCAGTTTACAGGCTTACCAGGAGCTTATGTAGATATCAAAGACACTATTAAAGGCTTTAATATGATTCTCGACGGCGAACTCGACCACCTTCCAGAAGCTGCCTTCAACCTTAAAGGCACCATCGAAGAAGTAATCGAAGCAGGTGAAAAAATGCTTGCCGAAGCACAAGCTAGTTAATAAGAAAATTAGCTAATGTTAAATAACAACAAAAAAGCCCGTATGGCTCGCACTTATGTTAGTAGAAATCTTTACTCCTGAAGCCCTTTTGTTTAAAGGTGAAGTAACCTCGGTGAAGGTGCCTGGGGCTAAAGGACCATTTGTAATATTAAATCACCACGCCCCTATTATCTCATTGCTTACGGCAGGCGAGGTAAAGCTCTTTGAGGGCAAAAAAGAACTGCAACATTTCACTATTACAGGAGGTACCTTGGAGTGCAACCAAAACAAAGTAGTGATTTTAGCAGACTAAAAGAAAGGTTTTTTTTATTTCTTTGTAATTAAAAAATTAAATGTAAATAACCGACTCTTGTAAATAAAGCAGTCGGTTATTTGTTTTTGTACAATCCAAAATAATTGTGTAACTTTGCCTTTTAGATATTACTATAATTCTTATCTCTTACCTAAAAAACAGTGATTTCAAAAAATACCATAGATAAAGTATACGACCAAATGCGGGTGGAGGAAGTTATCGGCGACTTCGTCCAACTGAAACGTGCAGGGTCTAATTACAAAGGACTGAGTCCGTTCTCCAACGAGCGGACACCCAGCTTTATGGTTTCGCCCGTAAAGCAAATATGGAAAGACTTCAGTAGTGGCAAAGGCGGTAATGCTATTGCTTTCCTGATGGAGCACGAGCACTTCACCTACCCCGAAGCTATTCGCTATTTGGCTAAAAAATACCATATCGACATTGAAGAAACCCAGCAGTCTTCCGAAGAAAAAGCACAAGCCGATGAGCGCGAGAGTCTCTATATTGTATCAGAATACGCCCAACAATATTTTCAAGATACCCTCTTCAATACCGAAGCCGGTAAGGCTATCGGAATGACCTATTTCAAAGAGCGCGGTTTTACCGAGGAAACAATCCAAAAATTCCGCTTAGGCTTCTCCCCCGACGAGTGGACTGCCTTCACTGATACCGCCCTTGCCAAAGGCTATCAGTTAGAATTCTTAGAAAAAACGGGGCTCACCATCATCAATGGCGACCGTAAGTTCGACCGCTTCAAAGGGCGTGTAATGTTTCCCATTCACTCTATGAGCGGACGCGTATTGGGCTTCGGAGGGCGTATCCTCACTAACGACAAGAAACAAGCCAAATACCTCAACTCTCCCGAAAGTGAGATTTACCACAAGAGCAAAGTGCTCTATGGCATCTTCTTCGCCAAACAAGCCATTGCCAAAGCTGATAACTGCTATCTGGTTGAAGGCTATACCGATGTGATACAGATGCACCAAAAGGGTATCGAAAATGTGGTAGCCTCCAGTGGGACAGCCCTTACGCAAGACCAAATCCGTCTTATTCATCGTCTCACTCCCAACATCACAGTGCTGTACGATGGCGATGCCGCTGGCTTACGCGCTTCCATTCGTGGGGTCGACCTCATCTTGGAACAGGGTATGAATGTAAAGGTCTGTACCTTCCCCGAGGGAGACGACCCCGATAGCTTTGCCCGCAAAACCGCCTACGAAGACCTCGTGCTATACCTCGAAAACAACGCCACCGATTTCATTCGCTTCAAAGCCTCCCTCCTAATGCAAGAGGCGCAGAACGACCCTATCAAAAAAGCCGAAACTATACGCGATATGGTAGAGAGTATCTCTAAAATCCCCGACCTTATCAAGCGGGAAGTTTATGTGCGCGAGTGCGCTACCATTATGGACATCTCGGAACAGGTGCTCTTTTCTACTTTGGCGCAAATTCTCAAAAAAGACTTTTATGAAGGACAAAAAGTAGAGCGCAAGCAATCTACTATGCAAGTAGTGCAAACGCCAGAAGAGGCTCAAAAACGCACGGTAAACCGTTTGGAGGTGTTAGAACACGATTTAATAAAGATTCTTCTTTCTAAAGGAAATGAAGACTGTGTTTTCACCGATACTATTCTGGTAGAAGAAGAAAACGGCGACCTCAAAGAAAAACAAATACAGCAAACCCTCAAAGTTTACGAAAAAGTATTCCTTGAACTTCAAGAAGACGAAATAGAATTCGCTAACCCCGATTTCAAGCAGATATATGACCAACTAATGACAATGTTCCAAGAAGATACTTCCTATGATGTGAGTAGGCTCGCAAACGAACTTCCTGTGGAACTCAGTGCTAAGGTATCCGATTTGGAAATGGAAGACGAGTTTAGAAAGTTGGACAATTGGTTGAAACGAGATATTGTGGCAAAGGAGAAAGACAGAGACCTCAATAGAATTATCTCGGATATCATTCTAAATATTCGTTTGCTATTAATAATGCACCTCATCAACAATTTAGCAGAGAAAGTTCGCTCTGAAATAACAGATGAAGAACGCAAAAGCATTATGGAAGAGGTTATAGGATATAACCAACTAAAAACAATATTAGGCAAGCGCTTAAATGTGATAGTAAATTATTAAATCCTCGCCTTTTTGTCATTCTTCATTATTTTTGTACTTTTGCACTTTCTAACAAACACTCGTAATATTACCTACGATGAAGAAATTATATACAACTTTAGTTTGCTTGCTACTGATTTTGGGTTGTAAGGACGATAAAGACGAAACACTCCATTTGAGCGCTGAAAAAAACATACTTTCGTTTGTCTTTACGCTCAACGATACCCCTTATAGTGCCACTATCAGTGGGACGACTATCAGCGCACAGTTACCTGCCGATACCTCGCTAACTACCCTCACGCCTACTATTAGCATTTCAAAAGGCGCGACTATAAGCCCTAACACAGGGATAGCTCAAGACTTTTCTAAAGAAGTAAGTTACACCGTAACTGCCGAAAACAAAAGTACCAAAACGTATAAGGTGATGGTAACCAAGAAGGAAAAAGACGATGGAAAAGATGACGATAACGACGGCAAAGACGATGATAACAATGGCAAAGATGATGATAACAATGGCAAAGATGATGACAATAACGGTAATGACAATGGTACAAAAAGCTCAAAAGCCGAAATATTAGCTATTACCTTTACCAATATTGATTATCCTGAAGATGTGACTGTACTTGACAAAGGAGAAACTTATATAAAATTAGAAGTCCCTGAAGGTACTAATATAAAAGCGCTAACTTCAAGCATTACCATTTCAGAAAGAGCTACGATAGAACCTAAATCAGGAGCTACTTTAGATTACTCTCAAGGAGTTCGCTATACTATAACAGCCGAAGACAAAACAGAAAAAATATTTTATGTGATTGTAGAAGATTCTAAGCCTTTTTGGACAACTGTTAAACTTCTTACAGAAAATACAAAATACCTAAAAGGAGGTGATATTGTTTCTATAGAGGTTGGCAAACTGAAGTGGAGACATAAAAATATAAAAGCCTATATTGGTACTAATAACGAATTAGGAGTAGAAACTAAAATTAGAAACATAGATTATAATAAAAAACAAATTGATGTTGTTTTGCCTAATACATACATAAATGGAGACTATTCTATTACAATAAAAGTTAGTGATGGCAAAAAGGAAAACGAAGGATATGTTTCTTTTCCTTTAAATCAAGGAACACCTTCTTTTAAAATAGTTTTACCTGAATCAGGGAAACCTCGTCAAAGGGTATTACTTCCAAATGAAGAGTTTACAGCAGCTGTTTATATTAATCCGAACGATAAAGCAAACTATAGTTTTTATTTGCGCAAGAATGGTCAAGATTATTCTCTTATAGTAAAAAAAATAGATACTTACTATAATACGATTAGATTTGAAACTCCTAAAAAACCAACAACACCTTTGGAGAGTGGTTCTGATTTTCAATTTGTTATAAAATATCAAGGGAAAGAGTATGTATATCCTTTTAGGATTTATGTTCAAATAGCCGATATTCCAACTAAACTAGAATTAGATAATTACTCTCTCAAAAAAGGAGAAGAATTTACTGTGTATGCAGAATGTGTGGGTATTCGATACCAAGATAAACATACACCTCTTCCTAAACTCAAATTAATAAAAGAAGATGGTAGTTTCAAATATATTGAAGCTCTACGATTCCCTGAAAAAGGAATTCTTTCCTTTTATGCGCCCTTTAAAATCCCAAAAGACTTTGAATCTGGTAAATACAAATGGACAGTTACTAATTTCGTAGGAGAATCAGCAGTAGCTGATAAAATGATTACTATTGAAGGCGCTACAACCCCAGTTGCTCCTTCACACCTAAAAGTTACTAAAGCTGAAATCGTAGATAAGAGTGCTGGGTTCTTTCCTAAGCAAGTGTATATCACTTTCAATGAAGCTATAGGTAATGCTAAATTAAAGGCTATTGTGTTTCCTAATCTGAAAATAGAAAATATGATTACCTATAAAAGTGCCGTAACCTCTTCTCGCTTATCAGATAATGACTATAACTATTTAATGAACAACCTCCCAAAAGGTTATGTACTCATTGAAGAAAACGGCAAGGAATACCAAGCTGAGTTTTCTTTAGTAAAAGGAAACTAACAACTAACCCCTAATAAATGAAGCCCATTGAACGAGCGGCAAAACTCTTTGCCGATATCAACGAACTGCTGATTTCCAGCGGTGCCAATACCCGAAGAGTAGAACGCAATGTAGAACGCATCTCTAATGCCCTCAACTACTATTGCGAAAACTTCTATTCACACGCTGCTATCGTACTTACCGTGCAGGATAAAACTACAGGCGAAAAAGAAACTATCGTACGCTCTATCCCGCATCACGGAGTAAACTTCAGTGCCATTTCCGATATCAGTATCCTATCGTGGGAGGCAATTGAAAAGAAACTCCCCATTGAGGAAATTGAAGAACAAGTTGCTACTATCAAGGCACGCCCGCATTACAATATGTATGTAATGTGGTTCTTTGTAGCCGTTGCTGGAGGTTCTCTTGCCTACGTTTTTGGCGGTAAAGATGCGAGCTATGCTGAGTTTAGTATGTCATTTCTTGCTACTTTCTTAGGTTTAGCAGGCAGACGTATTTTGCAGTTGCGCAAGTTTAACGTGTATATTTGTTGGGGCTGGGCAGCTTTCGTATCAGTAGCTGTGATGAGTATCTTCCGCTTACTTGGCGTGCAGGACTATCACAATGCCTTAGCCGCTTGTGTGCTGTGGTTGGTGCCTGGGGTGCCTCTTATCAATGGATTTATTGATATGCTTTCAGGTTGTATTGTGGCAGGGGTAGCTAAGCTCACCCATTCGGCTATCTTGGTGTTTATGATTTCATTAGGTTTTTATTTAGCTTTACTTCTTTTTGGTTATGAACTTCTTTGATGTTTTTTTAGGATTAGCAGAACGCATCTTTTGGTCGATGTGGATTTCTATCGGCTTTGCTTTATTGTTCAATACACCTCGTCGTGCTTTGTGGATTACAGGCTTACTTGGCGGAGTGGGTTGGGGTATTAAGTTTATGCTTTTAGGTACTGTGATGCCCGAACAAATCGTGATTACCTCCTTCTTAGGCGCTTGTGCTGTGGGACTCTTGGCTGTATACTTTGCTCACCGCGTGCATACGCCTCCTATCGTGTTTACCATTCCAGCCGTTATCAATATGATTCCTGGTAAATTCGGCTATGAGTTTATGATGAACATCATCAAGATAGTAACCGTACAAACGCCCCAAGATGAAACGTTAGATTTGCTTTTCAAAACCTTTAAACTCGGTTTGCAAACTGGTTTCATCACAATGTGTTTAGCCTTTGGAGTGATTGCTCCTATGCTGTTATTTAACACTTACTCGGTAAAAGGTAAAGACCTAAACGACATCGTTAAACGTCGCCTTTTGCGCAAGAAAGTAGAAGGTAAATTACCAAAGGAAGAAGTGGAGAATGAACCGGTATAGTCAATTAATAACTGATAATTAAAAATGGAAAACATTTTACAAAACATCGCCTTAATACAACAACGTATTGCCAATGCTTGTGAGCGGGTAGGTCGCAAGCCAGAGGAAGTAAAATTGCTTTTGGCTACTAAAACGGTAACCCCTGAGCGCATCAAAATAGCACTTAATGCAGGATATACGCTCATCGCCGAAAACAAAGTGCAAGAGCTCAAAGAGAAGTATGAAGCGCTGAAAGATACCCCACATACCAATCATTTTATAGGTCATTTACAAACGAATAAGATAAAAGATATTTTGCGTTACGAGGTGAGTTGTGTAGAATCGGTAGACCGCCTCGATTTAGCCCAAAAACTCCACAACCGTTTGGAGAGTGAAGGTAAGGAACTCGACATCTTTATTCAGGTAAATACCTCTAACGAAGAAAGCAAGTTTGGTGCCGACCCCTCTGAGGTGCTCAATCTTGTAAAGCAAGTGGCTACAATGCCTACCCTACATATCAAAGGACTGATGACTATCGGTCTGTTTAGTGCCGAAACCGAAAAGGTGCGCGCCTGCTTTAAACTCCTTAAACATCTCCAACAAGAGATTATTGCCCTCAATCTCCCTAATGTAGACCCCCGAGAGCTCTCAATGGGAATGAGTGGCGACCTCGAAACCGCTATTGAAGAAGGAGCCACTATCGTGCGCGTTGGTACCGCTATCTTTGGTCAACGTATCTACCCCGATAGCTACTATTGGAATGAAAAATAGGTTTTAGGCATCAGGGGTTAGGTGTCAGAAACATCTGACCCCGTCTACCCTGTGCGACCAGTCAAATAACAATTATCACCTTCACCCCATTTACTAATTTCCAAAATTGCTAATCTGCTAATTTATTCCCAGCTTATCGTGCTACGACTGCCTGTGCGAGCCGCACTGCCCGTGTGGCTTACACCTTTTACCTAAACTACCTTCCTGATTTCTAACATCTAACACTTAACATCTAAAATATTTCATAAATAAACCTTAAAAAAGTTTTCGCTTTTATTGTTTTTTATATTTTCTTTATTTACTTTTGCCCCACTATTTACTAAATACAGTAGTTAATAGGAGAAATAAGTAATTTCTAACAACTAATTTCTATCTCCTATTCCCTATTTTCTAAAATAATAAATAACTAAAAATAATGGAACACCAAAATCAACAAAACAAAAGTTACGCATTACCCATTGCGATGATGTTCGCCTTATTCTTTATGATATCATTCGTAACGGGTTTACAAAACCCTTTCGGGGTAATTGTAAAAAACCAATTTATGGCAAGCAACCTCGAATCACAATTGGGGAACTTAGCCAACTTTATCGCTTATGCCTTTATGGGGATTCCCGCAGGGCTAATGCTACAACGCATCGGTTATAAGAAAACTGCTTTAACAGCTATTGCCGTAGGCTTCGTTGGCGTTTGTATTACTTTCCTTTCAGGTAATATGGGTAGCTTTGGAGTATACCTCACTGGGGCATTTATCTCAGGCTTCTCTATGTGTATGCTGAACGTGGTAGTAAACCCAATGCTCAACACCCTCGGTGGTGGTGGCAAACGCGGTAACCAACTCTTGCAATTCGGAGGTGCTATCAACTCTATCGGGGCAACTATCGTGCCCGTATTAGTAGGGTACCTCATCGGTACTATCAGCGCCGGTACCTCTATTGCCGATGCCAATCCTGCCCTCTTCTTAGCAATGGGTATATTCGCTTTGGCATTTATTGTACTTGCCCTAATGCAAATACCCGAACCTCACGCAGCGATAAAACAAAAAGATGTAACCGATAAACACAGTCCGCTATCTTTCCGTCACTTTATATTAGGAGCCATAGCTATCTTCCTTTACGTAGGGATTGAAGTAGGAATTCCCAACATCGCAAATCTTTTTATGACCAGTAGTCCAGAAATGAACGGCTTAGCAATAGATACTACTATTGCAGGTTCAGTAGTAGGTACCTATTGGTTCTTGATGTTCATCGGTCGTCTTACCGGAGGTTCATTAGGAGCAAAGTTTTCAAGCAAAGGAATGCTTACTTTTGTGTCTTCCTTAGGAATTCTTTTTGTTATCTTAGCTATATTAATACCCGAAACACAAATGGTAAATATGCCTGTGTTCAAATCTGATATATCTTTTGGGTTAGCCGAAGTGCCAATAAGCATAATGTTCCTCATTCTTTGTGGCTTGTGTACCTCAGTAATGTGGGGAGGTATTTTTAACCTCGCTACCGAAGGTTTGGGTAAATATACAGCCGCTGCCTCAGGTATCTTTATGGCGATGGTATGCGGGGGTGGTATTTTGCCAGCTATCCAAGGTTGGGCTGCCGATGCTTTTGGTTATATCCAAAGTTACTGGGTAATCGTATTAGCATTGCTATTCCTCTTGTATTATGCCCTCGTAGGTAGTAAAAATGTAAATACCGATATCAACGTAGATTAATAATCAAATTTCCCTAAGTTAGAAGAAAGACTGCTCCCACTTTTAGTGGGGCAGTCTTTCCTATTTTCTCTCCTAAAATTTCTTTAAGCTTCTCTCATACAGCAAATTTTCCCTTCGTTCTATCTTCACTCAAAGCCCGTCATTCGCATTTTGTCATTGATTGAGTATTATTGGCATTTTTAATATTGTAGCGTTAAATACGTTTTGCCTTTTCTTGTCTCAATATTTTACCAAAGTTTTAAATTGCCTATGTGGCTCGCACCTTTGGCAAAGTTATACTGTATCTCGTGTTACGACCTCCCATTACCTTCGTGATTCGTCCCTCGACCCTCGTCATTTCTTCCCCTTTTCCTTCATATTTCCGCCTATTCCCTATTCCCTAAGAGCCTACACTTCCCCATTTGCTCATTTCCAAATTTCCTAATTCTCTAATTATCCCTTCTCCTTTACGTCGCCACTCCCCCCTCTCCTTGAGAGAAGTCTCCGAATAGGAGAGTATGTGAACGGGGTGAGGATTCCTTTTCTTTCGCCTCGAAACCTTATTTTTGGCATTTTTAGCATTGTTGTATTATATTATGAATCAACTTTTTATATACCCTTTCTATACCAATCGTCCATCATTCGTTCATCATTCCTATATCCTTTCTATATCCTAACCCCACCCTCCTTACACCCTTTTTTCATCAAAAATCCTCGCTCCCCTCTTCCGAACTTTTCCGTTTTCTTCCGCTCTCTCTAACCTATCCGATTTGTTCAACAAGTCTGACCTATCAAAAAACGATTTTTATCACTCTTATCCAAAAGTATAACTCCACTGCCGATTTAGAATAGACAAATGTAAAATTAGCAGATTAGCAAATTATTATTATCTTTGCAAAAAAAATAGAATATGAGAACTGTAAATTACAATAAAATGGTCAATTACAATGTGAGTATCCCTGAGGGAGACGTGCCTATGTTTGAATCTCTTTTCAAGAAATATAATGTGATAGTAGAACCTACTATAGTAGCGGAACCTGTAGAGGAATATATTCCTAATAAAGAAACTATAAAAGCTATTGAGGAAGGAAGAACAGAACTCGTTAAATATAAAAAGGGACTCGTAAAAGGTTATACAAATGCTCAAGAATTGATTAACGATATCTTATCTGAAGAAGATGAATGACACAAAAGAAAATAAAGATTTGTATCGTATTATCTATGCTACGACCTTTAAAAAGGAACTAAAAAAATATAAAAACCAACCTATTAAGCTATCAAAAATTATAGAAATAATTAATATTTTGATAGAAAAAGGTTCTGAAGGTATCCCAATGGATAAAAAACCTCATCTTTTAACAGGAAATTATAAAGGTTGTATGGAATGTCATATAGAACCTGACTTACTACTTATTTGGGAACAAGATGATACTGAAAAAACAATTATGTTAGATAGAATAGGTAGTCATTCAGAGCTTTTTTATAAAAATAAGAAATAATAAATACTTTTCACTTTTCACTAAAATATATGGCAAAAGAAACCCCACTAATGAAGCAGTACAATCAGATAAAAAGCAAATATCCTGATGCTTTACTGCTGTTTAGGGTAGGCGATTTCTACGAAACCTTCGGTGAAGATGCCGTAAAAGCCGCTCATACCCTCGACATTGTGCTCACCAACCGCAACAACGGCACCGAGCGCAGTGAATTAGCGGGTTTTCCTTACCATTCTATCAATACCTATCTTCCTAAGCTCGTAAAAGCGGGCTACCGCGTGGCAATATGTGACCAGCTGGAAGACCCTAAACTTGTGAAAGGTATTGTAAAGCGAGGTGTTACTGAACTCGTTACCCCAGGAGTTGCCCTCAACGACGATATATTGCAAAGCAAGAGCAATAACTTCTTAGCCTCAGTATGGTTGGGCAAACAAGGCTGCGGTGCAGCTTTTCTCGATGTTTCTACGGGTGAGTTCTTGGTAGCACAAGGCGATAAAACCTATATCGATAAGCTCTTACAGAACTTCCGCCCTAGCGAACTGCTCGTTGCTAAACACCAAAAAAAGGAATTCGCCGAGCATTTTGGCGACGACTTCCACTGTTTCTACTTGGAAGATTGGGTATTTAAAGACGATTACGCCCAGCAGGTACTTACCAAACACTTCCAAACCAACTCTCTCAAAGGCTTTGGCGTAGACGAACTCACCGAAGCGATTCTTACCGCAGGGGCTATTCTCTATTACTTATCCGAAACCCAACACCACCAACTCCAACACATTACTGCCATTCAGCGCATAGCCGAAGAGGCTTATGTATGGCTCGACAAGTTTACCATTCGCAATTTAGAACTTTATGCGGGCAATACCACCCCCTCGGTGAGTTTGCTCGATGTGATTGATAAAACGCTGTCGCCTATGGGTAGCCGTACCCTCAAACGTTGGTTGGCGTTACCGCTGAAGAAGTTAGACAAAATCCGTCAGCGTCACGAGGTGGTCGATTACTTTTTGAAGCACATCGATGTATTAGAACAAGTGAAAGCAGCCCTCAGCCGTATGGGCGACATCGAACGACTGATTTCTAAAGTCGCTACCCTGAAAATCAATCCGCGGGAAGTAGTGCAATTGCGCGCTTCTTTGGAACATATCCCCCTGATAAAACAGTTGTGTTTGGCTTCTGCCAATGAATCGCTTACCCTTTTGGGCGATAAGCTCCACAGTTGCGAACAGCTCAGCGCGCGCATCGCCGAAACACTTAGTGAAGATGCCCCAGTGAACATAGCCAAAGGCAATGCTATCGCCAAAGGTTTTTCGGCAGAATTGGACGAACTACGCGGTCTCTCGCATTCGGGTAAAAGTTATTTAGACGATTTGCTCTTGCGCGAGAGCCAACGCACAGGTATTCCTTTTCTGAAAATAGATAACAACAACGTGTTTGGCTACTATATCGAAGTGCGCAACACTCATAAAGATAAAGTCCCGCCTGATTGGATACGCAAGCAAACCCTTGTGAATGCCGAGCGTTATATCACTGGGGAACTCAAAGAATACGAAGCCAAAATATTAGGTGCTGAAGAAAAAATCGCTCAGTTAGAGCAATCGCTATACGCCGAACTGATTGCTTTTATCAGTGAGTATATCGGTCAGGTACAAACAAATGCCACGCTTATCGGTCAGCTGGATTGCCTCTGTGGTTTTGCTACTTTGGCAATGGAAAACAACTATCACCGCCCCGAGATGAACGAGGGGTATGCCATTGAGATTAAGGATGGTCGCCACCCTGTGATTGAAAAGCAACTACCCGTTGGTACGCCCTACATTGCCAACGATGTGTATTTAGACCGTGAACGCCAGCAAATCATAATGATTACCGGACCTAATATGTCGGGTAAATCGGCTATCTTGCGACAAACTGCCCTGATAGTCCTCTTGGCACAGATAGGCAGTTTTGTGCCTGCTACTAGCGCTCAATTAGGTATAGTCGATAAGATATTCACCCGCGTAGGGGCAAGCGATAACATTTCTATGGGCGAATCTACTTTTATGGTCGAGATGAATGAGGCAGCCCTCATTTTGAACAACATCTCCGATAGAAGTTTGGTGCTCTTGGACGAAATCGGGCGTGGTACTAGCACTTACGACGGTATTTCCATAGCGTGGGCAATCGCCGAATATTTGCACGAGCACCCTAGCAAAGCCAAAACCCTTTTTGCTACCCACTATCACGAACTCAACGAGATGAGTGAGCAATTCGAGCGCATCAAGAATTACAATGTATCGGTAAAAGAAACCAAAGACAGCGTGCTTTTCTTGCGCAAACTCACCGAGGGTGGTTCAGCGCACAGTTTTGGGATACACGTTGCGAAGATGGCGGGAATGCCCCAATATGTGATTCAGAAGGCGAATAAAATGCTTAAAAAGCTCGAAGAGAGTCATAATGTAGTCCCCACTGCCGAAGTGGTTAAAAACGCCCAAAAAGAAATGCAATTGAGCTTCTTTGATATGAACGACCCACTCTTAGAAGCCCTAAAAGAAGATTTACTCAGTCTCGACATCAACACCCTTACCCCCGTAGAGGCACTGATGAAGCTCAACGAAATGCGGAAAAAAATTAGCTAATTAGCAAATTTAAAGATTAGCAAATGAGTAATGTTATAAACTTTACTAAAGTTTCAAATTGCCTGTGTGGCTCGCACCTTTGCCAAAGTTAACCTTCTCTGGTGCAAGCTCGTAACTCGCACCCCATTTTACAAGGCGTAGCCTTGATTTTGTTTAATATTTGTTTAATTTCTGAGGCACAGCCTCATTCCTCTAATTCAAGTTCGCACCTCATTCTCTCATTTCCCAATTATTCCCTATCTTTGCAACTCATAACTCAATCCATATGAAACTATACTTTTACCTTTTAGCATTTGCCCTCACGGCTTGCCACAACGTATCAGAACAAAAAGAGTTGCCTAAAAAGCAACTCACCAAATACGTAAATCCGTTTATCGGTACTGATGGTACGGGGAACACCTACCCAGGAGCGATGACTCCCTTCGGAATGGTGCAACTAAGCCCCGATATAGGTATCCCTGGCTGGGACAGAATTTCGGGCTACTTCTACCCCGATAGCATCATTACCGGCTTTTCACACACCCACCTCTCAGGCACGGGTGCGGGCGACCTCTACGATGTGCTCATAATGCCTACCAATAGCAGGTTTAACGACCGCATAGAGGCAAACAACCGTTTGCCTTTCTCTTATTTCTCTCATAAGAGCGAAACCGCTACGGCTGGCTATTACAGTGTCGATTTGCTGAGTTATGGTATCAAAGCCGAACTTACCGCCACTCCTCGTGTAGGCGTGCAACGCTATACTTTTCCTAAAGACGAACAGTCTAAAATTACAGTAGATTTAGGTTATAGTATCAACTGGGATAAACCTACCGAAACCTATCTAAAAGTGGTGGATAATACAACTTTGGAAGGCTATCGCTTTTCTACCGGTTGGGCACGTAACCAAAAGGTCTATTTCGTCATCAAACTCTCCAAACCCTTTGCTGATAAGGAATTTACCGAAGAAAAAGAAAACGGCAAGAGCAACCGTTCTAAAATTGTACTCCGCTATGCTACCGCCGATAATGAAGCCATTGTAGTGAAAACAGCTCTCTCTATGCACAGCATTGCAGGCGCTTATAAAAATATGGAAGTTGAGGCGCCTCACTTTGCTTTCGACGACTATCGCGAGACAGCTCGCAATCTATGGGAGAAGCAGTTGCAGAAGATTACGGTAGAAGGGGGGACTGAGGAGCAAAAAACGATTTTCTATACAATGCTCTACCAATCGATGTTGGCACCTAATCTTTTCAGCGATGTCGATGCCCCCGAAAAGCGTTATGATACTTTTTCTCTTTGGGATACTTTCCGTGCGGCTCATCCGCTTTATACCTTGTTACACCGCGAAGCCTCCGCCGATTTTATCAGTAGTTTTTTGGCACACTACCGCGAAAATGGTGCGCTACCGGTGTGGAGTATCCAAGGAGGTGAAACCAATATGATGATTGGTTATCACGCTGTGCCTATTATCGTAGATGCGTATTTTAAGAAAATCCCAATGGATATTCCTTTGGCTTACGAGGCTTGCAAGCAAAGTGCAATGGTAAACGAACGCGAAATCGACTTATATAAGCAATACGGTTATGTGCCCTACGATTTGGATAAATCCGATGAAAACTGGTCGGTGTCCAAAACCTTAGAGTACGCTTACGACGATTGGTGTATTGCGCAATTTGCCAAAGCTTTGAATAAAAAAGAAGATGAGGTTTACTTTGCCAAACGCGCTGAAAACTGGCGCAATCTCTTCGACGAAAAAACTACTTTCTTCCGCCCTAAGGATAGCAAAGGGCAATTTATCAAACCTTTTAACCCAAAAGATTATAGTAAATACTTCTGCGAAAGCAACGCTTGGCATTATCGTTGGTTTGTGCCACAAAATATCGAAGGATTGCGTGATGCAATGGGAGGCATTAAGGCTTTTGAACAAAAACTCGACTCGATGTTCACTTTGGCAGTTACCCCCGATGAGAAACTGCCTATTTTCAGTACTGGTATGATAGGTCAATATGTGCACGGTAATGAACCGAGTCATCACGTGGCTTACCTCTATCATTTCACGAACCACCCCGAAAAAGTATCTCAACGCGTTACCGAAATATTGAACACTCAATACAAAAACACCCCCGACGGACATTGTGGTAATGAGGACTGCGGACAGATGAGCAGTTGGTATGTGCTTTCCGCCTTAGGTTTGTATCCTCTTAACCCTGCCAACAGCAGGTATTATCTAAGTGAACCGCTATTCGATAAAGCTACGTTGCATTTAGAAAACGGCAAGACTTTTACGATTGAAAAAAGAAAAGACAGTAAAGCAAAAACACTACTCAACGACAAACCGCTGAATAGAGGATATATTACTTATGAAGAAATTATTGCAGGAGGACGTTTAGAGTTTAAGAAATAAACGCTTTTACTACCAACGCTGAGTTAGTACCTCCGAAGCCAAAAGAGTTGCTCAAAAAGGCTTTAATAGGGCGTTCTACAGTTTCGGGAATAATATTTAGCTTGGCAGAAGCTTCATCGGGGGTTTCAAAATTGATATTAGGAGCTATAAAACTGTTTTGCATCATCAGCACTGAGTATATCACTTCGCTAGCTCCTGCCATCCAGCACTCGTGTCCGGTCATTGATTTGGTGGAACTCACAGGAATATTACTGCCAAAAATCTCATAAATAGCCTTTGCTTCGTTGGCATCGCCTATGGGAGTAGAAGTCGCGTGCGCATTGATATAGTCGATTTCACTGGCTTGTATTCCTGCATTCTGCAAGGCGCGCGCCATCGCACGGGCAGGACCTTCTACATTGGGTGTAGAGATATGTCCGCCATTAGACGAAAAGCCGTAGCCTACCACCTCAGCAATTGGGGTTGCCCCACGCCTCATCGCCGACTCGTAACTCTCCAACACCAAAGTAGCTGCCCCTCCACTAGGTACTAAGCCGTCTCTACTGGCATCGAAGGGACGAGATGCCAAAGTGGGTTCGCCCTCGCGCATTGAAAAGACCCCAAGACCATCGAAACTGCCCATACTATACTTGTTGATTTCCTGAGCTCCGCCACATATTACGCAGTCTTGCATACCACTTTGGATAAACAAGTAGCCTAAGCCTACCGAATGCGACCCACTGGCACAAGCGGCACTGATACTCATATTTACCCCTCGCAATTGGAAGAGAGTTGAGAGGTTCATCGTTACGGTAGAGTTCATCGTACGGAACACCGCCCCAGAGCCTACGAGGGTAGTATCTTTCTTCTCTCTTATCTTATCGTTTGTAAGAATTACCGACTCGGCTACACTGTCGTTGCCGTAGAGGATTCCCACTTCGTTTTGTTGTAAGAAATCGCTATCAATACCCGCATTTTTAAGCGCTTCGAGGGTTGCCATATAGGCGAACTCGCTTTCTTGCCCCATAGAAATACGCTCGCGACGACCTAAGAGTCCTTTTAGGTCGGGGTTTTCTACAAATCCCGTCAGCGCTGACCGATAGCCGTATTCTTTGCGTTCGGGCAAGAAAACAATACCCGATTTTCCTTGGTATAACGAATCGCGCACCTCGCTGAGTGAAGTGCCTATACAGGAATAAATACCCATTCCGGTGATAACTACTCTCATAAATTCAATTAGAAAATTAGCAGATTAACAAATTAGAAAATGTAGGGGCAAAGGTAAGAAATAATACTGATAATGCCAAATAATGCCAATAATGCCAGAAATGCCAATAATACCAAATAATGCCAGAAATACTGATAATTAACTTTGCCAAAGGTGCGAGGTCGTAGCACGACAAGCAGGAAAATTAGTAAATGGGGAAGGGTTGAGGGGTTCGGAAGATATCGAAGAAGTTCGGAAGAGAGGAGGGAGGGTTTTTGGTGAAAAAAGGCTGTGAGGAGGGTGGGGTTAGCTTATAGAGAGCTTATAGGAAGCTTATACGAATCTTGGACGATTGGTATAGAAAGGGTGTATAAATAATTGATTAATAATATAATACAACAAGGCTAAAAATGGTAAAAAGAGGGTTTCGAGGCGAAAGAAAGAGAATCCTCACCCCGTTCACATACTCTCCTATTCGGAGACTTCTCCCAAGGAGAGGGGGAGTGTGTGGACGGAAAAAGGGAAATATGGTGACGGAAAAGGAGGAAGAGAAATTAGAGAATTAGCAAATTTGGAAATGAGCAAATGGAGAAGTGTAGGCTCTTAGGGAATAGGTAATAGGGGAAAATATGAAGGAAAAAGGGAATGTAGAGACGGAAAAAGTGAAGGTATGATGGAAAAGTGTAATGGTAATCATTATTGGGTAGGGTATTTATGAGCTAATTTTACAAATTTGCTCGTTTGCTAATTATCTTCTACCTTTGCACTTTAAACTTGTGAAGACTAATAGCTATGAACACGTGGAACATCATCGTAGAGGGCTTTAATAAAGCTGAGGTTACCAAACACGAAAGTATTTTCAGCCTCGGAAATGGGGCTATGGGAATGCGCGCTAACTTTGAAGAGGACTATACGGGCGATACACTTCAAGGGAGCTACATCGGTGGGGTGTATTACCCCGATAAAACCCGAGTGGGCTGGTGGAAAAACGGCTACCCTGAGTACTTTGCCAAAGTGCTCAATGCGCCCAGCTGGATAGGACTGCACATCAAAATAGACGGGGAACTATTAGACTTAAACACTTGTTTGGAGGTAAAAAACTTCTGCCGACAACTGAATATGAAAGAGGGTTGGTACGAGCGAAGGTTTACGGCTACGCTTCGTAACGGTGTGGAAATTGCTGTAAAAGTGGTGCGTTTGCTCTCGTTGCGTTATGATAAAGTAGGGGCTTTACGTTATGAGATTAGTCCTCTTAATGCTGATACTTCCATAGAAATAGAAAGCTACTTAGACAGTGGTATTAAGAATAATGATGCTAACTGGGACGAGCATTTTTGGAATACTTTGGAAATTTCTTCGGAAAACAACTGCGCTACTATACTTGCTGAAACTAAAAAGACAGCCTTTAAAGTGCAAACCTTTATGGAAAATCATCTTTTTATAGAAGGAAAAGAACTGAATATCAGTGGAAAAGAAAATAGAAAGGAGAACTATATAGGGTTGCAGTATGAAGTAACTGTTAAGCAAAACCAAACCTTTCGTATTGAAAAATATGGTGGCTATACACCTTTGACAAAGTCTAAAACTTTGTCAAAGGTGCGAGACGCACAGGCATTAACATTTGAGGGGTTATTGGAGATGCAGAAAGAAGATTGGGCGGCGATATGGGAGATATCGGATATTGTGATTGAAGGTGATGAGAAAGCGCAACAAGGTATCCGGTTTAATATCTTTCAGCTCAACCAAACGTATCAGGGGAAGTATGCTCATTTGAACATAGGACCTAAGGGTTTTACGGGGGAAAAGTACGGTGGTAGTACCTATTGGGATACTGAGGCTTATTGCCTGCCTTTTTATATGGCTACCAAAGGCGCGGAAGTAGCTCGCAATCTGCTGTTGTACCGCTATAAACAGTTGCCACAAGCTATTGAAAACGCCCAGAAACTCGGTTTTACTGGCGGGGCTGCGCTCTACCCTATGGTAACGATGAACGGTGAAGAGTGCCATAATGAATGGGAAATTACCTTTGAAGAAATACACCGCAACGGGGCGATTGCTTTTGCGATTTATAACTATACACGTTATACGGGCGATGAGTCGTACCTCAAAGAATATGGAATGGAAGTGCTTATTGCTATTGCGCGTTTTTGGGCACAGAGGGTCAATTTTTCAGAAGAAAAGAAACAGTACGTAATCTTAGGGGTGACAGGTCCTAATGAGTATGAAAACAATGTGAACAATAATTTCTATACGAACTATCTCGCCTCTTGGTGTTTGAGTTATGCAGCGACTATGGCACTGAAATACAAGAGCGAAAAGCAATGGGTGACTATTAAAGAAGTGAAGGAGTGGAGTGATATTGTGGAACATATGTACTTGCCTTATAGCGAAAAGTATGATGTATACTTGCAACAAGACGGTTTTTTGGATAAAGACCTCAAGCCTGTAAGTGCCATTCCTACTAAGGAACGTCCGCTCAACCAACATTGGTCGTGGGATAGAATATTGCGTTCGCCTTATATCAAACAGGCAGATACGTTACAGGGGTTTTATTTCTTTGAAGAGCGATTTACCAAAGAACAACTCCAAAAGCACTATGAGTTTTATGAGCCTTTTACCGTACACGAGTCGTCACTCTCACCTTGTGTGCATAGTGTACTCGCCTCGGCGTTAGGGAAGACAGAGGAAGCCTACGCGCTCTACCTGCGTACAGCTCGGCTTGATTTGGACGACTACAACAAGGAGGTACACGAAGGGTTACACATCACCTCGATGGCAGGCACGTGGCTCAGCATTGTAGAGGGCTTTGCTGGTATGCGTGTAAAGAACGGCGTACTAACGTTTACGCCTCGCTTGCCTAAACAATGGAAGCGTTTGTCGTTTAAAGTGATATTTAGAGGAGAGGTAAAAGAAGTGATTATTTAAATGACAAAAGATTACCTTCTTTATCTATATTTACCTCTCTGCCTTTCTTTATGAGGATATAGTAATAATCTTCCCATTCCTCATTGCTTTTAGTATAGGGTTCAGCCTGTTCATATTCAAAAGGAATGATTGCATTACCGAGATTATCAATCATTCCCCACTTACCTTTATACTTCACCATTGCCTTTTTACTATCGTTAAAATCATCAGCGTCATCATATACAAAAGGCAATACCACTTTACCTTTAAGATTTAAATAACCATACTTATTACCTTGCTTAGCACGAGCCAGACCACCGAAAAAGAGATCTATTTCGTCATACCAAGGGGTGAGTGTTTCGTTATTAGTACTGAGGAGTTTTTTCTTATCATTAAGTTGTACAATAAAAACACCTTCGGAATACGAAATAAAATTATACTGAGCAGGAATGAGTTCTTCACCCGAAGGGCGTATCACCCCATATAAATTATTAATAGTAACATCATAAAAAGGTATTTCGGCAGAAGGGTAGATGTTGATATAATCATATTTCAAAGGTGCTACGACGGTACCTTCAGCATTTACGAGTCCGTATTTATTATCTTTTCTTACCATTGAAATTCCGTTTTGAGGCGGATATACTTCATCGTATTTTCTGCGCCAATCGGTATTACAAGCCGTACAGAATAAAACTAAAGTAATAATAAATAGTCTTTTCATAAGTGTATATATTTTTAATGTTAGTATTTAATTTCTCTTTCTGTAAATCCTACGATATATCCATTGACGAATATAATGCGAGTAACCCAATTACCTTGTTTATCAAAAGTATGTTCAAACTTCTGGTTATTTACGCCGGTAGGAATACCTTTTTTATCATATGTATAATGCATTACATCGGGTTTGGTGTTTCCCTCAGCAATACTGCGTTCCACTACCCTACCCTCACGGTCGTAACGCACTGAGATGCGCATCTCGGTAGGTGGATTTCCTTCGGTTACCATTTTGAGCAAAGTGCGTTGGTTATTTTTATCAAACTCCTGGAATACCTTCGCTTTGCTATCGGGTGTTACTAAGAGACCTTCGGTAGGGTTACCGTTGGCGTCCCACTTGTTAAAAGTATAGGTTTGTGTAGGCGAAGCGCTACCCTCCATCATTGTACGATATGTTACTAAATGCCCTTGGTTATTATATTCATAGAGTCCTGTAGAACTCTGTATACCTCCGTGAGCCACTCTCAATATTTTCACTTGTAGAGGTTTTTGCTCAGCATTGTAAACATAGTCGTAACGCAAAGTAATACCACTGTATTTTTGTTCTAACTGCAAGGAGTTTCCTTCTTTATTAAATTCATAATAATTTTCGGTTGCAAGACGTTTTTGTTTAAGGTTTCCTTGAAAGACGTCATAAGTACGTTCGGTAAGGGCTTTTACTTTACCATTGAGTTCTTTCTCCAAACGTGTAGCTGGAGTATTGATAATTTGTGCCATTCCGATAAAAGGAAATAACAACAGGATTAAAAACTTTTTCATACTGATATATTATTATTTTACGCCGACAAAGGTAATAAATATTTTTAAATAAAGCTATATATTCAATTCATAAATGTTCCACGTGGAACATTTATGAATTAACGATTGGGAATTGATAATTAACAATTCATTTGTTTATCTGCTATTTTCTCACTACTTTTGCCACATACTTTTTACTTATATGAATCGGTTTATAGTAAACAGATATTTAGTACCTAAGGGTTTTAGTGGTATTACCCTCTACCCCTTTATATTTACTAACGATCCCAAACTACTAAAAGATGCACAATTCATCAACCACGAACGTATACATTTAGCTCAGCAACGAGAACTCTTGGTGATATTTTTCTATATATGGTATCTTGTGGATTTCATACTGAAATATATTAAGTATAAAGATAAGAAGAGAGCTTACCAAAATATCATCTTTGAACGTGAAGCGTACGAGAATGATTATAACCTTGAATATTTGAAGAAGAGAAAATTGTTTGCTTTCTTACGAGGTAAAAGGTAACAAGTAAAAGGTAAAAAGTAAGTATATAAGAAATGTTCCACGTGGAACATTATCAATTGATAATTCACAATTGATAATTGACAAGTAATGACTAACGACTAAACACTAACAACTAATGACAATTAAAGATTACAGCGTATCACAAGAGGATTTTACCCTCGTATATGATTCAGTATTAAAACTTTACCGCACTACTCCCCTACCTAATGACCTTAAAAAATACTATGAGAGTGAGGATTATATTTCGCATACAGACAGTCGCAAAACACTATTTGATAAACTCTACCAATGGGTGAAAAGTTATAACTTAAAGCACAAAATAAAACTCATCAAACAATACAAAAAAGGAAATGTTCGTCTGCTTGATATAGGTGCAGGTACAGGCGACTTTGTGCATAGTGGTAAAAAGTATGCACATTGGGAGACTATGGGCATAGAGCCCAGCGAGAAAGCACGTACCAAAGCAAAAGAAAAAGGAGTTTTGTTAGAAGCTGATTTTAGCAACCTCCTCCCCCACTCTTTTGATGTGATTACTATGTGGCACGTATTGGAACACGTACCCGATGTAACACAAGAAATACAGCTCATCAGTAACTTACTGAAAGAAGGTGGTTTAGCGGTTATAGCTGTACCTAACTATCGTTCGTGGGACGCACAGCACTACGGAGCGTACTGGGCAGCTTATGATGTACCCCGACACTTATGGCATTTTTCTAAGGATAGCATCGAACAGCTTTTTGCCAAAGAAGGTTTTGAGTTGCTTGCCACCCACCCTATGCTTTTTGATGCCTTCTATGTGAGTATGCTTTCTGAACAATACAAAACCGGTAAGAAATCATTTCTCAAAGGATTCCTTAACGGACTCCGTTCTAACTACTACGGTTGGCTCAAAGGAGAATACTCATCACAAATTTACATTTTAGGTAAGAAGTAAGAGATAAGAGGTAAGACTTACCTATTTTTAATATTTTTGAAGCTAAAAATAGCAAAAACTTCAAATAAGGAGTTTTTACGATACTTCTCCCCTATCAATAACTAAGTATATCACTTTTTAAAAATAACGCTTAAAAACGGCTGTAATAAAGTCGGTTTTAATAAAGTATTTTTATAGATTTTTATTTTAAAATAGAAAATGATTATTCTTAGGAAATAGAAGTTTCACGTGGAACAATGAAAGATGAATGACGAGTGACGAATGACGAATGACGAGTGACGAGAAATAGTATTTTATTTTTTTAACAACAAAATTAAAAAATATTTCATTTACACACAAAACTTTCTTATTTTTGCGACCTGAATTGAATTAAACATTATAGAAAATGAAAAAACTCATATTAACAGGCGTAGCAATCCTCACTCTTACTGCCTGCACCGATAAGGTGGCTTTCGTGGATAACAGCAAACTCTTAAATGAGTACCAAGAGAAAAAAGACATCGAGGCTAAATTGAAAACTGAAGTTGATGCCTATAAGAAAAAACGCGATAGTATTTCGGTAGCGTTCCAAACTGAAGCACGTGCTTTCGACGCTCAGGCTAAAACCCTCCCTCAAAACGTAGCTCAGAAAAAATACAACGAGTTGATGCAAAAGAGTCAGATATTGCAACAACACTTGCAACAAGAAGAAGAAAGATTGCAATTGGAAAGCCAAACTCAAATGGATTCTCTACTTAGCAAAGTGAAGAAAAACATTAAAGAATATGGCAAACAAAAAGGCTATACCTTTATCCTTGGTGCTAACGACGGCGGTAGCGTGCTCTATGGTTCTGATAACAAAGATATTACTAAAGAAGTTACTGAATACTTGAACAATCAATATAAATCAGGTAAGAAGTAACAGGTAACAGGTTTCAGGAGACAGGAATCAGAAATTAGAATTGTAATTATAGACTTTGTCAAGGTTTTAAGACTTTGGCAAAGTTTTTTTATTGATAGCTAATTAGTTAATTGTAATACATTAGGAAAGAAGGCTTGGAGTATTAGGAAAACTCCAAAGACTAACAATATAATGCTAATCGCGCGTTTGATTTTGTAGATATGAAAAGCGGTAAGTCGGTTTTTAAGTTTCTTAGCAATGAGAATTTTAACGATATCTATACCAAAGTATACTAAAATAATAGAAGTAAAAAATACGAATATCCTACTGGCATTCATATCGAGTTTAGGACCAAAAACGATGATAATTCCTAACCAAAAACCTAAAACCCCTATGTTGATGAAATTCAGTAGAAAACCTTTAATAAAGAGGGCTACATAGTTCACTTTTTCAGCTACTTGCAAGTGCGCATTCTCCTTATTGTCCATTGTTTTCTTGAAATCTTTTTTCAGTTTGATAAATGAGATAAGTCCGTAGACTACCATTATAAGTCCGCCAGCAAAGAAGAGTTTAGGGTCGTCCTTAATTTCGCGCAACAGACTGCTGGTAGTGAAATAGACAATGAGAATGAAGACAGCATCGGCTAATACTACCCCCGAATTGAAAGCAATAGCTGCCCTAAATCCTTTGGTAATAGCTGTTTCCAGCAATACAAAGAAGACAGGACCTATGGTAAAAGCTAACAACAAGCCTAAAGGTAATGCAAGCAATACATCCGCAAACATCTATTTCTACCTAAAATTTGATTAATTGCACAAAAGTACTAAAAAACTGCTGAATCACAAAAAATAAGGGAGAAGTTTTTAGTACCTCTCCCCTACTCTATTGGTATTGTGATAATTATTAACTATGGTTTGATAACCTCATTTACTTGTTTTAGAGTTTCTTCATCTTTCAAATCAACTAATTCTTTAAGGTCTTTAGAAAGATAGAAAGCTTTTACATCAGGTACATAAACTAAATAATTATCGATACCCTCAGTATAATAATTAGAAAGCAATTGCTTAAAATTACTAACTCCATTACAAGTTTTTTCTAAATCCTCACCATCATTATTTACATAAAATACGGTATAATTATCTTTTTGATTGCGAGAAACTTTTTGGTTTTCGTACTTGCCAGCAACATCAAAACCTACACCCCAGCTTGATTCAGCAATGATACTTGACAAGAAAGTGATGGTATTGTCATCTTTGTTTAATTTGTATGAGACAAGTAATACTTTCTCATTTGGAACAAAGTCTACTGATTTCTCTGATACAGTTTCAAAGAACTCTTTATAAGTCATTGACTTATTTTTCAAATCTTGCAATGGTTCTTCATTTTTTTCCTTAGAGCAAGACACCAATGCTACTACAAAAAATAGCACAAAAAACGAAATTTTTATTATCCCTTTCATACTAATTTAATTTTAAATTATTAATTTAATTTTCTTTGCACGTTCTTTTTTATGAAGACAGTAACCCGTAGCTCAGTTAGGGGAAGCCATTTTTAAGGAAAAATCCTCACTATATTTTATTTATAGAAGAAAACAACAAAATATATCTCCAAAGGAAATAATATCAATATCAGTCATAGGCATAGAGATTAGGATTAGTTGAGGCAAAAGTACATCATTTTTATATAATTTCCAAATATATTGTAACTTTCAAGAAGGTGTCCGAAAAGTTTTATTTATGTGGACGTTTGCAAAACGTCCATTAAAAAGTTTAGTTCTTCAGATGTTTTAACAGAACATACCGCATTGCGTCGTAGAAAAGAGCAGTGGATAAATGTCCTGTATTCCAAATTTCTACTTTTAGATTTCCATAAGCGGGAGCGTGCTCGTGAAGTGGTAAAAACAAATCATAGCGAGCCATAACCGGAAATACATTTTGGGATTGATTTTCTTGCCATTGGGCTGAGAAATTTAAGTGATGTGTAATGATTTTGTTTCGCTCGATTTCGCTTTCAGTAGCCTTTTTCTTTGGGAAAATAAAAAACTTTTCGTGTGCCACTGTTCCTACTATCGGCACATAGAAATCTGCCGAATTATATGCCACTCGATGCCTGTTTGTTATCACAGCCCCCAAGCTGAATCCGCCAATTTCGATAGTCTGTACTCCTTTTTGTCGTAAAGTGTGAATCAACTTTTCGGTCAATTTCACACTTGTTGCCATCGTTGCCATAAAGGTCGATAGGTTCGCTGTGCCCTGTCTCAAAGCCCCTTTTTGCTTGTGAAAAGGAGTTCGGACTACGATTAGGTTTATACCTAAATCGTTCAGTATCGCTTTTTTGAAAATCTTAGAAAAAATCCCGTAAAAAGGATATTCCGATGCTCCGTGATGAAAAATGAGTGTATTAGAAGTGTCTGAATCCCATTTGTATACTAAAAATGCGGGATCTAAGACACCTGCTTTGGTAGAAGCTTTTACCTCGTATAATCCTTCTCTGTTCCAATCGGGAATTTCTAAATTTATAGTTTCTAAGTGTTCTGTAAAATCGGCTGTTTCCACTCCGTTAGGAAAATAAACAAGTTCGGAATAAGCTACTTTGTCTACCAAAAAATTCAGATTAAAGGCAGGAATTTCTTTTTTAATCGCAGAATCCGATGCTTGTACGAATGTTTTATCTATTTTTTCGTAAGATGGATTCCGAAACAACCACAGAAGACCGATTGCTAAGAAAATAATAACTGACAATAAAAATAAATATATCATCTTTTTGATTTTCATTGTTTTCAAATTTGTAAGGACGTTTGCAGCACATACCCAGCCAGCGATGGCTTTCCTACATAACATATTCTAAAAGTAATTGATTATCAGAGTAGTAAAATTTGTCAAAGGTACGAGCCGTACGGGCAAAAAACTTTGGCAAAGTATACGATGTAAAAACTGCTTGTCGTGCTACGATTAATCAATCAGTTCAAAATCTAATTGCTTTTTCATCAGGTCGGTGTTTTTCACACGTATCATTACTTCATCGCCAAGCTGATAGGTTTTGCCAGTGGCTTGTCCTACCAAGGCGTATTGTTGTTCGTCGAAAGTGTAATAATCGTCTTTGATGTCGCGAGCGCGTACCAATCCTTCGCATTTGTTGACCGTAATTTCTACATAAATACCCCATTCGGTTACACCCGAAATCACTCCTGCAAACTGCTGGTTTTTATGCGCTTCCATATATTTCACCTGCATATATTTGATAGAATCACGCTCGGCTGAGGCTGCTAAACTCTCCATTTGTGACGAGTGTTTGCATTTGGTTTCATATTCGGCTTCGGGTTGTGAAGGGGCGTTATCTAAATAGAGTTGCAAAAGACGGTGTACCATCACATCGGGATAACGGCGTATAGGCGAAGTGAAATGGGTATAATACTCAAACGCCAAACCATAGTGTCCTATGTTTTTAGTAGTATAAGTAGCTTTTGCCATTGAACGTATTGCCAAAGTATCTACTAAGTTTTGTTCTTTTTTGCCTTTTACTTCTTCTAAGAGATTATTAAGTGAATCGGTAGTAGTTTGGCGGTTTTTCAAATCTAAATTATAGCCAAATCGGTTAATAATTGTATTGAACTGTTGGAGTTTATCAGCATCGGGTTCATCGTGTACGCGGTATACGAAAGTCTTTTTCATTTTGGCTACGTACTCGGCTACTTTTCTGTTAGCCAATAACATAAACTCTTCAATCAGTTTGTTGGCTTCCTTGCTTTCTTTGAAATATACCCTTATAGGGTCGCCATTCTCATCGAGGTTGAATTTCACTTCCACTTTATCAAAAGTAATAGCTCCTAAACGCATACGCTTACTGCGCAATTTTTCGGCTAAAGTATTGAGCGTGAGAATAGCCTTTACCACATTGGCAGGTACTGTACGCTCTTTATCGGTAATAGAAGTTTCAGCAGGAATGGTGTACCCCTCCCCTACTTTGGCTTGTTCTATTACTGATTGTGCTTCTTCGTAAGCAAACCTAAATGATGAGTGTGTTACAGTACGTCCTATCCAAATATTTACCACTTCGGCTTTCTTATTCATCTCAAAGACTGCTGAAAAGGTATATTTATCTTCATCGGGACGGAGTGAACAAGCGAAGTTACAGAGCATTTCGGGTAACATTGGCACTACCCTATCTACCAAATATACTGAAGTAGCTCGGTTGTAAGCCTCTTCATCTAATATAGTACCTTCTTTCACATAGTGCGATACATCGGCGATGTGTACCCCTATCTCGTAATTACCATTCTCTAACAATTTGAACGACAGTGCATCATCAAAGTCTTTTGCGTCGCGAGGGTCAATAGTAAAAGTGAGGGTTTCACGCATATCACGACGACGGGCGATTTCTTCTTCAGTAATAGAAAGGTCTAACTTTTTAGCAAAGGCTTCTACCTCTTCTGGATAGGTATAGGGCAGACCGTATTCGGCTAAGATAGAGTGCATTTCAGTAGTTTGCTCCCCTGGTTTGCCGAGTATCTGTTCCACTACCCCCATAGGAGAATCACTTTTGTCTTTCCAATCTTCTATGCGTACAATTACACGGTCGCCGTCCTGAGCGCCGTTGAGTTTGTCTTTCAACACAAAGAAATCAGTATACATACGGGCATCGGTAGGGACGACAAAGGCAAAGTTCTTGTGCATTTGCACAGTACCTACAAAGCGCACTTTGTTACGTTCTAACACCTTACTAATCTCTCCTTCCATCTTATTGCGATTTCTAAAACGAGGAAATACATACACTTCCACCAAATCGCCGTGGAGGGCTTTGTTTAGAAAATTCTGTGCTACAAAAATGTCGTTGTCTAAACCATCAACTATTACATAACCATTACCGCGCGCACTCACATCAAGCGTACCTACATAATAGTGTTGCATAGGGATAGCTTGGTACTTTCCACGGTCGATTTCTACAATGCGTTTTTTTTCTTTCAGTTGTACGAGTTGTTTCACCAACATATCACGACGTGGTGCATCGGTAATGTGGAGTTTGGCAGCGATTTGCTTGTAATTAAAGCTCTCTTCGGGGTGTTCTTGTAACACCGAGAAAATCGCTTTGATAAGCTCTTGCTTGTTGCGTTTAGCTAAACTCTTATTCTTTTTAGGTTTTCCTGATTTGCCTTGTTTTTGAGTTTTATTTGTTTTTTTCATATTGCAAAAGTAAATATTTTTGAGTTATCAACAATCACCAAATTATAAATTGAAAAAGATTTCTTTCTAAAAAAAGAAGGGTTATTATTATGATGACGTTCATAAGAGGGATAAAATTAGGCTGAAAAACTTGCTTTTTTCAGTTTAAGGATATTATGATTAGTTATCAACAATAAAAAGTGATTTACAGTTTTTTAAATGAATATTTTAAGCAAAATTGTTGATAACTCTTTTTGATATTATGCACAACTTTTTGTTGAGAACTTTTCATTGGGCAGATTGTTCATAACTGACAAAAAGTAGTGGATATTTTATAAGAAATAAATTTGCTTTTTTCATCTTCATTTTTGTATACACAGAAAACATAAAAGAGCAAATATTTTAGTGTTTTTTCTTCCTCAAGTTATGCACAATTTAAGAATGGACAATGAACAATACCGATAAGGATAATGAACAACACTTAAATAAAAAAAATAGGAACGAATATTATCCGTTCCTACTTTAAAAAAAATTGAATATCTCCACAATGAACTATACTTCTTCTTGATCTTTCAAGTGCTGAATGTATTGTGCTTTTTGGATTTCGGCTCTTCTGCGTACAGAAGGTTTAGTGAAATGTTGTCTTTCACGTAGTTCACGTACTACACCTATACGGTCGAATTTGCGTTTATAACGTTTTAAAGCTTTATCGATGCTTTCTCCGTCTTTTAAAGGAATTATTAACATAAAGATACACCCCCTTTCAATTTTCAGGGCGCAAAGATATGAAGTAATTAGCAAACGAGCAAATTTTTTAAGTAGAAAATTTTAGATTTAAGTTTTAGACCTTAGATAAGTCCGGCTTGTTCGACTTGTTTGATAACTAATGGTTGAATACTGTCATCACTTTCAAAAAACCGGTATTCAGGGGGGATTTTCTTAAAGACTTCTTGCAATTGATGAGAATAGAGTAGGGGAGTGCCAAAAGAAATAGCAATGCCGTGAACGATGAGCTCTTGTGCTACTTTTAGGTTTTTTCTGAAGCCGTGCAATATCCATAACTGTTGTGAGTGGGTGCGCTTGCGGAGTTGTATTACCTCGGCATAAGCTTTCACACAGTGAATGATAAGTGGGAGCTCTAAACTTTCGGCTAATTCTATGTGCCTTAAAAAGATTTCTTGTTGTAAGGATAGGGGAGAGGTAACGTTCTTATCGAGGCCACATTCACCTATAGCCCAACAATTGAAGTGCTGGGCTAAGGGTATGAGTGCATTCCACTGCGCCTCAAAATCGTTTAAAAACCAAGGGTGAATACCTACTGAGAAAGGTTCGCTGGTATCGGCGGTAAGTGGATACTGATTGCGAATCACCAAAGTATCGGAAGTTGAGTGCTGGGTATGCGAATGAACGTCGAGATACATTGTTTTAAGAGTTAGGAAGCAGTTAAAAATTAAGGAAGAGGAGCAGCGAAGAGTAGCGTCCAATACTTACCGCTACGAGCAGCACCAACTTCAGTAACTTGGGCATTCATAATATTAGCGCAGTGTAAAGGACTTTCAAGCCAACTTTTCATCACTTCTTCTTCATTTTGTTGTCCCATAGCTACATTTTCAGCAAACATAGTACATTTATAGCCTGCCTTGATAAGTCTTTCTTTAGGACCTTGTCCGTTTTTACTATAGTGAGTTAATTCGTTGCGTTTAAGCATATCGTCACTATGGGCTTTGGCTACTTTTTCTATTGTTTTATTTCTCTTTACAGGAGGTACGGGTTTATAATAATTACTACCACAATTGCAGCCTTTTTGTCGTTGCTGATTGATAAGGGTGAGCATCTTTTCAGAGTTCAAACCTGTGGTCTCACTATCTTGTGATTTACTACATTGTAGCGATAGGAGCGCTAAGAATAAAAAGAATAGTTTTTTCATCATTGATATTTAATATTTTTCTTTGTTCTTTAACTGTTTTAACTAGATTTTGAAAGGTTGTTGTACAACACTTTTGGTGCAAAAGTAATAAAAATAGAACTACTAAGCAAGAAAAAAATAGAAAAAATTTGCTATGTAATAAAAAAGTTGTACTTTTGTCGCCGGCAAGTCCTACACGACCAGCTCCTGAAAAATCCTCCAGGGTGGGAACACAGCAAAGGTATTCGGTTGTAGCGGTGCGATGTAGGTAGCTTGCCACTTTTTTGTTTATAGGGGTAAGCTATTAGGTTAGTTCATTCCTCTTTGGCGTGCGATTTGTTCATAGGCTTGTTGTACTTGTTTGAACTTTTCTTCGGCGCCTTTTTTTATGGCTTCATCTTCTGTAATCACTCTATCGGGGTGATATTTTTTTGCCATATTTCTGTAAGCTTGTTTTACTTCGGCATCGGTAGCTTGGGGGCTTATACCTAAAATAGCATAAGCATTTTCATTGGGAGTTTGGGTATAACTATTACTACCATAAGTGTTAGCAAACATTGCTTTGATGCTTATAAAATCACTTTTTTCTATCTGGAAGTAATAGGCTATTTGCTCTATTTGTTGTACTTCGTCTTGGCTTACTACTCCATCGGCTTGAGCAATACCAAAGAGAAAATAGAGGATTTGCAAGCGTGTTTCGTAGGTAGTACGAGCGCGTACGTACATTGCTACTCGGGGAGCTTCTATCTGGCGTCCTTTTATTAGTTCATTAAAACTGCGAAACACGGCATTGGCGCGTTCTTTACCATAAAGACGCACAAACTGCAAACGCACGAAATCTAATTCGGCTTGGGTAACACGTCCGTTGGCTTTGATAACTAAGCTACAAAGAGAGAGGAGATTCAGCTCGAATGTAGCGGGTGATATGTTTTGCTGAAATGGGTTGCGAAAGGGCTGCTCGGTGGGTAGCTGTTGGGTGAGTTGTCTAAAAAGCCAAAAGAAAAAAAGAAATATAAGAATAGAGAATAAGCTCATACGATAATAAATTTTAATAATGCTGATAATACCAGAAATGCCAATAATACTAATAATTAAATATGAAGCTAATTTACACTAATAATATGTGATTTCTCTTTCTACGATATATACTAATTTGCCTTCCAAAAAACATTTCTTCTCTATCCAATTACCTTTTTCATCGTATTGATAAGAAAAGGTATAGTTTATTTTCTTTGCTTTATTATGGGTCTTCTTTTCGAAGATTAAGAGCATTTCAGTAGGAAAAGGCTCTTTTTTATAGGTATATACTGTTTCGAGGCTTTTATTTTTTTCGTTGGATTTGGTTATTTGGTAGGTAACGAATCCGTTTTTATTATACTTTGTCTTCTTGGTGTATTTTACTGATTTATCGGGATTGTAGATTTTTGTTTCGAGTTGGTTATCCCTTTTGTCGTACTTATATGAAGAGTAGTTTTTGATACTTCCATCGGTGTTGTAATAAGTAGCATAGGTAGGGTAACTGCGTTTGTTTGTATCACTTGAAAGTACTAAATATTCCTTACCTGTTTTAGGGAAGTAGACAGTTTTCTGCATTTTTTTCTCTTTATCGTCATAAGTAAGGGTGTACTCACGCAATAGAGTATCGGTTTCATCGTATACTTTTAAGTTTGTTTCTCGGTTATTATCGTCGTAAGTTACTTCTGTTTTAAGGTTGAACACATTTCGGTCGGCAAACATAATTTGTTGGACAACATATCCTTGCTCATTGGCTAAGAGAAACAGATTTTCATCGTAATAGAATTTCTTTACAGCTGTTTTTTGAATGCGGTGTTTTTTGTTTTCTTTTACTTGATAAGGGATAACGCGCACGGATTTTACGTTTCCTTTTAAAAAGAGTTCTTTGAGCAAAAATATGTTCTGCCCAAAGGTACTAGTAGCTGTTAGTAGGGCAATGAGAGTATAAATATATTTCATAATAATTTGTTTTATGGGGGCAAAGATAGGAGGTAATTAGCAAATGAGCAAATTTGGAAAATTGGAAAATTGGAAAATTAGAAAATTTGGAAATGAGAAAATGAGAAAATGAAGAAGAGTCTGGTTAGGAGCTCTCGGGGAGACTCGGGAAAGTGAGCCACACAGATAGTTTTTAAGAGAAATAGGAATAAGGATTTTCAAAAAGAAAAATTTACTATTGTATAGGTAGCTTGGACGAACCTTAAACGAACCTTGAACGAATGTTGGACGATAGATGGCACTTTTTTGGGAGGAGGCATTTTGTGAAATGGAGTTTTGGTGGAAAAATGTACTACTTATATGGCTTGTAGGGCAGAAAAATGTACTGAGTAGGGGAGAGGGCATTTGGGTATGGCTGGAATTTAAGAAAAAGATAAGGTGAAGGGTAGTAGTAAAAGTGTTGAAAAAGAGGACATAGAAGCAGTTTGCGAGAGTTGAGGTATACAGCTTAATACATTAATTATGAATAAATTAAAGGAGGTATACGCAGTTTTTTTAGTTTTTTTATTTGCGTAGTTCATTTTTTATTTGCACCTTTGTAAGATTTTTTGATACACTTGCGCCCTAAATGGCTTGGTGTTTGTGAACTAAAAAATGTAAAAACAGAAACAGAAAACTTATGATGAAGAAAGTCCTTTATTTTTCATTTTTTGCACTTCAGCTTTCGGTATTCACGGCTTGTAATGATACCCCTAATGCTGAGAAGGCAACCGCTTCGGCTACTGTTGAGGCACCTAAACCTCCGGTGTATGAATTTGGTTTCAACCTAAATGATTACACGATAGTGAAAGATACGATTAAGCAGGGTGATACCTTTGGTAAACTATTAGAAGAGAACAATATAGGAGCGGTGGATATTCATAATATCACCCAAAAAACCAAAGGAGAGTTTAACCCTAAGAATATACGTACGGGTAAGGTTTACGCTTTTTTGTACGATAAAAAAGACCCCTCGAAACCCCATAGCTTTATCTATCAGCCGAACGTTACAGATTACGTAGTGGTGCGTCTTGGAGACTCGGTTCACGCTTACAAAGCGCAACGCAAAGTAACGATTGTGGAAAAAGCATTGGCAGGAAATATCAACAGCAATCTTACAGTTGATGCGCTTGCGGCGGGTATCAGTGCGAATGCTACTTACCAAATGGGACAGATTTTTGATTACACTATTGACTTTTTCCGCTTGCAAAAGGGTGATAATTTTAAGATTATTTATGAGGAACGTTATGTGGACGACACTATTTTTGCAGGAGTTGAGAAAGTGAAAGCGGCTTATTTTGAGTGGCAAGGGAAACCTTATTACGCTTTTAACTTCACTATCGATTCGGCAAAAGGCACAAATGGCTATTACGACGAAAAAGGGAATATGATGAAGCGAATGTTTTTGAAATCGCCTTTGGATATCTTTCGCATTACGTCTAAATTTGGAATGCGTTTTCACCCTGTGCTTCACCGTATGAAGGGACATTTTGGAACCGACTATGCAGCACCTACGGGTACGCCTATACGGGTGACAGCAGCAGGAACGGTGATTGAGGCGGGCTATAGTTCGGGTAATGGTAACTACGTGAAGGTGCGCCACAACAATATGTATACAACACAGTACTTGCATATGTCGAGAATATTGGCACGCAGAGGACAACACGTATCGCAAGGACAGGTGATTGGACTTGTGGGAAGTACCGGCTTGGCAACAGGTCCTCACGTGTGCTATCGTTTCTGGAAGAATGGAAGACAAGTAGACCCACTCAGAGAGAAGTTACCAGAATCGGTGCCTATTGATGCGCGACTTAAAGCTAAATATTTGAAGGAGATTGCGCCACTAAAAGAACAGCTTGATGCGCTAAAAGCGACCCCTATTGAAATGGAAGAGGAGGTAACGAATGTACAAAAGCAAACGGTGTCGTAACAATGGTTAATGATTAGTGATTAATGGTTAATTGAGCAGAAATACGGAATTTTATTATAATAGAAGGTCGTAGCACGACGGGTAAGCACGAGTTACATAGGTGATTATATAAAGCAATTTTAATTGCTTTTAATGAGAACTTGATGTAAACGAGTGATGCTGTACTTCCAAAATAGGAACTAATTAGTTTTTAAAATTAAAAGAGAATCAAGGATACGCCTTTGAGAAAGGGTTATTTAGGACTTTAGAGAGAAAAATAAGAGTTTTTTGGATATGGGAAAAAGCGTTAAATTCATAGATTTATTTGCAGGGGTAGGGGGCTTCCGCTATGCTTTGCAGAATATAGGGGCTGAATGTGTCTTTTCGTCAGAATGGGACAAGTTCGCTCAGCAGACCTATAAGCTAAACTATGGAGAAGTTCCTTTTGGCGATATTACTTTACAAGAAACGAAAGATAATATTCCTAATGAATTTGATATACTTTGCGCAGGATTTCCTTGTCAAGCATTTTCTATAGCTGGATATCAAAAAGGTTTTGAAGATATTAGGGGAACACTCTTTTTTGAGATAGAAGAAATAGCAAGAAAGCATCGTCCTAAGGTTATTTTTTTAGAAAATGTAAAGAACTTAGTGAGTCACGATAAGGGTAAAACATTTAAGGTAATAACGAATATCTTAGAAGAGAAATTAGGTTACAAGATATTTTATAAAATTCTCAATACAATGGAATATGCTAATATTCCACAAAATAGAGAGCGTATTTTTATAGTAGCTTTTGATCCTAAACAAGTTCCTAATTATAAAGAGTTCCAATTTCCTGAAAAAATTAAACTTACTAAAACGATTCATAGCTTTTTAGAGAAAGGAAAACAGAATGATTATTTTTATTATCAGCTATCTCACAAATACAGTCCTGAACTTATTAAAACCGTAACACGTAAAGATACTATTTATCAATGGAGGCGTGTGTATGTTCGAGAAAATAAGAACAATGTTTGTCCTACTTTAACAGCTAATATGGGTACAGGGGGACATAATGTACCGATTATTAAAGATAATTTTGGTATTAGGAAATTAACCCCACGAGAATGTTTTAATTTTCAAGGTTATCCGAAAGGCTTTATACTTTCTAAAGAAATAGCTATATCAAAATTATATATGCAGGCAGGGAACTCTGTGACAATGCCTTTAATTCAAAGAGTAAGTGAACAAATTTTGAAAGTGTTATGAAGTCATTTGCTAAAATAGATAGAGAAAAGAAAGGTAATTACTTGAAATTACTTTCTGCGGTTTCTAAGTTATCAGGACTTTTCAGTGAAAGTATAATTCCCTATATTAATTATAGGGTAGTTGAAAATGTTTTTTGTAAAAGTTTTGATGCTGAAAATCTCTCTCGTTCAGACACTGCTTTTGATGCAAATTACGAATCTATTGGAGTAGGATTAAAAACCTTTACTTGTCCTTCAAATAGTAGTATAGAAAAAGTGGCTGAATTTAATTCTTTATCAACAATATTAAAACCTTTGAAAGGAAAAGAATTAGCACTAAAACTTGCAAAATTTCGTAATGAAAGAATAGATTTAGCCAATAGACTTTATAACATTAATAACTCACTATATCATATAGTAGCGAGACGAGAAAAGGAATTAATTCTGTTTGAGACAGACTATGATAAGATAGATATAAATAATATTCATTCTATAAAAGACACTAAAGCAAGTCTACAATTTGATGATGGTAAAAATCAGTATAATTTTAATTATTCGAAAAGTACTCTTTTTAGGAAATTTTATATTCCGCAAAATGCTTTTCATTTACCAGTAGAAATTATAGAAGACCCTTATCAATTACTTTTAGAATTATTTGGAGATAAAGTTTTTAAACCTGCTAAAGATAAATTAATTAAAGGTATAAACTACGTGATACTTCCTTTGTACGGCAGAAAGCAAAAGAGAAAGTATGTTTTTGAGAAAAGTGGACTCAATCAGTGGAATGCTGGAGGGAGAAAAAGAGATTTAGGAGAAATATATATCCCTATACCAATTGAAATTCATAAACAGTTTCCTAATTTCTTTCCTAAAAGAGATGTACAGTTTAAACTTAAAGTTCCCACAGGAGAGATTCTCAGTGCAAAAGTTTGCCAAGATAACTCAAAAGCATTAATGACAAATCCTAATAAAGCTCTTTCAGATTGGTTATTAAGAAAAGTTTTTCAGGTAAAAGAAGGAGAGCTTTTAACTATTGAGAAGATGAATGAATTAGGATTTGATAGTATTATCATTATTAAGGAAGACGAAGAGAATTACAAAATAGATAAAGCGAGACTTGATAGTTATGAAGTTTTTATCAATGGGAGCTCTGTCGAAAATGAAGAATAAGAAGAGAAAATGGTTTGATTAGTTTAAATATCAGAAAAACGTTTAAAATATTATTTCAATGAAAAAGTTTATTTTTTATCTATTGGCTCTTGTGGGCTTTACCGCCTCAGCACAAGTATATGAATTTAAGGTAGTAACCGCTATTGAATCGGTGGTACCTTCGGGAGCAGGACGTTCGCGCCTTATCTCAGCTAATGAAACACGCAATTATAAAGAATTTACTACTACGCGCTCGGAAGAAGGAGACGAACGCAACAAAAGCGACCGTGATGAGATTCGCGTAAAGGGCTTTGATGAGACCAAACTCCTCAACTTCTTTAATCTCGGGGGGATTCGTTTTCAGAACATCGCTGCCAACGATGCTCTTATCACTTCTAAGTTGAACACAATGAGTGAAGAAGGCTGGGAACTTGCTTTTGTTACCAGTGGAGTAGAGAGCAATGCAGGAAGCAATGATTCTACTGGTATTTTTATCACCCGTTTTGTGTTTAAAAGACTGAAAAAGTAAGTTTCATTAAGTAATTTGTCAATTAGCAAATTAGCTAAAGGTGAGGCGTCATTATTTTGTAGTTTTGCACCCTGAAAAGACAGATGTTAGTTGCTATTACATAGATTATAATCAAACAAATAGAAAATACAACAGATTATTAAGATAATTAACTTTGCCAAAGTTTCAAACTTTGGCAAAGTGGAAGGTGCAAAATTTACAGACTAATTTGTGATTGACTATAAAAAGAATAACAACATTAAACATATATAAATAAAAATGTTAAAAAATAGTAATCCAACACAAACCAATGCGTGGAAAGCATTGCAAAAACATTTTGCGGAAGTAAAAGACCGCCATATGCTTTCTCTATTTGAGAAAGATCCCACTCGCGGTGAGAAATTCGCCATCAAATGGCACGACTTCTATGTAGATTATTCTAAAAACCGCATAGACGAAGAAACCCTTAAACTCCTTGTGCAACTCGCCGAGGAATGTGGTTTAAAGGACGCTATTGGCAAATACTTCGGTGGCGACCTTATCAACAACACCGAAAAACGCGCCGTATTACACACTGCTCTTCGCGCGCCCGAAAACAGCGTGATAAATGTAGACGGCAAGAATGTAATGCCCGAAGTAGCCACTGTAAAACACAAAATCAAACAGTTTAGCGAAGAAGTCATCAGTGGCAAACGCAAAGGTTATACCGGTAAAGCCTTTACCGATGTGGTGAATATTGGTATCGGTGGGTCTGACTTAGGCCCAGCAATGGTAACTGAGGCGCTTAAATTTTATAAGAATCACCTCAACGTACATTTCATCAGCAATGTAGATGGCGACCACGTGCTCGAAACTATCAAGCACCTCAACCCCGAAACTACCTTGATAGTGATTGTATCTAAAACTTTCACAACACTCGAAACCCTTTCGAACGCGCTTACTGTAAAAGAATGGTTCCTCAAATCAGGCTCAAAAAAAGATATTGCTAAACACTTTGTAGCAGTATCTACTAATTTGCAAGAAATCGATAAATTCGGTATAGACCCTGATAATGTATTCCCTATGTGGGACTGGGTAGGCGGACGCTTCTCGTTGTGGAGTGCCGTAGGTCTCAGCATTGCCCTATCAGTAGGCTATGACAATTTTGATAAGTTGCTCAAAGGGGCTCACGCTATGGACGAGCATTTCCGCACAGCTCCGTTTGACAAGAACATTCCAGTAGTCTTGGCATTGCTCAGCGTGTGGTACAACAACTTCTACGGAGCCGAAAGTCAAGCTATCATTCCTTATACTCAGTATTTGCACCGATTGGCAGCTTACCTACAACAAGGTATAATGGAAAGTAACGGTAAACAAACCGACCGTGATGGCAACCCTGTAAGTTACCAAACAGGGGTAATTATCTGGGGTGAGCCAGGAACCAACTCTCAACACGCGTTCTTCCAGCTCATTCACCAAGGTACTAAATTGATACCTACTGATTTCATTGGCTTTAAACACTCATTGCACGGCAATACCGATCACCACAACAAGCTAATGGCTAACTTCTTTGCACAAACTGAAGCTCTTTTAAAAGGTAAAACCGAAGCCGAAGTGCGCAAAGAAATGGGTGACAAGGTAAACGAAGCCTTAGTGCCCTTCAAAGTATTTACAGGAAACCGCCCTACAACCTCTATCCTCATCAACAAACTCACCCCTGAAAGTTTGGGTAGCCTTATCGCTATGTATGAGCACAAGATTTTTGTAGAAGGTGTGATTTGGAACATCTATAGTTACGACCAATGGGGTGTAGAGCTCGGTAAACAGTTGGCAAGCAAAATCCTTAAAGACATCGCCGCTACCGAACTTTCTGCTCACGACAGTTCCACAACCAATTTACTAAAACAATTCAAAAAATAGGTTTCAGGTATCAGGTTTCAGGGGTTAGATATGACCCCTGAAACCTGACCTCTAACACCTAACACCTGAAAATGATTCACATTAGAACAGCCGAAGAAATAGAACTACTACACCAAGTAGCCCAAGTGGTATCACGCACTTTGGGTATATTAGCAAAAGAAGTAAAACCAGGGGTAACCACCCTATATCTCGATAAAATCGCCGAAGAGTACATCCGCAGTCAAGGGGCTATACCAGGATTTTTGGGTTTGTATGGTTTCCCTAATACCCTCTGTATGAGTCCTAATGCGCAAGTAGTGCACGGCATCCCTAACGACCGTCCGCTACAAGAAGGTGACATCATCTCAATAGACTGTGGGGCTCTGAAAAACGGTTACTATGGCGACCACGCTTATACTTTTGAAGTAGGCGAAGTAGCCCCCGAAGTAAAAGAACTATTGCGTGTAACCAAAGAATCGCTGTATATAGGTATCCGTCAGTTTCGTGCGGGCAACCGTGTAGGTGATGTAGGGCACGCTATACAACAATACTGTGAGGCACACGGCTATGGAGTAGTGCGCGAACTCGTAGGACACGGCGTAGGGCGCAAAATGCACGAAGACCCCGAGATGCCTAACTATGGCAGACGCGGTAGTGGTAAAAAATTTAAAGATGGAATGGTTGTTGCCATAGAGCCTATGATCAATTTAGGCACTAAGAGTATACGCCAACTTAAAGACGGTTGGACAATCCTCACCGCCGACGGCAAGCCTTCTGCCCACTTTGAACACGATGTAGCCCTCATCGATGGCAAACCTAAATTGCTCTCCACCTTCAAGTACATATACGAAGCCTTAGGCATTGAAAGTAATGAGGAGGACGAGTTTTTGCTTAATTAATAAATTTTGTATATTAGACTCCGTATTAGAAAAAGAATCACTAACTCAAAAACAAAACTTATAACTAACGACAAATAAATGTACAGAACGCATACTTGTGGAGAGCTACGACTCTCACACGAAAAACAACAAGTAACCCTCAGCGGATGGGTACAACGCGTCCGCAACAAGGGATTTATGATTTGGGTAGACCTTCGCGACCGCTATGGCATCACCCAGCTTATATTCGATGAAGAACGCACTGATAAAACAGTTTTTGAGCAGGCTAAAACCCTCTCACGCGAGGACGTGATTCAAATTCAAGGTACTGTAATCAAACGCGAGGCAGCTAATGCTAATATCCCTACCGGAGAAGTAGAAATCCTCGTTACAGCGCTCACCCTGCTCAACCATTCCGAACTCCCTCCTTTTACCATTGAAGACAATACCGATGGCGGTGAAGACCTCCGTATGAAGTACCGCTATCTCGATATACGCCGTACCCCTGTGCGCGATAACCTTATTTTCCGCCACAAAGTGGGGATAATGGTGCGCAATTACCTATCCGAACAAGGCTTTATAGAGGTAGAAACGCCCGTGCTCATCAAATCAACACCCGAAGGAGCACGCGACTTTGTGGTGCCAAGCCGTATGAACCCAGGTGAGTTCTACGCCTTGCCTCAATCGCCACAAACCTTTAAGCAGTTGCTAATGGTAGGCGGATTAGACAAGTACTTCCAAATCGTAAAGTGCTTCCGTGATGAAGACCTTCGCGCCGACCGTCAGCCAGAGTTTACCCAAATAGACTGCGAAATGTCGTTTGTAGAACAAGAGGACGTTATCAGTACTTTTGAAGGTTTGGCAAAACACCTCCTCAAAGAACTCAAAGGCTTAGACTTTGGGGCTTTCCCTCGTATGACCTATGCCGAGGCGATGAAAACTTACGGCAACGACAAACCCGATATCCGTTTCGGTATGAAATTCGGTGAACTCAACGACCTCGCGCAACACCGCGATTTCAAGGTGTTTAACGAAGCCGAATTAGTAGTTGGTATTGCCGTACCTGGTGCCAACAGCTACACCCGCAAAGAGATTGATGCTTTGGTAGAATGGGTAAAACGTCCGCAAGTAGGCGCTTCCGGAATGGTATATGTAAAATGCAATGAAGATGGTAGCTTCAAATCATCAGTAGATAAATTCTATAACGAGGACGACCTCAAGGCGTGGGCAGAGCGCACTGGCGCCAAAGCAGGCGACCTTATCTGTATTCTCTCAGGCAAAGCAAACAAAGTACGTGGACAACTCAGCGCCCTCCGTATGGAACTCGCCGAGCGTCTCGGATTGCGCAAACCAGATGAATATGCCCCACTTTGGGTAGTAGATTTCCCTCTTTTGGAGTGGAGCGAAGAGGAAGAACGTTTCTTTGCAATGCACCACCCTTTCACCTCGCCTAAACCTGAAGATATTCCGTTACTCGACAGCAACCCAGGTGCCGTACGCGCCAATGCTTACGACCTCGTGCTCAATGGTAATGAAGTAGGCGGTGGCTCTATACGTATCTTCAACCAAGAGCTACAAGCCAAGATGTTCGAGCTATTGGGCTTTACCCCCGAGCAAGCACAGGCACAATTTGGCTTCTTGATGAACGCCTTCAAATACGGCGCTCCTCCTCACGGTGGTTTGGCTTTTGGCTTCGACCGATTGGTAGCACTGCTCGGCGGACAAGAAACGATCCGCGACTTTATCGCTTTCCCTAAAAACAATAGCGGTCGCGATGTGATGATTGATGCCCCCTCCCCTATCGATGAGGCACAACTCAAAGAACTAAGTATTCAATTAGCAAATTAAAATTCTTTTAATGACTAAAAAAATCCCAGCTCTATTTGTAGGACACGGCAACCCTATGAACGCTCTTGATGAGCAGAATCCTTTTAACCAAAAGTTTGCCGAAATCACACAGACTTTTGATAAACCAAAAGCTATCTTGTGTATTTCTGCTCATTGGTATAGTGAGGGGTTATTTATTATGGGAAACCCTAACCCTCCAATGATTTATGATTTCTATGGGTTTCCAAAAGCTCTCAGCGAAGTGCAATATCCCGCTAAAGGTTCTCCAGAGTTAGTAGCACAAGTGAAAGAACTACTTGCAGATACTGACCTAAAAGTAGACCCCGAACGTGGATTTGACCACGGTGCTTGGGCGGTATTAAAGTTCTTGTACCCCAAGGCTGATATTCCCGTAGTACAACTGAGCTTAGATGCTACCAAGCCTGCTCAATGGCATGCCGATTTAGCCAAAAAACTTGCTCCGTTGCGCAAACAAGGAGTATTGATTTTAGCAAGCGGGGATATCATACATAACTTGCGCCTGATGAACTTTCGTTATATCAACGATTTAGATGCTGGTTATGATTGGGCTTTTGCCTTTCGTGATCAAATCAATCAAACAATAACCGATAATAACTTAGAGGCATTAGTACATTTTGAGCAATTCGGAGAAAACGCAAAACTATCAGTCCCCACCCCCGATCATTACTTGCCTTTGCTCTATGTAATGGCTTTGCGAGAAGAAGATGATGAAGTGCTGATTTTCAATGATTCAATCGTAGGAGGCTCTATCAGTATGACCTCAGTACTCGTGGGAGGAAAGTCTTAGATTATAAGAATTAAACCTATAAAAAAGGCTGTCGTAAACTAAATTCTGCGACAGCCTTTGTTGTTTTTGTGAAAAATAATATTACTTTTGCAATGTAAAACGCTAAAAATAAAATGTATATGAAACAAGTTTTAAAAGCAGTAGGCTTAGTGCTCTTACTACTCACCTCTTGTAGCAAAGACGATTCTAACCCTAACAATGGAAACGGAAATGGGAACGGTAACGGCAATGTTACCCCACCCGTAGAACAAAAAGCAATTGTTATCACTTCGTATAGCAAAAACTACGGCTATGCAGGTGATAGTGTAGATATTTTAGGCGAAAATTTTCCTAAAAAAGAACAATGTAAAGTAACTTTTGGAGATACTGAAGCTACTATCACCTCAGTTTCAGCCGATGGCAAGAAACTCACCCTTGTATTACCCCGCAGTAGTACCTATTTGCCAGAACTAAAATTCCATTTTGGCGAAAAAACTGTGGTAGACAACAAAGTAACCAATGACTATGAACAAAAAATAGGTATCATTGATAAAGTCGTAGGACAATGGGTAAAAACTCAATGGGATGTAGCCAATGCTGAATATTTATATAATGTAAAAACCCAAATCATAGGAGATTACATATATAGTACACAAGTATGGGATAAATCCTCTGGAAATATTGTGATTTTTAGCAAAGATAATGGTATCACTTGGGAAAAATGGGCAAATACAGGTGGATTCAGTTATCTTTCTGATTTTTATATTACCCCTTCTCACGAAGGTCTGAATGTAGATTTTGATGGTGTATACAAAGTACCTATTGGAGGAACAAAAACTCCTAACCCTTTTATTAATAGTGGAAAAAGAATTTTTAGTAAAAGGGGGGTTCAATTCAATAGAGTGATTTGTGATGATGAAATGAAAAATATCATTGTAGTCTCAATACGTGGAGATGTCTATAAATCAACTAACGGAAAAGATTTTTATCCTATAAGAGAAGCTAATCTTTCTGAAACCAGTAATGTGGATTATCAATGGAACGCTTTTAAAAGAGATATAAATCATATATGGATTGCAGGTCAGAATAGTAGAAAACACAAGCCTAAAATACTATTCTGTAATGGTAATAATGAACAATGGACAGAGTATGTGTTTGAGGATGAATTTGAATGGGCTGTTGCTGTAGATTTTCCTACTAATCAAATAGGCTATTGTTTAATATCAGGATCAGTTAACAAAATATACAAATCTACTGATGGAGGATATTCTTGGCAAAAATTACCTTTTGAAATTCCTATTGGTGTACGATCCTTAGCTTTTCAAGATGAAAATACAGGCTGGCAATCATCAGGCAAGGTTATCTACAAAACTACTGATGGAGGCAATACTTGGCAAAAAGAGTTTGAAGCCGAAAGTTATATTGAAAAACTTTACTATAATCAAAATGTGTTATACGCTTTTGCCGATGATGGTTTGCTATACCGCTACTATTTTAAATAGTGAATTTATAGGCTTAAAAGAAAATATCGATTTTTGTCTTAAAAACGGATTAGATATGGTAGTTTTTTGCCATTAGTGAAAAGTGAAAAAACATTTTTTGTAATTTGTATTTTGTAATTTGTAATTATTTCGTATCTTTGCCTTAATTAAAAACAAAAAATGAACAGTATGAAAAGAATTTTATTAGTAGTAGCCGTTGTTTTTGCAACTATTACTTACGCACAAACTGGAAAAGGAAGCTGGATGGTAGGTGCCGATTTAGGTCTTTCATTTCAATCTAAAAACTTAGTAGTGAAAAATGACCAAGTTACAGAATTAGATCAAACAGTAACTACTTTTAAAATCACACCTAACTTTAATTACTTTGTGGTTCATAATTTAGCAGTAGGTTTAGGGGTGAGTTATGAACATTCAAAAGATAAAAGGGGTGATAATTGGGAAAACAAATCGAATACCCTTATAATTGCTCCTACTGCACATTACTATTTTCCTACAGGAGGAAGTTTAGCACCTTTTGTGGGAGCAAAAGTAGGTTTTGCAAGCAGAGAAAACCAACCGGGTACTAATGGTGAATGGAATGGTTTAGTAGTAGGAGGTAAAGCAGGCTTGGCTTACTTTGTAAACCGAGGTGCTGCTCTTACAGCTTATGCAGAGTATGACCATTTTTCTTTAAAAAATACAGATAACAGTAAACGCAAAGCAAAAGAGGGTGTTTTGGGTGTAGGTATAGGTGTAGCTTTGTTCTTCTAAATAAGTAGGAAATCCTTCATAATTATAAGTATGGGGTGTTTTAAAAAGTAGAGATATTTTTTAAGACACCCTTTTTTAGTTGATGTAATAAAAGTGTAGCTTACGCTACAGAAAGTCTTTCAATTGACAATTGATAATTGACAATTGACAAATGTGATGGACACGGAAGGGCAACTTCGTTACTGGATTTACACAAATCTTTGAAAAAATCAAACAAATATTAAAAAGTCTCGCACAGATTTCACGGATAGCACGGATAGTTTTTCAATTGATAATTGACAATTGACAAATGTGATGGGCACGGAAGGGCAACTTCGTTGCTGGATTTACACAAATCTTTAGAAAAATCAGACAAATAAACAGCTTTGCTGTTTTAAATGTCTCGCACAGATTTCACGGATATTTTTTCAATTGATAATTGACAATTGACAAATGTGATGGGCACGGAAGAGCAACTTCGTTGTTGGATTTACACAGATTGTAATACAAACGTAATTGTGAATTGGTGGTGTAGATTTTGAACGGGTGTTAATTAAGGAGGGTTGGGTGTAATAAAAGTGTAGCTTACGCTACAGAAATCTTACAAATCTCAAAAAAAAATCAAACAAATAAATAAACAGCTTTGCTGTTTTAAATATCTCGCACAGATTTCACGGATAGTACGGATAGTTTTTCAATTGATAATTGACAATTGACAAATGTGATGGACACGGATAGGCAACTTCGTTGCTGGATTTACACGGATTGTGATACAAACGTGCTTGTAAATCGGTGTTGTATATTTTTAATAGACGTTAAATAAACTTTAAACGGAACTACAGTGGGTTTTCAGTGGGTCTACAGTGGGTCTACAGTGGCTCTACAGTGGCTCTACAGTGGCTCTACAATGAAGGTTAATTAAATTATAGTTGAATATTGATTGAGTTTATAGTGTTGCTATCTCCTAATGTCACACGTTTTGTTGGTTAGATTTGTTGGACAGGGGAGGACACACGGGTAGCCGTAGCACGACGACAAAACGAAAAATTTCTTTAAAAAAATTTGCACATTCGAAAATAAGTTGTACCTTTGCCTTATTAATAACAATAAAAATATAGAATAGTATGAAAAAATTTTTATTAATCGTAGCAGTTGCTTTTGCAAGCGCTACATACGCACAAACTGAAAAAGGAAACTGGATGGTAGGCTCTGACTTGGCTCTTTCATTTAACTCTGTTAAAGAAACACCTCGTTATGACGGAACATCAGGTAATGTACAAACGCAAAATACATTTAAGTTTGTACCTAATTTAAATTATTTTGTAATTAATAATTTAGCAGTAGGTTTAGGTTTAGAGTACCAAAGTACTACTACCAAAGTAAAACCTGTAGCAGGTTCAGAAACAAAGGGAACAACTTCTGCGTTTGTTATAGCTCCTAATGCACATTATTATTTTCCTATCGGTGGCAACTTAGCACCTTTTGTAGGAGCAAAAGTAGGATATGCTTGGGCTTCAGCAGGAGATAATAATAGTGATAAAGAAAGAGGATTGGCATTAGGAGTAAAAGGAGGTATGGCTTACTTTGTAAACCAAGGTGCTGCTCTTACAGGTTATGTAGGTTATGACTATATGAACTTGAAGAACAAACAAGACAATAAAGCAGAAACGAGAATAGGCAACTTCGGTGTTGGTATCGGGGTAGCTTTGTTCTTCTAAGCTGAGAGATTTTATAACTAAATTAAGAATATGGGGTGTTTTAAAAATAGCAATATTTTTAGGCACCCTTTTTTATAGATAAAAGCGAACCTATATTTTTAATAAACATTACTAATAATTTATAATATGAAACATTCCTTATTCTCCGCAACGCTACTTCTTTTAGTAGCCTGCAATCAAAACCCTAACAACACTAACGACGAAAAGATGAACTATCCTCAAACACGTATGGATAATACCGTCGATACTTACTTCGGCACTCAGGTGTCTGACCCTTACCGTTGGCTCGAAGATGACCGTTCTGCTGAAACCGCTCAGTGGGTAAAAGCCCAAAACGATTTTACGTTTGGTTATCTCTCCAAAATACCTTATCGACAAGCAATAAAAGAGAAACTCGAGAAACTCTGGAACTATGAGAAACTGAGCGCTCCTTTTACCGAAGGAGATTATACCTATTATTACAAGAACGACGGCTTACAAAACCAATCGGTGCTCTATCGCAAAGATAAAGAAGGCAAAGAAGAAATTTTCTTAAATCCGAATACTTTTTCTAAGGACGGAACAACTTCATTAGGAGACGTCGCTTTCTCCGAAGATGGTTCGTTAGTAGCTTATCTCATCTCAGAAGGCGGTAGCGATTGGCGTAAAGGGATAGTGCTCGATGCGAAAACTAAAAAGGCAATAGGTGATACCTTAGTAGATATAAAGTTTAGTAGTATAGCGTGGAAAGGCAATGAAGGCTTCTTCTATTCCAGCTACGACAAACCCAAAGGCAGTGAGCTATCAGCAAAAACTGACCAGCACAAACTTTATTATCACAAACTTGGCACATCTCAAAAGAGTGATAAGCTCATTTTTGGTGGCACACCAACGGAGAAATATCGTTATGTGTCGGGTACAGTATCCAATGACGGGAAATATCTGTTCATTTCGGTTGCCAATGCGACCTCAGGTAATAAACTATTTGTAAAAGATTTATCTAATCCTAAATCTTCTTTGGTAACTATTACCAACAACTTCGATGGAGATACAGGATTTGTAAATAACCAAGGCACAACCCTCTTTTTAGAAACCAACCTGAATGCGCCTAACGGTCGCTTAGTGAAAGTAGACTTTAAAAATCCACAGCCAGAGCATTGGCAAGATGTTATCCCCGAAACCAAGAATGTGCTCAGTATTACTACCGCAGGCAAATACCTGTTTGCCAAATATATGGTAGATGCTCTTTCTCAGGTAAAACAATACGACTACGAGGGGAAACTCATTCGCGAAGTGAAGCTTCCCAGTATAGGTAGTGCGGGAGGTTTTTATGCTAAAAAAGATGAAACACACACCTATTTTAGTTTCACCAATTACGCATATCCTACCCAAATATACAAAATGGATTTGGCAACAGGAGCTACTGAACTCTATTGGAAGCCCGCTATTGCTTTCGATGCCAACAACTACGAATCGAAGCAAGTGTTTTACACATCAAAAGACGGCACAAAAATACCAATGATGATTACCTATAAAAAAGGAATCAAGCTCAACGGTAAAAATCCTACCTTATTATATGGATATGGAGGGTTCAATGTCAGTTTGATGCCTACATTCAGTGTTGCCAATGCGGTGTGGTTAGAACTCGGGGGTGTATATGCTGTTCCTAACTTACGTGGAGGAGGAGAATATGGTAAACAATGGCACGATGCAGGCACTAAGATGCAAAAGCAAAACGTATTCGACGATTTTATATCAGCTGCTGAATATCTTGTAAAGGAGAAATACACCTCTCCCCAATATCTTGCTATCAGAGGAGGCTCTAACGGAGGGCTCTTGGTAGGAGCCACTATGTTACAACGCCCCGACCTGTTTAAGGTAGCTTTACCCGCAGTAGGTGTACTCGATATGTTGCGTTATCACACTTTTACCGCAGGAGCAGGCTGGGCTTATGATTATGGCACATCTGATGATAGCAAAGAAATGTTTGAATACTTAAAAGGCTATTCACCCTTACACAATGTAAAACAAGGAGTGGCTTATCCTGCTACCCTTATAACAACAGGTGACCACGACGATAGAGTAGTACCTGCTCACAGTTTTAAGTTTGCTGCGGAATTGCAAGCAAAACAAACGGGCAACAACCCTATTCTTATACGAATAGAGACCAATGCAGGACACGGAGCAGGGACACCAGTGAGCAAAACTATAGAACAAAACGCCGATTTGCAAGCATTCACTCTTTGGAATATGGGGATTAAAACACTCCGATAAAGAGTAGGGGAGAGGAAAAAGGAAAATAGCTTCGTAACAATATTACACAGCTTTTTATACTATTTAGTAGCCAAAAGTGTTTACAAAAGAAGTATTAAATAGGGTAAAAAGTAAACTCATTCTTTTACTTTTTTTTTACATTTCAAGGGGTAAAAGGGGTTAAAATGTAAAAATAGTGTTAAAGTTTGTAGGTTATTGAAAAATATTGTTGAATAAATTTTGTGTGTATAAAATAAATGCGTACGTTTGCGCCCTAATTAAATGTGAATTTAAACAATGTTTATGGCAAGAAGAATATTTGTAATGCTACTTGTACTATTAGTACTAGCTGCGTGTAAGCGTGGCGGTGGCGACAGCAAAGGAGAGCTTGTAGGTGTTAAGGGGAAGAGCTGGAAACAGCCTGCTCCTTACGGTATGACGCTTATTCCGAGTGGTTCTTTCATTATGGGTAGTTCCGATGATGATAAAACTGCGAGTTTTAACGCACCAGTGAAAACTGTGAGCGTGGGGTCGTTCTATATGGACGAAACCGAAATCACAAATAGTGAGTATCGCCAATTCGTGAATTGGGTTCGCGATTCAATTATCCGTACTCAGTTAGCTGAAATGGCGGAACAAACCGGTCAGACCCAAGGCAGTGGAGGTATCGGTGAATACGCATACTTAGATGCGAACACCGAGAAGATGAATGCTTATCAGCAGTATCTTCAAAACACATATGGCGACCAAAAAGCACGAAAATTGAACAAGAAAGTAGCACTTATTTGGGACACTAATAAATTCCCAGATGAATACTACTCGGAAGTAATGGACAAAATGTATTTGCCCGAAGAAGAAGCTTACAATGGCAAACGCATTATGGACGTTCAGAAGTTCGAGTTTAAATATCAATGGCTTGATATGGATAAAGCCGCTCGTACTCGCGGTAACCGTAAAGACTTCATCAAAGAGGAAATCGTGAAAGTATATCCTGATACTACTGTGTGGATTCGCGACTTCAACTATTCTTATAATGAGCCAATGCACAACGACTATTTTTGGCACGAAGCCTATGGTGACTATCCTGTGGTAGGTGTTAGCTGGATTCAAGCCAAAGCCTTCTGTGAATGGCGTACTCTTAACAAAAACTCTTATCAAAAATCAAAAGGAGATTACACAGTAAATTCTTTCCGTTTGCCAATTGAATCGGAATGGGAATACGCAGCACGTGGTGGTCTGCCAGGAGGTACTTATCCTTGGGGAGGTCCTTATACCTATGATGATAGAGCTTGTTTCCTTGCAAACTTTAAACCAATGCGTGGTGACTATGCTGTTGATAATGCACTCTATACCGTAGAAGCTAAGTCGTACGAACCTAATGGTTACAACCTCTACAATATGGCAGGTAACGTATCAGAATGGACAAACACCTCATATGATCCCAATTCATATGAATATATGTCTACAATGAATCCTAACGTACTTGATGACAAGAATCACCGTAAAGTAATACGTGGAGGTTCTTGGAAAGACGTTGCCTTTATGTTGCAAGTAAATACCCGTGATTATGAGTACCAAGACTCAGCCCGTAGTTATATAGGGTTCCGTACCGTACAAGATTTTATGGGTATCAGCGACAAACAACAGGCTAAATCAGCAAGAGGATACAGATAGAATTAAAAGAAAAATCAAACAAATTAACTAATAAATTTAACAAATAAAAAAAAGTCTTATGGCAGGAAGTAGATCAACAAAGAAATTGTTTAATATGGTTTATGGTATAGGTGCCTCAGTTGTAATTATCGGTGCCTTAGCCAAAATTTTGCACGTGGATATCTTAGGTATCAGCGGTGGCGTATTGTTAGCAGTAGGGATGGGAACAGAAGCATTCGTCTTCTTCTTCTCAGCTTTTGAACCAATAGATGAAGAGTTCGATTGGTCATTGGTTTATCCCGAGTTAAAAGGTGGTGCTCCATCAGGACGCCAAGGAGCTTTGGCTTTACAGTCAGGAGAAGATAAGATTCTTAGAGAATCATTATCACAAAAATTAGATAATATTTTAGCAGAAGCTCGTATTGATGCTAATATGATGCGTTCATTAGGAAGATCTATTGAAAACTTCGCAGAAGCAAGTAAAGAAATCGCTCCAGTGGCTAATACGATGGTGGCTACTCACAAATATGGTGAAGAGCTTTCAGCAGCAGCATCAAACTTAGAGTCATTGAACAGCCTTTACAAACTACAATTAGAAAGAACAGAAAGACAAGTATCTGCACAAGCAGGTGTTGTTGATAACTTAGATTCATTAAATCAGCAAATGCTTACGTTTAAAGACAACCTAAGATCTTTGAACACTATCTATGGAGGAATGTTATCTGCAATGGGCGGCGCACGATAAGAGTAATTATTTATTAACTTATTAAAAAAATAGCTTATGGCAGGTGGAAAATTAAGTCCTAGACAGAAGATGATTAACCTGATGTACTTAGTATTCCTTGCAATGATCGCATTGAATATGGGTAAGCAAGTACTAGATGCATTCGGGTTAGTGAATCAAAAGTTTGAATCATCAAACAAAAGAGCTAATGAAAGCACATCTAATGCTTTGGCCGAATTAGCAAATAAAGCAAATGAGAATCAAGCTCAATATGGTGAGATATATGAACAATCCAAACAAATAAAGGAACTATCAGATGGATTGTACAGCTATATCCAAGATATTAAAACCAAAGTGGAAGATGTAATTGGTCAAAAAGACATTCCTGTAAATCAAAGAAACTATCAGGCAATGGATCAGTCAGATTTTACTGACAATTATTTCTTTGCTGAGGGAGCACAAGCTAAAGCTCACGCAAGTGAATTCATTGAAAAAATGAAAACCTATCGCGAAGGAGTATTAAAAGTATTGGGAGATAATCCAGCTTATAAAGCTTTGGCCGATAAAGTAAGCGTAAACTTTAATACTGACGATGTAAAGAATAGAGAAGGCAGAACCGTAAAATGGTTAAATTTTAACTTTGAAGGGTTCCCTTACGTTGCAACTTTAGCAAAACTCTCAATGATGCAGTCAGACATCTTAACTACTCAACAAGAATTTTTCGATACTGCTTTGGCAGGTAGCTTGAAATCACAAGTTTCAATGACTAACTATACAACTTTACTTGAGCAAAGTAAAGGAGCGTATTATCAAGGTGAGAAATTCGATGGTTCTATCGTATTGGGTAGAAAAGACGCTACTACACGTCCTAATGAAGTAGACATTGCTATCGACGGTAGAAAGTTAGGAACAAGTGAATACACCATTGAAGATGGTCGTGTGAAATTAAACATTTCAGCAGGTAATACAGGTGACCACAAAATCACAGGTAACTTGTACTTCGACCAAGACGGAAAACGTATTGCTGTACCTGTAGCACAATCTTTCTCTGTAATTCCTAAACCAAACTCAGCAGTTATTTCAGCTGATAAGATGAACGTGGTGTATCGTGGTGTTGCTAACCCTATCACTATCTCTATGCCTGGTGTTCCTGATAACAAAATTTCAGCATCAGCACCTGGTTTATCTAAAGCGAGTGGTAGTGGTGCTTGGGTAATGCGTCCAGGACAAGGTAGAGAAGTTACTATTCACGTAACAGGTGAGCTTGCAGGACAAAAATTCAGCTCTTCTAAAATGTTCCGTATTAAAAATATCCCACGTGCTGTAACCAGCTTGGGCGGACAAATTGGAAACGCTAAATTACCAAAAGCAAACGTATCTGTAATGCCTGTGATGGCTGTTTTGGAAGACTTCGACTTCGACTTGAAACTACAAGTAAACGAATTTAAAGTGTTCATTCCAGGACAACCAAGTGTATACGTGAAAGGTAGCAGAATGAACGAACAAGCAAGAGCAGCTGTTCTAAGAGCTAAACGTGGTGATAAAATCCAGATATTTGACGTGAAAGCAAGTATCATTGGTAACTCTGACCTCAGATTGCCTCCTGTATCACCAATCGTAGTTGAAATAACAAACTAAGATAAACATTATTATGCACGTAAAAAATATAATATTATTATTGCTTTCAGTATTTGCATTTCAGCTCTCCAAAGCTCAGGTAAACATCTTAAACGCAAAAGTAGCAAGCGATATAGGTGTTAAATCTGAAGCTCGAATAGAAGCTGATAATGACAAACCACTACCTTATGGCTATGTGGACGACCGCGATATCCTTTGGTCAGTAGAGGTATGGGAAGTAATCGACCTCAACGAGAGAGCTAACTTTCCCCTCCTTTTCCCTACCGATACCTTGGAAATAGATGCTTATCGTCGCTCATTGTATGATGTACTTCTAAAGAACATCAAAAATGGTAAAATTCAAGATATCTATGTAGATTCTTATTTTACTCAAACAAAAACAGCTGAGTCAATAGAAGCATCACTATCAAAGGTAGATACTTTAGATGTAGGCTATGAGCAACTTAACGCAGGTGAAGCTCTTTCTCCTGAATATGTAACTCATAGAAACTTAGAGTCTGCAGATATCGCTCAGTACCACATTAGAGGTATTTGGTATTTCGACAAACGCCAAGGTGAATTAAAATATCGTTTGCTCGCGTTAGCTCCTGTAGCTCCCGACGTAAACTTTATAGATTCTGATGACTCTACTATGTCGGCATTAGTACCTCTATTCTGGGTATTCTATCCGCAAGTACGCGATATTTTGCACGAAGCGAAAACCTTTAATAGGAAGAATGATGCTCGTCCTGTGTCTTTCGACCACGTTTTAAATGCACGAATGTTCAGTTCCGTGATATTTAAAGAAGCGAATGTATACGGCGACAGAAAAATCAAGGAATACCTCCCTGATAATGCACTCTTCCAATTGTTAGAAGCTGACAAAATTAAAGAGAAAATTCGCGACAGAGAGCAAGATATGTGGACAAACTAATTTTAAATTCACAGAAATATTCTTTAAACTGCTTTGAAAGAGCGTTGCTATCAAAAGCAATGCTCTTTTAAAGCAGTTTTTTAATAGAAAATAAATTTGTAAACATGGATATCAAGAATGCGCAATTAGCAGTTGATAATTGGATTAGAGAACACGGTGTTCGCTATTTTAATGAACTTACCAATATGGCACAGCTCACTGAGGAAGTAGGAGAGGTTGCCCGTATTATTGCTCGCCGTTATGGAGAACAGTCCGAGAAAGAAAGTGATAAAAACAAAGATTTAGGCGAGGAACTCGCTGATGTAGTATTTGTAGTACTTTGCTTAGCCAATCAAACAGGGATTGACTTGCAAGAGGCTTTCGATAAGAAGATGCTAAAAAAAACACAACGTGACCACGACCGTCATCACAATAATGAAAAACTAAAATAATTACGCTACATTATTGTATTTATCATTTGATTTTGTATCTTTGCCCTATTAAAACAATCTAGTATAAAATGGCTAAAACAACAAAAGATAACAAGGAAATGAGTGTAGAAGAGGCTAAAAAACAAGCTCTAAAACTCACCTTAGAAAAATTAGACAAAACCTATGGCAAAGGAACCGTACGTGCCTTAGGCGATAATCCTGTCGAAGACGTAGAAGTTTACTCTACCGGTTCTATCGGGCTCGATGCCGCTTTAGGCGTTGGTGGATACCCTAAAGGGCGCGTAATCGAAATTTATGGGCCTGAATCTTCTGGTAAAACCACCCTTACACTGCACGCTATCGCCGAAGTACAAAAAGCTAAAGGGACAGCTGCTTTTATCGATGCTGAACACGCTTTCGACCCTGTTTACGCACAACGCTTAGGTGTAGATGTTAAAAATCTATTGATTACTCAGCCTGACAGTGGTGAACAAGCTCTTGAAATTGCTGATGCTCTTATTCGTTCCAATGCAGTAGACCTCGTAGTAATCGACTCGGTGGCAGCACTTACTCCCAAAGGTGAGATTGATGGCGAAATGGGAGACTCTAAAATGGGGCTTCACGCCCGACTAATGTCTCAGGCTTTACGCAAAATCACTGGTAGTATTAGCAAAGCAAAATGTATCGTTATTTTCATCAATCAGTTGCGTGATAAAATAGGTATTACTTTTGGAAACCCCGAAACAACTACAGGGGGTAATGCACTTAAATTTTATGCCTCTGTGCGTATAGATATCCGTAAAGACGGAGGACCTCAAGGAAGCGCTGCTATTAAGGACAGCAATGGCGAAATCATAGGTAATAAAACCAAGGTGAAAATAGTCAAAAACAAAGTAGCATCGCCTTTTAAAACCGCTACTTTCGATATTATGTTTGGCTTAGGTATCTCTAAGTCTGCTGAACTTCTTGAGTTAGGCGTTGAGGCTGATATTGTAGATAAAAGCGGTGCTTTTTATAGCTATAAAGGCACCCGATTAGGTCAAGGACGTGATGCCTCTATTGCAATGCTTAACGACAATCCAGAAATAGCTGAACAAATAGAAGTAGAACTACGCGAATGGCTTAAACATAATGAACTCTCTTCTAATCCTAAAAAAGGTAAAAAGAGTACTAAGGCTAAAGATAAAAAGGCAGTAGAGCCCGAGTATTCTGAAGAGGAATACGATGAAGCCGACAACTATGACGAAGAAGATGATTAGTTAAACACCAATATAATCAAGAAAGGCTGTGCAGAACGCTCTGCACAGCCTTTATTTTTTAATAATTGAAATAACTATTTCTTTGCAAAAGTAAGGAGTACGCCTCCTTGCTCATCGGTAAGCAACAGTTGGTCACCTTTTAGCTGGTATTGTCTTACCTTTTGCATAGCCATACCAAAAGCATCAGCAACCTCCATTTTTTCTGCACAAAGCATTAGTGTAGAAGCTAAATCACCAAATACAAGTTCTTTATCGGTGAGGGTTTTAATACTTCCCATAAAGGTATTACAGCTGTCAGAGCCGTTTACCTTCATTTCTCTGATATTGAGCTTTAATGTAGGCTGTGCCTCAGGAGTGATAGCCATTTCTCCCATACTCACCAGTTTCCATTCGCCTTGCAAATCAAACCGAGAGTCTTTCACCTTTTCTATTTCGCGCACCAAAGTATAAGCAATATTTGGCGCACCGGCGGAGACGTCCTTCAGCGGTTTTTCGCTTACTTCTATCTTCTTAAAGTAGCCTTCTTCAAAGGTAAAACCTTCAATAGGAGCACAAAAAGACTCCCATTGTGCTTTACTCAGATTATCGCCTTTGTACACTTGCAAGCACTGCATTTTGCTATCTCCTGCACTGCTTTCTACTTGGGAGCTATTTACCCAATATACCGCTTGGGTACTGGTAGAGCAACTCCCCAATCCTATGGCTACGCTCAGTAGCATCATAAACTTGATTTTCTTCATTGTAAAAATCTTTATATATTTTTTTAACGTCAGTTCAATATAACAAAAAACGCCCGTCGCGCTACAACTATTTGATGTATTTCTTCAGCGTTTTCATTAAATCATTAGATCTTAGGTTATCTCCTTGCGACAATAAGTTTCCTTCGGGGTCTATGAGAAAAGGCGCAGGGATACTCGTTACCCCATATTTCTCAGCGGTTTTACCATCGTTGTCCCACACATTATGCCACACCATTCCTTCTATTTTAATAGCGTCCTGCCAAGCGTCTTTATCCTTAGGTCTATCTATCGATACTGATAGAATTACAAAATTCTTCCCTTTTAACTCTTTGTACGCTTGTTTGAGGTATTTGTTTTCCTTCTTGCAAGGCATACACCACGAAGCCCAAAAGTCTACCAGCACATATTTACCACGTAATGAAGATAACGCTAACTTTTCACCATTAGGCTGTGATAAGTTAATTTCAGGTACAAGGTTATGGCGTTGCAACGCTTGTGCAAAGGATTCCGCAGTTGCCAAAAAGAAAAGCACTAAGGCTGTAAATAAAAATCTTTTTCTCATTCGTAATCTTGTTTTTTAGTTATTGTCTTTGCTCATACAAAAACCTGACCAAAGTCGTAGCACGACAAGCAATTCTTCATATCAGAATTAACCACTAACTACTAATCATTAAAAATATCCTCCTTTTTTACGGTCTTCCATTGCCGCTTCCGTTACTTTGTCGTCTATGCGGGTCTCACCGCGTTCCGAAATACGCGAAGCAGTAATTTCATTTACCACCTCTTCAAGAGTCGCTGCATTGCTCTCTACGGCAGCAGTACAGGTCATATCACCTACCGTGCGATAGCGTACACGCTTGTTTAGGATAGTATCATTTTCATCTATCTGGATAAAAGGCGACACCGCAATAAGTCTACCTTCGTACTCAATCACCTCGCGATTGTGCGCAAAATAGATAGAAGGAAGTGCTATTTTCTCCTGCTGAATATAATTCCACACGTCTAATTCCGTCCAATTCGAGATAGGAAACACACGCACGTTTTCGCCTTTCTGTATCCGACCGTTGTAGATGTTCCACAGCTCCGGACGTTGCAACTTAGGGTCCCACTGACCAAACTCGTCTCTTACTGAAAAGAAGCGCTCTTTGGCACGCGCTTTCTCTTCATCTCTACGCGCCCCTCCTATGCAGGCGTCGAAGTGAAACTCCTCAATAGTGTCCAATAAAGTGTGTGTTTGCAGCCAGTTACGAGAAGCAAACTTACCTTTGGGCTCGGTAAGTCCTTTCGCTTTAATGGTGTCTTCTACTTGTCGCACAATCAGTTCCGCACCTATGCGTTTAGCAAGAGCATCGCGGTATTCAAGTGCTTCGGGGAAGTTATGACCCGTGTCGATATGTACCAAAGGGAAAGGAATCTTCATAGGAGCAAAGGCTTTCATTGCCAAGTGCACCAAGGTAATAGAGTCCTTACCACCACTAAAAAGCAAGGCAGGACGCTCAAACTGCGCGGCTACTTCCCGCATTATGTAAATACTTTCAGCTTCTAATTGTTTTAAATGTTCTTTATTCACGATTGTTGATTAGTTAGAACCCCAAATTAAGGGTTAATATATGTTTTATAAATATTCTTGTTCGTGTACGATAGCCGTCTTTATTTCCCTTATCAGCAAAAATACTATTATGATAACTAACGTAACTTAGAAAGCACAAAGGTAGTACATTTTTTTTGATTTCAAAAATATACTACCTTTTAACAATTGTTTTCTGCTCTTTTCTCCTTTTCCCGTCGCTACATTCCCCCCTTGAAGGAAATCCACATCGTCACTTGCCACTCTTCAATCTTCATTCGTCATTTCTTCCCCTTTCCGTCATACTCCCCCCTATTGCCTATGGCCTAAGGCCTAGTGCCTATTCCTTTTCTTTCGCCTCGAAACCCCGTTTTTACCATTTTTCGTGTCACTGTATTATACTATGAATCAATCACTTATATACCCTTTCTATACCAATCGTCCAAGATTCGTATAAGCTTCCTATAAGCTCTCTATAAGCTAACCCCACCCATCTTACACCCTTTTTTCACCAAAAATCCCATTTCCCCTCTTCCGAACTCTTCCGATATTTTCCGAACCCCTCAACCCTCCACATTTTCTCATTTCCAAATTTTCTAATTTGCTAATTTTTCACCGCCCGTGCGGCTCGCACCCTCATTTCCTCATTTCCTCATTACAAGCGGTTCTTCTCTTCTTCTCCCGCTCCTTGTCCTTTATACTTGCTTTGGGTGGTGTTGAAATTGTAGTTCAGTCCTACTTTAAAACTTATATTGCCGTAATTCTGAGCAGTACTATTGCTAATGTACGGATTTTGTACGCGTGTGTGCTCATTGAGACCGTTATAAGGGTCGGAAATTACGGTATACACCGTAAGCGATTGGTGAAAGAACATACGGGCAACCCCCACAACCACTCCACTTATATCCTTATAGGCGTAGGCTTCTCGGTTTGAACCTTTGCTCGCATAGGTAAACAATGCCAAAAGCAACCAGTTTTCAGTAGGAGTAATTTGGTTCATCATTTCTACCATAAACCTACCTTCATTGGTGTAAAACACATTGTTAGCAAAAGGTTTTTTATAAGTGAGCGTGAGTTTAGGCATCCATTTGCCTATTTGGGTTTGCGCATTGAGCACACATTTCAGTTCGCTAAAATCATCGTAATTGCGAAGGGTTTTTTCAACGGCATCGGGATTGATGCTTGAGAGTTGGTAATCGGAATAAATACCCTTGTGAATATTCGAATAACTTACCGAAGCCGAAATAGGACCATAAGTAGCCAAGGCATTCCATTCATCAGTAAGCTGAGGTACAATATATGGGTTTCCGCGATTGTACAAGAAAGGAGAAATATAAGTGTTGTAGTCGCTGAGTTCATAAAAAGCCGGACGTTTAATTTTGCGTGCATAACTAAAGGTCAGTTGAGTTTTATCCCAAGGGAATGCGATAGAAATATTGGGTAACCAATCGCGGTAGGTCTTGCTTTTTACGGGGCTTTTTTGTCCGTTTTCGTAATAACCAAAGTCGGCGTACTCGTAACGCGTACCGAGTTTCAAATTCACTTTTTTAATAGGGTAAGAGAAGCTCACAAAACCAGCCGAACGCGTTTCGGTATTCTTAATATCCGAAGCCGAAAGCACATTATCGGTATAGTCCTCAGTGCGATGCAGGTCGCTTGCCTCTACGCCATAGTTTATAGCGCCCTTGCCAAGGGTTTGCAAGAAAGTAGTTTTGAGTCCCCACCAATCGGAAGCAGCATCGGAATGGGTGTGCACGTTACGAGAGGTAGCACTTAGGAGGTTGCGCTCCACAACATCGGAAGTGTTATCGGAACGCTGACCGATATAATCTACATCGGTTTGCAGTTTCAGTTTGTCGGTAAGTTTACCTTCGTAATAAGCATTAATGCTTAACTTTTTATCTTGGCTAAAGCGGTCGTATTCATTGAGCCCTTTGGCAGTAAGGAGGTTATTTTTGAAGGTAGCGGTTTCTTGGGTGCTAAACCTATGTCCTACCCAAGGTTCTACACTCCCTCTCACACTTGCGCCTATGGAATGTTTGTCCGAAATCTCGTGAGCTACCCCTATTTTAGCATTTATTCCTTTGGCATTACTTTCGTTAGTTTCGTCGCTCGTTACGCGCCAATCATTACTTTGGGTATGTACTTGCAAATCCTGATAGAGGTCGGCATTTTTCTTGTTGAAGTTGTTGAAGTTGCCAATGGTAGTAAACCAGTCGGTTTTGCCTTTGCGATAGTTTAGGTTGAGCCAACTCTCTGTCGAAGAGCCCTTTTTTACTAAGTAAACATCGCTATCTACAGAGCCGCTCAGTCCATCGCCTTGTTTCTTTTTCAGTTTGATATAAATTACCGCACCCACCGTATTGTCGTGTTCTGCACCAGGTTGGGTTTCCAGCTCTATGCTCTCAATATCTTTGGGCGATAACTGATTCACCTCATCTAAATTGCGCACCCTGCGGTTATCAATGTAGAAGATAGGATTTCCTTTGCCAAACACCTCATAACCTCCACCGGTGTAGGAAGTGCTTACCCCAGGCAAGAAGTTGATAAGCATTTCGGCTTTGGGGAGGTTCTGCAAGGTCGATTGCGCCACATTAGTACTGATGCGCGTACCCTTCTGTTCTAAGATAGGGCGATGTGCCGTTACCACTACCTCGCCCAACTGATTGGTAGCAGGGGTCAAAACAATGGTGCCCAAGTTACTCCCCGAGGGCGTAAATACCACCGTTTGATATTCCAAATGCGTAATTTTGATAACCACCTTTTTCCCCTCAGCGGCATTGGGTAGTTCAAAAACACCTCGCTGATTGCTTATTGCCCCTTTTACGAGGGTAGAGTCGGGGAGAGTCATTAGGAGTACATTGGCAGCACTCACAGGCTTTTTTTCAGTATTCAACAAGGTTCCTTTAAAAGAAGATTGTGCAAAACCATTTACCGTTACTGCTAATAGCAGTGATAGAATAATCTTTTTCATTGTTTGTATGGTTTTTGGTTACTAAATGTAAACTAATTAATTTCACGGCGCAAAGATATAACAAATAAAAGTATTATGCAATACAAAGTACCATAAAAATAACTTTATTATGTCATTATTTTTTCATTACGCTGATTATCAATTATCTTTTCTTGATTATTTTTTAAAGAAGAGCGCTAATATCTTTCACTTTCTGCTCTATAAACGAAGAATTTTCAAAAAGGTTGGAATAAGAAGTAAAAAACTTTGCCAAAGGTCATAGCACGACAAGCTACTTCAAACTTCAAAGTTTATACTGCAAAAAATGCTTGCCGTGCTACGACTATTCGTTGTTTTCTATGGTTTTATAGGCTTCGATGATACTGCGTACCAGTGGGTGACGCACAACGTCTCTGTCGTCTAAGTGAAGGAAGGCGATACCCTGTACTTTTTGAAGGATAAGCATCGCTTCTTTAAGTCCAGAGGAAACTTTGCGAGGTAGGTCTATTTGCCCAGGGTCGCCAGTGATCATAAACTTGGCATTGCGCCCCATACGGGTGAGGAACATCTTCATCTGGGCGTGAGTGGTGTTCTGTGCCTCGTCAAGGATTACAAAAGCGTTGTCTAAGGTGCGCCCGCGCATAAAGGCAAGGGGGGCAATCTCTATGATTCCTGCCTCAATAAAGGCGTTGAGCTTTTCGTGGGGAATCATATCGCGCAAGGCATCGTAGAGGGGTTGCATATAGGGGTCGAGCTTCTCTTTGAGGTCACCAGGAAGAAAACCGAGGTTCTCGCCTGCTTCCACTGCCGGACGAGTAAGGATAATCCTACGCACTTGTTTTTCTTTAAGAGCTTTTACGGCTAAGGCAACGCCCACATAGGTCTTACCCGTACCGGCAGGTCCTACGGCAAATACCATATCGTTTTTATGCATCAGCTCTACTAATTTTACCTGATTTGGGGTTTGCGGACGTATGATTTTGCCATTCACGCCGTGCACAATAACGTCCTCTTCGCGCACTTTTTCGCTCTTCTCAGTATTAGTAGCCGAAAGAATACTATCGATAGAGCGCTCGTCTAAGCGATTGTATTTCGCGCAATAGGCAATAAGCTTTTCCATTTGTTTCTGAAAATCTTTTAGCAAATGTTCTTCGCCAAAGGCAATAAGTTTAGACCCCCGTGCTACGATTTTTAGCTTCGGGAAGAGCGTTTTGATGTATTTGATATTATTTTCGTCTTCGCCACAAAACACTTGGGCGCTCACGTCAGTAAGTTCTAAGTTTAATTCGTTCACTTTATTTAGTTATCAGTTAAGAGGTATGAGTTAAAAGTTTTGGCAAAGATATGAAAAATTTGTCAATTAGCCAATTTGTTAATAAGCAAATCAGTCGTTAGATAAGTCCACCCCCTCTCCCCTGTCCGACAGCTCTCCCTGAGTCTCTCTCTAATTTTTCACTTGCCCGTGTGGCTCACTATCCCCTTTCCGTCACAACATTCCCCCTCTCCTTTGGAGAGGGCAGGGGTGAGGATTCTCTTTCCGTCACTACATTCCCCCTCTCCTTGGGAGAGGGAAGGGGTGAGGATTCTCTTTCTTTCGCCTCGAAACCCTGTTTTTACCATTTTTTGCATCGTTGTATTATACTATGAGTCAACTACTTATATACCCTTTCTATACCAATCGTCCAAGATTCGTATAAGCTTCCTATAAGCTCTCTATAAGCTAAGCCCACCCATCTTACAGCTTTTTTTCACCAAAAGACCCCTTAGTCTCCTTCTGAAAAATTCCGTTTCCTTCCGAATACTCCAACCCTCCACATTTTCTCATTCTCTAATCTGCTAATTTGCTAATTTTTCCCCGCCTGTCGTGCTACGACTGCCCGTGTGGCTCGCACCTTTGCCAAAGTTAATCCCCTCCGCTGGCACTTTTCTTGTAGCTCGCACCCCATTTGCTAATTTCCTCATTTCCTAATTCTCTCATTTTCCAATTTTCTCATTTTCCAATTTTCTCATTTTCCAATTTTCTCATTTTCCAATTTTCTCATTTCCTAATTACTTCTTACCTTTGCAAAAAATATTAAATAAGATGAAAAAATTAGTTTTATTCCTTACCATTTTTGGTGCTTTGCTATCAGCCTCTTGTAGCAAAAGCAACTCCGATGAACCAACCCCCAATCCCAACAACCCTATTGTTCCTACTCCACAACCCAACCCTAACCCGCAACCTAACCCGCAGCCCAATCCACAACCTAATCCACCTACCCCTTCCCCTTCCGATAAAAAGATACTTACAGGTACCTTCATACAGCTCTTTAACAAAGGCGATTGGAGCGAGGCTCAATGGGACAATTTTTTAGGCGAAATTAAAGACTTGGGTATGAACACCCTCATCGTGCAATACATAGGATATATAAATCCTTCTAATAACCTCACTTGGTTCGATTCAAACAATAACTTTACTACCACCAAAATTAAACCTACCCTACAACGAATCCTTGCCTCAGCTCAGCGTAAAGGCATAGAAGTGCACATAGGCTTGCTCTTTGATGAAAGTTATTGGCAACACCAAACCGATGCGTCGTGGCTACAAACTCAAGCCAATTATTGTATTGCTATTGCTGAAGATATCCAACGCCAGTTTGGTACTCACCCAGCCTTCAAAGGGTGGTATATTCCACACGAACCTGAGCCTTATGCTTATAATACCGATGATAAGATAGCTCTTTTCAGAGAGAAATTTATCGACCGCATCTCTAATCGTTTGCACCAGCTGAATAACAAACCCGTTTCAATTGCTGCCTTTTGGAATAGTGCACTTTCGTCTCCCGAACAGTTGCAACACTTTATGGCTGAACTCGCTAAGAGTAATTTAGAAATCATTATGTTACAAGATGGGGTAGGGGCACAACACGTAACCCTCAACCGCCTTGCTGAGTACTACCAAGCGGCTGAGCGCGGACTATTTCAGGAAAACAAAAACTATAAAGGAGTATTTTGGTCAGACCTCGAAACTTTTGCCTCTCCTAATGGTCAGGTACCTTTTCATCCCGCTACTTTCGATAGAGTCAAACAACAACTCACTACCGCCTTCTCCATTCCCAAAGTAACCAAAGTAGTATCTTTTGCATATTTTGACGATATGTACACCCAAAGCCCCAATAAAACCCAAGCCGATGCTCTACGTGAAGCTTATAAACAATATATAAAAAACAAATAACGATAAAATTAACTATAAAAAATGAAAATAGCCATAGGAAACGACCACGCAGGAGTCGATTATAAAAAAGCCATTGTAGCTTTTTTGGAAAGTAAAGGAATAGAAGTACTCAACTACGGCACCGATACTTCTGAAAGTGTAGACTACCCCGATTTTGGTCACGCCGTAGCCAAAGCCTTAGAAGAAAACAAAGCCGACCTTGGTATTGTGATTTGCGGTAGTGGTAACGGCATTGCAATGACCGCCAATAAGCACCCTCACATCCGCTGTGCAGTCTGCTGGACAAAAGAGCTCTCTGCTCTTGCTCGTGCCCATAACAATGCCAATGTACTGAGCATTCCCGCCCGCTTTACCGCCATTGAGCAAGCTGTAGATATAGCCAATACCTTTCTCAACACCCCTTTTGAAGGCGGTCGCCACGAAAGAAGAATAAAGAAGATTTAAATCGCATTTGCATCGCTACACTTTGCCAAAGGTACGACTCGCCCCTTTGGCAAAGTTTACAACGTATAAAAGATTTCTCCTTAAAAACAGAAGCGTAGCTCTCAAATTTAAAAAGAAGCATTACGCAATCCGTCCTATCCGCATAATTTGCGGAAGACCAAAAATAATATGAATAATCATTGGTTAGAACGTACAGAGCTTTTAATTAAACAACAAGGTATTACCACTTTGCAAAATGCCCATATCCTCATTGCAGGCTTAGGGGGCGTAGGCTCTTATGCTGCCGAATTTGTAACTCGTGCAGGCGTAGGAGCTCTCACTATTGTCGATGCTGATACCGTTTCCCTCTCTAATATCAACCGCCAGTTGCCCGCCCTTCATTCTACGATAGGACAAGCCAAAACCGAAGTGATGAGAGCACGTCTTTTGGATATCAATCCCGAGCTGAAACTCACCGTCATTCACGAATTCCTCACCCCTGAGCGCGCTTGGGAAATCGTAACGCCCGACTTCGATTATGTCATCGACTGTATCGATAGTATTAGCCCTAAGCTGAACCTTATTCTTGCAGCTAAACGCAAACACATAAAGCTCGTGAGTTGTATGGGCGCCGGAGGTGCTACCGATGTTTCCCAAATAAAAGTAACCGACCTGATGAAAACGTATAACTGTCCGTTGGCAAAGTTTATTCGCAAACGGCTCAAAAACGAGCGTATTCACTCAGGTATAAAAGCCGTATTCTCTTCCGAAATAGTTTCCAAGGACTCTATGCAACGCACCGAAGGTCTCGACTATAAAAAGTCTTTCTATGGAACCATTAGCTTTATGCCAGCCGCTTTTGGGTTACACGCTGCTGCTACTGCGGTAAATTACCTATTAGCAAAACAACAAAATAAAGAAAATGTTAATTTATAATGTGAATCAATATTTGAGAAATGATTGTCTCTGATTTACAATTTCATAGTCGCTTTTGCATCACATCTCCCCCTTTGGAGGAAGCCAGCGAAAGCTGGGTATGTGTAAAAGGGGGGAGGTTTATAATCAATAAGTTAATTCAACCCTTTGTTAAAACTAAGCAAAGAAAATCATCAACTTATAATACAATCAAGTGATTTTCATTTATAATAACGCTGAGGTATGACTTTCTTTAAAACTTAAAAATCCTTTTTTATGTTGATTATGAAAATCTTACATTTCTCAGTTTCATTTATTTTCTAAAAAAATTGCTTTTTTTAAAAAGAAAGCGTATTTTTGCCCCAAATATACAAAGTTCGCTGTTTGATGAGTGATTTAAAAAAGTTGGTAGCGTTATTAGAAGAGAAAGCCATTGTCTTACAGAGCAAATTCAATAGTCTTAGGGAAGAAAATGGCAAGCTAAAACAAACCATTGAAGAACTTCGCAGTGAGAAACAGTCGCTTGAAAGCACTATCACTACACTGAAAGAGAAGAACGAAACACTCGCCATAGCCAACCGTATATTAGGCAGTAAAGATAGTAAAAGAGAAACTAAATTGAAGCTCAATACGCTCATTCGCGAAATCGATGCGTGTATCACTCAGCTCACTAAACAATAGCAATGGAACAGGACGGATTGAGAATTAAACTTTCGGTAGCCGATAGGTTATACCCTTTAACCATTGCTCCACAACAGGAAGAGGGTTTTAGAAAAGCCGCTAAAAAGATAAACGATATGATTCAAGATTTTGAAACCGTTTATGAACTGCGCGATAAACAAGATGGCTTAGCAATGTGCGCTATCGCTTTGGCAAGAGAAATAGAACAAGCCAAACTCAACGAAACGCACGAAGATGAATCCCTCAAAGAAGCCTTAGCACAGGTGTACAACGCCTTAAACCAAATAGGTTAAAACACGTTCCTTTACATAGAAAACTTACTGCCTATATTGATTGTCCTTTCGGTAAACTCAACATTAACATTTCACAAAAGGGAGAGTTACAGCGGCTAAAGCGCGCCGGTCTTCAGTTGCCGGATACTTGCCCCACTGAGTATCCCTAAACCTGTTTTTCAGAGTTTTACGTGAAACTTATTAATCAATATAGGCATTTTTTATATCAATATTTTATTTTTTAAACAACAAAGATGGATAGTACAGTTATTATAAGTATTGCAGTTTTTATCATTGCCCTTTTCATAGGGTTCGCTATCGCCAAATCGCTGGAAAAGAAGAACGCCTCTAAAATCATTCTCAACGCTAAGAATGAAGCCGACGTTCTTCTGAAAAACGCTAAAGCCGAAGCTGAAAATATCAAAAAAGACAAGATATTCCAAGCAAAAGAGAAGTTCCTTGAACTAAAAGCTGAACACGAAAAAACAATCTCCGCCAAAGATAAAAAAATGGCAGAGGCTGAGAAGCGTATACGCGATAAAGAGTCGCAAGTGTCTAATGAATTGGCACAAAATAAGCGCCTAAAAGATGAGTTGGAAAAGAAAACAGAAGAAGCCGACTTTCGCTTGCAAACTCTCGACAAGAAACAAGAAGAAATAGACCGCCTACACAAAAGTCAGGTACAACAATTAGAGGTTATTTCAGGCTTGTCTGCCGAAGAAGCTAAGAAACTACTCACCGATTCATTGCGCAGTGAAGCCCAAGCCGACGCGATGGCTTATATTCAAAATACCATTGAGGAAGCCAAGCTCACTGCTCACCAAGAAGCGCGCAAAATCATCATCAACACCATTCAGCGTATAGGCACTGAGGAAGCAGTAGACAATTGCGTATCGGTATTCAATCTCGAGTCTGACGAGGTGAAAGGTCGCATCATCGGTCGTGAAGGTCGCAATATCCGTGCCCTCGAAGCAGCTACTGGGGTCGAAATCATTGTAGACGATACCCCCGAAGCGATTATTCTCTCTTGCTTCGACTCGGTACGTCGCGAAATCGCACGTCTTTCTTTGCACAAGCTCGTAACCGACGGGCGTATCCACCCTGCACGCATTGAGGAAGTCGTAGAAAAAACTACCAAACAAATAGAAGAAGAAATTGTAGAAATAGGTAAACGCACCGTGATTGACCTCGGTATCCACGGATTGCACCCCGAGTTAGTAAAATGTGTAGGACGTATGAAATACCGTTCTTCTTATGGTCAAAACCTCTTGCAACACTCACGCGAGGTAGCCAAACTCTGCGGAGTAATGGCAGCCGAATTAGGCTTAAATCCTAAACTCGCCAAACGTGCCGGACTCTTGCACGACATCGGTAAAGTACCGCAGATAGAAAGTGAGACTCCTCACGCTCTCCTCGGTATGGAATGGGCAGAGAAATACGGCGAAAAACCCGAAGTGTGCAATGCTATCGGGGCACACCACGACGAGATTGAGATGACCTCCTTGCTTTCGCCTATTGTACAAGTATGCGATGCTATTAGTGGGGCTCGTCCAGGAGCACGTCGCCAAGTACTCGATTCGTATATACAACGCCTCAAAGACCTCGAAGATGCTGCTTTCACTTTCCAAGGTGTGAAGAAAGCCTATGCAATCCAAGCAGGTCGTGAGTTGCGTGTAATCGTAGAAAGCGAAAAAGTAACCGACGATAAAGCCGCAGAACTATCATTCAACTTATCGCAAAAAATTCAAACCGATATGACCTACCCAGGTCAAGTGAAAGTAACGGTAATACGTGAAACTCGTGCTGTGAATATCGCGAAGTAAAGTTATATGAACTATATACAAGACTACCTATATCAAATTATCGCTACTGCCATTACATTGGTGGTCTTTATTGCTTTGCGTTACTTGGTGAACTCTATCATCAATAAGTTCGGAAAAAAAGTGGAGTTCGGAGAGAGTCGTACTCATTTGGTAAAGAAGTATATAGACTATTTTATTTATGCGCTAGCTATCCTTACCATTGTCTCTATTTGGGGAATAAAAACAGAACAACTCTTCCTTTTTGTTACTTCGATACTTACCGTAATAGGGGTAGCGTTTTTTGCCCAATGGTCGATTTTGAGCAATATTACAGCGGGGATTATCGTGTTTTTCTCTTCTCCGTTTAGAATAGGTGATACGATTAAGATTTTAGATAAAGATTATCCTATCGAGGCTAAAATAATCGATATAAAATCTTTCTATACTCTTTTGAAAACAGCAGAAGGCGAACAGATAAGTTTGCCGAATAATCTTTTGCTCCAAAAAGGGATTGTAATTGTTTCGGAAAAGAAATATGCGGTGAAGATAAAACCGTAAATTGCTTACGTGCTTTGCTAATAACAAAAACCCTAATATATGCTGACCAATTACATCAAACGTTCCGTGATTATAGCCATCGCATTGGCGGTAGGCTTTTTGCTCTATGGGTTGCTTCCTTATGAAGAGCCTACTAATAAAGGCTTGGCACTCCTTGCCTTTGTAGCTATCTTGTGGCTTACCGAAGCCATACACATTACCGTTACAGCACTCTTAGTTCCTGTATTGGCAATACTCTTGGGCTTAGAGAGTACCAAAAGTGCCCTACAAGCTTTTGCAAACCCTACAATCTTCCTATTCTTTGGAGGTTTCGCTATTGCTACTGCCCTGAGCGTACAAAAGCTTGACAAGTACATCGCTCATAAGGTGATTGCTATAGCCAGAGGTAATTTCCTGTTGGCGGTATTTTTCCTCTTTTTGGCTACGGCTTTGCTCTCTATGGGTATCAGTAATACAGCTACTGCTGCAATGATTATCCCTTTGGCAATGGGTTTGCTTAAAAACATCGACTACGAAAGTAATAAAGGTACGTATGCCTTTGTAATACTTGGGGTTGCTTATAGTGCGAGTATAGGAGGTATGGGTACTTTGGTAGGTAGTCCACCGAATGCCATTGTCGCCTCTCAACTGAATATCACATTCTCAGAATGGTTGCGCTATGGTATGCCTACAGTCTTAGGTTTAATGCCTTTGATGATAGGTACGTTGTATGTAGTGTTCCGTCCGAAACTAAACATTAAAATCACCTCTACTGAAGGTGTAGTAGATAAGCTCAACGGCAAGCAGTACCTTACCATTCTTATCTTCCTTATCACAGCCCTTTGCTGGATATTTAGCGACCTGATTAACGAAACGTCCACTTCTTTTATAGGCATCGAGAAAATCAAAGACTTTGATGCAGTGGTTGCAATGATTGCTGCCGTGTTCGTGTGTTTCTTTGGTGTGGCCGAATGGAAACAAATACAAGAAAACACCGATTGGGGTGTGCTAATGCTCTTCGGAGGCGGACTCTCACTAAGTGTTATCCTTACACAATCGGGAGCGAGTAAGGCATTGGTAGACTCTGTGCAGTTTCTCATCGCTGATAGCAACTATTTTGTAATAGGACTTATGGTAGCTGCCTTCATCATTTTCCTAACTGAATTTACCAGCAATACCGCCAGTGCAGCTCTCTTAGTGCCTATCTTCATCTCGGTAGCCGAAAACTTAGGAGTTAATCCTTTGGGTCTTTCACTTATTATAGGTATAGGAGCCTCTTGTGCCTTTATGTTGCCTGTAGCTACGCCTCCTAATGCCATAGCTTACGGCACGGGCAAGGTAAGTCAACGCGATATGATAAAAGCAGGTTTTGTATTGAATATTCTTTGTATTATCTTTATATCAGTAGTAGCCTACTACTTTTGGAGATAATAGTTAAGATTAATGATAATAAAAAAGCGGTCTACTAAGACCGCTTTCTTTATTTTAAACATATTTTAAATCTCTTTATTGTATTAGCATTAATCATTGTTTTACCAACCTGGGTTTTGTTGCCAGTTGGCTCTACCTTGTTCATAGAGAATATCACTTGGAGAAAGAGGCCAAACCATTTTATAATTCCCTGCAGGGATATTAAGCTGATAATACTGGTCAGCAGGATCTGAAACAATAGCACTGAGATTCTGAGGAGTACCACGTACTACCCCTAAATTCCAACGCTTGATATCTGCCATACGGAAGCCCTCGAAAGCAAGTTCGCGGTTGCGTTCGTTTTGAATCTCTGTCCAAAGGTCGGTATAGGTTACACTACCAATACCACGAGCGGTACGCAATCTGTCTAAGTAGGTTTTAGCATTAGTTTGATCGCCGTTTTTATAAGCGGCTTCGGCTGCTATTAAGTATATCTCAGCAATACGAAATACCTTAGGACGATGCATATAAGTAGAATAGCCATTGGGTGTTTGTTTTAGCAAAGGGTTATCGGGATATTTATTCACCAAATACAAATCGTTGAAAGTAGCACTACCATAGTTAGCGAAAAGTTTTTTGATATAAATAGACTTACGATAATCGCTATCATTGTACAAATCTACGAAATCTTGAGTAGGTATTGCTTTTGGCAAATACTTTATCTCAAATCTACGCAATCTGTAGTTCCATTCTCTTTGGTATCCTAAATAGACATCGTTAGCTGAAGGCAATTCGGCAGTATTCCCTATATCATATTTAGCATAGAGCTGTACGATACTTTCTGCAGTATCATCATCTTTCCATACCTTTTCTAAATCACTACTACTACTCACTAAGCTATAACGACTACCAATAATTGAAGTAGCTGCGGCATAAGCCTCTGCCCACTTGCCTCTATAAAGCAATACACGTGCCTTGAGTGCTGCAACTGCATCTTTGGTAAACTTCTCTGACCCTAAAGCACCTGTTACATCACTAAGGCGAGTTTCGGCTTGTGCTATATCGGCTAAAATAAAGTCGTAAGTCTGTCCTACTGTACTTCTGTTAGGAAAATTGTTGATAGTAGGCCCACTTAGCAAAGGCAATCCATAAGCCGAAGCCTCGTCGGTAGGGCAATAATGCGTAAGCAGATAGGTGTAGTAATAAGCACGTGCCAAATACAATTCGCCCATATTGTGCTTTATCTGTGCCGCATCGGTGCGGTAATTTTCTTGGGGAATAGTAATAGTAGGAATCCCCTCTAAACCTATATTTATATTTTGTATTGCCCCCCAATAGCGTTGCCAAATAGTTGCTGTAGCTGCATTATTGACAGTAAACAACGTCCAGTTTTGAAAGTTTGTAATCGTTTCGTTAGTACCGTCTCTTAAGGCCATATTCAGGAAATCAGCTTGCAAGTCGGTAGCATACATCGCACTTCCGTATATGTTTGTACGCAACTTACCATACATACCATTCACCCAAGATTGAGCATCTTGTACGGTTTTAAAAGAGTTAGCTTGGCTCAAATCTTCATAAGGTTGTTGGTCGAGGTTGAAACAGCCGGTAAAGAACAGAGGAGCTACTACTAAAGTTATTATTTTATAAATCTTTTTCATTGTTTTATACTTTTAAAAATTAACATCTACCCCTAAGGTAAATTGACGAGAAGGAGGATAGCCACCTGATGAAATAGCATTATTGTACTCAGGGTCTGCTCCTTCGTATTTGGTAAGCGTAAAGATATTGCGGGCGGTAGCATATAAGCGTACTCCTTCAAAGAAATTCAATTGTTTGATAACTTCTTTTGGGAGGCTATAGCTAAGGGTAATATTTTTCAAACGCATAAATGAGGCGTCTTGTATCATACGCGCATCCGATGAATTTACGAAAGTGGTAGTGTTTATCTTAGGGTGACGGGTGTTATCACCTGGTTTTTTCCAATAATCCAAAATCTTTCTACTTAGGTTGTGATCGCCAAACTGATCAGGATTTTCGGTGTACTTCATATCGTAGTTCCACTTATATTTTTCCAACGAAAAAGAGAATGCCATATCGAGCGAGAATGTTTTATAGCTGATATTCCAACCGAATCCACCATTGATAGGGGCTTGCATTTTCTTGCCTGTGGTTTGTCCTAATTTACTAGAGTCGTAAGTAGTTGTTACTCTATCATCATCAGTTACTTGCTCCATACGGTCATCACCTGGTATGTAATACTCCATTTGTCCGGTAGTAGGGTTTACGCCTTTGGGGATAACGGCAGCCCATTCAAGGGCACGACCTAATTTATACCCTATTTCAGAAGAAGGAACTACATTAGAGGTTTTATTGCCAAAAAGAGCGGTTATTTCTTGCTTGTTATAGTTTACGTTGAAGTAAGGACGAATGCTCAGGTCTTCATTTTTACTTCTATACACTACTGATGAGAAAGTGAAGTCTATCCCACGGTTGCGCATACCCCCTGCATTGTCAAAGAATTGATTTTGCCCTGAAGTACTATTGAGTTCACGGCTTGAAATCATATCGTAAGTCTCGCGGTCGTAGTACTCGATATTGAAAGAAGTACCTCTATCAATCACAATATTAAGCCCTACAGTAGTTTTGCGTTGCTCTTCCCAACGTAGATCAGGATTACCCAAGCTACCTACTGTATAAGCTGTTTTACCTTGATAGAAATTATCTGGTTTTACGGTAGTGATATGTTTGTAGCCTCCTAAAGCATTTCCTGAAAGCCCTGTGCTGAAACGCAAATTGAGGTCTGAAAGCCATTTTACATCTTTCAAAAAGTTCTCTTGTTTGAGTTTCCACATCGCTCCTATTGCCCAGAAGTTACCGTAGTGGTTGTTCTTACCAAAAGCTGACGAACCATCACGGCGCATTGATAGGTCTACGAAATAACGAGTGTTATAAGAGTATTCTACTCTTCCGAAATAAGAATTGAAAGTACTTACAGTCTTTTGGTCTTCTATTCTTTTATCTTTACTACCGTGTCGGAGCATTGTTAGCCCTTCTGAAGGTTGTCCGAAAGTAGTAGCATCTAATTGTTTACTGCTATTTTCAACCGACTCTTGTCCTAATAACACATTGAAGCTATGTTTTCTGCTTTCTCCTAACAGGAAGCGATATTCTAACGTGTTAGTAATTGTCTTTCTGAGTGTACGACTGTTAGACACTGAAGTGTAAGGATTAGGGTCATCAAAAAACTTATAATCTATAAACGAAGGTAACTCTTTTAGTTCTGATTCGCCATACCCGTATTGTATTCCTCCTTGTGTTTTGAATATGAGGTTTTTTATAGGCTCTATAGAGACGAATCCCGAAGGCAAGAAGTCATCGGAAAAAGAGTTGCTAGGGTGTGTTTCGGCATAGTAGTCGGGGTGGTAGAAACCAGCTGAACGACTGGTGATGCCAGGGATATAGTTTTTGCGTCTACCATCTTCGTAGGTAGGACTGTAAAGTGGCAAAGCTATCACCTTAGGGGTGTTGAGGGTGGAACCTCCTTCGCGCTCGGTATGTCCTGCTGCAAATGAGAAGCCTGTTTTTAACCATTTAGTGATTTGGGTATTGATACTACCATTGACAGTATAACGACGGTAATCGCTGCGAGGTGCTGTAGAACCCTCTTGGCTGAAGTGCCCAAACGACAAATAATAAGTACTATTATTAGTACCTCCTGAAATAGAGACATCAGTACGTATCAACGGTACAAAATCTCTGAAGAAAACCTTATCCCAACGCGTATTGTAAGGATTATCGGCTAAGATTTTTTCTGCTGACTGTCTCGCTACATCCTTGCTTGAACTGAACTTACCTACAGCCAAGTTTACTGCTTCAGGATTTTTTTCTATCCAAAAGTCCATATACTCGCGTGGGGTCATCATATCGTCAAAAAACTTACGACTGGCATTAGTAAGCGCTGTAAAACCGAGTTGGTGACTGATGGTTACGCTTGTACGCTCGTTATTACGTCCTTTTTTGGTAGTGATAAGTATCACCCCATTGGCGGCACGTGCTCCGTAGATAGAGGTAGAAGCTGCATCTTTAAGTACCGTAATACTCTCTATATCATTAGGGTTGAACCTGCTCATCACACTACTGCTTACGGCTATTCCGTCCATTATATAGAGAGGTTCTTGGGTTCTTTCACCTCGTAGTGCTCCTTGGAAGTTGTTATACCCGTGGATAAGGATATCGCTATTGCTACCAGGGCGACCTGAATCGCTGGTTACCACTACCCCTGCTAATCGTCCTTGTAAGGCATCGGATACGCTGGCTACCGGAGCGGCACTCACATCTTTACCTTGTACTTGTGCGACTTGTGCAACGGTGCGGCTGGCGAGCTTAGGAGCTCCATAGCCGGTAACCACCATCTCTTCAAGCTCTTGTACATCTTCTTTAAGAACAATGTCTAATCGTTTGGTGGAGGCGGTTATTTTTCTCTCTACTGTCTTCATTCCTAAGATCGAAAAACTCAACGTTTCTCCCACTTTGGTTTGGATAGTATAATTCCCGTCCATATCGGTAGCGGCACCGCGCTGAGTACCTTTGATTAATACCAATACACCTAATAAAGGCTCACCTTTTTCATCTTTTACAGTACCTGAAACTTCTATATTCTGTGCTGTAACAGTAAAAGTTACCAGCAAGAAGAGAGCCCAAGAGTACAACATTCTCAGTTTTGTCATCTATATTTAATTTTGCGCAAAAGTAGTAAAAAGGTTTCAATAATGCAAGAGTTTTTAATACAAGTAAATACATTTGTTAATTTGTAATGTTTTAGCACTCTTTTATTGGTATTTTTAACCGTCTTATCCGTTGTATATTAAATATTGTTTTTGTACCTTTGCCCCGCTGTAAGAAAACCGCCTAAATGTTTCTTTATGTCGAAAAAACTATTGATAGCGCTTGCTGTTCTATTATGCCTTGCGGGCATTGTCTTTCTATTCTTCAAAACTACTAATCAGGAGATGTATACCTCCGTACAGGATATTAATAAAGAAACTCCTCAGGGCTACATAGGTTCGGCTTCCTGCAAGCAGTGTCACCTAAAAGAGTATAATGAATGGACGCTCTCCGACCACTACAAGGCAATGCAAATCGCTAACGATAGCACCGTACTCGGCAATTTCAATAACGTTACCTACACCGCCGATGGCATTACTTCTCGTTTCTTCAAGCGCAATGGCAAATTTTTTATCCATACACAAAGCGAAGACGGGGCTTACAAAGACTATGAGGTATTGTATACCTTTGGTTATTACCCCCTACAACAGTATATTACCGATTTTCCTAACGGCAAAAAGCAAGTCTTCCGTCAGTCGTGGGATAGCCGTCAAAACAAGTGGTTTCATCAATACGCAGGCGAGGTGATTCCTCCCGATGATTACCTGCATTGGACGCAAGCAGGACAGAATTGGAACCTAATGTGCGCCTCTTGCCATAGCACCAACCTGCAAAAAAACCTCAACCCTTATACCGACTCCTATCACACTACTTATAGCGAACTCACCGTAAGTTGTGAGTCCTGCCACGGAGGGGCTAAAACGCACGCCGAGAGTAAGGGCAAAACTCGCACCTTTGTCCTTGCCTCGCAAACCCAAGAACTCAATGCCTGTATGCCTTGCCATACGCGTAGGGGAGAGGTAACCCAGCACCACGCTATGGTAACAGAGGTAATGGACGAATATCTGCCCGAAGTGCCCGTAACCGACCTTTATTTTCCCGACGGACAAGTGTTAGGTGAAAACTATAAATATTCGTCTTTCTTGCAAAGCAAAATGTATCACCAAAACGTGCGCTGTACCTCTTGCCATTCGCCTCACACAGGCAAGCTGAAAGCCGAAGGTAGCAAAGTGTGTTTGCAGTGTCACGCTCCTAAGTACGCTTCTCAGGCACACACTTTCCACAAGGGCAACCCAGCCGAAACCGATTGCCGTGTGTGCCATATGCCTACCCGCACTTATATGGGTAACGATGTGCGTCACGACCACAATTTCTACGTTCCTCGCCCCGATTTGTCTGCTCAGTACGGCACACCCAACGCTTGCAATGCTTGTCATACCGATAAAACCGCTGGGTGGGCAGCCGAAGCTGTTACCAAGTGGTACGGCAAACAGCGTAAACCGCATTTCGCCGAAAATCTTATTAAAGGAAGTAAAGGGAATATCACCGCACTCAGTAGTCTGTTAGAAGACAAAACAACTCCCGCCATTGTGCGTGCGGGAGCCATTCACTATCTGGGCAATCACCCCTCTGAAAAGAGCTTTGCGCTTATTAAAAAAGAACTTCATAATCCCGACCCACAAACGCGTTATCGTGCCGTGGTGGCTATTAGCGAATATCCTCTGAATCTCTATGAAAATGATTTGTTACCCTTACTTACCGATAAGATGAAGGCAGTGCGTATGCTCGCGGCTAATGCCTTACTCACCCAAAAAGGATTAGAGGCTTGCAGGGTCTATAACCGATTTGAACAAGCACACCAAGAGTACAAGGAGTTTGTGCTCTCACAGTCCGATTTTCCATTAGGAAGTGCTACGGCAGGCGACTATTTTGTGAAGATAAACGATACCGATAACGCCATTCGTTTCTACGAGCGCGCTCTGCTGAAAGACAAACAGCTGAACTACATTCGCCTAAACCTCGCCGTTCTTTACAGTGGCAAAGCCCAAAACGACAAGGCAGAAAGCTTCTTAAACGAAGCCTTGAAGTACGAACCCAAAAACGCCCAAATCTATTACGATTTGTATTTGCTCTACAACGAACTTGGGCGCGAGGCAGAAGCCAAAGTTGCGCTTAGTAAAGCCAAAGCCTTAGGAATTAAGGGCAGGTTTTAATCCTTAAAGCATACCGCTTACAACACTCCTACCACTCACAACCACCCCTTCTCCGCTTCTTACTCATTAACCATTAACCATTAATCACTAATCATTAAGTCCTAATTGGTATATTTTTTGCAATGGTCTTGTTACTATGAAAATACAATTAAAACGCGTATACGAAGCAGAAAGCCCCGATGACGGCTTTCGTATCTTAGCCGATAGGCTTTGGCCTCGTGGCATCAAAAAAGAAGCACTTCATTTAGATTTTTGGGCAAAAGAGGTAGCTCCTTCCACAGCTTTGCGCAAACGCTATCATCAAGACGGCAATTTCGAAGATTTTAAAGCAGATTATACCCAAGAACTCTTGGCAAATCCCGCTTTTGCATCTTTCTTAGAGATGCTTAAACCTCATAAAGTAATCACTCTCCTCACCGCTTCTAAGCTCATTGAAAAAAGTGCCCTCCCCATACTCAAAGAGGCAATCTCCAAAAATCCCCTAAAAACCTCTTAAGATAACATTAGCCGAGTATGTGACTATCAATAGCCGAGTGTGTGTATAGAAGGATATTTTCCCCACATTACCTCCGTCATTCGTCATTCGTCCCTCGTCATTTCTTCCTTTTTCCGTCCCTATATTCCCCCTCATTGAGGGGGTTAGGGGGAGGTTTTTTTCGCTTCCCCGTCCCTACAATTCCCCCTTTGGAGGTAGCCAGCGATAGCTGGGTATGTGTAAGGGGGAGGTTTCTTTTGATTTTCCATCATACTCCCCCCTATTACCTATGGCCTAATGCCTAGTGCCTCTTCTCTTTTCTTTCGTCTCGAAACCCTGTTTTCACCATTTTTTACCTTGTTATATAATACTATTAATCAATCATTTATATACCCTTCCTATACCAATCGTCCATCATTCGTTCATCATTCCTATATCCTTTCTATATCCTAACCCCACCCTCCTTACACCCTTTTTTCATCAAAAATCCTCCCAACCTACTTTTGGAAACCTCCGTTTCCTTCCGAATCCTCTAACCTCTCCTCTGACCTGTCCGACCCGCCCATTTCCCTTGGTGGCATTATTGGCATTTACTCCATTTTCTCATTTTTCTATTTTCTGAGATTTACGCTCAACTCACGTTCATTGGCATAAAAAAAAACAAATGGCAAACTTTGTACAGCTACAAAATCTACCATTTGTTCTTGTATATAACCAAAACGTTTATTTATTGGCTTTGCAATATCCTAAAACAAAATCTTCTATCAAAATAAAAAAGACCTTATACATAGTGTTTCCTATCTTAATATCCGTTTCCTTGTCATTAGGAAAAAAGTCTTTTACCCTCACATCGTTTAGGGTAAGTGTAGGTTTGTTATGAATTTTAAAACCTACTTCTTTAGCACACCACGTCATTGTAAGTTTCTGAATGATGTTCTGAATCGAGTAATCCGCTGAACGGTAATTCCATTGAGTGAATTTATGTGCAATACGCAATATTTTCTCTCGTTTCTTCTCGATATCCACCCCCACAGGTTTATTACTTATCATCACCACAACTTTATCAAACGAATGACTAATCGAAATAAAATCTTTTCCCTTTAAAAAAGGCTTCCCGTAAGCATTGTAATGCAAAGAATTGGGGGCGTGTCCTAACTGAGTTAGCAATAAACGCGTAGCTAAAAAGTTCTTTTTAGCCCTCTCATTGCTAATAGCATTGTAACTCTCCTTTTGTTCAGGAGTAAGAGGAGTTTCTTCTTCCAACACAGCAAGCTCCTCCCTTACCTCCCAAATGTACAAGGTGGTTTTTTTATCTACTTTTATGGTGCTCTCTAATGGCATATATAATTCCCCTCCTAATTTCGCACAAAGATACTGAAAAATTCTTAATTCTTACAAGTTATATAAACCACCTCTGTATCTTTTTCTTTTCTTTCAGAAATCAATAATATGTTAAAACAACGCCCTTATAATGAGCTTATTTAGCATCATTTTAATAGTTCATAAACAATGAAGACGTTAATTTGTGTTACAAACATAACTTTTATTCTTTTGCTTTCCTATCAAAAGTTTAACAAAAGATTAACGCTCTTAAACGAAAAAAAGTCTTCACGATGAGGAAAAATCGTGAAGACTAAAAAATAAAATATAACTTTTAAAAAAATAAAAATGATAGCAAATTCTTATTTATAAAGTACTTTTTTTACCGCTTTTACTACGTCGTCAGCATTTGGCAAAAACTCTTTCAAAAGTTCTGAAGAGAATGGTGCTGGCGTATCAGTGGTAGTAATGCGTTGTACAGGCGCATCGAGATAATCGAAGATGTGCTCTTGTACTTGATAAGTAATTTCAGAAGACACACTGGCAAAAGGCCACGCTTCTTCCAAAATCACTAAGCGATTAGTTTTCTTAACCGATGCGAATACCGTGTCAAAGTCAAGCGGACGTACAGTACGCAAGTCGATGATTTCACACTCAATACCTTCTTTGGCTAAAATATCAGCAGCTTTATGCGCTTCTTTAATAATTTTACCGAAAGAAACGATAGTTACATCAGTACCCGCACGCTTAATATCGGCAACGCCTAATGGAATAGTGTATTCTTCTTCTGGCACTTCACCTTTATCGCCGTACATTTGCTCAGATTCCATAAAGATAACAGGGTCGTTATCACGGATAGCCGACTTCAAGAGTCCTTTTGCATCGTAAGGCGTAGAAGGAACTACTACTTTCAATCCAGGGCAGTTAGCATACCAGTTCTCAAAGGCTTGAGAGTGGGTAGCCGCCAACTGACCAGCAGAAGCGGTAGGACCACGAAAAACGATAGGAATATTAAACTGACCTCCTGACATCTGGCGCATTTTAGCCGCGTTGTTAATGATTTGGTCAATCGCTACTAATGAAAAGTTGAAGGTCATAAACTCTACAATAGGACGGTTACCATTCATAGCAGCCCCTACTGAGATACCTGCAAAACCGCCTTCAGCGATAGGGGTATCAATAATACGTTTAGGCCCAAATTCATCGAGCATTCCTTTAGAGGCTTTATAAGCACCATTGTATTCGGCTACCTCTTCACCCATCAAATAAATAGACTCGTCGCGACGCATTTCTTCACTCATCGCTTCGCAAACGGCTTCTCTAAATTGTATTGTTCTCATTTATATTTATTAAATAAGGTATATAACTAAAATTTCTGTTTTGAAAGCACAAAAGTAATAATAATTATTTAATCTCCTAATTTTTTTACTACTTTTATTTTCTATATATTATTTAAAACGTTATATATCAGATATTTATTATGTTATTTACCTTATCTCTAATCTCACCACTCTCTGGTTAAATCGCCTATAAAAATACGGAATCTTATATAGCATACGGAATATAAATGGGTAGCGTCCTTGGTCGTACTTACTCATAAAATACTCTTTCGCTACGTGCAACTTAGGGTGCCACTGCTCCATCGCCTCGCTATACTTTTCGCTCCATTGAAATTCAGGGCGCCTGTCTTTATCCATTGCTTTTAGTGTATCGTGGTTCTTAGCGTGCCCTACCAAAGCATAAGCGAGCATATCGAAGAGAAGAGTAGCCTCAGTAAATGCTTCACAGAGATGTATCATAAAATCTTTTACCTCAAACGGAGGGAAATACATCAGTACCCCCTCAACAATAATGAGTACAGGCTTGTGGTGAGCTTTTACTTTTTCTATCCATTCGGTATCAAAGAGAGACATTTCTAAAAAACTACGTCTTTCACTCTCCTCAAAAAACTGACGCCGGATAGCAATTACCTCAGGCAAATCGAGGTCGTACCAATGGGTAAGTTCCGGACAGCCCAAACGCTCATAACGAGCATCGAGACCCGTACCCAATTGTATTATTACTGCATCGGGGTGTTGCTCTATAAAAGCGCGTGTTTCTTCGTCTATCAGGTGAGCGCGTACACACACGCCTGCTTGGGAGAATTTAGCTTTCTTGAACCGGCTAAAATCATAGTCTATTTTGTTTATAATCTCAGCAGCCTTCTCATCGCGCAACAGCGGTTGAGGTTCTTTATTTTCAGTAGCTTTTGCCCATAAAGTAATGAGCATTGTTTCGGGTATTTTGTTCATTTTAGTTGATGGATTTATTGTATAATATTCTATATTTTAAGCGATTTAATCATAGAAAGGTAGGGTAGGTGATAAGTAATAAGTGAAAAATATTGTTCATAATTAACAAAAAAGCAAATTTATTTGGTCAATACATTCATATTATTTACTTTTGTTCTAAACAACAGATTTCAGAATGCAAAAATACAGTAAAAAGGAAGTACGATTCTTTAATTTCCTTAGCAAAGTTTTACATCTGAATAGCAAATAATGTGATTAGTTGTTCGTAGCCGGCCGGTGGTGCTGACGGCAAACGGCTGATGAACGTGATAAACGACTGATGAATATGATAAACGAAATAACATTACCTTTGGCAACCAACGAAGAAGAGGTGCAAAATTATTACGAAAGAGTGAGTGAACAAATAGGGGTGTTTCAATTGGAACAACAAACCTTAGGCAATCATACTTACTACCGATGGCAAGCACAAATGAAAGAAGATGTGGCTTTTGAGGGAGGTATGGATATCCCCTCAGTGCGTCTCTATTTCGTAACCCGAACCCACAAAGGTATGACAGTGCAGGTAGACGGGCGAAATTGTATCAGTAAGGCGGGGACTCACAATATCTTTTTTGGTAAAGAAGAATGCTTGGGCAAAGACTTGTTGCATAAAGATGATATTATAGAAGTGATTACGGTTGCTATCAGTGCTGAGCAATTTGCGCAAATAGCTACTCAATACCCCGAAACTTTTATGGCGTGGTACCAGCGCTATGAGCGGGGTGGTAACTTTATTCTTTCGCCTGAACAATCACTTCCTACTGACTTTGCTATGCAAACTGCCCTTGACCAACTGCAACACGCTTCTCTTTTGGGCAAAGCAGCACGACCTTATGCCGACCTAAAAGTGCAGGAACTTTTTTTGTTACAATTACATCAATACGAACAGCAACAGCTACAAGTATACCAATACTGCAAAACCCAAACCGACGTGCAGAAGATGTACGAAGTGCGCGACCGCCTTACGGCTCAGTTGGACATTACGCCTTCGATAGCTGAACTGGCACGTGCCGTAGGTGTGAACGAAAAGAAGTTGTGTTATGGTTTTAAAGAAGTATTTGGCACTACTGTTTTTGGTTATCTATACGATTATAAAATGGAATTGGCACAACAACTGCTCCTTCACACCGATAAAAGTATAGGTGAGATTGCCCTTACCTGTGGATATGATTATATATCGCATTTTTCGACTGCCTTTAAGAAGAAGTTTGGGAGGAGTCCGAAAGAAATTAGGTGAGAGGCGTGAGCCGCACAGGCAAAAACTTTGGCAAAGTGTGTGCCGTAAAAAATGACGCATAGGAGCTTTCAAAAGATATCGGAGAAGAACGGAAGAGAGGTGAGAGGAATTTTAGTAAAAAATGGTTGTAAGGAGGGTGGGGGTAGCTTATAGAGAGCTTATAGGAAGCTTATACGAATCTTGGACGATTGGTATAGAAAGGGTATATAAGTGGTTGACTCATAGTATAATACAACGATGCAAAAAATGGTAAAAACGGGGTTTCGAGGCGAAAGAAAAGGGAAGAGGCACTAGGCCTTAGGCCATAGGCAATAGGAGGGGAATATGACGGAAAAAGGAAGGAATGACGAATGACGAGAGACGAATGACGAAGGAAATGTGATGAAAATCTCTTGCTGGCTATCTTCAAAGGGGGAATTAGGGACGGAAAAGGGGGTGAGGTCGTAGCACGACAGGCAATTGAAAGTAGCACGATAGGCAATTGAAAATAGCACGACGGGTGATTGAAAATAGTATTTTATTATATCGAATTGAGGTTAAATAAGGATAGAAAATTTCTTTAAAAAGAGAAACAAATAATGGCTATTTAGTTATAAATATAACAATAGGAGTTTTGTTATTCTTATTTTACTTTGTTTTGGCATAGTTTTAGTGAATAGGTAGAAATGGCGTATTGGTACATTTAGAAATCTTTTGTACTTTTGCACCCCAAAAAAGTATTATTTTAAATAGAACATTATTATGAAAAGAATCATAGCTATTGCCTTATTAGCTACTACTGTCGCTTTTGGGCAGAGTCAGAAAAAGAATGGTTGGGAGCGTGCTCAGCTGAAAGGGAAAGTAAAAACGGTTGTGCAATCGGGTATTCAAATTGGTGAAAACGGAGAAGAAATACCGATGAACTCTGAGCTTTTTTCGCAGTTTGACAAAAAGGGAACTGTTGTGAAAATGCAATCGAAGCAAAATGGAATGACGATTAAATTCGTAGATGTGTATGACAAAGACGGGAATATGATAGAGTCGGCTTCGAGAGATGATTCGAACACATTGCTTTCTAAGAATGTGTATGAGTACGACGAAAAAGGGAACCTTACCAAGCACGATGTAGAGACGCCCGACGGGAATATTTTTATGAGCCGAATAAATGTTTATAACGAACAAAATCAGCTTGTAGAACGCACGGATTGTATAGCAGGAATGTGCCAAGATAAAACTACTTATAAGTATACTCCTGAGGGGAAACTATCGGAAGAGTCTAAATTCACAAAGGACGAGCTTACCAGCAAAACGGTATATACTTACGATGCCAAAGGGAATATGGTAGAAAAACAAGTGTTTGACAAAGATAACGCTTTGAAACAGAGAGTTGTTTCAGCTTTTGACAAAAATGACAATGAGGTGGAGGTTAAATACTTTGACAAAGATGGTAACGTTACTAAAACAGAGACTTACGAGTTTGTGTATGACAAGAAGAACAACTGGACAAAGAAAACGATGTCGGTTAACGGTCAGCGTGTAACGATTTTCACACAGAAGTTGAAATATTTTTAGGAATAAGAAGTTTTTTTAATAGCATAAGGGTTGGCTTACGAAGGTGAGTCAACCCTTATGTGTTAAGAAGGGGGTATTTTTATATAATTCAAAATATTTTTGTATCTTTGCACTGTGGAAGGCTGTGTTTAATGACTATAGAACTGTGGCGCGGTAGGCATTACGTAGTCGTAGTGCGACGGGCTATTAGGACTTTGACAAAAGTCGAGGCAAAGCAACACTAACTATTAAGGATTAAAAACTAAGAAATAAGTATTATGGCAAGAGAAATAAAACCAACACCTGTATTAGAAGGGCAAGATGTAATAGAGTTCTACAAAAAATTAGCAGGTTTTAGACGAAGCTTAGCTGAAAAAGGAATTACACGTGAGAGCGTTCGCAAGAATGCTATGCTATTGAAGTCAATTTTTAAAGACGATAGGGATAATGCAAACAGATGATTTTGCACAACTTTTAAAAGGCTTATCTTTTTTCGACTTAAAGAAGGACATACAATAAAGCCTTTTGATTGTGGAGACGACGATTTAAATGAGTTTCTTTTTGAGGAAGCAGTTCCTTACCGAAAGCAATTACTTGCCACCACTTTTGTTATTGAAAATGATGAGCGTACTTTAGGTTATTACAGTCTATTGAATGATAGTCTATTACTCAAAGAAGAGATGTTCTCATCAAAAAGTCAGTATAACAAATTTCGCAGAGAGTTATTACCCTATCCTAAACGGCATTTAAACAACGTTCCTTCTCTAAAAATAGGGAGATTGGCTATCGATAAAACTTTTAAAGGTAAGGGGTTAGGAAGAATTATTATTGATACTATTATCAATCACTGTGTAGATTTGAATGAAGATGAGGCTTGTCGTCTTATTACAGTTGATGCATATGCACAAGCAGTAAGTTTCTATCAAAAGATAGGGTTTGAATTTCTAACGAAATTAGATGAAGGAGAAGAAACAAGATTAATGTTTCTTGATTTAATAAGTTTTTTGTAACGAACGATTAATAATATTCGACATATGAAAAAAATACAAATGGTTGACCTACAAGGTCAGTACGAAAGAATTAAAAACGACGTACAAGCCTCTTTTGAGGAAGTACTCAACACCACCGCTTTTATCAACGGTCCCCAAGTACAAGCCTTTCAAAAGGAATTGGAAAACTATATGGGGGTAAAACACGTAATCCCTTGCGCCAATGGTACTGATGCCCTACAAATAGCAATGATGGGTCTCGGACTCAAAGAAGGCGATGAAGTTATCACTGCCGATTTTACCTTCGCTGCAACTGTGGAAGTGATTGCCCTACTGAAACTCACCCCTATATTGGTAGATGTGTATGACGATACTTTCGACATCAACATCGAGGCTATTGAAAAAGCGATTACTCCCCGCACGAAAGCTATTGTACCCGTGCATTTGTTCGGTCAGCCAGCTAATATGGAAGCCATAATGACTTTGGCTAAAAAACACAACCTTTTCGTGATTGAAGACAATGCGCAAGCCATTGGTGCTGATTATACTTTTGCCGATGGACATAAACAAAAAGTAGGCACTATCAGTCACGTAGGGGCAACCTCTTTCTTCCCTTCTAAGAACCTCGGTTGCTACGGCGACGGAGGAGCTATCTTCACTAACGACGACGACCTCGCTTACACTCTTCGCGGTATCGTAAATCACGGTATGTACGTGCGTTATCACCACGATGTAGTAGGGGTAAACTCTCGTCTCGACTCTTTACAAGCAGCAGTTTTGCGCGCCAAACTCCCTCACTTAAACGATTATAATGCCCGTCGACGTGAAGCTGCTCGCAAATATACAGAAGCTCTTAAAGGCAATCCTCATATCATTACCCCTATAATCGCAAAAGGTAACGACCACGTATTCCACCAATATACCCTCCGCATTACCAATGGCAAACGCGATGAACTCGCTAAGGTTTTTGGTGAAAATGGAGTGCCTTTTGGTATTTACTACCCTATACCATTGCACGCCCAAAAAGCCTATACCCGCAACTCTTATAACGAAGCTGATTTTGGTGTTACTAATAAATTAGTACAAGAAGTTATCTCTCTGCCTATGCACACCGAGCTTGACGACGAGCAAATAGCGTTTATCACAGAATTGATAAAGAAAACAGTGTAATTGTAGATCGTGGTAGGACAGGCAAAAAGGCAGTAATATCCATCGGATTAGAAAAATATGCCAAATACAAATCAATACTTTACATTGCAACAAGCCTCATTGTGGGCAACGGAATATATGGGGAAGAATGTTACTTCCTCAAATATCTCCTATTTAGTACAGTATGGTAAAGTAAAGAAATTTGAAAACAATGGCATCACTCAAATCGCTAAAGAGGAACTTAAAGCCTATTACGATGCTTTGGGTGGAAATCGCGCCTCACAGTGGAAAGAGAAATTAGGTAATGATCTCAACTGGAGCCTGTCATTTGAGCAATATAAAGAAGCAGAAACCACTAAACACGTACATCGATTGCACCCTTACAAAGGGAAGTTTATTCCACAGTTAGTAGAATACTTTTTAGATGCCCATACCGATACTTTCAAAAAAGAAGTCTTTTTTAAAGCTGGCGATATAGTTCTCGACCCTTTTTCGGGTAGTGGTACTACTATGGTGCAAGCCTCAGAACTGGGTATGCATGCTATAGGAGTAGATGTGTCGGCTTTCAATGCGCTCATAGGCAATGCTAAGGTAGGACATTATGATTTGGTAGATGCGTATAATGAAACGCACCGCATTACCCAAGCCTTAAAGGAGTTTTTAGCAGAAAAACACATACTTGCTTTTGATGCTGAACTTACCGAAGCGCTCAATAATTTCAATAAAGAGTACTTCCCCGTGCCCGACTATAAATATCGCCTACAACGCAAAGAGATAGACGGAAAAGTATACGGGGCTGAGAAAGAGCAACAGTTTTTACCTATTTATCAGGGTCTCATAGAAAAGTATCACATTCAGCTAAAACAAGCTAAAGCCGATACGTTTTTAGACAAATGGTATATACAACACGTACGCGAGGAGATAGATTTTGTGTTTAACCTTATTAAACAGATAGCTAATCCCGCTACCAAGCGTATTGTTACCCTCATATTAAGCCGTACCATTCGCAGCTGTCGCGCCACCACTCACGCCGATTTAGCAACCTTGATAGAGCCAGTAACTACCACTTATTATTGTGCTAAACACGGCAAGGTGTGCAAACCTCTTTTTTCTATATTGAAATGGTGGGAGACCTACACTAAAGACACTATCAAGCGTTTGCAACAATTTAAAGAATTGCGTACGAATACCTACCAAAAGTGTTTACAAGGCGATAGTCGTACTATTGACATCTTTGAGGCATTAGAGCATAAGAACCCTGAGTTTGCTGCTTTGGCAAGAAAGCAGAAAATAAAGGGGATTTTCTCATCACCCCCTTATGTAGGGCTGATTGATTATCACGAACAACACGCTTATGCTTACGACCTTTTTGGTTTTGAGCGCAATGACGATAAAGAGATAGGCCCCCTTTACAAAGGACAAGGGCAGGAAGCCAAACGTATGTATGTAGCGGGTATTGCTGAGGTGCTTGCCAATAGCAAACGCTTTTTAGCCGATGATTATGACGTGTTTTTGGTAGCTAATGACAAATACGGTTTATACCCCGAAATAGCCGAGCGAGCAGGAATGCGCATTGTAAATCAATACAAACGCCCTGTACTCAATCGCACCGAAAAAGACAAAAACGCGTATGCTGAGATTATATTTCATTTAAAAGAAAAGTAAAAAGATGAAAACAAAGATAGAGAGATATACTGATAATTTTATAGATAACAACTTCGATAAAAGGGAAAGAAGAAAGGAAGATTATCTGAAATTTGAATGGTTTGCTAATTCCTTACACTGTTGGGAATATTCAAGTCAATCATACAATTCTAAACAAAAAATAGGGAAAGAAATATCCTTAGGTTCTGCTCAAGGAGGTGATGCATTTTTTTTATTGATTGCTAATAAAATATATTCATTAGAAGATAATATGCAAGAAATAAAAGATGCTATATCAAATAATGATAATAAAATAGAATTTCATCTCATTCAAACAAAAAAAAGTCTAAAAGCAGACTTAGGTGATTTTAAAAAGTTTGTAGAAATCCCTATAAAAGTAATAAAAGATAAGGGAATTTCTGAAACAGACACAAATTTAATGAAATTAGTTAATTTCATCAGAGAGATAAAAGCAAACCCAAAATTAGAAGCATCCTTTATTCTTACTTTTTATACACAAAAAGATGAAAATGACATTGAAAGTTTAAGAAAAGATTGGAATGTTGATATTACTTATGTTAAAAATCAGTATGCTGACTATGGTTCTGTAGAAATACATTTAGAAGGTTCTAAAAAACTTAATGAGCTATATGAACAATTCAATTCTAATCAATATGAACTAATAATTCCAAGAAATAATTGTAAATATGAGAGTAATAATTTCTTAATAGGTTTTGTAAATGCTAAAGAATTGCTTGATAGTATTGCGCCTATACAAGAAAGTGGAATAAGAGCTTTGTACCCTGATGTTTTTAAAAATAATATTAGACTTTATTTAGGTCATACAGAAGTAAATAAGAATATTGAAAAAACACTTATTGAAGAACCTAACAAATTTCATTTATATAATAATGGACTAACCATTACAACTAAGCAGATAAAAACTGTTTTAGAAAACTATATTATCACCCCTGTAAATATAGTTAATGGTTGCCAAACTGCAAATAGTATTTACAACATTTTTAAAAACAATCAGTCTAATATAGAATTGGTTAAAATACCTGTTAAAATTGTTATTGCAAATGATGAAGAATATGAAAAGATAACAATCAGAACAAATAGTCAAAATGGTATTTCTGAGAAAGATCTATTATCAATTAAAAATATTCTAAAAGATTTAGAGGACTTTTTGCAAAAAAATAAGTTTCAAGAAAAATCTTTTTTGTATAAAAGACAAAATTCTATTGATACTATTTCAGGTGATACTGATTATATTGTGAATATCAATGATATTCTAAGAGCTTTCTTTTCCTCTGTATTATATCTTCCACATAAGGTTTCAGGGTATTTTGATACTACTACAAGTAAGTTAATTGATGTTGTATTTGAAGATAGGTTTATAAAGCTATACCAAATAATAGTATCTCTATATAAAGTTTTGGAAGATTATATTCAAAGCTATCATTTTGAGTATAGAAAATTAAGGTATCACATTTTATATCTTTTATATAAGTTTATTAACAGAGATACAGACATTGATTTTATTGAAAAATATTTTATTAAGGATAAAAACAAAAAAGATTTTGAAGAGTTGGAAGGAGAAAGTTTACAAGAACAAACTCAACTTATAAATAAAATATACTCTAATTTATATATCTTACAAAATGAGGAATCATTTAAAAAAATTGTAGATTACATAATTACAACAATACAAAACAATTATCCTTTATTGAATAACCTTGATACTAAAGAAAAAGAGAAAATACTTTATAAAACAGTTGATAAAAATCAAAGAGGAGAAAAACTTTTTGAGAATTTTGAGAGAATTTTCAATAAAAATATTGATAATATTCTAAATAATACGACAGAAAATGGCACTAACTCCACAACAAATAGCTAATGTAGAAAACACCCTTAGGCATAGTCTTAGAACAAAGTTTCAGCACTATAACCCTGAGCCTGCAGTAATGCCTTTCCATACACGCTTATTGGGTAAAGACCGTATGGCATTGTTTTCGTTTATTCATTCTTTGAATACTAATTTTGGCACGAGCATTTTTGAGCCTGTGGCTAAATCATTAGCTGAATCTCGGTTTAAGGTTGCTAAACTACAAGCGGTAGCTGGTGATAAAATAAGTGAAAAAGCACAACGGGTTATTCAAGATATTATGGACAATCTCACTGTAAATGGTAACCCTAATAAGATAAATGAAATAGAAGCTATTAGGGCAGTTTGTCAGGAAGGAAAAATGAACACGGTAAAGCCTACCAAAGTAGATGTATGGTTAGAAAGTCATTCAGATGAGCTTTTCTTGTTTGACATTAAAACTGCTAAGCCTAACAAAGGAGGCTTTAAAGAGTTTAAACGCACTTTATTAGAATGGGTAGGCTGTGTGTTAGCTGAAAACCCTAACAGAAAAATACATACCCTTATTGCTATACCTTACAATCCGTATGAGCCTAAGCCCTATTCACGTTGGACGATGGCGGGAATGTTAGATTTAGATAACGAGCTAAAAGTAGCCCAAGAGTTTTGGGATTTTCTTGCAGGTGAGAATGCCTATCAAGGTTTGTTAGATTGCTTTGAACGTGTAGGGATAGAGTTACATAATGAAATTGATGAATATTTTAAAAAATTTAATAACTAAAACAAAAATAATGAGTCAAAAAATTCCTTGGCAAGAACGCCCTGCCGGCTGTACTGATGTAATGTGGCGTTACTCAGAAAACCCTATTATCGGTAGGTATGATATCCCTACCTCTAACAGTATTTTTAATAGTGCTGTAGTGCCTTTTGGCGACGGCTATGCAGGGGTTTTCCGCTGCGACAACAAAGCAGTACAAATGAACATTTTTGCTGGATTCAGTAAAGATGCTATTCACTGGGAAATCAACCACGAACCTATTGTGATGAAAGGTGGTAATACTGATTTCTTACATTCTGAGTATAAGTACGACCCTCGCGTTACTTTTATCGAAGACCGCTATTGGGTAACTTGGTGTAATGGCTATTGTGGCCCTACTATCGGGATTGCTTATACTTTTGATTTCAAAGAGTTTTTCCAATGCGAGAATGCCTTTTTGCCTTTCAACCGCAACGGGGTACTCTTCCCTGAGAAAATCAACGGTAAATACGCAATGCTTAGCCGTCCAAGTGATAACGGACATACTCCTTTCGGTGATATTTTCATCAGCTATAGCCCCGATATGAAATACTGGGGTGAGCACCGCTGCGTGATGAAAGTAACGCCTTTTATAGATAGCGCTTGGCAATGTACCAAAATAGGAGCAGGAGCTGTGCCTATCAAAACAAAAGACGGATGGCTATTGTTCTATCACGGAGTAATCAACACTTGCAATGGTTTCCGCTACTCTATGGGGGCTGCATTGTTAGACCTCAACAATCCAAGCAAGGTAATAGCTCGTACACAGCCTTATCTCTTGGCGCCTGCCACTCTCTACGAAACTACCGGCGATGTGCCTAATGTAGTATTCCCTTGCGCTGCCTTGCATTCTATCGAAGAAGACAAAGTAGCAGTGTACTACGGTGCTGCCGATACAGTAGTGGGCGTTGCTTTCGGACGTATTTCCGAAATCGTAAAATTCACTAAAGAAAACTCATTGTAAACAGATAAATAAAACAAGTGAAAAAGCGCAAGCCGTCGGCTTGCGCTTTTTCACTTGTTATTAGTTATTATATTGTCTTCTTCTAAACTCTCAAAAGGAACATTCTCATATTGGTTGAATACTTTTAAAGAATCAGGCGTCGCTGATAAAAACTCATATCCTCTAAGTGTCGGCTCGTCTATTCCTAACCAGTGGGCATAACCTTTTAGAAAGTAAAAACCCGATTTAGGAACTTTTACTACCTTGTGCTCTCTGTCGTCACTGCTTAGCAAAGCAAACGGAATACGGTAAACGGCTTTGTTAGGATGAGTATCGCCGTGAGTAAGAGTGGCAAAAAACGATGACGATCGGTCTTTGGTCATCAGTCCGTGATCGGCAAAGTAAAGCATAGAAAAGGGGCGATGTTGTGCTTCTAAAAGCTCGTAAACGCGTTGTAAGAACTTGTCAGTCTGCTCAATCGTTTGTAAGTAAGCCGAAAAATTACGGTTGTAATAGTTGTAATGTACCGATTGCTCTAAGCGTTCAGGAAAGTAAATGTGCGAGCCCATAATATGTAGTACAAACAAACGCGGGCGTGTGCTCTTTTCTTCTAAAAAGCGTTGCAGTACGGGTAGTAAAGCCGTGTCGTAGATATTCATTGATGAGTAATCACCCTTCTTTGTGAAAACCTTGTGGTCGCATAGCGAGGCTATCTTAGCAATAGGCGTATCCCATTCGCCTACTGACCCTTGATTTGAAAACCAATAGGTGTCAAAACCTCCCATTTTTGCCAAAGAGATGAGATTATCAGCATAAACAAAATCACCGTTCTTTTGCTTTAAGAACATCCGCAAGAGGGCAGTAGTAGTGTTGGGAGCGGTGGCTGTATAGCCATCTATTATTGTCCCCTTAACACTCTTCAAGAAAGAGGAATTCTCTATTGGAAATCCGTACAACGACATATAGTCCTTCCGTACGCTCTCGCCTATCACAAGCACATAGTTCATATATTTAGGTTTGGCACTCACCACCTGCCAAGAAGGCGTGCCTTCAATGCTTTGGTTCAGCTCCTTGCGCAATTGTTTGTAGTTCTTCACATTGTGATAGATAGAAGCATAGAACGCAATAGGTGCTGTGCGCGTGTTTTGCCATTGGAAACCGCCCACCTCCTGAATCTTTGTAAAAGGACGGTAGGCTGTAAGTGCCAGCCCTATTGTAGCTATTCCCAAAGTAATAAACCACTGTTGGCGATTGTATATTGGCTTTTTCTTCTTGCCTAAGTAAAGAATAAAACTCCCAAATAATAAAGTAAGTACCGATACTCCATAGGAATAAAAAGGTAATTGTTGCATAAACTCTTTAGACTCTTGGAAATCTGTTTCAAAGAAGGCGCCAATCATCGTAGCAGGCGGATGACCAAACCAGATAATTTGAGGTAGGAAGAGCACACAAGTGAGTAGTACAAAACTAAAGATAATAGCAAACAACCAGTAGTTTAACTGCCTAAGCGTCAAAAAAAGCAAGAAAGTAGCAAGCATTCCATAGACTGCTAAGTTCATATCTAAAGCCAACGGTATTGCTACCGAAAAGAGCAATAACAGTATTTCAAAAAGATATTTTTTCATCTATCAATAGAGTTTAAGCAATTCGCTTTCTGAGATTGCAAAAGTACAAAATAATACTAAAAAGACGATACTTTTTACTTTTTTACTACCTTTGCGCCTTGTATCGTCATTTCTCATTCGTAATTCGTCATTAAAATGTATACATTCTCTCTTTATATCGTCAAGGCAATCCTCCCCCTCGTTGCCCTATTCAACAAAAAAATACACCTCTTTGTAAGCGGACGTAAAACCGTATGGACTACCCTTACCGCGAAACTCGACCCTCATACCCGCTATGTGTGGATACATACCGCTTCTCTTGGCGAGTTCGAACAAGGCTTGCCCGTTGTTAAAGCCCTGAAAAAACAAGGCTATAAAATACTCATTACCTTCTTTTCTCCCTCAGGCTACGAGGTGCGCAAAAACACCCCCGATGCCGATATAGTGGTCTATCTTCCGCTTGATACACCTGCTAATGCCCACAAGTTCGTGCAAATGGTAAATCCTGCAATGACTATTTTTGTGAAATACGAGTTTTGGGTCAATTACCTTACCGAGCTCAAAAAAGCACAAGTACCCACTTATTTGCTCTCCGGTATTTTTCGCAAAAATCAAATCTTCTTCAAGCCTTACGGCGGAATGATGCGCCGAGCCCTGCATTGCTTTACTCATTTCTTCGTGCAGAACGAGCTTTCTCAACAACTACTTAAAAACTTAGGCTTCAATAATGTAACTGTCAGTGGTGACACCCGTTTCGACCGTGTGGCTGAAATATTGGAACGAGACAACCATTTAGATTTTGTAGAGCAGTTCAAAGGAAACAATCTATGTGTGGTCTTCGGTAGTTCGTGGGCTACCGACGAAGACATTTACTTGCAGTATATCAACACTTGCACTGCCCCAGTGAAGTTCATCATTGCCCCTCATAATATTCACCCTACCGATATCGCAGAACTCAAACACAACCAGCAGAAGTTAAACCGTAAAGTTGCCCTATTCTCCGAGAAAGACTCTCTCAACCTTTCTGATTACGACGTACTCATTATCGATACCATAGGCATTCTCACCAAAGTGTACAGCTATGCCGATATAGCCTATGTAGGAGGCGGAATGGGCACTACGGGCTTACACAATGTCTTAGAGCCCGCCGTATTTGGGATACCTGTAATCATCGGTAAGAATTATGAAAAGTTCAATGAAGCAAGGGAGTTAGTCACCTTAGGAGGCGTTCTCTCCGTAAGCAGTAAAGAAGAATTTGCCCAGGTGATGAATAACCTTGTAGCTTCACCCGAAAAGCGCTTCGCCATAGGCAATATCAATCGCCAATATATAAACGAAAAACAAGGCGCTACTAAGGCTTTTTTACAAGCAATAACTTTGCCTTAGCCTCGCCTTTCCGTCACCACATTCCCCTCTTTGAAGAGGATTAGGGGGATGTTTCCTTCCTAGTGCCTATTGCCTAAGACCTCACGCTTCCCCTTTTTCTCATTTCCAAATTTGCTAATTCTCTAATTATACTTTCTCCTTTCCGTCGCTACATTCCCCCTCTCCTCGGGAGAAGTCTCCGAATAGGAGAGTATGTGAACGGGGTGAGGATTCCTTTTCTTTCGCCTCGAAACCCCATTTTTGACATTTTTGGCATTGTTGTATTAAGCTATTAATCAATTTTTCACACACCCTTTCTATACCAATCGTCCAAGATTCGTATAAGCTTCCTATAAGCTCTCTATAAGCTAACCCCACCCATCTTACACCCTTTTTTCACCAAATCTTCTCTCAGCTCTCTTCCGTTCATTTCCGTTTCCTTCCGAACTCTCTAACCCCTCCTCTAAACTGTCCGATTCATCTGAAAAGCCCACCCCGCCTATTCCCCTTGGTGGTATTATTGGCATTTCTGGCATTTCTGGAATTATTGACATTTCTGGTATTATTGACATTTACTCCATTTACTAATCTGTTAATTTCCTCATTTCCTCATTTCCTCATTCTCTCATTTTCTAATTTGCTAATTAATAAATGCCTGTCGTGCTACGACCGACCTCGCACCTAAAAACCACAAAATCACCTCTTTTGTTTTTCTTTCTTTCTTTTTTAGTAAATATTTTTTTGAAATAATTTGCATATTTATTATTTCCTCCCTACATTTGTAGAGTCTTTTAAAGCCTAAAAGACTACCGAAAGAGAATACAATAATTTTAAACTGTATAATAAGATGAGAAAAACATTATTATTCGTAGCCTTGCTATCGGTGATGGCAACTACATTCGCACAAGAGAAAATTAAAGACGTAAGAACCAAACCCGACCTCTATTTCTTGCAAATAGGTGATGTGGCAAATAGCCTTGAACTCTTACCTCCTCCTCCTCAACCAGGTAGTATCCTCTTTTTAAATGACCAAGCCCAATACCAATGGGGCTTAATGCAACGCCGTACCCCTCGTGGTGAGCAAGCCGCATCCGATGCCCGTGTAGACGGTCCTGGCGTGCCTAATGCTTTTTCCGAAGCTTTTGGCATCAAGATTTCTAAGGAAACCACTCCCGAAATCTACAAACTCGTAGTAAATATGCGCGAAGATGCTGGCGATCTCGCTACTCGTGCCGCCAAAGAACACTATATGCGCGTGCGTCCGTTTGCTTTCTACGAAAAGACCACTTGCAACCCCGAGCAACAACAAGAACTTTCTACTAATGGTTCTTATCCTTCAGGACACACCGCTATCGGGTGGGCTACTGCTTTGGTGCTTGCCGAAATCAACGTGGATAGACAAAACGAAATCCTCAAACGCGGATATGAAATGGGACAAAGTCGCGTGATTTGTGGTTACCACTTCCAAAGTGATGTAGATGCGGCACGCCTTGTAGCCAGTGCCGTAGTAGCACGTTTGCACGCCAATGAAGCTTTTATGAAACAACTCGAAAAAGCTAAAAAAGAGTTTGAAGGACTTGTAAAGAAAGGCAAAGTAAAGAAAAGTGAACGTATGACTAAATAAAATTTAAAACTATGAAAAAGATATATTTTATGATGTTCAGCCTAATGGCTGTGGGCTATACCTATGCCCAAGAAGAACCAACCACCGTTACCGATACCACCGAACCTATGCCCGCTACACCTGTACAAGAAGCTCCTAAACCCGAAGAAAAGTTAGAAGTAAAACCCGGAGGACGTATCTTGATAGACGCTGGCTATTTCAATGCCAATGAACAAAAAGATATGTTTGTGAGTGGGATGGCCATCCCCGATATGCGTATGGGATTAGGCGTGCGCTATGGCAATTGGAAAGCCAAAGTAGATATAGGTTATGCCTACGGAAAACTCTCTCCTAAGGATATCTTTATTGAATACGGTTTCAGTAAACATACGCTCTTGCGCGGAGGTTATTTCGTACACCAATTTGGTATGCAAAGCGCTACCAGTTCTTCTTTCAAAATATCGATGGAAGAACCCCAAAGTAACGAGGCTTTCTTCAATTCTCGTCTCGTCGGGTTGATGCTCTTGCACCAAAAGAACGACTTTATGGGTACACTTAGCCTTTTTGCCGAAAGTGAATCAATGAAACAAAGTCCCGATGTTACTGGCGACCAAGGAATGGGTATGATGTCGCGCTTGCTCTATCGCCCACAACGCGAAGAAGGTAAAATTTTTCACGTAGGACTTTCAGGTGCTTTTGAAACCCCTCGTTACAACAAAGATGTTGCCCTTAACCACAGTTCTTATGTGCTCAAAACCCCTTTCCCTACTCGTATCGCCAAAGTGACTGCCCAAGAAGCAACTATTGACAACGCTACTTTCCTCTACAAATTCTCTCCTGAATTGCTCTTTGCACGGGGTCGTTTTGGTGTAGAAGCGCAATATTACTATGTGAACATAAACCGCAAGAGTGGATTTGAGAATTTCAAAGCAAGTGGTGGGTATGGAATGTTCCGCGCTATTGTGAAAGGAAATCCTTATGAGTACAATGAAATCGATGGAGGTATTGCTACCCCCAGACCTGGCGCGTTAGAACTCGTTGCCGATTATAACTATACCGATTTATCCGACCCTAAAGCAGGTATTTTGGGAGGTCGCCTCAACGACTATTCGCTCACTTTCAACTACTATATCAATAAGTATATGATTTGGCGTGTACGTGCTTCCTACACCGGTGTTACTTACCGTGCTGGAGTTCCCGACACCAATCTAAGTCTTATCGAAACACGTTTGCAAATTAAATTCTAAGTGTGAATTGCACGGGCAATTGCAAAGGGACTGTTTGAAAAGTTTTTATAGAGGTATAATTGTGGATTGTCCCCCTTTTGGAGGGGGAACGGGGGAGGTTTATTATCATATAGTTATAAAAGACCTCCCACCATATAGCAGTCACAAACTTTGCCAAAGCTCGTAGCACGAGATGCAATTAAAACTTTGCCAAAGGTCGTAGCACGACGAGCAATTAAAACTTTGGCAAAGTTGAACCTAACAAATTTTCTAATTAAAATACGGTATGAAAACAAGAATCATAACTCTACAAGCATTACTACTCCTCTTGTGTCCGCTCTTAGCGATGGCACAACTCAACCGCTCCGAAAGCTTCAAAAACCAATACAAGCTCAAAGAAGTGGTGATCCTCAGCCGTCATAACATTCGCTCCTCACTATCAGTGAACGGGAGTACCTTGCAAAAAATGACGCCTCACGAGTGGATAAAATGGAGCGCAGCCCCCAGTGAACTCACCCTTCGTGGAGGAGCACTCGAAACCATTATGGGTCAGTTTTTCCGCAAATGGACAGTAGCCGAAGGACTTTTTACTGAAAACGCTGTTCCCTCTGTTGATGAAGTGAATTTCTATGCTAATAGTATGCAACGCACCATTGCGACGGCACAATATTTCTCCTCAGGATTTATGCCCGTAGCCAATTTGCATATCAACCACCGCTTTACCCCCAGCAAAATGGACCCTGTGTTCTTCCCTGCGCTTACCAAAAGTAGCCCTGCTTTCAAAGCACAAGCCTTAAAAGAAATTGCTGCTATGGGAGGTAAAAAAGGCATTGTAGGCATCAACGAGGGGTTGAAAGACTCTTACCAACTCTTGGAAAAAGTACTCGATTTGAAGAACTCACCCGCTTGTAAATCCGGTGAAGTGTGTGCTTTCAACGATTACAACACCCAGTTGAAACTCGAAAAAGGTGATGAACCTAATATGAAAGGTTCGTTGAAGTTAGCTAACTCCGCTTCCGATGCTTTTATTTTGCAATACTATGAAGATAAAGACCCTGTGCAAGCAGCATTTGGCAACAACCTCACCACCTCCGATTGGGAGAAAATCGCTAAGGTAAAAGATGTCTATGGCGATGTGCTTTTCGCCGCTCCTATTGTAGCGGTGAACGTAGCGCACCCACTATTGGTGTATATGAAAGACGAACTCAACGCCAAAAACCGCAAATTCACATTTCTTTGTGGTCACGATTCTAACATTGCCAGCGTGAATGCCGCTTTGGAAGTAGAAGAATACAGTTTGCCTAAATCTATTGAGAAGAAGACCCCAATAGGAAGCAAACTCGTATTTGAAAAATGGGTAGACAACAGCGGTAAAGAGTTTGTATCAGTAAACATCGTATACCAAACCACCGAGCAATTGCGTGGAATGGAACTATTGGATATGCAAAATCCACCAGTAGTATTCCCTCTAAAGCTTAAAGGTGTGAAAGCTAATGCCGATGGTCTCTACACGTTAGAAAGTGTAAACGACCGTTTCGACAAAGCTATTCGTGCTTACGAAGCTATCAAATAGTATAGTATATCTATTAAAACGATAAAAAAACTGTCCTATCTCAGGACAGCTTTTTTATCGTTTCACATATCTTTTTTAAGCAAAATCTTAAAATTCTTAGTCCAAATTCATATTAAAGAATATGAAAAAAATTAATTATAAGAAGTTTTGATTTTGCAAATAATACTCATACATTAACTTAATTCCCTCTTGGAGTTCTATGGAATGTTTCCACCCTAGTTGGTGTAGCTTAGTAGGATCGGTGAGTTTACGCATTGTGCCATCGGGTTTGGTGCTATCGAAGACTATTTTTCCTTGATAGCTAATAACTTCCTTTATCATATAAGCAAGTTCTTTGATGGTATACCCCATAAGGTAACTGTTTTGATGATGGTACCATATTTTGATAGGGTTGCTCCAAGGTTACTCTAAGGAAAGAGATAAGAGATAGATGGGCAACTTTGTGACTGTTTTTGACGTTTTGCACAGATGACATAGATTTATACGGATTGTGATGTAAATATAGTTGTAAATCAATATTCTGTTGTATCATACTGACATTATATTATTCAAGGTGTGAAGTTACAAAGAATATTCTAATTACGATAACTTCTCAGAATGTTTTTACCCCATTGGTATAAACATCTACCTCCTACCTATAGAAAAACTACCTAAAACTGGCAGGTTCTTTATTTTTTCATACACTAAATGTTTTTGAAGGCTTACCACATTTTTCTAAGAAATTTATAAATCATCTTTAAAAATATTGTTTTAGTTTGTATAGGAGTGTAAAATCTTTATTTTTTCAGCTAAACTTCTTGCCTCTATAATATTATCTTCAATAGAACAATATGTCCAGCTTCCATAGCGCCCAATAGAATAAATATTATCTTGGTACAATTGTTTTTTATATTTTTCTACAGTTTGTATACCTTTCTGATTAATATGTACATAGGCAGGATCCATTACCATAGAGTGATAATCTATAAGTTCTTCATCTTTTACTACACCTATTTTTTTCAGATCTTCAAGTACCCTATGTAGATACTTCTGTTCATCTTCTATGATAAAATTTTTAGGGAATCCCATTTCTATATATAGGGACATTTTTGAAGTATCTAAGATGTTATCATAATATCCCAAACGATAGAAACAAATATCTTTATCAGGAATGTATACCCAACTACTTTCTGTGTCAGATCCTTTTTTATTGAAACCTAAATTGAAAACTAATACTTTGTTCCAAGTAAAATATTCTTTTATGTAGGAAATATCACAAAGTTCTAATAATAAAGGAAAAGGTATAGTGGAAATTAGGTTATCATACTTTATTTCTCGTTTGTTTGTGTAAGCAACTTTGTTATGAATATCTATTTTTATTACTTTTTCATTCAGGGAGACTTTAGCATCATCTACATTTTTATAAAGAGAACTAATATATTCAATAGCTCCTCCTGTTGGATATACAAAATATTCATTGTAGGAAGCGCTTCCTTGCTCTTTGAAATTTAAAATGATTTCTTTTTTATTAGCCTTAGGGAAGAATCTTCCCATGGCATCGGCATCCAAACTATTTAGATCACAAGCATAAAGTTTTTCATTGTATGGAATGAGAAATTTTTCAGCAATACTTCTGCCTAATTTAGCATATACCATATCTTTGAAAGACTTTATATTTCCATAGTCATCTGCTTTGAACAAATCATACAGACAGTCTATAAACTCTTCTTTTTCAAGCTGATGTATGTTTTTTTGAAAAGGAAAGTCAATATACCTACCTTTATACAAGATTTTGGTATTCTTTTTGACTATCTTTAGGGTTTTAGGGTCGATATGTCGGCATACTAACTCTTTTAATTTTTCATCTCTGAAATGAAAGAAGTGACCTGAGTAATCCCATATATACTCTCCTTTTTTTACAGTTTTACAATAGCCTCCTATTTCATCAGAGGCTTCTACTATACAATAGTCATTATTTGAGAATGTAGCATACGAGATGCCTGACACTCCAGCACCTATTATTAAATCCATTTTATTTCCTATATTTAAAAAATCCATTTACTGCCCAATGCCCTAAGTAATATAAGCTTTTTATAAAACTTAATTTTTCAACTTTATAATAAACCATAAATTGAGGTTTAATTACTTTTCTTTTGTTTCCTGTAGTACTACTTGCAAAAACACGATAAGAAGCTAAAATAACATTATTTCCATAGGCAATTTTAACTCTCTTAAGTACTTGTAACCAAAAAACAAAGTCATCTCTTAGACTTTTTAATTCATCCTTAAAGTATTGTTCCCCTACTTGTTCTTTATCGTATAAAGCGGTAAGACAAGAAATAGAACAGGTTTTAAGCAAATTTTTATATGTTACAGACTCTGGGACTATAAAAGGCTCTAATTTTTGTTCTCCTTGTTCATCAATTCTTCTATAAGAAGAGAAAACTAAAGCTACATTTTTCTCTTTTAAAAAGTTAATTTGTTTTTCTAAAAAAACAGCGTCCCACAAATCATCTGCATCTAAAAAACAGATATATTGACCTTGTGCATTTTTTAAGGCGTTATTCCTTGCCGTAGCAGAGCCTGCATTGGTTTGATTGATTAGTTTAATACGGCAGTCTTTTTGTACATAGTCTTCTACGATTTTAGCTGAACTATCCTTTGAACCATCGTTTACGATAATCATCTCCCAATTCTTATATGTTTGAGCAATTACAGACTCAATAGTCAAGCCAACATATTTTTCAGCATTATACATTGGGGTAATAATAGATACTAAATTTTCTTTCATTTCAACTCTTTAATAGGCTTATGAGTTCACTAATACTATTTTTAGTTTTTAATATAGAATTTTTTACATTATTATGTATTGCTAAATCAAATGACTTTTCAATGCTTTCAATACTTAAAGGATTAAAAACAATGGAAGGTTCGCATACAGCATAAGTATAAGGTAAATCAGCACTAATGATTTTACATTCAAATTCGATCCCTTCAATAAGACCCAATCCAAAACTTTCGGAAGTTGATGGAAAAATGACAAATTCACTTTGTATATAAGATTTAATCAGTACATCTTGAGATACATATCCTAAATTTTCTATTGGATACTCCTGTTGAATTTTACTATCAATAAGTTTTTTTATTTCATTAAATTTTTCACTTACAGTAAGTGTTAGCTTTCCTATCTTATACTTGTCATAAAAATTACAGAATGCCTCGATCAATCGTATATGATTTTTATTAGAATAAGCATTACTTACATATAAGAAGGAATTAGAGATTTTATCAAGATTATTAATATCTTTCTTTTTTTTGATAGATTTGAAGAAAGGAATGATTTCTATTTTATTTTTGTTTTCTCCATACTTCTCTATCATTTTTTGCTGTACATACAATGATTGTACAATCCATTTGTCAGTGTTGTTTTTCCATAGAGAAAGAATTTTCCTTTTTAAGAAAAAAAGAAATCTATTTTTTAAAGAAAAATCTTTCTTAGAATAAGAAATATAATTTATATTTTGAAAATATGTGAGAACATCACTTTTTAATTTAATAGGAGGAGGGATATTGCCAAAACAAAACACTTTACTAAATTTTTTTTTGTTTTTTTTGTAAAAATTTATCCTATCAAAAAAACCTGATTTTAAATATAGTATAACATTTGTAGATTTTACAACATATTTTTCCTTTTCAATACGCTTATCTAACAGATAAAAAATTTGCTTATCTGTTTTCTCTAATTCTTCGATGAGATAATCTAAGAGAATTTTTCCTCCTCCAGTATTTATGTATATAGCATCAATTAGTAACACTTGTAATTTTTCCTAAAAAAATTAATATCAATAAGATTTCTTTCAAGTTGTTCGGTTATTTTAGAAATATTCATTTTTTTTTGTATAGAATCAAAATCAAATAATAAATCTTCTTTTCTAATTCTTTTCAAAATTGTCGCCATTTCTTCAACGGAATCAACTAAAAAACCAAAACGTCCAAATTTTCTAAAAATATAGTCAAAATAATCATTTTTAATAGCTAAAATAGGTTTTCTCATATTTATTGCATCCATAATAGCTCCACTAGCTATTAATTTATAGGAAGTTTTAGGATAAAAAAATAAGATAATATCTAATTTTTGTATTCTTTCTTCTAATTCATTTCTTGGTATCATATTTTTTCCCTTATTTTTAGGGATATCTATTTTCATAGAATCAATAATGTATGAATCATAGAAGATTCTGCCTGTTATAGAAAATTCTACTTTATCAGGGCCTATTAGATTATATAATTTAAAAAAGTCTTCGCCTCCTTTTATTTTTGAAAAAGTACCAACAGTTCCAATTTTTATTTTCTTATTATTAAATGAAAGATCTAAGTTTTCTTTTCTTCTAAAGAAATAAGAATGATCTATAGCGATAAAAGATTTTGAAATATTATTAGGAATTACACTTTTTATGTTTAATAATATAGAGTCCCCCATTACTACAAACTTTATTTTTGGGTGTATTTGTATTTGCTTATTTAAGAAAAAATTTTTTCCAAAATAAGTCAGAATTGTATTTAGAAGTCCATATTGTTTTGTGTCAGATATTAAGAACTCCATTTCACCATGACAAAAAATAAGAATATTTCTATTAAAAATTTTATTGAAAAAATTTATACTTCTTACAGAAAATAAATTATTATAATTAAATACCAAAAGATCATTTTTTCTACTGAAAATTATGAAATATAAATTGTAAAAAAAACTTAAACAAAATGTTAGAAAGGTACGAATACCAGAGAGAGTTGTAATTAGATATAGATTTCTTCTTCTAACTTTCTCAACATCAATATAGTTTTCTTTCAAAATACTTATCACATCACTCACATTTCTTTTTTCACCAAAAAAAATAATATTAGAGTACAAATTGATTAACATAGCCAATAGTGACGCATTAAAAATAACATGCATCTTATTTGTGCAGATCGTGTCTATATATTTGATTCTCATATTTAATAAGTTTTTGTAAAAATCTAAATATAAATAAAGTTATAAAAAATATGACTACTATTATCAGATTAAAAGCATATTCCCCTGCTACACCACTTAATGTAGGGGCAACTAATAATAGATATGCTAGCTCTTTATTGTATTTAAATTTAATTCTTAATAAAATCCCATATATTATTAGCGATACAATGATGATAGAACAAAGATTTAAAATAAAAGCTATTGGTGAATTATACAAAGAAAAAATTAGAATTCCAGTTGTCCCTAACATAAATGAGGACCCATCAGGAGTATCAGGTAACAAAACTTTTTCAGGAGGTTTAAACCCTCTTTCTTCATAGGAAGTGCTTATAGCAACAAGCATTCCTTTTTGATAAAAATAATTATCAAATGTTCGAGCTAACAAAAAATATACAAAAACATTATCTACTAAAATTGCAGTATTAGAAAAGCTAGACATTCTTCCTATCAATTTTCCTGCAATAAGACTTTCATTTTCTATCTTTTTTTCATTACTATTCCTTATGATATCTCTTTGTGAATAAGCAAATTCCACAATAACTGGGAAAAAAGCAATCCCCATAAGAATAAAAATCATTTTTTTCTTTATAATTCTTATAATACTATTGAAGTATTTTATTAAAAACAATAAAAATATATTATAGATTATCCCAAAAGAGCCCCTCAATACACCTATTGAAAGCATTAAAAATATTGTTAAAATCAAAGCTCCCTTGTTTTTTTTAGGGAGTAGAAAAAATAGAAAAGAGCCCCATAAAAAAGAATTGAACCTCAAAAGAATTTGTATAAAAATCTTAATAACTGCTGGAGCTTCATATGGAGGAGCGCCAACTCTATTTACACCAAAAATAATAGTTATAAATACGTGTAATAATAAAATTATGTAGACAAAGTTCTTGACATAGTGGATATCAATATATATACTTTTTCTATTCTTTACCTTTTTTTTAAAATATTTGTAAATCTTCCATTGAACCCAATAAGGTAATATGCAAAAAAAAGCTATAAGGGTTAAAAAATTTAATCCTAAATTTACTGAAACATTCAAAAAATCACCATTATAAGAGCCTACAAATATAGCATAAAGATAACTTACTAAAATGTAAAAAACATTTAAGTAGAAAATAACACGTACTCCCTTATATGCTTCCTCTTTTTTTATCAAACTTGTACTATTTTAATTTTAAAAAATATTTTTTATATTACTTCTGACAAAGTCTAAATTATCTTTGAAAGAATATTTGAATTGTAAAAATCTTATTGGAGTTATCAAAAACTCATATAGTCCATATAACCAAAAAAACTTTGAATGATTAAGTTTAAAATAAAGTGTTTGACTATTTTGAACAATCTTTCGCTTCCAATTGGAATAACTCATACTTCCACCTTCCAAATGAATTATTTTTGTAATATTTGTAATATAATGAGAGTATCCTAACTTCATAAGTTTGTACTCCATATCTGTTTCTTCATAATAAAGAAAAAAGCGCTCATCAAATCCTCCTACCTTATCAAAACTTTTTTTTGATAGAAACATATCAGCTCCTGTTACCATATCTACTTTAGTCAAGGTGTCATCGTAAGAATTTTTTTTAAATGTACTTTTATTTGTTTTAAAAATCTTATTTAGAACTCGTAATGGATTATCAAAAATATATCTCCAAATAGTAGGAAAATCTCCTCCAGAGTGTATTAAATTTAGCTCTTTATCAACTAAAGTACATCCCAAGACTCCTATATGAAGTTTTTCTTGATTTTCTACATAAAAATCATATAATTTTTTAATACTATTCTCTATGAGTAAAGTATCACTATTAAGCAAAAACAAATAATCACCTTGAGCATATTTTGCTCCAAGATTATTAGCCCTACCAAACCCTAAATTTTTATTAGACTCTATTACTTTCACCAAAGGATAACTTGCCTTTATAGCTTCTACTGAATTGTCAGAGGAAGCATTATCTACTACAATAATCTCGAAATCTATCTCTATTGTATGTTCATAGATAGATTTCAAGCAATTCAGTGTAATGTCTTTAGTGTTATAGTTAATTATGATAATAGATACCCGCATATACTATGACAACATCTTCTTTATTCTTTGTATAATTTGAGGGGGAAATAATCTCTTAATTGTCAATTTCAATATTCCTTTATAGAAATAGAAATTTCCTCCAAAGTACTGGAATAAGATTTTCCAACCTCCTTCTACTTTATATCTCCCTATATCTTTTTTGAAATAAAATCTATATATATTTCCTAACAAAAATTCATTAAACAAACGTTTCTTTTCTTTCTTGTAGTAATACATTTCATTTTTAGTGTCTGCCAACATTTCTCGGCGAATGGTGAGGTAATTTACCACAAATACTTCAAAAAAGTTATAACCACCATTAGTAGCCCCATCAGCAGCATCTTCAAAAATCCGTCTATTAATCATAAGGTTTTTGGAACTTTCTTTAGCTGCTGTTATATAAAGAGGAATAAGGGTAAACCACGTCCCCATATATTTTTCAAAGTCAATAGTAGGTACAAAATTAGTAGCTACAATATTGGCACTTATAAAAGTTATCCAATAGCTGATATCGCTCAAATATTCTTCAATAGTTTGATATATTTGTATTTCTTCATTTCCTTTAGGAAAAACCTTGAGGTGAATCAATCCATAATCAGTATTCTTGAGGCTAGCCAATAAGAAGGACAGAGCGCCTTCTTTTAAAAAATCATCATCCCCTAATACCCAAACATATTGAGCGCTTGCTTTTTTAAAACACTGTACAAAATTGCCATCCATACCTAAATTAGTATGATTTTTGCTATAAACGATAGGCATTCCCGCTTGAATGTAGTTCTCTACTACCTCCTCAGTGTTATCAGGAGAACAGTTATCAGATACAATAAGTTCTATCTTGCTACAATCAATTGTTTTCAACTCCTTTTGTATAGCTTTTAGAGCGTTGTCTAATATCTTTGCCCTATTATAAGTAGGAATACAGATACTCAATATTTTTTTATGTTGATTCATAGTACTTATGTTTTTTAGTTTTAAAAATATAGTAACTCATAGGCAAGCTCACACAAGTTACTATTATGAGATATCCACAAATAAGTGCCTCAATAGTAAAATATTTAGCAGTAAAATACATTTCAAATACACAACAGAGCCCAATAAAAAAGGCTTGGAACAAAAAAGGCTCCTTCTTAAAACATCGCAAAGCTGTTGCCCACGTATTAATGATATTGTTAAAAGGTACTGATAGAAAAAACACAGTACATAACGGTAAAGGCAAGAAACGATATCCTAAACTGAAATCAAAATATTGTAGTCCCGCAATAAAAACAAGCGCCCCTAAGATTACTAACATAGCCACTAAACTCGATTTGATAAGAGTCCTCTCTACAGAATTATCTAATTCTTTATATTCCCTTTTAGCAATCAAAGAAGACCACAAAGGTATTTTAGTAGACGTCCAACTTACTACTAACGAGAGAATAGCATTCAGAATAGTGAGGGTAATCCCTACTTGTCCCGCTACCACTGGTCCATAAAAAGCAAAAACAATAGGGTTAAAAGCCTGAAAAATAAAATAGCCACTTGCCCAACTAAGAGCTATTTTCCACTGCAATGGAAATATTTCTTGCCAATAGCTTATTTTTTCAAAGAGAGGTTGCTTCCACAATGTATATAGGATTTTAGCATAACCCCCTCCTAAATATAAACTTACAAGCACTATAAACCCTACCATTGCATTGATCGCCACTACATATAATTTCGCACCCAATAGTAAGCTCAACCAAGAAATACTCATTACTGTAATTTGCTGAATGAGTGCTAACCGAGCCATTTCCTTTACTTTATGCATTCCTTGCAGAATAGCCATTATAGGAGATAGCAACAGATTGCTTCCTGCAAAAAAAGCTACTATTAGCCAAGGAGCCTTCCATTGGATATGCTCGATACCCACAGTGTTTCTATAAAAAAAATAGCCCCCTCCAAAAGTAAGTGTTAATAGCAATAAGAAAGCAAAAACGGTATACCATTTTAGTGAAAAATGTAAAATAGAAGCTAATCGAGAAATGTGTTTTTTGTCCCCTTCAAAAGTATTATTTTTTATTCTTATATGAGCCATTTCGTGAGCTACAAATTGGGTAAGGATACCTCCTAACCCTAACTCAAAAAATATTTGAATAGCTAATACAGAAGCAAAAGTAAAATAGAACCCTTGTTCTTCTTTTGAAAGGAACTTAGCAATCAGAAAAGCAGTAACAATACCCCCTCCTGCTTGGATAATCCTTGCAGAAGTGGTGTAGAGTATAGCTCCATCTATTCCTAATTTATCAAAGACAACCTCTCGTATTCTTTTTATATTCATCTATTTTTTCTTTACCCATTCTACCATTTTTTCTATACCTTGTTCAGAGGTCATTTTAGGTTGCCATTGTAATATTTTTTGAGCTTTAGTATTATCGGCTACGAATACTAATTGATCACTCTCTCTAAAAGGGAGCTCTTTATATTGCATTTTTATACCTAAAAGTTTTTCTAACATAGCAAAGAGTTCTAATAGAGAAAGGCTGTTTTCAATGCCTCCTCCTATATTAAAAGTTTGCCCTTTGGCTTGTTCTAAATATTTCACTCCTTGAAAATAAAGGTTTACTACATCCTCGGCATAAAGCACATCGCGTACTTGCTTGCCATTGCCAGAAATGGTAAATGGTTCGTGGTTTATATTCTGTTTAATTTCAATAGCTTTTTGTACAAACCACCCTATCCATCCTTGGTCGAAGGTAGCGTGCTGATGACTTCCATACATTGATGAATGTCTGAATACTACTGTTTTGAGTCCGTAGATACGATGAAAGTCTAATAAATATTGGTCGGCTGTTCCTTTAGAGCATCCGTAAGGGGAGTGAAAATCTAAAGGATAAGTTTCGGGAAATCCATTGGGGTACTCTTGGCAGGTATAGCGCATTTTTTCTTCTTTGAAGGTAAGGTTAGCAAAATCGCCATACACTTTATTGGTTGATGAATATAAGATGGAAGCATTAGGGCAATATTTTCTAATAGCATCCAATAAATTGAAGGTACCCATTGCATTTACCTCAAAATCCAAACGTGGATTTTCAATAGAAGTAGTCATTGCTACTTGTCCAGCCAAATGAAACACAATATCAGGCTGTTCTTTTTTGATCACAGTTTCTACATCATTGGTGTTGCGTATATCATAAGGATAATAAGAGAATTTACCGAGCGTTCTGAGCCAATCTAAGTTTTGGGCACTACCATAACGGAAAAGATTGTCTAAAACTACCAATTCTTCTCCTCGTTTTAATACTTCTTGAGCTAAGTTGCTTCCTACGAAGCCGCAACCGCCTGTTATCAAATATTTCATTGTATCTCGTGTTTTACAAATCGTTCTATATTTTCTTCTAAACTTCTTTTAGGTTGCCACCCTAAAGAGCACAACCTACTATTATCTACTTGGGGCTCCATAATCTCCCCCTCTCGGTAGGGGAGAGCGCCAAAATTCAACTGTGTTTCTATAGGGCTGCCCTTGATTTTTTCTAATGTTTCTTTTACAAGTGTTACAAAAGTCTTTACGGGGGTGAGTACACCTGTACCTACCTCTATATCATTAAAGGATTTTAGTTGTGGAGCTTGTTCTAAACAAGTAAGGTAGGCACTTACCACATCATCTATATAAATAAAATCACGCTTTTGTGTGCCTGCGGTGAGTGGGATGATGTTTTTTTCCTGCTGGAGTTCATTCAAGATCCAAGAGGTAAATTTGTCATTGCCATCTTGTTCTCCAAACATATGTTCTAATTTTAAGTTTACCACTTGTATTTTATCAGACGCCAATTGCAACCACTCTTCAAATTGTTTTTTCGATAAAGCGTAATAATTTAAATATTTATATAATAAGGTTCCGGTGTTAAAAAAGGTTCCGGTGTTAAAAAAGGTCCCGGTGTTAAGCAACTCTATACCAAACATTAAGTTGGTCTCAAGTATTTGTTGCATACTTTCACCTTTCCTACCATACACACAAGCTGTATGAATGATAGTATCTATAGGCTGCTCTTCAAAAACTTTTTCCAAAGGTACTTGGTCTATATTATAGCTTTTAAAAGTGTTTTCAAAGCCTTTTAAACGCCATATATCGGAGGTGGAGCGTTTGAGTGCTACTACCTTATACCCTTTGCTTACCAAGGCTTTCAGCAAATGACTGCCGAGAAATCCTGTTGCGCCTGTTAAAAGTACTGTCATAATTATATTGCTACTTCAATTTTTTGCTCTATGTAGGATTGAAAGCTCCTACGAAAGGCACGTTTCAGCTTGCGCTGATGGGGTTGATATCGTAAAGAAACCGATTCATCAGTTCTTACTTATTTGTGCTAAAGTTAGAAATTTACTCCAAAATATTCCTCTAATTGTTCCGCTATGTAATCTAATTCTTGCTCACCTAAGGCGGGATAGATACCTACCCAAAAGGTTTGATTCATTGTGATATCGGTATTGGTAAGGTCGCCTACTACGCGGTATTCTACTACTTGGAAATAAGGTTGTTTGATAAGGTTACCGGCAAAGAGCAGGCGTGTGCCTATTTTCTGTTGGTCTAAGAAGCGAAGCAAATCTACACGTGTAGTGCCTGATTCTTCTTTGAGGGTAATAGGAAAGCCAAACCAAGAAGGGTCGCTATTAGGGGTTGCCTCTGGTAGGTATAGAAAATCAGTAAGTGTTTGTAGTCGCTCTTTGAGGTAGGCAAAATTCTTACGGCGTTTTTCTATAAACTCTTCTACTCGGTCTAACTGTGCCAAGCCACAGGCTGCTTGCATATCACTAATTTTTAGGTTGTAACCTAAGTGCGAATACACGTATTTATGGTCGTACCCAAAAGGCAAATCGCCGTGTTGTTGCGAAAAACGGCAGTTGCAAGTATTGTCACAACCTGGTGCACAATAGCAATCCCGTCCCCAATCGCGGAAAGACTCTGCTATGGTTTTTAACTCTGCATTATTAGTAAATACTGCTCCTCCCTCACCCATTGTGATATGGTGCGCTGGATAGAAACTCAGGGTAGCAATATCACCAAAAGTACCTACTTTTTGTCCATTATAGGTAGCACCCAAAGCATCGCAGCAATCTTCTACAAGCCAAAGGTTATATTTCTCACAAAGAGCTTTTATTTTCTCTAAGTTGAAAGGATTCCCCAAGGTATGGGCGAGCATTATCGCCTTTGTTTTAGGGGTAATGGCCTGCTCTATAAGGTCAGCATTTACATTATGTGTGTGTAAGTCTACATCTACAAACACTGGTATAGCCCCAAACTGAATAATAGGATTCACCGTAGTAGGGAACCCTGCTGCTACACCTATTACTTCGTCACCTTTTTTAATAGCACGTTCGCCTAATTTAGGTGAAGTAAGTGCACTAAAGGCTACTAAGTTAGCTGAAGAACCAGAATTTACCGTAATACAATATTTTACCCCTAAAAAGGCAGCCAATTTCTGTTCAAAAGCAGCGTTAAATCGTCCTGTGGTGAGCCAAGCTTCTAAAGAGGCAGCTACCATGTTTTGGAGTTCTTGCTCACCGATTACTTTTCCTGAAGGAGGGATTACGGTTTTTCCTGCTTCAAAGGGTTTGGGCTTGTAAGCCTCTTGGGCATATTGGGTTACTAATTTTGCTATTTCTTCTCTGATTGTTTCTAATGACATATTTTATTTTTTGATTATAAAAGTTTTCAGCTTGCGCTGATGGGTTTGCCCACGAATTGCACGAATTTTCATGAATGTTTCAGCTTACGCTGATAGTTTTAGGATTCCATATAGCCTTTGATTTCGTAAAGACAGTGGGTTTGCATATCTGCTCCTCGTAGCCACGCACGATGCCAATGTACGATTTTCTCTAAAGTATCGGCGAGTCGCCATTGAGGATGCCATTTGAGTCGGGTAGTAGCTTTGGAACAGTCGAGTTTCAAAAAATTAGCTTCGTGAGGCTGTTCGCTTTTGTCCCATTCATAACGAGCTCCTTCGCCCCAAAATTTTACCATTTTCTCTAATATCCATTGTACTGATTGGCAATCGTCGTCCTTAGGTCCAAAATTCCAACCTTCGGCAAAAGCTTTGCCCTCATTATACAATCGTTCAGCTAATACTAAATAGCCTGAAAGGGGTTCTAAAACGTGTTGCCACGGACGGGTGGATAGTGGGTTGCGGATGATTACAGGTTGTTGTTTTTCGAAAGCGCGCAAGATATCGGGTATCAATCTATCGTCAGCCCAATCGCCACCTCCTATCACATTACCTGCACGGGCTGAAGCAACAGCTGCGGTATCGTTAGTATAAAAAAACGAACGGCGATAGGCAGACACTACTAACTCAGCACATCCTTTGCTATTGCTATAAGGGTCGTGCCCCCCCATAGGTTCATTTTCGCGGTAGCCCCATTCCCATTCGTGGTTCTCATAACACTTATCGGTTGTGATGACTACCACTGATTTTAGGTTAGGAGTATGGCGAGCTGCTTCTAAAACGTTTACAGTGCCCATTACATTGGTACTATACGTATCTACAGGTTCTTTGTAGGAAAGTCGCACTAAAGGTTGGGCTGCTAAGTGTAACAACACATCGGGGTTGAAAGCACGAATGCTTTGCGATAGCTGTTGCAGGTTGCGAATGTCGCCTATTTCAGTTTGCATATTATCGCCTACTTTAGCTACATCAAAGAGTGCGGGTTGGGTAGGAGGAGTTAAAGAAAATCCTTTTACCTCAGCACCCATCAGCTGTAGCCATAGGGATAGCCACGAACCTTTGAAGCCCGTGTGCCCTGTAACAAATACGCGTTTGCCTTTCCAAAATTGTGGATTTACTTTTCCTATTGCCATACTTTCCAAGGAGCTTTATTGTTTTGCCATAATTCTTCTAAGAGCATTTTGTCGCGAAGGGTATCCATAGGTTGCCAAAATCCTTCGTGTTTGTAGCTCATCAACTGTCCGTCGGCAGCTAATCCTTTGAGAGGTTCTTGTTCCCAAATTGTATTATCGTCTTTGATGCGCTCTATCACTTTGGGAGAAAGGACAAAGAAACCTCCGTTTACGAGAGCACCATCGCCTTTTGGTTTTTCTTGGAACTTCATAATCTGATTGCCTACTATATCTAAAGCTCCAAAGCGACCTGGGGGGTAGACAGAAGTGAGGGTAGCCTGCTTGCCGTGAGCTTTATGAAAAGCTAGTAATTTAGCAATATCAATATCAGCTACCCCATCGCCATAGGTAAAGCAAAAAGCTTCCTCATTGGCTATATAAGGCAATACTCTTCTAAGGCGTCCTCCGGTCATAGAGTGTTCTCCTGTATCTACGAGGGTTACTTTCCACGGTTCAGCACGTTTTTGGTGTACGTGCATCTCGTTGTTTGCCATATCGAAAGTGATATCCGATTGGTGCATAAAGTAGTTGGCAAAATACTCTTTGATGATATAGCCTTTATAGCCACAACAGATGATGAACTCATTGATGCCATAATGCGAATAAATTTTGAGGATATGCCATAAGATGGGCATTCCTCCTATTTCTACCATTGGTTTGGGTTTTACAACGGTCTCTTCACTGAGTCGTGTACCAAGACCGCCTGCTAATATTACTGCTTTCATAAAGATAATTTGTCAATTTGTTAATTTGCTGATATAAAGGCATCGGAGAAGAAGTTTTCTTCTTTTAATCCTTGTTGGGTGAGGAGTTTTTGGGCGCTTTGTATCATCACTTCACTACCACAAGCGTATACTTGTGCTTTTTGCCAAAGGATAGGTTGCTGTAATGCTATTTCTTGTACATAACCTTTAGCACCTTGCCACTGCTCTTCGCGAGAGAGTACGGGTATATAGGTGAAATTAGGTAGCGTTGTTTCGGGTTGCCAAAAGAGGTCTTCTTTTTTTCTTCCTCCCCAAAGTAACCATATTTTTTTATGAGTTGTTAATTCAGGTGTAGATTGCAACCGCTCTAAAATTGCTTTGATAGGTGCAATCCCCGTACCTGTTGCTAGCAGTACAATCTCTTCACAAGCGGGATTGTTGCGGTAGAAAAAGGTGCCTAAAGGACCTTCTATTCGCAAAAGGTCGTTGGCTTTAGCTTCGCTAAACCAGTACTGACTAAACAAACCTCCTTCATAATTGCGAATAAACAATCTTAGTTCATTGCCTTCACATTGGCTATGATTGATAGAATAGCTACGTTTTTGTCCGTTTCTGATGATATCTATATATTGTCCTGCTAAAAACTGGAAATTGACCTTAGGGGGCAAGCGCAAAATTACTTCTACTATATGAGGGGCTACTGCTGTAATGCTATTGATCTTGCAAGGTGTTACTTGTGGTTTAGGCAATGTTACTGCCAAGTCTTCTACATCTAATACTACTTCTGATCTAGGTACTACATTGCACGAGAGTACATAACCTGCTGCTTTTTCTTCTGCTGTAAGGACTTGTTCGTCTTGCAAATTCTCTACCTCACCCTCAAGTATTTTTACACGGCAACTCCTGCAACGTGCCTGAAAGCACGAATATTCTAAACTGATATCGTTATCTAAGGCGGCTCTTAGCAAAGAGGTATTCTCATCACAAGGATAAGATTTGTCGTTTTTTAAATGTATGGTATACTTACTCAAAATATTTTATAAATAATGTCGTCTTATCTTTCTTAAACTCCTATCTGTACATACTCCCACCCCTTGCTTGGTAACTCAAAGGCATTATACTGATTCCTGCCATCAAAGATTACTTTTTCTTTTAGCATTTTAGCTATCTCGTTGAAATCCGGCACGCGGAACTCTTTCCATTCGGTGAGCAACAACAAAGCGTCCGCACCTTTAAGAGCTTCGTATTTGCTCTCTACATAAATAACGGGTATATCTTTTAGGTAACATACCTTTGCCTCGTGTACCGCTTTGGGGTCATACGCTTGTACTTTGGCACCGCGTTTTATGAGTTCCTTGATGATGTAAATCGCAGGTGCTTCGCGCATATCATCGGTTTCGGGCTTAAATGAGAGCCCCCATACCGCAAAAGTCCTACCACTGAGGTCTTCCCCGTATTTCGCAACTACTTTCTGTGCGATCACTATCTTCTGACGGTTATTCACATTGTCTACTGATTCAATCAGTTCTGCTTTGTAATCTACCTCTTCTGCTAATTTTTTAAGTGCCAATACGTCTTTCGGGAAACAAGAACCTCCATAGCCACATCCTGGGTAAATAAAGCTATAGCCTATCCTGCTATCAGAGCCTATCCCTATACGCACTTTATTTACATCAGCCCCTACACGCTCACAGATATTGGCAATCTCATTCATAAACGAAATCTTAGTAGCCAGCATCGTATTGGCGGCGTATTTGGTCATCTCTGCCGAACGAATATCCATCGTGATAAAGCGTTCGTGTTGTAAGAAAAAGGATGAGTAAAGGGCTTTCATCTTAGTAAAAGCCTCATCGCTATCAGCCCCTATTACCACGCGGTCAGGTTTCATAAAATCCTGAATTGCTTTACCTTCTTTTAAAAACTCGGGGTTGGACACCACGTGAAATTTGTAATTCACTCCGCGTTTATCCAAGGCAGCTTGCACGGTAGTGCGTACCTTGTCGGCAGTACCTACGGGCACGGTCGATTTGTCTACTACTATAAGTTCTCCTTGCATTGTTTCGCCTATGGCTTGGGCTACTGAAAGCACATATTGTAAATCTGCCGACCCATCATTACCCATAGGAGTACCTACAGCTATAAAAGCTATCTCAGCATCTTTGATTGCCTCCGCGAGGTCAGTAGTGAAAAATAGTGTTTTAGCTAAATTGCTCAATATCATTTCTTCTAAGCCTGGCTCGTAAATAGGAATCACACCTTGTTTGAGTTTCGCTATTTTCTCAGTGTTTACATCTACGCAGGTTACTTTATTGCCCATCTCAGCAAAACAAGTCCCTGATACTAACCCCACATATCCACTGCCTATGACTGCTATTCTCATTCTATTTTCTTATCTAAGGTTTCATATTCGGAGTTATTGCTTTTAAACTCCTTTACTATTTGTTTTAATAAACGCACTACTTCTGTCTTATCGCCTTGCGTAGCTACCTCATACATTTGGACAGTGAGTGCCTCTATCTCGGTAAACGACATTGAAGGGTCTTTGCTAATCATTATTTTCTTGTGGTGCGTAGGCATTGTTTTAGTACTGTCGCTTAGTAGTTCTTCATAGAGTTTCTCACCAGGGCGCAAACCTGTGTACACAAGCTTGATATCTACATTAGGTTCAAAGCCTGATAGTTTAATCATACGAGTAGCGAGGTTGAGTATCTTCACGGGTTCACCCATATCAAAAACAAAAATCTCGCCACCTTTGCCCATAGTCCCTGCTTGGAGAACTAACTCACACGCTTCGGTTATTGTCATAAAGTAGCGTACTATATCAGGGTGGGTAATGGTTACAGGACCTCCTTTTTCTATCTGTTTCCTAAAATGAGGAATTACCGACCCATTAGAACCTAACACATTGCCAAAACGAGTGGTGATAAAAGTTGTTTTGTTGCCTTCTTTGTTTTGTAAGGCTTGTACAAAAAGCTCTGCCACCCTCTTTGAAGCACCCATTACATTGGTGGGGTTCACTGCTTTATCAGTGGATATCATAACAAAGTGAGGTACTTCATACTTGTTAGCCAAAAGAGCTACATTCTTGGTGCCTTGTATATTCACTAAAGCTGCTTCGTGTGGATTTTCTTCTATCATCGGTACGTGTTTATAGGCAGCCGCGTGATAGACTACTGAAAACTTATGCGCTTTAAACACACTTTCTAAACGTTCACGGTTGGTAATGTCGGCTAAAACAAACTCAAAAGCGATGTCCGGAAAGCTCTCTTTAAGTTCTAACTCTATGTCGTATAGAGGCGTTTCTGCTTGGTCGAGCACAACTACTAAGGCAGGAGTGAAGGTAGCTATCTGTCGTATCAACTCACTACCAATAGACCCTGCTCCTCCTGTTACCAATATATTTTTGTGATAGTGTTTTTTTCGTACTTCTTCGTTATCTAATACTATCTGTCTACGCCCTAATAGGTCTTCTATTTGTATTTTATGAAGGTTAAATCCTTCTTTTTCTGGACGTAATTTCTGTAGTGCAGGAGTTTTGAGTATTTGCAAATCTTTTTCTAAACACACATTCACCCAAAAAGTAATCTCTTCTTTTGAAAGATGGTTCTTGTTTATGAGCACCCCATCAGCCTCTAATTCTTCACAAGGAGTATCTATAAATTTATCTTTTGAGATAATGGGTCTACCCAACAGTGTAGCCTGCTTAGGATTCGTACGCCCAGTAAGAAAACCTACTACCGAATAAGGAATCACAGCATTACCTATAATTCCATTGGCAAAAGCAACTGCTTCATCATCTACCCCCAATATAAGAATACGCCTCTTAGAAGTACGCCTATTAATTTCTTTTACCAAATAAAAAAACTCTTTTACCGATAACCTAAATACAAATAGTATGATGAACGATACAGTAAAATATATCAGTAGAATAGGGTTCAGCAATACTTTTTCGCCTATAACGTGGAGACTTATCTTGTTGGCAATAAACATTGCTATCACCGTGCACCCACTTGAAAGCAGAATGCGAAACAAATCTCTAAAAGTAGAATACCGTATAATCCCTGAATAAGTACGGAAGATGAACATAAAGAAGATATTCACCCCGATAACTAATAAATAGCGTTTGTAAAGAGGAATACTGTCGGGAATATATACCCCCAAGCGTTCTACTACAAAAAAGGAAAAGAATAGAGCTATAAATAGCAAAAGCACCTCCATACACACCACGATCCAACGTGGGGTGTAACGAGCAGTAGCTAAGTTTACCAAAGTGCTATCACTATATGTATTATGTGCTTGAGGCATTGTTTAATATAAATGGGGAATTTTGCACAAAGGTACAAAATTCTTTTTAATTTTTATAGAGATACTTTTATAATTTCTTAAAAACATCTTTTATTCTCTCTCGGTCTGCATCAGTAAGATTAGAACCTGAGGGCAAACATAATCCATTGTCAAACAGGCGCTCGCAGGTCTTTTTACCGTAGTAAGGGGCGGTAGCAAACACAGGTTGCAAGTGCATAGGTTTCCACAAGGGGCGCGTTTCAATATTTTCTTCCAAAAAGGCTAATCGCAAGTCTTCTCTATCAAATCCTGTTTTTGCCTTGTCGATAGTAATAGCCGAAAGCCAATGGTTAGAAAAGAAATCGCTGTTAGGCTCACTCTGTAACTGTATACCCCCCATATCTTTAAACAATGATTGATAAAAAGCATACATCTTTCGGCGGGCTTCAATGCGTTGTGGCAATACCTCCATCTGTCCGCGACCTATGCCTGCCGTAATGTTGCTCATACGGTAGTTATACCCTATGTGCGAATGCTGGTAGTGAGGAGCATTGTCGCGCGCTTGGGTGCTCAAAAATACGGCTTTATCTTTCTCTTCTTGGCTGTGGCATACCAATGCCCCTCCTCCTGAGGTAGTGATAATCTTATTGCCGTTGAACGAAAGAACCCCAAACCTACCAAAGGTGCCACAAGGCTTGCCTTTATAAGTACTTCCTAAGGCTTCAGCGGCATCTTCTATTAAGGGAATGTCGTATTTTTTACATAAAGTGAGCACCTCCTCTATTTTGAAAGGCATTCCGTAGAGCGATACAGCTACCACTGCTTTGGGCTTCTTGCCTTTTTTGATGCGGTCTTCAATGGCTTCTTCTAAGAAAACGGGAGAGATATTCCAGGTGCTCTCTTCCGAGTCTACAAACACGGGTGTAGCTCCTTGGTATACGATAGGATTAGCAGAAGCTGAAAAAGTCATCGATTGACAGAGCACCTCATCGCCTGCTTGCACCCCACACTCTATAAGAGCTAAGTGCAAGGCTGCCGTGCCCGCCGAAAGTGCCGATACTTTCACTCCATTGCCTAAAAAGTGCTGTAAATCCTCCTCAAAGCCGTTTACGTTAGGACCTAAGGGTGCTACCCAATTCTCCTCAAAGGCTTGATGGATATATTTTAGTTCATTCCCCCCCATATGTGGGGAAGATAACCATATTTTTTCTTTCATACTATTATCTTTTTATAAAATTTCCAGCATTTATAATACTCTTTTCAGCAATTGTTATGCCATTTGAAATGGTTGCATTACTACCTATAAAAGTCCCTTTACCTACTACAGTATCTCCATTAACTGTAGCACAAGTAGAAATGTGACAAAAATCACCAATTTGCACATTGTGTTCGATATTTGCTTTTGTGTTGATAATACAATGTTTCCCTACTTTTGCCTTGGCATTGATGATGGCATTATGCATTATAACTGTGCCCTCGCCTATAGTAGCATATTTTGAAACATAGGCTAAAGGAGATACCACTGTGGCTAATTTTGCTTTACAAGAGTCTAATAACAAGGCAATATCTTCTCTTACAGATGATGATTTGATTTGACCTACTGTTATTAAGAAAAATACTCCCTCAGTAGATAATTCCTTCACTAAATCTCTATTGCCTAAAATAGGATAACCTAAAACATCTCCTTCCTTTGTGTCGTCTAAAATTCCTTTGATATTATATTTATCTTCTTGTTCAACAACATCAATTACAGAAAGACAATGACCTCCTCCTCCTATCAGTATAATATTGGGTTTGTTATTTTCTTCTTTCATTTATAAAAAATACTTGTCGTGCCACAAACTACTTGTCGTGCTACGACCCTCTAAACTCCTCCATTGTAGCCTGTCCTTCTTGCGATATCCCTTCGCGTATAAACACTTTCTTCATCGTGAGAAGCAGTATTTTAAGGTCTAATACGAATGATTGGTGGTCTACATACCACACGTCCAACTCAAATTTCTTTTCCCAGCTGATAGCATTGCGTCCATTCACTTGCGCCCAACCAGTGATACCTGGTTTTACCTCGTGCCTACGCTTCTGAGTCTCGTTATACAAAGGCAAATACTGAGGCAATAACGGTCTCGGACCTATAACCGACATATCCCCTTTCAATACATTCAGCAACTGTGGTATCTCATCAAGCGAAGTCTTCCGTACAAAAGCCCCTATTTTCGTGAGTCGCTCAGCATCGGGCAAAAGCTGCCCGTTAGCATCACAGCGGTCGTTCATTGTTTTGAACTTGATAATCCTAAAAATGCGTTCTCCTTTCCCAGGTCGTAACTGATAGAAAAACGGCTTCCCGTCATTAGCAAACCACAACCCTACCATCACCACCACAAAGATAGGACTCAGCACAATAAAGGCAATCAGTGCTATAAGAAAGTCTAACGCTGGTTTTATAATATTCCTATACATCTATTTTCTCCAAAAGATAAGTATATACCCATTCAGGGACAGTTTCTAAGTGCATTTTCACTTCGTTTCCATCTTTTTCAAGTAGTAAAAACCGACTATTGGAAAGTGTATTGTCAAAAATATAGGCTCTATCCACTAACAGAAAAGCCTCTGCTAATTGTTCCATTGAGCGGTAGTATCTATTAGTTATTTTATCAGCCAAAACATTATGCCCCCCTTTTAACACTCTCAAACCCACCCGTTCTATGTTGATAGAAGGGTCTTGTGTCCCCACAAAGTATAGGTAAGTTTTAAAATCTTTAGCTTTTGCTTTCTTCAAAAAATCTACTTTTGAAGGGTGAGACATTACTGTTTCAAATGAGAAAGTACTTTCTGTTTGCAATAATCTATTCCTAAAGAAATCAGCTATCACTGCCGCTACATAGCTATCAAAAAAAGTAGTAGCACTCACCAAAATATTATCTACAAGGCGAAGTCCTTCAAGGGCTAACAGTTCTATCTTCTTATTTTCAATAGTGGTTGTTAGAAAGGTAAACCAATCTTCTTGAGTAACTTTAACGGGTAAGTAATCTTCACAATCTATAAATCCCTTAGCCTTTAATTGTACTTCAATGATATCAGCATTAATAAAATACCCTATATGGCACACCTTTCTTACATCTTCTATTAAGGTAGATTTCCCTGACCCATTAGGCCCTGCAAACATTCTAAAGCGCTTCATACCTATTTCAAAGTAAATTTTTTCTTCTTTACTTTCACCATTCCAAAACGAGGTTTCCTACCCAAATGTACTATAGTACCGTCGGGTTTTTCTTCCACCAACTCTCCGTCTTTCACTGTGAGGTTACTCAGGCCTAAAGCTCTGTTTTCACGAATTGCTTTCTGAACAGCTTTATGAAAAACATTGTTTAAAGCACTACTTGATATCTCTTGCTTCATAATCTTATTTTAACATCAATTCGATATAATATAACACTGACTTACAATCTTTTTTACGTTACACACTTTGCCAAATCAATCACCCGTGTGGCTTCCACCTACCTGTCGCGCAACTACTATTAATCATTGACCACTAACCATTAACCATTAATCACTACCTTAAACAGCGTATGGCTATTGCCACTGCCTAAGTTGTCATAGATATCCACTACCTTTAGTCCAGCGCGTTCTACGCATTTTATCATATCGCCCGAATAGTACATCTTGCTATTGCCGTTTGCCATTGCCGTAAAATACACACTGATTTGGGTAAGGCAATAAGCCCCCGTTTCGTGTTGTTGTCTGTCCCAGTAGGCTTCCAGAATATACAACTCGGTATGAGCGTCCATTGCAGCAGCAGCCCTACTGAGAATACTCGTTACTTCCTCCTCTGAGAAGCAATCCAAAAACTGACTCATCCATATCACGTCAAAACCTTTCGGGAAAGGCACAGAAGCATCCAACAGATTAGCCGGATAGCCTCCAATACGGTCAGCCCCTTCTTTGCCTGCGATATTGTTTTTCATCAAACCCAGTTGCTGAGGCAAGTCCATAATGGTTACCTGCACATCGGGGTTAAAGCTCACGGTCTTTAACGCAAAGCGTCCTGTATTCCCTCCCACGTCTAAGAGCGTCTTTACAGGGCGTTTAAAAATGATATTTAAAGCATCTTCAAAAGAGTAATCAGAATAGTAATGGTCAAAAGCAAACCACTTTTCTTGCGCCTTTGGAGGCAATTGTGAGAGCCCCTCATAAATCGTAGGCCAAGACCCAAACACTTTAAGTCCCGCAGGTTTTCCTTCTTTAAGGGCTTCTTCAAGGTGAAACAACCCTTCGTAGCACACCTCTTGAATGAATTCCATATTCACACGGGTGCTCTTGTCGCGAAGCAAAAACCAACCTGCTTTCGATATCGCAAAGCGGTCACCCTCTTTCAAGAGTACCGTACCTATGGAAAGCGACGACTCCAAAAGTATTTTCACAGCATAGTCACTCAGCTGTGTTTTAGTAGCCACCTCCTGCATTGTCAATCCTTCAGGGGCATTGCACAAAGCCTCGAACACGTCGAGTTTTACCATTAGATGTGATATTTGGAACACCACAGGCGCAAAAGCAATCTCTTGAGCCAAGCGCTGAGCTTCCAAAGCCGTTTTTTGTTCAGCAGTGTATTGTTTTCTGATTGCTGGTGTTAAATTCATATGCTTAAATATCTCAGTTTAACAATTAAGGTGCAAATGTACAAATTAAATAGCAAATAGCAATAAAAAGATTTTTCAGCTATCTACCACCCTTTCGTTTCTTACCTCTTCCCTTGATTGTTATCTTCTCTTATTAACATTTGTTTAACACGTGATGTTCAACAAATTAACGCCTTTTCTATACCAATCGTCCAAGATTCGTATAAGCTTCCTATAAGCTTTCTATAAGCTAAGAGCACTCTTCTCATTTGTTCATTTGTTAATTCTTTCTTACCTTTGCCGTCGAATTTAATATGTTTTATTTTGCCTACCTTTCCCAAAACCGAAAAACTCTGCAAGCGTGAAGCCATTCAGCAACTCTTTGCCCAAGCCGAGGCATTTACCTGCTATCCGCTTAGGTTGTTGTACGCCCCTGTTAGCAGTTTAGAAGCTCCTTACCAACTGCTTATCAGTGTGCCCAAACGCACTTTCAAGCGCGCAGTACATCGCAATTTGCTAAAACGACGCCTGCGCGAAAGCTACCGACTCCAAAAACACCTATTGCCCGTAAAAACCGAAAAGTATGCCCTTGCCTTTCTCTATATAGGGAAAGAACTCACCGATTACGCCACTATTTATAAATCCGTAACCCAACTCATAGAAGATTTTTCTCATCAACTCACCCAAGAATAACCCATTGCTTTTGCGCTCCACCTTCCCCCTTTGAAGAGGGGTTAGGCAGATGTTTAAATCACCCCCTATGAAAAAGATTATCATTTTTGCCTCAGGTTCAGGCTCCAATGCCGAACGTATCGCTACCTATTTCCACCAAAAAGGCACTGCGCAGGTAAGCCTTATACTCTGCAACAACCCTCAGGCAGGCGTGCTCACGCGTGCCAAACGCTTAGCCATTCCCTCTTTAGTCTTCAACCGACAAGCGTTTTATGAGTCGGATATCGTCCTCAATATCCTTAAATCCCAGCACCCCGACCTTATCGTGCTGGCAGGTTTCTTGTGGAAAGTACCTGCTTATCTCACTGAGGCTTATCCTCATAAAATCATCAACATACACCCTTCGCTTTTGCCCAAATACGGTGGCAAAGGAATGTATGGCTCACACGTGCACGAAGCCGTCATTGCCAATGCTGAAAAAGAAAGTGGCATCACCATTCACTTTGTAAACGAACATTACGACGAAGGTAATATCATCTTCCAAGCCAAAACAACCGTACTCCCCACCGATACTCCCGACACCTTAGCCAAAAAAATTCACTTATTAGAATATGAATATTTTCCAAAAGTAATAGAAGAAGTGTTAGTTTAAACTAAAAATAAAAACAGAAAAAATTCGTCTTTTCTTATCCGTATTTCGTAATTATTTTATACTTTTGTTGCTTGAAAAAGTAACTTAACGAAAGAAATTATCTTTCTATAAAAATAATGGTTTTATGGATACATACGTATTAGTTCTCGAATTTCTTTTCCTCTTGGTAATGCTCTATATTGGTAGCCGTTACGGAGGAATTGGTTTAGGAGTTATTTCAGGAGTAGGACTCATTGTTGAGGTATTTATCTTCCGGATGCCTCCCGCTTCAGCCCCTATTGAGGTAATGCTCATTATCTTAGCAGTCGTCACTTGTGCTTCTATATTAGAGGCTGCTGGCGGACTGAAATTTATGCTTCAAGTAGCCGAAAAGGTACTTAGGAAAAACCCTAAGCAAATCACCTTCTTAGGTCCTATGGCTACTTATATGCTCACCTTTATGCTGGGTACAGGACACGCGGTCTACTCACTGATGCCTATCATTGGCGACATCGCCTTAAAGAACAAGATACGCCCCGAACGCCCAATGGCAGTAGCTTCTGTAGCCTCACAGCTGGCACTTACTGCCAGTCCTATTTCGGCAGTAGTAACCGTCTATTTAGGCAAAGAACTGCTCGATCTCTTCCATATGCAAGGAGGGCACAATCTCACTTTGGTGAACATTCTCTCAGTTACTATTCCTGCTACTTTCATCGGAATGCTTGCAATGTCGCTCTACAGTTTGCGCCGTGGTAAAGAGCTCGAAGACGACCCCGAGTACCAACGTCGTTTGCAAGACCCTGTATATCGCGAACAGATTCTCAACAGCAGTAAAACAACCTTGAACGACGTCATTCCTCAATCGTCTAAAAATGCAGTGTATATCTTCCTATCGTCTATTGTAGTGATTGTAGCTTTGGCGCTCTTGCCCGAAGTGCGTACTTTTCAAGTGATGGAAGATGGTGTAGCAACCTCTACTACCGTGCCAATGGGGATTATTATCCAGATGATAATGCTCTGCTTTGGAGGCTTTATTCTCATCACTTGTAAAACCCCAGTGAAGTTAGTGCCCGAAGGGGTAGTGTTCAAATCGGGAATGGTGGCGTGTATCGCCATCTTTGGTATTGCTTGGATGAGTGATACTTATTTCTCTTATGCGATGCCTTATTTCCGAGATGGTATTACTGCAATGGTACAAGCTTATCCGTGGACGTTTATCTTTGCCCTCTTTGCAGTGTCAGTAGTTGTAAACAGTCAGGCAGCCACTGCCAAGATGATGTTACCAGTAGCTATTGCTATGAATTTACCCGTGCCACTGCTCATCGGTATAATGCCCGCTACTTATGCGTATTTCTTTATCCCTAACTATCCTTCGGATATTGCCACAGTCAATTTCGACCCCACAGGTACAACCAAAATAGGCAAGTATTATTTTAATCACAGCTTTATGATACCAGGGCTCATTGGTGTAGCAGTAGCCTGTTTGGTAGGGATTGGCTTAGCCCAGGTACTGATACGATAATAAAATTGTTTTACACTTCATTTAATTATAACGAAAAAAGCCGTTCAGACTCTCTGAACGGCTTTTTTTAATGTTTATGATAAATGATTAAATATAAAAAGGTTGAATTTTCTATTGTTTAAAAAAGCTCTTTTTTACTAACTGCTAATTTAGATATTAGAAAAATGTTAATGATTCTTAAATCCCTAAAAATATTTTAAAGTTTAGAAAACAGAACACTTAATGGTCTTTTGTGGGTTCAAAAAGGCTAAAACACTGCATATTAATAAAATAAAAAGAATATCTTCTTTGTCGTTTAATAGGAGTTTGACCGAAGGAAGAGCGAAGCTAAGACGAAGGAAAGACGTTAGTATATTGAATATCAATAGAAGAAATGTGCTTCATAAATTATTGAAGAAAAAATCATAAAATAGAGTTTTTAACAAATAAAATGCAATATTTTAGATTTCTTACCCCGACCTCGTATTAATTTAAATTTTGGCTAATTTGCTAATTCCCTAATTTGCTAATTACCATACTCTTACCCCTTACCTCTTACCTCTTACCTCTCAAAAATTTTGCAGTTTCAAATATTTGTCGTACTTTTGCGCCCTAAAAATAAAAGTGTCGTTTGATGACACTATCAAGGAATGTTTAATTTTTAATAAAAATCACAAAGAGTGGACACATTAAGCTACAAAACCATCTCTGCCAATAAAGCCACTGTAAACAAAAAGTGGGTCTTGGTAGATGCTGATGGACAGACTTTGGGTCGCCTTGCCTCTAAAGTAGCCAAGCTACTTCGCGGTAAGTACAAACCCGAATTTACCCCTCACGTTGATTGTGGTGATAACGTAATTGTTATCAACGCCGAGAAAATCAACCTTACAGGGAACAAATGGGAAGATAAATCTTATCTTCGCCACACTGGTTACCCAGGAGGACAACGCTTCACAGGAGTAAAACAACTCCTCGACAAACACCCAGAACGTATCATCGAAAAAGCTGTAAAAGGTATGTTGCCAAAAACAAGATTGGGTGCAGCAGTTTTACGTAATTTAAAAGTGTATGCAGGTACCGAGCACAAACAAGAAGCTCAACAACCTGTTACCATTAACTTAAACGATTTGAAATAATGGAAGTAATTCACACCATTGGTAGACGAAAAACCGCCGTAGCGCGTATCTACCTTAAAGCAGGTAACGGTACTATCACCGTAAACAAACGCGAACTCAACAATTATTTCACTACCCCTACACTACAATACAAAGTAAAACAAGCCCTCAGCCTTGTAGGTGCTGAAGATGCTTACGATGTAAAAGTAAACGTGTATGGTGGTGGTATCACTGGTCAAGCCGAAGCCGTTCGTTTGGCTATCGCTCGCGCACTTTGCGAACTCGACGCTGAAAACCGCGCCGTATTGAAACCCGAAGGGCTTTTAACACGCGACCCTCGTATGGTTGAACGCAAGAAATTCGGTCAGAAAAAAGCCCGTAAGAGATTCCAATTCTCTAAACGCTAGTATTAGTGAATATTTAATAGTTAAAGGAAAAGAGTTAAAAATGAATGTTTATTCTTATCTCTTACCTCTTATCTCTTACCTAAAAAAACAATTTGCTCCTTAGTTTAGCATCCAAATGGCTCAGGCGGTTATTTTAAAATTTACAAAACCTCTCCAAGCTATTGCTAATAGTAGGAACGTAAACTATTTAAAAAGAAATGGCAAATAACATAGAAATTAAAGATTTATTAGATGCAGGCGTACATTTCGGTCACCTTACCCGCAAATGGAATCCTAATATGGCTCCCTACATCTATATGGAACGCAACGGTATCCACGTAATCAACTTGTACAAAACCGCTGCTAAAATTGAAGAGGCTGCTGAAGCCCTCAAAAAAATCGTAGCCTCTGGCAAAAAAGTGCTTTTCGTGGCTACTAAAAAACAAGCAAAAGACGTAGTTGCCGAAAAAGCAACTTCAGTAAAAATGCCTTACATCACCGAGCGTTGGCCTGGTGGTATGCTTACTAACTTTGTAACGATCCGTAAGGCTGTAAAGAAAATGTCGTCTATCGACAAAATGAAAAAAGACGGTACTTTCGATACCCTTTCAAAACGTGAAAAACTACACGTAGAACGTATGCGCGAAAAACTCGAAAAGAATTTAGGGTCTATCGCCGATATGTCTCGCCTCCCTGGTGCTCTATTTGTAGTAGATACACTCCGTGAACACATCGCTGTAAGAGAAGCGCAAAAATTAAACATTCCTATTTTCGCAATGGTAGATACAAACTCCGACCCTCGTGAGGTGGATTTTGCTATCCCTGCTAACGACGACGCTTCTAAAGCTATCGAAAAAGTACTTTCTTACATCACCGAAGCTGTAAACGAAGGTCTTTCAGGTAGAACAGCCGAAGCTAATAAAGAAGCTGAAAGCAATGATTAATACTTAAATGATTAATGGTTAATAGCGTTTAGCCATTAATCATTTAAACATTGAATTAATCATTAATCACTAATCATTAAACATTAATAAAAATGGCAAATATTACCGCCGCAGACGTAAATAAACTCCGCCAAGCTACCGGCGCAGGTATGATGGACTGTAAAGCTGCCCTCATCGAAGCCGAAGGCGATTTCGATAAAGCAATCGAAGTATTGCGCAAAAAAGGTCAGAAAGTAGCTGCTAAACGCGCTGACCGCGATTCTAAAGAAGGGGCTGCTATCGCACAAGTGAATGCTAACCACACTGTAGGTGCTATCATCTCTCTCAACTGTGAGACCGACTTCGTAGCTAAAAACGCCGATTTCGTAGCGCTCGCTAAAGATTTAGCTGATCTCGCTCTTACTGTAAATAGCAAAGACGAACTTCTTGCCCTTAACTACAAAGGTATTACCGTAGCCGAAAAACTCCTCGAACAAACAGGCGTTATCGGTGAGAAAATAGAACTCGGGGCTTTCGAAAAAGTAGAAGCGCCTTTTGTAGGTTCTTATATTCACCACGGTAACAAAATCGCTGCAATCGTAGGCTTATCAGCAGCTGTCGCCGATGCTACTGAAGTAGGTAAAAACTTGGCGATGCAAATCGCTGCTATGGGTGCTGAAACCCTTTCTTACAAAGATTTCTCTCCTGAGTACATCGCTAAAGAAACTGAAGCACGCATCGCAATTATCGAAAAAGAAAACGAAGAGTTACACCGCTTGGGCAAACCGCTCAAACACGTACCTCAATACGTTTCACAAGCACAACTCACTCCTGAAGTATTAGCTAAAGCTGAAGCCGATGCTAAAGCTGAATTGAAAGCTGAAGGTAAACCAGAACAAATTTGGGATAAAATCCTTCCTGGTAAGATACAACGCTTCATCTCCGATAACACTACCCTCGACCAAGAGAAAGCTCTCCTCGACCAAGTGTACATCTACGATGAAAGCAAAAAAGTATCCGATTTTGTAAAATCTAAAAATGTAGAGATTACTGCTTTTAAACGCGTAGCTTTGTAATTTATATATTTAAATGACATAGTTAAAACTCCTCTTACTATCAAGTAGGGGGAGTTTTTCTTTAACTACTAATTGCCAGAAGGAGCAGAAGCTAATAGTCCTATTCATCTCCTCATCTTTGGTCAAATGGGGTTAAAAGTATATGAAAACGAGCATTATGGCAAAAAAGGCGATTATTTTAGAGGTTATGCCAATACCAAAGGTTTTATAGGGAATAACAAAGCTCTTCACGGCACTTATTTCTATATCGTTTGTTACAGCAAGCACGGAAAAGAAGAACAACAAAAAGGCTTTTTATATGTGAGGTAAAACTTCATTTTCTTTTGAAAATAAATCTTTTTAATAAAAATTTCTTTCGTTTTCTTTGTGCATTTCAATAATATTAACTACTTTTGTCGCTCATTAATATATTTGCGTAACTAAATAATTCATTAACACATAATTCATAACTAATTAAATATATTATGGACGTAAAAAAAATAATGACCTCCTTAGAGGCAAAACACCCAGGAGAAAAAGAGTACTTGCAAGCAGTACACGAAGTGCTTGAATCAGTACAAGAGGTGTATAACCAGCACCCCGAATTTGCCAAAGCTAAAATTATAGAACGCATCGTAGAGCCCGACCGCATTCATACCTTCCGCGTGGATTGGGTTGATGATAAAGGCGAAGTGCAAAGCAACCTCGGTTACCGCGTGCAGTTCAACGCTGCCATAGGTCCTTATAAAGGCGGTATCCGCTTCCACAAAGCTGTAAACCCTTCAATGCTTAAATTCCTCGGTTTTGAACAAACTTTCAAAAACGCACTCACTACCCTGCCTATGGGAGGTGCTAAAGGGGGTTCTGACTTCGACCCTACCGGTAAATCCGATGCCGAAATTATGCGTTTCTGCCAAGCCTTTATGCTTGAACTTTGGAAATACATAGGCCCTGATACCGACGTGCCTGCTGGCGACGTGGGTGTAGGCGGACGTGAAATAGGCTATATGTACGGTATGTACAAAAAATTAGCCCACGAGTATAACACTGGGGTACTCACTGGTAAAGGTATCAACTGGGGAGGTTCGCTCATTCGCCCAGAAGCTACAGGTTATGGTGCACTCTACTTTGTAGACCATATGCTTAAAAAACTTGGCAGAGATATCAAAGGACAACGCGTAGTAGTATCAGGCTTTGGTAACGTAGCGTGGGGTGCTTCACAAAAAGCAACTCAGTTGGGTGCCAAAGTTATCGGACTTTCAGGCCCCGATGGTTGTGTAGAAGTACCCAATGGTATGACTCACGAAATGATTAACTACTTATTGGAGCTTCGTGCTTCTAACCGCAATATTGTAGCTCCTTTTGCCGAAAAATTTGCTAAAGAAAGTAAGTTTACCGCAGGTAAAAAAGCGTGGACTATCCCTTGCGATATTGCCTTGCCTTGTGCATTCCAAAACGAATTAGATGGCAATGATGCTCAAATGCTTATCAAAAATGGTGTAAAACTCGTAGCCGAAGTATCGAATATGGGTTGTACTCCTGAGGCTATCAAAGTGTTCCAAGATGCTAAATTGCCTTTTGCCCCAGGTAAAGCAGTGAATGCAGGAGGGGTGGCTACTTCAGGTCTTGAAATGACTCAAAATGCAGCGCACCTCGCGTGGAGAGCTGAAGAAGTTGATGCTAAGTTACACCAAATTATGGAGTCTATCCACAACGCTTGCCTCAAATATGGTCAGGAAGATGGTTATATTAACTACGTAAAAGGTGCTAACATCGCAGGCTTTATGAAAGTAGCGCACGCGATGCTCGATCAAGGCGTGGTTTAATTTAATGAACAATTCATAATGAACAATTAACAAAAAAGCTGCTTCTATAATTGGAGCAGCTTTTTTTAATCCATTTACTTCTTATGAATATTCTTTATTTATAAATACCGATTTCTTTCGATTTTCTTCTCACTTTTCATCCTCTAACCACTCACTTTTAACTATTCACTATCAACAACTTATATACCCTTTCTATACCAATCGTCCAAGATTCGTATAAGCTTCGTATAAGCTCTCTATAAGCTAACCCCACCCTCCTAACAGCCTTTTTTCACCAAAAACCCCCTTAGCCTCCTTCTGAAAAATTCCGTTTCCTTTCGATAGTTCAGATATGTCACTTTTAGGGGTATACACTTTGCCAAAGTTTTTGCCTGTGCGGCTCGCACCTCATTTTCTAATTCTCTCATTGCCATTCACGCATTTCTTAACCCAAGTTCATTTTTTCATCGCTTTTTCACCGTTACTTTGCACTGTAAAACAAAAACAACTTAAAAATGAACTTAAAAATGTTTAGTATCACACTTCTTATGACGTTGACTGCCTTAAAGTCCAACGGTCAAAATCCTGACCTCCTCACATTGGTCACTGCGGCTACACAAGCCCCTTCAGGTCACAATTCTCAACCTTGGTTCTTCACTGTTGAGAACAACCGCATCATTATTACGCCCGATTTTACCAAAGCGCTCCCTGCCGTAGACGGTAAACACCGCGAACTGTTTATGAGCTTGGGCTGTGCTCTGGAAAACCTTTGCCTAAAAGCCACCGAATTGCACTATCACACCCAGGTACAACTCACCAGCGAAGGTGTCATCACCGTGCTTTTGCAAAAACGAGAAGATGTAACTCCCAGTTCCTTAGCCGCTGTCATTCCTAAACGCCAAACCAACCGTTCGGTATACGACGGCAAACGCATCGACGCTTCTTTACTCCAAAGTTTAGTAAGCAAAGCTATGGACGATACAGGGGCAAAGCTCTACACTTTCGCCAATGGTTCTCCGCTTTTTGCAACACTCACCGAAGCAGTAATGCAAGGCAATGCCGTGCAAATGGCTGACCCCGCTTTCAAGAACGAACTCCTCTCGTGGATACGCTTCAACAAAAAGCATTCTGAAAGCACTCACGACGGACTCAGTTACGCAGTGCTCGGCGCTCCCAATCTCCCTCGTTGGGTAACCGAGCCCATTGTAAAGGCATCACTAAAAGCCGATAAGCAAAACAAAACCGACTTGAAGAAGATACAATCTTCCTCCGATATAGTGCTTATCACTTCTGAGAAAGACGATATCCGCACCTGGATAAATACAGGTCGTTTATTAGAACGTTTTTTGCTCGTCCTTACCGAAGCAGGCATCGCCAATGCTTACCTCAATCAACCGTGTGAAGTGCCCGAACTCCGTGCGCAACTGCAAGCCGATTTACCCATAGCAAAAGCCTATCCACAAATCCTCTTGCGCATCGGCTATGCGAAGCCCGTAGCTTATTCCAAGAGGAAAGACATCAAAGAAGTTAGCAAATTTAAAAATGAGTAAATTAGCCAATGCGTAGTAGCACTCTATAAGGTATCATAAAAAGCTTGGTTGTCACTTTTAGTCACTACAATTCCCCCTCTTTGAGGAAGTCAGCGAGCTGGCGCAGGTGAGTATGTGAATAAGGGGAGGTTTATAATCAAATGGTTATAAACCTCCCCATCGTTTTTGTGATATCAGCTTTGGTTCGCTACTAATTAGCAAATGACCAAATTTGCTCATTTGCTAATTATACACTACCTTTGTCCCCTCAATCATTCTTTGTTTGATTTTGAAAAAGATTTGTAAAATTTCTGAGGCGCAAGCCTCATCTTGAAAGATGCAGCAAGAAACCCAAATATACGGCATTCGTGCCCTGATAGAAGCCCTTAAAGCAGGCAAAACCATCGATAAAGTCTTCTTGCAAAAAGGCTTACAAGGTAGTTTGTTTAGAGAGCTAATGCCTCTACTGCAAGAAGCCCAAGTGCCCGTGCAGTATGTGCCCGTTGAGAAACTGAACCGCCTTACCAAGAAAAACCACCAAGGGGTAGTGGCGAACCTCTCCCCCGTAGATTATCACAATTTTGAGGATTTGGTAATCTCAGTTACCGAAAGCGGAGCGACACCACTTTTCCTCGTGTTAGACCACCTTTCTGATGTGCGCAACTTTGGCGCGATTATCCGCACGGCAGAGTGTACAGGCGTTTCGGGGATTATCATCCCTAAGCGTGGCAGTGTAAGCATCACCGCCGATACTGTCAAAACCTCGGCTGGGGCTGTGTTTCGCGTGCCTATTTGCAAGGTCGAAAACCTTGTAGATGCGGTCTACTACCTGCAAGGCAGTGGCATTAGGGTAGTGGCAGCGACCGAAAAGACTAGCCAATTGCTATACGCCGAAGACTTTACGGTACCTACCGCTATTGTTATGGGGGCGGAAGATGTCGGGGTATCGCCAGCAGTACTCAAAGTAGTAGATAGCAAAGCCAAATTGCCAATGGTAGGCGATATTAGTTCGCTAAACGTTTCGGTAGCTTGTGCTGTTTTCTTGTACGAAGCTCTCAAACAACGACTCTAATTCTCCAACCCCTATCTCCTAAAACCGATGAACCGCCAACAAACCCGAGGTGTCCTTTTTTTGCTATTGCTCATCATAGCACTACAATTCGCCTTTCGTAATCTCAGCTTTAATCGCACTTTCGTCCCTACTGAAACTACTGTACTTCAACGGGAGATGGACTCGCTAAGAGCTCTTGTTTCCTTGCCTAAAAAAGATACCATTTACCCCTTCAATCCCAATTTTATTACAGACTACAAAGGCTTCAAACTCGGACTCACTCCAGAGCAAATCGACCGCTTGCAAGCTTTTCGCGCACAAAATAAGTATGTCAATTCTGCCGAAGAGTTCCAACAAGTAACCGGTGTGCCTGATAGTCTTCTGCACAAAATAGCCCCTTCTTTTAAGTTCCCCGAATGGGTGAAAAACCGCAGAACTTCTTCTTATGTCTATGAAAAATACCCCCAAAAACACTTTCCCAAACAAGATATCAACACCGCAACTGCCGAAGAACTGATGAAAATCTACGGTATAGGCGAAGGCTTTTCCAATCGCATCTTGAAATACCGCAACAAGTTGCACGGCTTTACCTATATCAGCCAAGTGGCAGAAGTCTACGGACTCGAAAAGGAAGTGTACGAACGAGTAGCCGAGCGCTTTGAGGTACAAACAACACCCGTGATAGAGAAGAAGGACATCAATACTCTCAATATGTACGAACTCAGCAAAATTCCTTATGTGAAATACGGAGAAGGCAAGAAGATTGTAGGCTTGCGTTCCGAGCTCGGTACGCTCAAATCCTTCGACGACCTTTTACAAATAGAGGGTTTTGATAAACAACGTATCGCCCGATTGCAGTTGTATCTCTATATCGAACAGTAGCCTTCAAGATAATTAAAAAGAAAATCGTTCTCCTTTAACACTTTTTTTTCAATAAGTAAATTCCCTCTTTTTACCAATTGAAATTCAACTAACTAACGCCCTTCCTTCGTCTTTCCTTCGTCTTAGGTTCGTCTTAGCTTCGCTTTACCTTCGGTTGAGGTTCGCTTGTTCTTCAGAAAGCGTAAAACATTTATTTGTTTGTTTTACAACTGATTAATATGTTTTATAGTATAAAGTACCTAAAAGTATTTTCCTTGTTTAATACTGAAAAAAAATCTACCATATAACAAACTTTAACATTTTTTCTTCAATCTTATTGCTACTATACACCATTTTTATTCAATAACACTTCTCTAACAATTAACATTCTTCTTTTCACCCCCTCATTAAAAAAATCGTAATTCGTAATTCGTAATTCGTAATTATTTTGTATCTTTGCCCCTTGGTATTAGAATAAGCATATAACGAATGAATTTTAACTATTCTGAAACACAACGAATGGTAGCCGATGCGGCTAAAGAGTTTGCCGAAAAATATATCCGTCCGCACGTGATGGAATGGGACGAAAGTCAGGAATTTCCTGTGGAGGTATTCCGCAAAGCAGGCGAACTTGGCTTTATGGGCGTTTTAGTACCCGAAGCCTACGGTGGCTCAGGTCTCGACTACCACGATTATATCGCGATTGTGGAAGAAATCTCAAAAGTCGACCCTTCTATAGGGCTCTCAATAGCAGCTCACAACTCTCTTTGTACCAATCATATCCTTAGCTTTGGTAGCGAACAGCAAAAACAACGCTGGTTGCCCAAATTGGCTTCAGGTGAATGGATAGGTGCTTGGGGCATTACCGAACACAATACCGGTTCTGATTCCGGAGGTATGGCTACTACGGCTGTAAAAGACGGCGACGAGTGGATACTGAACGGTACTAAAAACTTTATTACTCACGGCAAAACAGGACAAATAGCCGTAGTCATTGCTCGTACCGGCGAAAAAGGTAACAAACACGCCATCACAGCCTTTGTAGTGGAACGTGGTACGAAGGGTTTTAGCAGTGGTAAAAAAGAAAACAAACTCGGTATGCGCGCCAGCGAAACCGCCGAAATGATATTTCAAGATTGTCGTATCCCCGATGCCAATCGTTTGGGTGAAGTAGGCGATGGCTTTATTCAAGCAATGAAGATATTAGACGGCGGACGTATTTCTATCGGTGCTCTTTCTTTGGGTATTGCCAAAGGCGCTTACGAAGCCTCCCTCAAATACGCCAAAGAACGTATGCAGTTTGGTAAACGCCTCATCGACCTACAAGCCGTTGGTTTCAAACTCGCCGATATGGCTACCGAAATAGAAGCTTCCGAACTGCTCTTGCACAAATCGGCTTTCCAAAAGAACAACGGTCAGCGCGTAACCCTATCAGGTGCAATGGCAAAGATGTACGCCTCCGAAGTATGTGTGCGCGTAGCTACCGAAGCCATTCAAATTCACGGCGGTTATGGTTATACGAAAGATTTTCCGGTCGAAAAATTCTTCCGTGATTCTAAATTATGTACCATAGGCGAGGGAACAACCGAAATACAGAAATTAGTCATCAGTCGACAAATAGATAAGAACTCATAATAAAAAACGAACGAATATGTTATCCAATTCCAGCAAGTATGCCATCAATGCAGTAATATACCTTGCCATACACTCGTCGGCAAGCCATAGAATAGCGCCCAAAGACGTGGCAGAAGCGCTACATATTCCTACGCCCTTTTTGGCAAAAATATTGCAAACTTTAGCCCGCAAAAAGGTAATTAGCTCCAACAAAGGTCCTGGGGGAGGCTTTTGGCTCTCCGATGAGGAAAAACAAGCTCCTTTAATGACTGTTGTAGAGCAAATAGGTGAAGCCGATAAGTTTATCGCCTGTGCGATGGGCTTCAAAGAGTGTTCATCAGAGAAACCCTGTCCGTTACACGCTTCCGTACAGCCTTTCAGAGATAATTTTATGCGAGAACTTAGCGAGAACTCCATAGCCTCCTTTGCTCAAAAAATTGCTGATAAAACTGCTTTCTTATCACCTACGGAGTAATTAGATGTTAGTCGCACGAGCAATTATCTATTTACAAATTTATCGTAGTATATAAACTTAAAAAATAATTATATATGGAGAACGGAAAACTCTTTAACATTTTAGGTTGGGTAGCAATGGCTGCCTCTATTAGTATGTATGTGTCATACATACCACAAATCAGTGATAACCTTGCAGGACACAAGGGGAATCCTATACAGCCTTTGGTAGCAGCAATTAACTGCTCGTTATGGGTGATATATGGCTTTTTCAAAAAACCCAAAAGAGACTATCCTATATTATTAGCGAACTTACCAGGTATTGTCTTTGGTCTATTTGCCTTTGCAACTGCTTTGTAATTGAGGTATCACACACTTTACCAAAGTTTCTTGCCCGTGTGGCTCGAAACTTTGGCAAAGTTGAAAATACTTATTACATTTTACGTCAAATCCTAACACTTAAAAAATAATAACAAATGAGAACAGGAACTTTAACCATTGAACCTCCTAAAGGAATATCCTTAGAAGAAGCTAAATTAGCACTTAAAAGTTTAAAATTTAAGATACTAAAAGTAACAGATGATACTGAAATGACAGAGCAAGAGTTCTTTAGTATGGTTGATAAGGCTCGTGCTGAGAAAAAGACAAAAGTTAGTAAAGAACAAATGCGTAAAATGCTTTTAGAATAATGGAAGAAGATGCAGTTTTATATGAGCTTTCTTACTCTGATACTTATTTTAAGCATATTAAGAAACACAAAAAAGCAAAGCAGGTAAAAATTCTTAAAAGAATTGCTGAACTTTTAGAAGAGATAGCACAAGATCCTACTCGTGGAGTAGGAAATCCTGAAGCTCTTAGGCATTATGGAGAAAGTGATGTTTGGTCTCGTAGAATAGATGCAAAACATAGACTAATGTACGAGATTTTTGAAGAGAAAAAGCGCATAGAAATTTTGTCAGCTTATGGACATTATAAAGATAAAGATTAACCTCCTACTCCCTTGTTAATTGTCAATTGTCAATTGTTAATTGAAAAGATATGTTACAACTAAACACTATTAGAGAAGAAAAAGACCGCGTGCTCACCGGTCTTAAAAAGCGCAACTTTAAAGAGTTGTCTCTCATAGACGATATTATCGCCTTAGACGAAAAACGCCGTAGCACTCAGCTTTCATTAGATGAAACACTGGCGAAATCCAACAACCTTTCTAAGGAAATAGGCAACCTCTTCAAAGCAGGTGAAACCGATAAAGCTAATACCCTTAAAGAGCAAACTGCTACCCTTAAAGAAGATATCAAAACCCTTACCGATACTCTCAACACTACCGTAGAGGAGCTTAACGATTTGCTCTACCGCGTCCCTAATATCCCTAATGAGTTGGTGCCCGAAGGTACTTCCGAAGCCGACAATGTAGTGGTATTCGAGGCGGGTACTATTCCTGATTTAGGTAAAGACGCTCTTCCTCACTGGGAACTCGCCAAGAAGTACGACCTCATCGATTTCGAGTTAGGCGTAAAGCTCACTGGTGCAGGCTTTCCTGTGTACAAAGGCAAAGGAGCAAAACTGCAACGCGCTCTCATTACCTACTTCCTCGACAAGAACACCGAAGCAGGCTATAACGAATACCAAGTGCCTCACGTAGTAAACGAAGCCTCAGGCTATGGCACCGGTCAGTTACCCGATAAAGAAGGACAGATGTACCACGTAGGGGTAGATAATCTCTACCTTATTCCTACCGCTGAGGTGCCTGTGACTAATATTTTCCGCGATACCTTGCTCAACGAAAGCGATTTGCCTATCTGCTGTACCGCCTATACACCTTGCTTCCGTCGTGAAGCTGGTAGCTATGGTGCTCACGTACGCGGACTCAACCGCTTGCATCAGTTTGACAAGGTGGAGATTGTACGCATCGAACACCCCGACCGCTCTTATAAAGCACTCGAAGGAATGATAGAACACGTAAAAGGCATTCTCAATGAGTTGAAACTCCCTTACCATATCTTGCGCCTTTGTGGTGGCGATTTAGGCTTTACCTCAGCGATTACTTACGATTTCGAGGTATATTCCACCGCTCAAGAAAAGTGGTTAGAGATAAGCTCAGTGTCTAACTTCGAAACCTTTCAAGCAAACCGTCTTAAATTGCGTTTCAAGGACGCCGACGGTAAAAACCGCTTAGCACATACCCTCAACGGTAGTTCACTTGCCCTCCCGCGCGTATTAGCCGGTATTTTAGAAAACTATCAAACCCACAACGGTATTGTAGTACCCGAAGTCCTCAGAAAATACACAGGCTTCGATATTATTAATTAGTGCGAACTACATATTATACAACTTTGCCAAAGTTTCAAATTTTGGCAAAGTTTTTTATTGCCTGTCGTGTTACGGCTCGTGCTACGACCTTCTAGAGTATTTATTTGAAAAGATTATTTTGTATTTTAAATATTATTCATAACTTTGCGCAAATAATTTTACTCAATGAAAGAAACTACTGTAATTACCCTCACTAAAACGCAACTTCCCTCTTGGGTAGCCGATTTTAATACCAACGAAACTCTTAAAAAACAGCACATCATCATTACCCTGCCCGAAGAGGAACACTGGCTAAAGAAAGACCTCAAACCGCTCGTCGTCTTTGCCCAACAGCACAATCAGCAACATCACAAATCAGTGGTGGTGGTGCAACGTGCCTTAGCGCTCGAAGATTTTGAACTCACCCTGCATATCGCTCCTACCCTCCAAGAGGCGTACGACCTTATTGAACTCGACGAAATAGAACGCGACTTATGGAAGTAACTATCTTAGGTTGTCACAGTGCGACCCCTCGCTCCAATGCCCGCCCTTCGGCACAACTGCTCGAAATGCGCGGTCATCTGTTCCTCATCGATTGTGGAGAGGCTACCCAAATCGCCCTCCGCAATGCCAATGCTAAGTTCTCCCGCATCAAGCACATCTTCATCTCACACCTCCACGGCGACCATTTCTACGGACTCTTCGGACTCATCTCTACTTTCCAACTCCTCGGTCGCGAAGCCGAAATGCACATCTACGGTCCTAAGGGCATCAAAGAAGCCGTTTTGCTCATCCTCAAACTCGGCGGCGCTTATACCCCTTTCCCCTTGCATTTTCACGAGCTATCTTCCAAAACCTCCGAACTCTTATACGAAGACGACAAAGTGCTCGTGCGTACCATTCCGTTGCAACACCGCGTCTATACCAATGGTTTTCTCTTTCAAGAAAAAGAAGGCGAACGTCGCCTAAATATCGACGCAATTGCTGAGTATCCCGAGATACAAACGTGCGACTATCAGAACATCAAAAACGGCAAAGATATAACATTAGAAAACGGCAAAACTATTGCCAATACCGAGCTCACCTTCGACCCTCACCGTCCGCAAAGCTATGCCTATTGTAGCGATACTCTTTATTTCGAAGCTTTGGCTACCGAAATACAAGGTGCAAGAGTCGTGTATCACGAATCTACCTTTTTAAAGATAAACGAAGAACTCGCAGTTAAAACAATGCACTCCACCGCCTATCAAGCAGGACTCACAGCTAAGAATGCCCACGCCGATGCCCTCATTTTAGGGCACTACTCCTCTCGCTATCCCGATGTCAATCTCTTCAAGCAGGAAGCACAAGAAGTCTTTAACAACGTCTTTTTAGCCGAAGATGGCAAAAAGTTCATTTTCGATAATTGACAAACAGAAGAAAACATCACTACATCCCCATTCTTTTGGAAAGCCCTCAATACTTTTCCCGTCCCTACATTCCCCTTTCCCGTTGCTACAATTCCCCCTTCGAAGGTAGCCAGCGACAGCTGGGTATGTGTAAAGGAAGACATTTTCACCACATTCCCCTCGTCATTTGTCATTCGTACCTCGTCATTTCTTCCCTTTTTCCGTCTCCACATTCCCCCTCATTGAGGGGGCTAGGGAGAGGTTTCTTTTGATTTTCCGTCATACTCCCCCTAGTGCCTATGGCCTAAGGCCTAGTGTCTCTTCTCTTTTCTTTCGCCTCGAAACCCTGTTTTTACCATTTTTTGCATCTCTGTATTATATTATGAGTCAATCACTTATATACCCTTTCTATACCAATCGTCCAAGATTTGTATAAGCTTCCTATAAGCTCTCTATAAGCTAACCCCACCCTTCTTACACTCTTTTTTTACCAAAAGATCTCTTAGTCTCCTTTTGAAAATTTCCGTTTCCTTCCGGAAGCTCTAACCAGTCCGATTTGTCCAACAAGTCATACCTATCAAAAACCATTTTTATCACTACCCATTTTCTAATTTTCTAATCTGCTAATTTGCTAATTTTCTATGCCTGTCGTGCTACGACTTGCTAATTTGCTAATTACGTCGTATATTTGCACTTTATATCAAAAGTTTATAAGGCTCCTGCCACCAAAAATGTATATCCAGCATTATAATATAGTAACCCCTTTAGGCTTCGACCTCCCCACCACCGCCCGTTTGTTACTGCGCGAACGCTCAGCTATTGCCCGTTATCCTATGTACGGACAGCTCACCGATGTTTGCCTTTCTAAGATTGGCGACGGAGCTATCGAAAGCCGATTTCAGCAGGTGGTAGAACGCAATGACTTTTCACGCTTAGAAAAGCTTCTGCTCTTGGCAATAGCACCTATTTTTCATAAAATCAAAATCACCCCTCGAACCGCTCTTATCCTTTCCTCTACCAAAGGCAATATTTCAGCGCTTGCCAATGGCGATAGCGCTCCTCTGCTTTCAACTTTGGCTCAAAAAATGGCTAATGCCATAGGGGTAACCACTACTCCCATAGTCGTTTCCAACGCTTGTGTCTCAGGAGCAATGGCACTCTCGGTAGCCGATAGACTCCTAAAAGCCGATGCTTACGATAGTGCCATAGTATTAGCAGGCGATGAGATAAGCGAATTTGTGCTTTCGGGCTTTCAATCCTTTCAAGCGATGAGTGCACAACCTTGCAGACCTTATGATGCTCAACGCGATGGTATTACCTTAGGCGAGGCTACCGCAGTCGCTTATGTAACCCGTGAGGCAACAGGCGCTAAAGCACAACTTTTGGGTAGCAGTTCTATCAACGATGCCAACCATATTTCAGGACCTTCACGTACAGGCGAAGGGCTTTATTTAAGCGTCCTAAACGCCCTCGATGAGGCAAAGTTACGCCCTGAACAAATAGACCTTATCAACGCTCACGGCACCGGTACCCTTTATAACGACGAGATGGAGAGCAATGCTTTTATGCGCGCCGGACTCTTGTCTCCTCCGCTAAACAGCTACAAAGGTTATTTCGGTCATACCTTAGGCACTTCAGGTTTGCTCGAAACCGTACTCACCATCGAATTTGCTCGCCATAAAATCCTCTTAAAGAGCCTAAATTATGAAACCTTAGGCGTTTCGCAGCCCATCAATGTACTAAAACAAACCCAACACACAGAAGTAAAACACCTCCTAAAAACCGCCTCAGGTTTTGGCGGAAGCAACACAGCATTAGCAATAAAAGTGATTAACGATTAGATATTTCCAAAATATCATAAGAAATGTTTACAAATCACGTTAGTATATTAGCAAAATATTTATATCTTTGCAGAAAATAATGAATATTATGGGAACAGATGTTTTAGAAAAGAAAAAAAAGCAAACTACCTTAGACGTAGGTAATAAAAAAATAGGTTTTGCTCTTATAAAAGAAGAAAAAGAAGACTCACATCAAGAAGAAAACCTAGCTACTCTTATAAAAGAAGCCCAAAAAGTGGGAGCCGACCTTTATAAAAAAGGGTTAATTTCTCCTTGTGACCCTATCCGATAAAATGAAAAAGGTAATTTGCGATACGAATGTAATAAGCCGTTATATTCTTAATAGTAGTGCAGAAATAACGATAACCATTGATGAAATTATAGGAATACAAAATATATGCATTACTCCTGTTATTTATATTGAATTGATGAATTGGCTCGCTTTCTATGAGGGTATTGAAAGGGCTAAGCGAATGAAGCTAAAAACAGTAATAAATAGCATTCCAGTAATTAATATCAACGATGATATTTGTAACGTCGCAATGAAACTTGTTTTTCAAAAACCTCATTCAAAAGTTGCCGACACACTGATAGGAGCTACTGCTATTTATTATGATATGAGTATCTATACCTTGAATAAGAAAGATTTTGAACTCATAGGAGCTCCCTTATATAGTATCACTTAAAATATGAAAACTTGTACGATAGAAAATAATACCATAACTCTCAACGACTCTGTGCTTTTCTCCGATAAAAGTACTTCTTTCGTCGATTTCTCAAAAAAAGCCCTCAAAGCCCTGCAAATGGATTATCCTAAGTTCTTCAAAATGGATAATCTCAGCAAGCTCGCTTTTTTAGCAGCCGAAGTCCTCTTGCGTCCGTTTTCGCAGTCGGAGAAAAATAGCGTTGCCCTTGTATTTGCTAATCGCTCTGCCAGCCTCGATACCGACCTTAAACATCAAGCTACTATCTCGAACCCACAGGAATATTACCCCAGCCCCGCTGTGTTTGTTTACACACTACCCAACATCTGCTTAGGCGAGATAAGCATACGCCACCAGTTGAAAACCGAAAACAGTTTTTTTGTATTCGATAGCTACGAGCAAGCTGAACCTTTCCTACAACAGTATAGCCAAGCGCTATTAGCCCAAGGCAAAGCCGAAAATGTGCTAATGGCGTGGGTAGAGTTCTTAGAGGGCGATTATAGAGCCATAGCAACTTTAATAGATTAGTAAAAATTGCCAATTTCCGAAATTTGCTCATTTGCTAATTCTTCACTATCTTTGCCCCCTAATAACTTATTTATAATGGACGCACTTATTTTAGAACTCAAGAACAAGATTATTGAAGTACTCAACTTAGAAGAACTAACCCCCGAGGATATCGATGAAAACGAGCCCCTTTTTGGCACAGGCTTAGCCCTCGACTCTATCGATGCTCTCGAACTTATCGTACTACTCGACAAGAATTACGGTATCCGCTTAGATGACCCTAAAAAAGGAAAAGAAATCTTCCAATCGGTGAAAACAATGGCTGATTACATCACTGCTCACCGCACCAAATAGCGATGCCGAAAAAAGTAGTCATCACGGGAATGGGTATCAACTCTTCGATAGGTAACACTGTCGGAGAGCATTTTTATGCCCTTACCCATCGCCAAGCAGGTATCAGCAAGATTGAAAATGTAGCAACCATTCACGCCGACCACATCAAAGTAGGCGAAATCAAACGCACGAACGCTGAGCTTATTACTGCTTTGCAATTACCCGAAGTGAACGCCTATTCACGCACCTCTCTCTTGGGGATTATCGCCTTACAAGAAGCGATTGCCAATGCTGGTCTTACCTCAAAAGACCTCTCACATAGCGGACTTATTATGGCTTCTACTGTGGGCGGTATGGATATGACCGAAAACTATTTCTTCCGCTATGGCGATGATGAACCCCTGCGACGCTATATCACTACTCACAACATAGGCGAGGTAACTCACCAAATCGCCGATTATGTAGGCATAAAAGGCGTTGTAACCAGCGTGAGTACTGCCTGCTCTTCTTCGGCAAATGCCATCATAACAGCTATCAACCTGCTTCGTACAGGCAGAGCCAACTGTCTCATTGCCGGTGGTGCCGATGCCCTCTCTAAATTTACTATCAACGGCTTTAATACTCTGATGATTCTCTCTGATACCGACTGCACTCCTTTCGACCAACATCGCAAGGGTTTAAACTTAGGGGAAGCAGGTGCTTTTTTGGTATTAGAAACTGAAGAAAATGCCCTACAACGCGGGGCTACTATATTAGCAGAAATCAAAGGGTGGGGCAATGCCAATGACGCTTATCACCAAACAGCCTCCTCCGCCGATGGTGAAGGTGCGTTTTTAGCAATGCAAAAAGCCCTACAAATAGCAGGATTAACCCCTACTGATATCGATTATATCAATGCACACGGTACCGCTACCGTAAACAACGATCTCTCCGAAAGTCGCGCCTTAATGCGTATCTTTGGTGAGCACATCCCTGATTTTAGTTCTACCAAAGCCTTTACGGGACATACTTTGGCAGTAGCTTCGGCAGTAGAAGCGGTATTTAGTGTGTTAGCCTTACAACACGGGGTGGTATTCCCTAACCTCAACTTCAGCACTCCAATGGAAGAAGTTCCCATCCGCCCACAAACCGAACTGAAATACAAACCTATACAGCACGTGCTTTCCAACTCCTTTGGCTTTGGAGGCAACTGCTCAACGCTTATTTTAGGTAAGAGGTAAGAAGTAAGAATTGTCTTATCCTTAAAATAGAGTTGCAGAAAAAACGGTAAAAATATGTGATAGGACAAAGAAAAACAATAGTTTGGCACAGTGATTGTTTTTAGTTTTTTACTCAGATGAAAAGTTAAACTTTATTAATTATTTGTTTGTTTGGTTCTTATTATATAGGTTTGTACTCTAATCTTAAAAGTAATCATATTATGAAACAGACTCTTAAAAACAACTTGATAGTCGTATCGCTTTACATTTTAGCGGGATTTATCTTCAACGGATACCTACCTTATATGTTAGTTGTATTCCTGATACTATCGGCAACAGTTTCTTACTTTTTGTTCAGAAGAAAAAGTAAAGAGGAAACCCGCAAGGGATTATTACTTATGCACGCTCCTTTTCTGTTAATTTTAATGGTAGCTGCTTTGTTTCTCAACAATATAAGGGTAGTACTTCCTTATTTGCTTTTTGTACCTGCTGTTGTATATTTGGTATATTGTGCTATATTTTCAGAAAGAAAAGTTCTGTTTTTTGCAGGAATCATAGCCTTATCTGTTATTAGTGTCGCTACCTACAACGAAATTTCAGGGACAAATGAAATATTTGATGTAAGCTACTACTCGAGATTCATTACACAAAAATAAAATTAAGAAAAACCCGATTTATTACCTAAAGTCGGGTTTTTTATTGCTTTTTATAAGGGGAGGGAGTAGATATTCTTCACTTTTTTACAACTACTTATATCTCTTACCTCTTATCTCTTACCTATGTTGCAATTATTCTATCATTCTTCCTTAGAAGCGGGTACTGATGAGGCGGGGCGCGGCTGTTTGGCGGGTCCTGTAACGGCGGCAGCTGTGATATTGCCCCCCGACTTCAAAAACGACCTCCTCACCGACTCTAAACAACTCACCGAAAAACAGCGCAACCTCCTGCGACCTATCATCGAGCGCGAGGCAGTAGCGTATGCTGTATGTCACGTACTCCCTGCCGAAATAGACGAACTGAATATCCTCCGCGCTTCTATCACGGCTATGCACCGTGCTATTGCTCAGCTGAAAGTAACTCCAGAATTTATTGCGGTAGACGGTAATAAGTTTGTGCCTTACCAGAAAATACCTTACGCTTGTATAGTAAAAGGCGACGGCAAAATACAAACCATCGCAGCGGCTTCGATACTTGCGAAAACCTACCGCGATGCTTATATGGAAGACCTTGCTCAGCAGTTCCCTGAGTACCATTGGGAGCAAAACAAAGGTTATCCCACCCCCGAACATCGCAAGGCTATCGCCGAGCACGGTGCTACTGAGCACCACCGCAAAACATTTCAGTTACTGCCCGTGGAACAGTTGAGTTTGTTTTAGGGGATAGGAAAAGCCAGCTGGGGGGCTGGCTTTTGTTATATTTGTATGGGGGGGTAGGGATTGTTATTTTATGACTTCTTTAGTGGCTTGTATTTTCTTTTCGGCATATAGGACGACTTCTTTGATGACTAATTTCTCGATAGTGCGAACTAAGTTTTGCATAAAGTTGTAATCAATCTCTCCGTTATGGGTAGGGAGGGTGATTTTAGTAGCGTTCATAGCCTCTCGATTAAATTTTGTGCCATAGTCATATTTATTAGCAGTAGCAATTCGCGATGCGGTAATAATCATATAAGCAATAGCTTTATTAAATACTTTGAATTTAGGCACTAAATGCTGTATATGAGAATACCCAATAAAATCTTTTTCTTGATAAAACATTGTTTCAGCTCCCATAGTAGTATCTGAACAAGTTAAAGTATTTCCTTTGTTATTGGCTTTCATATTGGAGTATCCCATAACACCATTATCAGTTGATGAATTAGATATTAAGGGTATACTACCATTTTTAGAAATAATTACTTCATTGGGTAGTTTATAATATTTTGTAGGATTAATATCAAATAATTCTCCAATGGTAAAATCTTTCCACTGTACTTTATCTAAGCTATTTAGGGTTTCTTCTTCTTGCTCAGTAAGGGTGTAGTCTTTAAGCCCTGTAACGGTTAAGTAAGCTTCCAGCTCAGCTATACGCTGAGCTTCCAGCTCAGCTATAAAGGTTTCCATAAAGGCGAAATCAATGGCTCCGTTATGGGTGGGGAGGGTGATTTTTAAGAAAGGTAGTTTGTCAGTTGCATTTTGAGAATATTCTGTAAATAGGACTTGTAGTTTATTTATAGCAGAAACTAAGAATAATCGTACTTTTTTACTTATTTTACCTTGTTTGAAAGATAAGGCTTTTACTCTTGTTCCGATGTGGAAATCCTCGTTTTGATTTGTAGCATAAAAAACGCCTCTATCGGCTAATGAGATGGTAGTTTGGTGGTTAAATAAAGTTCTGTCTTTTAGAGGTTTTATATATTTTGTAATTCCATTATTTTCGTGTTGATGACTAATAAGGGGTATATTACCTTGTTGGACATCTCTTATAATGACGTCTCTTCCTGTTGCTATTTCGAACAGATCTCCAATTAGAAATTCTGCCCACTTAACTGTTTGGAGTTTTTGTGTTAAGTGGGCGTCTATTTTCCCAAGTGTTCATCGGGGGTGTTTTGGGTTTTCAGTAGGTTGGTTACTTCCCAAGCGAGGTAGTCGGCGACTGTTTTTTTGAAGTCGGCGAGGGTGGGGATGGTGTCGGGGGTTTGGTGTTTTTCAAAGTTCCAATCGTTTCCTTCGGGTGTGATGAAGTCTTCTATATAGGCTTTTTTGAGGTTCCAAAGGGTATTATCGACTTGGGCGCGGTGTCCTGCTTTGTATATTTTGATGATGTCTTGATAGCGCTGTGTAGGGTTGTCTTTTTCTAAAATACCTCGTTTGGTGCGCTTGTGCCCGTCTTCTCTAAAATCGATAAACTTAACAGTTTTTTCGTAGTCGTGAGGGGTGTGTGCTTTGAAGATGTAGATGGAGGTTTGTACTCCTGCCATTGGCATAAAGAGGTCGACGGGCATTTTGATAGAGGCGAGTAGGGTGTGTTTTTTGAGGATTTCTCGGGCTGTTTTGATGGCTTCTCCGCTTCCTGCACTGTCTTGAATGATGATGGCGCCTAAGCCGTCTTTTTGCATTTTATCTAATCCGTAGGCAATAAATGGGAGTCCTTTTTCTTCGAAGGAGAAAGGGGGGTTGAGCAGTACTCTGTCGGCATTGAAGTCGGTAAAGAGGTATTCGGGGCGGTTGAAGGCGGAGCCTTTTTCTATTCGGCTGGAACCGTCGCCACGGAGTATCATATTGGTGGTGGCGAGCGTATACATTTCGGCATTAAGCTCAATACCGAGTAGGTTGTTTTTTTTGAGATGGTTTATTTTTTCTTGTGCTTTGGTGGTGTTTTTTCCGAATTGAGTATTTACGTTTTCGATCATTAGCTCCATTGCGGATACGAGGAATCCGGCGGAGCCTGTGGCTAAGTCCATCACTTTGTTATCGCTAGTGATATTGAGTATTTGTGCCATCATTTTGGTGATGTAGGGGGGTGTTAGGACGATGCCTAATTCTTTGCCATCGCCTAATGCGTATTTTAGGAATTCGGAATACATTTCGCCCATAATATCGATATGCCCTCCTAATCCGTCGATGGATTTGAAGATGTATTCGTAGATGAATGTGAAGACTTGTTTGCTAACGGAGGCTTTACCGTTTATAAATTCGGCTACTTCTTTGTGGCAGTTGGTCAACTCATCGCGTTGTGCGTCTTTGGATATTTCGCTAAAGGAGGCGAGCATTAGGTTTTTCTTTTCTTCGGGGATTTGGCGTACATCAAGGAAGGCTTTTATTTGGTCTACGATTTTTTTGCCGTCTCTTTTGGTGGCAGTTTGTGAGCCTTGTAGGTCGTCGGGGGTTAAGCCGTATTCTTTATTGCCATTGAGGTCTTCAATATCTTGCATAGAAAGGAGCATTCCTGATACATAGAGTACGCGTTGGGGTGCGGTTATGTTATGGCTATGTATTAGTTTGTTTAACTTTTTGGCATACCATTGTAGGGTGGCTTGGCTTTCAATGAGGATTTGGTGTTTTTCTTCTTCGCTGAGGACAGCTTCTTTGTAGAAAGCTTGGAAAGAGGCTTTATTTTCTAAGAAGTCGAGTTCTTTGACGGTTTCAAGCTCTTTATAGGCGTTTTTGGCGGATCCGAATACGTAGTAGACTTTTATTTCTACATTTTGCTGGCTATCTCCGGCGATACCTATGGCGATTACTTCGGTATATTTAGCACTTGCAATCATATTGAAAGCGTAGTGCAGGGCGCCATTTACGGCATATTGGCTAATGGATTTATCATCGAACTTTACTCCGTCTTTGTTTTGAGAGATGAGTTTGGAGTGGTTCAATTTATCTTCGATAATGATGGGGAGGTTATATTTTTCGATATGGAAATCGGGGATTCCGAAATTGGTTTTATTCTTGGTTTTCGCAGAACCTTTTAGGGCTTCTTTTAGGTAGTTGCTCATAGAGGTTTCTTCGTTCCAATCGGTATGTTTTTTTAGGTTTAGGCTATTGAGTTTTTCTTTTACCCAATCGTTTACATCATTTTCTAAAGTCCATTTACTTTTCATAAGTTGTATTTCTTGAGGGGACAAAGGTAGTGAAAATTAGTAAATAGACAAATATAAAAAGCCTCTTCTAAGTGAAGAGGCTTGTAATTTACATTTTATGTATCCAGAATTCGGGGTTGAGGCGGGTAGTATTTTTATATATAAAGAACTTCATTTCGGTCTTGCCATTGCTATCGGTGAAGATTTTGCCAAGAGGCTCTTTGGCTTTTACCTTATCTCCTTTCTTTACATACACATCAGTGAGATTGTAATAAATAGTAATGTAGTTACCGTGTCGCACCTGCACTACTTTGTTACTTCCTGGTATCGATTGTATGGCTGATACTTCACCTTCAAACACACAACGGGCTTCTGAACCCTTTTCAGTAGCAATGGTCACCCCATTATTGTAATGTTGCAACTCAGGATATACAGGGTCGTAATACACCCCAAAACCTTGCGATTTGTAGCCCTTTGCCACTGGCCAAATAAGATTACCCTTGTTGGCTTCGAAGCTATCGGCTACTTTACGCGATTCGGGAGTAAGTACAAAAATAATTTCAGTATTAGAACCTGAGGAAGGGGAAGAAGTAGTTTTAGGAGCATTTTTTCCTCTGTTTAAAGCAGCTAAACGCTCTTTCTCACGTTTATTTGCCTCTATAATAGCTAAACGAATCAGGCGCTGTATTTCGCGGTCGATAGCGTTAGCTTGTTTTTGTTTTTCGCGTATCTGTGCTTCGTAGTTGCGTTCTGCGGCACGGATATTGGTAGCCAACACTTCCAGTTCCTTTTTCTCAGTCTCCAAAGTAGCTTGCTCTTGGCGTTGCTCTTCCAATACTTGGTTTTTAGTATTGCGTTGGGCTACCAAAGTATTGTTGATAGTCTTTATTTTATCAGTCTTTTCTCGTATGAGGCTCACCTGCTCTTTGCGATAGTTGGCATACTGTTTCATATAAGCCAAACGCTTGTAGGCTTGCGAAAAACTTTCGGAAGAGAGCAAAAACAGCAATCGGTTTTGTGCCGACTTACTTTTGAACGACTGTTTGATAATCTTAGCGTATTCGCCTTTGTGGTATTCCAATTCTTTTTTGAGGGTACGCAGTTGTTCCTCGTTGTCAGCTATTTCTTTAGAAAGCAAATTCGCCTGCTGCTGATTGATTTGTATTAGGCGTGTGCGCGCTAATATCTTCTCATTAGCAACTTCTATCTGCTGAATAGTAGTTTTGTGTTGCTGACTTTGTTGTTGGCGTAAAGCGGACATCTGCTTGATTTGTTCGAGCAGTGCCTTCTTGCGTTGTTCTAATTCTTTTTGCTTAGTTTGCGCTGTAAGGAGTAGCGGAAAGCAAAGCAAAAGCAGTGTGATTTTTAGTATATTCATAGGTCGTAGCACGACGGACAGTTTAACGTATTTTTAACTTTGCCAAAGGTGTGAGCCACACAGGCAAGAACTTTGGCAAAGTTTGCGACACATTTGTTACTTGTTTATTGTTATTTCTTTCATTCCCGATGGGATTTTAAAAGGGAAGGACAGTTTTTTATCTAAATCCAATCCTTTGAACTCTAAAGTGATTTGGGTGCTATTCTCTCCCTCGCTGGCAACTATCTTAATGGAGAGAGGTAATAAGAGTTCCCCCACTTGCTGATAGCTGTAAGTTGCTATTGCCTTTTGGTTTGCTCCTAAATGATTTACTTCGGTAACCTCCACACGGTAATTATCAGGAAAAAAGCGGTAAATCACTTCTACGGGCGACTCGCCGGTGACTTCAATATTATAGCGGTTGTTGTCCTCAGGGAGGAGCTTGATAAAACCTTCGCTTTTAAAGTTGAGACTGTAAAGCGCATTGCCTAATAATAGATTCTGTAATTCGTTAAAACCTACATCAATGCCTAATAGTTTGCTGATATAGCTAAAATCACCGCTGAAAAAAGAACTGTCTAAACGGTTATAATATTCGGCTTTTTCGGGGGTGATGAGTGCTTTGGCTACTCCCAAAGGAGCGGATATCCATATTGTTTTGTCTTTCTCCATACGGAAAGATAGAGGTAAACTCTGCTCATTCTTACCGTCTTTATAAGTTACTTGCAGGTTAGCGCTAAGTGTTTTAAAAGCAGGAAACGATTTTAGGTGGCGGTTGATAATTTCTTTGGCTTGTTTATCAACGCTTGTTCTACCAGCGGGGGTTACCACTGCTTGTTTGGTTTTACAGCTCACCAATAGCAAGGCTGTAAGGATTAAGATGATTTTTTTCATAATAATTAATTTGGTGCGAGTTGCACGAGCATTTTGCTTATCTATCAATTTGCCAAAATGTGGGTTCTATATAAAAAACAGTATCAATAAAGAACAAAGAACCATTGCGCGTAAGTACGTTTTCCTCGTGAAGGTCTTCCAAGATTATCCCTAATTCAGGATTGCGATAGTCGTTATTACGTATATTTACAAAACCATTTCTCTCCATAAAAACTTTTACCTCTTCTAATGAAGTAGGGGTGTCAGCTTTTATATATTCTTGCCTTACTACTGCATAAAGGGTATCGTTATCTTTGTAAAAACCTTTTAATTCATAAGCAGTATCAGGGAAAAAATAGTTGTTCAGCAATAAATTGTTGAAATAATCTATCCACGAGGTGTAGTAAATAGCATCGTTGAGTTTTAGTACTTCTTTTTCACTATTTAAATATACTTTTTGCTCTGCACCTTGTGAAAGAAACAAATTCATATCAATATTATTAAACCAAAGTTGCTGCTTCTCTATCCATTGGCAGAGATTCTCTGTTTCTTTATTTTTGACCGACTTTTTTTCTTCAGCCATTCCACTTGAGCTCTTGCTTCCTCTAAGGTAACGGGAGGCTGCTTGGATAGTATCTCCATAGCTAACTTTGCCCGTTCCGCAAATGATAGTTTGTAACTCATATTTCAATTCGTAATTTGTCATTTATAATCTGCTAATTACCTCCGGTGCTTCCGAAGCCTCCGGCACCTCTTTCAGTTTGTGAAAGCTCGGTTACAGTTTCAAAAGTGGCTTTCTCATACTTGGCAAATACCATTTGGGCAATACGGTCGCTGTGGGCAATGGTAAAAGGTTCATTGGATAGGTTTACGATAGGAACTTTTACCTCGCCACGATAATCACAATCGATAGTACCTGGGCTATTGATTACTGTAATGCCGTGCTTGATTGCCATACCGCTACGCGGACGCACTTGTGCTTCATAACCTTCAGGTATTTCTAAGAATAAGCCGGTAGGCACGAGGGTGCGCTCTAAGGGTTGTAAGGTGATGTTGCTGCTAGGCAAATTAGCTCTTAGGTCTACGCCTGCGGCTCCTTCGGTTTGATATGAAGGGAGCTCGTTATTTGATAGGTTTTTTATCTTTACTGTCATTTTTTAGTGAGTTTCAACTTTGGCAAAGTTTGCGGTGTTTATTACTAATTACTTGTTGCGCCACAATTCTTGCGGTGTATTCATTCTTGATGTTTTCTTTTATTATTGGGTGCAAAGATACGACGTAATTAGCAAATTAGCAAGTCGTAGCACGAAAAGGGTTAAAAATTAGGAGCTAGGCCTTAGGGCATAGGCCATAGGCACTAGGAATTGCGACGCAAAAGCGACAGGCAGAGGAAATGAGTAAATTAGGAAATGAGAAAATGAGAAAATGGGGTGTGAGGTTGTATTAGAGGAATGAGGCTGTGCCTCAGAAATCAAACAAAATCAAGGCTATGCCTTGTAAGCCAGCGGAGAGATTGTCAGTTTATTGAACTTTGGCAAAGGTTGTAGCACGACGGGCGGGGAAAAATTAGCAAATTAGCAGATTAGAGAATGAGAAAATGTGGAGGGTTGGAGTATTCGGAAGGAAACGGAATTTTTCAGAAGGAGACTAAGGGGTTTTTTGGTGAAAAAAGGGTGTAAGGAGGGTGGGGTTAGCTTATAGAGAGCTTATAGGAAGCTTATACGAATCTTGGACGATTGGTATAGAAAGGGTATATAAGTAGTTGATTCATAGCATAATACAGTGATGCAAAAAATGGTAAAAACGGGATTTCGAGGCGAAAGAAAAAGAATCCTCACCCCGTTCACATACTCTCCTATTCGGAGACTTCTCCCAAGGAGAGGGGGAATGTAGTGACGGAAAAGCGGAGGAAACCTCCCCTAGCCCCCTCAATGAGGGGGAATGTAGGGACGGAAGGTCGAAGGTAATGAGGTGAAAATATCTTTCTTTACACATATTCGGCTATCGTTGTGTACATACGTGGCTGTCGCTGGCTACCTTCAAAGGGGGAATGTGGTGACGGGGAAGTTGCTTAATGGGGCGGATAGGGGAGGGGGATATTTATGGAATGGACTTTTTGTTATCGGGGGAAGATAGTGCTTAGAGGAGGGTTGCTTGCTGATTATTGAAAAGAATAAGATGTTTAACTTGCAGAAAGACAACAAACCGGCGGAGAAAAGTTACTTTTGTAACTTAATTGTAATAGTAGTTTCTTGTTAGTTCAGAAATAATTATTACTTTTGTCACTTGTAATTTGTTATACAGGATATGCCATTAGCTTTATTCAATTCTATTACTTCGTGGTTTTTAAAACGCCGTATTGACCAAATACAAGAGTTTGTAGAGCACCCACATAAGGTGCAAGAACGTGTGCTTTTGGAGCTTCTCGATGCTGCCAAAGACACTGAACTCGGCAAACTATATAACTTTGCTGAGGTGAAAAACTATGAACAATTCAGTAGAAATACACCATTAGTTTCTTATGAAGCCTTTGAGCCTTACGTAGAAAGGGCAAGACGAGGGGAGCGGAATGTGTTTTGGCATACGCCGATAAAATGGTTTGCCAAGAGCAGTGGGACTACTAATGCTAAGAGTAAGTTTATTCCGGTAAGTGAGGAGGCACTGCAACTGTGCCATTACAAATCGGGGAAGGATATGCTGTGCTTATACCTAAATAACAACGAGGATTCGAATTTGTTTAAGGGCAAGAGTTTGCGACTGGGAGGGAGCAAGCAACTGTATGAACAAAACGGTACTTATTTTGGGGATTTATCGGCGATTTTGATTGAAAACCTGCCTTTTTGGGCAGAATGGAGTTGTACCCCCAGCAACAAAGTATCGCTGATGAGTGAATGGGAGAGTAAGTTACAAGCGATTATCAAAGAGGCGAAAACAGAGAATGTGACTAGTATTGCGGGGGTTCCTTCCTGGATGTTAGTGCTTTTAAATAGGATTTTAGAAGAAACCCAAAAGGAACATCTTTTGGAGTTGTGGCCCAACTTAGAAGTATACTTTCACGGAGGGGTGAGTTTTATACCGTATCGCGAACAGTATAAGCATATTATTCCTTCGGATAGTTTTCGTTATTACGAAATATACAACGCCTCCGAAGGGTTCTTTGCAATTCAAGACCGCAACAATTCGGACGAAATGTTGCTAATGCTCGACTACGGGATTTTCTATGAGTTTATACCGATGGAGACTTTTGGTACTGCGGAGCAAAAGGCAATTCCGCTAAGTGAGGTGGAAATAGGTAAGAACTATGCGATGGTGATTACTACTAATGCCGGTTTGTGGCGTTATATGATAGGAGATACGGTAAGGTTTACTTCGGTAGTGCCTTATAGGATTAAGATTACGGGTCGTACCAAGCACTTTATTAATGTATTTGGAGAAGAGCTCATCGTAGAGAATGCCGAGCGCGCCTTAGAAAAGGCTTGTGAGCAGACAAATAGTCACTTAATAGACTACACGGTAGCGCCTATATTTATGCAAGACAAGCTGAAAGGCGGGCACGAATGGGTAATAGAGTTTGATGCACCTCCTGAGAGTTTGGAGCAATTTACCGAGATATTAGACCGTGAACTGCAAAAACTCAACTCGGATTACGAAGCTAAACGCTACAACAATATGACGCTGAATATGCCCAAAGTGCACAAAGCTCGCACGGGGCTTTTTCACGACTGGCTTAAACACAAGGACAAGCTTGGCGGGCAAAACAAAGTACCCCGACTCTCGAACAGTAGGGAGTACGTGGAGGAGTTATTAAATTTATAATGAAATTAAAAATAGAAAGGCTACCCTATTGGGTAGCCTTTCTTATTTGCTATAACTTTAAATTATCTTCTTCTTTTGCGAATAAAGATGATGAGACCGACGAAAGCGAGGAGCACTATTCCGCCTATCCAAAGGGCGCTGAGCGATACTTTTTCTTGAGGACTTCCGGCAGAGGTTTCTTCTTTTTTGAGGAGTTTAGCATCTTGGGTATTGGCTTGAGCCTGACTGCCTTGGTGCGATTGAGCGAGCTTTTGCTGATACGCTTGGGCATTGGCAGGAGAAGCCTTTTTGCTGATATAATCCTGCAACTTCTTATTTTCGGAAGAGAATTGAGAAGAGCTTACACCGAATTGCTTGGTGAGGTCGGTATGGATATCGGCAAGTTTACTGATTTGAGCATCGGAGGCTTTCCACATACCTTTGCGGGTAGCTTCGAGCATTACAGCAGTTACCTCTTGCAAGGCTGCTACGTTCTCTTTCTTTATAAAATCGGTGATGCCCAGGTGATGTTTATCTTCTATATAAGTATTATATACCTCATTCCACATTGCATCGTCGATGAGTTCGGGGCGAGTAGCTTCCCAACCGTGCATATTAGTAACGATTTCGGCTATTTGCCCGGCACTTGAAGCCTTACCCTTCATCATTTCTTTGATGTATTTAGGATTGAATATTGTACTGCGAGCTTCGACCCCTACGGCTTCTTTGAGTTCTTGCACGTGCATATTCTTATGGTTGCGATAATCGGCGAGGTAGGCATCGGGGTCTTTGCCGTTTACTTCTTTGATAGCAGCATTCATACCCCCCATAAACTCGTAGACGTGGTCGAGGCTAAGCGCTCCCCAAGTGTTGTTTTGGCGAGGCTGAATGAGCACATCGGCGTTCTTGATAGCGGCGCGGAACATACCTTCTTGGAACTTGCTCCAATTGTCTTTACTGCCGTAGAAAGCGCCCATATTATGCATATAAACCTCAGCGATATCCTTTTGAGTTTCCCATTTATCGCCGGAATTAATCAACTCCTTAGTGCCTGTATCATAACGACCTTGCAAGCCACCAAAGATACGTTCGGTAGAAAGTTCGCGGGCTTCTTTGGGCGATACTCCGGCTTCTACCAATTGTTTTTCGATATCTACACTACCTGCGCTCACTTCATTGGCATATGCTTCCTCAGGAAGAGCTGATACCATTTGAATGGCTTTGGTAAGCAAGAACAAACGAGAAGCTGCTAAATCGCGGAACTGACCTGAGGTTTGAATCACTACATCGATACGAGGGCGACCCAACTCTTCAGAAGGAATGACGCGCACATCGCCTACACGACCAAAGCTATCCCATACGGGTTCAACACCTAACATATACAAGGCTTGGGCGATAGATACACCTTCGGTTTCTATAAATTCGGAACTCCAAAAAGTATAGGCTATCTTCTTGGGATATTCGTGGTGTTTGGTTTGGTATTCACTAATTACATTTTGGGCTAAAGCCACACCTCTATCCCACGCGAGTTTAGACGGTGTACTTTCGGCATTCACCCCATAGAGGTTATGACCAGTAGGTACACCTTTAGGATTGGCTACTGCATCACCTCCTGAGGAAGGAGGGGTGTAACCACCATTTAGAGCATTGAAGAAAGCCTTTTCTTCTAAACGCGGACTGTTTTGCAAGGCGTCTTTATAGAGCGCTACATTGGTAATGGTTCTTTCGATATCTACCAAGGCACGTGCATAATCTATCTTAGCCTTTTGAGCGTTGAGAGCAGCCAGCTCTTCCTTAGTAAGAGGCTTGCGGTCTTCTTTTTTGGCTGGAGCTTTGATTTTGGTAGGACGACCTACGGCATCAGGTTTCTTAGCAGTAGCCGAAGCTGTGGCTGTTGTGTGAGTAGCAGTAGCGGTTGCTGAAGCCGTAGCTTGTTTTTTCATCTGCTGTTGTAAGAAATAAGGCATACCACTTCCTTCTTCTTTAGCCATTGTAGCTTTGGCTTTTTGCAAATCGTCAGCAGAGATATGAGCATAGTTGCAAATCAGTTCAGTAGTAACTGGTTTGCCTGCGAGTATTTGGTTTACTAAGCTCTTAGCAGGGTTTAGATAATGAGTTGTGAAAAAGGCTTTGCGTTTAAGGTCGGCTTCGGTAACTTTACCGTGGTACTTATCTAAGGTAGCCAAACTGTACGCAATAGGGTCGGCACTCATAGCCAAGACGGTAGAATTAATTTTATCAGGAGTATAAGGGACTCCCATTACGTAGTATTCGCCATTAATCTTCTCGGTGGCAATCTCTTCGGCGAAGTTAGCAAGGCGGTCGATTTCGGCTTCGGTGTACGGTTTGGAGAGGATACTATCCAAACGCAAATCACGATGTAAGCCCATTGTTACGGCTAACTTTTTGATATGTAACCCAATGGTTTGTTTATCGATAGGGTTCTTTGCTTTCTGATAAGAAAGAATGGTGTTCTCTAAATTATTGAAGGTATTGCGCATATCGCTTTCGGTGAAAGCAGGGGTAAGATAAGACACAATACTGCCGTACGAACGGCGTTTTGCCATCATCGCTTCGCCTATATTTCCGATAGTATAATAGTAGAAATGTGGTACGGTACCCACACAGATATCTGCCCAATCGTAATCGGAGAGGGCTACTTGTTTATTAGGGGTGAACTCCAATGAGCCGTGTGTACCGAAGTGAATGAGCGCATCGGCTTTTAAGCCGTTTTGTATCCAAAGATATGCCCCCATATAGGCATAAGGAGGGATTTCTTTTACGCCGTGCAACACTTTAAAATCATCATCAGTACTAATAGCGGCAGGAGGTTGAGGGAGAATGGTGATATTACCGAAAGTGAGTTGGGCTACTGCCAGATAATTTTTACCGTCCTTAGAAGTGTTGAGGTAAGAGCCCGGTACGGCGCCGTTCTTTTCGATTACTTGTTTATAGAGTTTTTCGGGTAAAGTTTTTTTGAGCCAAGCATCTAATTCGTGAGCTTCTACCAAAGCAGGTGCACCTGTATTGATGAACTTTTCGATATCGCCTTTGGCATTGGCTCTATAAGTATTGGCGTGCGTGAGCAGTAGCTGATTGAATTCGGCTTGTGTAGCGGGGAGCGTTCCTACGTTATAACCTTCGTTTTTGAGTTGATGTAAAAAGCGGAATAGTGAAGGTTCGACCTCCAACCCTTGAGCGGCAGCAGGAGTAAGCCCCACACCTTTAAAGTAAACAATCGCCAACTTCTTGTCGGCATTAGGTTTACGTTTTAAATCGGTGAAGTTATGAATGATTTTGGCGAACTTCCGGGCGCGGTTCTCGATAGTGTTGAGGAAGTAATAACCTTGTTTGTTTTGTTCTTGGGCAATCACTACATAAGGATAGAGCGCCCCGTCTAACTCGGGCATTACAATGGTTTGCCCCATAAAGCCGCCCGACATACCCATAGGGTCTTTTTCCCAATCGTCTTTCATTGCTAAGACCGATAATCCCGTGAAGAGGGGTACGTTGTGCTCCTTAGCCCAATTGATAAACAGTTCGGGTTGCCCCATCATCATTTGTCCGTGAGGAAAATAAACAATGGCATCGGGATTGATTTCGGTAAGGAAGTCGATGCGTTTTTCTTGAGCGGTGAAAGGATAGACGTTCATACCCTCGTTCTGCAAGGCGTTTATTACCCCATTGAGGTGTTCTTTATTTCCGCCAAAAGGCTCGTGTAAGCCTGCTACTATGGCGATGCGAGGAGCGCCTTCTTTATAGAAATTATTCTTCTGAATATACTCTTGATATTCTTTAAGGGAGCTGAAAGAACGCTCGTCGTCTAAATGAAAGTAGACGTTTTCTTTGCGTTCGATAGGCGGTGCAGGTTCGGTAGCAAACCATTTCTTGTCGATATATTTGCGGACATAACGAACGAGGTTTTGGTAGTTTGCCTTATTGCCACTCATCAGATAGTCGCCTACGTGTTTGAGTTCGGTTTCGTTGAGGCTACTGATATCGTTATCGGGATTGGTAACGGCGAAACTGTGAAAAGGCACGCGGTTAGCAGCATCGATGAGCTGATTGCGCTGTTCGTCGCTAATTTTCAGTCCCATTGCCCATACGAGGACGAAGTCGTAGTTTTTGAGTTTATCGAGTTGGTCGAGGGGGACTTCTTCGATTTTGATAAACTTATCGGAATTAGAAAGGGCGATATTGGACGCCTGATAGCTGATGAAGTTCACCAATGCGATACGGGTGGGGGCGATGTATTTTCGCCATACGAAATAACCTGCTATTACTATAAGGAGCAGGGCAATGATGGATAGAATCTTTTTTTTCATCTTATTTGCTGTGGGTCGTAGCACGACAACAGATTGTTTTATAAATTAGACAAAAAGGTTTTATGTGAACAGGTGAGGCTGTGCCTCAGAAATTAAGCAAAATCAAGGTAATGCTTTGTAAAATGCTTGCTTTTAACGTGAGTTCGATGTAAGAAAAGTGTAGCTTACGCTACAGAAATCTTACAAATCTTTAAAAAAATCGAGCAAATGAACAGCTTCGCTGTTTTTAAGTCTCGCACAAATTACACGAATAGTCTTTCAATTGACAATTGTGATGTGTACCGATGGGTAATTTAATTAATAGATTTATAGATTGCCTTTATATTAGGTTAACATTAATGTAATGAAAACTTCGGTGCAAAGATAAGAAAATTATTTTGAATAATAATAAATAGTGAAAAAAAGGTGCGAGCCGCACAGGCAGTCGTAGCACGACAGGCTATTAACTTTGCCAAAGTTTGAGATGAAAAAGCGATGTGTTGGGACTGTTAGGAGAATTCGGAAGGAAACGGAGAAGTTCGGAAGAAGGGAGGGAGAGATTTTGGTGAAAAAAGGGTGTAAGGAGGGTGGGGTTAGCTTATAGAGAGCTTATAGGAAGCTTATACGAATCTTGGACGATTGGTATAGAAAGGGCATGTAAAAAGTTGATTAATAGTATAATACAGCGATGCAAAAAACGGTAAAAACGGGGTTTCGAGGCGAAAGAAAGAGGAAGAGGCACTAGGCCTTAGGGCATAGGCACTAGGAGGGAGTGTGACGAAAAAGGGGAAGAAAAATTAGAGAATTAGCAAATTAGAAAATTAGTAAATGAGGAGGTGTGGGGTCTTAGGGCATAGGTATTAGGGGGGAATGTGGTGACGGAAAATATAGTTAAACCGAAGTTGGGGTATAATAAAAAAGCACTTACAAATGTTTGTAAGTGCTTTTGTTTTGAGGGTGGTCCCAGTTGGGCTCGAACCAACGACCCTCTGATTATGAGTCAGATGCTCTAACCAGCTGAGCTATGAGACCTGTCTGTTTTTAATTAAGACGGTGCAAAAGTAGTATTTAAAAATGAATTGACCAAATTTATAGGGATTTTTTTCGAGAAAAAGGGTAAAAATAAGTGGTGAAGGCTTTGGCTATTTGAAGAGAATGTTTTATTTTTGCGCTGTAAAAACAATTCATTACATTGGTAAAACTGAATTATGAAAAGAGTTATTACTTCGCTATTCGTAGCTTTTATTACGCTTTCGGCGTTAGCTCAAGACCGTAAACTGACGGTTGCCGAAGCGGTTTTTCACGCGGTACAAGACCCTTCTTCTGAAATGGGATACCGCTTGCTCTCTCCTGAAACTTTGGATAATTTGCAATGGATTGAGGGCACTGACCTGTATCTGTACAGCAAAGGTGATACGTATGAGATTTTCAACCCCAAAGGTGAAAAAGTGGGCGCTATTGGCAGTGAGCTCACAATGGGGTTTGAGTGGTTGCAAAGCTACTTGCGAAACAGCGGTTCGTTGCCTCCTATCACCTATATCGGTAAAGAGGAAATGGTTTTAAAAGTGGATAATACTTATTACCGTTACAATTACGAGCGCAAGAATGTGCTCAGTAGTATTACGCTACCCAAAGGGGCTGAAAACGCTGAATACAATCCTCTTACAAAATCAGTGGCATATACCTTAGATAATAATTTGTATTTGGCTACTGAAAAGAATGAAAAACAAGCGGTCACTGCTTTTACTGATGCGAATATTGTAGCGGGTAAATCGATTCACCGCAACGAATTTGGCATTAATAAAGGTATATTCTTTTCGCCTAAGGGCAATTATTTAGCTTTCTATCAGAAAGACGAAAGCAAGGTGGCTGATTACCCTTTGGTGGATATTACCACTACTCCTGCTACCTTAAAAGCGATTAAATACCCGATGGCAGGTCAGCCGAGCGAGCAGGCAGCAGTAGGGATTTACGATTTCCAAAGCGGGAAGGTTTCTTATTTAGACATCAACACTACCGATGAGCACTTTCTCACGAATTTGGCTTGGAGCCCTGATGAGCGATATATTCTTTTGGCTGAAATAAACAGAGCGCAGAACCACTTTGCCTTAAACCGTTACGACGCACGTACGGGCAAAAAGGTAAATACAATTTTTGAAGAGCGCAATGCTAAATGGGTAGAGCCTGAAAAGCCTGCTGTGTTCTTGCCTAACAACGCAAATGAGTTTTTATGGCTAAGCGAGCGCGATGGTTTTACAAATGTATATCATTACAATGTGAACGGTAAACTCATTAAGCAAGTTAGCAATTTCCGTTGGGTAGTGCAAGATATTTTAGGTTTCGACGCACAAGGGAAATACGTGTTTATCACCGGTACAGGTGCTGACCCACGTGAGCAACATTGCTTTAAGATAGAGCTTAAAAACCCTAAAAAGGTGACTGCTCTTACTCCCGAAGCAGGAACTCATAACGTACAGCTGAGCAGTGACGGGAAATATCTTTTGGATAGCTATAGCAGTATCAGCGTTCCACAAAATATAGACCTTGTAAATACGGATAAAGGCAGTAGACAGCGTTTGCTTACGGCTAAGAATCCGCTGGAAGGTATTGCAGTAGGTACTACTGAGTTTGTAACGCTGAAAGCCGAAGACGGTACGCCTCTTTACGGTAAATTGCACAAACCTAAGACTTTTGACCCTAATAAAAAGTACCCTGTGCTGATTTATGTATATGGAGGACCACACGCCCAACAGGTGAAGAACGAATGGTTGGCAGATACTTACTTGTGGTTACACGCTTTTGTAGAAAACGAACAGTATATTGTGTTTACCTTAGACAACCGCGGTAGTGAAAACAGAGGTTTTGCTTTTGAGAGCGTAATCCACCGTCGTTTGGGAGAAATAGAGGTAAAAGACCAGCTTAAAGGGGTGGATTATTTGAAGAGTCTGCCTTATGTAGACGGCAATAGGATAGCAGTGCACGGGTGGAGTTTTGGAGGATTTATGGCTTCGAGCTTGCTCACTCGTCACCCTGAAATATTTAGAACTGCTGTGGCAGGAGGGGCTGTAACCGATTGGAAGTATTACGAAGTGATGTATGGCGAGCGCTATATGGACACCCCACAAGAAAACCCAGAGGGTTACGAGAATAGCCGAGTGGGCAAATACCTCACGAATTTGAAGCGCCCTCTACTATTTATTCACGGCAGTGTAGACGATGTTGTAGTACCTCAGCACCTGATGAGTATTACGCGTGAGTCTATCAAGAAAAACGACTTTATAGAGTTATTTATCTACCCGATGCACGCACACGGTGTACGGGGTACTGACCATATCAATCTTACAGAAAGAATTATTGATTATGTGAAGAAACACAATCAGTAGTTATCAGAGGATAAGCGAAGGGCTGCCGGCATTGCCGACAGCCCTTCGCTGTTTTTTAATGCTCTTTAAGAGTTGGCTATAAGTCTTTCTAAAGCCATTCCTCTTGAACCTTTGATGAGTATTAGGCTGTCTTGAAAAGAAAGATTCTTAAAGACCTCTTGAAATTCCTCAAAGGTTTCATACTGCGGATAAGGTGCTTTAGTTTGTTTAAAATTCTTTCCGATGAGGTAGACCCCTGCCCATTGGTGTTCTGTGAGTTTATCGACAATACTTTGATGCTCCTGAGTAGCGTAATCGCCAAGCTCAAACATATCGCCGAGAATAAGCACTTTATTAGGGAAGCTGTTCATAGAAAGGAGATTGTCGATAGCAGCAGTCATACTGCTAGGATTGGCGTTATAGGCGTCGAGCAAAACAGTATTACTACCCCATTGCAATAACTGACTGCGATTGTTTTGAGGAATATAGCTCTCTATGCCCTTCTGAATAGCCTTTGTAGAGAGTTTGAAGTAACGCCCAAAAGCTACCGAAGCACCAATATTAGTGAAGTTATAGCTTCCTACCAGATGAGAAGTTGCGACAGTGGGAGTATCAGTAAAGCCCTCTATATTGGCAGGGAATCCTTCTGTGGTGGTTTGTAGGGACGTGTCAGCAAACTGTATTTTCACGGGTTGAGTGCTGAGACATTGCACAGAGACGTTTACTCCTTCGCCTACTCCAAAACTGTACACATTGTTATAGTTTTCCAAAAGCGCTTCGGTGATAGGATTATCGGCATTGGCAATAATGGTTTTATGGTGCGCTTTGAGGTAATCATAGAGCTCGCCTTTGGTTTTTATCACGCCTTCAAAAGAACCAAAGCCTTCTAAATGCGCTTTACCAATACTGGTAATATAGCCGTAGTCGGGTTCAGCAATAGAACATAGGAAGGCTATTTCACCTGGGTGATTGGCACCCATCTCCACAATAGCAATATCGGTTTCTGGTTTAATTGTGAGCAAAGTGAGAGGTACTCCTATATTGTTGTTTAGGTTGCCTTGTGTAGCTACTATGTTCAGTTGTTGTGATAATACGGACTTGATAAGCTCCTTTGTGGTGGTTTTTCCATTGCTACCGGTAATACCAATAACGAGTGTTTTTAGCTTCCTGCGGTGGTAAGTAGCGAGCTGTTGGAGTGTAGTGAGGACATCGTCTACCAAAAGTGTTTTGTAGGCGATGTGATAAGCAGGGTCATCAATAACTGCATAGCAGGCTCCTTTGGCAAGAGCTTCTTGAGCAAAGGTGTTGCCGTTAAACGAAGCTCCTTTCAAGGCAAAGTAAATACTATTAGGCGTTATATTGCGAGTATCAGTACTTACGCCCGCTGAAGTTATATATCTTTGATAAAGCTCTTCTATCATAAACTATTAGTTCTTTTATAATGCAAAACTACAGCGTTTTTTTGAGTTAAGCAAATAGTTCTTGTTACTTTCTATAAAAAAAGAGAAGAGCCCTCTTGAACTTTTCAAGAGGGCTCTCTGTTTATGAAAAATTTTATGTTTTTTATCCTTTAGGAGTTTTATGGTTCTTTTTAGCTTTTGAACCTACACGGCTCATAGCGTTGCGGAACCCTATATAATCAGTAGCGATGTACTGAGGTAAGAAGCGACGTTGTGCTGGGTCAAGCCAATAGGCACGGTCTCTCCAAGAACCACCTTTAAATACGCGTACTTCGTCGTCGATAAGTGAAGTGCGGTCGTTAGAAGTATCATAGTCCTTACCGTTGATATCACTTCCTGGTTTTTTAGGACGAGGAGCGTTGTACATTGAGTTTGTATACTCTGAACCTTCTGCCATCAAGTCACTTTGGTTGCGATAGTTGCGTGTAGATGATTTATCACCATCGTGATAACTGCGGTTATCGGAGTGTGTAAAGTTATAACGCAAATAGGTTTCGTTTGAGTCGATAGGAACAGTAGCAAGGTTACCTGGCAAATTACGAGCGATAATTTTACCATTCATCAAAGTGTCATACTTCACATTCTCAGGAGTTACTACTATTTGTTTTCCGTCTTCACCTATAGCGTGTTTCATATACACATTACCACGGTAATAGTTGAAATCTGTTATTTCATCATCAACAATAGGACGATAAACATCAGCTACCCACTCTGCTACGTTACCTGCCATATCATACAAACCAAAGTCATTGGGTGGATAAGTTTTAACTGCTACAGTGATATCACCTTTGTCATCTGACCAACCTGCCAATCCGCCGTAGTCACCTTTACCTTGTTTGAAGTTAGCTAAGAGGTCTCCACGAGTTCTACGTTTGGTAGAACGAGTGTATTGGCTATTCCAAGGGTATTTCTTTCTACCTTGCAATGAATTGTATTCACGAATACCACCCAAAGATTTGGCAGCGTATTCCCACTCTACTTCAGTAGGCAAACGATACTCAGGCAATAAAATACCACTAGTTTGTTTAGCATAAGTTGCTTCTCCTTCTTTATTAGTTTTCTTACCTCCCATTTCACCAGCTATCTTACCTCCGTAAGTTTGTGATGGAGCGTTTAGGTAAGTATCGGTACTAAATGTGCTAGTAGCATCTACTTGGTAACGAGCATCTTTTGCAAGATAACCATCACGTTCCAAGATTGCCTCGTTCACACGGTCAGTACGCCAAGAACTAAACTGTACTGCTTGCACCCAGTTTACCCCTACTACAGGATACTCAGCATAAGCAGGGTGACGCAAGTAATTGCTAACCATTGCTTCATTAGCACTTAGAGGGCTTCTCCATACTAAGGTATCAGGAAGGGCACCTATATATATATTTCTATATTGCTCTTCATCTGGTGGGAATACACGTTTCAACCAATCGAGGTATTCCATATACATCTTGTTGGTTACCTCTGTTTCGTCCATATAAAAAGACTGTACGTGTTGTTGGGTAGGGGTGTTATTCCAGTCGTGCATTATGTCGTCTTCCACCTCTCCCATAGTGAAGGTACCTCCCTCAATGAGCACAAGACCAGGACCTGTCTCTTGGTCTTTAAAATCTGTATTGTATTGAAAACCACCTTCTTTCGCGTTGATTTTCCAACCTGTTGCACTTGATATGTTCTTATCAGTCTTCTTGCCACATCCTGTGAGCAACAATCCTGCTAAGGCCATATAAACAGGTACTTTTAATAAATTTCTTTTCATAGTAAAAACACTTGTTAGCATAAAAATTCGGGCGCAAGATACTACTTTTTTTTAATGTAGTATCATCTTTTCTCAATTTTAACTATATATTAATATTCTATTTTTTGTGTATTTTTTATATATGTTTGATTTATAGTTTTATACACTCTATTTCCTCCTTCTCTTGTTTCTCGTATTTCCTCTTCTCCCACCCTATTTTTTAACAATTCTTTAAGTATTTTGTTTATAACATTTGGTTCTTATCAGCTAAAAAAACCAATAACAACGACAAAAAGAACGCTATAATAGGCGCTATCATCCACATCGCAAAGAATCGCTTTACTTGAGTCTTGCGAAAAATATTCTTGTGCCCCATCTTCGCTACGCCTATTCCTAAGATAGCTGCTACATTCACTTGTACCAATGAGGTGGGTATTCCTTTTACAACCGAAGCCAGTAACAACAAGCTCCCCGATATAAATGCGATAATCACCGCCTCAAACTTCCCAAAAAGTATTATTTCCTTCCCTGTATTCTTCAGTATCTTATGTCCAAAAAGCGAAGCGCCAATGCCAAAACACGGGGCTACCACCAAAGTAGCCAACATCAAAATAACAATATGGTCGCTCTCGCGAATGTGTAGCTCATTAATCGTCATTGTATACAAAGGTCCCGTCGCATTAGCTACGTTGTTAGAGCCTATCGCAAACGATACATACAAAGCCATTATCACCAACGCTACATCCCAAATATGCTTCTTGTTCTCATTCTGCGCCCGCTGTATCGTCAGCCCCCGCCTGCGCATCGGTTGGTAAATGTATTTCCCCGCAAAATAACTCAGAAAATAAGCAATCACAGGCAATATAAACCACGCAGGTATAATCTCCATAAATAGCCTATTCGTGTCTAACTTCTCAAAATACAACGCTGGTGCCGCTAAGGCTAATACTGCTGCCTGACTGGTGGACTGTGGTATCCCGGAAATGTTCGAAATAAGCATCGTTACCGCTATCGAAAATAAGGCTATCGATACCACCGTAAAATCCAAATACTCCGAGGGTAATATGCCACTCCCCATCGTACCTGCCGTTTTCTTCCCTGCCAAAAACGCTCCTACAAACACCATTATCCCAAATAACCCCGGGATAACAGTCTTTCTAATCACATTAGCGCCATAGCTTGCCGAGAATGCAGGAGCCGTACCGCTACCTCCCATCGTAATGGCTACTGCCATTGCAATGAGAAACGGAATAAGTAATTGGCTGTATATGGGTGTCATTCTTTATATCAGTTTTTCTCCGCAAAAGTATAAAATCTTTTTTAAATAACAATACTTTTTCTGCAAAAAAAAAGCCCGATATTACTATCGGACTTTTCCATTAACCAACCAAAACTTTAAATTATGAAAACTATTATTTGAAGTTTTACAATGAGCTACCACCCTCATTGCGTCGGCAAAGGTACGGCGTTTTTTTTAACTACCAAAATAATTCCAGAGTTTAACAAAACTTTAACGCATCTATAATGTCTTTATCTCTGATTATCAGTGTTTCTTGTCTTGCTTTTATTTCTTCTCCAATTTATTTATCTCCGCAAGTTCTGCCTCTGTAAGTTTCTTAAATGTATACTCATACGTTCCTTGATTATCGTCATCATCTTTATCTATAAATGAAATGACAAGCCTATTTCCTCTTACAAAAAAGTTCTCAGGAGTATCGTCTTTTTTAGTAATCGTACCATTAGAAGCAGTATAAGGCACCGCTCTGCCTTTTTCAAACTCGCAACGATTAGTATTATTATTGAAGCCAAAGTCATAATTAGTTACTGTATTAGCGGTATAAATATCTACTTGTTTATCTTCACAGGGTTCTTTTTCGATAGGTTGTCCATTAAAGGTAGCTTTTTCTATCTGCCACGCCCCTATGAGTGCTTTGGGGTCGGTAGTTTTTTCAGGAGCTTTATACTCCATCGCTCTAAGGGCTGTCAATTCCTTTTCGCTGATTTTCTTATAGGTATATGAAAAAGAACGCTTTCTCCCTTGTTCATCTAATCCAGTCCCCTCTATTACAAGTTTAGTTTCAGTCACAGTAAAAGTAACTGTCTTACCTTCAATTGTAATAGTTGTCCCCGATATAGTATAAGGTTTTATTTCTTGTTTTTTATAGGTACAATTATATTCATCATACTTTTTAAAGATAAGCTCTTCTACTGTGCTTTCAGTAAAAATAACAGCATCTTTTAAAGAACACTCCGAAAACGCTAACTTCTCACCATCAAGAGTTGCCGATTCCATTTGCCACGCTCCTATCAGTTGCTTTTTGTAATCAGGAGCTTTATACTCCATCGCTCTAAGGGCTGTCAATTCTTTTTCGGTAATTCTTTTATAGGTAGTGGTAGAAGGCTTTTTGTTTCCTTGTACATCTGTATAGACTCCCTCTATCACAAGTTTACCCTCAGTAATGGTAAAAGTGGTGGTACCATCTTTGGTTGTAAAGGTGTTCCCCAAAAGAGTGTAAGTCAAAGGGTCTTGTTTCTCATAGGAGCAATTACCATCTCTTTTCTTAAACGAAAGACGTTCTATTGTCTTTTCAGTAAAAACAATCGTTTCTTTTAGTGTACATTCTGAAACCGAAGACGGTTTCCCGTCTATGGTAGACGATTCCATTTGCCACGCTCCTATCAGTTCGACAGTCTTCTGTGGTGGCTCAGGTGTTTTATCATCTTTGCTTCCGCAAGACGAAATCATTGTGGCAAGGGCAACAAATGCCCCAAATAAAAATTTCTTCATATGTGTTAGTATTTTTAGTTTGAGGGCGCAAAACTATAAAATTAATTTATCTTCACCAAAAAATCATCATAACACCCCACCTCCGAGTCCCTTCTAACCTCCCCAAAACCTTTTACAACCCCCTCTTTGGTCACCACACTCCCCTTTGGAAGTAGCCAGCGAAAGCTGGGTATGTGAGAAGGGGGAGGTTTCCTCCGCTTTTTCGTCACACTCCCTCCTAGTGCCTGTGGCCTAAGGCCTAGTACCTCTTCCTCTTTCTTTCGCCTCGAAACCCCGTTTTTACCGTTTTTAGCCCTGTTGTATTACACTATTAATCAATTATTTACATACCTTTTCTATACCAATCGTCCATCATTCGTTCATCATTCCTATATCCTTTCTATATCCTAACCCCACCCTCCTCACACCCTTTTTTCACCAAAATCTCTCCCAACCTCCTTTTGGAAATCTCCGTTTTCTTCCGAAAACCCTAACCAGTCCGATTTGTCCTACAAGTCAGACCTGTCAAAAAACCATTTTTATCACTACCTTTTTGCTAATTTCCTCATTTCCAAATTTTCTAATTTCCCTCTCTTGTACGGCTCGCACCTTTGCCAAAGTTGAATAAACTGACAATACCTCCGCTGGTTTACAAGGCGTAGCCTTGATTTTGTTTAAATTTTGTTTGATTTCTGACGCACAGCCTCATTCCCCTAACACAACCTCGCACCCCATTTACCAATTCTCTCATTTTCTAATTCTCTAATTCTCTCATTTCCTCATTTCCTCATTTTCCACTCATCGCTTTTGCCCCGCCATTCCTAGTACCTATGCCCTAAGACCTCAAATCTAAAAACCTAAAATAATTTTGTCAATTCAATAAAAGTTTGTAATTTTGCTTGTCTAAAAATATATTTTGATAATACAAACGCTTATATGACCATTACCTTAGCCTCACTGAAAATAGGACAAACCGCTGTCATTACCGGATTTATCCCTGAATGCCGACAAGAAGTAAGGCAACGCTTGCTCGACTTAGGTTTCGTACGCGGGTCAAAAATCAAGATAGAAAACGTCAGTCCCCTATCCGACCCCGTTGCTTATAGCATTCACAACACCCAAATCGCCCTTCGCAAAACTGATGCCCTCTGTGTGCTGATTCAGGTGGCAGGGGATAGGGGTTAGGTGTCAGGTGTGCTACACTTTACCAAAGTTTTTGCCTGTGTGGCTCACACCTTTGGCAAAGTTGATAATCCTTGTAAATAAGGAAAAAATATAAACAAATCAAACAAGCGTTCGGCTTGTTATACAACTATGAAAAACACTTGCGATATTTGTGCTCTTAACCCCTCCGCTTCCCTAAGACCCTTAGGCGAAGAGGCAGGCATTTATAACTATACCATTGCCCTCGCAGGGAATCCTAATACCGGCAAAAGCACCGTCTTCAACGCTCTTACCGGCTTGCGCCAACACACTGGCAACTGGCCTGGTAAAACCGTAACACGTGCCGAAGGCAGTTTCTCATTCCATAAGGAACGATACCGCATCATCGACCTACCTGGCACCTACTCTCTGCTTTCTACTTCCGAAGACGAAGAAGTAGCACGCGACTTTATTCTCTTTGGCAAACCCGATGTAACAGTCATCGTAGTAGATGCAAGTCGTTTAGAACGCAACCTCAGCTTGGCGCTTCAAATACTCGAAATCACCGATAAAGCAGTGCTTTGTCTCAACCTGATGGACGAGGCACGCCGGCATCACATCAATATCGATACGCGCACCCTTTCACGCGATTTGGGCATTCCCGTAGTGGCAACATCTGCACGTACCAAAGAAGGTATCGCCGATTTGCTCTTTGCTATCGAAGAAGTGGTAAGTGGTAAATTCCAAACGAAAAAACAAACCTTTATCGACCTTCCTAAGCAAAATGCCGAAGCCATTGCTGAGTTACAGAAGGCACTTTCTGAACTAAATCCCGATTTACCAAATACACGTTGGCTCTCAATGCGACTCATCGAAGGCGATGAGAGCGTACAAAAAGGTATAGAAGAAGGAGCTTTTTCTGCTGAAAATAACCCCGAAAGGCAGGCGCGTATCTTGCGTATTGCCCAAGAATACCACCATCTCTTAGGCGATACGTACCGCAACGATTTGGTAGAAGCAATCTATGCCCAAGCTACTGCCCTTATTAATGCCTCCGTCAGTACCGATTTTACTGCGCGCTCTTTCCGCATCGACCGCGCGATAGATAAAGTCGTAACACATAAAATTTGGGGTTTCCCTATTATGTTTCTGCTCTTGGCAGGTGTGCTGTGGATTACCATTATCGGGGCTAATTACCCTTCACAATGGCTCTCCGATTTATTTGTAGGGTGGCTCTATCCGCTCCTGAAAAATGGAGCGAATGCCTTGCATTTCCCTTGGTGGCTTAGCGGTTTCCTTATCGATGGAGTGTACTTGGCTACGGTATGGGTCATTTCAGTGATGTTACCCCCAATGGCTATATTCTTTCCGCTGTTCACCCTCCTCGAAGATTTTGGCTACCTGCCTCGTGTGGCTTTTAATCTCGATAAGCTCTTTCGCACAGCAGGCGCTCACGGCAAGCAAGCCCTCACAATGAGTATGGGCTTTGGTTGTAATGCCGCAGGAGTGGTAGCAACGCGTATTATCAACAGTCCGCGTGAAAAACTCATTGCTATTATCACCAATAACTTTTCGCTCTGCAACGGTCGTTGGCCTACCCAAATACTTATCGCTACATTGTTCATCGGGGCTTTAGTGCCCAAGCAGTGGAGCGATACAGTAGCAATGCTTGCTGTTATAGGCATAGCCGTGTTGGGGATTGTCTTTTCATTCTTCACCTCGTGGCTATTGAGCAAGACACTTCTCAAAGGCGAATCGTCGTTCTTTGTATTGGAGTTGCCTCCTTATCGTCCACCGCGTTTCTTCCAAACGCTCTACACATCGCTTATCGATAGAACCCTTATTGTACTCTGGCGCGCTGTTGTATTTGCTGCGCCTGCGGGAGCAGTAATATGGCTAATATGCAATCTCCAAATAGCTCACCAGCCCATTGCTCTCTGGCTCATTCAAGGGTTAAACCCCATAGGCGTGTTTATAGGCTTAAACGGCGTAATCCTGCTTGCCTATATCGTTGCCATTCCAGCCAACGAAATCGTCATTCCCACCGTGCTGATGCTCACCACTATGGTCTTAGGGCAAACAGCAGTAGGCGAGGGGGCAGGCGTACTGATGGAAGCCTCAACCTCTCAAGTAGGTACCTTGCTACACGCTGGAGGTTGGACGCTCCTCACTGCCGTAAACCTGATGCTATTCAGCTTGTTACATAATCCTTGTAGTACTACTATCTACACGATATACAAAGAAACCCATAGCAAGAAATGGACGCTCATTGCTACACTCTTGCCCGTACTATATGGCATAGTAGTGTGTTTTTTGGTGGCAAAACTGTGGTAATAACCTAAAAACATTTGCTTTTTTAGTTAAAACAGGCTATCTTTGCACAGATATTTTAATAAGCAATGATATGAAACGCTTTCTTTTGCTCTTTACACTCCTAACTGCTACAACTTATGCACAACTCTCTTCTTACACCTATAAGCAAGAACTTAAAGGTGTAAAGGGGAACGCTTGGCATAAACTCATTTTACCCGACCATACCTTTGCACAATTCCAAAGTTATGGCACAGACCTCCGTATTTATGGCGTATCAGCTACTGATACCATCGAAGTCCCTTATACAGTAATCGACACTAATAACATCGTAAAACACAAGGTCAATTTCTCAGTAATAAACAGTAAAGAAACCAAATGCAGTTACATAAACTTCAGTCTGCCTCAGGCTCTTCGCATCTGTAAGATACGCGTTGTCCCTCAAGCCTCTTATGATTATTACAGGAAGCTAAATCTCGCTACTTCTGTTACCGAATCGTATGCGCAAAAGCGTTGTGATAGTTATTGTTCTTACGATTTAAGAGAAGCGCCTCTTAGTTCTAAAACCAATAATACCTTCTCCTTTGATGATATTCTTGTGAAATACGGACAAATAATAATAGAAAACGGAGATAACGAGCCTCTTCCTATTAGCGAAGTCGTAGTGTATGCAATACGTTATACCTTAGCAGCTCGTTTTTTAGACCCTAATCGCACCTATTATTTAGCTTATGGCAAAGAAGATGATTACACCCCCGAATATGATATAGAGCACTTCATAACCGATATCCCAAAACAACTCACCGAATTGCAATATGGCGAAGTGCTCAAACAACCCAAAACAGAAAGCGCTTCTGTAAAAGCATCTTCCTCTCCTGCCGAAAAATCTCATCAGCAACTCCTTTGGTGGGTAATGGGAGTGATTGTACTGCTTATTTTTATATTTTCAGCAAAGATGATGAAGAAATAATCAGAACTCCAAGCAAATAGTTTTGCGGTGAGGAAAGTTGGTGTGACTCAATATGTGCAAGCCCTTGAAAAGCTCAATGAAAACAGAGATAACAAAATGATTAAAGGAAGTTAACTAACCCACCCTTCCTTTTCCTCTCTTTTGTGGAAATAGATGTTAAAGACAGTAATGTCTGGTTAGGTATTGGTTATGTATACTCTAAATAATGAATAATAAACCCTAGAATTGTATTGTACAAGGAAATTAGAATCGCCAATGATAGGATTTGAAGTTATCATTAATAAAAAATCTCTTGTAGGAGGAATTCAAGATGGAGTTATCTCTGTTATTATAGAACGGTTAGCTTTAGATGACCGAAATTATTTAGCTATTAATTTTGGAGGATACGATAAAGAGACTGACAGCCATACAGTTTGGTTAGATGAGGAATTACCTATAAACAATACCATTACTGTAAAAGTTATAGAACTTAGTAGTAATGAAATTGCGACTTCTCTTCAAAATAGAGCTAATAGAGAAAACTTTGTCAAAGTTCCTTCAAACATAGGTCTTGAAGTGACAGTTCGAGAAGAGGTGCTTTCTGCCCATATAAGGAAAGGAAGTATTCATTTGATTGCTACGTTGCTAAGTGATAAAGACAAGTGTGAAATATTTGTAGATTTTGTAGCTACCGAGTGTATGGATAGTGAAGACAACCCTAAAAAATATTGGTATAAAAAAGCCTTACAATTAGGCGATAGCGTTACCATTGAAGCAAAGGAAATTACTAAAATGACCATATAAAATCTAAATTAAATAACTTTCTCACTATTCCTCATTCGTCATTCGTAATTATTTATTACCTTTGCCCCCTAAACAAATAATAGGTAACACGTAATTAGGTAACAAATGCCGTTACCTCTTACCTCTTACCTCTTACCTAAATCAAATGGATCAAAGAAAAAAAGAAGAGGCACTACACTATCACGAGTTTCCACAACCTGGTAAAATCGCTATTGTGCCTACCAAAAAACATTCTACACAACACGACCTCGCGTTGGCTTACTCTCCTGGAGTAGCCGAACCTTGCTTGGCAATTGCCGAAGATAAAAGCAACGCCTATAAGTATACTGCCAAGAGCAACCTCGTAGCCGTAATTTCCAACGGTACTGCCGTGCTCGGTTTAGGCGATATAGGTGCTGAAGCCTCTAAACCTGTAATGGAAGGAAAGGGTTTGCTCTTCAAAATATTTGCAGGTATCGATGTGTTCGACATCGAAGTAGATGCTACTGATGTCGATAAGTTCGTAGAAACCGTAAAAGCTATTGCTCCTACCTTCGGGGGTATCAACCTCGAAGATATCAAAGCGCCTGAGGCTTTCGAGATTGAACGTCGCCTAAAAGAGGAATTGGATATCCCTGTAATGCACGACGACCAGCACGGTACAGCTATCATTTCGGCAGCAGCCCTTGTCAATGCCTTAGAAATAGTAGGTAAGGATATTGCCAAAGCGCAGATAGTAGTAAATGGTGCAGGAGCCGCCGCTATCTCTTGTACGCGCTTGTACGTGGCTTTGGGTGCGAACCCTAAGAACATCGTAATGTGCGACAGTAAGGGTGTGATTCGTAAAGACGCTCCTAACCTCACCGAACAAAAAGCCGAATTTGCTACCGACCGCAATCTCCGTACTCTCGAAGAAGCGGTAAAAGGTTCTGATGTGTTTATCGGTCTTTCTAAGGGAGATGTGCTCACCCCCGAGATGTTGCTCTCTATGAATAAGGACGCTATTGTATTTGCAATGGCAAACCCTATTCCTGAAATCGATTACGATTTGGCTATCCAAACCCGTAAAGATATCATTATGGCAACAGGTCGCTCCGACTTCCCTAACCAAGTGAACAACGTGCTCGGTTTCCCTTATATCTTCCGTGGAGCGTTGGACGTTCGCGCTACTAAAATCAACGAAGAGATGAAACTCGCTGCGGTACGTGCTATTGCCGATCTTGCCAAAAAAACTGTACCTCAGCAAGTAAGTTTGGTATACGGAGGTGAAAATCTTACCTTTGGTCGCAACTATATTATTCCTAAGCCGTTCGACCCTCGCTTAATATACGAAGTACCGCCCGCTATTGCCAAAGCCGCTATGGAATCAGGGGTAGCACAAAAACCTATTACCAACTGGGAAGCCTATAAAGGCGAACTAATGGACAGAATTGGTGTAGGTAGCAAAGAAATACGGTTATTGCAAGACCGTGCCAAACGAAATCCTAAACGCGTAGTATTTGCTGAAGCCGACCAATTGGAAGTGCTTAAAGCTGCTCAACGCATTTATGAAGATGGTATCGGTATTCCTGTGCTTTTGGGTAATAAAGAAGTGATAAAAGCGCTCAAATACGAAATAGGTTTCACCGGTCGTGTAGATGTAATCGACCCTAAAAGTGATGCCGAAAAAACACGTCGTGAGAAGTTTGTAAAGCATTATTGGAAACTGCGCGAACGCCGTGGTATCACCTACGAAGTAGCCGAACGCCTAATGCGCGAGCGCAATTATTTTGGTACGATGCTCGTAGAAACCGGTCAAGCCGATGCAATGATTACTGGTTACTCTCACGCTTATCCTAATGCTATTCGTCCAGCACTCGAAATTATCAAAAAAGACGAGGGCGTAGAGCGTATCGCTGCCACCAGCATTATGCTCACCAAACAGGGTCCTTTATTCCTTTCAGATGCTACTATCAATATCGACCCTACTGCCGAAGAGTTGGCTAACATCGCCTTGCTTACAGCTCGTGCCGTGAAGTTCTTCGGCTTAAAACCTTCGGTAGCGATGTTGTCGTATTCTAACTTTGGTTCGGCAGTATCCGAAAGTAGCCTGAAAGTACGTGAGGCAGTAGCTTACCTCCACAAGCACCACCCCGATTTAGTAGTCGATGGTGAAATCCAAGCCGATTTTGCTCTCAATCCTGAGAAGATTGCCAAGAACTATCCGTTCTCTAAGCTCAACAAGGGCAAAGGGGCTAATGTACTCATCTTCCCTAATCTCGAAGCGGCAAACATCAGTTACAAGCTCCTCAAGGAAACCCAACACTTAGACACCATAGGTCCTGTGATTTTAGGTCTTTCTAAACCTATTCACATTACCACTATCGGTTCTACTGTCGACGAAATGGTAAATCTCGCTACCCTTGCAATAATTGACGCTCAACAAAAATAGTACGAGTCGCACAGACAATTAGTGCAAAGTTATATAAACAATAAAAAAATATTGTTTTCATATTATAAAAAAGGCTGTTCAATATATATTGAACAGCCTTTTTTTATTACTTAGTAATCATATTGCTACCTTTAATATTTTACTTATTTGTGGCAATAAACCACCTTTCTTTCACTATCTCTCACATATCCCACCCCAAGCATTTTACCTCCAGCCCACGTTACTTATTTTATATCCGACAATTCTAACCTATAAAACGACTGATATGAGCAGATAGTAGCACCATAAGCTCAATTAATGTTCGATTATAATTTTATTAACCATCGTTGTAGACCCACTGTAGACCCACTGTAGACCCACTGTAGACCCACTGTAGACCCACTGTAGACCCACTATACTTCCGTTTAAAGTTTATTTAAAGTCCGTCAGAGGTCTCACAGAGCAACTGCGCAAAATTATCAACTATAACTCAGTTCGATATGTACGAAGCCAATTAAGAGTTGAAGAAAAATAGTATATTGTTTTATTAAGAGTTATGTTCTTCGTGTATAATAAGCATCGCTACTTCCCCCTTTGAAGGAAGTCAGCGAGCTGGCGTAGCTGAGTATGTGAATAGGGAGGAATGTTTATAATCGGCTAACATAGATGTAACCACACACAAGGTGTATTTCGCAAAACGTAAACAACTACTGTTGATTTTCAGCCTTTAATGTTCTCTCTTTAATTATTTTTAGATTTATGTAAAAATAATTTCTAATTTATTTTCGTAGTATCTAAAAATATACTACCTTTGCCCTAAAATAATGATATTAGTAATATATGAAAACTTTTTTATTAGCTATCTCTTTAGCTTTTAGTATTTTGAGTTTCTCTCAGGAAGGTACTATCAAAGGTACTATCACGGCAGAGGGGCAGCCCTTAGAAGCCGTAACTGTTCAACTCGAAGGTAAAACCTTCAAAAAATGGACAACCTCCGACCGCAATGGTCAGTATTCTCTTTCCTTACCCGCTGGCGAATACAGGCTAAAAGTGCGTTCGTTGGGGTATATTCCTTATAACGATAAAGTGGTTATCACAGAAGAAGAGACTCTCTCTCAAGATGTCTCTCTCAAAGAAGATGTGGTCGGAATGGAAGAAGTGGTCGTAACAGCTACCAAAACCAAAGAAAACCGTAAGGACGCACCTGTACTGGTGAGTGTTACTACCAATCGCGAACTGGCAAATGTGAAAGCTCATACCCTAATGGAGGGGCTTGTTTTCCAACCGGGGTTGCGCACCGAAGTAAACTGTCAGAACTGTGGTACTTCCCAAGTGCGTATCAATGGCTTAGAAGGTGCTTATTCGCAAATCCTCATCGATAGCCGTCCTATCTTTGGCTCGCTCAATGGCGTGTATGGCTTAGACCAAATCCCTGCCAATATGATTGAGCGCATAGAGGTAATCCGTGGAGGTGGTTCTGCCCTCTTTGGCTCTAATGCCATTGCTGGTACTATCAACGTGATTACTAAAAACCCTACCAAAAACGAGGCACAAGCAGGTATTGTGGGCAACCTCATAGGCGGTAAATCAGCCGATGTGGTAAGTTCTTTTAACGGTTCACTCGTGAGTGAGAATTATATGCGCGGTATCTCTTTCCACGCTATGCAACGCACACGTCAGTCTTATGATGATAATGGCGATGACTTTACCGAAATCACTCGTTTGCGCAATCTCAATGCTGGTGCGAAACTCTTTAACGATTTCAGCGACCGCCATAAGCTCACCGCCGAACTGAACGTGAGCAACGAAAACCGTCGCGGAGGTAATAAACTCGACGAACCCGAACACCTTGCCGACCTTGCCGAGAGCATTCGCACTCAAATGCTTGGAGGGAATGCAAGTTTCGACTACTTTTCTCCTGCCTATAACCATAAGTTCACCGCCTATACCAGCGCCGAACGCACTCGCGCCGATAACTATTACGGTAGCTTCGACGGCACCGATATAGTAGCCTCTTCTGGCAACTATGGGGTTACCAAAGAGAATATTTGGTTACTTGGCGGACAACATACGGCTTATGTGCCTACGGGCAACGGCAATTTGCAATGGACGTCAGGCGCCGAATATCAATACGACAAGATAGCCGAAAAGCGTCAGAATCCTAATGTGCTTGCCGTAAACCAAAAAGCAAATACATTTGGTCTCTTCACTCAAGCCGATTGGCGTATCTCTCCGAAAATCAAAGTGCTCGGAGGTGTCCGATTCGATAATGTAAATTCCGATATAATGAAGAAAAGTGTTACAGCGCTCAATCCTCGCGCGAGCGTGCTTTACAATATCGATGAGAATTTCATCGCTCGGGGGTCGTATTCAAGAGGATTTAGAGCGCCTTTCTTCTATTCAGAAGATGTACACAGCGAATTGCAAGGGGGTGAAGCACGACGTGTAAAACTCGCCGATGATCTTAAAAAAGAAACTTCTGATAGCTTTACCGCTTCTTTTGAATATAACCACGCTCACGATAATCACCAATTTGTAGCGATGATTGAAGGGTTTTATACGGCTTTGCACGATCGTTTTACTTATGAAGATGCAGGTTTAGAAAACGGATTGCCTATCCGTGAGAAACGCAATTCCGATGGTGCCGTAGTGAAGGGAGTAAATATAGAAGTGAAGTACAGCCCCAATCCCAAATTTATGGTACAACTCGCCACTACTATCCAAAGTTCTAAATACAATAGTGTGCAAAACCCCGAAGAAAACGTCTATACCGATGAAATTCTTCGCACGCCTAATGTGTATGGCAACCTAATGGCAACTTATAAACCACGCCCTAATTGGGATATCAACTTTGTAACGGTATATACAGGTAGTATGAAAACCACTCACTTGAAAGGTTATATAGCCGATACACGCTTAGAAACCACTCCTGCGATGTGGGATGTAGGCGTGAACACCGCTTATGAGTTTAAATTCCAAACTTTCTTCCCCTTAGAAGTGAGTTGCGGTATCAAAAACCTCTTCAACCAATATCAAAAAGATTTCGACAAAGGTGCTGAACGCGACGCCGATTACATCTATGGACCTTCGCTACCTCGCACCGTGTTTGTAGGTTTGAAAGTTAAAATTTAATATTCATATTAATTTTGCAAAGTTTGCATCAAAAAAGCGACTCATTTTCGAGTCGCTTTTTTTATTATTTGTGTATTGGAAACTTTGTTACAAATATTAGTAATTCAACTGATAGGTAGTAGTCATATCACTGTTATAACTAATATCAATATCAATATTATCTATTACTTGTGTTCCATTTTTAGTTTTAAGTTTGAAAGTGTGGCGAGCTACTTTATTCACTATTAAGTCGATAGTTTTACCATTCTTATCTTTCTCTACTTTTATAGGGATAATAATATCAAACACTTTTTCATCACTTTTATCGCTTACCAATTGGTACTTTTTGCTTTTCTCAGTACCATTTTGAATGTTAGTAATAAGTGTGTTCAATTTCGTTAAATAATTGGCATCAGTAAAATAACCAAGACCTGTATTTCTACCAGCTCTTGCATTTCGGGTTTCGTTGATAGTCTTTACAAAACCATCAGTATCAAAAGTATAAGTATAGTTATAAGTATAATTTAAAGCCGTGCCATCTTTTGTTAAAACCCTTTGTTGTAACAAGTTCTTAGGAGCTACCCCCTGTATCCAACCTATTTGAAAATCGAAATACTGCATATAACTAGTCACAGCATCTCCTTCAAAGTTGTACAATAAAAACTTATTTTTGTTCAAGTTGTTGTTATAAGAAAGCTGATTTTCAAAGGTGGTAATTTTGCCGTCCCAATTTCTCTTTCTGTTAATCTTAGTCAAATTGTCATTTGTCCACTCAAAATCCCCTATTTTTGGAGTGTTAGTCAATCGTTGATTGCTATCATAAGTACCAGCTAACATATTACCAGCAGCATTGAGTCCCATTTCTAGATTTTCTACACCCCCTGTATCTTCATTGGGAAAAGTTATTTTCACAGAGCTATCTCCATAAATAAATGTTTTTACATTATCACTTTTGCCCTCTTCCTTTCTAGTAATCTTTTTGATTCTTCCTTTTTCATCGTATTCATAAGCAAAGTTCAAAGTTTTTGCTACAAATTTTTGACCGTTGAGAGTGGGTTCTAAGGTACTTTCAAGAGAAGGAGCAGGAGCACCACCTGTATAGTCTATTTCCACTATGATAGCTTTAGAAGTAATTGTTTGTACTTTTTTAGTAGGCAAGTAGTCGCTTTGCGTAGTAGGGGTAGTAGTCCCATTACCGCCGTTGCCATTACCGCCATTAGGGGTATCATCGTCTTTACTGCTACAGCCTACGAGCATTGCCATTGCTGCGATACTGAATAAAATTTTTTTCATTGAATGTAATATTTTATGAATTTAGATGCAAAAGTAATAATAAATTGTTAATCAGCAAATTTTATTCATTAGTAGTTAGTTGTTAGAAATGAGAACAGCTGAGGGTAGCGAGGAAGTCAATGAGAGCTCATAGCCGAGAATCAAAAAAGCGACTCAAAAATAAGTCGCTTTTTTTATAAAAATGGTATAGCTATACTTCCCTACTTTCAAAGCTCTCCGCAATACCTCAGCCCCTTTATAAGGAGCGATTTCTTTCGCCTCGAAACCTCGTTTTTAACATTTTTAGTCTTGTTGTATTATGGTATGAATCAACCACTTATATACCCTTTCTATACCTATCGTCCAAGATTCGTATAAGCTTCCTATAAGCTCTCTATAAGCTACCCCCACCCTCCTTACAGTCTTTTTTCACCAAAATCTCTCTCAACTAACTTTTGAATTTCTCTGTTTTCTTCCGAATCCTCCACTCCCATCGCCTCACACCCCTCCGCTGGTGCGAGCTTGTAGCTCGTACCCCATTTTCTTAATTCTCTCATTTTCTCATTTGCTAATTTTCCCCGCCCGTGTGGCTCACACCGCCTGTATGACTCACACTTAGTATTGTTCCAAAAGATATTTAATAAGGTCAGTGGTTGTAACCAATCCCACTAACCTGCCATTATCCACCACCGGAATAGAGTGAAAACTTTGGTCAGCGAGTATTTCAGCCACTTCTTTAATCGAGGTATCAGCGCTCACCGTAAGAGGTGTTTTGGCCATAATCTGCGGAATAGTATACATATCATACACCACCGAAGTAACCTCCTCTTCGCCATCAGTCATATCAGCAAAACTAATGCGCAAAAGGTCAGAATAGCTTACGATACCTATAAGCTTATCTCCTTCTACCACAGGAATATGGCGAATATTATGCTTCTTAAACAGTCGCTCAGCCTCATAAAGCGATTGAGTAGGAGTAAGAGTTACTAACTCCTTACTCATAATTTGTGATACAGGTACTCTTTGTTTCATAATATATACGTTTTTAAAATGAATAATTCCGTTTTGTAGTTAAATTACCCTACAAAGGTAGTTATAAAAGAGATATAAAGCAAAGTGTTTAACAAATATTTAACGTTCTAACATACCTCAACTTCCGAGCTTTCACAGCTTACTTTAACTCAAACTGATGTTGCGTCGGTCTAATCTTTCTTCGTCTTACCTTCGGAAGTATATAAAATAGAAAAAGCCGTTCAGAGATGTCTGAACGGCTCTTTCGTTTCTAGTTAGTGAAAGAAATAATAATAATTTTACTTGTCAATAGACCCTACTACACGCTTCATAAAGCTGTTAAGGGCGTCTTTCTGTGGAGTACCTTGTTTAATCATATTGTCTACCTCGATAGCTCCGTAGAAGTTGGAGAGCAATTCGCCTATTACGTCTAGCTCCTCATCTTTGAGTTGCTCACATTCTATGAGATTTTCGAGCGTTTCTACTGTCTCATTCACGTAATCTTGGTCGTTTGTCTCAATAAATTTAACGATGTGTTTAATTACCGGTAATCTCATCTATAAATTGCTTTAAGAGTTCGGCTTTATTCGTTTGTATTTGGTTCACCAAAGTACCGTTTTTAAAAGCAGCGAAGGTAGGCAAATTATCTACTTTGGCTAATTTGCGTGACTCTGCGAAAGCTTCTGCATCTACATAAATAAAAGTAGCATTAGGAGTTTCGCTGGCATACTTTTTAAACTTTGGTTTCATTATCTTGCAATTACCACACCATCCTGCGCCGTATTGTACAAATACAAGAGGGTTAGAAGCTATTATTTCTTGCAAGTTATCTTGGGTAAGTTCTGTCATTATAAAAATAAAATAGTGATGAGTTTTTTAGTGTGTGATTTTCTCATTCTCATCCCCCCTCTCGCAAAGAGAAGAGGGGGAGAATGAGTTCCTTACAATGATCAAGTTATCTATAAGAGTGTTGTTTACTTTTTAGTGAGAAGCCAAGTAGCTGGCTACTCCTTTGCGGTCGGCGTGCATAGCCTCTTTACCTTCTTCCCAGTTAGCAGGGCACACTTCACCGTGTTGTTGTACGTGAGTATAGGCATCTACCAAACGCAAATATTCTTTTACATTGCGTCCTAATGGCATATCGTTAATACTTTCGTGAAATACTTTTCCCGTTTCATCGATAAGATAAGTAGCACGGAAAGTTACATCATCGCCTTCAAGAAGGTAAGCATCAGCTGTTTCATCGTAAATTTCACGAGAGTCGAGAATACCTAAAATACGAGCGAGGTTGCGGTTGCTATCAGCAAGGATAGGGTAAGTTACGCCTTCTATGCCTCCATTGTTTTTAGGAGTATTGAGCCAAGCAAAGTGTACTTCGGGAGTATCGCAAGAAGCGCCTATTACTTTCACATTACGTTTCTCAAAGTCAGCCAAAGCTTCTTGGAAAGCGTGAAGCTCAGTAGGGCATACAAAGGTAAAATCTTTAGGATACCAGAAAAGAAGAACTTTCTTTTTGTTGTTCACAGCTTCTGAAAGCACGTTTATTTTGAATGTATCCCCAAGGTCGCTCATAGCATTCACTTCGATATTGGGGAATTGTTTTCCTACAAATGACATATAATATTGTGTTTTGTTTTACGGGTGCAAAAGTAGGGTGTTTTTGTATAGGAAGAAACGTTTTTTTATTGAAAGATTTTATATGAAGATAAATAATAATTATGCAAGAAAGTTCTTTTATTTCTTCTTGCGTAATTCTCGCCAAATATATACTATTTGTACTATTATTAAAAAGCTGTTAGGTAGTATCACCGGAATACTATTAATTAAGTAACCGTAAACAACAAAGAGAGCACACCCCACCAAATTAGTAAGGCGTATATACACAAGATTATCTTTAATCAAAAAGCTGAGCACTACAAAAAGTGAAGCAGCATAACCAATAAATTCAATCATTATTTTTTATGTTTAAGTCGGGTTTGACGTCTGAACCAAAACATTGCCAAAGCTCCCAAAGCAAAGGCGATGTACAAATACCACTGAGTGCGGTCAGCAGTGCCCCACAAGTTATAAACCTCATAGGCACAGTAAAGAGCGATTGCCAAATAGGCATATTCAAAAAATATACGTGCGTTCATATTATTTTATATTGTTATTCTTCTTCTTCGTTATCTTCAATAGCTAAGATACCTGTAGTTTTATGCGCTTTTACAGTCGAAAATTTCTTGTCGAAATCCATACCTATACCATTAGTAACAGTACCTTTAGTTTCATCGGTAAAACTAAATTCTCTATCGGTAAAAATCCAATCTTCTTTTTGGTCCCAAAAGAGCTGAGATGTTTTTAGTTTCTTACCGTCATAAGTAGTGAGTACTACATTGTCGCGCAGTTCTACCATATCGGAGCTCGGATAGATAATACCGTAATTAGCCTCTACAATATTTTTATGTCGTGCTTGGTCGTAAAACTCTACTTTCACCCCTTCGGGGAATTCAGAGTACGGCATACGCTGATTGGTAAAATCTTTATTTAATTTACTGGTAACAACAGCAACCACCTTAGTAGAATCGGTATATACGAGTTTAAAATCAAAGGCTTCTCCTTGCGGGAATTTCTTTTGAATGCTCAGCTGTTGAAGATTACGCATATCGTTATTACACGAAAAAAGCATTGCCATACTCATTAGTACGGCAATACTTTTCGTAATATCTAAAATCAATACCTTCATATGTTTTACAAACGTGGCACTGTGATAGATTGTCCTATCCAGCATTTAAAAGTAATGTTTTTACCTGCTAAACCAGATTCAAATACATCTACTTTTGAAGGAGCTAAAGCATCGTAACGAGCAGCTAAACTTTCCAAACCTCCTTTACGAGCAGTTTTGGCAGCTAACCAATATACGGCTCTTTTTTCAAAAGGAGTACTACCACATTCATTAGCTGAGCTTGCATAGGCGTGTGCCATAATACGATAAGCATCGGAGTTTGAAGGGTTGTAAGAAAGTGCTTTTTGAGCATAGGCAACCGCTTGTGCTTTGCTGTGTTTAGAGGCGATACGAATGAGTAATTTTGATTTCTTAAAGTTATCTGTCTCTAAGTTCACTGACTCATTGTAGTACTGAATAGCTTTAGCAGAATTTCCTGCTTTATCATTCATTACCCCTAAATAGTAAGCTGAGTTTGCTGACGGTTTTACGTTGTGCAATGAGGTTACGATTTTCACGAATAAAGGGTCTTTAGTACAATCTTTATCTGACATTTTACCTGCTGCACGGCGTAACCATTCTTCATTGTTCTTATTTGCCTCAAAGTTCTTGGTGTAAAGAGGAATAAGGTTTTTACAATCAGCAAGCTGACCGAGTTTAGCATCTACACTCTCTGCAATAGTTTCGTAGTTATCTACGCGTTTACGACAACCGTCCAAGAGCCTTTTGTCTTTTTCGCTAAGAGTACCTGCTTCTTCTTGAGCTAAATACTTGTTGATAGTTTCAGAAAGCTCATTCTTTTCGTCTTGAATTTTATCGGATACGTTGTCATAAGCATCGAATACTTCTTGCAATTCTTTTTGTCCTTTTTCGTGTAAAGAAACTAATTCAGAGAAGTACAAGTACAGAGCCTTTTCGTTTTTAAAGTTAGCTTTATCTTCGGTAAAGGCTTTGTGCAAAAGGTCGTAAATCTCTTTATCTGTTCCTATTTTTTCATCGAACATCAAGAGGGCTTGACGAATACGCATTTCAGTAGCTGAAAGACGTGTAGGGAATGTTTTGTTATAATCGGTGTAGAGTTGTAACAATTCTTTGGCATTTTGAGTCTTTTCAGCACCTGTGGTTGTATTCATTTTGTCTTGCAAGATGCGTTCGCCATAGGCAAAGGTAGCATAGTGTAAAGAAGGACATTGGGTATATACTTCCTTCCATACAGGATAAGCCTCTTTGTAATTTTTGGCTTTGGCATACTCACTAAATATAGAGAGTTTTTGCTTTAATTCTTCGTTGTTTTTGCAATCTTGTGCTTGTGCATAGGCAGCATAAAAGAAACTTGCAACTACTGTGGCTAATAAAATTCTTCTTCTCATTCTTTGTTTGTTTTTTATTGATATTTTGTTCGTTGGAACCACTTATCGTTTAAAGTGAAACCTATTTTTAAGTTGAAATAATTTTCCTTTACTAAATTGGCTGAGGTAGTACCTCTTATGCCGTATTCTCCCACAAGAGTAAGATTTGAAAATCCTTTTACGGGTAAACTAAGTCCAAAAGACGTGCCAAAGTCGTTTATGTTTTGATTATTGAGTACAATTCCTGTATTTTCATAGCGCAAACCTATGCGGTAGGTTACTCTTTTCCAGTAACTTGAATAGGAATTGTAGTTAGGAATCCAAAAACCTCCTAAGGCTATTTTGTATCCGTCGGTATAACTGACATTGGTGGTAGTAAGGAACGGATTTGAAAAAGCTTTTGTATTGGCATAGGTATACTCAATCCCTGTAAACCATTTTTGGTGTTCTCCTAAACCTAATCCAAACTCTATTTGAGTGGGCAAGGTAAGTGAGGTGTTTTTGAGCCCTAAGGCTTCTAAATCTAAAGCACGTGTTTCGCGTATTGCTAATTGTGGTGCTGAACGCCTGTTATTTCCTGTTACATAGCCTAAGGTAGAGATATTGCGTTGGTTTTCAGAAGACAGTTTGCTTTGTGGTGTATATACCAATGAGGTATACAAACGCAAGCGGTGTTTCAAAGTCTCTTCGTAATACAAACCTAAGTTAAAAGCACCTCCTTTTAGGCGTGATTTGCTAAACTCTTGGGTATAGAATTGTACATCTTTTTGTTGCAAGAGGTCGGTCATATCAATGGTTCCAAAGTTATAACGGAAAGAAGCTCCTAAACTGAATCCGCCGAATATCTTTATCCCAGAGGAAAGAAAAAACTGATTCACATTTCCTTTTCCTTCAAACTGGTTTACTGTTTCGCTTGTGGTGTGCTTCAGTTTATAACCTACCGATGAGTAAGGCACCAACCCAAACGATACCCCAAAGTTTTCGAGAATAGGGAACCCGAGTGTAAAATAATCGAAGGCGGAGGATTTAGTACCTATTTTTGTTTCATTTGTAACAATATTTTTGCTTTGCATTGTAAATCCGGCTGAAAAAGCGGTGAATTTTAAGTGCGAAAGTGAGGCAGGATTCTGCATATTGATACGAGTAGAATCGGCATAAACACCAATTCCGCCCATAGCACTTTCCTCGGCTATACCGTTAAAATTGCGTTCACCGACTCCGTAAAAAGAGTAAGGCGACTCAGTAGTTTGTTGCGCAAAACTCACGTAAACGGTTGTAAATAAAGCACTAATAAGTGTGATTAGTTTCTTGTTCATAAATATTTATCCAATATTAGTAACGTGTGCTTCTCCTTCTTTTGTTTGATATTCTAAGATGGCATTGAGCCCCTCGAGCAACACGTATGAGCCTGCAAATATCTGATTTTTTATTCTTTCTTGCAAATAATTTTGATTACCCCCTGTTAAAATAGAGATAAGCGAAGGGAATTTTGCTTCGTATTTTTTAATCACTCCCTCGATTTCGCACACCACATTGTGATAGACACCTGAGAGCATACAGCTTTCGGTAGTATTTCCTATAAACTGTTCAGTATCAAAAAGCTGTTCGGATACTAATGGCAGTTTGGAAGTGAAATGGTGCATCGCTTTTAGGCGCATTGCTATGCCTGGGGCGATAGCTCCCCCGAGGTACTCTTTTCTATCGGTAACTATATCGAAAGTAATGCAGGTACCCGCATCGATAATGAGTACGTTGCGGTTGGGAAAACGTGTCACCGCACCTGCTACCAGAGCCAAACGGTCAATACCTAACGAGTGAGGGGTTGCATACTTATTGACGAAAGGCACAGGGGTTTCAGCTGTGAGGTATAACACATCTGGCAGGAGTTGTTCTAAGAAAGAGAAACGCTCTTTAACCTCTGTTACCACCGAAGCGATGATGCAATGAGTTACCTCGTTTAAAGGTACTTTGCTTAAAAAAGATTCTTGAAAACCGTCTTTGGCAAAGGAAAGAAAGAATGTTTGTATTCCTTTTTTGAACAGCGCTACTTTTATGGACGTATTACCTTCGTCTATTATTAAATTCATTTTCAAAAATCATTGGGTGTGTGATTATCCTGCAATAATTGCGCCAAAAAAAGAAGGTCTCCTGTTTCCTTTTATTTTACTCGTACTCGTGAGGAAGCTACTAATGAGGCTAAAACGCCCAAAACTACAATCGTAGCCAATACAATGAGTACATTTAAAGGAGTAATAGCGACAGGGTAGGCTAAGGTAGGGCTTATCATTACAAACTCGAAATGTTGTTGTAAGAGGACTACCGCAACGCCTAAGGCAATGCCTATCAGAGCGCCGATTACCGATGCCATAGTGCCTTGCCAAAAGAATATCTGTCGCATTTGTTTTTCGTTCATACCGAGCGCATAGAGCGTTTGCAGGTCGTCTTTCTTGTCGAGTATCATCATAATGATAGCACCTACGAGGTTGAAAAGTGCAATGATGAGTACCAAGATGAAAATCAGATACACCGCTATATTTTCGGTATTGAGCATACGATAAAGCGCATCGTTTAGCTGTGCGCGGTTTTTCACTACTACGGGCTCTTGAAAGAGTTGTGAGAGCTGTTCGGCGACTTGCTTTTCATCAGCATTTGGAGCTAATTTCACTTCTATCGCTGAGACCTGCTTCTTACTTAGCCCCAATAAGAATTGGGCTTCGTCTAATGATGAAAATACGTATTTCTTATCTAATTCTTCGGTGAGTTGGTAGATGCCTTGTACTACTGAAAAGGCTTGACGGTAGGGCATTGGGTCGTTTAGGATACTGCCTTTGCCTGCCTTGGGAACTACTATTTGTAGAGGAGAAGAACCATCGAGGAGATTTAAACCGAGATTATTGAAAATAGTAGCGCCCACTATCACACTAGGAGGTGAGAGCTCCCAATTGCCCAGCACGAGGATACTATCGACATCGTTTACTTTGGGGTACTCAGCATCTACTCCCTTGATATAGGCGATGTGGTTTTTTTGGTTGTGAGTGAGAAACACCTGTTCTTCTAACACTTTGGTAAAGTGTGCTACCGATGAGAGTTGGCTTAATTTGAGCGTATCTTGATTGGTGAGTGATAGGTATTTGCCTGTTTTTGGGAACACTTTTAGGTCGGGGTCGAAAGTAGAGGAGAAGGAAAGCGTAAAGTTTTTGAGACCTGCAAAGCCGGCGAGCACAATAAAGAGGGCAGCACCACCCAACACCACCACAAAAGCCGTAACCCTATTGATGATGTTGATAACGTTCTGCGAACTTTTGGCGAACATATAACGCTTTGCTATGTAGAAAATTGAAGTCATTGTTAATGATTAGTGATTAATGGTTAGTGGTTAATGAAAAGTGCAAAGATATGGAGTAATTAGCAAAATGGCAAAATTTGGGAATTAGCAAATTCTAAAATACGCCATTACTGCCTTGTACTCATCTTGTGCTGTTAAGCAAGTGTCGAGCAAAAAGCCTTCTGTTTGTTGCCAATTTTGTAGCCCGCGATAGTAGAACCAACGGAGTTGTTCGGTAATGATAAAAGGAACTATGTTGTTAGCTAAACATTCTTTAAAGAGCAACAAACGCCCTATGCGTCCGTTGCCGTCTTGAAAAGGGTGAATGGTTTCAAAACGCCAATGAAAATCGACCAAATCACGAAAGGTTTTGGTTTGTTTTTGGTGGTAATCGGCTAACAAAGCGGTCATTTCCTGTTCTACATTTTCAGGCAGAGTGGTGGCATTGCCTCCTACTTCGTTAGGTAGTTTCTTATAGTCGCCTATGGCAAACCAATCTTTATTGCTATCGGAAGTATCTGCTTTGAGAATGCCGTGAAAGGTTTTAATCATCTCTTGGGTAAGAGGTTCAGTAGCGCATTCCAACATTGCATCAAAAGCTTTAAAATGATTAATAGCTTCGAGAATATCATCAATTTTTACCGCTTGTTCTGTAATGCCAATAGTATTAGTTTCGAAAATATAGCGCGTTTGCTCGTGCGTGAGCTGGCTACCTTCTATATGATTGGAATTATAGCAAAAATCTATTTGAGTGCGGTGATAAATACCGCCCTTTAGCTTTGTTTCTTTCTCTTGTAATAATTGTTTTAAAAGCATTTTATTTCTTTAATAATTTAGCTGTGTTCTTTTCTAATACTTTTAAACTCTCTAAAATTACCTCCTCCATTGCCTTTGAGGGTCTTCTAACATCTCGGGGACCTTCCTTTTGAACTGTCAAGAATTTCTTGACAGTTGAATCGGGTATAAGTTCTCCTTCTTCAAAAATATTCTGAATGTGTAAACTTATATTCTGTTTGGAAGTGTTAAAAAGCTCAGCCATTAATTGTTGTGTAAGCCAAACGGTATCCTCTTCAAGTCTTACATCTATTTGGGCTGAACCATCTTCTCGCTGATAGAATAAAATTTCTCCTTTTTGGTTTTCCATTTTTTGCAGGTTAAATTAGCAAACTTTTTATTAATATTTTTACGTCATTTTTCTTTTGTAGAGTAAGTCTCGGTTTTCGATGGGGTTTTCTTCCTCTTTGAGGGATTGCTCGATACCTTCGATATATTGCAAAGAATCGTCGATATAAAAATACAACTCGGGCATACGACGGAATTGGTGTTTGGTGATTTGCGACAGTTCGTGCTTGATGAGGGGCGCATTAGAGGTTACGCCTTTGAGTACCTCAGTTGCCTTTGCTTCTGGGAATACACTGAGGTACACCTTGGCTACTGATAAATCGATTGTTACATTTACTTTGGTTACCGAGATGAGTAGGTTTTGTTGCCCTGCATCGCGTATGGATTGCTGCAACACTTTGGCTAATTCTTCTTGAATAATGCCTGCTATTTTCTTTTGTCTGTTGTTTTCCATTAGTTTGTTTATTTATGGTGCAAAGATAGGGAATAATACTGATAATACCAAAAATGCCAAAAGAGCGGTAAAAATTAGGAAATTAGGAAATGAGAAAATTAGGAAATGAGAGAATTGGTAAATGGGGTGTGAGGTTGACTTAGAGGAATGAGGCTACGCCTCAGAAATTAAACAAATTTTAAACAAAATCAAGGCTACGCCTTGTGAACCAGCGGAGCTATTGTCAGTTTATTCAACTTTGGCAAAGGTGCGAGCCGCACAGGCAGTCGTAGCACGACGGGCTATTAACTTTGGCAAAGTGTATACCCCTAAAAGAGACACATCTGAGGGAGCGGAAGGAAACGAAGAAGTTCGGAAGAAGGGAGGAAGAAATTTTGGTGAAAAAAGGGTATAAGGAGGGTGGGGTTAGCTTATAGAGAGCTTATAGGAAGCTTATACGAATCTTGGACGATTGGTATAGAAAGGGTATATAAATAATTGATTCATAATATGATACAATAGTGCTAAAAATGTTAAAATCGGGGTTTCGAGGCGAAAGAAAGAGGAAGAGGTGATAGGCCTTAGGCCATAGGCACTAGGGGGTATATGACGGAAAAGGGAAGGGATAATTAGAGAATTAGCAAATTAGAAAAATAGAAAATTAGGAAATTAGTTGGAGAGACTCTGAGAGGCTTCTCCAACTATTAGCTATATTGGGTGCTTATATCTTCATATTTAAAAAGTTGGGAATCACGGTGTCGGCGGCTTTAAGGACTTCGGGATTTCCGACTCCTATTACTTTCATTCCGGCACTCTTGGCGGCTTGTACGCCTGCAGGAGCGTCTTCGAATACGCAACAATCAGCAGGGGGAAGCCCTAAACCTTCGGCGGCTTTGAGGAATACTTCGGGGTTGGGTTTGGCTTTGCTTACCATTGTGCCATCGACAATAGCATCGAATAGGGGGAGAATGCCGGTGCGCTCCAACACTAAACGGGCATTACGGCTTGCGGAGCCCAAGGCTATCTTTTTGTGATGGGCTTTGAGGAGCTGTAAGAAGTTTAACACACCAGGGAGTAACTCGGAGCTATCGATACTACTGATTTGCTCTAAGTACAATTTGTTTTTGCGCAAGGCGGTATCGGTAAAGTCGGTTTCGGAAAGTGTTTTGCCTGCCCATTGGAGGATTTGATGCAAGGAAACTTCGCGCCCGATGCCTTTCAGCTGTTCGTTATGCTGAGGAGTGAGCTCAAAATTGAATTCTTTGGCGATGGTTTTCCACGCGATATAGTGGTATTTTGCGGTGTCGACAAGCACACCATCTAAGTCGAAAATATATCCTTTCATTTTTTTAGTTACTTGTTACGTCGGTCTTCACCCCAGAGTAGTTTATAGCGCAGGGTGTTTATAAAGCTGTCTCCGTCGAGGCGTATCATTTTCACGACAAAGGGAGCTTTACGGACTATAATGGAGTGTTTGTTAGCAATGGGCTTGATATGTGAGTCGAGCGACATTAAAAACTTCTTTTCTCTGCCTGATACAGTGAGTTTTACTTCGGTATCTTCGGGGATTACCAGCGGGCGCGCGTTGAGGTTGTGAGGGGCGATGGGGGTAATCACAAAGTTTTTGGCAGTAGGGAGTATTACAGGTCCGCCACAGCTAAGAGAGTAGCCTGTGGAGCCTGTGGGGGTGGAAATGATGAGCCCGTCAGCCCAATAGGAGGAGAGGAAATCGCCGTTGAGTTCAGTATCGATAGTAATCATAGAGGCGGTATCCTTACGAGTAAAGGTTATTTCGTTCAGAGCGAAGTTCACAGGGGCTACGGGTTCGCCTGTATCGGCATAAACGGCTTCGATAACTGAGCGTTCTACTACTTTGTAATTTCGTTCGCGGAGTTGTGTTAGTACGTTTTTCAGGTCGTTTTTATGGGCATTTGCCAAGAAGCCCAAGCGTCCTGCATTGATACCGAGAATGGGGATTTGCAGGTTTCGTACATAAGTAACCCCTTTGAGCAATGTGCCGTCACCACCAATAGTGAGCATTACATCGTAAGAGGAGTTGAGGTCTTCGAAGGAAGCAAAAGATTTTGCTTTGAGGAATTGCTCGGAGCGATCGTTGAGGTCGCTGAGGATTTCGCGTTCTATAAACACCTTATCGGAGGGCAATAGAAGGGTAAAAAGCTCATTGAGAATGGCTTCGTTTTCCTCGGAGTACTGACGTATGTAAATAGCAATCTTCATTTTAAGCAGAAAACTAAGAATTTTTGGCAAAGATAGGGATAATTAGTGAATTAGCAAATACGAGAATTAGCGAATGGGGAGGAGCGAGCTGTATAGGTAGGTAGAAGTTGTATAAAGAAATAATGAATGATGGTGAGGTAAAAGAAAAGAACAAGATAGCGGAGGTTGTGATATACGAATGCTATACTTTATCGGATGCCAATAAAAGAATGATAAATCTTTTACCACTTCTTTATTATTGTTCTAAATAATATTTGTATCTTTGTCCCCAAAATTTTAAATCAATTCGTTTTAACAAACACATTTAATACATTTTATCGTATGAGAAATTATATCCAACATTCAGTAAAAGTGATGATAGCTGTAGCGTTCATCGCTTTGGGCAGTGCTTGCAAGAAAAGTGATAGCCCAGAACCCCCAAAACCAGAGAATGGCAAAGTAGCTATTGAAAATCCGGCTTTGGTAACTGCTTTAAAAGAACAAGGCTTCACTTTTGAAGGCAACACTCTTGTAGTAAACGACAAGGTGCGCACCACTACTTCACTCAACCTCAGTGGCAAACAGCTCACCGATGTAAAAGGCTTGGAGGCGTTTCCTGCCCTTAGTGAGGTAAACCTCAGCAACAACAAGTTTGCACAAACGTTCGATTTTGGCACATTGCCTTCTACGGTAAAGAGTGTAAACCTCAGTGGTAATGAGCTGTACGACTTTAAGAATCTCGCCACTACCGACTATAGCGACAATGCCCAAGAGCCTTATAAGCTGATTCGCAGTTTTGATAAGCTGGTATTGCCTGCAACCGCTAAATACAATATGGACGTATTGCCTGCCTACGTAAAACTCGCTCCTAAAAGTGATGTACAAATGCTTAACGCACAGGGTACAGCTGAGAAATATACTACCTTGCGCGAGGTGCCTGACCCTGTGTTGTTGCAATATTTGAAAGCTAATTTTGCAAGTGTGTTTAGTGGTGATAAGATTGATATTAGCAAGAGTATAAAAGTAGATGAAAGAGCCAATGCTGTAAAAATATTAAAAGGAATAGACGGCTATAATAAGCCTGAATTTGCTAATCTTAAAAACTTAGAGGGGGTTGAGTATATTATAAATAGTCCTTTGTTTAGTGGAAGTGTAGAAGTATGGTTATTAGCCAATGAGAATTTCTACCTACCTAAGCTAAAAATATCAAAGAAAACAGCAAGTGTAAAACTTATTAATTTGACCACTTCTGTACTTGATTTATCAGAGGCAGAAAATTTATTCCAAATAGTTTCTATTGGTAATAAGGAAGTGAAAGACATAGATGTTTCTTCTACAAAAATAATGAAAAGAGGTACTATAGGGTATGATGGTTTTGCAGGTGATTATTTATTTTTCTCCAAATGTCCTAACTTAGAGAATATAGTATTCCCTAATCTTTCTAAAGGAGTTGTTACTCCTACTGTAGTTGGTCTTTTCGGGCTTTTAGAGCTTCCTAAACTTAAATCGGTTGTAGATATAAGCAAATTAGAAGCTGCGGGAATCATAGAATTAGCAGGACTTCCACTCGTTCCCAAAATCACTTATCCTAACGAAATTAAATACTTTTCATATGAAGAATTAGATGGAGAGGAACCCGAATTCCCAGGACAGTTAAATTTTGATATAGGTAGAGATATATTTGATAGAGCTGAGACCAAAGCGTTTATCAATAAATACCTTCCTAAAAAACGCTTGTACTTTTTTGGAGGAATAGGAGAATTTTCAAAAGATATAGAGTTTTATGACTATACTGCTACAGAAAATAAAAGTGGTAGGAATATTATCCGTAAAACAAAAGGGTATACTTTAAAAGATTTAGCGGAATCTAATAGAGCTAAAAGAAAAAAGTAGTAACTAAATCAATTTTATATGTATCATTTTTTTAAATCGGTAGCTTTTGTAGCTATCACAGGAATGGCATTAGTAGGATGCCAAAAAGAAGAGTTGAACATTGCTGATAACCCAGCCAATGGAGGGAACTCACAAAAAGCTAATACAGTGGCAGTGGTTAGCGAACGTGCCTCTGTTACTTTTAACTTCACTGTAGATGGTGTAGTGGGAAATTACAAAGGTGAAATTAACCGTGTGAATATGAATGGAGATGATAAAGCCTCTGTTCCTAATAGGACGGTGAAAATCACTCCTAATAGTAGTAATAAATTTAACTTAACTGTCGATGGTTTTAGTGTAGGAAAAATGCCTGCCAACTTATACATTAATGTTGAAGGTATTACCCTAAATAGTGATGGAACTTTTTCAGGGCGTTTTAACAAAGGAGTATCATTACTTCTTACAAATTATCCTGCCATCATCAATGGTAAATTCTTTAAGAGTGGTAATGATACCAAAATAGAGTTTACTTTGCAAAGTTACGGAAGATACTTGATTTTCAAAAAATTCACAGCCTCTGTACACTTTGACACTTACTAAAAAGTAGTAACTTTAAGCCTAAGGAGAAGCGCTAACTTTCTCCTTAGGCATTTATTATCGAATTGATAGGATAAATCATAAATCAGATTGATAAGATAAGTTAGATTGATAGGATTGGGGGGTAAATCAAAAAAAATCTTACCTTTGCAGGAGCTAAATAATTATTAATAACGTTATGGAAACTTCCTTTCTAAAAACCAAAGGAGGATATAGGCACTTGCGTTGCTACCAAGTAACACAAGTTATTTACGATATTACTTTCTTCTTTACCAAGCATTTTCTAGAAAAAGGAGACCGTACTATTGACCAAATGGTGCAAGCTGCACGCTCTGGAAAACAAAATATTGCCGAAGGGAGTGAAGCAGCAAGTACTTCTTATGAAACACAAATTAAACTCACGAATGTTGCAAAAGCCAGTTTGGAGGAGCTCCTAATAGACTATGAAGATTACTTGCGCGTGCGCAATATTCCACAGTGGAATGCAGGACACCCTCGCTTTAACAAGATGCGAGCTTTTGCTCGTAGTGAACAAATATTCTCGCAATACCGTTCACTACTTGATAAGTGTAGTGATGAAGAAATAGCAAACTTGTGTATTACTCTTATTCATCAGGCTACTTATATGCTCCGCCGATTGCTCGAAAAACAACAAGAAATATTCTTGAAAAAAGGAGGCATTAGGGAGCAAATGAGGAATGCAAGGCTAAGCTATAGAGCGGGAAGTTAAATCATAAATTATCGGATTAATCTGATAAGTCAGACAAATTGGATTAATCAGAAAAAATAACCTTACTATGAAAAAAATACTTTTATTATTTATAGGGCTTGCTCTTTTGGCTTGCAAAAAAGAAGAACAAAACAAGCCTATTGAAAATACCGACCCTAAACTGCAAACAGCTATCAGCGTACTAAAAGGCGATATGGTATTAGGGCAACACGTGAAATTGGCGGGTACGGACAAGTCATTATTGCCTTCGGGCGTACCTACTAAATTTACTTTCACTTGGGACGAGCCCAGCAAACGCCTCAAAATGCACCTCGAAAAAATACAACCGGGCACTATGCCTTTTGCTGTAACAATGCACGCCTCCTTGGAGGCAATGGAACTCAGCTATTGGGACAAACAGGAATACGAGGGCAATTGGATAAAATTCTACGACAAAGCGGCAGTAACTACCCCTTATATACCTGACAATTACCAAGGTCCTACTATCACTAAAGAAGGGAGTACCATTGTTACGGGCTTCTTCAACGTAGATACACACGAGGTGTATTTCTTAATCCAGTACAATATGGCGAACGTAGTGGGCACGGTGTTTAAACAAAAAATTGACCGCTCTCGCTTAGCTCACTTTCAAGAAGAGCTCGATGCCTACGAAGAGGCATTGGCTGAAACAAAATTGGACACAGGGGTTGAAATCTTCCACAGTGATAACAACCAGAAAGCTATTACGCTTTTGGGTGCTACCCAAACTATTACGGCTAAGCTCACCTACGAGGGTAAAATTACAGAGGTAGCCTTGCCTATCACCTTTGTATGGGACGGTAAAGAGCCTAACAATGTAACAGGGCGTATGCAACTATCGCTTGCCAAAACGGCAGTGAGTGGAGTGAACTTGCAATTGGCTTTCAGTGGCAAAGCGCGTTTTATAGATGTGCTTACCCAAAATGAGAAGACTATTTACGGGCAAGGCAATACCGATAAAACCAAACTCAAAGCAGCGGACGTAACCACTACTCTTTGGGACGCTACGGGTACACAAACGCTTAAAACTTCAGCTAAAGGCGAAGTGCGAATGATTGTGAATGTAGAGAAAAAAATAACCTCCTTCTCTTACCTTAACAAAGAATTAGGACTTACCATTTATGCCAAAGAAGTAGCTATAAGACCTTAAGTTAATGAGAATCACTATATCCATTTTACTATTTCTATTAGGAGGAATCCTCTCAGCCCAACAAATGCGTATGCGGGTGCTCGACAAGAGTACCCGCTTGCCTATAGTTGCTGCTGTGGTGAGTTATACTGAGCCTGCTTATAGTGACAAACTACAACACAGCATTGCCGATGACAATGGCATTGCCCTCCTGAAAAGGCGCAAGGGGGGTGTACTGCATTACACGGTGCAGTCGCTGGGCTACACACTGCTAAAAGGTACGCTAAACGCAGAAAACGAGCTCACGGTATACCTCAGTGAGGAAACTACCCAATTGGCGGGCACTACGCTCACAGGTAGAACGACGGGTGCTACCGTGCGCCCCACCAAAGAAACACCTACGGTGGTGCAGGTCATCACGGGGCAGGAGTTAGTGAAAGCGGGTTATAGCAATATCCAGCAGGCGCTGATGCAGGAAACCCCTGGGATGAATATCCAAAAGGTGGGTTTCGGCAACGAGATAAGTATGCAGGGCTTGGATGCGCGCCATATCCTCTTCTTGATGGACGGCGAGCGTATGACGGGTGAAATGGCGGGCAACCTCGATTACGAGCGGTTCAACCTGCACGCTGTAGAGCGCATTGAGGTGATGAAAGGGGCGTCGTCTACCCTCTACGGTTCGAGGGCAGCAGGAGCAGTCATCAATATTATCACCAAGAAAACAGATAAGCCTTTTGCTATTACGGTAGGTTCGCGACACGCCGAGATGAACGAGCGCAATTACCACAACCCTGAGCGGCGAGATTTTCTCTATATGTTTGAAAAGAATGCCGATAAGCCCAACCTGCAATCGTGGGTATCGGCAGGGGCTAAGATAGGAAAGTTTACTACCCAAACGGATGTGTGGTTCAGCAGTCAGGATGCGTATTACCTTTACCAAAAAGAACCCGATCGCAAGGTGTATACCAAAGAAGCCAATCCGTTTCTCAGTAAAGATACTGTAGTGCAAGCCACCTTTTTGCGTCCGCCAATGGGTATTGAGGGGGTTGAGCATCTATCGGCTTCACAAAAACTGTATTACGACAGCAAAAACTTAAGCGTACAGCTATATGGCACGGGCTTTTTGATGAACTCGTATGATATGGTGCAAGACCTCTATTTCTCACAAACCAAAGACTTCACCGGAGGGCTAAAACTCTCCTACCGTCTTAAAAACTATTTCGCACTACACGGCACTTTCCATACCGACTTTTACGAACGCTACAAACGACACGAGCGACGTGATGTGGATAAAAAGGTATACGACTCTAAAATTATGCAGCCACGCCTGACGCTGACCTCGCAATACTTCAAAAAGCACGACCTTATCTTGGGGATTGACTATTTTCAAGACGACCTCACCAGCGACCGCTTTGCAGCCAATCGTATGCTCACACGAGGGTTGAAGGAATGGGAGTTCTTCTTTCAGGACACTTATACCATAAGCCCTAAGTGGCAAGTGGAAGCCGGATTGCGCACCAATTACAGCTTGCAGTTTGGCACAATGGCTCTGCCTAAGGTAGCTTTGAAGTTTTCGCCCACCGAAGCCCTTTCGTATCGCTTGAATTACGCCAAAGGCTACCGCTCACCGTCTATTAAAGAATTGTTCTTCAATTGGGATCACTTGGGAATGTTTCAAATTGTAGGCAATGAGATGTTACAACCCGAGAAGAACCATTACTTTTCGGTAGGGGCTGAATATGCGGTACCTAAATTCTTTATTTCGGGGAATGCCTTTATCAATCAGTTTCAGGATAAGATAGAGGGGGTGTGGAAAATCTACGAGTTTCAGTATAACTTTGAGTATATGAACCTCAGCCAGCAACGTCTCTTAGGCTTTGACCTGCTCACCCGCTGGAAGATAGTGCCCGCCCTTACGCTCAACGCTTCCTATTCGTATGTAGATGTAAGTAAAACAGAAGGCTTGCGCATCAACACTACCTCGCCTCACGCCGCTACCGCAGGGCTTGAATACAAATGGTATCGCGACAACTACGACCTATCGGCAAACCTGACGATGAGTATGATGGGTAAGAAAACCTTTGATGTGCAAGATCGCATCACGGTGCAGGAAGAAGTACCTTTATACGGTGGTGGTACGCAACGGCGCCCTGTGAGCAAAGAGGCATATTTCCGTTGTGAATTGCCTGCTTACGCACTCTTCAACTTAAATGTACAACAACGCTTTTTGAAGCATTACAAGCTGAACGTCGGGGCAAATAATATTTTCGATTATAAACCTTCAACCTTGGGCTCTGGCGTAACGATGTTCAACATTCCTGCTACTGCAGGGCGTAGGTTTTTCGTGCAGGTAGAGATTGATTTTTAAATTAGCAAATATGAAAAGAATCTTATATAGTATACTGATAGCTTTGTTGAGTACGGCTTGTGTGAAATATGAGGCTCTGCCTTTTACAGGCAAAGTGCTACCGCGTCGTTCGGGGTACATCAATAATGTCACCAACGATTGGATATACTATAACCTCCGTACAGGTGAGATATTCAATGCCTACCAAGTGAATGCCGATATTATAGAAGGCAATCAGAAAAATAGATTAGACTGGGATTTAGCATTCTGTGGTAATAAACTTCGCACCAATAGCGGCACCAGTGGCAACGGACACGGAGGAGCTGCCGATATGGGCTTTCAGGGGTATGACCGCTGGACGACTGTTTCGCAACTGCCTCACGACCTGCAATGGGTAGTAGATACCGACAACGTATCTATCACTATGTCACAACGCGAGTGGATAAGCTATACCGTAGCTCATAACATCACGGGGATACCTTGGTTTGACCCCAATAAAGGCCCCCAACAAACCAAAACCAATGCTAATCCGTTACTCAATAAGGCATTGGTATTCTCAGGTCCACCCCCCTCTTATACTCCCTCATTTCACACTTATATCATCCGTACTGCCGATGGGTTGCACTATTTTAAACTGCAAATTGTGAGTTGGTATGACGAGAGTATTGAAATAGGCGACACAGGGGGACGTATTAGTTTTTATTGTGATGAGTTGAAGTAAGTTTGTTTGTGTAATATTTCAATAGAAAGTAGTACATTTGCACCCGTGATTCGTTATGCTAAAATAAATTAAATGGATTTTGAACGTATCAAAGAAAAGCTAGCTATCCTTGCCGATGCTGCCAAATACGACGTGTCTTGCTCGAGTAGTGGGAGCGCTCGTAAGGCGGTGAAAGGTGAATTGGGCAACGCTGCGAACTTCGGTATCTGCCACTCGTTTACTGAGGACGGCAGGTGTATTTCTTTGCTCAAAATCTTACTTACGAACCACTGTATCTACGATTGTATTTATTGTGTGTCGCGACGCAGTAACGATATACAGCGCGCGGCTTTTAGTGTGCAGGAAGTGGTAGACCTTACTATTAATTTCTACCGACGGAATTACATCGAGGGGCTGTTCTTGAGTTCGGGAGTGTTCAAAGATCCTAATACTACGATGGAACGATTGGTGCGTGTGGCTAAGAAGTTGCGGACAGAAGAGCGCTTCAATGGTTATATTCACCTGAAAACAATACCTGGGGCAAGCGAAGAACTGATTCACGAAGCAGGACTTTATGCCGACCGTTTGTCCGTCAATCTTGAAATACCTACCAAAGAGGGGTTGAAACTGCTTGCGCCAGAGAAAGACCACCGGCAGATGCTTACCCCGATGCAACAGGTGAAGAACGAGTTGGCAATGCATTCGCTTGAAAAGAAAAAGTTTAAGCATACGCCTAAGTTTGCGCCTGCCGGACAGACCACCCAAATGATTATAGGCGCGACTGACGAAACCGACCATAAGATTATAAAGGTTGCCAGCTATATGTATGACAAGCTTGAAATGAAGCGAGTGTATTATTCGGGTTATGTGCCGGTATTGCAGGACAGTAGGTTACCGTCTATCCACAGCCAAGTGCCCATAGTGAGAGAAAACCGCCTATACCAAGCCGATTGGCTGATGCGTTACTACGGCTTTGCTCCTGATGAGATTTTAGATGCTCGGCAACCGTTCCTCGATTTGGAGATAGACCCTAAATTAGCGTGGGCATTGCGTCACCCTCATCTTTTTCCCGTAGATGTGAACACGGCTCCGCGTGAAATGCTCTTGCGCGTTCCAGGGGTGGGAGTACGGTCGGTACAGAAGATACTTGCGGCGCGTACTTTTCAGAAGCTCACGTATTACTCGCTCAAACAGATAGGGGTAACCTTAAACAGAGCAAAATACTTCATCACTTGTAGCGGGGCTACGCCGTTGGCAGGCACTATGGAGCCCGCCAAACTTCGCCATTTGCTTATCGCTAATAGCCACAACAAGCATAAGGAGCTTTTCGGTGGGCAGTTGTCGTTATTTTGATTAATAATTCTGTGTAAGCGATGGGTTCTTCTCCATTACGTCCTTAGGAAAGGGAATGATGTACATAGGCGAATTGGGAGGCAGGGTATAGGTGCGTTGCGGTACGGTGGTATTCACCAGAGGGAAGGTGCGTTGCAAGGTTTTGGCATAAGCAGGCTCGGTGTTCAATCGTTTTAAATCGAAAAAGCGATTAAAGCCCATAGCGAGCTCTCTACGGCGCTCTTCGATGATGAGTTTTACAGTCTCCTCAGTAGTAGCAGGGGTAGCGAGGGTCGCACCATTGCCTTTTATGCGTTTGCTACGGAGGATATTTACGGTTTGCATCGCCCCACTGAGGTTGCCCAAGCGCGCTTTGCACTCGGCTAAAGTAAGGTACATCTCACCTGTTTTCATTCCTACGGTAGGGTAGAAGAACTTAGTGGCGAGCATATCCCAGTTGGCAGTACCCGAACCTTTATCGTTATAACGGTGGTTTTTATTGAAGAAGAGCTTGAAGCGCATATCGTTTGTTGTATCAAAAAGGTTGCAAAACTCAGGACTCACGGGGTAGATGTACCAAGAGTTCATCTCGGTATATCCGTTCATATAGGCTAAGTTGAGTACTTCGGGGTTTTTATCTATCGTGATAGGGGTAGGATTCGCCTCATAAGCCACCATATCTATCAGTTGGTTGTTGTACGACAGACTCTTTTGGGCTGCCACTAATGCCTGCTGATATTCTCTTCTGAATAGGTGCACTCTGGCTTTCAAGGCATAGCCAAAAGCTAATGAGGGGTGATATACATTCACAGGGTGTTCTTGCAAAAGGGGCAACGCCGCCTCGATATCTTCTTGAATAAAGTCATACACTTCTTTTACGGTAGCTTTTGTGGGGTGAGCTTCTAAGTCGAATTCACGCATTAGGCACACACCACCATCGGTAGCTGCTGTGGCAGGGTCGTAGCCTTTGGCGTAAACGTTTACCAGCATAAAATAGTCAAAAGCTCTTAGCAAGCGCGCTTCGGCTTTGACACGTGCTTTTAGTGAGGTATCGCCTTTGGCATTATCAACGGTAGTGATAATCATATTCCACCTACCTATATAGCTGTATACATTGTTATAAAAGGGTGACGACTCGATGTAATCGGCACGTGGAGCACTTTCTTCGTAATAAAAATTAATACTGTTCAGGTCGGGTGTCTTACCGATGATGCTACTCTCCTTCACCCAATTATCGTCTACCAGAGTGCGGAAGTTAAAAGGAGGGTAGTTTTTAGTGGGGAGTACTACCAAATCGTAGTATTCCTCGGCGGTGTTGATAATCTTTTCACCTTTGGGCGTGAGGTCGGTGTATTTGTCACAAGCGCTGAGAAACAGGGCTATGAATATGATGGTTGCAATTCTTTTCATTGTAAAATTATTAAGGTATAAAAACTGTCTGCCTGCCGTGCCACGGCTGCTACGGCTGGCTAAAAACTAAATGATATACCGAAAAACGCTGCTGTTGCTACGGGCAAAGCGCGACTTCCAGAGTTGAGGTGATAGGTTTCGGGGTCTATATCGTCGCCAGCAGCACACCAAGTGAGTAGGTTGTTGAGCTGAGCGGTGATTTTAGCCTCTTGTAAGCGCAATTTCTCGCAAATGTTTTTAGGAATATAACACGAAAATAACACATTGCGCCATTTGATATAATCGGCGTTTACCACGTGATTATCGCCGTATTGCCAAAGTGTATTCACCGTATTAGCAGTGCGTCTCAAAGTGGCTGGATAGTCGAACGACATACGGGGCATATCGGTGGGGTTCGCAGCTGTCCAACGTTGGGTAATATCGCGATGGGTTTCGCTTTCTTGATTGATGGAATAAGTGTCTTTGCGAAGTTTATGTCCACCCGCATATATAAACATCGTACCGAGCTCAAAAGCCTTATAGCGCAGTTGCAAGCTAAGGGCTCCGTTAAAGGTGGGGTTCATCGTTCCTAATCTTACGAGGGCATCTTCGTTTATGATATCTTTAATAGTGGGCACACCATTGGCGTCGAAAGTGGTATTAGGGTTGCCGTTTTCGTCTAAATAAATAGGGTAGCCATTGGTGGTTTCTTTGTACCGATAGGCATAAAGCGAGTTAAAGTCGTCTCCTTGTTTGTAATAACGCAAGGGGTTACGAGCGTATTCCACAGCATTAGAAGGCTTGCTACTCACTTTCTCAATGGTATTTTTGTTGTAGGCAAAAGTAGTTCTTACAGTAAGTTGCAAATCTTTGGCTAACTCACGCGTAGCATTCAAACTCACTTCTATTCCTTTGTTCAGTAAAGCTCCGTTATTGATGAGTCGTCTTTGAGCACCTACGGTAGGGTCGAGTTCGGTCAGTACCAACAGGTCGGAACTGTAACGACGATAAAGGTCGATACTTCCTGAGAGCCAATACCACATACCGAAGTCAATACCTAAATTGGTGGTTTCAGTCTTTTCCCAACGTAATTTAGGGTTAGGCAAATCGGTATCGTTGAACTGTAAATACTGTTGGTTAGGGTAAGCGCCTCGCACATCGGTAAGCAAACGTCCGCGTAAGAAAGGGGTAGTAGTTTGGTCTACATTACCACTGACACCATAGGTAAGGCGCAGTTTTAGCAAGTTTACTACATTACCATAGAAGAAATCTTCGCGATGCAAATTCCAGCTACCGCCTACTGACCATAGTGGACGGTATTTGTACTTGGGGTCTGCCCCAAACATATCAGCTTGGTCTACGCGCACACTCCCTGTGAGGTTGTATTTCTGACGGTATGAATAGCCCAACGTGCTATAAAAAGAGATAAAGCGGTGTTTGGTTTCGCTTTGCTGATTACGGCTCAGCGATAGCGACTGCCTGCCGTACAGATAGGTAGTAACACCAGGATTGTAGAGGTCTTTCCAGTTCAGGGTAGGGAAGGAGAGCGTTTGCTCGTCGTAACCATATTGCATTTCCTCAGTATTGCGCGGGGTGTAGTGCTGACGCATCTCGAAGCCCAATAGCGCTGTCACATTGTGTGCCTCCGCAAAAGTGCGATTGAAATCCAACTGCTGACGGAAGGTATAATGCTGTGTCTGCCCTTTCTCCTGTTCGTAATAACCGCCTTCGGGCAGTTCAGAAGAGAATTTTTGAGTAGTAGCATCTTGTTTTACCAATTGGTTGTGGCGCAAACGCATATAATAAGTGTCTTTGCCAAAGAAAGTTTCACTGTTGCGAGTGTTTAACTCATATTGAAAATAGCTTTGGTATTGCAAGCCTTTGAGGATAGATACTTGCAGATTTGCAAACGGACGCAAACTGAGGTTGTACTGTTTTTGATGTTCTTGTGCTATCGATTCCAATAAATTGAAGCTATACGGGCGGAAAGCGTCGTTGCCCGCAATTTGTTCTAAAATATGTTCGTTTATGGGGGCAACTAAATTAAAACCCGCATACGGATTCGTTCCCAATAGCCGAGTGTAACGCGGTTGCTTTAAGTAATCGGTATACAAATTCCGCACTTGTTCAGCTACGGCATCAACAGCGGTATATCTGCTATTCACCCCTATGGTGCTTTTTAGCCAAGGCGTGAGCTGGTAAGTGTTTTTTAAATAAAGGTTGAGAGCGCGGGTCTTTTCGGTAACGATACGCTCATCGGTGTCTTCATATTGCAACGAAGCGTAATTCTGACTGCGGTTATTACCACTTTCTACGCTTATATTGTAGCGTTTGCTGATAATAGGTTGCCACACATAACGCTTGAAGTCGCGAACGTAATCGCGGTTGCGCCACTCGTTAAGCGTGCTGTTCACTTCTTGTTGACTGAGTTTTCCTTTGGCTTGGTCGCGGTATAGCTGGAAGAGAGGCGAATAATACCTCACCGTTTGCCTGCCCCCAATTTCTCCGTAGGAAGCAAAAAGGTCATCTACATTCCCATTGCTATCAGCCAATTTGCTTTGGTAGAAAGCCGTTTCGAGGTCAATAAGGTCGGACGTCGAAGCGTAGCGCATACGACTCATATTGGGCTTGAAAGTATAGAACAGGTCGGTGTGCACGTTGATACGCAAACCGTTCTGCAAGCCCTTTTTGGTGACAATCACAATCACCCCATTGGCAGCGCGCACCCCGTAGATAGCCGTCGCAGCAGCGTCTTTCAGTACCGTTACCGACTCGATATCTTTGGGGTTGATATCCTCTAATGGCGTATCGGTAGGGATATCGTCAATCACCACCAAAGGCGAATAGCCCACATTGCCCGAAAAAGTACCTACCCCGCGCAGTATAGGCACCTCTTTCCCTGTAAAAGGGTCTTTTGTAAAGCGCACACCTGCTATTTGTCCCTCAATAGCTTCTTGTACGGTTCTATTAAGCTGACGGTTGAGCTGGTCTGTCCTTATTTTGGTATAAGCCGAAGTAGTTTGCTCTTTGTGAAGATTTTGGTAGCCCGTAGCCACTACATCGGTAGAACTTAAAGTGATAATCTCCGGTTCCAAATGCACTTTTAAGAAAGGTTGTTCAGCCGAAACGGTAAATTCACGAGATTTCATACCTAAGTACGAAATCCTTATCACTTCTCCTGCTTTTGCAGAAATCCGAAATTCCCCTTTGATATCGGTAAGGGTTCCCATAGATAGCAGTATATTGTCGTTTTTAACCACTACTGCTGCACCTTCCAAAGGGTGGTTTGTCACATCGGTTACTTTGCCCGATACACTAATCATTTGGGCGGAAGTGCCCACAAAACAGCAGAGGAAGAACCCCCACGCTATTACATATTTTTTCATAAACAGTCTTATTGGTAAACAATACCTCTTATAAATATTTTATATACATTAATAAAGTCATCACTCTCGTCCCACTTCTCCCATAAGTCCAGTAGGTCAAAAAACTATTTTTCAATCGCTTTCCCGTCACTATATTCCCCCTTTTTCCGTCGCTACATTCCCCCTTTCCTTGGGAGAGAGACGGGGTGAGGATTCCTTTTCTTTCGCCTCGAAACCCCGTTTTTAACATTTTTAGCCTTGTTGTATTATATTATGAGTCAATCACTTATATACTCTTTCTATACCAATCGTCCAAGATTCGTATAAGCTTCCTATAAGCTCTCTATAAGCTAACCACACCCATCTCATAGCCTTTTTTCATCAAAAAACCTTCCTCTCCTCTTCCGAACTTTTCCGTTTCCTTCCGAATCCTCCAACCCCTCCTCTGACCTGTCCGCCCTGTCCATTCCCTTGCTGGCATTATTGGCATTTACCCCATTTTCTCATTTGCTAATTTTCTCATTCTCTCATTTTCTCATTTGCTAATTTTCTCATTCTCTCATTCCCCCGTCCGTATGCCCTCAAACACTTTTTTAACGGCGACAAAAGTAGTAAATAGAGTCGAACTACGCAAATTATTTTGAAAGAAACTAAATTACACTTCCGGTAAGTACTGCCAATAGCGTTTCGGCATATTCCTCATTTGGTATTTTGTGTTCTTGCGCTCGGCTATGTTAATATGCTGAAAATAAGTCTTCCAAAGCGTTTGATAAGCATCAGCAGTAGCCGGAGTAAGCGCTCCAAAATGCTTATCCGCAGGAGTAAAAGGCAACACCTCGTGCAGATTGTAAATAAAACCATACCCCCGTTCAGGGTCGTAGAGTACCCACTGTTGGTCAGAAAAACGCGTTTTGAAATGAGGAACAACCAGTGGCAACACGTCATACTCAGGTACTATTTTGGCAAAGTAAAGTTCGCCTACCTTTTCAAAACGCACAAACTCTTTCATTCGGTGCACTTCACGTCCCACACTCTTAGCTGCTTTGCGTATAGAAGCAATAGCCCTATGGGCAAAGTTCTCCAACACTTTCCCCTCAGGGTATTTCACCATCAGCCTAATAGCCTCCAATAAGTAGTCTTCCATATGTGTTTCTTCCGATAAGAAAGCCCTTAGCACAATCGCCACCCCTTCTTTACCCCAACACTGTTCTATTTTGCTAAGTACCCGTTGCGCTTTCTTAGCATCGGTATACACCGTTTCCTCCTCGCCAAAAAGCAAAGGCGCAAACCGATGTCTCGCTACAATAGTCACCTCGTTGTAACGATACTCAAAAACAGCAAATACCGCTGTGAGGAACCCCTCAAAAGTACTGTCGTATACCAAATGTTTCAAAGCCAAATACAGTTAAATACGCAAAAGCCCGCAAATATACTTCTTTTTTTATTTTAAAGAGAGAATATTACAAAAACATTCGTGTACAATCACCGTCCCCACATTCCCCCTAAAGCCTAACGCCTTTCCGTCGCTACCCTAGTGCCTAAGGCCTATTGCCTATGCCCTAATGCCTTACACCTCCTCATTTCCTCATTTTCTCATTTTCTCATTCCCTCATTTTCTCATTCCCCCTTTATAGCTTGCTCCCCTCGCCTTTGGAGAGGGGGAACGGGGGTGAGGAAAATTATATCCATTTCAAAAAATATTTATACCTTTGCACTACGCATTAATACTTTATTATGAAAGACGATTTGTTGTATCTTATTGCCTTAAAGAAAATCCCTCTCATAGGCGATATAACTGCCAAGAAGCTCATTTCCCACTTTGGAAGTGCTCAAAATGTATTCGCTCAACCCAAAAGCGCTTTAGAGAAGGTAGCAGGTATTGGCTCTAAGATTACTCAAAACATACTCAGTGCTCGGTGTTTGCACGAAGCAGAAACCGAATTGCAATTCACTCAAAAGCAAAACATCAGCATTATAACCTATACCGATGAACAGTATCCCTCCTCACTCAAACAATGTGTAGACAGCCCTATACTGTTTTACCAAAAAGGAAATATCCACTTGCAGAATAAACGACTGCTCAGTATTGTAGGCACTCGCAATATTACCAGCTATGGCACAGCTTTTTGCGAAAAACTCATCGAAGAACTCGCCTCGTTAGATGTGGTAATCGTCAGTGGGTATGCCTATGGAGTAGATATTACCGCCCATAAGGCAGCGATGAAACACCGCCTACAAACGGTGGCTTGTCTTGCCCACGGACTCAATACTATCTACCCCGCTACTCATAGCAAGTATTGTGAGGCAATGGAAGAAAACGGCGGTTTCATCACCGATTTCAGTAGCCAGAGTCCGTTCGATAGAAAGAATTTCCTCAGCCGTAATCGCATTATCGCAGGGCTTTCACAGGCGACCGTAGTTGTTGAGTCCGGACTAAAAGGCGGTAGCTTAGTCACTGCCGATATAGCTTTCTCCTACAACCGCGAAGTATTTGCCGTGCCAGGGCGCACCACCGACCCGTATAGTATGGGGTGCAATGAACTGATACGCAACGGTAAAGCAACCCTACTCACCTCAGCCAAAGACCTCATTTACCAATTAGATTGGGATACCCCAGCCCCAAAAGCCGTACAGCAAGAACTCTTCGTAACTCTTTCCCCTGAGGAAGAAACTATTAGCGCATTTCTCAAAGCCAATGGCAAACAAAGTTTAGACGAGCTCGCCTTGGGGTGCCAAATGCCCATCTACCAACTCTCCAATCTCCTCTTTCAAATGGAAATCAAAGGAGTGATAAAACCCCTCCCAGGCAAGAGGTTTGAAGCAATCTAATTACTGAATCCTAATCCCTTGAACAGAAAAATCATACATATCGATATGGACGCCTTCTATGCTTCGGTAGAACAACTCGACTACCCCGAACTCCGCGGAAAAGCAATTGCAGTAGGCGGAGGGGAACCGCGTGGTGTGGTAGCTACCGCCAGCTACGAGGCACGCAAGTTCGGGGTGCGCAGTGCTATCAGTGGGGCACAAGCGCGCAAACTGTGTCCACATCTCATTTTTGTAAAACCTCGATTCGAGCGCTACAAGCAAATATCGATGCAAATACGCGCTATTTTCCACGAATATACTGATTTGGTCGAACCTCTTTCCCTTGATGAAGCTTACTTAGACGTAACCGTAAACAAAAAGGGCAACCCTTCGGCTACCCTTATCGCCCAAGAGATTCGCCAACGCATCTTCCAACAAACCGGACTCACGGCTTCGGCAGGCATTTCGGTAAACAAGTTTATCGCTAAAATCGCCAGCGACTACCGTAAGCCCAACGGACAAACCACCATCACCGAAGCCGAAGTGCAAGATTTTTTAGACAGACTCGATGTGCGCAAGTTCTACGGCATAGGCAAAGTAACAGCCGAGAAGATGTACCAGCTGGGGATATTTAAAGGAAAAGACCTGCGCGACAAATCATTGGAGTTCTTAGAGCGGAATTTTGGCAATAGTGGCAATTATTACTACGAACTCGCACGAGGCATTCACCGCAGTGAGGTACAACCTTTCAGAATACGCAAATCAGTAGGTGCAGAAGAAACTTTTGCCGAGAACCTTACCAGCGAGGTGTATATGCTACGCGAACTCGAACATATAGCCGAAGACGTAGCCCGTCGTCTCGACAAACAGCAAGTAGCCGGCAAAACCGTTACCCTGAAAATCAAATACAGTAACTTTACGGTGCAAACGCGCAGTAAAACCCTTAAAGATTTCATAAGTAGTAAAGACGACATACTCTTGCACATCAAAGAACTGCTCTATCAAGAACGCCCTGCCGAATCAGTACGACTCTTAGGTATCTCGCTTTCTCACCTCAACAACGAACCCGAAAAAGAAGAAGTAAAGAAGCCAATGTACATACAACTAAAACTAGAATTCCCAGATTGATAAGAAAGGGTTATCGTTATACCTCTAACTTGTCCGATTTGCTCAATAAGTCTGACTTATCAAAAAAAACATTTTTATCACTACTCATTTGCTAATTCTCTCACTTATTAATTTCCCGCCCGTCGTGCTACGACTGCCTGTACGGCTCGTACCTAATTCTCTAATTTTCTAATTTCCTAATTATTTCATACCTTTGCCTCCTAAAATAAAATCATTTATGGAACAAACTTTACCCGCAGGACACCCCGTGCATACCTATATGCTTGAAGCTGAACTTATTTACTCACTTATGGACGAGTTGCTCAGCATAGACCCTCATACCGACTATCAGAAATTCTACAACGTGTTTAATCATTTGGCAACGGTAGAAAAACACTTTGCTCGCAAAGAAAACCAGCTCTTTCCTTTCTTGGAAAAACGCGGTTGGATGAATCCTTCACAGAATATGTGGTCTTTTCACGATACCATTCGCGATATCTTCCGTTTGGTACGCAAAAACTTAGAAGAAAAAGACCTTGATGCGGCGCAAACCAATGTGCGCTATATCGAAGATAACTTAGGTCGTTTGCTAAATGTAGAAGCGAATATCCTGTTCCCTAACGCCTTGCAATTACTCACCGAAGAAGATTGGATTGAAATGCGTAAAGGCGAAGAGGAAATAGGTTGGATGCTGAAAGAAGAGCCTGCACCTTACCCTAACAGCAACCCCGGCGAACCGGTTTACGTACACCCTTCAATGGATACGGAACGCCGCACCGATGTGCAGTTTAGCGACGATGCTACGCATTACGACGAGGGTTATATGACGGTTGAACAGGTAAACCTCTTGCTCAAAACCCTCCCTATTGATATCACTTTTGTAGATGAACACGATCGTGTGATTTTCTACAACCGTGGCGAAGAGCGCGTATTCCCTCGCAGTGCCGGTATTATAGGGCGCGAAGTGAAGTTCTGTCACCCTCCTAAGAGCGTGGGCACGGTGCTTAAAATCGTAGAGAACTTCAAAGCAGGTACTCAAAACGAAGCTAATTTCTGGTTCAATTATCGCGGTCGCCTTATCTATGTGCGTTATTTTGCGGTACGTGATAAAGAAAAGAACTACAAAGGCGTGATTGAAATGTCGCAAGATATCACCGATATTCAAAAAATAGAAGGTGAACGTCGCTTATTAGAATGGGATAACTAATGAAAGACTTATTCGGACAAGCTATTTTAGATTATCAGCAAGGGCAATACACCGAAGATATTAAAACGGAAACTACTATTTCCGAAGAAGATGTATTGCCCTTGCCTTATTTGTTTCGCTCCTTTGAACAGATGCCTGCGTTAGAGCAAAAAGCCCTACAAATGGCAAAAGGTAAAGTATTGGAAGTGGGGTGTGGAGCAGGCTCTCACGGTCTTTATTTGCAGAACGAACGCAAGCTTGAAGTACATTCTATCGACCTATCACCTAAGGCTATTGAAGCGTGCCTGTTGAGAGGTTTACGCAATGCCAAAGTGCAGAATATATTGGAAACAACAGGGCAGTACGACACCATTCTCTTACTGATGAATGGTGCAGGTATATGTGGACGATTGAAACAAATGGGTGCTTTTTATGCTCATCTGAAAACACTCTTAGCTCCACACGGACAAATCCTCACCGATTCTTCTGATATTATCTATATGTTCGATGAGAACCCCGATGGCAGTTATGATGTACCGCTCTATTTCGATTATTACGGAGAGGTAGATTACGTGGTGAAGTATAAAGGTGAAAAAGAAAAGCCCTTCCCCTGGATGTATGTAGATTACAACACTTTACAAAACGTAGCCTTTTCAGTAGGCTTACAATGCGAACTCATCGCCGAAGGTGAACATTTTGATTACCTTGCAAAACTATCTAACCCTTAATTTCTCTTACCTCTTACCTCTTACCTCTTACCTCTTACCTAATGTCAAAGTATTTATGCATTTGTAAAGAGGCTTTCCACTGAGGGTGAGCCATTACGTAATCTACAATTTTAGGCATTACCTCAGCGCGTTTGCTCCACTCGGGTTGGAGGTAAAGTAAGCACTCAGGCGATACTTGCGCTGCCATTTCTTCGGCAAAAATGAAATCGTGATTGTTATAGATTACCATTTTGAGCTCATTAGCTTTTTGAAGAACGTCTCCTACGGGACGTTTTATTTTTTTAGGTGATAGGCATATCCAATCCCAAGTGCCTGACAACGGGTGTGCTCCTGAGGTCTCTATATGAGTGCGTGCACCTCCTGCTCTCAGTTTTTCGGTAAGTAAAGTTAAGTTCCACATCAGTGGTTCACCCCCTGTAATAATAATGGTTTTGGAGTGTGTTAAGGCTTCGGCTACAATAGTATCTACGGGCACTAAGGGGTGAGCTTCGGCTTGCCAACTTTCCTTTACATCACACCAATGGCAACCTACATCACAACCGCCTAAGCGAATGAAATAAGCTGCTGTTCCTTTGTAGAAACCTTCGCCTTGTAAGGTATAAAAAGCCTCCATCAGGGGGAGGAGTTCCCCCTTTTGCAAGGCTATCTGTGTATCTTTGTTTAGCATTTATTATTCGTAATTAGCCACATCTAATATCCACGGGTCGGGGATTTCAGTGTTTTCGCGTACTTCTTCTACCTTTTTCATAGCTTCGTCGTAGGTATTATAACGGGCTATATAGATGTAGTTTAGTACTTGGTCTTTATTGTAATACACTTGGGCATCATACCCCCATTTCTTCATTTCTTCTACCCGTTTGTTTACATTATTGAAGTTTAAGAAGACTCCCACTACCACATAATAACCCTGCTGAGTATCGGTGACTTTCAGTTTGCTTATTCTCGTTGAACGGTGTAAATGGGTAATCTCCTTCGGATTATTTTCTATCTCCAAAGCGGTAAGGAACAAATAATAACGGTCGCGACTACGTGTATAACTCAAATCTAATGAATTGGTGTTGTTAGGAATCAGGTATTGATTGTCGTTTCTGATATCCATACGGAAGATATCAAAGCCCAAAGTGTTTTCGCTGTTAGGGGTGCGTGTTTTTACTACCTCATCGTTATTTGTAATAGTACTGCTAAAAAAGTTTTGATTAGGGCGCCATTTGCTTTCCAAAGAGGAGGTTTTACCACTGGCAGGTACACCAACGGCTACGTTATCACCTGCCATATTAAAATCGCCTTCGAGGGCTACTCCCATAATACGCGTTTTAAAGTCGCCTGCCTCAGGGGTTTTAAATCCACTAAAAGTAAAGGTTTTGGAAGCTTCATTGGTAATAGCCGAAAAGCCATCGTAAGTAATGATTTTCTTTACATTGCTATCGGGGTTTTCGTATACTATTACTAACGCCCAGCCTGCTGCCGAACCGCCTTCTATTTGCCCCAAAGCAGCTTTTACATTGGCTACGGTATAATCGCCTTCTATTTTAGTTGCCGGAGCTAAAAGATTGGTGATATTGGCGTAATACACATAAGGTGCTGAGTTTTTTAGCTCATCGTCAGTGCGTCCGTCGTAAATGAGTTCACCAGCGATAGGGGTATAGGTATTGGTTTCGGGTATTTTCAGTAGTACACTACTGGCGTCTTCTCTATTAGTATCAACAGGGATATTTTTATTACCTCTTAGGGTGCCCTTAGCATATGGATAGGTAGCCGACCAATACAAACCTGCATAAGCTACCTTTCCGCCTGTTCCTTCGTAAGAGAAATTGGCACTACTAGATGAAAACGTATTAGGGTCAGCATCGATATCGATATATTGCATATCGAACTCGTCGTTGAGTTTAGCTTTCGGACTACGGTCGTTATAAGGGTCGTTAGGGCTATTGCGTTTCTCTTTACGGTTAAGAATGTTATTCCCTATAATTTTGATATCCCCTTTGATAAAGGTTTCGTACCTAATGTTAAAATCGGTAGTAGATTGTGCTTTTAGGGAGAAAGCGAGTCCCACGGAAGCGAGCAATGTGATGATATGTTTCATAAACTTACTATTTTCTTGGCAATTCGGAGGGCTTCGGTGCCTTGTTCGAGAGTGACCATAGGGGTCGTATCGTTTACTATGGCATTGGCAAAGCTTTCGAGCTCGTCTAAGATAGCGTTGTTATTATGTATTTCGGGATATTCAAAATAGATTTGACGGCGCTCTCCTTCTGCATTTTGGAGTATCATATCGAAGTCTCCTGGTACTTCTGGGGCGTCTTTCATCTTCACTACTTCTACTTTTTTCTCCAAAAAGTCTACGGATATATAAGCGTCTTTCTGGAAGAAACGGCTTTTGCGCATATTCTTCATAGAGATACGACTGGCAGTGATATTGGCTACACAACCGTTCTCAAACTCCAAGCGGGCATTAGTAATATCGGGGGAATGACTAATAACCATTGCACTACTTGCCGAAATGTGTTTTACCTTAGACTTTACGACGCTTAGGATTACATCGATATCGTGAATCATCAGGTCGAGTACTACGGGCACATCGGTACCACGAGGGTTGAACTCAGCTAAGCGGTGTGCCTCGATGAACATAGGGTTGTGAATTTGGTTGCGTACGGCAATAAAAGCCGGATTGAAGCGCTCTACGTGTCCTACTTGTCCTTTTACGTGGTGTTCTTTGGCAAGAGCGATAATTGCTTCGGCCTCTTCTACCGTAGTAGCGATAGGTTTTTCGATAAAGAGGTGTTTCCCTGCTTTGATAATCTTTTCGGCACACATAAAATGGTTGAGGGTAGGGGTTACCACATCTACCATATCACATTCGGCGATGAGCGCATCTATACTATCGAAACGCTTGTAGCCAAACTCTTCGCTTACTTTTTTAGCGTTTGCTTCATCGGGGTCGTAGAAGCCTACGAGTTCGTATTTTTCGGATTGGTTGAGCAATCGCAAATGTATTTTTCCTAAATGTCCTGCACCGAGGACGCCAGCTTTTAATTTTGTCATTTTAATATCCTATTTTGGCGCGTACCCTGCGCAAAGTTTCATCGGCTACGCGGTGTGCTTTGGCAGCACCTTCTTTTAATATAGCATCGAGTTCGCTTAAATGCTCCATATAGTAAACATAGCGCTCGCGTGGGGTAGCAAATTTTTCTAATATCAGTTCGTAAAGGGTTTGTTTGGCTTGACCGAAGCCATAACCTCCTGCGCGGTAAGCCTCTTCCATTGCTTGTATTTGCTCAGGAGAAGCTAACAGGCGGTAGAGCCTCATCACGTTGCAAGTATCGGGGTCTTTGGGTGCTTCCAAAGGTGTACTATCGGTTTGGATTGCCATTATTTGCTTGCGGAGTTGTTTTTCGGGCAAGAAAATATTGATGAAATTGTTGCGTGACTTGCTCATCTTTTCGCCGTCGGTACCTGGTATAATCATTATTTTTTCCTCTATTTTAGCTTGTGGCAATACGAAAGTTTCGCCCATTTGGTGATTGAAACGAGAAGCTACATCGCGGGTAATTTCGAGGTGTTGCAACTGGTCTTTGCCCACAGGTACGACCTCAGCATCATACAAGAGTATGTCGGCTGCCATTAGCATAGGGTAAGTGAAGAGCCCTGCATTTATGTCTTGCAGGTAGTCCATTTTGTCTTTAAACGAATGGGCGAGGGTGAGGCGTTGGTAAGGGAAAAAACAAGCCAAGTACCACGAGAGTTCAGCGGTTTGGGGTACGTCGCTCTGGCGGTAGAAGGTTACTTTATCAGTATCTAAACCGAAAGCCAACCAAGTGGCAGCAACGCTATAAGTGTTGGCGCGGAGTTGCGCACCGTCTTTTATTTGAGTAAGGGAATGCATATCGGCGATGAACAGAAACGATTCGTTAGAAGGGTCTGATGCCATTTGCACTGCTGGGAGGATTGCTCCGAGGATATTTCCTAAGTGGGGAGTACCTGTACTTTGAATGCCTGTTAATACACGAGCCATTGTTTTATTAAAATAATAAGTTAAGAAAGTGCAAAGATATGAAATAATTAGGAAATGAGAAAATTAGAGAATGAGGAAATGAGGAAATGAGAGAATTAGGGAATGAGGCGTGAGTTTGAGTTATAGGAATGAGGCTGTGCCTCAGAAATTAAACAAATTTTAAACAAAATCAAGGCTGCGCCTTGTAAACCAGCGGAGGTATTGCCAGTTTATTCAACTTTGCAAAGGTGCGAGCCACACGGGCAGTCGTAGCACGATGGGCTATTAACTTTGGCAAAGTTTGAGATGAAAAAGCGATGTGTTGGGGCTGTTAGGAGTTTTCGGAAGATATCGGAGAAGTTCGAAAGAAGGAAGGAAGAGATTTTGGTGAAAAAAGGGTGTAAGATGGGTGGGGGTAGCTTATAGAGAGCTTATAGGAAGCTTATACGAATCTTGGACGATTGGTATAGAAAGGGTATATAAATAATTGATTAATAGTGTAATACAACAAGGCTAAAAATGTTAAAAACGGGGTTTCGAGACGAAAGAAAGAGGAATAGGTGATAGGCCTCAGGCCATAGGCACTAGGAGGGAGTATGACGGAAAGGAGAATGGATAATTAGAGAATTAGCAAATTAGTAAATTAGTAAATGGGGAAGTGTAATAGAAACCTCCCCCTTCTCACATACTCCGCTCTCGCGGACTTCCTCGGAGAGGGGGAATGTAGGGACGGAAAAGAGAAGAAATGACGAATGACGAATGATGAGGCGAATATGAGGTTGTGGCACGAGACGTAGTATAACTTTGGTAAAGTGTAGGACAAAAAAAATTCGCAAACCAATTCTGATAGGCTAAATAGGTTTGTTGTGATGTTCTAATTGTTCTACACGTTCGGTTAGGAACTGAACGTTGGCTTCTAAATCAGCGATTTTTTGGTACTCAGGGATAGGGTCGAGGAACTCGAAAGAGAGGTGCATTTTACATTCCCATACTTCTTTAATATCTTCAGCCCTAACGGTAATATGTGGGTAGTCGCGATTATCGGATTTGCAATAGAGACTGCCATACTTTCTTATTTTGTTTAAAACCCGTTTTACAATCACTCCGTCGCGCTCTGTAACTACTACGCACACCCTGTTATCTGAGAGCCACTCCCAATTTTCGACGAATTGCCCTACCACGTAACTGCCGTCTTGCAGGGTGGGGAACATAGAGAGTCCGTTTACTTGAAACATTCTGAAAGTGCCGTTTCGCATTTCGGGGAGGTTGTACATAGGGAGTTCCTTTATGTATTCAGGGTCTTCATAACCATTGAGATAGCCGGCTTGAGCGTATATAGGCACTAAGGGTATGGGGTTAAAAAGTTCGTCTTCTTCAACCACTACCACCTTGGGAGTTAAATCTCTTCCTTCTACTTTTAAAGGTTTGATAATTTCTACACGAGGAGTTTCAACAACATCGTTGTTTTTTAACATAGGACCTTCACCTGTGAGCAACCATTCAGCATTTAGTTCGGGGAAGGATTGTAGAATATTTTCTATTTTATCGCTTCCAATAGACTTGTTGTTTTTATACTGAGTAGCAAAAGCACCGTTGGAAAAGCCCACAAGCTCTTCAAACTTTCTAACCGACAATCCCTTGAAATCGATATAATCTTTTACTCTACTAACAATATTTGACATACTGAGAAAAATATTTTATTGGCAATTAATCAGATAGGCAAAGACATAAAAAATTTTCTACAAAAAATTTGGAAGTGTAGAAAATATCCTATATTTTTGCACCGTAAAACAAAATGAATAGAACAGTGAGCAAAAGTACAAAAAATTTATGGATAATCGACCTTACGGCAGTAGAAAAATTATTGTTGAGGGGAGGTTGGTTAAAAAAATGTGTAGGACAAAAGTTGAATAGATGTGCGGTAGAAAAGCCTCCGTAGGGGTGCGGAAATTTCTTTTTTGAAGAAGAATACCTAAGCCACACAAGCAGGTGTGAGCCACATAGGCAAAAGGAAAATCAGCAAATTAGCAGATTTGGAAATTAGAAAAAGAGAGAAGCGTAAGAAATTATATTTTTAATGAAGAGCGCCTAAAAAAGGGTAGAAATTAAAAACAAATTAGTTTCAGAATAAAAAAATCAAGGCTTCCCCTTGTAGAATGGCAATTAAACGTAAGAAGACGTATGAAGTTTAAGGGATTATTAAAAAGAAATCCTGTAAAGTCGGCAAGTTAGTGTTGCTGAGAATGTGACGATTGATTATTAGAATTACAAATTGAATTAATATTAAAAATTAAAAACAATGAGAATACATTTAAATGAAGTCAGTGACTATGAGTATATACAGCGCAAACTCCGCGAGCAAGCGGTTGTGTTGTTAGAAAAAGCCAAAAGTTATCATCAGCCTGTGCGCTATTTGCCCAGAAGAGTTAGTGGGCATAAGGTGAACTGGTGGAGTGAGCTAAAAAAATATGGACGGCTTGTAGTGAATAGAGATTAGGTCTCAGGTTTCAGGCCTCAGGCCTTAGGCATTGGGAAAAGTGATGCAAAAGTGAATAGTGAATAGTAAATTGAAAAATAACAAATAACAAAAAAATTACAATGAATAGATTTTTAGAATATACCCAAGCGCTTGCTCTTGATAGTTTTTTGCAGGTGCTTACTTTTGAGGAACGACTACAAACCTCACAATACCGCGCAGGACGTACGGATGAGGTACCTGCTCGCGTGCAAGAACTACAAACGTGGGTGGAACAGAATGGTTGGCGTGCTCCCATCTTTAAATACGACGAAGAGCGACACCTGCTTTGGCTAGACGAGCAAAGGGAGTGGCAACCAGTAAGAAAACACCCGCTTTATAAGGTAAAAGATAAAGCCAGCGAGGGCTCACAGCTGGGTATGTGAGTAAAAGATAAAACAGGCGATGGGCTAAAGGTAGGGTAGGGGGGAGAATTTTAGAATTAGTAATACCAATCAAGGGTTGGATTAACAAATTGATTATGAACCTCTCTCTATTTACATTTAAAATTAACAATTAAAAAACAATACAAAAATGGCAAGAACAAAAAGAATAATCCCTACTGGGGTAACTAAAACACAAATGGAGAATGCTTTTTCTACTTATGCAAAGGCAGAGGCGCGAATGAGTAAAATAAATGCGTTGATAGAGAAGCAAATTGCAACTATACGCAATAAATACACGAATGAATTGGCGACTCTTAAAGAAATAAAAGACACCAATTTTGATGTGTTACAAGCCTATGCATTGGCAAATAAAGACAGTTTATTTGTCAAGAAGAAATCACTCGACAGTTTGCACGGTACCATAGGATTCCGCACAGGTACGCCGAAACTGAAAACGCTAAAAGGTTTTACGTGGAATACGGTAACAAACCTGCTGAAAGAATTTTTGCCTGCTTATGTGCGCATAGCCGAAGAACCAGCTAAAGATAAGCTACTTGCCGAACGCAACAATGAGCAAATAGCTGACTTCTTTCCAAAAATAGGAGTAGTGGTGACTCAAGATGAGACTTTTTTTGTGGAAGTGAATGCTTAGGTAATAGGCCCCAGGTCTCAGGCAATAGGGAGTGAGAAGCAAAGGTGAAAAAAACTTTGGTAGAGTTGAAAAAAGCTCTACCAAAGTTGGTAAGAAGTTTAACATTAAAAAAATGAAACATATGAAATGTGATAATACACAACAGCGCAAAGAGCGCTTGCAAAAACGCAATGAAAAAGTGCGTCAACTTTTTGAAGAACTGAGTGCCAAGCACCCTCAGTGGAAGGTAGATGCTCTTGTAGAGGAGGTGGCGAACATTATGTTTTTATCACCTCGTACTATTGTAGCAATACTTTCTTTTCAGGGCGGTTATGCCGAAAGATAGTCCCCACAAAAGGGAGAACTATTACTCTATCAGCAGTGAGCCCTGAGGGGTAAGAGTTACGTTTTTCACGGGTATACCGTCGTACTCCAATTGCTTTTTTACCTCAATAAGCATTTCGGTATAAAGGTCGTCGGCGAGCATTTGGGCAATACCCACACCCACTTCGGGGTGCTCTTTCCACTGTCCTTTTTCGGCAGTAAGAATAGCTTTTTGATGTTGGGGCTCAGATAAGCCTACTTGAAAATCACCTTCAGCAAGGTGCAAATCGTTTTTGATTAAGAGTAAATCTTTCATTTTACACATTTGTTATTTGTTGATGGTGCAAAGGTCGTACATATAGATGAGGTAAGGAAAAAGACGTTCAACGCTTGTACCAAATTAGTACAATGGTTGGTGAAAATAAGTACAAGGCTTGTTTGCCGATTTTCAGAACTGAAAAAACCGCCGGAATTTTGCACCGTAAAACAAACGATAGAAGTGCACTTACAATTAAAATAATGTATAACAAAAAAAATTAAAGAAATGGGAAAAAGTAAATCAAACTATGCCATTACAGGGCTTAGTGGTAAAGTAGGGAAAGTGTTTGTATTTCGCCAACGCGGAGGAGAAACTATTGTCGCTACCCCTCCTTCACACACCAAAGCTCCCAGTGCTTCTCAGAAAGCACAACAAGAGAGATTTGTACGCGCTTCGGCATATGCCAAAAACGCTTTGCAAGACCCTTCGCTAAAAGAGGATTATACAGCAGAGGCTAAAAAGCGTAGGAATGTATCGGCTTATAATATGGCGATGACTGACTATTTGCGCGCTCCTAAAATTGCCCATATAGACCATTCAGGCTATACAGGTAGTGCCACAGGAGAGAAAATAATGATAGAGGCGGGCGATGCTTTTAAGGTCGTAGCTGTGAAAGTGCGTATTGAAGACCACGATGCTACTCTTGTGGAAGAAGGTAGCGCAACTCTTGTACAGGGCAAATGGGTGTACACCACTACGGTTACTAATCCTTCGCTTACAGGTGATAAAATAATAGTAACCGCTACTGACCGCCCTGGTAACAATTCTAAAAAAGAGGAAAGCCTTTAACGATTGAGAGTTAAGAGGGAACAGTTGTTTTTAGCTATTTTGCCTTTTTATTAGGAGAGTTACAATTAAGGATATAATAAGGGAGGGGTAGGGGGACATTTATTAAATAATTAACAAAAACACATAATTAAAAAATGGGATTACCAAAAGTATTATTTAACATTGCCAAGGATGGTATGAACCGTACAGGCAATAACATTCAAAAAGTTACTGGTCTTATTATTACAGGTAGTGGAGTAGCCAGTAAGGTAGAACTCGGGAAATCGTACCAAGTATTTTCCTTAAATGAAGCCGTAGCATTGGGTATTTCGGAGGCTGAAAACGCTTTTGCTTACAAGCATATTAAAGCATTTTACGACCAGGCTCCTACGGGTACACCTCTGTGGGTAATGCTCGTATCGGACGCTACGACTATGACCGCAATGCTTGACAAAGACGGTGCTTTTGCTCCAACTCTCATAGCTGATGCCAAAGGTGCTATTAGGGTATTGGGTGTGGTGAAAAAAGCAACTGGTAGCGAAACTATCACCGCGGGCTTAGACACTGATGTACAAACAGCCGTAGTGAAAGCACAAGCTATTGCTGAGCACTTTGAAAAGAAGTATATGCCTTTTAGAGTAGTGGTATCGGGCAACAGCTGGAACGGCAAAGTAGCTGACCTTACTAATTTTTCGGAAAACGAACTCAACAAAGTGGCTTGCTTTATCGGTAATGACGATAAGGAGAAAGAAGCATCAGTAGGTTTGTTCTTAGGCAAAATGAGTGCTATACCCGTACAGCGCAAAATTCACCGTGTGAAGGACGGTAGTGTATTGCCATTGGTGGCTTATTTTACTGACGGAACTACTATTGACAGTAAAGCTGACCAGTGGGACGCCTTAGACGACAAAGGGTATATTTTCTTTCGTACCTTCGTAGGGCGTTCAGGCTACTATTTTTCAGGAGATAATACGCTTACCAAACCTACTGATGATTTTAAGAGTCTTAGTAGCGGATTGGTAATGGACAAGGCGTTACTTCTTGCTTATGGGGCTTTGGTAGAGGAATTAAGCGATGAGGTGTTACTTTCAGAAGAGGGAAGCATTCACCCTGCTATTATCAAGAGTTGGCAAACCAAGTTGGAGAACACTTTGCAAAGCGAAATGGTTTCGAAAGGGGAGCTATCGGCAGTGAACATCAATATCGACCCTGAACAGAAGGTGTTGCAAACAGGTAAAGTGGTAGTAGGATTAAAACTCCTTCCTGTGGGTTATGCTGATTTTATTGAGGTGAATATTGGATTTACCACAAAAAAGGAAGAGAATTAGCAAATTAGTTGTAGCACGACAGGCAGAGAATTAGCAAATTAATAAATTAGTAGATTAATAAATTAGAAAAAAAATGGGAACATTTAGTAGTAAACAGTATGCGTGGAGCGATATTTCGATTGCCTTTGGAGGGCGTATTATTGCCGGGGTGACAGAAGTAGAATACACTGAGAAAAAAGAAAAATCAGCACTTTACGGACGTGGGAGTAAACCTTTGAGTATTGTAAGAGGTAATCACAGTTTTGAGGGGAAGTTGAGCATTTGGCAAAGTGAATTAGAAGCAATGACGCGTGATGCCAAAAACAACGACATTTTGAACCTTAACTTCGACTTGGTTGTTGCTTACGTGCCCTCAGAAGGAGGACAAATAGTAACCGATATTCTCAAGAATGTAGAATTTACCGAAGTGAAAAAGGCAATGAAGCAGGGGGATAAAAATATGGTTGTAGAGCTTCCTATTATCTTCACTGATGTAAAACGCCAATCGTAGGTGTGAACCATAGTCGTAGCACGACAGGCAAGTGTGAGCCACACAAGCGAAAGTGAGCCACACAGGCGGGGAAATTAGAAATTAGCAAATTGATAAAAAATGGACGTAACAAAAGAACAAATCAAACAATGGAAAGCCAAGTACAAAGAAGTATTTGTATTGCGAGTAGATGACAAAGAGGCATACTTGAGAACGCCTGACCGCGCTACCCTGAGTTATGCTTCGACATTGGCAACGAAAGACCCAATGAAGTTTAATGAGGCTATCCTTACCAACTGTTGGTTGGGAGGAGATGAAGAGATTAAGACTGATGATGCACTTTTCCTTTCGGCAAGTAGTAAGCTTGGCGAATTGATACAGATTAAGGAAGCTACCTTGGAAAAGCTTTAAGCAGTGCGGAAATTGACGAGCCTCGGGATTGGTTGCGTATTACCAATGCCTCACTGCGTTACTATATGCACATTGCCAATCCCGATGCCCTCAATGATACTGAGTGGGCTATGCGAGTGAAAGAACTGGAATGGATTCGCCAAAAGGAGAGTGAATCGTATGGAGAATAAAAAAGTAAAGAAAAAAGTTTATAAATGGCAGAAAATCCAAAAAACACGATATCTTCTTTCTTTGATCAGACTAAAAGGTTAAAGGAGGTGGTTAATAACATTATAGACCCTATCTCGTCTTTACAGAAAATATTTAAGCAAGGTTTTACGGCAGACACCCAAAAGATGAGTCTGGCTACTTTTGTGCAAGGTAATATGCAAAAGGCACAAGAAATACATCAGAATCTCACACAATACAGTGGGCAAACGGCTTATGAAGTACCATCGCTTGTGAAGGCTCAAGAGAGCTTGATGGGAGCAGGGTTGGTTCCTGAAGGAGCATTAGGAATGCTCAAACAAATAGGAGATATTGCCTTGGGGGATAGCAAAAAGATAGAAACCTTGGCTACTGCCTTTGCCAAAGTGACCACACAAGGGAAGTTACAAGAAGCTACACTCACACAAATGCAACAGGCAGGATTTAATCCTTTGCAAGTGATAAGTGAGCGGACGGGTGAGACTATGACCTCTCTGCAAGAGCGAATGGACAAAGGAAGGATTTCGGCAAGAGAGTTGGCTGAGGCTTTCCGATGGGCAACTGACGCACAAGGAGATTTTTATCAAGGAGCTGAGAATGTGAACAGCACTCTACAAGGCAGGTTTGCAGTTTTAATGGCTTCGATACAATCTATAGCTGTAAAAGTATATGAGGTTATAAGTCCGTTGCTGATTCCGTTGGTAGCACTTTCTACGATGGTATTTGGAGCTTTGAATGACGGATTGAGTTGGTTTATCCAAAAACTTCAAGAGGGGAACCCCATAATCCTTGGTATTGCAGGAGTGTTAGGAGTATTTATTACAGCTATCATATTGCATAACACTTATATGGCTATTGCTGCGGCGTGGCAGAACCGACTATCGTGGGCAGTGATTAAAACGAACCTTGCTTTTTTAGCTAATCCTATTGTATTGATTATAGCAGGTATTGTGGCTCTCATTGCCATCATCACCTATTGCATTGTAGGCGTGAGCGGTTGGGGCAAAGCGTGGGATAACACTGTGCAAGGAATGAAGTATCTGTGGGAGGCTTTTATACTTGGATTTAAGGCACATTGGAACACAGCTATCAACGCTTTTATGGCAGGAGTAGACCTTTGTAAGTTGGCGTGGTACAAATTTAAAGAGGCAGTAGGCTTGGGCGATAGCAAAGAGAACCAAGCGATGATAAGCCAAATACAAAACGACTTGCAAGAACGTGCCAAATCGGTAGCAGAAGGCTATAAGAAAGCAGGTGAGGCAGGAGCTAAAGCAAAAGAATATTTTGGTAAAGCGTGGAACTCTTTGGAGTTTAAGAGCCTTTCGAGTGTGAAAGACGGGCTAATGGGCAAGTTAGGCATAGGGCAAACGGGACAAAAAACAAGTCCGTTAGCAACACCTATTGCCAGCACACCTTTTTCAGAGATGGGTAATAAAACCAAAGATAATATTGTAACAGGAGGTACCCGTCAAACGCATATCAACGTACAGATAGGCAACTTGGGCACGGATACCAAAGTTTACGTATCATCGGTACGGGAAGGAGTGGAAAACTTTGGGGCGCAACTGAAAGAAGAGCTTTTGAGAATTGTGAACAGTGTAAACCAAATGCAAACAGTGTAATTTATGGAATTTGATATAAAAGAACTCACCGCACGGGCTTTTTTGGACTATGTAGGTCCAGCATTTCCGCAGTGGTGGGCAAACAATAAGACGAAATTTGTACTGCCGAGTTTGTCTAACATTAGTGAGGCACGCAGTAATGGCAGTCAGTATTTTATGACGTTAAAAGTGGCTGATAAATCGGGGGAGCAGACGGTTTTTCCCAATGAGCCTTTGGTGAGTTTTTCGCTTACTAAAACCATTGTAGAAACGGCAACGGTAGGCAAACAACGCAAAGGTAAGGTCAAGGAATATATCACTACTGAAGATTGGCAAATTACCATAAGAGGACTGTGTGTAGACCCCAAAAATCCCGATCAATATCCTACGGCACAAGTACAAAGCCTTAACAAATTGTTTGAAAAGAATGAGAGTTTGGAGGTGATAGGCAATAAGCTCTTTACTCTTTTTGACATTGGTAACATCGTGCTCAAAGATATTAGCTTTGAGGAAATGGAAGGCAAAGAAGGTATACAGAAGTACACTATTAAAGCTGTATCGGATATGGACTTTTATGCGGAATTAGATGAGAAACGAACCCAACTTAACAAGATATACTAATGTTTGTATTACAAGCGATTATAAAAATAGGTGATTACACTTTTAGAGCAGTACACAACGTTAAAATCACTAAATCGGTAGACGAATTGGCGGACACCTGTACGATTGAACTGCCAACCCATTTTAAAGTAGCCAAAGGGGGCGAAAGCCTTTATACTGAAAAGGCTATCAGGGTGGGTGACAAAGTGAGTGTTACCCTTGCTTATGAGGGTGTGTATAGCGGAGTGGAGTTTGAAGGCTATGTAAAGAAGGTTAAACCGAGCATTCCTGTAAGCATAGAATGTGAAGACGCTATGTACTTACTTAGACGTAAAAATATCAGCAAGTCGTGGCAAAAAACAACACTTAGAGAAGTATTGCAGGAAGTTGTGAAGGACACGCCCATTGTGCTGGCGGACAATATTCCAGAAATACAGTTAGACCAGTGGATTATTCGCAATGCGAACGGTACGCAGGTATTGGAGAAGCTGAAAGAAGAATTTAGGCTAAGCGTGTTTATCAATGATAAAGGCAAGCTGTACGCAGGACTTTCGGAGCTTACCAATATAGGGCAAACGGCACGCTATGACCTCAATTATAACATTGTTGCCAATGATTTGGAGTATAGGACTAAGGAGGAACGCAAACTGAAAGTACGTTACACTTATATCGACAAAAATAACAAAAAGAAAACAGTGGAAGAGGGCGACCCCGATGGTGAGCTAAGAACCTTTCATACTTCGGTAGTGAGTGAGGAACCTAAGTTACGAGAAATGGCAAGAGTGGAGATGGAAAGGCTGAAATACGATGGCTTTGACGGCTCTATAACAAGTTTCTTGGTACCTTTTGCGACGAGGGGTATGCAAGCTCATATGATAGATGATGAATTGAAAGAGATAGACGAACGTTACTTTATTAAGAAAGTAGAGATTACCTTCGGACGTAATGGCGCACGTCGACAAGTAACCATAGGAGCAAAATTATGAGTATAGACAGAGAATTAGCAGAAGGGCTTAGGCAGATAGGAAGACGCAAAACACCTACCATAGCCGTAGAAGTGGTATCGGTAGACAAAGAAAGGGGCACGTGTGAGGTGAAGGACGACGAGCTACAATATACCGTGCGCTTAGCTTCGGTGATTAACGATAATGCTGAGCGGTTTTATCTCTTCCCCAAGGAGGGGAGCAGTGTGTTGATAGCTTCGATAGGGGAAGACGAGAACCGCTATTACGTGGTAGCTTATAGTGAGATAGAGAGTGTGAGCTTACGTATAGAAGAAACACAGCTTACAATAGACAAAGCAGGCTTGCACTTGCAACGCGGAGAAGTGGATTTAAAAAGTCTTTTAAACGAGCTTCTAACGGAACTTAAAAACGCGGTGATACAAACACCTTCGGGTGTAGGAAATTTTTCTCCGAACAACGTGATGAAGTTTGAGGAGATTAATAATAAGATAAACGAATTATTACAGTAATCAGTAGTTAGTAGTCAGTTGCAAGTACTTGCAACTGACTACTAAAAATTAAGCACTAAACTTATGGCATTAGATAAACAAGCACTAAAAGCAGGGATTATACGTCTGCAACAAGAAATGCTTACTAAAACAGAAGCAGGGATAGAAGAATATGCCGAACGACTTGCCTCTCTCATTGAAGCTTATGTAAAGAGTGGAGAGGTAATAGTGCAAACGGGCATACCCGTATTGGCAGGCACTTATACAGGAGTTACTACTGGTATGGGAAAAGGAACGATTAATTAGTAGATTAGTAAATTATCATAATAACACAATGGGAATAATTATAGAAGGACTTAAAGAGCATTTTGTATCTTTTATAGGAATGGTACTATCGGGAGTAGTGGGTTGGTTCTTTGGTAGACCCAAACAACGTATGGAACTACAGACCAGCGAACTTGAGAATGTGGATAAAGCCGTGAAAATCTATCGAGAAATGATAGAAGATTTAGGGGCTAAATACGCAAGTGCTATTGAGGAGCTCAAAAAAGCAAATCAGCGTATTAAAGATTTAGAAAACTCTGTTGAAGGGCTATTAACTGAATTAAAGAAATACAAGCAACTAAATGGAAAATCAAAAGAATAATGCAAGTAGTAGTTTTACATAATCAGAGTCTTTTAGACCTTGCTTTACAGCACACAGGGACTATTGAAAGCATCTTTGAATTGGCAATGCTCAACAATTTGAGTATTACCGATGATGTGGTAGCAGGAAAAGTATTAACAATACCTACAGAATCATTCACTAATAATGATATTTTGACCTACTACATCGCAAAGAAGATACAGCCTGCAACAGCTTTTACGCAAGAGGACAAAAGAATAAGCGAACGCCAGGAAGGTATTAGCATATGGGCGATAAACTTAGATTTTGTCGTGAGCCACGACGGACAGTAATTATTCACTTTTCACTATTTACGGAATTATGGCACGTACAATACAAGAAATACAACAGATTATCTATAATGCGAAAGAGCGAGAAGAAGCTCTAAACGTACTTAACTCAAACTCAAGAGTAGCTATATGGCGACTGTGGGTTTATATTATCTCGGTAGCTATTTGGAGCTTAGAAAAGTTATTCGACTTACATAGGACAGATATTGATAAACGCCTTACGGAATTAAAACCTCATACTGCACGGTGGTATAGAAGTAAAGCACTTGCCTTTCAGTATGGTTTTGACCTCTTACCCGACAGCGATAAGTTTAACAACAAAGATAAGACAAACGAGCAGGTAGAGGCGAGTAAGATTATAAAATACTCGGCAGTGGTGGAGAGTAATGACGGTAGATTGATAGTAAAGATAGCCACTGAAAACGGGGAGAGGTTACAGCCTATTACAGCAGATGAACAAAATGCTTTTAGCGGTTATTTATCAGAAATTAAAGATGCTGGAGTGCGCACTACGGTTATTAATTATCTGCCTGATAAGCTTGTTCTGAACCTTGATGTATATTACGACCCGTTAGTATTGGATAGTAATGGAACCGATGTGCTTTACGGCAAACGCCCTATACAAGAAGCCATAGAGGGTTATCTTAAAAACTTACCTTTTAACGGCGAACTTATTGTAGCACATCTTGTAGATGCTTTGCAACAAGCCAATGGGGTGAAAATACCACACTTAAAAGAACTCAAAACAGCGTGGATAGACCCCGAGACCAAAGGCTATGGAGCATTACAAAACATAGGAGTTACCCAAATACCGCAAAGTGGTTACTTTGAGGTAGACTGGAATGCTTCACAAATAAAATACATCACAAAATGATATTTAATTTCAAAATAGAAAAATTGGTCATTCTACTTATACCTTCTTTTTTGCGAAAGGCAAGAATGGTAGGATGGATAAGAACGCTTAGTGCTCCTATCAGTCAGTTGTATTATGACTTTATTCAGAAGAGATATTTGGATATTAAGAAACTTGGACTGAATGGGCAAGTGTGTTACTTACGCAAAGCGCTAAATGATGCATTCGATATTGAGCAACGGCGCATACGTATATGGGACGGCAATCAGTACAAAGGACAGTATCTTTATACTGAAGGAGAACAAAAACCGAAGTTTTTAGGGACTATGTATTTACATCGTGAGGTAGATTACAGCGATACAGGAGTAGACTTTATCGTAAAAATACCTTTGGAGATATGGGAGGCGAAGAAGATTCCTACAAGTGAAATAGGGAAGTACCGTTTCTTTGAGATAGAAGCCCTAATAGACTTTTACAAATTAGCGAGTAAACGATATATTATAGAAGTATAGAAATTATGAACAGTATTAATGTAAACCAAACGGGAGGTTTCCCACTAACTACCGATATATTAAGTTATATGCAGAATGCTTATAAGATATTCAATGCAATGAGTGGTATTTCAGGAGATTTAATTATTCTTTCGGGGTGTGAAGTAGTAGGGAACACGGTGTCAGACGGAGTAGTAGCCATTGAAGGAGAAATATACCCTTTTCAGGGTACGACACTTGGCTCTCACGTGTTTATTAAGGAAGTGAACACATCTAAAATTTTTGAAGACGGCTCACAGAAAACAGTGCTTGTGGAGAAAGTAGCTACTTTTGGCAGTAGTACAAAGAGTTATCCGTGGGAGAGTTTCAGACGAGTGTTAAGTAACAGACAAATAGAAGAGAAATCTTTTACAGAAGAAACCTCTTTGTTGAAACGCTTGGAGAAATTAGAAGAGCGCGTAAAGAAAACAGTACCCTTGGGGTTAGTAGCAATATGGGGAAAACCAGCTAACATTCCTTTGCCAGAAGGCTGGCGAGAGTATGAACCTTTACGAGGACGTATGGCTGTGGGGCAAGATGTTGCCGATAATGATTTAGGAGTGATAGGTAAGGTAGGAGGAGAAAAAATGCATAGACTCACTATTGATGAAATGCCTAGCCATAATCATTTATATAAGGATACTATAACTGTTGAAAATGTTAGTTATAATGATAGATTAGAGATTTTAAGAAGAGGAAATTTTTTAGATGGATGGGATGATATAGGGGCAAGAATACCAGGGGCGAAAGACCAAGATAATAATATTCTTTTTTATAAGAAAAGAACTAGTGAAATAAAGGGTAACGATCAACTTCACAACAATATGCCTCCTTACCGAGTGATTCGTTATATAGAGTTTGTAGGATTTTAATTTATACAATAAAATAATATTATGACAGCAATAGAAACATTAAAGCAGTGGTTTTCTAACCTTAAAAAACCCACACAAGAGCAGTTTTGGGCGTGGTTAGATAGCTTTTGGCACAAGAGCGAGAAGATACCAATAGCAAGCGTTGAGGGTTTGGATAAACTTGTAGAAGGAACGGCTTCGGCTGAGCAATTGAGTAATCACCTAAACGATACACAAGCACATAAGGTGTTATTTGACAAAAAAGTGGATAAGGTAGAGGGGAGAGAATTAAGTTCTAATGACTTTACTAATGAATATAAAGAGAAGTTAGAGGGGCTTCATCAAGTAGATATTTCGGGACTCTTACCAAAAGGAGATTATACGGGTACGGCACAAGACTTAAAAAAACAGATTGATGACAAAGCAGACAAGAATCATAAACATTCGTGGGGAGATATAGAAGGGAAACCTAACACTTTCATTGATACACAAAACTTTTTTGAAGAAAAAATGCAAGAAGGTTTCAAAATTGAGGCAAGCAAACTGAATGATTTTGTAAATAGACCTTCAGGTTCTTATGTTGTAAAATATGGCAATGATGATTGGGGAGGTTTATTGTTGGTCTTTAGGCGAAGTGGTTCTTCGGCATCTTCGTTAGAATTTCTAATGAGTCATTACATTTATGGAACTCGTTTGAGCGTAAGACACAGTATTGATGGAGTTCGTTATGCAGGATTTTTTAAACAGCTTGCTTGGTATGATGATGTTATAAGTGCTGGTGTTAGAGTTGGTGAAAACACAACTTTAAATGTAAACCATCAAAATCAAGTGGTTTTTGTTGCCAATGCTTGTAGTATTGAGTTAAATCAAATTCAGAATATGGGTTCAGTTTCTTTTCGTAAGGTTTTTGATGATGGAACAGTAACCTTTACCTGCACAGGAAAAAACATCATCTACACAGGTGATACTACTTTCAACGGTAAGAAAGGCTCTACAGCGGTGATTTCTATCTACGAAAACGATTGTTACATTGATATAAGAAATATTTAACTATGAATGCAATACAATTTTTTCAATGGGGATCAGTAAAGAATCAGGTAGATGATAAAATGGATAGAAAAGAATTAGTTACTATAAGAGTCGATGCAAGATATAAACAGGTAACAGCAAGCGTTATAGGAATTAATTCAATAAATTTTAATGTTTTAGATCCTATAGTTTTTAGTTTTGGTTTAAATAGCCACGGTTATTTTGATTCATTGGGTAAGTCTAAAAAACAAATTCTTTCAGAAATCTCTAATGTTCATTTGACTATTAATAAACCAGAAAAATACTTTATAAAAGTATTTAATTTAAAAAAAGAAGAAATTTCAAGTAAGTTGAATGATAAAGATAAAACAAATATAATAGTCGCTCCAAAAGGGTACTATTTCCCTATGCTAGAAAATACAAAAAATGTAATAGAAACAGATGATTTTGAGACATCAGATGAAAATATACAACTGAGATTTTATTTACAATTAATTAATAAGGAAACGAAAAAGATGAGCGATACAGTTTTTTATACTTTTAATTTGTATCCAAATAATTAAAAACTATGTAAAAAAACGTCATCTAAAGCTCATCGGTAGACTTATCGTTTGCACAGAACCTTATAGTCTACTTTACACACTACTGACTTTGCTTATTGTAGCTTGTTTCTTTGGCTTTGGGTACTTTCTCTTTTGTCCGATTACCAACAAAGATTTTTACTCGCTCGACGATACCCAACGTTGGCAGTATGAAACCTTGTGCAGGTGCTCAAGTCCTGAACCAAAAAGCTACAACGCCTGTTGGGTTCTATGGTTAAACCCAGTAGCAACAGCTATAACTCTTGTTTTATTATTCACTTTAATATTCTAAGAAAATGAAAGAATTTATAACAAAATACAAGCCTTATGCCCTCGAGACTCAGCGTAAAACGGGAATATCACACCTATTTATACTGGCGCAATCGGCATTAGAGACGGGCTGGGGCAAGAATGTGCCCGGTAATATGATGTTCGGCGTGAAAGCTAGCAAGGATACGCCTGTAAGCAAGAAGCAGTTAGTGCGTACTACGGAGGTACTTTCCGTGCCTATGGTAACAAAGGGACTTTTTCCTGAGATTATCAGCATTACTAAGCGTGCGGACGGCAAATATTTGTACGTGGTGAGGGATTGGTTTAGGAAGTACGATACCCCAGAAGAGAGCTTCACTGACCACGCTCAATTCTTCATCAAAAACGAACGCTATGCAGAGGCATTGAAAGTGAAAAGTGACCCCTATAAGTTTGCAGAGGAGGTTGCTAAAGCGGGTTACGCTACTGCTCCTAACTATGCGGATACTTTGAAAAAAGTGATTAAAATGATTGAACAAGCAAAATAACTATGTATGAAAAGAGTTTTATTATCAATGTTACTCCTTTTGTCAGTGATTGGTTGCAGAACCAAAAAAGTAGAAACCTACAGACAAAGACAAATACAGAAAGAGCACTTTATCACCAATAAAGATAGCTCCCAGCTCTTTGTTCAGGAGTCTCACAGGTCTGAATGGTCTGACCTGTCCGCCACGTCTTTCGAGATTGAACTCCAAAACGACAAAGACAGCCTCGGCAATGCTAAAGAACTCACCTATACCCGCACTCGCGACGGCAATAGTGAGACTATAAGGGTACGCAATGGCAAGGTAAAGATTAAAGCTATCAGAGCCCATTCTAAGAGCTTACAGCAGGCTGATACTACTCTTTATAAGCAATCCTACGCAAGTACTCAAACTGAAGTTCGAAAGCACGAAATACAGCAAGCTGAGCAAATACAAAAACACACCAAAAGTACACCATTAAGGTATATTCTTTGGTTGTTATTGCTCGTAGTCTTAGCTTATGTATATTGGAGATATAAGCGTTTTAAACAGAAGATTTAAAACTTAAGTAAAAAACGAGCTACTTCATCGCGAGGTAGCTCGTTTTTTTATCTGTATAACTTTATGTTATTTACCTATTGACCACACGGTGTAGCTATTGGCGGGTACTTGTATGGTTACATTGCCATCGCCATCGGTAACAAAAAATAAATGACTATTACCAGAGTAATCTATCAAGGTTTTGTTTTTCCAATGGGTGGTAATAGTACGCTTGGCTGGGAGAGTGCTGTTGTTGATAAAGAGCACTAAGCCCGGACTTTTCTCGTTGCCCAGACGTGAGGCTACATACTCTGTATTAGAAGCTAAGTGGAATTTTTCTTCACCTACTGCCAAACTGCGGTTGATTAGCATTAGCTTTTGTAGCTTGGCTTTGAAAGCCTCATTTTCGTAATCGGAATAGAAAATACAAGGGTAGCCACTATGAGTAAGGATATAGGCATACGCCATTAGTTTTTTGTCAGGCGCAATGGTATTGTCCGCTATTTTGTCTTTCTCGGTATCGTGGTTAGCTGTAAAAGTGACAGCTTTCTCGGGGCGCAAGGTTCTAAGCATTGGGTGGGTATCGGTCATCAGTTCGTGCATATCTTTATTGCGGTCTAATGCCTTTTCGAGGGCATAAAAACAGGCAAAGTCGAAAGCACTTGCACCGCTCTCGTCTACCCATTTTTTAAGCGTTTCGGGGTTGCCGTCCCACAATTCACCTACGGCGAAACCACCTACTGCTTTTAGCCAATCGCGTACTACCCAAGCTCCAAAGCTCTTCACATAGTCGAAACGCCAACCGTCAAACTTCATTGTATTCTTGTAATACTTAGCCATTGAGTTATCTTTTTCCCAAAGTTCTTCACGTACATAGGGTACTTTATGCGAGAGGTCTTGTTCTCCGTAAAAGTCAGCTCCTTCGTCAGAAGTTGCATATTTATTAGGGTGAAAGCACTCATAGTTGCGGTTAAATCTTCCAGAAGCATTACCGTGGGTTTCATCGAAAAGGGTGTAGGTTTCTTTATTGCGGTAAGGGTTCCATTCTTTGCCTCCGCCATTGTTGTGCCCTATAACGATATCGGCGATTACTTGCAAGCCTTTTTCGTGGGCTTTGCTGATGAGGTTTTCGAGTTCAGCACGTGAACCAAAGCGGGTTTTGGTAGTGCCGTGCTGGAAGTATTCCCCAAAATCGAAATAATCGGAAGGGTCGTAGCCCATAGAATAGCCTCCGGAAGCGCCTTTGGTGGCAGGTGGTAGCCAAATGCGGTCTACCCCGTTGGCTTTCCAATCGGTGAGTTTAGAGGTAATAGTGTTCCACCATTCTCCGCGGGGTTCTACGTCCCAATAGAAGGCTTGCATCATCACACGGTTGCCGTTGTCTATTTTAGTAAGGTCGAGTACTTTTAAGTTTCGAGGGTAGGGAGGGTCGGTATTGTCTGTATCGCAGGAAAAAAAGAGCAATCCTACGAGGAGGTATATATAATATTTCATATTTTTGGTATTTAAATGATATAATATAGGCTGTCCGACACTGTCGGACAGCCTATATTATGTTATAATTTTTCTATTTTGTAAGTACCTTTTTTGTTTTCATCAAATGAGAAGGAGACATTGTAATTGCCAGCGGTAGTAATTTTGATATTACTTCCTCCGTCTTTTATTTTTCCTTCTAATTGAGAGGTAGGGTTATCAGAACTATCAGCACCGAAATTGGTATCCCATTTATTATTCAAACGGAACTTAAGTTCTTTACCTCCTTTGAGAGCTACATTCTTAGCCACCCAAGTGTTAGAAGCCCCTTCATAGGTGAAGACAACGTCTGTGCCTTTATCAGCATCCCAACCATTGGCAGCATCACCAGCGATACCCCAAGAGTAAAGCTCCATTTTGCAGGTTTTTTTATTTATATCAAGGATGATTTTATAAGTACCTGCAGTTACAGAGATGTTACTTCCACCTTGTGTAAGATTATCAAGAGAACCACCAAGGTTTTCTTTCCAATCTTGATCTTTACGGAATTTGATTTCGCCATCAATTAAAGTAACGTAAGCTACGAGGGTACCATTGTCGGCTCTCCACATAGGGACATCGGGTTTGTTCCAACCGTTAGGAGTAGCACTACCTACCACGCCCCAAGCTGAAGGTTTGATTACCGTTTGGTAAGCAGTTATACTGATAGTACTTTCAGCAACTCCTTTAGTTACTTTTTTTTCTCCTATAATGGCGGTAGTTTTAACTTTTACATCGGTAGCTACCCCTATAGGGAGTTTCAAACTTTGTGCGATGGAGTTGAGTTCGGCTACAGTATAAGTTACTTTGTTAGTAGTAACTTCTTTAGTTGTAGACTTTTCACCGTAAGAAAAAACGGTTTGATACTTCACGGGAGTATTGGCTTCTACTACAGGTTTATAAGTGATGGTAAGGGCTTCTTTATCTGCATCAGCTTCTTGTAACACAAAAGTAGTAGCCGATAGTTCTGTAGTGAGCGTTACCGCATTCACATCAACCGTAGTTTTATCTTCTTTTTCACAGCCAGCTAACAGTACTAAGGATAGCAAGGCTAATTGGGTTATTTTTTTCATTGCTTATTCAGTTTTTAGTATCCAGTATTTTGTTTGATCACTCCACCAGATGCTAAGACTACGTTAGCAGGTATAGGATAGAGTTTACGGAAGTTATCAACGGCTGTACCTGCTGCTACACCACCTTTGAATGGCCACAAGTAAGAGCCTTCAGTAAAGCGGTTGAAACGAATAAGGTCGGTACGACGGAAACCTTCCCAATAGAGTTCGCGAGCGCGTTCATTCAATATTTCCTCTTCAGTAAGAGAGGAGAGATCAGATACACCAGCACGTTGGCGCAAACGATTTAGATAAGTACGAGCGTCACTTTGATTACCAGTTTTGAAAGCAGCTTCGGCATAGTTGAGATACATTTCAGCTAAACGGATAAGAGCTACATCGGTATCTACATAGTTTCCTCCTGGGTCTTTACCTTTTACGCCTGCTGAAGTAATATTTTTGTACTTAGTAATGGCGTAGCCATGTTTGAAGTTAGAAACAGAGGTGATTTCGTACTCTTGACCTTGGATGTGGAACATTGCGCGTTTATCTATCCAAGAAGTAGGAGGAGTACCAGTACCGTTGAATTTTTCGACTAAGGCTTTGGTAGAGCGAATACCACCCCAACCGCTACCTACGCCGTAGTTTTCGGCATTCATCTCTCCCCCAATAGCGGCGTGTACTAAGAAAGTGCTTCCTGCCCAAGTTTGAGAGTTCAAACCGTCGAAATTGGCAGTAAAGATATTCTCGTTTTGAGCGCCATTGGTATCATTGTCGGCTAAGAATAAATAGTTGTAATCATTTACTAAAGTATAGCTGCCATTGTCGATTACTTTTTTAGCATAGGTCATACAATCAGCCCAACGAGCATTGCCTGTATACACTTCGGCATTGAGGTACAAGCGAGAGAGCAAAGCCCAAGCAGCTGCTTGATCTACACGTCCGTATTGATTGGTTTTAGGAGCTTTGAGTTCGTTCTCAATAGCTTTGAGTTCACTTTCAATGAAATCAAACACCTCTGCACGGCTTTTACGGTCGTTTTCAGTAAGTTTGTCTTTCACTTCAGTTACAATAGGAGTTGCCCCAAATAAATCCATCAAGTAATAATAGGCATAAGCACGGATAAAGCGTGCCTCGGCTACTCCGTAAGTTTTCATTTCCTCAAATTGGCTGTCTTGGTTAGTTGAGATAAATGAATTAGCAAATGAAACGGTTTGCGCCAAACGGTAGTACATACCTTCGATGATACCATTGCTGGGAGTCCAGTTCATATTGTGGAAATCGGGCACGCCAGGGTCGCTCCACGCTACTACAGCTTCATCGGTAGGGAGTTCTTGCATATAGAACAACAATCGGGTAAACTGGCTAGTACCTTCGTCAATTCCTTGTACATCGGGAGACCCCGTAGGTCCTTGTTGTCCTGTGAGAGCTAAAGAAGCATATATTTTTGCTAAAGCTTGTTCTGCTTCTTCTAAGTTTGATTTTACTGAATTTTCAGTTTTACTATCTGGGTCGATAGAGGGGTCTTGGTCTAAGTCTTTCAAGCAACTGCTGAGAGACAAAGCTGCTGCCAATCCCCATATTTTGATATAATTACTTTTCATACGCTTAGAAATTTAAGTTAATACCAAATAGGTAAGTTTTAGGACGTGGGTATACGTTGTTATCAATACCTGAAGTTGCTCTGTTATTCGCATCCACAGATAATACTTCTGGGTCTAATCCTTTGTATTTAGTAAGGGTAAGTACATTTTGCATAGTTGCATAGAGGCGTACTTTTAGTTTGTTAGCTTCAGGGAAGTTGTAACCTAAGGTGATATTGTCTATCTTGAAGAAAGACGCATCGTGTAAATACATATCGCTAAGCATTGTTTGCGTTTTACGCTGACTTAACAAAGTGTCGTAGTAAGTACTTGGTGTATTGCGCAAAATGTTATCGGAATACACGCGGTCAAGCGATGCATTGGCAGATGAAACGTTGTCGTACACATAGTTACCAAGGCTTGCACGGGTAGCGATATTCAAATCCCACTGTTTGTAAGTGATGTTGGTAGTAAGTCCCATAGTGATATCGGCATAAGGAGATTTTCCCATATAACGGTCGTTTTCATCTATTTTGCCATCATTGTTTCTATCTACATAAGCCCCTTCAATAGGCATACCGTCAGCTCCGTACACTTGTTCATAGAGGAAGAAAGTGTAAGGGGCATAGCCTTCTTGGTGGCGTTGTACAGTATTCCCTGTACCTCCATTAATACCTCCTACGTTTTGAAGGTTTGTAAGTTTGGTGATTTCGTTCTTGTTGTAAGCAACGTTATAAGTGAGTGTCCAGTTGATATTTTTCTCATCATTGCGCACAGGCACTACGCTTACAATAGCTTCAATCCCTTTATTTTCCATATCGCCGATGTTGCTGGCGATACGGCTACCATAGTTCGTAAATGGAGCTACGTTAGCTTCGGCGATAAGGTCTTTGGTGATCTTGCGATACACATCCACACTACCGAAGAAGCGATTGCCAAAGAAACCATAGTCGATACCGGCATTGAGGGTATTACCGATTTCCCATTTGAGGTGTTTATTCACACTCTCAGGACGTGCTGTTGCAATATAACGATTACCTATTTGATAATAAGCACCTTCATTGATACTACCTACATAGCGAGTGAGGAATAGATAGTCGCCGAGACCATTTACGTTCCCTACTTCACCATAACCGATACGGAGTTTAAGTTCGTTTACTTTTTCTTTTTCTTTTAAGAAAGATTCGTTTTTCACATTCCAAGCCAAGGCTACAGAAGGGAAGTAACCCCAACGGTCGTCTGGGTTCAATTTAGAAGAAGCATCGGCACGGAGGGTAGCGGTAAGCATATAGCGATCGTTGAAGCTATAGTTAGCACGACCGAAGAAAGAGATAAGTACATTTCGGCTCTTGTCGTCTACGGGTTTTACGATGTCACTTTGACCGATGAAAGATTCTGTTTTTTTTGATTCTTTACTGAAGTAAAAGCGTTGGTAAGAGTGTCCCACCATAAATGAAAGGTTATGTTTGCCAATTTCTTTCATATAGTTTGCATAGGCATCAAATAGGGCATTAGAGGCAATATGTGTATAATGATCGTGTACCCCATTGAAAGTACTTGATGAGGAAGGCATACGAGGATCGGTAATGTCATCACCGTTACTCTTAGTATAATCAATACCTGCGTTGATAGTAGCCGTAATATCTTTGAAGAAAGGCAAGTTATAATCTACTTTTACGTTAGAAATCAAACGGTTTACAGTAGAAGTATTATCACGCAAGTTAAGCAATGCCAATGGGTTAGAAGGAGCATTGTTATTTTTGCTGCCTGTATTGTCAAGCCAAGTGTGGTAACCGTTGTAGCGAGTAGAGTTAATGCGTACAGGTTGTGTAGGGTCGTACTCAATAGCAGCACCTATAGCCCCTTTATCGGCAAAGCGGTTTTTGATAAAAGAACCTGATACGTTGAACTCAGTGCGCAATGATTTATCAAAGAACTGAGGAGTTAAAGACAATTTAGCCGTTGCACGTTGGAATTTATCAGTTTTGAGAATACCATCGGCATAAGTATGTCCTACAGAAAGGCGGTAAGGCATAGACTTAAGAGCTCCGGAAATACCTACAGTTGTATTGGTAGTAGGTGCTATTTGGTAGATTTCTTTTTGCCAATTAGTATCGGCATCACCTAATATTGCTTTTTGAGCAACAGTACCAGTTTGGTTTACTAAGGCACGAAACTCATCAGCAGATAGGAGGTTTACATAATCGGATACTTGGCTTAAAGAGATACTAGAATTTACCGCTACTTGGGTATCTTGGTTCATCTTTCCTTTTTTGGTGGTAATCATAATTACCCCATTGGCAGCACGTGAACCGTAGATAGCGGTAGATGAAGCATCTTTTAGTACGGTCATACTCTCAATATCTTCGGGGTTGATAGAGTTCAAAATACTACGTGAACCGCCAACAGCTCCATCGTTCATTGGTATACCATCTACTACTACAAGTGGATTAGAGTTCAAAGTAAGAGATCCTATACCACGCACACGGATATTTTGCTCACCACCAGGAGCACCACCAGCGGAGGTAATTTGTACCCCTGCTACTTTACCTTGTAACAATTGGTCGGCAGAGAGGGTTTGACCTTTGTTAAAGTCCTTATCGGTCACCAAGTTTACAGAGCCTGTTAAGTCCTTTTTTCTCACAGCTCCATACCCGATAACCACTACGTCGCCGAGTTGTTGTACATCCTCTTGGAGAACGATGTTCATAGTACCTGCTTTAGCAGCTACTTCTCGGCTTTTATAGCCTACTGATGAGACCACAAGGGTAACCCCTTTGTCTACTTTTAACTCAAAATTACCGTCAAAATCGACAGCAGTACCGTGAGAGGTACCTTTCACAAGCACACTGGCTCCCATCAAAGGTTGTCCAGAGCCGTCTTTCACTGTTCCTTTTACAGTGATTTGCTGTGCATAACCAAAAGCTACGCACAAGAAAAACATTACTGTACAAAGTAGTTTGTTCATTTTTACTTTCATATATAATAAATTTAGTTTCTCTCCCCGTTCCCCTCTCCCAAGGAGAGGGGGCAATCTAAAAAGATTTTTACTTTTCAGAAAACGGAGTAATTTAAACATAAACCTCCCAAACACCCTCCCCTTGGGGGAGGGCTGGGGAGGGGATTATTTTACTTCTTTAATGCTAATAGCATACCCTCCGCCTTGAGCGGCAGTGAGTTTTAGCTTTGTTTTAGCATTTACTTTTTGTTTGGTGATGGTATATGCCTTTGGGTTGGTTTTCCAGTTGGCATCTTTGGCATCAGCATAGATGGTAGCTTCGTACTTCTTGCCTTTGTCTAAGAAGTTGAGCAGAAGCTCTGAGGTATGTCCGCCTTCGTGAGCCGTACAACCTACGTACCAATCGTTGCTGTGTTTATCTTTACGCGCAATGGTGATGTAACGTCCTGGTTCTGCTTCAAGGTATACGCTCTTTTGCCAATCTACGGGTACATCTTTAATGAATTGGAAAGCGTCCATATGCTTCTCGTAGTTCTCTGGCAAGTCGGCTGCCATTTGTAGCGGACTGTACATTGTTACATACAACGCTAATTGGCGTGCCAAGGTACTGCGTATCTGACTGTTATTATTAGGATTTACATACTTCATTTCGGTCTCGAAGATACCAGGAGTATAATCCATTGGGCCTCCTTGCAAACGAGTGAAAGGCAAGATAGTGGTGTGGAATACTTTATTACCTCCAAAAGCCTCGTACTCAGTACCGCGAGCTGATTCGTTACCTATCATATTTGGGTAAGTACGGCAAATACCGGTAGGGCGTACGGCTTCGTGCGCATTCACCATTATTTTGTGTTTAGCAGCTTCTTTAATCGCATAGAGGTAGTGGTTAATAGTCGATTGGCTGTAGTGGTGTTCACCCACAGGGAGGATATCGCCTACATACCCGCTTTTTACGGAATTATAACCGTATTTATTCATCAACTCGTAAGCGGCTTTCATATGGCGCTCGTAGTTGCGCGTAGAGCCCGAAGTTTCGTGGTGCATCATCAGTTTTACACCTTTAGAGTGAGCGTATTCATTGAGAGCTTTAAGGTCGAAGTCAGGGTAAGGAGTTACAAAGTCGAACACATAGTCCTTTTTGTGACCGAACCAATCTTCCCAACCTATATTCCAACCTTCTACAAGCACTTGGTCGAAGCCGTGTTTAGCCGCAAAATCGATATATTTGCGCACTTCTTCGTTGTTAGCGCCGTGGGTACCATTGGGTTTAGTTTTGCTGTAATCAACGGTATTAAGGTCTACTGCAGGAAGGTCGTTGGTATAACTCCAAGAGTTTTTACCGGTAATCATTTCCCACCAAACGCCCACATACTTCACAGGTTTAATCCACGAAGTATCGGCAATAGCGCAAGGTTCGTTGAGGTTGAGGATAAGGCGTGACGCCAAGATTTTACGAGCGTCATCACTCACCATAATAGTACGCCAAGGACTGTGGCAAGGGGCTTGCAAATAACCTTTAGCTCCCTCTGCATCGGGCGTTAGCCACGATTGGAAGATGAAAGTCTTGTCGTCCAAATTGAGGTTCATCAACGAGTAGTTCACCAAAGCTGCTTCGTGAAGATTGATATACAAGCCGTCTTTGGTTTTCATCATTAAGGAAGTTTGTACGCCGGTAGGCGAGAAAATAAACTGTGATACGTTGTCAGTCATCGCTTGTTTCATCAATCCGCGAATTTCTGAGAGTTTGCTTTCCGTATAGTCGTATTCTTGGGTATCGTAGTCCCCAGGAATCCACCAAGCGGTGTGGTCTCCGGTCATCGCAAACTGCGAGAGTTCTTCCTCTATTACAAAATAGGTGAGCTCTTTTTGTGAAGGGAACTCATAGCGGAATCCCACTCCTTCGTTGTACACACGAAAACGGATGTTCATCTTTCGGTGGGTCTTCTCTTGTTCCAATTGTACGAGAAGTTCGTTGTAATGGTTAAGAATCTCGCTTTCTTCTCCCCATACAGGTTTCCACGTTTCCTTGAAAGTAGACTTTTTGGTGCCTACTACTTTAAAGTTTTGGGTCAACGGCTCAATTTTCTTTATTTTAGAGTCGCCAAGAGAGCTTTCGTTATAAAGAGGTGTCCCGTCCGCTTTCAATAAATAGGAGGATAGCACTTCTCTTATTTTAAAGCCCAAAGTACTTTCGTTGATCACTGCTTTGTTTTTGTAAGACACCTTATACGAAGGCGTTCCGTCAGCTTTCAGTGAAAAAGTGAGTACTACATTGCCGTCAGGCGAGCTTTGTTGCTGTGCCATAGCGAGGTGCATAGCAAAAACGCTCATCAACAAGATCATCTTTCTCATCTTTTATTGCTTTATAAGTGTTAAAATTGGTACAAAGGTACAGAAGTTTTTTATATAAACAAATTTTTCTTTACTTTTTTTTAAGAAAAAATTATGATATATCATAAAGTCAATAAGTTAAACAAGTCACCAGTTGTCGTATTTTTATCTTTTACCACTCACTTTTTACTTTTTTATACACTTTCATCAAGTTTTTAAACACTGCCTCGTCGGTAAAATGCTGAGCATATTGGTACCCTTCTTCTACCATTTGCCGGCGCAACACCTCATCGGTAGTAATGCTTACAATGGCTTTACGTATCTCTTTTTCAGCATTTTGTAAGTTCACATAAACCGAATGCGCTCCTCCTGCTTCCGCAAAACAACTGCCCTGCGAACTAATCACAGGGGTTTTGCTAAATAACGCTTCTATAATAGGAATCCCAAAACCTTCAAAAATCGAAGGATAACAAAACACCTCAGCCAGCTGGTAGATAATAGCGAGGTCTTCCATAGGCACGTTACTCAGCGCTTGCACGCGGTCTTTAAGTTGGTGTGCTTCACAATACGCCTCTATTTGTTGGTAATAAGCCGTTTGCTTACCCACCAAAACTAACGAAATATCTCGCAGGGGTTCAATAGCTTTCACTATTTCAAGTGCGTTCTTGCGGGGCTCAATAGCACCTACGTTCAATACAAATTTTTCGGGAAGATGATATTTTTTGCGTATAGTTTCCTTCTGCGTTTCGGTATATGTTTTCTTAAAAGCTCGGTGACAGCCTTGGTATACCACCGTTATTTTCTCTTCTGAAATGCCTAAATAGCTGATGATATCTTGTTTCGTCTGCTCACTAATAGCGATGATGTGTTCTGAATGTTGTGCGGCATACAAGAACTTGCGATAATGTATTTTTCTGTCGAAAAACGAATACAGTTCAGGATAACGCATAAAAATAAGGTCGTGAATAGTAACTACCGTAGGTATGTGTTTATAAATTCCCTTAGGAATTTCTCCTGAAAGTCCGTGATAAATATCAATAGGAAGTTGTTTAGCTATATCAGTGATTTTTACACTGCGCCATAATGATTTTAGCTTGCGCCAGAAGAAAGATTGTGGAGTGATTTCGGTGGTGTGTTCATCAATCACCACTCCCTGAATTTCGCGTTTTTGTGGGTTGAAGAGGTATAAATGTCCCACCTTGTGTTCTTGTAGTATGCGAATCAAATCCCGACTGTAATTCCCCAGTCCGCGTGTGTTATGGAAAGCCCGTTTAGCGTCAAAAGCGATGTTCATAGTTGCTCACTCTAATAATAAGGTAATATGAACTGCAAAGATAATAAATTAAAACGATACAAACAAAACAGTATTTAAAACCCTTTTACCTTCACCTTTCCTTCGTTCATCATTCATTGTAGACCCACTGTAGACCCACTGTAGAGCCACTGTAGACCCACTGTAGAGCCACTCATCGTTCGCCTTACCTTTATCTTACCTCCGCTCCACCTTCGAGCAACCCTTGTCTTTCACCCTAATAACCGCCACTACTTTTTACTCACACCTAATTTATTTAGTCGATTTTTCTCTAATTCTCTCATTTCCTCATTTCCTCATTTTCTAATTTCCTCATTCTCTCATTCTCTAATTCTCTCATTTCCTAATTACCCTCATATATCAGTACGCCCTCTCTTTATTCCCTTCATAAAAGTTAATAAACGCCCTATTTACTACCCTATTGCCACCATTGGTAGGGTAATCACCCGTGAAATACCAATCGCCCAAATTCATAGGGCAAGCCTTATGCAGGTTGTCTACCGTTTGGAAGATTACTGCTACTTCTGAGGCGAAGTTCTTTGGCAAAAGCAAATCTCTTATCTTGTCCGAAATCTCTTCATCGCTGAAAGGAGCATACACTTCTTTTACGTAATTCACTACCTTGTCATCACTTAGCGCTACTTGGGTAAGACATTTTTTGTACACTTCTTTTATGATGTGATAAGTACCTCTTTCGTGGTGTAAAGCCAATGCTGCTTGAAACGCTACAAGGTCTTCTAAACGCGCCATATCTATCCCATAACAATCGGGATAGCGTATTTGAGGTGCCGAAGAGACTATCACTATCTTTTTGGGCTCTAACCTGCCTAATATGCTCAAAATACTTTTTTTAAGGGTCGTACCCCGCACAATACTATCGTCTATAATCACCAAAGTGTCGCCTTTTTGTACCGAACCGTAGGTAATGTCGTACACGTGCGCCACAAGGTCGTCTCTGCTACTGTCTTCGGTGATAAAGGTGCGCAACTTCACATCTTTAATCGCTACCTTTTCAGTGCGTACTTTTTCAGAGAGAATCGTAAGAATGTCACTTTCAGTGGCGGTTGCTAATTGTTTTGCTTTCTGCTCGTTGAGGTATTGTTCCGCTGCTTCTATAAGTCCCAAATACGATGTTTCAGCCGTGTTAGGAATATAAGCAAAAACTGTATCTTTCAAGTTGTGGTCGATAGCTTGGGCAATGCGAGGAAAGAGCAACTTGCCCAACATCTTGCGTTCGCGGTAAATATCTTGGTCACTACCACGAGAGAAGTAAATGCGCTCAAACGAACAAGCTTTGCGTGTCCTTGGGGTAAGTATCTCTTTTACTGCCACCTCTCCACTCTTCTTGATGATAATTGCATTCCCAGGCGGTAACTCGTGTACATTCTCGTATTTTACATTGAAGACCGTTTGTATAGCCGGACGTTCCGATGCTACCACTACCACTTCTTCATCTCGATAGTAAAACGCCGGACGAATACCCGCAGGGTCGCGGAGTACAAAAGCATCGCCGTTACCTATCATTCCTTCCATTGCATAACCACCGTCCCAATACTTAGCCGCGCGCTTCAAGATGCGTTCTATATTCAGCCGTTCCGCAATAAAAGGCGACGCTTCCTGTTTGGTATAGCCCTCTTCTTTCAGTTGGAGATAGAGCTTTTCTACCTCATCGTCTAAGAAATGACCGATACCTTCCATTACAATCACAGTGTCGGTTTTGTCTTTGGGGTGTTGTCCAAGGTGTACGAGGTTTTCGAAGAGCTCGTTTACATTGGTCATATTGAAGTTACCCGCCATAATGAGGTTGCGGTATATCCAGTTGTTTTCGCGCAAGAAAGGGTGCACATTCTCGATGCTGTTCTTGCCAAAGGTACCGTAGCGCACGTGCCCCATTATCACTTCGCCTATGTAGGGGAGTTCTCTTTTCTGCAAAGCCACATTGTCTTTCAGTGCAGGATTCGCCTTAAACCCCTCGTTGATACGCTGGTTGATGCGCGTAAAGATATCCTGCACCGGTTGCGCCTCGTTGGAACGAATCCTACTGATATAGCGTTCTCCGGGTTGCATATTCAGTTTGATGCTCGCCACTCCTGCACCATCTTGCCCGCGGTTGTGTTGCTTTTCCAGCATCAAGTACATTTTATTGACGCCATAGAAGGCAGAGCCGTATTTTTCTTTGTAATATTCCAAAGGTTTGAGCAAGCGGATAAGAGCAATCCCGCACTCGTGTTTGATAGTGTCACTCATTTACAAATAAGAAAAGGCGTTGCATAGGCACGCCTTTATATAGGTTTTAAAATTGATATACTACTTCTAATTTATGTTTGCTAAGAGCACGCTTGGCTTTCTCTAAGTCCTCAGTAAAGCCCAAAATATAGCCTCCACCACCCGAACCACATAGTTTTAAGAAATAATCGCCCGAGTCGATTCCCTGCTTCCATAACGTGTGAAACTCTTTCGGAATCATCGGTTTGAAGTGGTTCAGCACAATGCCCGATAGACTCTTGATATTCCCAAACAGCGATTTGAAGCGCCCCTTCAAAAAGTCATCTATACAAGCATCGGTATATTTGATAAACTCATCTTTAAGCATCTTCTGGAAAGCCTCGTTCTTCATATTCTCCATAAAGATGCGTACCATAGGAGCCGTTTCGCCTATCACACCACTGTCGAGCAAAAACACTGCGCCTTTTCCGTTAGGTGTCTGCGAGGGAATGCCCGTAGGTTCTATATGGTCGTGCGAATTGATAAGTATCGGCAAACTCAAATAGCTGTTCAGTGGGTCTAAGCCCGAAGAAGTGCCGTGGAAGAACGATTCCATCTTGCCAAAAATCGCTTTGAGTTGTAATAGCTTTTCGCGGGTAAGGTTTTCCATTGCACTGATAGGCTCAATAGCATATTCACTGTAAATAGCAGCTACCAAGGCGCCACTACTGCCCACACCATAGCCTTGTGGGATACTGCTATCGAAGTACATACCCTCTGCTATATCGGCATTGAGCTTTTCAAGATTGAAGCGCACAATAGGGTTTTCTTCCTCCATAAGGTTTTGTAAGTAAGTAGCGAACTCCCGCAAAGCCTCATTCGATTTGCGAGCATCTTCTTCTTTTTCTCTGTGCGGCTCACACTGCTGGTGCGACTCGCACTTTTTCAGTGTCCCCTTATAAAAGTTATAGGGGATTGCCAAGCCTTTGGAGTTCTTGATAATGCCATACTCGCCAAAGAGGAGTATTTTAGAATAGAAAAGTTTCATTTTTTAGGTAAAGTCTGCGTTAGCAGGGTAGTATGAGTAATAAGAGACTGCAAAGGTACACTTTTTTCCAATATCTCACATACTTTTGGATATAAATGTTTTGTTAATCAACCTCAGTTCTATATATACAATACTGATTTACAGTTGTGTTTATATTGTAATCTGTGAAATCCAGCAACGCAGTTGCCTATTTGTACCCATCACATTTGTCAATTGTCAATTATCAATTGAAAGACTATCCGTTTAATCTGTGCCAGACATTCAGGCAACTTGTTGCCTATTCTCTAAGCCCCCCACACCATCTCATTTTCTCATTTCCAAATTTGCTAATTCTCTAATTCTCTAATTTTTCTTCCCTACTCCCCCTAGTGCCTATGGCCTAAGGCCTAGCACCTCTTCCTCTTTCTTTCGCCTCGAAACCCCATTTTTGACATTTTTGGCATTGTTGTATTGTACTATTAATCAATTATTTATATACCCTTCCTATATCAATCGTCCATCATTCGTTCATCATTCCTATATCCTTTCTATATCCTTTCTATATCCTAACCCCACCCATCTCACACCCTTTTTTCACCAAAACTTCTCTCAACCCTCTTCCGAACTTCTCCGTTTTCTTCCGAACCTCCTTAGCTCTCTGCTCTCTTCCAAACTTTCCTCCGAAAATCCCTAGTCTCTCCGAGATTTTCCTAAAAATCTAAAAACTCCGATGTATCACTTTTAGCAATACACACTTTGCCTAAGTTTGAAACTTCATAAAGGTTGATTATTAGCACTTCTGAGATTATTAACATTAAATATTTTCTATTTTTTTAGAATCATTCCATTTTATTTACTATCTTTGCACCCTCTTTTTTTCTCATCAGAAATAATATTAATGCCTTTATCACCTAAAAATATAATCCTTTTACTCACTCCTTTTTGTGCAACTCAACTCTTCTCTCAACCTGTTGAAGAAGAAGTTACGCAGCTCAGTGAGGTGGTACTCACTGGGCAATCACCTATCAAGCAAGTGCAAAAAGCAGCTTACAACGTGGTTGCTATCGAAGCTCAACAGCTCCGCAATCTCAACAGCAATGCTGCCGATATCCTTGCTCGTGTATCGGGGGTAAAGATGCGCGAAACTGGTGGGGTAGGGGCAGAGACAGTAATCAATCTTAATGGCTTTACCGGTCGTCACGTGCGTATCTTTATCGATGGGGTACCTATGAACGAAGCGAATGCCTCTTTTCGTATTAACAATATTCCCGCTGAACTTATCGAACGTATCGAAATTTACAAAGGTGTGGTACCTGTTACTTTTGGTGCCGATGCTCTTGGGGGCGCTATCAATGTAGTAACACGCAAAAGTCGATACAACTACGGCAATCTATCCTATACTTTTGGTTCTTTCAACACCCATAAAAGTACCTTAAATCTCGGGCAATTCCTCACCGATAACATCAGTGTAGAACTCAATGCTTACCAAAATTACTCCGATAACAGCTATAAAGTATTTACCGAATATCTCGACCTCCAAACAGGCTCTTACTCTAAAGAAAAACGTTGGTTCAAACGCTTTCACGACCGTTATCACAACGAGGCTATCATAGGTCGCGTAAATATCTTCGATGAAAAATGGGCTGATAAACTTTCTTTTGCACTCAATTATAGTCAAGAGAATAAACAACTCCAAAACGCCAACCTAATGCAAAAAGTCTTCGGAGGTAAGTACCGCAAATCTCATAACTATTCATCTTCAGTAGAATATGAGAAAAAGAATATCCTCAACGGTCTCTCTTTCTTCCTTACAGGGCGTTATGATTTTACCACCACTCAAAATGTAGATGAAGAAGCTCGCCGTTATAGCTGGACGGGTGAGTATGAACCAATGGTTACTCGTGGTGAATCGCAACTTCAGAATACTATTTTTGAAGGTAAAACGGGCTATATTACTTCACACTTAGACTATCAACTCACTGAGAAACACTCCTTTCAACTCACACACACCTTCAGTAATTACATTCGGCGTAACAAAAATATGCTCATTACCAACTATACCCTCGATTCCGATTTTATGAGGCGCGTCAATGAGAAAAATATCTCTGGATTATCATATAAGTTTACTCCTTCCGAGCGTTGGAATATATTAGCTTTCGGTAAATATTACAATACAGCTGTAACAGGTCCAGTAATTGTTACTGGATATGGAAGTCGCGCGGTATATGAAGAAGAAACTCATCACACTCAGGCTTGGGGTTATGGTGGGGCGACTACTTATCAGCTCTTAAAGCCTCTACAAGTCAAACTCTCTTATGAAAAGAGCTTCCGTCTACCTACTGATACCGAACTCTTTGGCGATGGCGATTTAGAGATTGGTAATTATAAGCTCAAACCCGAAAATAGCGATAACCTGAATGTAAATCTCTCTTATCAACCTGCGTTCAAAGTGCATTCATTCTTAATAGAAGTGGGTTTTGCCTATCGTTATATCAAAGATTATATCATCAGAAGTATTATCAGTGCAGGAGCTAATGAAGGCTCCGCAGGAAGCCGAAATCACGGTAAGGTACTCAATATGGGAGTCGATGCTACCCTGCGCTATTTCTTCTATAAAGATGCATTTTCAGTAGGTGGCAACTTGTCTTATATGAACTTGCGCAACAAAGAAGAATTTACTGAAACAGGTCGCCCTTCTGCTATCTATAACGACCGTTTGCCCAATATGCCTTATCTATTTGGCAACGCCGATGCTACTTGTAATATAGAAAGCCTCATTGCTAAACGCGACAAACTATCACTAAACTATAATCTCTTTTTCACCGAAGAGTTTTTTACCTCGTGGCAAAGCGAAGGAACAAAAATTAAAGTCCCTCGCCAACTTTCTCACGACGTGAGTCTTACCTACTACACTCCTAACAAACGGTTAAGTCTTTCCGTAGAAGCCAAAAATATCACCGACGAATTGTTGTACGATAACTACAGCCTCCAAAAAGCCGGTCGCGCTTTCTATGCAAAACTCTCCTACCGATTCTACTAACCCCTAATTTTTAACAACTAATTTCTAAATATATATGTATATCAATTTTCAAACATTCAAAAAAACGCTACTTGTAGGCTCATTAGTTAGCTTCGTAGCCCTTACGTCTTGCAAAAAAGACGATAATACTCCAGTTCCTCCTCCTTCTGCAGAGGGAGCTAACTTCTTCATCGATGCTGGAGGTGATCAAAATAAAACTCGTTATCTATTGGTCGCTAAAAACGTAGAAAATGGTGAACTCCCTCTTTCTGCTAACCAAGAACAATTCAAAGAAGCTAATGGCTATTTCTGGCAGTTCAACAAGAACACAGCAGTAGGTCTATCCTATGGCTTTAAAGGAGCTGGTATCGGTATTTCTTACGAAAAAACAGCTCAAGGTGTAAAACATCTTACTGATTTTGACGTAGCCGAACGTGCCACCACTTTCGGTTTCTTCAGTGATTATTGGATAACTGTAGTAGGCGGACAAGAATACGAAGGCAAAAAGGACGGCGCAACCTTCAACTTCCGCAATGCCAACAATTATACCAAAGCTTTTACCAAAACTATCCATACAGCAAATCTCCTTCCTGAGATGAACACCTCCTCTTCTACTCAAGAAATTGTGTCGTTTGCTGGTATCTTAGACAATGGTAACGGTGAGTTCTTCAGCGGTATGATAGTTTCTGATTACAAAGATGTGCAAGTAGCTCAAGGTTCAAGCACTGGTAAAATCCACAATCCCGATGTAGTGTATGTAGGAGTACTCGACAAAGATTTGAACCTCAAACGTAGCTATAAAAGCGATAAGCTCAGCTATAGCGCAGGTCGTTTCAAATCTCAATATTTGTTAGAAATGGGTAAAGCCGATAATGGCGATGTATATGTATTCTCAGGAGCAATTGCTAAGAATCCTCCTAAAGTAAAAGCTCCTCAAACCCCCGATGTTGCTTCAACAAAACCTGCAGGTGCTTTGCGTATCAAACAAGGTGTTACCGACTTTGATAGCTCTTATTTCTTTGATATTTCAGCAGTATCCGGTAACGGAATCTTCCGTCGTGTATGGCATATCACCGGTAATAAGTTCTTGCTTGAGTTCTTTAATGATGCTTCAAAAGCTGCCCTCAATGGAGTAGATGTAAACCGCTTTGCTATTGTAGATATGGAAGCTAAATCCTTCAACTGGGTAACCGGACTGCCAGCTCTCTCTGATTTTGCCAATATGACGTCAAACCCCGTAGAGCTTGCTGTCTATAATGGTAAAGTCTATCTACCAGTAAATGTAAAAAACAGTGACCCTGCTATCTATGTAATTGATCCTGCTACCAATGTTGCCACCAAAGGTCTCACTGTAAAAGGAGCTTCTTTTATCAACGCTATCGGTCGCTTTAAATAACAAAACGAAAAGGTGCTTGGAAAACAATCTCTCTAAGCACCTTTTCTATTTTTACTTTTCACTTTTTACTTTCTTCAGCCATTTCTCGGTATTTCTCAAATACTTCTCACTCGGCACAAACTTATAATGTAACCTTTTAGAAAGCGCCTCATACCGCTGCTGGATAACTGCTGGATTCTCCTCAATATCATTGCGGTCGATGAACATCTCTGCAAAAAGCCTCCGCATCAAATCCATATTTCCTACCACTTGTATTGTGCCGTGATTCTCGTTGGGGTATTCAACAAAATAAGTCTCCAAATTCTTAAAAGCTCCCTTTGTCGCCATTGCCTGCACCGCCTCTATCGCCTCCCGATGCCTACTGCGTCCATTGTTGCGCACCTTCTTCCCCGAATACGATAAATAAAAAATCCGATGTTTAAAATCCTTTCCTTTATTCGCTTCGAACAACCGCTCTCCATCGTTTTCTCCCCACCACAAACTTGGGTCGTGTGCAATATAAGCATTAAATAGCTCTGTATGTTTGTTAAGAGCAGAAACCACCGCCAAACCACTTAATGAGTGACCTACTAAAATGCGAAAATCACTACATCTGTATTGCTTTTTAACCAAAGGAATAAGCTCATCAGCCACAAACTGCCAAAAACGGTCACTATCGCTCCCAAAATCCCTTTCGCGCTGTGTGTTTTCAATTCCAATGACAATCATTTCAGGTACATTAGGGATTCCCTGAGCCAATTTCCCCATCAAAGTAGTAAAATAGTTGAAGTTTGTTTCTGCATCAAGCAGATACACCACAGGATAGTTTGTCTTTTTTAAAGTAGAGTCGTAATACGAATCCGGCAAATACACACTTATAGTACGCGTTTCACCTAACACTTTAGAAGAAACCGATAATTGTTCACCTATACAAATGGAAGTCTGCCCTTGAACAAAAGAGGAAGCTAATAGCCAAAACAAAAATACCCTTCTCATTACTTATTGACATTTAATAAATGTGATTTTAATAGGTGCAAAAATACTGATAATTTCTCAAATTACCAATTTCTCAAAGCCTTTATTCCCTACTTTACCAAAGTTGTTAACCACATATCTCACCATTATCTCTTTTATTTTTCCTCTCTTCAGAACTCCCTCCGTTGGTGCTTTTCTTGTAGCCAGTACCCCATTCTCTCATTTCCAAATTTTCTAATTTCCTAATTATTTCATACCTTTGCACTTTAATTCCTATACCCTAATGTCTAAACTATGATTCGCATTACTAAAAAATTCGATTTTGAAGCAGGACACGCGCTCTACGGCTACGATGGCAAATGCAAAAACCTGCACGGACACAGCTATAAGCTCTACGTAACTGTCATAGGCGAACCTATTACCGACCCCCATAACGTCAAAAACGGTATGGTAATAGATTTCGGCGACCTCAAACGCATCGTGCAGGAGCAAATCATCGAAGCGTTCGACCACGCTATGGTCTTCAACGAACATTCTCCTCACAAGGCATTAGCCGAAGAACTGCGCGCCAAAGGTCATCGCATCATCACCGTGCCCTATCAGCCCACCAGTGAGAACCTCGTAACCGACTTTGCCCGACGCATCGCCTACCAACTACCCGCCGGAGTCGAGCTCTTTTCAGTACGCCTATGCGAAACCGAAAGCTCCTATGCCGAATGGTTCGCCTCAGATAATACGGCGTATTAATAACATAAAAACAATATATTATGGGGCTTATTCTATTAATTATAGTACTCATTATCCTTTTGTTTTACAAAAGGAACATCATAAAGCGTTTACACAATTCGTTTGCACAAAATTCGTTAAAGAAGAATACTCCGGACTATATTCGTAACAATTGGCAAAAGGTGTGTATTGATGCTGACCATTGCGATGTGATGAATGAAAATACTACCTTCGATTTACATACGGTAGAAAACAATCGTATGAAAAGCGATTTTGAGGAAACAATGCTTTTTACAGAAGCAATGTTATTTAATAAATTACAGTTAGGAGAAGAAAAAATGAAACTCAGTTATATAAGATGTTACGACAAAAGTAGCACTCCTGTAAAAGTATATCAAACTACTGTTGCCGATATAGATGCTAGTGTGGCACAAGTAAAGCTCAACGTGCAAGGCTATATCAATGTGTATTACAATCCACAAAACCTCAAGGAAGTTTATGTCGATACCGAGTTTTTACAAAAAGACCTCACTGAACTGATGAATGTTTGATAATGAAAACAGATTTTACATTACCCTTATTACCACCTCCACCAGAAATTGAGACCCGTGAGATACTCAAACAGCTCACGCTCTCACATAGGCATTTAGCTGAACTGAAAGGGGTAGTAAAAACGATACCTAATGAGCAAATTCTTATCAATACCCTTTCCTTAAAAGAGAAAAAGTATAACGTGGAAAAAACGCCATTTCTTGCCACGTATGGTATAACGTGGAAAAAAAACGCTGTTTTTTTCCATATCAAATTGCTCATTGAAACGAAAAGACATTTTTGTATCAATGATAACTTAAAAAATAATGTTATCCATAGAATTAGCTGAAAATAAAAAGATATACTTCGCTTCCGATAATCACCTCGGAGCTCCCACTGCTGCCGAAAGCAAACCTCGAGAAGCAAAGTTTGTGCAATGGCTTGATACTATCAAAGCCGATGCAGGGGCAATATTCCTTTTAGGCGACCTTTTCGACTTTTGGTTTGAGTACAAAATGGTCGTCCCCAAAGGCTTTGTGCGCACTCTTGGCAAGCTCGCTGAACTGCGAGATAGTGGTATCCCTATCTACTTTTTCGTAGGCAACCACGATTTGTGGATGAACGATTATTTTGAAACAGAATTAGGAATCCCTGTATACCGTCGCCCGCTAGAAGTGGAATGTAATGGTAAACGCTTCTTGATAGGACACGGCGATGGTTTAGGTCCCGGTGATAAAGGCTACAAGCGGATGAAGAAAGTCTTTACCAATCCGTTTTGTAAGTGGCTCTTCCGCTGGTTACACCCCGATATAGGTGTGCGATTGGCGCAATACCTCTCAGTGAAAAACAAGCTCATCTCAGGTGATGAAGATGTGCGTTTCTTGGGTGAAGACAACGAATGGTTGGTACAGTATTGCAAACGCAAACTTGAGACGCAACATTACGACTATTTCCTTTTTGGTCACCGCCACCTACCAATGACTATCAAAGTAGGGGAGGGTAGCACTTATATCAACACCGGCGACTGGATACACTACTTTACTTATGCCGTTTTCGATGGTGAGGAATTAAAACTTATATCCTACACCTAATTGTAAGACGCGGTTTTTAAACTTAACTTGCGTAACGCTATCAGCATCGCTGAGGTTTGAAAGCCCTATAATATAGTTTATATCAAAGAAGATACCAGAAGGCACATTATATTCCATTCCAAAGCCCATTCCAAAGTCAAAAGTGTTATCTAAATCCTCTGACATTGCCATAGAGAGATTGTTTTGAGAAATTTTGCTTGCGATACTTGCAACATAACCAAAATTTAAACCTACTTTAGGGCGAAAATATGAGATATCATATTTTAACCATAAAGGAATATTTATTTGGTGAAGAATAAAAGAAGCATCTTTAACGTCTCCAGATATGCTATAAGGCAATTGTATTCCGTTAATAGTCGGAGGTGTCCCGATAAAAGTCATAGTTATTTTCTTCCACTTGGCACCTTGTTTAGAGTAAGCAATTCCTCCTTCTAAAAAGAGTTTATCACTTACTTTATATTCTGCCAAAACTCCTATATGAAACCCTGCTTTGCTACCCATTCCTAGATCAGCATTATAGCGAGAAAAAGTATTTTGATCATTCTTTACAGCGCCATACACTTCTGAAAAAGAAAGAGTCGATACATTTAAGCCACCTCTAAAACCAAAAAAGAGGCGTTTAGAGAGAGGATTTTTTTCTTGTACTACAATAGGTTCTTGTGTGCTGCTGGCGGTCACCTCTTCTGTTGTTTCTGTTACTACTTCTTGTGCGTAAGTAGTAGATATCACTGCTAAAGTGATAGTAAAAATTATTATTATTTTTTTCATTTTTGTTGGTGTTTTTATAATTTTAATGCATAATTACAAAGAATAATGTTACTGAGCAAATTTCAGTGATGTTTTTTTTCTTTTGGGAATATAATTTATTGTTTTTTAATGTAATATAAAATTAAACATCAGAGAGATATTCTAATATTTAGAAGAAGGGAGAAATTGAAAAAGTTAGAACTTTAAATGTCCTATGAGAAGAGAAAAATAAAAAATCGTCATTTGTAACTCGTCATTCGCAATTATTTTGTATCTTTGCATTTATGGACGGAAATACAAATACTCTTTCAGAGGTCATTCAGCAAATTGTCAAACAAAATCATTTAACGTACGGACTACAGAAAGCCTCGTTACCAGAACTGTGGAATGAACTGATGGGCAAAGCAATCGCTAAGTATACCTCCTCAGTAGAGCTAAAAGGCAGTACGTTATACATCCACCTTACCTCGCCTGCACTTAGTAACGAACTGAGTTATGGCAAGAGTAAGATTATTGATAACCTCAACGAACGTTTAGGGGAACCTCTCATTCAAAAACTGATATTTTTAAACTGATGATACGACCCGCAACCCCTACCGATGCCTCTGCTGTCGCTCCTCTGATGTTTCAGGCAATGGAAGAAATCGTCTATAAGATGATTGGCAAAGAACATAGAGATGATGCCATTGCACTACTCCAGAATCTCTTTAAGCAGGAAGGCAATCAGTATTCCTACCAGAATACTTGGGTATACGAGGAAAACAACACTGTAATAGGGTCAGTTATTGCCTATGATGGTGCTCACTTGCACACCTTGCGTGCCCCTGTGCTAGCACTCATTCGCAGTAGCTATGGTATTGATATTGTTTTAGAGGACGAGACCGCCGAAGGTGAACTTTATATAGATACCCTTAGCGTATTGCCCTCTGCTCAAGGCAAGGGCATAGGCTCACAATTGGTAGCCCATCTCAAAAAGGTCACTACTCAGCCCATAGGCTTACTCGTAGATGTACAAAACCCCGCTGCCGAACGCCTTTACACCCGTTTAGGATTTACGTATGTAAACCACCAAGCCCTCGCTGGCGGAATGTATAAACATCTTGTGTACAATGAATAATTGAAATGAAAACCCTCATCAAAAACGCAATCATCGTAAACGAAAATACCCTCTTTCAAGGCGACCTCCTGATTGAGGGAGAGCGCATTGCCCAAATAGGTACTCACATCACTCCCAAAGGGAATTATGAGGTGGTGGAAGCCGAAGGCAAATACCTCCTTCCTGGGGTGATTGACGATCAAGTGCATTTCCGCGAACCTGGGCTTACTCATAAAGCTACTATCGCTACCGAAAGCCGTGCTGCGATAGCAGGGGGCGTAACTACCTTTTTTGAGCAACCTAACACGGTACCCCAAACCGTAACTATTCCGCTTTTGGAAGAGAAATTTGCCATTGCCAAACAGTCGTCGTTTGCAAACTATTCTTTCTTCTTGGGAGGAACAAACGATAACCTCGAAGAATTGAAACGCTTAGATAAAAATGCTTGTGCAGGGGTGAAACTTTTCTTAGGCTCTTCTACGGGGAATATGCTTGTAGACAACGAGAAAACCATAGAAGCTATTTTCAATAATGTCGATTTAGTAATTGCTGCCCATTGCGAAGATGAAGCAACTATCCGAAAGAACTTAGCCCACTATCAAGGCTTGTATGGCGAGAATATCCCTATTGCGATGCACCCTCATATTCGGAGTGCTGAGGCTTGCTATCTGTCCTCTTTACGTGCCATTGCTTTAGCTGAAAAAACGGGCGCACGCCTACACGTGTTCCACCTCTCTACGGCTAAAGAAACCGAACTCTTTCGTAATGATATTCCGCTAAAGGAAAAGAAAATCACTGCTGAGGTATGTGTGCATCACTTGTGGTTTACTGATGAAGACTATACTACTCGCGGGGCTTTCATTAAATGGAATCCTGCTGTAAAAACTGCCGATGACCGTACTGCGCTGTGGCAAGCCCTTTTAGACGACCGTCTCGATGTGATTGCTACCGACCACGCACCTCATACCCTCGAAGAAAAACAGCGCAAGGGCTATGTAAATATTTCTTCAGGTGCGCCTTTGGTGCAACACTCGCTCGTGGCAATGCTCGAAAAAGCTTATAAAGGTACTATTTCTATCAAAAAGATAGTAGAGAAAATGTGTCATAATCCCGCAATCCTTTTTCAGGTAAAAGAACGCGGTTTCTTACGCGAAGGGTATTACGCCGACCTTGTTTTGGTGGATATGGATACACAGTGGACGGTACAAAAAAACAACCTGCTCTACAAGTGTGGATGGAGTCCGCTCGAAGGGCAACAATTTCACTCGGCTGTAGTGAGTACCTTCGTAAATGGCAAAGAGGTGTACCACAATGGCAAGGTAATTGCAGAGCCTCAGGGGCAACGCATCACTTTTAACAGATAAGACTATGAGAAAAATCATTTATATATTCGCTTTGCTACTCATTATAGTAGCTTGCAAAAAGAACATCGTACCCAAACCCGATAAGTTTTTAGACGAAAAGCAAATGGAAAGTCTGCTCTACGATTTGGCTGTTTTAGAATCTATGAAAGTTTCACAAGCCCAAATGCTAGATTCTTTACAATTCAATTCGCAACAGTTCATCTACAAGAAATATCAACTCGATAGCCTTTCGCTCGCACAAAATATGGTCTATTACGCCTCCCTGCCTAAAGACTATGACCGTATAGTGAAAAAGGTAGAAGAAAAACTCAAAAAACAACGCGATAGCATTGGAAAGCTACCCTCAGAATCTCTAAAAGAGAACCCAGCAACAGTCGAACCATAATAAAATACAGTATTTGGAAGCCTTAGAACTACATCAGTCTTATCTTTCGTGGATATTTCCTGCCTTCCTTCTCATCTTTGGGTTGGTGGCTTTCCTGCGTATATTCTACCCTAAACACTTTGCCGATTATCAAAACTTACTGTTTAACAATAAATATATTGTAATTTACGGCAAAAAGGAACGCCGATTGCACCTCTTTATGACAGTGCTTTTTCTCCTGCAATGTGTGTGTTTAGCTCTTCTTTTCTATGTTATGCTAAAGAATTTTGGCATCACAGAACTTTACAACTCTCAGTTTATGTTTCTGGAATTGGTGCTTGTAGTCTTCTCACTGTTAATCACAAAACTCCTCTTACAACAATGGATTAGTAGCCTGTTCGACCTTTATGATTTCGCAAGAGATTACATCTTCACCAGAGTTTCTTATTCATCTTATGCCGCAATTGTAATGGTTATACTCCTCTTTTTGGGAGTTTATATCCCTTTTACCAATAAAAAACAGCTATTTTTATTACTTTTTGTGTTAGTATCCATATTGTTAGCAATCAATGTATTAGGTTGGATTAAAATCATAAAAAACAATCAAAAAGAAATAAAACCTTATTTATTCTATTTTATTTTGTATCTTTGCACCCTCGAAATCGCACCCTATATCTTTCTCATCTATGGAACAAAATACTTAATTGAAGTACAGAAAATGGCTCAATTTGTTTCATAATAGGGCGTTAGGAGGTGTAAAGAAATAACATTTATGAAGGTAAAATCGATATTAGTTTCGCAACCAGAACCGAAAGCCGAAAGCTCACCTTATGCACAAATTATTGAAAACCACAAGGTAAAAGTGGATTTTGTGCCCTTTATTAAGGTCGAAGGAATGACCGCTAAGGACGTCAGAATGCAGAAGATTGACCTTACTAATTTTACAGCCGTTATCCTCACTAGCCGTAAATCGGTAGACCACTATTTTCGTATTGCTGAAGAAATGCGCTTTAAGGTGCCTACAACTATGAAGTATTTCTGTCAGTCCGAAGCCATCGCTTACTATTTGCAGAAGTATATTACCTATCGCAAACGCAAAATATACGTAGGTAAAAAAGAGTTTGCTGACCTTTTGCCTATCCTCAAAAAATACAAAGAAGAGAAATTTCTCTTCCCAGGTTCCGATGCCCCTAAGCCAGAGGCTACCGCAGCTTTAAACGATATCAAGATAAAATGGGAACGCGTAGTGTTCTATCGCACTGTATATTGCGATATTTCAGCCATTAAAGAAAATAAGTACGACATTCTTACTTTCTTTTCGCCCGCAGGAATAGAGGCGCTGTTTAAAAGTTTCCCCGATTTCTCACAGAAGAAAACCAAAATAGCCGTCTATGGCGATGCGACCCTAAAAGCTGCCGAAGAAGCCGGTCTTATCATTGATATTAAAGCTCCCTCACCTGAGAGCCCCTCAATGACCGTAGCACTCGACCATTATTTAGGCAAGCAAAATAGCAAAAAATAGAATCTAAAATCCGTTTTCTATAAGCACCAAAGGTAAGGAAGAACTATTCTCCCTTACCTTTGGTGCTTTTTTACTTCCTTTTATAAAGAAAATCTCTAACTATCAAGAAAGACTATCTGCTTCTCCTGCTTCTCGCTAAAAGTGAGCATAAAGCTATAATTTCCAGTATAAAACCTAATGCTATAAATAAAGAACCGCTAATAGGCACTTCCCAATGCAATATCTTAGCAAGAGCTCCTAAAACAATAAGCACAACACCTGCTATAAATAAAATAACACTTGTCTTCATATCTCTATTTCAATTTGTTTACACTTATAATATTATATATAATCACAAAATACGTTGAAGCAATACCATATATTAGGCGCTTTTTTTCTTCCTTTGTGTCTCTCATTCTGATAATGTCTCAAACTTTACCCCAATTTTAATCTTCAAGCGAAGTCTTAAAAAGTCATTTCGTAATTCGTAGCCTTGATTTCCGATGATTAGCCTCTCACCTCCCCTGCTACTTTATGTCTAACCGACGTCAATATAACTTTTATTATCAATCCTTTTTGAGAGCGTAGCGGAAGAGGACTCTCAAGAATGTTCAGAATCTTTTTTTTGAAACCAAAAGTAGACAAACATCCCCACAAAAGAGAAGATCAGCACAGAAAATGTTTTCGACATCGCCTCATAGCTAAAATAAGGAACTTTTATAGCATAAAAGAAATTTACATAGAAAAACAACGCAATGCAAACTAAGATAAAGATTATAATAATTCTTCCTTTCATATCTTAAGCCTTTAAAAAATACAAAGTATAACCTTAATAAGGTACAAAGATATAAAAATAATAAACACCAGTCAATATTGATTTTAAAAAAAGTTTTTCGTACTTTTATATTTTTCCGCCCCAACCTTTACCTCTCTATATCTCTTTTCTTAAATAGAGGGCAGGTGAGAGCTTTATTACTTTCTCTTTCCTTCGCCTCGAAACCCCGATTTTAACATTTTTAGCACTGTTATATCGTGTTATAAGTCAATCACTTATATACCCTTTCTATACCAATCGTCCAAGATTCGTATAAGCTTCCTATAAGCTCTCTATAAGCTAACCCCACCCTCCTTACACCCTTTTTTCATCAAAACTCCCTTCAACCTCCTTTTGGAAATCTCCGTTTTCTTCCGAACTCCTCAACCCTCCCCATTTGCTAATTCTCTCATTTTCTAATTTACTAATTAATCTGCCCGTGTGGCTCACACTGCCTGTGCGGCTCGCACCTGTCTTGCTACAGTTGCTTATCTCATTTTTTCATCGTAACTTTGCATCGTTGAAACAAATCACATTCCATTTTATAAACAATATCCGAGTCAAACCCGTGTAATCTGTGTGTAGTCTGCGAGCTGGCATAGCAGAGTATGTGTCTAAAGGCAACTTGTTGCCCATTTGTTTGATTTGTAAATATTTGTAAGATTTCTGTAGCGCAAGCTACACTTTTCTTACGTCGAACTCACCTTAAATATAGCAAAGCAACAAGAACAATTAAATAAACTAAAACATTCTTTACTTATGAAAAAAGCAGTATTTATGATGCTATGGACTCTGTTAATAGCGATGCTATCGTGTCGTAAAGATACAGACCCTGATGAGCAAGAGATAACAGGCACTGTTCGCACCGAACACCCACGCCTTTTTATTACTAAAGAAGATATTCCGAATATCAAAAACGCTGCCCAAAGCTCGGCTCTGGATACGTATACCGAAACTAAAAGAGATGTGGATAAGCTCTTAAATGAACCTATCTCTTTTGAAAATCCTACCGCGGTGAATGGTACTGATAACGGTTTGAAAATCTCCAAAGTATCGCAAGTCGCCATATTATATTTGATAACGGGTGAAGCAAAATATCTCGACTATACCAAAAAATTCTTACAAAAAATCACTGAATATTACCGCCTTCGGGTAAGTCACAACTTGAATGCTGATTGGTATGTGTTTCCTCAAATCAATGCATTATGTGCTTATGATTGGATTTACAACTACTTAACCCCCAAAGAACGCGAGCAAATAGGCAAACCTCTTTATCAGGTAATGATGGATATTGCTTGGCACGGAAAAGGATTACGCCCAGAGCGCAATCGGGAGAATACAGGGGGATACAATACAGGGTTTTATGGCACAGACGCCCTACCGTGGTATATAGGTATCACTTTTCACAACGACGGTATTGATAACGCACGCTGTGAAGATATGTTTCAAAAAGGATTTGCCCTGAATATGAAAATGGCAGAATATCGTCGTGATATTATCGGTATGAGCGGAGGGGCTGTCACAGGGTGTGTAGGCTATTCGTTAGGTGCTTATCCTATCGCCGATTTCAATTTCATTCGCAGTCATCGCGCAGCCACAGGCGTAGACCTCTCTCAAAGGCTCAACTACGTATTCAAATATTTGGACTATATCGATTGGAATCGCTTACCAAACAATCGCGAGTTTGGCTTTGGCGACAGTTATCACTACGATTGCTTGCTCCCCGAAAGAGACATCAATTATCACCTGAGAGAGATAGCCTCTCTTTATGGAAGTTCTACCAATATACAACGCCTGTTAGGCTTATTCAATAAGAAACATTATACAGAACGACTACCCTTTATGCCGTTCTTACAAAAATATCCTCAAGGAACTCAGGGAGCGACACCTTCGGGTAAAGGTGCCGTGTATTTCGAAGGGACAGGAGAAGTCATTATGCGTTCAGGAACGGGCGAAAACGACACTTATGCTCTTTTTGTGAGCGGAGGCAAAACCTCTTACCACAAGCACTTCGATAATAATCATTTCACTATCTACAAAAAAGGTTACCGTGCGTTAGATACAGGTACCCGCCCCGAACCTGGCTGGCATTTGTCACATTACTACGCCCGTACGGTAGCCCATAACTGCGTAACCATCAGAATGCCCAATGAAAAAATGCCCGAATACTGGGGCGGAGGGGCTTCTACCGAAAACAAGTTCGAACCTATCCCCAACGATGGCGGACAAAACAACATATTAGGCTCTGTGCTGAAAGAGAAGCGTATCACTGACGATTATGTATATCTCGCCTCCGATGCTACTAAAAGCTACAACAGCCAAAAAGCCTCGTTAGTCGTGCGTGAATTTATATATTTCTACCCCGACCTTTTTGTAGTGTTCGATAGGGTAGCATCTACCGACAAAAATTATCCCAAAACGTGGCTGATACACACCATCAACGAACCTGTGATGAAAGGTAGCAGAGAGTTCTCGGAAACCTCCGACGGAGGCAAGATGATTTGCTGTACTTTATTCCCTGCCAATGCTACACTTACTAAAATAGGAGGAAGTGGAAAGGATTTCTGGTCTGACGGACGCAACTGGCCTCTACCCAAACTCACTCCACAAGATTACGGGTATAATATGAACCTCCCTCCTGCCAATCACCCACAATTGGGACATTGGCGTATAGAAGTGAGCCCACAAACAGCTTCTAAAGAAGACTTGTTTATGCATATTATCCAAGTAGGCGATACAGCTCTTTCTGATGTGCCCAAAACTGAAACCTTTGAAAATACAGCTCAAATAGGGGTAAGATTCACCTATCAAGGAAAACGATATATTTTAACCTTTGATAAAACAAAGTCATACGGCTGTCAAATAGAGAAGAAATAAATTAAGAGGCTTTATTTTTTAATCTATCTTAAAAACTTTGCAAACAAACGAGTCGTTCATCTGGAAAAAACGCCGTAATTTTGCCCCGCAGAAATAAAAAGTTTTCTTTTATGAAAAAATATACTTTACTATGCCTCTTCGTTATAGGGATAACAGCTTCATTACGAGCGCAATCACTATCGTTTGATGAAGCGCTTAGCCAGATGCGTTCAGGCAACCAAAAACTCAAAGGCATCGAAAAACAAACTGAAGCAGCCGATTATAACCGCAAGTCATTCCGTGGGCTCTATCTGCCCCAATTGAGTCTTAACGCTAGTTATATGCACCTCGCCGACCCGCTTTCGTTGAGCTTTAACGAGTATAAAGCACCCTTACAAAGTGGCTTACAAGGATTCGCAACCCAAGTGCCTGCCTCTATGCGTCCGCTAATCACCCCCCTACTTGGCAGGTTGCAACCGCTTTTTGCCCAAGACTGGCGTTATGAGTTCCAGAAACAAGACATTTGGAAAGTAAGCGCCGATGCCAAATGGGTGCTATTTGCTGGTGGAAAGGTGCGCGTAGGCAATCGTGTGAGTGCGCTCAACACCGAAATAGCCACCGTAGAGAGCAAAAAAACCGAAAATACCCTCATCAGTGAGTTGGCGGAACGTTATTTTCAAGTACAGTTAGCCCAAAAAGCGTTGGAAGTGAGAAAACAGTCGTTTGAAACAGCGCAACATCACTATGAGAATGCCCAAAAGCTCGAAAAGAACGGAATGATAGCTTCCGTAGAAACAATGCAAGCTAAAAAAGCCGTTACCGATGCCGAGCGTGAGGTGATGGCTGCTGAAAAGGACATACAATTAGCGCAAACAGCGCTCTATGGCGTAATGGGCACTACCGAGCAACCGCTCACAGCCCTCACCACCGAACTTTTTGAGGTGGCACCTCTCCAATCGCTCGAATACTACCAACAGCAAGCCAAAGAGCACTACCCTATGATTGTGCAAGCCAAACTGAAAGCTCAAATGGCTACCCAAAGCGTAAAAGCGCAACAAGCCGCTTATTTGCCCGATGTAGCCGTAGTAGGCAAAAAGTACTTGTGGAGCGAAAATCTGCCTTTAACCGAACCCGATAACTGGGTGGTAGGCGTAGGGTTACAGTGGAATCTCTTCAACGGTTTGCAGGACAAGAACAAAATAGCCCAAGCCAAAGCAATGCGTGAGAGTGTGGAGCTCATCACTGCACAAGCCGAAAAAGACGTACAAACCTTAGTGAAAAAACAGTACACCGAGATTGAAAAGCAACGCGAACAATACCTCAGCTTAGAAGAGAGTTTGCGTTTTGCCGAAGAGCTCGTACGTGCCCGCGACAAGGCTTTTGCCGAAGGTCTCTCCACCTCCACCGATGTAGCCGATGCCAACCTTTATTTGGCTTCTATCAAAATCAAACGCTACCAAGCCCTTTTTGAAATGGACAAAACCCTCGCCCAGCTCCTCGAAACCTGCGGAATGAGCGATAAATTCAGCGAACAAACAACAAGGTAGAGCGACACAAATGCTCTTAACATACGCTGGCGCGAGCTTGTAGCTCGTGTCTCTCATAAACTCTTAACTAAATAAACAATGAAAAAGAAAAACATCACCGGTCTTATTGTAACAATCACTGTATTTGCAGTAGTTCTTATTCTTTCTATCTACTTTTTTAGTAACCGCGAACCTGTATATTTGCAAGGACAAGTAGAAGCCAAACAAATCAACGTTGCCCCAAAAGTACCTGGTAGGGTGAAAGCTATCTACAAGCAGGAAGGCGACCAAGTGCACAAAGGCGACCTCCTTTTGGAACTCGAAAGCACTGAACTCGATGCCAAACTCTCTCAAGCCGAAGCAGCACGTTTGGCAGCACAAGCTCAATCCGACAAAGCACAACGCGGTGCTCGTAGCGAACAAATTCAAGGGGCTTACAATGTATGGCAACAAGCCCAAGCAGCTGCCCAGCTCGCTGAGAAAACCTATCAGCGCGTGAGCAACCTCTATAACGAAAAGGTATTGCCTGCTCAAAAGAAAGACGAGGCTTATACCCAAATGGTTGCCTTACAAAAACAAGCCGAAGCAGCCAAATCACAATACGAAATGGCGAAAAACGGAGCTCGTGTAGAGGATAAAACCGCTGCCCGAGCCCTTGTAGCCCAAGCGCAAGGGGTTATTACTGAGGTAAATGCCTATAAAGATGGTGCTAAAGTGTTTGCCCCTGCCGATGCCGAGATACAAACCATTATCCCCAATGAAGGCGAAATCGTGAATGCGGGTTACCCTGTGATGAACCTCATTGATACTCAGGACGAGTGGGTGGTGTTCAACATACGCGAAGATAAAATGGCAGATTTCAAGATAGGCACTAAATTCAAAGGCATCGTACCCGCCCTCGGCAATCAGGAGATAGAGTTGGAAGTAAAACACATCGCCGTACAAGCCGATTTCGCCACTTGGACAGCTACCAAAAGCAAAGGCGACTTCGACAAGAAAACTTTCGCTATCAAAGCCTACCCTACCCAAAAAGTAAAGGATTTAAGACCCGGAATGTCAGTATTAGTAAGTGAAAAATGAGAATAACTGAAGGATTATCAACTAAAGATAAGCAAGCTATTATACGCTGGACAAATAGCAAAGATGCTTATTTCTTGCAACAATGGGCGGGAGATACTTTGCCTTATCCTCTTACCATAGAAGCACTCAATGCTTTGCCTCACTGTTTTCGTATTGAGGTAGAGGGTAGTTTTATAGGAATGATTCAGCAAATAAGAGTAGAAGGGAGCAACGTACATATTGGTAGATTTATTATCAATCCTTCGCTTACAGGAAAAGGATTAGGCACCTCAGCAATGCAGTTATTTATCGCAATGCTTTTTGAGGATAAAAGAGTTCATTCTATTAGCCTAAATGTATTTGATGACAACTCCATAGCTAAAGGTCTTTATACAAAACTTGGTTTTAAAGTAGTAGCCACTGTTGAAGGAGAAAGGAAAAAATACAAGATGGTGAAGAGTAATTTGGCAATTAGCTAATTTGCCAATCGGCTCATTAATAGATTTATCCCCTACTGGTGCGATTCTTCTAGTTCGTGCCTATCATAATAAGAACTTTTAGCCTATTCCTAACAACTAAATAGACATCAATAGAGGAAATCTGTTTAAGCTTTCAGCGAAAGATAACCAGAATAAAACAATAGTTCACATATGAAAACAGTAATTTTATTAGCAATACTATTTTTATATAGCAGTTGCGGTTATGAAGTACCAGGGAAAGACAAGCACCCTGAGATTCCTGAGTTTAACGGCTTTGACAAAAATCTTTTTATAGTAGATACACTACTTACTGAAGAAGATGTTATGAGCTCTGATAGGATTATCTACGACCCAACTGACGATTTTATATATTTAAACAAAGAATACGATTGGTTTTTACTTGATAAAAACTTTAAAATCAAACAAAAGATAAATGCTAAAGGTGTTTTTCAGGGAAATAAAACTTTTTATGATAAGAAAGAAGATGAAAAATATAAGGATATTATCTATAAATACACTTATCCTTGGGCAAAAGCTGAAAAAGTAAAGGAATTACAGTATTTAGGCCACGATAGTATTATTAAAAACTACTCTATTCCAAAAGATAAGAATGGAAAATATGATTTAGAAGCTATTAGAAAGATAGGCAGACAATATATTGACGAGCAATTAGGTGTAATACAAAAAATAATTCCTGTAGGTTTCTCGTCTATTGTGTGCATAGGAAGCAAAGGCGAATATTTTACGGAAGATTATAAATACAATACTTTTTATGAAATAGAATATACCCAAACACCAAGCTATAATTTAGTAGATAATAAAATCACCAATAATTTGTACTCATTTGATCAGGTAGTTTTGGGGAATCAGGGCGGAGGAAATCATTTTGCATTTTGGTTTTATCCTTACGGCTATAAATACTATACTTTTAAGATAGGCAATGACTCAATCCAATTTAAATGGAACACCAAAAGCTCACGGAAAATAATACAAATAAAAGACCTTTGGGGCGATAGGGTCTTGATTTATAAAGACAGTGATAGTGGCGGAGAATTATATAACATTCGGAAGAAATGAACATAGAAACCTTTAGAGATTTTTGCTTAACTTTACCTCACACTACTGAGGATATGCCTTTCGGGGAGGACTTTTTGGTCTTCCGTATAGCAAATCGTATCTTTGCACTGATAAACCTAAACCGCGTGCCTATGAGTGTTAGCCTCAAATGCGAACCTGAGCATGCGGTAGAGCTCCGCGAGCAGTACCCCGATAAGATTGTAGCAGGCTATCACCTGAATAAAAAACATTGGAATACCATCCTTTTAGAGAGTCTTCCCGAAGTCCTCATCAAAGAAATGGTACAGCACTCTTACGACCAAGTACTTGCAAAAGTACCAAAGAAGGAAAGAGAAGCGTTAGGGGTGTAAACTCCGTAATCTTTCTTAGGATTGGGAATATCCGTGATAATTTAGTAAAACAACAAAAATTAATTAGAAATGAAAAAGAAAAAACTTTGGATACTTTTTATCATTACCACTTCGCTATATGCCTACTTGATGTTAGTAACCATACCAGCCCTTAAAGTAATGGCTGGAGGAATGGATATTTTAGATGTGCCTCCGTTTTATGACACAGCTTACATTCAAGAGCTATTTAGGCGTTTAGGTGAAGAAGGTCGCCATTTCTATTTATACCGACAAATTCCTGTGGATATGATATATCCCGGTCTGTTTGCTATTACCTACTATCAACTGATACATTTCTTTTTAGAAAAACTCAACCAAAGAAAGCTCCTTTTCTTATCATACTTCCCAATAATAGGAGGTATTTCTGATTATTTAGAAAATTTTAGTACCATTACAATGCTCACACACTATCCTGAAAACTTATGGATAGAGACCTTAGCGCCCTATTTTTCTCTTATGAAATGTATCTTTGTGGTACTTTCTTTGGTATTATTTTTTGTATTAGGAATTACGACACTCGTTAAAAACAAGAAGACAATAACAAAATCACCCTCAGAATAGCCTCAATTTTGTTCATTATATCTGAATAAACCTAAAAGCCTATGTGGAATGCTCTTGTGAATTACAATATACTTGCCCCTCTATTAATAGCTGTTTTGGCTTGGGCGTTTATACTCATTTGGTTTTCCAAGAAAAACAAACAAGAAAGGAAGAAAAGGCAACAACTTTTAGCCCAGATAAAAGAACAATTCCCTATTCCCACATTCAAAGAGTTGTTACAAGCTTTAGAAGCCTTGAACTATAACCCTGCTCAGTGCTATTTTAAAACAAATACTTTTGAGCAAGGAAATGTAGCTGTGGATAACGCTTGTCTTCTGCAACGAGAAAACCAATGGGCGGTATGCCTTGCCGATACTCGTTGCTTCTGTGATGAACAGTCTTTTGATAGCGAACAAGAAGCCTGCGAAAACTTTGTATATAAATATTTTCTCCTTAGTAAAGAAGAAATTAATTGGTTAAAGCAATGAACATATCTAATTATACCACCAAGTTTAGCACTCTTACTTTCTCACAAAAAGTGGGAGACGACTATTTTTGGGAGGCTTCATATCAGTGGAAAAGTGATTTCTACAAAGAAACTTTACAGCTACCTTTTTCTGTGTTTAGCAAAAGTAAAACCATCACAGCAGATACTATTGCTTTTATTGAAAAAATCCTTGTCAGCGCAGATAAGTTGGTAGCCAAGGCACTTTCTTATTTTCAAAAACAACTGCTGATATGCTCAGATAGCTTTCATCTTTCAGAAGAAGAAAAACGATTGTTAAGTGTTCCCTTGCAAGAAGTTCCTTTTGAAAGTCCACAGTTCCTGTTCTATGACAACAAAGAGTGGATATTGCATTTTGCCGAAGGTAGTTTCAGCTTTTGCGAACCTTATGGTGTTTCTTTTCATTTTAAAGACAAAGAACCTATCCTAATAGAAAACTTAGAAGATGCTGAAGAAATCTAACTAATTAGCTAATTGACAAATTAATTATGTATTTATTTAAAAAAGAATGCAAGAACTTTTTCCTATCACCCAAACGGCTGTTTTACGTTTTGGTGTTTCCCTTGGTTATCTTTGGGTTCTTTGCAGCTATTTTCTACAAAGGCGTGCCTCGCGACCTGCCTATGGCGTATATCAATTACGACCAAAGTCAGCTGTCCGAGAACCTTTTGCGTATGCTTGATGCTACGCCAAACATCGACCTGAAAATCAAACTCACCGATGAACAAGAAGCCCAACAACTTATCCAGCAACAGCAGATAATGGGCTTTATCGTTATTCCTGCCGACTTTCAGCAGAAACTCTTCAAAGGTGAAAACCAATCGGTGATTTGCTATACTAATAGTCAGTTTATGCTGGGGGCAAGTCTTATCCAAAAGGATTTCCAAACTACCGTAGGGATGTTCTCAGCAGGCTTGGTGATGAAGAAGAAAATGCAAAAAGGGCAACAAACCGAGAAGGTACGTGCCGAAGCCCAACCCATAAGAGTAGATGACCACGCCTTGTACAATCCTTATTCTAACTATGCCTATTACCTACTCACAGCACTCTTGCCGATGATGCTCCAAATGATTGTGATGATGGTAACGGTGTATGTATTAGGAATAGAGTTCCGCTACCATCGAGGGAAACAGTGGCTCAAGCAAGCAGGTGGCAATCCGCTGAAAGCCCTTGTGGGAAAACTCTTGCCTTATACCTTAGTGCTCTTTTTTGTAGCGTGGTGGATGAATTACCTCCTCTTTGAGCTTATCGGGGCTCCTTTGCATATCCCAATGCTGAATGTGGTGCTTATTACTTTTGCCTTAGTAGTAATCTATCAGATTATAGGTATTGCACTCGTTTCTATATTGCCTAATTTTAGGTCGGCACTTACCATAGGCAGTGGTTTTACAGCGATTGCCTTCTCATTTGCCGCTTATACTTTTCCTATGGAAGGGCTCCCTAAGAGTATGCAGTATTTAGCGCAAATCTTTCCGTATGCTCATTTTATGAAATACTATGTAAATCGCGCCATTAAGGGCATTCCTGTAGAGATGACGTGGCAACCACTTTTGGCATTATTGCTCTTTGGACTGTTGCTTATAGTGGCTTATCCTATGTTTGTGAAAAAGATAAAATCAGGAGGTTATGAAACAGTTTAGAAGTTACATATATCAAAGTTCAGCCGATTTCACTCGTGCGATGCTTTGGGAAGCCAAATATATATTTCGCGACAAGGCGGTGTTCTTTTCGTTTGTAATTGTAGCGATTGCCGTGTCGTTTATCTATACTTATCTCTATTCCGAAGAGACCTTGCAAGAGCTTCCTATTGGAGTAGTAGATGAGGATAATACTGCCCAAAGCCGTCAGTTGTTACGTATGATTGATGCCACGAGTCAGACCGCTATTTACAGCAGTTACCTCAACCTCACCGAAGCTCAGAAAGCCTTTCAGCAGGAGAAAATACGCGGGATAGTAGCCATTCCCAACGGCTTTTCACGTGACCTACAACGCGGGGAACAACCCACTATATCGGTCTATGCCGATGCTTCCTATATGCTTTATTACAAGCAAATACTTACCGCCGCTAAAGTGTCGGCTACTTACCTGAATGCAGGGGTTGAGGTGAAACGCACTTCGGCACAAGGCAAACTCCCTACCCAAGCACGCGATGAGGCAATGCCCGTGAGTGCCCAAGTAGTGAGCTTATACAATCCCTCTTTAGGTTATGCTACTTTCCTTATTCCCATAGTGCTTGTGATTATCTTTCAAACTACCATACTCACTGCCGTAGGTATGTTAGGAGGAACGATGCGAGAGGGTAATAAACTTAAAAAAATATATCCTAACTCCGATAGTTTTTGGGGAGCTTTGCCTATTGTGATGGGGAAAGCTACTACTTATTTAGCCTTTTCAATGGTGATATTACTCATTATTTTAGGAATTATAATGCCACTGTTTGGCATTCCTGTACGTAGTACGATGCTAAGTACTATGGTTTTTATGATACCTTTTATCCTGTCGATTGTATTTATGGGACTTTGCTTGCTGAACTTTTTACATCGACGTGAAGACGCCATTATGCTCATTATGTATACCTCTTTGCCTGCGGTGATGCTTACTGGCTTTTCGTGGCCTACCGTAGCGATGCCTGAATGGCTGAGTGTTTTTTCGTATATTGTACCTACTACTTTAGGGAGCAAGGGTTTTATATCTATTACCCAGATGGGAGCTCATATCACTACCATTATGCCATATTGGCTGGGAATGTGGGCACTGTGTTTGGTATATTTAGTATTAGCCACCCTTACCCTAAGGAGAGTGTTAAACAAGTAATAAAAAAAGAACGGCTTAATTAAGTCGTTCTTTTTTTATTACTTCCTGTTTGTCTTTCGTATGTTTGTAGTCTATCACTCCCATCACACAAGCAACAATAAAAGAGGAGATAGCTGTATGTGTGAAATCTTGGTATTATTTCCTTATTCACACACCTAGCTACGCCTGCAGTCAGGCTTTTCCTTTTACCTTTAAAAACACTTTATTCATCACCTCTCCGGTTTGCAGGTTTAAAAACTCTTGATTGGTGGTGGGGCTATCTAAGCCACCGAGTTTAGGTAACCATTTGCCGGTTTTGATGTAGTCTAAACACCCTAACAACTCAGGGTATTTGCGCTGTACTTGCTTGAGGTTAAGCCCTGTATAGAGTGCCGTTTTCAGCCGTTTGCACTTCACTTGGAAGATAAGCGAGAGCAGGGTCTCTACCTGCCACTCGCCTCCCATAAACAGCACACAGCTTATCATATCTTCATACTTGCTAAGCAGTTGTTCCAAACCTTCATTAGTAAGCGCACAGCCTTTGCTACCGTCCCAAATATATTCGGAATGGCAACCCTCACACGCCAACGGACACCCTGTGATGGTAAAACACAGGGATATCTCGTTGGGTACTTCTTGGAGGACTATATCGTAACTGCTATACCGTAGCGTTCCCATAGTAACGTATTTTAGCTTCTTTTTGTCGGTCTTTAGAGAAATTAGTGATGCGTTTGAGATAGCCTATCACCCGTGTCGCGTGGTCGATATTTTCAGAACCACAATGGGTGCAATGGTCGTGCGTGTGTTTATCAATATAACCACAATCGTTGCACACGGTTACGCATATATTAAAGCAGAAGTAGTTACAACCCGTTTTAGCGGCTACATTTAGCAACTTATAAAAACCTTCGGCAGTGGTGTATTCTTCGAGATTGCAGTGGTAAGCCGAACCGCCGTCTAAGTACTGTATATAGTCGTTTCCGTGCAAATAGAACTTATCGATAAGGTTTTGAGAGTTGTCCTCAACGATATAGAAATAAGAATTGTAGCAATCGCGAGGTACTTGCAAGCCATCGGCTTTGTCCCAAGCAGCATTCTTTACACCTAAGTTCTCGGCAGGTACAAACTCGGTATTGAACATAAAGCCGTATTTAGCTTTAGCTTCCTTGTTCTTGTCGTAAATTAGTTTGAGGTTCTTGTTGATGAACGCTTTATAGTCAGGGTTGTCGGAAATGCGAATGCCTAAATACTCGGCAGCTTCCACCATTCCGTTAATACCAACGGTGAGGAATTGCTTATCAAGTGAGATAAAGCCTGCATCGTACACTGGTAACATACCCGCATCTTTGTACTCTTGCACAATAGCACGGTAAGCTACTTGGTATTTATGGATATTATCTAAGGTGCGTTCCAACGACAAGTGTTTTTGGTATAGGCGATTCATATTAATAGTTATCACATTAATACTACCGGTAGAAACCCCTCCTGCCCCAAGTGAATAACTAAAAGTGTTATCGGAAATTTCATTGCGTAAGCGACAGCAACTTGCTAATGAATCGGCGTTGTCCGATTGATAGATGAAGAAGGCATTGCCCTCGCTGAGCTCTTTGGCACAGAAGCGTGCAAAATGCTCGTCGTACACGTGTTTGTCCTTAGTGAGCATTGCTGCGGTTACCACAGGGAAGGTGAGTATCGCTTTGGTGCGCTCGATGTTGAACCAATGCATAAAGAACTGTTGGAGCTTGTCTAAAGATTCATAAGTAGGCTTGCTACCATCGGGGTAAACGAATGTACCGAACATAGAGTCGAAATACGGACGGTCATACAGCGATATATTCCAGAATACCGACTGATAGCCACGTGCTGCCGCTGGCTGATTGATAGCGTATACTACGTGTTGCAGTTCGTTTTCTATCACCTCACGATGGGTGTTGAGGTAATCGTTGCCATAGTCTTTACGAGCAAAATGGTCGAAGTACATTAGGAATTCTACCGTTGCTACCGCTCCTGCAAACTGAGAGGAAACGGAAAAGAGGAAGTTCACGAACGACCCGCAATAGCTAGCCAAGTGTTGCGGAGCTTTGCTTTCACCGCCGAGTTTTACAAGTCCGTCCAAGAGCAAAGGATACATCGAAACGCTCACACAATAAGGTTTGAGGCTCGTTTCGTCGTGCACGTAGATTTCGTGTTCCTCAATCTGACGGATATACTCATCGGCTAATTCTTTGCCAAAGAGCTGTTCGATTTTGTGAGACACGAGCGAACGGTTCACTTGGATATTGATATCTTTATTGAGTTCTGCCTCCATTGTAGCGATGTTTTTATGTGCCACATTGGCATTGGCATCGAAGAGAGACCCAGTAGCGGCATTGTGAGATTGTAGGTAATTTTCGATGAAATTACGCTTTGTTTGAAGCTGTTCAGCTGTAAGCTTAGTGAATTTAGACATAATTTTTTATTTTTATTATTATTTCAGATACAAATTTATTTTCTCGAGAGTTAAGCCTCCAAATTGTAATGATAACGATTACTAATTTTCCTATTTTATTAACAATTTTCAAGTATGTAATGCAAAGGAATGTTTATATAATACAAACACAGCCTAATGACTTTATTTTTTATCTCTTTCCTTTTTCTTAGAGAGAAAGAAAGCACGGAGAGACTTATATAAATCACTCATTTATAATGCATTGAATGGTATTGCTTTTATAAGTTCCCTAAAAAGGGGAAGTGTTTTTTTCTTAGTTGCTGGGGCAAAGGTACGGAATAAAGTAATAAGTTTTCAACAAAAACAAAATAGTTATCAACACAGTTATTAACAAATTCGGTGAACATTTTGATAGTTATAAAGTTAGGACAAAATTATCTTTATAAGTTATAAATGCTCTAAAATTTTCTGCCGTTAAACCTCACTTTTTTATCTTTCTAATTCTAAAAATAAAAGTTTTCAGTACCTAAACACTTTTTGAAATATACTTTTAATTAGAAAATGGGGTAAAAGCTAATAATGCCAGAAATACCAGAAATGCCAATAATACCACCAAGGGGAATGGGCGAGGCGGACTTTTCAGACGAGTCCGACAGTTTAGAGGATAGGTTGGAGGATTCGGAAGGAAACGGAAAAGAACGGAAGGACGTGTTGAGGTAAAAGGTAAAAAATGAGCTGTAAGATGGGTGTGGTTAGCTTATAGAGAGCTTATAGGAAGCTTATACGAATCTTGGACGATTGGTATAGAAAGGGTATATAAGTAGTTGATTCATAAAGTAATACAACACCGCTAAAAATGTTAAAAACGGGGTTTCGAGGCGAAAGAAAAGAGAAGAAAAATTAGTAAATAAGTCAATAAAAAAGCGCGATGTTTATTATCTTAAACATCGCGCTTTTCTTATCACTTTGTCAAAATCTAGGGATATTGGCAAAGTGTGTGACAGCTTGTTGTATTACGACCGACCAACTACTATTTTTGTCGCTACTTCATCGAAAGCTATTTCTTCACCCTCTGGCAGGCTATCTACAAAAGTAATGCTGTCGGTAAGAGTTTCATTCTTGATGTAAGCCTCGTTCGCGGTTACTGCCTCTTGTAGGGCTGGGTGCGTTTGGAGGCGTATTTGTATGCGGTCGGTGATGTCGTAATCATTGTCCTTACGGATATTCTGAATGCGGTTCACCAACTCACGAGCAATACCTTCTTGGCGCAGTTCGGGGGTGATGTGAATATCTAAAGCTACCAATAAGCTACCAGCAGTAGCTACCAACCAGCCTTCTATATCTTGGGTGCTAATTTCTACATCGTCCAAGCTCAAAGTAACCGTTTTGTCGGGCAGTTGCAAGCTGTACGTTTGTGCTTTTTCAAACTGTGCTATTTCCTGCTGACCAAATTCTTGTACCGCTGTGGCAATGGCTTTCATATCTTTGCCAAACTTAGGTCCTAAGGTCTTGAAGTTCGGTTTGATTTGTTTCACCAATATACCCGATGCATCTTCCAAAAGCTCTATTTCTTTCACATTCACCTCGTGCTTGATGAGGTTTGCTACCGCTTCTATTTCAGCACGCTCGGTGGCGTTGGCTATCGGTATCATTATCTTTTGCAATGGCTGACGCACCTTGATGCTTTCTTTCTTGCGCAATGATAGTACTAAAGACGAGATAGTCTGCGCTTTCTGCATCTTGCTTTCTAATGATTTATTGATGTAGCTTTCATTAGCCACAGGGAAATCAGTAAGGTGTACACTCTCTTTGTTTTCTTTACCGGTAACGCTCACCAAGTCTTTGTACAATCTATCAGCATAGAAAGGTGCTACAGGTGCCATCAGTTTAGCAATGGTTACTAAGCAAGTGTAAAGCGTTTGGTAAGCAGCTATCTTATCGGTTTCGTACTCTCCTTTCCAGAAACGACGACGTGATAAGCGCACATACCAGTTACTAAGGTTTTCTTGTACAAAATCGGAGATAGCACGGGTAGCACGGGTAGGCTCATAATCAGCGTAGAGCGCATCTACTTCTTTGATAAGGGTGTTGAGTTCCGAAAGTATCCAGCGATCTATTTCAGGGCGTTCAGCTAATGGTATATCCGCTTCGGAGTATGTAAAGCTGTCGGTATTGGCATAGAGCGCAAAGAATGAATAAGTGTTGTAAAGTGTACCGAAGAATTTGCGGCGCACCTCAGCTACCCCTTCCAAATCGAATTTGAGGTTGTCCCAAGGGTTCGCGTTGGAAATCATATACCAGCGAGTGGCATCGGCACCGTACTCGGCTATGGTTGTGAATGGGTCTACCGCATTGCCCAAGCGTTTCGACATCTTTTGTCCGTTCTTGTCAAGCACCAAACCGTTAGACACTACGTTTTTGTACGCCACGCTATTGAATACCGAAGTAGCAATGGCGTGAAGTGTATAGAACCAACCGCGTGTTTGGTCTACCCCTTCGGCTATAAAGTCAGCAGGGTAAGCGGTATGATTTTCTATATAGTCCTTGTTTTCAAAAGGATAGTGCCATTGTGCATACGGCATAGACCCAGAGTCGAACCATACGTCAATAAGGTCGGTTTCGCGGTGCATTGGCTTGCCTGATGGCGATACGAGCACTATGTTATCTACTATATTTTTGTGTAAATCTACCTTGTCGTAATTGCTTTCGGAGTTGTCGCCCACTACAAAATCTTTATAAGGGTCGGTTGTCATTACGCCCGCTGCAATAGCTTTTTGTATTTCGGCTTTTAGTTCTTCTACCGAACCGATGCAGATTTCCTCTTGCTTATCGGCTGTACGCCAAATAGGTAACGGGATACCCCAATAGCGCGAACGCGAAAGGTTCCAGTCGTTAGCATTTTTGAGCCAGTTGCCAAAACGCCCTTCACCGGTAGCTTTAGGTTTCCAGTTGATGGTTTCATTGAGGTCGAACATACGTTCTTTGAAATCGGTTACGCGTACGAACCACGAGTCGAGCGGGTAGTACAACACCGGTTTATCAGTACGCCAGCAGTGCGGATAGCTGTGTACGTATTTTTCTACTTTGAAGGCTTTGTTTTCTTCTTTGAGGAGAATTGCCAAGCTCACATCCCACGATTTTTCAGGCGCTTGCCCTGCATCGTAATACTCATTTTTGATGTATTTACCCGCAAAAGCCTCAGGAATATTGTGTCCTGTGATGAATTTTCCTTGCAAATCTACGAGCGGAATCAAATTGCCGTGCGCGTCTTTCACAAGCATTGGTGGCACGCCGTATTCTTTGGCTACACGGGCGTCATCCGCACCAAAAGTAGGCGCGATATGTACGATACCTGTACCATCATCGGTGGTAACAAAATCGCCTGCAATCACGCGGAAAGCCTCAGTAGAGTTTTCGGCAGGAGTGCACCAAGGAATGAGTTGCTCATAAGTAGTACCCACAAGGTCAGCACCCTTGCACTCGCCTAATATTTGGTAAGGGATAGTTTTGCTTTCGGGTGTGTAAGCCGCCAGAGCAGCTGCATCGCCCTCTACGAATTTCTTGCCGAATTGTTTTGCCAAAAGCGGTTTGCCGATGATGATAGTAATCGGCTCAAAAGTATATTGATTGAATGTTTTTACGAGTACATAGTCAATCTCTTTGCCCACGGCAAGCGCGGTATTGGAAGGCAATGTCCAAGGGGTAGTTGTCCAAGCGAGGATATGGATAGGAGCTGTAGCGTTACTCAAGGCTTTACTTGCCGCTGCTGCTAATGTTTTTACTTTAAACTGCGCCACAACCGTAGTATCGCTCACATCGCGATAGCAACCAGGTTGGTTGAGTTCGTGCGATGATAAACCTGTACCTGCCTTAGGCGAATAAGGCTGAATAGTGTAGCCTTTGTATAGCAACTGTTTGTTGTACAGCTGTTTCAAAAGCCACCACACGCTTTCCATATACTTAGGCTTATAGGTGATATAAGGGTCTTCCATATCCACCCAATAGCCTATTTTCTCAGTAAGGTCGTTCCAGATGTCGGTATAGCGCATCACGGCTTCCTTACAAGCCTTGTTATAGTCCTCTACGCTTATTTTTTTGCCTATATCTTCTTTGGTAATGCCGAGTTCTTTCTCTACCCCGAGTTCTACGGGCAAGCCGTGGGTATCCCAACCTGCTTTGCGTTTTACTTGAAATCCTTTCTGAGTTTTATAGCGGCAGAAAATATCCTTAATAGAGCGCGCCATCACGTGGTGAATACCAGGCACTCCATTGGCAGATGGCGGTCCTTCAAAAAACACGAACGGAATAGCACCCTCACGTGAGGCGATACTCTGCTCAAAGATGTTAGCGGCTTTCCAGAAAGCCAATATTTCTTCTGCTATCTTAGTAAGATCTAAGTGTTTGTACTCGTTGAATTTCATATAAAACAATAATTAATGATGAATGGTGAATGGTTAATGTTGGTGCAAAAGTAGAAAAAAAGTTTCAAAGTACCAAGTTGCTGTTCTAATCAAGATAATCGGGTGCTTTATAGCAACTCTTCACTTCCATTAGCATCGTCCAAACATCTACGCCTCCTATTTTGGTTTGGTGGATTTGCTCAAAACCGTGTTTTTGGTAGAAAGATACATTGGTTTCGGTATTAGTAACCAAGCTGAGTTGGCTACCTCCTTCACGCGCTACCAAAGGCAAAACGGCTTCCTCTAAAAATCTACCTCCTACGTGTTTACCTTGCCACGCGGGACTCACTACAAAACTCTCTAAATACCACTTGTTTTCAGAAGTTTGTTTTTTGGCGTGCTCGCTACTCTTGTCTAAGAAAGGCAAAAAACATTGAGTAGGTTTGGCATAATGCCAAAGGGCAAAAGCTCCTGAGCGCAGGTAGTCCCAAAGGGTAATACGGGTGTGGTGCAGTGATTGCATCACGGCAACAGCTATAATTTCGCTGTTTTCTTCGGCTATCAGGCAATACCCCTTACGGATATTGCTCATCACTTGCACATAATGCAATTTGTTCAGATAGTCTATATACTTGCTATCGGTAGTAAAAAAAGAGTTGAGCACTGCACGATACATATTGTAGTTAGCAAAAGCATCGGTGAGCACAGTGGCTACTTTGCGAGCGTCGGCGGGAGAGGCAAGACGGTAGTTCATAAGTAGACGATTTGTAGATGAAAGTACAAAGATATAATATTTTTGTTAATACACCAATTGTTCTCAGCTCTACCTCTACTATAAAAAACTTTGCCAAAGGCTCTTGTCCTTTGGCAAAGCATATAAAAATAACAGCATCTAATTTCTATGTTCTATTTCCTAACTTCTACTGAAATCTTTCCTTTTAGCGTTCTACTTTTTGCCTCAATAGTAATCTCTCCTGCTTTTTCACCTGCTTGTACCATCATCACTAATTTCCCGTTGAAGAGGTGCATTTTAGGCAAGTGAAATGGGTCGGTGCAAGTAGCATCGCCATTGGCTGCCGCTTTATAAAAGCCTGCTCCTTTCACACTGAACTGTACAAGGTCATTCACTGTTGGGCATAGATTGCCGTCCTTATCTACCGCTTCTACGGTGATAAAAGCGAGGTCTTTACTATTAGGGGTGAGCTCTGTTTTATGCTCAGTGGTAAGGCGCAATGCATAAGGCTTGCCAGCAGTACGGATTTCTTTTTCGGCTACTGCCTTACCATTGGCATCATAAGCTACTACTTTCACAGTACCAGGTTCGTACTTAGTATCCATCCACATTAGGCGGTAACGTTTCTGACGGTTGAGGTCTGACGGATTGCCGTCTTTTTCTTCCTTTTCTAATTTTACCGAAAGGTCTTTACTGCGTTTTCCTTGACTTTTGCCATTGATAAACAATTCGGCTGAGGGATAATTAGTATAAACGAAGATAGGAGTTGTTTGCCCCTCGCGCCCTTCCCAATTCCAATGAGGGAGGATATGCAAGGTTTCGGCTTCCTTATTCCAATGCGAGCGGTAGAGATAGAAACGGTCTTTGGGTAGTCCTGCCAAATCTACTGCCCCAAAATAGGAACTGTGGGAAGGCCATTCTACATAGTAAGGAGTAGGTTCGCCCAGATAGTCGAAGCCTGTCCAGATGAACTCTCCTATGGTATAAGGCAAGTCCTCTTGATGTATCCAGTCGTCTTCGGGCAAGTTCGACCAACCGCAGTGTTCTACGTCATAAGACGACGATTGCATATCGGGGTATTTAGCCATTGATTTGCGCTCTACGGGGAATTTATACACCCCACGCGAACTCACTGTTGAGGCGGTTTCACTACCCAAAATAAGCTGTTGTGGCAACTTGCGGTAAGCCTCTTTGTACTTAAACGGACGGTAATTAAAACCCATTAACTGCATCGTTGCTGCCATATTGTTTTTAAGTACATCGTGGGGTCTATCCATACCATTGCTCACGGGGCGGGTAGTATCGTATTTTTTGATGATATCTTGCAAATAGCGCGCTACTTGCGAGCCACTTTCTACACTCTGTTCTTCCACCTCATTCCCGATGAACCACATCAGCACGCTAGGGTTGTTGCGGTAGTGTTTTACAAGGTTCGTAAGGTCTTTTTCTACCCATTCTTTGAAGTACAAGTGATAACCGTTTTCTACTTTTGGGATAGCCCATTCGTCGAAACTCTCTACGGCGAGTAGCATACCCATTTCATCGGCAGCGCGCACATATTCAGGTGCGGGCATATTGTGCGAAGTGCGGATAGCATTCACTCCCATATCCTGCATAATGCGTATTTGTCGACGTATAGCACTCTCATTTACTGCCCCGCCCAGCGGACCTAAATCGTGGTGCATACACACCCCTTGTATTTTGATTTTGCGCCCGTTGAGGTACAGACCATCGTTAGGCTTGAGTTCGATAGAGCGAACCCCAAAAGTAGTGGTTACCTCATCTTTTACAGTATCACCTTCATAGAGCTTGGTAACAGCTTTATAGAGGTACGGCTTGCCGATGTCCCACAAACGGGGATTATCAATATACAGCTTTGCTGAAATCTTATCGGTAGTGTAAGGAGTCGCTTTGGTATTAGCATATGCTACTCTTTCACCTCGTTCGTCGAAAATAATAGTCTCTGCTGTGATGGCAGTCTTTTTATCAGCTACAAACTCAGTATTTACTACTACTTTGGCGAAGGTGTTTGTTATTTCGGGGGTGGTAATCTGCACACCCCAAATAGGGATATGCGTCTTGTTTTTAGTGATAATATGCACATTGCGGTACAAGCCTGCCCCTGGATACCAACGCGACATCTGGGTAAGGTTGTTGAGTCGCACTGCCAAAGTGTTGTTATTGGCTTTTACGTAAGGAGTGATATCCAAGAAGAAAGTGTTGTAGCCGTTGTGCCACTCACCCGCTTTTTGTCCGTTTACAAACACTTCGGGGTTACTCATCGCCCCGTCAAACTGTACAAACACTTGCTTATCTGACGTAAGTTCAGGCACATTGAACTGCGTGCGGTACCAACCCACGCCTACAAAAGGCAAGCCTCCTGTGCGCCCTGTGTGTTCAATAGCCGCTTTTTGTCCGTCCTGCTTGATAGCCGTGCGCTGGATATCGTTTTCCATATCAAAAGGACCATAGATAGCCCAATCGTGAGGCACGGTAACGCGTTGCCATTTCGCATCGTTGTAGTTAGTTTGCGAGAACACTGGTTTGTCCTCACGGGTAAATTTCCACCCTTTTTCGAGGGTCTGCTGTTGTTGCGCCCAGCTTGTAGCAACAACGCCTAACAAAAGTAAAAGGTTGATTTTGTTCATTCTTATAAATCAGTAGTTTTTTAATCGGAGTTCTGGAAGCTTCTTATAGCTTTGGTTTATCTTTTCACTCCTCGCTTATTTTAGTTCACTTCAATTTTTGAAATGGTTACAGAGTTTGCTTTCATTTGTTTCCCGTTGAGGAGGGAAAATGAAAATTCAAGGTAATGATTATTTCCAATCCAACGACTTCCAAATTCTGCACCTTGTCCTTGAATGCCATTGCTCCAAGGCTGCAAAACCTGTCCATCGCTAGTTCTCGCTTGCATATAAACTTTTCCTGTTGGTTTTGAGTTGGCGTCAGACTTTGTCAATAACAAGTTTACATACAGCACTGTGTTACCTCCATTTCCTCCCCATCGCTCTTGAGCTATTTTAGCATTAATTCCATTTTGGGTAACTTCTCTAGTGCCTTCTGGGAACTCTTTACCACTCCCTTTATCATCGTCTTTTCCACAAGAAACTAAGGTAACTGCTGAGCATAGTAGTAATAATGCAAATGTTACGTTAATTAGTTTTTTCATTTTATAATGTTTTTAATCATTAATTCTGCAAATATAAGGATTTATTTTGGTATTGGTAAGTTTATCTTTTACCTTTTACTTTCCGAAGTTTCTTAAAAAACGTTTCTTCCCGCTCGGCTATGGTGTACAACTGCTGTGAGAGGGCGTTATACACATCAGCTTGGGTGCTGCGGTTCTTGTATACGCGGGCTATGGCTACCGCAAAATCGCGCCACGCATCGCCTATATCGGTAATTTCTTTTGAGAGTTCTAATAAGGCATCGTTTTTCAGGAGTTTGCCTGCTTCTTGCAAGAAAGCACCGTAGATAAACCTAAAACCTGCTCCTCCAGTACCTATCTCTTCCTGCATACGTATCAGCTGAGCAAGGTAATGATTAGTAGTCTTCGCACCTTTCTTGCGGTGCCATTTCAGTATATCCTTGCTGAGTTTTTTAATCCCTGCTACACCCACTATCGGCACAGGAGCGAGCATCGTACTGCACGTCTGCTTGATACCCTTCCAAATCGCCTTTTCCAACTGAAACTCTTTGGGCAAATGGGTAGGGTAGTAGAGGTGTCCTTTGGGTGCCAATACCCCATTGGCAAAACGCACTTTGCTGAGTTCCTCAGGTGTAAGCGTTGTAGTATAAGGAATCACAGGGTCGCTAATAAGGTACTTGCCGTCTTCTTTGCCATAAACCACTAAGTTATGTGCGTTGAAATGAAAGCGGTACTCATCGGGGAAATAAGGCAAGTTGAACACCCCCACTTGCAAGCCCGTAGGGATACCCTTGGCAAGATTGTCATCGAGGGCTTGTTGCGCCTTTTCAGCAGAAGAGAATTTTTGGCGTTTCACCTTAAATCCTAAGCGTTTGGCTACTTTGCTAAAAATGTGTCCAGGCATTGTCCGGTAACTAATAGCAGGGGCTTCGTTCACTCTTATCCAAGGAAAGTAGAAGAACAACAGTCCCGACCCAATCCCAAAGACCATAGGTTCACTTAGTTCCACTCCATTGAAGTGCAACAAATTAGATGCTACTCCATTTTCACAGTGCGCCGACTGTTTATGTTCAAAATCTATTGTCATATTGAGTAATAAAGCGCAAAGGTAGCGTATAATTAGCAAATGAGCAAATTTCACAATTTGCGAAAGCACACAAATGTAAGAAAATTATCAGTGTGAATCAAGGTTTTGAGAAATAATTGTCTCTGATTTACAACCTCATAGTCGTTTTCCCGTCCCCACATTCCCCCTCTTTGAGGTAGCCAGCAACAGCTGGGTATGTACCCCGCGAGAGCGGAGTATGTGATAGAGGGGAGGTTTCTTTTGATTTTCCGTCACTACACCTCCCCATTTTCTCATTTCCAAATTTGCTAATCCTCTAATTATCCATTCTCCTTTCCGTCCCTACATTCTCCCTCTCCTTGGGAGAAGTCTCCGAATAGGAGAGTATGTGATCGGGGTGAGGATTCTTTTTCTTTCGCCTCGAAACCCTGATTTTAACATTTTTAACCTTGTTGTATTGCAGTATAAATCAACTACTTATATACCCTTTCTATACCAATCGTCCATCATTCGTTCATCATTCCTATATCCTTTCTATATCCTAACCCCAACCATCTCACACCCTTTTTTCACCAAAACTTCTCTCAGCTCTCTTCCGAACTTTTTCGTTTCCTTCCGAATCCTCCAATCACTCCTCTAACCTGTCTGACCCGTCTGAAAACTCCGACCCGTCCATTCTCTTTGGTGGTATTATTGGTATTTCTGGCATTATTGGCATTTACCTCATTTCCCTACCTAATGCCTCGCATCTTCTTTTTGCTAATAAAAAATTATTTTGTACCTTTGCCCTTATATTTACATTTAATTAAAACAATATCAATATGAAAAACATATTTATTATTTTATGCGTGATGAGCATTAGCATAGCCTGCTCTCAGCAAGAAAAGGAAGACCCTTCAACAAAAGAAAATAACGATTATTTAAAAAAAAGGAGGGTGGAAATTAGTTTGGGAAGACGATTTCAACCGCGACAATATCTTTGCTACCGGTATATGGTCAAAAATAGGGGCTTGCCCAAAATCAGATGCCGATTGGTGCAAAACAATGAGTCAAGACCCTAGTTTGTTCGAGATAAAGAATGGTAATCTTATTCTTTTAGGCAAGCCCAGTACAGACCCCGCCAAAGACAAGTCTAAATATATCACTGGGGGTGTTTCTACCAAGGACAAAAAATACTTCGAGAAAGGACGCTTAGAAATCCGTTGTAAGCTCGAAGCCACTCAAGGAGCCTGGCCTGCTATCTGGATGACACCCGATGCTACTTGGCCTACGGGTGGTGAGATAGACATCGTCGAGCGACTCAATTACGAGCCTTTTGTACACCATACGATACACTCCACTTACACCAAAGCAGGTAATAAAACTCCTAAAAGCACCGCTACAGCTCCTATCAACCCCGATGATTATAATATCTATGCCGTAGAGCTCGACACCGATCAATTGCGCTTTTATGTAAACGGCAAACAAACTTTTAGTTATGCACGTGTGCCCGGGAAAGAAAGTGAAGGGCAATTCCCTTTTGCTCGCCCCTATATGTTGCGCATCGATATGCAATTAGGCGGTAGCTGGGTAGGCGAAGTAAAACCTTTTACCAAACCGGTAAGAATGTACGTAGATTGGGTGCGTTTTTATCAGAAATAATAATCCCAAATAAAAAAAATAACATTTTTATTTTGGTAGTTCTGAAAATAATAGTAATTTTACGCCCCAATTTAAATAAGTACTATAATTTTTATGGAAGAAGGAAACATCAGAGTGCGCTATTCCGATAAGGAATTAGAAGAATTTAAAGCGCTTATAGAAGAAAAAATCAAAAAGGCACAAACCGATTTAGAGCTTATCAAGAGTTCATATATGAACAGTGCCACTAATGGTACCGACGATACATCTCCCACTTTCAAAGCCTTTGAAGAAGGCTCTAAGGTAACCAGCAAAGAGGAAAATACCGCATTGGCTATTCGTCAAGAAAAGTTCATACGCGACCTCAAGAATGCACTTATCCGTATCGAAAACAAAACCTATGGCATCTGTCGTGTAACAGGTAAACTCATCGATAAACGTCGCCTTATGGCAGTACCTCACGCTACTCTTAGCATCGAGGCTAAAAATATGCAATAGCCATACCCCAAAAATGACGCTCACCGAGTACTTACACCAAGAAACTCAAATCAACACCGAGACACTTGCTTTTATCAATAGCCTATTTGAGCAACAAGAGTACAAAAAATACCACTTGTTGCTCAAAGAAGGCTCACATTCCAAGCAGTTGTTTTATGTTGAAAAGGGACTCTTGCGCCTGTTTTATAACAAAGAAGATAAAGACATTACCCACACCTTCCTTTTGGAACAAAAGTTTTATTTTCCCGTAGAAAATATCTATTTCTCCCAGCCTTCACTCTTCTCTTTAGAAACGCTGGAAGACAGTGTAGTATGGGTAGCTTCTTTCCCCGAAGTAGAACGCGTAATAAACGAACATCAAGAACTCGAACGCCTGATGCGATTTCTATTGGTGTCAGCCATCAAATCGCTTACTGAACGCCTACATACTATAAAATTCCAAACTGCCCAAGAGCGGTATGACCTCCTCTTGCACACTTATCCTCAAATACTTCTGCGTGCCCCCTTAGGGCACATAGCTTCTCTATTAGGTATTACTCAACAAACCCTCAGCGTTATTCGTGGAGCAACTCGCACAGGTGATAAAGGGGTAAAATAATTTGCTATTTCAAAAAATAGTTGTATATTGCGCCCATCAAACAGTGTAATAATACCCTATTTGTCTATGCAAACAAAAGAAAAATATCAATTAGAAGTTACCGTAAACGCCTCTCCGCAATTGCTCTATCAATACATCTCTACCCCAGCAGGTCTCGCTTCGTGGTACGCCGACGATGTGCGCGCTAATGAAGAAATCTACACTTTTGTATGGAATGGAGTAGAAGAAGCAGCTCAGATATTGCGCAAAAAGTTGGACGACCATATTCGTTTCCATTGGGAAGACGATAACGACGCTTCTACTTATTTCGAAATTAAAATCAATGTGAATGATATGACTCAAGAAGTCTCCCTTATCATTACTGATTTTGCCCTCCCTAATGAAATAGAAGAAGCTAAACAGCTTTGGGAACTCCAAATAAACGACCTTAAAGCTAAAATAGGAGCAAGCTAAATATGAAACTCAATTATAACGGTAACCTCATTACCGATAGCGATACTGTTTTAACTATTAAAAACCGTGCTTTCCTCTACGGTGATGGTGTGTTCGATACTTGCAAATACAGCTACCAAAAACTAATCTTTTGGGAAGAACACTACCTGCGCCTAATGGCAAGTATGCGTATCTTGCGTATGGATATCCCTATGGTATTCTCTATGGAGTACCTCGAAGAGGAAATCCTTACACTTATTAAAGCCAATAGCCTTGAAAATAATCCGGTACGAGTGCGTATTACTGTTTTCCGTAAAGATGGGGGTAAGTATACACCTATTACCAATGAAGTAGATTATATCATAGAAACCGAAGTAATGAACAATCCTTTCTATGTACTCAACGAAGAACCCTACGAGGTAGAACTCTTTAAAGACTTTTTTGTACAATCCGACCTCTTGGCAAATGTAAAGCATATTAATCGCACGGTGAACGTGTTAGGCAGTATTTTTGCCGAAGAAAACGACTATCAGAATTGCATCTTGCTGAACAGCAACAAGAGTATTGCAGGAATGCTGAACGGCAACCTCTTTGTAGTGCAAGGCAATACCTTAAAAACGCCCCCACTAACCGATGGAGCACTGAATGGTATTACCCGCAAGATGCTTATTAAAACCCTTAATAAAACCGAAGATTACGAGGTGATAGAGACCTCTATTTCACCTTTTGAACTTCAAAAAGCCGACGAGCTGTTCTTTACCAATAGTCTTGTAGGGATTCAGCCCATCAGTCAGTATCGCAAAAAAGCATATCCTTGTACTACTGCCAAAAGCCTTATCGGTAAACTGAATACTAGTGCCCGATTTGGAGTGGTATAAGCGGGAGCCACACGGGCAATTAAAAAGAGGTGAATAAATTATGAATGTTGAGATTAAAAAACTTAAAGAGAAAAAAATATTGGTTGCCATTAGTGGCGGTATCGATAGCGTAGTGCTCGCACATTTACTGTACACTCACGGTATAGAACTGCTTTTAGCACACTGCAACTTTCAATTGCGCGGAACAGAAAGTGACGACGATGAGGCTTTTGTACGCACTTTTGCTGCGGAGCTTGGTGTTCCTTTACAAGTAAAGCGTTTTGATACACATCAATATGCGAGTTCTCATCAGTTGAATACTCAGTTGGCAGCTCGCGAATTGCGCTATCAGTGGTTCGATGAGTTGGCAAGCACCCATTTCTGCGATGCTATCGCTACGGCTCATCACGCTAATGATAACCTCGAAACCTTCTTTATTAACCTTTCCAGAGGTAGTGGTTTAGAGGGGCTTTTAGGCATTCCAGAAAAAAAAGATACTATCATACGTCCGTTATTACAATTTTCTCGTCAGCAGATATACGAATATGCGCAAGCAAAACGCCTTAAATGGCGTGAAGACAGCAGTAATGAAACAAATAAATACGTGCGCAATGTAATTCGCCACGATATAATACCAAAATTAGCATTAGTACACCCTAATTACTTAGAGAATTTTAATCAAACGCAGGAATACTTACACCAATCAGCGCGATTTATAGACTTTTATATAGGAAAACTCAAAGAAACTTGTTTTGAAGGACATAATCCTATACAAATAGACATAGAAAAACTACAAGTTGTCCCTGAATTGGACTTTGTTTTACATAAACTCTTCTACCCTTACGGATTTGGCAATGTAAAAGACCTCAAAAACCTATTGCTGAATGCCGAAGCGGGTAAACAAGTACTTTCGCCTACCCATATCCTCATAAAAGACAACACTTGTCTTTGGTTAAAGCCAAATGAAGCAAAACGCAGTTTAAGTTTGCTGATTTCGGAAGATATGGCTGAGGTATACGACCCCGTTCATCTTAGTTTTGAATTTATAGAGGGCAAGGTGAAAGTGAAAAATCCAATCCCTACTGAAATATATGTAGATGCCGACAAATTGCAGTACCCACTTATGTTGCGCTATAAGAAAGAAGGCGATGTGTTTTATCCTTTTGGAATGAACAGCGAGAAGAAGCTCAGCAAGTTCTTTACCGATGAGAAATACACCCAAATAGAGCGCGAAGAGCAAGTGCTTTTATGCAGTGGTGAGGATATTGTGTGGGTGGTAGGCAAACGCTTAGACGACCGTTTTAAAATTACCAAAGATACCAAAAGAGCGGTAAAAATTAGCAAATTAGAGAATTAGGTGCGAGCCGCACAGGCAGTCGTAGCACGACGGGCTATTAACTTTGGCAAAGTGTGTACCCCTAAAAGTGACACATCTGAGCTATCGGAAGAAAACGGAGAGGTTTGGAAGGACTTGTTGAGGTAAAAGGTAAAATGGGTGGGGTTTTCTTAAAGAAAATATAAAGGTATGACAGCTATAATACTCTATTTAACCTCTTGTGAAATAATTTTATTTCGTTTGTTTTGCTATTTCATTTTTTTGTTGTACCTTTGGCACATATTTCAAAGAAATCAACCTCATAGTATTATGTTAAGGAAATTATATCTCTATGTGCTATTGTTCGTATCGGTTTCGGCGTTTTCGCAAGTGAAAGTGGAAGGAACAGTGATAGATGAACTAAGCAACAAGCCTTTGCAAGGGGTAAAAGTGCGTGTGAGCACTTCTCCGCGCGAAGCAGTTACCAATAGTAAAGGTAAGTATACACTTCAATTGCCAGAAGGGGAACACTTGCTACTCTTCTCTCTTAGTGGTTATAGCAGTGCTGAGCAACTCGTTTCATTAGGAGACACTCATCCTTACACCGTGCCTACGGTTTCCCTCTCGGGTGACTATCAGCAGGAAGCTGAGCAATTGGCAGTGATTACTGAAAGCGAACTAGAAGACGACGAAAGTGGTGCTGATGCGATGTCTGGACTTTTACAAAGTTCACAAGACGTGTTTATGCGTAGGGCGGCTTTCGATTTCAGTTCGGTGTTTTTCAAACCTCGTGGTTATGACTCCAAAGACGTAACGGTGCTCATTAACGGTATCCCTATGAACCGACTTGAAAACGGTCGTGCCCAATGGGCGAATTGGGGAGGGCTTAACGACATCACTCGCAACCAAGAAATGAGCAACGGATTGGTAAAATCCGACTATACTTTTGGAGGATTGATGGGCTCTAACTACATCAATATACGTCCGTCGCTTAACCGTGCAGGACTTCGCGTAACGACTTCAGCCAGCAACCGCAGTTATACCGGTAGGCTTATGGCTACTTACAACTCGGGAGTACAGCGCAACGGATTGGCGTATATGGTTTCGGCTTCACGCAGGTTTGCGCCTCAGGGTAGTTGGGTAGACGGTACGCTCTACAACGCTTATGCTTTTGCAGCAGGAATAGAATATCAGCTTAATAACTATAGTAGCTTTAACCTGATAGGAATGTTTTCACCGGTGAAGCGCGGTAAGACCTCGCCACTGACTCGTGAGGTACTCGATTTGATGGGCTACCAATACAATCCTTATTGGGGTAAACAAAATGGCGACAAGCGCAATTCGCGTAACCGTATCGTTTCAGAGCCTATCTTCGTTTTCTCTTATAACTATTTGAAAAACGACACGCGCCTGAATGTGGACTTGGGTTATCAGTTTGGTGAAATAGGCAATACGCGTATTAGTTATTCGAATGCTCAAAATCCTGAGCCTAATTACTATAAACTTCTGCCAAGCTATTACCTAAACCAAAACCCTTCTGACCCAACGATGGCAGCCTTACAGAAAGACTATTTCTTAACGCATTCGCAACTGGACTGGGAAGAGCTTTATCGGGCGAACTACAACACTACCGATAAGCGCAGTGCTTTTATTGTGAGCAATGATATCAATCGCGAACGCACGTTCTCAGCCAATGTGAACTTTTCTACGCCTATTCACGAAAACATCAAATGGACATCGGGTGTAGTGTACCGCAATGTTTCTTCGGATAACTTTGCTGAAATAGACGATTTGCTTGGCGGTGATTACTTTATGAACTACGATTACTTTGAAGGGAAGCCTTACAATGCCGATGAAACAGATATGAAGAAAAAGCAAGGCGACAAGTGGAATTACTTTTATGCGCTTAAAAGCAATGTGGCTGAAGCTTTCTCGCAGTTTGAATTTACGTTTAAAAACGTCGAGTTATTTGTAGCAGGACGTTACCATTATACTGATATCCAACGCGAAGGTAAGTTCAACTATCCTCTCTATGCTGATTCTTACGGAAAGGGTGCTATGCAAGTGCAAAACGGAATGAGTACCAAAGCTGGACTTACCTACGCACTTACCGGTCGCCATTTGTTACAAGCGAACGTGGGGTATTTTAATACTCCACAATCAGTGCGCAATATCTATGCAAATGTCCGCAATTCTAATCGTTTGTTGCCTAATATCAAGAACGAATTGGCTTACACTGCCGATGCGAGTTATATTTTGCGTATGCCTTACCTAAAAGGACGCCTTACAGGGTTCTTTACCGAGATAGAGAATACTGCGGAAACAAATTTCTTCTATACTGAAACGGCTCTTACTGATGAAATAGACAGAGACTTTGTGGCTCAAACGGTAGAAGGCATCAAGAAGCGCCATTTTGGGTTGGAGTTTGGAGCGGAAGCACAACTTATACCTACTCTTAAACTTACGGCAGTAGCTTCGGTAGGACAATATACTTACATCAATAATCCGTCGCTTTACATTTCATCAGGAGAGGTGAACAAGGCTATTGATGAGGTAACGATGAAGAATTACCACGTGCCCAGCGGTCCGCAACAAGCCTATTCATTAGGTTTGGAATATCGCCACCCTAAGTATTGGTGGGTAGGAGCAACGGCTAATTTCTTGGCACAAAACTACGTATCGTTATCGGCTTTGAACCGCACTTCGCAGTTCTTTATAGACCCGACCACGAAAGCGCCTTTTACTAATATTGATACTGACTTAGCTCGGAAGCTTCTCAAACAAGAACGTTTGGACGATGTATTCTTGGTAAATCTTGTGGGTGGTAAGTCGTGGAGACTCAACAAAACCTATGTAAGCCTAATGGTGAGTGTGAATAACTTGTTTGACACTCAATTCCTTTCAGGAGGTTTTGAACAATCGCGTACTGCCAATTATGGCAAGATGGTACAGGATAACGCACAAGGCGTACCTTCGTTTGGCAATCGTTACTTTGTGGGTTACGGACGTACTTATATGGTGAACTTAGCGGTGAGCCTTTGAAAAGGTAAAAGATAAAAGGTAAAGTTTTAAAAGTAGCCTTGCCTACTTAGTGGGCAATTGTAGAGTAAGAACAAAACAAAACGTTGTTCATTTGAACATTAATAAATATAATGAATAAAAAATCTATTTTCAGAAGAGGAGCTTTAGCGTTCCTTGTAGTAACTACTGTATTAGTAAGTTGCTCTAAAGACAATAATTCAAACCCTGACCCCAACAATCCTAAAGGGACACCCTATATGATTTTTACCACTGATAAAAAGGTGGGGAGCGAAATAACGCTGACAATAAACGCCAAAGAAGCGGATAAAAAAGATGTGTGGGTAGACTTAAACAACAATGGTATGTACGACAGCGGTACTGATGTTCGCCTGAGTGCTACTACGGCAAAGTATAAACTTCGAGGTAATACAGTGAGAGTTTATGGTAAGGTAACCAAATTCTATTGTAATGAAAATGAAGTGACCTCGTTAGATGTAACTCGCAATGCCGTATTGGAAAGATTGGATATGAGCCATAATAAAATAAAAGAAGTGAACTTGCGCAATAACACTGAGCTTGTTTATTTGAAAGTATCGGCTTTGCCTCTTGAAGGCTTAGATCTTACCGCTAATAAAAAGCTCACCGAATTACGCTTTAACCTTACATTTTCGGGCGAAAAACTCAAGAAAGTTGTGAGCACTATGCACGAAAACGGAGGGGGCACTGTTTATATGAACCCTAAAATTATCGACAGTCCGGAAGAGAAGCAAACAAAGCAAACTTTGGAAAAAAAGAAATGGACTATAGGGTATTGCCAATAAGCAAACCTTAAAATAAAACAAAACACTGATAACTGTAAACTTATAGCCATATGAAACTAAACCTATTAAAACCAGTGGCGATAGCCCTACTTACGGCATTCGCTATTACATCGTGTGTAAAGGACGACGATTATGATATTCCCGATCCTAACGGGAAAAAGCCACTGCCTGACTATAGTGGTCAAGTAGTAAGTTTTGCTAACGTACTCACAAAGGTAACTGCCTCAGTGGCTACCTATACTGCTGATGAAGCTATTGAGGGGTATGTAATATCCAGTGATGAAGGAGGTAACTTCTACAAGAAAATTTACATACAGAACGCTGATAAGAATCAAGGACTTTCAGTAGCGATTGACAAAAGTGGTCTTTATACCGAGTTCCCCGTAGGAGCTAAAGTACAATTGCGCTTGAAAGACCTTACCACTCAGCTTAACAACAGTGCTATAGAGGTAGGTCACGGTACTTATACAGCCAAAAGCGGAAGAGTGAGTGTAGGCACAATGGCTGAGGCGATTTATAAAAAACACTTGTTTGACACAGGTGAGCGCAAGACTGTTGCCGAATTAGCCAAAGTGAGTAACTCTATACAAGAAGTATCTACCGATGCACACGTAGACCAGCTCATTACCCTTAAAGGGGTACATTTCCCTACTGATGCCGTAGGTAAAACACTTTACGACAAGAATAATGCCCTTGGGAATGCCACTAACTACAAGCTTACCGATGCTAATGGGAAGACCATTATCTTCAGAACTAGCAGTTATGCTAAGTTTAAAGACGAGAAAGTGCCTGCCGGTGAAGTGGAAGTAACAGGAGTGCTTACCAAATTTAACAAAGACTACCAATTTATGATAAGCAATTATGCTGATTTGGTAGTAAAAGGAGGTACTTCTACCAATACACAAACTGGTACACAGACCTCTACAACTGTTGAGACCTTAGAAGCGAGCAATGCTACTGTAGCTGATTATGTAGTAGGCAAAACCGTAAAACTGCACGGTACGACAGTAGTAAAAAGCGGAAGAACCTACATTGTTTTCAAAGATGGTACCGAAATACAAGTGTTTTCAGCTAAGGGCGTAACTATTTCAGATGCAGCCAAAGAAAAATTGGCAACAGAAGGTTATGAAATAAACGTTACAGGAGTCTTTACTGATTATGCCCTTAAGAATGGTACTGTTGTAAAAGAAATACTGTACAGCAAAGAAAGTGATATAGAATTTATAAAAGCGCCTGCTGCGATTACTTACGTAGATGTAGACGCTACAACCGCTACTCTTGCCAGTGATTACCAAGTGGGTAAGCACGTAAATTTAAAGAATGCCACTCTAAAAGTTGAAGGTGGAAAATCTTACGTTGTTTTCTCTGATGGTAATAAAATACAGTTGTACTCTCCTAATCTCAAATCTTTTAGTAAAGACGCTCAAACTAAATTGGGTACTGACGGACAAAAGCTCACTTCAATTAAAGGAAAATTTGAAGATTATAGTGTAAATGGAAATACCGTACATCAATTGGTTTATGCTGTGGAAGGTGATATTGTATTTGGTGATACCCCAGTAGTACAGCTTCCTGAGCTAAATGCAGCTACCGCTACTGTTGCTGATTTCAATAAATACAAAGACAAAAAAGTGAAATTAGAAGGAACAATTACTGTAAAAGGTTCCTCTTCTTTCATAGTTTTTACTACGGATAATACCGAAATACAACTATATGCTACTAATACTGTATTTAAAGCGTTATCCAAAGAAACTAAAGCCAAACTGAAAACAGCAGGTACCAAACTTATTGTTATAGGTACTCTAGGAGAACATACCAATAAGAATAATGTAACCACTAAGCAAATTAAATACGAAAAAGAAACCGATCTAGACTTCCAGTAGAAAAGAAGTTTTTTGGATTTATTCAAAAAGAGTGAGCCTTTTTTGGAGGCTCACTCTTTTTTGTCTTTGCTATTTCGCTCGAAAACATATTTCTTTCGTAATATTTGCATATTAAATAAAAAGCACTATCTTTGCCCTCAAAAGAAAATAAAAAAGAAACCTATGGCTTTATTTCTTAGCGTACTTCCGATAGTACTACTCATCTATTTGATGGTTAAAAAGAACGCACTTCCCTCGTATATAGCACTCCCGCTTATTGCAGGATTGGTGTATGTGTTGCACCTAACTTATTTTGAAGGCTCTTTTGTAGCCGTAAATGCTAACTTTATTAAGGCTATCATATCGGTAGCTACGCCTATTACGGTGATATTTGGGGCGGTGCTCTTCAACCGAATGATGGAGATGACAGGGGCAATGAATGTGTTGCGTCGTTGGTTAGGCAACATCAGTCCGAATCCTGTGGCACAGCTGATGATTATAGGCTGGGCTTTTGCCTTTATGATTGAAGGAGCCAGTGGTTTTGGTACGCCTGCGGCTATCGCAGCACCTTTATTGGTAGGATTAGGCTTCAAGCCGTTGCAAGTTGCCATTCTCGCACTTATTATGAACTCGGTACCCGTATCGTTTGGAGCAGTGGGCACCCCTACGTGGTTTGGTTTTGGTACGCTTATCAGTAATGGAGCTATTTCTGACACTGAGCTTTCCGACATAGGTAGGATTACGGCTATTGTGCATCTGTTTGCTGCTTTTGTAATTCCTGTGATGGCACTCAAGGTAATTGTATCTTGGCAACAGATACGCCGAAACATAGTTTTTATACTCATTAGTATTCTCTCGTGCACGGTGCCTTACGTGGTTATTGCGTGGTTCAATTACGAGTTCCCCGCTTTGGTAGGAGGGGCTATTGGGCTCTTTATCTCGGTGGGCGTTGCAAGCAAAGGAATAGGACTATCTAAAACTGATAACCGTGAAGTGCATCACGAGAAGGTAAAAGCTTCAGAACTTATCAAAGCCCTTTTTCCTACGGCTTCACTCATTATCATTTTAGCACTTACCCGCATTAAACAACTTCCACTAAAAGCACTTTTGAATGATACAACTGAGTGGTTTACTATAAAATTGGGTTATCTAGGCGATTTTGAGGTTACTAAAGGACTTATTTTTTCACTGAATAATATTTTTGCTACGGGCGAAAATGAAAGCTACAAACTGCTCTACGTGCCTGCACTTATTCCGTTTGTGGTTACAGTACTCATTTCCATTCCGTTATTCTCGCTGAAATGGAAGCAAACTAAAGAGCTTTTTTCGGCTAGTTTTGTGCAGATACAGAAACCTTTCTTGGCTTTGGTAGGAGCGCTTATTATGGTAAATGTAATGCTGATGGGAGGTGAAAACTCTATGGTGCAAATTATCGGTCGCGGATTGGCACAAGCCACAGGCAGTCACTGGACGATCTTCTCATCGTATTTAGGAGCGGTAGGGTCTTTCTTTTCAGGCTCTAACACCGTATCGAACCTTACTTTTGGAGCCGTGCAATACTCAGTTGCTAATACCACAGGACTTTCGATACCTCTGATACTCGCCTTACAATCAGTAGGGGGAGCGATGGGTAATATGGTGTGTATCAACAATATTATTGCGGTATGTTCAGTATTAGGCATTGATAAAGCCGAAGGGAAAATAATGAAAATTACCGTTGTACCTATGATGGTATATGGAGTGATAGCTGCGCTGGTAGCATATCTTGTTATTCCGCTAATATTCTGATAGGTAAAGGGGCGTTTCTATAATTTATAACAAAGCTCTTTTGTTCTTAATTTTTTAGATGTATATTTTTAGTAGTCTATCGCGCTACTACTCCATAGATGAGTTTCTTGTAGCTCATATCTATCCTTTTTTCTTATATAGGAGACTTAAGTTTTGGGTATTCTTAGAGTTTTCTACGATTTTTTAAGGACAAATAAAGAAACATTGAAAAATTATAAACCTTATAATCAACCACTTACCAAAATACATAAAACTTTTTCAAAAAAAAGTATATAAAAATTTTGTAGGAAAATAAAAAGGTTATACCTTTGCACCCGCAAAAGAGGAGAGTAGTGCCTTTGGAGCGGAAAGAACAACACGTACCTTGACATAATGTTGTACAGCACAAAGAAGATTTAAAGAATTGAGTGAAACCTGAAGTCAATAACTTAAGAATCGGTTAGAAGATATAAAAGATTTTAACGATGAAGAGTTTGATCCTGGCTCAGGATGAACGCTAGCGGCAGGCCTAACACATGCAAGTCGAGGGGGAAGTTACTTTCGGGTGACTGAGACCGGCGTACGGGTGCGTAACGCGTATACAATCTGCCTTTCACTGGGGGATAGCCCGAAGAAATTTGGATTAATACCCTATGGTATAAGAGCACGGCATCGTGCACTTATTAAAGCTACGGTGGTGAAAGATGAGTATGCGTTCTATTAGCTAGTTGGAGAGGTAACGGCTCCCCAAGGCTATGATAGATAGGGGTTCTGAGAGGGATGTCCCCCACACTGGTACTGAGATACGGACCAGACTCCTACGGGAGGCAGCAGTGAGGAATATTGGACAATGGTCGGAAGACTGATCCAGCCATGCCGCGTGCAGGATGACGGCCTTATGGGTTGTAAACTGCTTTTGTAAGGGAAGAATAAGGGCTACGCGTAGTTTGATGACGGTACCTTATGAATAAGCATCGGCTAACTCCGTGCCAGCAGCCGCGGTAATACGGAGGATGCGAGCGTTATCCGGAATCATTGGGTTTAAAGGGTCTGTAGGCGGGCTTGTAAGTCAGAGGTGAAAGCGCTTAGCTCAACTAAGCAACTGCCTTTGAAACTGTTGGTCTTGAATGGTTGTGAAGTAGTTGGAATGTGTAGTGTAGCGGTGAAATGCTTAGATATTACACAGAACACCGATAGCGAAGGCATATTACTAACAATTAATTGACGCTGATGGACGAAAGCGTGGGGAGCGAACAGGATTAGATACCCTGGTAGTCCACGCTGTAAACGATGGATACTAGCTGTTTGGAGTAATCTGAGTGGCTAAGCGAAAGTGATAAGTATCCCACCTGGGGAGTACGTTCGCAAGAATGAAACTCAAAGGAATTGACGGGGGCCCGCACAAGCGGTGGAGCATGTGGTTTAATTCGATGATACGCGAGGAACCTTACCAAGGTTTAAATGGGGACTGACAGGGGTAGAGATACCTTTTTCTTCGGACAGTTTTCAAGGTGCTGCATGGTTGTCGTCAGCTCGTGCCGTGAGGTGTCAGGTTAAGTCCTATAACGAGCGCAACCCCTGCCATTAGTTGCTAACGAGTTAAGTCGAGCCCTCTAATGGGACTGCCGGTGCAAACCGTGAGGAAGGTGGGGATGACGTCAAATCATCACGGCCCTTACATCTTGGGCTACACACGTGCTACAATGGCCGTTACAGAGAGCAGCCACTGCGTGAGCAGGCGCGAATCTATAAAGACGGTCACAGTTCGGATCGGAGTCTGCAACTCGACTCCGTGAAGCTGGAATCGCTAGTAATCGGATATCAGCCATGATCCGGTGAATACGTTCCCGGGCCTTGTACACACCGCCCGTCAAGCCATGGAAGCTGGGAGTACCTGAAGACGGTCACCGCGAGGAGCTGTTTAGGGTAAAACTAGTGACTGGGGCTAAGTCGTAACAAGGTAGCCGTACCGGAAGGTGCGGCTGGAACACCTCCTTTCTAGAGACGACCGATTTAATTAGCAAATTAGAAAATTTGGTAATTAGCAAATTGATAAAAAGGAGCCTCATTCTTTAAATCTTGCTGACAACAAAATAAAATTTGCAAATTTGCTAATTTACAAATTTGCTAATTAGAACAAAGTCTCATAGCTCAGCTGGTTAGAGCGCTACACTGATAATGTAGAGGTCGGCAGTTCGAGTCTGCCTGGGACTACAAAGCAGAGAAAAAAGAAGTTAGAGCTACGGGTGCTAACACCTAACCCCTAACCCCTAACACCTGAAAATGGGGAATTAGCTCAGCTGGCTAGAGCACCTGCCTTGCACGCAGGGGGTCAAGGGTTCGAATCCCTTATTCTCCACAACAGTTTCCCCACAAACACCCCTCCTTGGGAGGGGAAGGGGGAGGAAACCGTACATTGACATATTGGGATAAAGAGCATAAGAGATCAATAAGGATTTATTGATAATCTAACGAAAAAATATTAAAAAGAATCAAAGAGAACGAGAGGTACCTAGATAATTGTCAATTATCAATTGTTAATTGTCAATTGACTAGGACTACAAGCGCGAAAAGTTATGTAAGGGCGTATGGGGGATGCCTAGGCTCTCAGAGGCGAAGAAGGACGTGATAAGCTGCGAAAAGTTGCGTGGATTGGCACATACGAGTTGATACGCAAATATCCGAATGGGGCAACCCAGTACATTGAAGATGTACTACATCGTAAAGATGGGCAAACCCGCTGAACTGAAACATCTAAGTAGGCGGAGGAGAAGAAAACAAAAGTGATTCCCAGAGTAGTGGCGAGCGAAATGGGATTAGCCCAAACCCACTTTGTTACGGCAGAGTGGGGGTTGTAGGACCCAGATATAGGTTGTAAAGCTGGATTAGAAGTGTTTGGAAAGACACACCACAGAGAGTGAAAGTCTCGTATAGGCACAGTTTTATAAATCTTATGGGTATCCTGAGTAGGTCGGGGCACGAGGAACCTTGACTGAATCGGCCGGGACCATCCGGTAAGGCTAAATACTCCTGAGAGACCGATAGTGAACTAGTACCGTGAGGGAAAGGTGAAAAGAACCGTGAATAACGGAGTGAAACAGACCCTGAAACCATACGCCTACAAGCGGTCGGAGCAGCTTTAGGCTGTGACGGCGTGCCTTTTGCATAATGAGCCTACGAGTTACTGTTACCAGCGAGGATAAGTATTTCAGATACGAATCCGCAGCGAAAGCGAGTCTGAATAGGGCGTTAAGTTGGTAGTAGTAGACGCGAAACCTGGTGATCTACCCTTGGGCAGGTTGAAGCGCTGGTAACACAGCGTGGAGGACCGAACTGGTTGTCGTTGAAAAGACTTCGGATGACCTGAGGGTAGGGGTGAAAGGCCAATCAAACTGGGAAATAGCTCGTACTCCCCGAAATGCATTTAGGTGCAGCGTTGATTTGAGTTTAATAGAGGTAGAGCTACTGATTGGATGCGGGGGTTTCATCGCCTACCAATTCCTGACAAACTCCGAATGCTATTAAATGCTCATCAGCAGTGAGGGTATGGGTGCTAAGGTCCATATCCTAAAGGGAAAGAACCCGGACCATCAGCTAAGGTCCCCAAATATATGCTAAGTTGACCAAACGCGGTCTGACTGCACTGACAGCTAGGATGTTGGCTTGGAAGCAGCCATACATTTAAAGAGTGCGTAACAGCTCACTAGTCGAGCGGTTGGGCATGGATAATAAACGGGCATAAGCATATTACCGAAGCTATGGGGTAGTACAGAAGTACCTACCGGTAGGGGAGCATTCTATAGGCGTAGAAGCTAAAGTTGTGAGACATAGTGGAGCTTATAGAAAAGAAAATGTAGGCATAAGTAACGATAAGGCAGGCGAGAAACCTGCCCGCCGAAAGATCAAGGTTTCCTCAGCTATGCTAATCAGCTGAGGGTTAGTCGGGGACTAACGCGTACCCGAGCAGGGGAAGTGGATGTACAACAGGTTAATATTCCTGTACCATTAATCTGATAAAAGTGACGGAACGAGATAACTACCGCGTACTGACGGAATAGTACGTTAAAGGAGCTGTTATAGCTTTGATAGTACACTGAGGCTTCGGCCGAGGTGATAGAGTGGTGACAACGTTTCCAAGAAAAGCGAAGATTAATGCCCGTACCGTAAACCGACACAGGTGATTGGGAAGAGAATTCTAAGGCGCTCGAGAGATTCATGGCTAAGGAACTAGGCAAAATAGACCTGTAACTTCGGGAGAAAGGTCGCCTATCGTAAGATAGGCCGCAGTGAAAAGGTCCAAGCGACTGTTTATCAAAAACACAGGACTCTGCAAAATCGAAAGATGAGGTATAGGGTCTGACACCTGCCCGGTGCTGGAAGGTTAAGAGGAGAGCTTAGTGGCAACACGAAGGTTTGAATTGAAGCCCCAGTAAACGGCGGCCGTAACTATAACGGTCCTAAGGTAGCGAAATTCCTTGTCGGGTAAGTTCCGACCTGCACGAATGGTGTAACGATTTGGACACTGTCTCGGCCATGAGCTCGGTGAAATTGTAGTATCGGTGAAGATGCCGATTACCCGCAGTGGGACGAAAAGACCCTGTGCACCTTTACTATATCTTCGTATTGGTCTTGGATAAGTGATGCGTAGGATAGGTGGGAGACTAAGAAGTGGCTATTCCGGTAGTTGTGGAGTCATTGTTGAAATACCACCCTTTGCTTATCTGAGGTCTAACCCTACAAAGAGTAGGGGACAATTCGTGGAGGGTAGTTTGACTGGGGTGGTCGCCTCCAAAAGAGTAACGGAGGCTTCTAAAGGTTCCCTCAGCACGCTTGGTAACCGTGCGAAGAGTGCAATGGCATAAGGGAGCTTGACTGAGAGACCTACAAGTCGATCAGGTACGAAAGTAGAGCATAGTGATCCGGTGGTTCCGTATGGAAGGGCCATCGCTCAAAGGATAAAAGGTACGCCGGGGATAACAGGCTGATCTCCCCCAAGAGCTCACATCGACGGGGGGGTTTGGCACCTCGATGTCGGCTCGTCACATCCTGGGGCTGGAGAAGGTCCCAAGGGTTGGGCTGTTCGCCCATTAAAGTGGCACGCGAGCTGGGTTCAGAACGTCGTGAGACAGTTCGGTCTCTATCTACTGTGGGCGTTAGAAATTTGCGTGGATCTGACTCTAGTACGAGAGGACCGAGTTGGACGCACCGCTGGTGTATCTGTTGTCTTGCCAAGGGCATAGCAGAGTAGCTAAGTGCGGATGGGATAAGTGCTGAAGGCATATAAGTACGAAACCCGCCACAAGATGAGATTTCTTTTAAGGGTCGTGGGAGATGACCACGTTGATAGGTTACAGGTGTAACGGTGGTAACATCATAGCCGAGTAATACTAATCACCCGTAGACTTTTCGCGCAGCATTCTTTTTTATAGATAAGAGTTAAGAGATAAGAAGTAAGAAAGTGTAATACTACTTATGTTTTATCAATTATCAATCTCTTAAGAAGTTGTTAGTTAAAAATATGTTTTTTATCCCTATATGTTAAAAATATGATTAGGAATTGGTATTTTAGGTTAAGATACAAAAAGGAGTTTTAAAAAGCTCTTATCTTTTACCTCTTACCTCTTACCTAAAACGATTTAAGGTGGTTATAGTCAAAGGTCTCACCTCTTACCATTCCGAACAGAGCAGTTAAACCTTTTAGCGCAGATGGTACTACGGTCACGTGGGAGAGTATGTCGCCGCCTTCTTATAAAGAGCAATTCTGATAAAGAATTGCTCTTTTTTTTATTTGTTCTAATAATGTAAAAAAAATAAGGAGTTTTACTCCTTATTCTACAATCTCTATATCTACCTGTATCAATCCTTTGTTTTTATTGTCAGTGATTTCCATAAAGGCGCGTTTAGAGAGGTCGAGCTCTCTCCCTTTGGTAAAGGGACCTCTATCAGTAACAGTAACAACTACTGATTTGCCATTTATGCGATTGGTAACCTTTAGTTGAGTACCAAAAGGCAACGAGGGGTGTGCCGTGGTGAGCTTACTATTGCTAAATACAGCCCCACTAGCAGTTTTTCTTCCGTTGAACTTATCGTGATAATAGGTAGCTGTTACATTCGTCTTATATATGCCTGTTTTTATATTTGCAGTTTTTGTAGCTGCTTTTTTCCCGTGAGGATATCTATGACTATCTACAGTGCTACAAGCCTGTAAAGCTAATAGTCCTATAAGGCATATTGCCATTTTCAAAAAGTTACTCTTCATATATTTTCTTTTTTAGTTTATGTTTCTTTTCTATTGGTCGTATTTCGAGCTTAGAAAATAAAAGCGAAACGCTACTAATATGTTTATTTTGTGTTTATCTGGTTTTTACTATAAAATATGTTTTATGAGTTTCTGCCAGCAAATATACAAAATAAAATGATATGTGCGTCCTTTTGCTTTGTTTTTTTATTTCGGAAGCAAAAATATAATAATAGGGCGCAACAACTTGTCGTTTTGAAAAAACTTTATACTTTTGTTGAAAAAATATTGAAAATGAGTTTATCGAAAATGTTTTCAAGGCATCGTTTTATTGTTGAACGATTGCGTATCAAACCCTGTACTAGTGAAGAATTAGAGAATGCTTGGGAGAGAAGTATAGAGAATACAGAGGGGCAACCTCTTGCTAAACGTACTTTACAACGTGATATTCAAATTATTAAAGAAGTTTACCATATAATTATTAAGTTTAACAAATCTCTTAAAGCATACGAAATCACAGAAGATAATGACCCCTATACCCAAAATCTCTTCGAGGCATTTGATGTGTTCAGAGCTTTGCAAAATTACGGTAATCTTTCTAAAGTTATTCAGTTTGATAGGCGATTGCCTGCGGGGACGGAGTATCTCTCACCCTTGCTTAGGGCTATTAAAGAACATCGTCAGCTAAAGTTGCACTATTATAAGTTTTGGGATAAAAAACAACAACCCCAAGTGCGTACGATAGAGCCTTATTTGCTAAAAGAGGCGCAAAGACGTTGGTATGTGTTGGCGTGGGATGTGGAGAAGAAAGCGCTACGGGTGTTTGGCTTGGATAGGATTGCCCATTTAGATGACAGCAAAGATATTAAATATCAGCACACTGTACCTGAGGGTGTGGAGTGTTTTTTCGACGATAGTTTTGGGGCGTGGGTAGATAGTGAGCACACACAAGCAGAAGAGGTGGTACTTGCCTTTAAAAAATTGCCCAATGATTCAGTTTTTATGCCTAATCCGGCGGAATACCTCAAAGCGATGCCTCTGCATCCTTCGCAAGAGGTAGTGAGAGAAACTGACAATGAAATTGTACTCAAACTGCGCTTAAAAATTACACCAGACTTTGTTAGGGAGATACAATCGTATGGTGATAGAGTGAAAGTATTATCGGATAATGTGTTAATTTGCAAAAAATAGCGTGAGTTCGATGTAAAAGATGTTAGTGAATGCTTGGAGCTGATTATGTGAGAGATTATGTCTCAGAATGTCGTAGCACGATAGGCAATGCGAGGCACACGGGTAGGTGATAATTAGCAAAAGGTGAGAAGAATTGGCAGGAGAATCTTGTATGATTATTATGGAAAAGGTGTATAATTAATTAAGGAATTAAAAGTTTTTTGAATGGACAATGAATAGTAAAAAAATTGTAGGGTAGGAGAGGTATTTGGAATTTAGGGTTTATTCGAAGGAAAGACGAAGGAAAGACGAACGATGAACGAAGGAAAGACGAACAATGAACGAAGGAAAGACGAACAGTGAACGAAGGAAAGACGAACAGTGAACGAAGGAAAGACGGACAATGAACGAAGGAAAGACGAACAATGAACGAAGGAAAGACGAACGATGAACGAAGAAAAGACGAACCTAAGACGAATTTAAAGTGAAGCTAAGGAGAAGGAAAGAAGATGTAATGATGAATTTTTTGGCAAGGTAAGAAGGAAGATGTAAGTGGAATGCTTCCGTTGATGAGGAGAAAACAGCGTATTAACAAATCTGAGAGAGAAACTCAGAAGGGCTTGGAGAGTAATAAAAAAAGATATTTTATGAGAGTAGTTATTCAGCGTGTAACTCACGCATCGGTGGATATAGATAAGCAAACAGTAGCTTATATCAATAAAGGTTTATTAGTATTGGTAGGTATAGAAGATAGCGATACCAATGAGGATATAGCGTGGTTATCGGCCAAAATGGTGAATTTACGCGTTTTTGACGATGAAAATGGGGTGATGAATTTTTCGGTAAAAGATGTAGGAGGAGAAGTGCTTATCGTGTCGCAATTCACCTTGCACGCCTCTACTAAAAAAGGTAATCGCCCCAGCTATATAAAGGCAGCACGTCCAGAAGTTGCAATTCCTATCTATGAGACGTTTATAAAGCAAGTGGAAAGTTTGTTAGGCAAGCGAGTGCCCACAGGACAGTTTGGGGCGATGATGCAAGTAGCCTTGTGTAATGACGGTCCTGTAACTATTCTTATAGATACAAAAAATAGGGAATAAAAAAGAACCCTATCACTAATATAATGATAGGGCTCCTTTAAATGTTTTCACAACGGAATCATCCTTATTGTGAATTGCTTTCAAATTGTGCGACAAAAGTAAGTTTAATATTTTTAATGTGCAAATATTTCTTAATTTATTTTTTACTTTTAACTTTTTTTCGTTATCTTTGCCTCACCAAAATATAAAAAGAATGAAAAACATTTTAGGATTAGATTTAGGCACCACTTCAATAAGTTTTGCCCATATTGTAGAAGATGAGAACAAAGAAAAATCAGAGATTAAGGAATTAGGAGTGCGTATTGTGTCTTTAACCACAGATGAACAATCCGACTTTGAAAAAGGAAAATCAATAACTACTAATGCCAATAGAACCCTTAAACACGGAGCAAGACTAAATCTTGATCGCTATCAACAAAGGCGAAAATATCTCATAGATTTATTGCAGAAAGCAAACCTAATTACTCCCTCCTCTATCTTAGCTGAAAATGGCAAAAATACCACACATTCTACTTGGCAATTGAGAGCTAAAGCTGTTACCGAACGTGTCGAAAAAGAAGAGTTTGCTAGGATACTACTAGCTATTAATAAAAAACGAGGCTATAAAAGTAGCAGAAAAGCAAAAACTGAAGATGAAGGACAAGCAATAGATGGAATGGCTATAGCAAAGCGCCTCTATGATGAAAACTTAACTCCAGGACAGTTATCGCTACAATTACTTCAACAAAATAAAAAACTCCTCCCAGACTTTTATCGTTCAGATTTACAAAAAGAATTTGACCTCGTTTGGAATTTTCAAAAACAGTTTTACCCTGATATCCTAACAGATAGTTTTTACAAAGAATTACAAGGGAAAGGTAAGGATGCTACTTCAAAAGCCTTTTCTAAAAGATATCATTTTGACACAGCTGAAAACAAAGGTTCTAAAGAATCTGTTCGTTTGCAAGCCTATCAGTGGCGTGCGGAGGCTGTATCTAAACAACTTTCAAAAGAAGAAGTAGCTTATGTCTTAACCGAAATCAACAACAATTTGAACAATGCAAGTGGCTATTTAGGCGCTATTTCCGATAGAAGTAAAGAACTCTATTTCAATCTTCAAACAGTAGGGCAATACTTGTATGCACAGCTTCAGGAAAATAGACATAATAGCCTTAAAAATAAAGTGTTTTACCGTCAGGATTACTTAGATGAGTTTGAACGCATTTGGGAAACTCAAGCTTCATTTCACAAAGAATTGACTGAGGAACTTAAAAAGCAAATCCGTGATGTGGTAATTTTTTATCAACGTAAACCTAAATCTCAAAAAGGATTGATATCATTTTGTGAGTTTGAGAGCAAAGAAATTGAGATAGAAAAAGACGGAAAAACTATAACTAAAAGCATAGGAGCTCGTGTTGTCCCTAAATCCTCTCCTTTGTTTCAAGAATTTAAGATTTGGCAAATACTCAATAACGTTATCTGCAAAAGAAAAGGTATTAGGAAAAAGAAAATCTCTGCTAAGACTACTCAGTTAGATTTGCTCAATGAATCTTCTCAAACGATTTTTAGTTTGGATATGGAATGCAAGCAACTCCTTTTTGACGAACTGAACCTAAAAGGAGACCTAAAATCGGATAAAGTACTGAAATTATTAGGCTATTCTCCTCAAGAATGGGAAATCAACTACAATCAATTAGAAGGAAATCGTACTCAAAAAGCACTCTATGAAGCCTATTTGAAGATTGTTGAAATGGAAGCTCACGATGTGAAAGATATTTTACAAATAAAATCTACAAAAGACGATTGGTCTTTAGATGAATCTCCTCTTTCAGCTTCCGAAATCAGAGAAAGTGTAAAAGCTATCTTCCAAGCATTAGGAATATGTACTAAAATCCTTTATTTTGACCCTCTTTTGCCTGTAAAAGAGTTTGAAAAGCAGGATTCCTATCAGTTGTGGCATTTGCTTTATTCCTATGAAAGTGATGATTCTACTTCTGGTAACGAAACTCTTTACCGAATCTTAGAAAAGAAATACGCTTTTAAGAGAGAACACGCTAGAATACTCGCCAATGTAGCCTTGCAAGATGACTACGGTAGCCTATCTACTAAAGCTATCCGCAAGATATACCCTAATATAAAAGAAAATCAGTATAGCACAGCTTGTGAAAAGGCAGGTTATAAGCACTCTAAACTATCTCTAACCACAGAAGAATTAGAGGCTCGTGAACTGAAAAATATTATTCCACTACTTAAAAAGAACGCTTTGAGAAATCCAGTGGTTGAGAAGATTCTCAATCAGATGATCAATGTAGTGAACGCTTTGATTGAGAAAAACAGTGAACGAGATGCTGAAGGGAAAATTACAAAATACTTCCATTTCGATGAAATTCGCATTGAATTAGCTCGTGAGTTAAAGAAAAATGCGCAAAAGAGGTATGAAATGACCCAAAATATAAACAAAGCTAAATCAGAACATCAAAAAATTAGCGAAATACTTCAGAAACAGTTTGGCATCAAGAATCCTACGAAATCTGATATTATTCGTTATCGCTTGTATCAAGAATTGGAACACAATGGCTATAAAGAACTATATACTAATGCCCCTATAGCTCAAGATATGTTGTTTAGTAAAAATATTGAGATAGAACACATTGTTCCTAAGGCACGAGTGTTCGATGATAGTTTTTCTAATAAAACATTGACTTTCCATAGAATAAATAGTGACAAAGGAGAATATACTGCTTTTGATTATATTACTTCTTTAAATAGTGAAGAAGAACTCAATCAATATCTCACCAGAGTAGAGAATGCTTATAAAACAAAAAGCATTTCTCCTGCTAAATACAAGAATTTGCTCAAAAAAGCCTCTGAAATAGGTGATGACTTTATCAATAGAGACCTGAGAGATACTCAGTACATAGCTAAAAAAGCTAAAGAAATACTTTTCCAAGTAACTAAAAATGTACTTTCTACCTCAGGAAGTATCACCGATAGATTGCGCGAAGACTGGGGCTTGGTAGATGTGATGAAAGAGCTAAATATGCCTAAATATCAGTCGTTAGGACTTACTGAAATAATAGAACGTCGAGATGGTAGAAAAGTAGAAGTAATAAAAGATTGGACAAAGCGTAACGACCATCGCCACCACGCAATGGATGCCCTTACTGTCGCCTTTACTAAACCTTCCTATATACAATATCTCAATCATCTAAATGCTCGAAAAGATGAAAACAATAAACTATATACTGATATTTCAGGTATAGAAAGAAAAGAAACCATTAAAATACATGATGAAAATGGTAATGAAAAAAGAGTTTTTATAGAACCTATACCTAACTTTAGACAAGTAGCAAAAAAACACCTCGAAGAAATATTCATTTCGCACAAAGCAAAGAATAAAGTAGTTACCAAAAATGTAAATAAACCTGCTGGCACTGATAAACAACAAATCACACTCACGCCACGAGGTCAGCTACACAAAGAAACTATATATGGTAAATACCAATATTATGTCAATAAAGAAGAAAAAATAGGTGTAAAGTTTGATAAAGAAACTATCGCAAAAGTCTCTAATCCTGTTTATCGCGAAGCATTGCTGAAAAGACTGCAAGCTAATGACAACGACCCTAAAAAAGCCTTTACAGGTAAGAACGCACTATCTAAAAAACCTATTTATTTAGATGAAGCAAAAACTAAAACTTTGCCAGAAAAAGTAAATCTCACCTATTTGGAAGAAGACTTTTCTATCCGCAAGGATATTTCTCCTGACAATTTCAAAGATTTGAAATCTATTGAAAAAGTAATTGACCAAGGAGTAAAACGCATTCTTATCAAGCGACTCCAAGACTACGATAATGATCCTAAAAAAGCTTTTGTAGACTTAGAAAAGAATCCTATTTGGCTCAATAAAGAAAAAGGGATTGCGATTAAACGCGTTACTATAAGTGGCGTGAACAACGCTCAACCTTTGCACATAGGAAAAGACCATTTAGGAAAAACTACATTGAATAAAGAAGGAAATGAAATTCCTGTAGATTATGTAAGTACAGGCAATAACCACCACGTGGCTATTTATCGGGATAAAGAAGGTAATTTGCAGGAACAAATAGTTTCCTTCTTTGAAGCGGTAGTACGTACTCAACAAGGGCTTCCTATTATTGATAAAACCTATAAACAAGAAGAAGGTTGGCAATTTCTGTTTACGATGAAACAGAATGAAATGTTTGTATTTCCTAATGCAACAACAGGTTTTAATCCCGCTGAAATAGATTTGTTAGATCCTAAAAATAAAAAATTGATAAGCTCCAATTTGTTTAGAGTACAAAAAATAGCTACTAAAGATTATTTCTTTAGACATCACCTAGAAACTAATGTAGAGACAGATAATGTTCTAAAAAATACAACTTGGAAAAGAGAAGGCTTGTCAGGGTTAAAAGATATCGTAAAAGTCCGTATTAATCACTTAGGCGATATTGTAAGCATAGGCGAATATTAAAACCCCTTTTTAAAAACCAATAAAACACTCTTTAAACTATGTTATACCGTTCTATTTACATAGGCAATCCTGCTCATTTGAAGTTATATGAGTCATTAAGTTGTTATCAATCGCAAAACTACAAAATTTGAAAGCAATTCATAACCTTGTATATTTATTTAGGTTATTGTTAAACGTTGTTATCAATTGCAAAACTACAAAATTTGAAAGCAATTCACAACTGGTTCGGGCAAAGGAGGTACAAGCATTATGTTGTTATCAATCACAAAACTACAAAATTTGAAAGCAATTCACAACCGTGTACTGTTCCTTGTGCCTTGCTACTACGTTGTTATCAATCGCAAAACTACAAAATTTGAAAGCAATTCACAACGAACGTGAGAGCTTGCCTATCGGGGTGCACGTTGTTATCAATCACAAAACTACAAAATTTGAAAGCAATTCACAACTACTGATTAGATATTCATATAACTCACTTAGTTGTTATCAATCGCAAAACTACAAAATTTGAAAGCAATTCACAACACGAGAAGGTAAACAGTGGTATTATTCCTGGTTGTTATCAATCGCAAAACTACAAAATTTGAAAGCAATTCACAACTTGTATGCTTAGTTGATATAGTATTTTATTGTTGTTATCAATCGCAAAACTACAAAATTTGAAAGCAATTCACAACAAAGCTGAGCGTAGGAAGTCTTGAGAGTCCGTTGTTATCAATCACAAAACTACAAAATTTGAAAGCAATTCACAACCTACCTCAAAAAACTCAGAAACATAGGAAAGTTGTTATCAATCGCAAAACTACAAAATTTGAAAGCAATTCACAACAAGATGGGATTAAAAGAATTTAATGACAGTGTTGTTATCAATCGCAAAACTACAAAATTTGAAAGCAATTCACAACGCCCAAATGTACCTTTTTATTAAGGGCATTGTTGTTATCAATCGCAAAACTACAAAATTTGAAAGCAATTCACAACATAAATGTTTGATTTATCAAATAGTTCAACAATAAAGCGCAAAGACACAAAAAAAATATTTTATAAGTAACAAAGCATAAAAAAGGTTGCCCAGACTTCTGAGCAACCTCTTTCTATATTCTATTAGATGATTAACTTCCTAAGGTATACCAATGTACGCCTATCAAATATTGAAACTCCGCTGAAAACGACAACCGTACGGCAACTACCAGCAGAAAAGTCAATGCCGATAAGCCTATCTTCTGGTACGTCTTGCTCACGGTGGCAATGAGCATTCCTAATAAAAAAGCTGCCCCTGTGCTCACAATATAAATCAGAGCTAAACTGAAATGTGCATCAGGCAGACTCCCTGCAATAAGCATTAACCCCGTAAACGGAAGAACAATGCGTAAGGCACTTTGTAGGCATTCTTGGGGTCTCTCTCTTACAAAGAGATAACTCATAATCACTACACCTGTTAAGTATAGGGGTAGGGTTACCAAATGATCTCCATAGGCTATTGAATTTATAAACAAGTAAAGTGCAATAGCTGAGATAAGTTCTAAAAAGATTTGTACTGACTTTTTCATAATAAAAATGATTAATTATGGGAGTATTAGTTCTTCTCCTTCTTCTCTTGATTAAATATTTTAGAGTTTTGCGACAAAGTTATAAGATATTCTCTTCTCTGTCAAGTAAGTTAACAAAGTTTAAGATTGTTTTAACTTTTAATTGTAGACTTTGTATTGTTTTTAACAAATTCTAAATAACAACCTTTTTAGTATATCAATTTGTTCATCTGAAAATTGTTGTTATCAATCACAAAACTACAAAATTTGAAAGCAATTCACAACTTGCTTATCAACCTCTATAATGCAAGGTTCGTTGTTATCAATCGCAAAACTACAAAATTTGAAAGCAATTCACAACGTGTCCTGCTGATGAAGATTAAATAAAAAGTTGTTATCAATCGCAAAACTACAAAATTTGAAAGCAATTCACAACGGAACTTGTCCCTTACGAATATAACCCAAGGTTGTTATCAATCGCAAAACTACAAAATTTGAAAGCAATTCACAACATCTAAGAATTGTGTTTCAGAAATAGCAGGGTTGTTATCAATCGCAAAACTACAAAATTTGAAAGCAATTCACAACAGACTTGCCAGAGCCAATAGGGCAGTGATGTTGTTATCAATCGCAAAACTACAAAATTTGAAAACAATTCACAATACAACGTTATGATTTTTATTTGTTTTTTTAGATGATAATTCTTACCTTTGTACCCTAATTTAATATTAAAAATTATGGGTATTATCGCAACACTTATTATTGGAGCCATCGCTGGATGGTTAGGAGGAACTATCTACAAAGGTAGTGGATTAGGTCTTATTGGCAATATCATTATTGGTATTCTTGGAAGTATCGTGGGATATTGGCTTTTAGGAGATGTGTTTCACGTCTCACTTGGAGGAGGATGGATTGGTGCTATCTTGACAGGAGCTATTGGAGCTATCGTTATTTTATTCTTGATAAATTTGATATTTAAAAAGAAGTAATAAGGAAGGAAGAGCACATATTAAAAATGAAAAACCCCCGAAAATATATATTTTCGGGGGTTTTTTAGTACTTCTTTTAGAATTACCTACTGGCGTTAGCAGTCCAGGTCTTTCCATCTGTAGTATACAGAATGTACAATGAAGAGGCGTTAATTCTGATTACTTTTAAACCATCTTGCAAATCAACATTTACTAAAATGTTATCTCCTTCTTTTTTGAAGCTAACACCTTTAAGGTCAGGAATACCATCTGAAAAACGGAAATAATAGTCATTTCCTGTTTTAACAACTGTTACGGCTCCGTTATCAGCAGATTTTTTCTCATTTCCATTTGAGTAAGAGATACTACCTTTGTAGGTTCCTACAAAGAGGTCATTGTCTGCTGGGTCATCATTCTTGCTACAAGATATAGAAGAAAAAGCTACTAGTGATAAACAAATCACTGATACTAAAGCAATAATTTTTTTCATACTTGATTCAATTTAAAAAATTAATATTAAAGTTTGTTGCAATAATTATGCCATTGTAATGCGTTATACAATTTTTAATAGTTGTTATCAATGGAAAAACTACAAAATTTAAAGGGGATTCACGACTATGTGGCTGTACAACTGAATGTTTGTAATAAGAGTTAATGTTTTAGGCGAAATTATAAAATTTGGGTTCATTTCATATGTGTTTTGATATTATTGAATAATTGTAAAGTTTGTATAGAATCGCCATAATTCAAAAGAAGTATTTGATTTTTGGAGTGATAAATCTTAATGTAAGGTTTTGTATTAACACGTAAAGAAAGTTTATATACATCTCCTTTTTCGGTTTTAAAAAATCCCTTTTTGATGATTCCTACATCAAATCCGTTAGTTCGCAAAACAAATTTAGGTAATTCGTTAACAAGAGTTATTGAATCAATATCTTTCATTTTAATATTAAAATGATAAAGACCTGAATTCTCAATTCTTTCTTTGCTAACCTCAATATCACTTTCTCTCATCCCATAAAAAAGAAAAATACACACAGCCCCGATTAAGAAAAGAACAATGTAAAAATCTTTTTTAGAAAAAGCTTGTTTTTTTATAGGATTAAATCGTAGTACGGATAAAATGGGAATAAGCAAGCCTGGTAATATGGAAATACCAATGTCCCAAACAACGGAACGAGACAAAAAAGTTAAAAAAATAGAAGCTAATCCACAAATAATAAAGACATTACGCAGATACAGCGTATAATCTGTGTTTTTTAAAGGTTCTTTCTCTTCATCAGACAATGTGTTATAGCCTGATAATAAGTTAGGGAATTTTGAGATTAGGAATCCCATTGTTATGTAAAACACTCCTAAAATACAATTTATGGTATCCATAAAAGTTTAGTTTTATACGTTAATAATACGAGAAATATTACAAGACAAAGATAAATATAACAAAATCTGTTTAAACTTTTGGCAAAGTTACAATAAATAATTAGAAAATGAGGGAATGAGAAAATTAGAGAATGAGAAAATTAGGGAATTAAGAGATTAGCAAATGGGGTGCGAGTTACAAGCTTGCACCAGAGAAGATTAACTTTGCCAAAGTTTGAAACTTTGGCAAAGTGTATCCCCCTAAAAGTGACACATCTGAGCTATCGGAAGGAAACGGAAGAAATCATAAAAAGACTGGGAGGTTTTTTGATGAAAAAAGGGTGTAAGATGGGTGGGGGTAGCTTATAGAGAGCTTATAGGAAGCTTATACGAATCTTGGACGATTGGTATAGAAAGGGCATATAAGTAGTTGATTCATACTATAATACAACAGTGCTAAAAATGTTAAAAACGGGGTTTCGAGGCGAAAGAAAAAGAATCCTCACCCCGTCCCTCTCCCAAGGAGAGGGAGAATGTAGTGACGCAAAAGAATGAATATAGAGACGGAAAAAGGGAGAAATGACGAGTGACGAGTGACGAATGACAAGGGGCGAGTGGCGGAAAAGGGGGAATGTAGCGAGAGAAAACAGAAGGGTGAAGGGGGAAATGATAGAGTTTTCTTTTATGTATTTTGTATATATTACAAAAATCATTATTTTTGCGGTTGTAATTTAATTGTTTTTTCAAGATGAATAAAATGAAATGTTTATTTTTAATAGGCGTACTTTCAGTAATGAATGTTTGTGCGCAAGATTTTAAAGTGAAAAAGGGTGAACTTCTATCAAATGGTACTTCCGTTGCTAAGATTGAGAAAAAGGACGGTAAATATCAATTTAGTGACCTTTCGAATCATTTGTTGTACAGGGTGGTTCTTACGGCTGAAACGGCACAAGGTAATTTAGCTCCTCACCGTTGGATAGAGTTTTCTAATGCTAATGGGGTAATTCGGGAAGTGGCAATTCCGGATAAATTGAAATTTACTTTTTCGGGTGAGAAGTACCTGCTTGACTGTGTGTTTAAATCGGGGACTGGAATGCTCACAGAAAAGGGTATTGACCCTGCGGTGGTAACGGCTTTTTTTGAGAGTACTCATCGTCCGTTCTCAGAGAAATGGGACGCTGTGTTTGAACAAGAGCGGAATACTATTCAAACGGAAGATAACTTGGCTATGGCTGATAAAATTTTGGTACAGGGAGAAGCGATTCTTAAAAACGGCAAGCAGATAGGCATTATTGTGCGCAAAGTGCAAAACGGAGATGGGGGTATTGTTATCACTGATTTTACGGTAACAGATATCAAAGGTCACGTAGTGGCTACTGCGCATCATCATTCGTATAAAAACGAAGATTATTTCGTTATAAAAACCTACGACCAAAAAGAGTTTCCGGTATTTGTTCCTCTTACCAAAATAGGGGTGGCTGATAAAAGAATTGTGAATAGGCTTTATGCCAATGGCTATCCGTTTGGCGATATGACTGAGGCTTTTAGTCAATATTTAGAAGGTAGAAAGAATGCTATCGACCAGCAAAATAAAGAAATGTTGGAGGAAGCGAAAAAGCAAACGGTAAATATTTACGATGCTCCGGGTTATGTGATAGATGCTAAAGGGGATAAGAAAGAGGGGCTTATTACGATTGAATTCCAGTCGGTAGGAGCGATACTTAACAAAGAGCAGAATGTATCAGACCTTACTTCATATGGAGCAACGATGAAACTCAAAAAGGAAGGTGAGAAAGACGCTTATTTTAAAGCGAAAGACGGTGTGAAATTCTGCATAGAAGAGCGTTGTTTTATAGGTTCAAAAAGTGCAGAAGACGGCTTTTTTGCTCACGGAGGTTCACAGCTAAACGTACTTTCGGGGGCTGCTCAGTTCTTTGAAATTCTGTATGATAACAATGGCAATTACGTGTTGGCACACAGCAGATATCCTGAGGATTACTATTTGAAGATTAAGGGAGCTGACAAAGCGGTATATTTGGGAGATAAAGCAACTTTTGGTTCGAAGAGTGCGGATAAAATACAAAAAATATTGGCTAAATATATCAACTGTCCTTCGTTAGATGTTACTAAATACAACACCAAAACGAAAGAAGGAATGATACAGTTGGTAGATGATTATACAAAGACTTGTAAATAGAATATTTTTGGGCAAAAAGTAAAATGTTTTGTAATATTTTAGGGTATAAGTATTGCCGATAACTAAAAAAATAGTATCTTTGCCCTTGTAAATATTATCAGAATAAGCAATAAAAAGGAATACCAATATGGAAATTCAAGGACGAATTATAAAGATTAGCCCTACACAAACCGTAGGACAAAACGGCTTCCAACGCCGTGATGTGGTGATTTCTACTGAGGAGCAATACCCTCAGTATATCCCCTTTGACTTTGTACAAGAAAAATGTGTACTTCTCGACAACTTTCAGGTAGGGCAATTGGTACGCATCAGTTTCAATATTCGCGGTCGTGAATGGGTAAACCCGCAAGGTGAAACTAAATATATTGTGAACTTACAAGGATGGCGTATTGAAAATGCTGAGGTGGCACAAGGAGCCTATCCCCCTCCGCAAGGGCAATATCCACCACAGGGGCAACCTGCTTATCCGCCACAAGGATATGCACAACCACAATATCAGCAAGCGCCTCCGCAATATCAGCAAGCCCCACCACAATACCAACAAACGCCCCCTCAGTATCCGCCACAAGCCCCTCAACAGGCTTTTAGTGCACCAGACCCCGCACAGGGAGCTTCTGCCCCTACTGAGGAAGACGATTTGCCATTCTAAAGAATGATATACTTAACGAACGATAAAACATCTTTTCCTTCCCCCGATACGGCTTCGGAGGAAGGAATTGTTGCTTTAGGAGGGAACCTTACCCCTGAACGGCTTATTGAGGCGTATTCGGAGGGTATTTTCCCTTGGTATAACGAAGGAGAGCCGGTAGTCTGGTGGTGTCCTGACCCGCGTTTTGTACTGTTTCGGGAGAAATTGCATATCAGCAAGCATATGCGCAAGATGCTACGCGAAGCACCTTATAGCGTTACTTATAACCGTTGTTTTACTGAGGTGATGCGACAGTGTGCTACTGTTCCGCGTAAAAACCAAGACGGTACGTGGATTCACCCTGAACTGATAGAAGCCTATACAGGCTTGCATAAAAGAGGGATAGCGCACTCGGTAGAGGTGTGGGAAGGAGATGTGCTCATAGGAGGTTTATACGGGCTAAAAATGGGCGAAATCTTTTGTGGGGAGAGTATGTTTAGCAAGCGCAATAATGCGTCAGAATACGGCTTTATCACCTACCTGCAAGCACACCCCGATATAGCATTGGTAGATTGCCAAATATACAGCGAGTATTTAGAGCGTTTGGGAGCAGAGGAAATACCTCGCAAAGAGTTTTTAGCGCTTTTAGGTAAGGCATATGAAGAAAGAGAAAATGAAAAGATAATAACTTAAACTGTATGAATATGAAACCTTTTACATTATTACTATTTACGTTGGCTCTTATGAGCTGGGGTTGTTCAAAGAAAGAGGAGGTTAATGAGAAACCTTGGAAATTGGTATGGGAAGATAATTTCGATAGGGGAGATATTTTCTCAACGGGTGTGTGGACAAAAATGAACCGTTGGGGAGATAACTGTTGCAACACAATGAGCAGTGACCCGAGTTTGTTTGAGATAAAGGACGGGAAGATGATTCTTTTAGGGGTGACCAATAAAGATTTAGAAAAAGACCCTTCGCCTTACCTTACTGCGGGAGTTTGGACTAAAGGGAAGAAGTTTTTCCAAAAAGGGAAGATAGAAGTACGCTGTAAGTTAGAAGGTACGCAAGGAGCGTGGCCTGCTATATGGTTGGTTACCAAAGACACTAAATGGCCTGAAGAAGGAGGAGAGATAGACCTTATAGAACGCTTAAATTACGACCCTTTTGTGTATCACACTGTGCATTCGCCGTTTACATATAAAAAGAAAGCAGGACCAAAAAACTCTACTTCTTTCCCTATTAATCCTGATGACTACAACACTTATGCAGTGGATTTTGAAGGAGATGTGATACGGTTTTACGTAAACGGACTGCCTTCATTTGTCTACTCGCGTATGCCTGGTAAGGAGAGTGAAAAGCAATTCCCGTTTGATTTGCCTTTTTATTTGATTATTGATATGCAACTGGGAGGTGAATGGGTAGGCGAAGTAAAGCCATTTGATAAACCGGTGAGAATGTATATTGATTGGGTGCGGTTTTATCAGAGGTAAACGAGGTATAAAAATGATTGTTTTAATTACTGGAGCTTCACACACAGGTAAGACTTTTTTAGCTCAAAAGCTATTAGAAAAATATAAATACCCATATCTATCAATAGATCACTTGAAAATGGGATTAATTCGCAGTGGTTATACTAAACTTACCTTAGAAAATGATAAAGCACTTACAGATTATATGTGGCCTATTATTCGTGAAATGATTAAGACAGCCATAGAAAACAAACAAAATCTTATCATTGAAGGAGTATACATTCCTTTTGACTGGGAAAAAGATTTTACAAAAAAATATCTCGATGATATTAAATGTTATTGTCTTGTAATGAGTGAAAACTATATTAAAACCCACTTTGAGGATATAAAGAAATATGCAAATGCCATAGAAAAGCGTTTAGATGATGATTGGTGTACAATGGAAAGTGTTTTAGATGATAATGCACAATTTTTAGCCCTTGCAAAGAAACATAACACTAATTTGATACTGATTGATGATAGATATAAGGTAAATATCGAGCTATGATAAACTATAAAATTTTTGTTTTGGAGAGACTTAGAGGGGCAGAGAAATGGTATAGTTATTTGCTAATGGTGCGAGGGGCGACTAACAGCACATAACTGAGGGCACCTACTCCTATACATATTGCCATTGCAAATACCATTGGGCGCTCGGAGGTGATGGCGAAAAGCGAGAGCACTGCTCCTACTACTGAACCGATACCAAAACGCAACATTCCTGTGAGTGAATTGGCGGTACCCGCTACTTCGGGGTACATATCCAAAATGGCGGCATTGGCACTGCTGGACACTACCGATACCAAACCTACAAACATTGAAACGCCTGCTACCGTAGCCCATAATCCCAAATGGAAAATACCGCATATCACCAGCCACGCTCCTGCAATGAGTTGGATAGTTAGCCCCAACCGCAAGGATTTTTCTACGCCTATTTTGGTGACGAATTTGCCATTGAGTGAGGTTGCTGTCATCATTACAATTACATTGAGAAGGAAAAAATACCCAAAGTGTTGAGGGGCTACCCCAAAGAGTTTGGTGTACACAATAGAGCCCGTGGTGATAAAGCAAAACATTCCTGAATAGGAAAGCGAATTGCAGAAAATATACCCCAATACCTTTTTGTTGCTGAGGAGCTTTCCATAAATACGCAAGGTGTTGCCTATTTTCAAAGGAACACGCTTGAACTTAGGAAGCGTTTCAGGGATTTTATAACTCACTAAGAGCGCCGCCAAGAGTCCTAAAACCATCAGCACGTAGAAGATGATATGCCAATGAAACCAGTCGGTGAGGTGACCGCCCAGTACGGGGGCGATGAGAGGGGCAATCATCGTGACAATCATAATCATTGACATTTGGCGGGCGAACTCATTTTTGGCGAAAAGGTCGCGTAAGAGCGCGCCCGTTACTACCGCCGGCGATGCTCCAAAAAAGCCTTGTACAAAGCGCAGTATATAAAAGTGATGGATATGATGAATTTGCGTAATCGCTAACGACACCAGTGCCGAGGTGATAATCCCAATGAGAATGATAGGTTTGCGCCCATAACTATCGGAAAGAGGTCCCCAGAAGAGTTGCCCAAAAGCAAAACCAAGGGTAAAGAGCGCTAAGGTTTGAGAAATCATCTCTTCAGATACGTTCAAATCGTTAGCAATCTTCACAAAAGCAGGGAGATACATATCGATAGCCAGCGGGGTGAGCATCGATAGGAGTCCCATAATGAGGATAAACAGTAGGTCGGGTTTGGGTTCGTGTTGTTGTTGCATTATCAGTTTCTTGAAATTAGAAAAAAGAAGTGTAGCTTGCACTACAGAATTGAACAAAAATCTTTGAAAAAATAAAAGATAAGACTACGTCTTAGAAATCTTACAAATATAAAAACAAATCGAACAAGCCATAGCACAGCAGGCATTTAAATGATTTGTTTAATTTTTCTTCCGAAGAGAGATTCTATTTTTTAGGGTCTTTAATACGTTCTATTTCCTTTACAATTTCTTGGTAGTGTAGATGGTTAATAGATGAAGCAGGTTCTTTAGCAAGAGCTTGTTTGGCAAAAGCCTCAATCATATCTAAATGTTGCAAGGCAAAGAGGCGCACATCCGATACTTGCTGTATGCTCGCAGCTTTACTGTTTTTAGCCTCAGCAGGCGCGTTGATGAGTCTATCGATTTGAGAGAGGTACAAGCGTTCGATACCACGGCGATAGGTGTTTTGACGCGCATCGGGGTTGTTGAGGGGTTTCCATACCGCTTTGAATACATCTTGCAGATATTCGTTTAGCGGATAAGGATTTTTGGAGGTGAGCGATTGGTTATAAAGGTTGTAGAGGGTTGACTCTCCTAAAAGCACACTCAGGGTAAGGTTTTGCATACTGATGATGTTCTTATCGGGGGTTGCTCCTGTTTTTTCTACTATTTCCTGAGGATATAACCACAAAGGCGCTTCAAAAAGTTCTTTATCTAAGTAGTTAATAGCTTCTTTTACCTTCTCTTTGGGTACTTCTTTATAAACTTCTTTCTCACCGATGATGCCCACATATCTATTGCCAATGTGTTTGAGCACGTGCTTCAAATAGCGGAAATACTGCATATAGGCAGCGGTTTGCATTTCGTCTAAATGTTCGTATTTGTCGTTAGGTTGTTTTGTCCATTCAGGGAGGTGTTGCACGATGTAGCGGAGGTTTTTTAATCCGTAGGTATTGGCTTTCATCACGTTGTCCGAAAGGTCTTCAGTTTGTGCGCGAGGGTCTTCATCTTTGCCTTCCCCTCCGAACCACAATCGCGGATTGGCTTTGAGTTTTTGGGTAACCATTTCGGCAAGAGCTTCTTGTTCGGCATACTCGTCTTTATATTTGTTGCCGTAATAGCGATATCCCCATTCAATTGCCCATTTGTCGTAGATGCCTATGCGTGGATAGAGTCCTTTGCTGTTAATATTGTCTTCGGGCTGTGCCACATAGTTAAAACGCGCATAGTCCATAATAGAAGCAGTATGCCCATTGGCTTCAACCCATTTTTTGTCGCGGAGTTTTTCGACAGGCGTTTGGCTACTGGCGCCCATATTGTGGCGCAAGCCTAAGCAGTGCCCTATTTCGTGAGAGGACACAAAACGCACGAGGTCGCCCATTAGTTCCTCGTTGAACTCCATAGTACGAGCGCGTTTATCCACAGCACCTACCTGAATCATATACCACTGATTGAGGAGTTTCATCACGTTGTGATACCAACCCACGTGACATTCTATAATTTCACCACTGCGAGGGTCGGCGATGTTAGGACCGTAGGCGTTACTTTTTTCGGAAGGGAGGTAGCGAATTACGTTGAAGCGGGCATCTTCTAAACTCATAGAAGGGTCGTTAGGCCAAGGTTTTGCGACAATAGCCTCTTTGAATCCCGCTTGTTCAAAAGCAACATTCCAATCGTTTACGCCCAAAATGAGGTATTTTTGCCATTGTTTAGGGGTAGCTGGGTCGATATAGAAAACGATTTGCTTTTTGGGGCGTACTAACTGACCGCTGAGGTATTTTTTAACATCTTCTTTGCGAGGTTCTAAGCGGAAACGGTGGATATAATATTCAGTTTCGGTGCGTTGTTGCTGGTCGCTGAACTTGATGTATCGGGTAGCGAAAAAGCCCACACGAGGGTCGAAGAGGCGTTTTTGCATAGGTGTTTTGGGTAAAAGCACCATAGAGATATTCAGTTCTAAGGTAATAGCCCCCACCTTGTTTGCCGACGGGATGGTACTGGGTGAAGCGCTGAACGTTTTGAGAGCATTGACCTCTACGTTGATAGGATAAGGACGTATATCGTCTACAAAAGAACGATCGGTAGCGATAGCGCCTATTTTCATTTGGGTTTTTGTATTCGATGAAAAAGAGGTAACACTGTTGTCTTGCTTGAAGAAATCGGTGATATCAATGAGCTGTGCTTTGGTTTTGGGGTTACGCCCGATAACGGTGAATGATGCCACCACAGGATTTGCACTCGAATTGGCTACTGCCACCGAGATATTATCGTCGGTGCCGGCTTCTTGCAGATTTAGAAACGAGCGCAAGAGGAGTGTTTTTTCGCCTTTCTGCTCGAAATAGACGGTTTGTTCATTCACTTTTTCGCCTGCATAGAGTCCGAAGTTATGAGGAGCTGCTTTGAGTCGCGTTACGCATAGCAAATAGCGATTGAGGAGGGAATCGGGGACTTCAAAGTACCACTTATCTTCAATTTTGCGAATCGTAAAGAGTCCGTTGCGCTCTATACCCTTTTTTTTGATGAGTTTAGCGTACTCTTCGGCGCGCTTTTGCTCAGGAGTCTTTTCGGGTTTTTCAGTTGTTTTGGTTTTAGTAGTATCTTTAGTAATGGTATCTTTCACAGCAGGTATTTTCTGCGCGAAAATCATTGTTGTAAATGATAGGAAAAGTATAAGTAAGTGTTTTTTCATTATTAGGTGTCAGGGATTAGACTTGTTAGACACGTCTGATCTGAGAGTATTTGATTTTGGGGTGCAAAAGTAGAAAATAATTAGGAAATTAGCAAATGAGGAAATGAGAGAATTAGGAAATGAAGTGCGAGTTTGAGTTGAGGAGATGAGGCTGTGCCTCAGAAATTAAACAAAATTTAAACAAATCAAGGCTGTGCCTTGTGGAAAGGGGGGGGTTAGTCGGATTTTTCGGAGAAACTCGGAGGAGCGAGGTCGTGGTACGACAGGGTAATTAGGAAATGAGGTGCGAGCCGCACGGGCAGTCGTAGCACGACGGGCGATTAACTTTGGCAAAGTGTGTGTCGCAAAAGCGATGTATTTGGGGCATTAGGGGAATTCGGAAGGAAACGGAGGGTTTCGGAAGAGGGAAGAAAGGGTTTTTGATGAAAAAAGGGTGTAAGAAGGGTGGGGTTAGCTTATAGAGAGCTTATAGGAAGCTTATACGAATCTTGGACGATTGGTATAGGAAGGGTGTGTAAAAAATTGATTAATAGCTTAATACAACAATGCCAAAAATGCCAAAAATGGGGTTTCGAGGCGAAAGAAAGAGAAAAGGCATTAGGCCTTAGGCCATAGGTGCTAGGGGGGAGTATGACGGAAAAGGGAAGTAATGACGAATGAACGAGAGACGAATGACGAGGAGCGAGTGACGAAAAAGGGGGAATGTGGCGACGAAAAAGGGGAATTAGGAAATGAGAGAATTAGAAAATGAGGGAATTGGCAGATGTGAGAATTGGCAAATTAAAAAATTAGTAGATTGGTAAATTTGCTAAATGGAAAATTATTTATACTTTTGCGTCTTGGGAAAAACAAAAGAGAAATCGTATTACTGTATGATTATTGATAAAATAAAAGAGCATATTGCTAAGATAGAAGATTTTAGCGCGAAAACTAAGGAAGAACTTGAACAATTCCGCATTCAGTACCTCGGTAAAAAAGGGGTGCTCAACGACTTTTTTACCGCTTTTAAAGAGGTGCCTAAGGAGGAGAAAAAGACTTTTGGGCAGGTAGTGAATGAGCTCAAACAAAAAGTAGAGGCCAAAGTACAAGAATGGCGCGAGCGTTTGGAAGAACACAGTGAAAGCAAAGGTATATACGGCGATTTGAGTCGTCCTGCGACCCCTTCGCCTATCGGGGCGCGCCACCCTATTTCGATAGTTAAAAACGAAATTGTGAATATCTTTGCCAATATAGGTTTTAACGTATCGGACGGACCTGAGATAGAAGACGACTGGCATAACTTTACTGCCCTCAACCTTCCTGAATATCACCCTGCTCGTGATATGCAGGACACGTTTTTTATACAAACTAATCCGGATATTCTCCTACGCACCCATACCAGTTCGGTGCAAATACGCTATATGGAGGGACATCAGCCACCTATACGGACGATTTCGCCGGGTAGAGTATTCCGCAACGAAGCTATTTCGGCACGTTCACACTGTTTGTTCCACCAAGTAGAAGGCTTATATATAGATAAAAACGTATCGTTTGCTGACCTGAAACAAACTTTGTTGTACTTTACTAAGGAGATGTTCGGCAAGTCGCGTATACGTTTGCGTCCGTCGTACTTTCCTTTTACCGAGCCGAGTGCTGAGGTAGACATCTATTGGGGACTCAATAACGAGGTGGATTACCGCATTACCAAAGGTACTGGTTGGTTGGAAATTATGGGTTGTGGTATGACCGACCCTAACGTACTTAAAAACTGTGGTTTTGATAGTGAGGTATACAGTGGTTTTGCCTTCGGTATGGGCGTTGAACGCATTGCAATGCTTTTGTACCAAATAGGGGATATACGTATGTTCTATGAGAACGATATGCGTTTCTTGGAACAGTTTAAAAGTGCGCTTTAAGTGCGAGCCGATTAGGGAATGAGAAAATGAGGAAATGAGGAAATGAGGAAATGAGTTCTTAGGTCACAGGGAAACTTTGCCAAAGTATAGGAAGCAATATACGAATTGCATAATTTGCAAAGCGCCAATATTTACATATAAATAAACAATGCTAAACCTTAAAAATATATTCTTTGCTTATGAAGGGCAAGACCCTATACTGCAAGACATTTCTTTTGAGTTGGCGCAAGGTGAGCACCTTTCGCTGATGGGAGAAAGTGGTTGTGGCAAGAGTACCTTGCTGAAAGCTATTTATGGTCTCATTGATGTGCAAGAAGGTACTATACACTTCCATAACGAGCGCGTAAGAGGACCTTCTTGGCAGTTAGTGCCTGGGTTTAAAACGATGAAATACCTTGCACAGGACTTTGGGTTAGGTCCTTATCACACAGTAGCTGAAAATGTAGGAAAGTTTATCTCTAACCTCGATCTAACCTATAAAAAAGAGCGTGTAATGGAGTTGCTTACCTTGGTGGGAATGGAACGTTTTGCGCCCTTAAAAGCACTGAACCTCAGCGGTGGTGAGAAACAGCGTGTGGCATTGGCAATGGCATTGGCACAAGAACCTCAATTGTTATTGCTTGACGAACCTTTTAGTCAGGTGGATAATTTTAGAAAGAGCGAACTACAACGCACTCTCTTCACCTATTTGAAAGAGCAAAACATTAGCTGTATAGTGGCTACTCACGACGGTAAAGACGCACTTTCTTACTCCGATAAAACCCTTATAATGCGCGACGGAAAGCTATTGTTTTTTAACAATACGCTCTCAGTTTATTTTCAAAATACCGATTATTACACTGCTTCTTTGTTTGGAGAAGTGAGTTGGCATAACGGTAAGCTCTTCAAACCCCAACAGATTACCATTACAGCAACCTCTGATTGGGAAGCTACTGTACAATACTGTTATTTTCAAGGAGCACAATACCTTATAGAAGCTACTTCGGTAGAAGGGAAAGTGTACTTCTACAACGATACCCCCATAGAGAAAGGGGAGAAGGTGTGGTTGAGGATATTGTAGGGGGCTGTATTGTCCTTTTCAAAAATATTTGTACCTTTGCACCATAACAATACTTGCAAAGTATGGAAAAGATTAAAGAATTCTTAAAAAACTCAGGAAAGAAACTAGCTTGGCAATTTGCTTTTGCCATAGTGGCGTGTATTATATTAGTTTGGTGTGTATTGCAACTCTTGCGCATCTATACGGCGCACGGAGAGTACATTACAGTACCGAATTTGAGCAAGAAAACACTTACCGAAGTAGGGGTGATATTAGATAAGCAACAATTGCGTTATGAGGTGTTGGATTCTACTGAATACGACCCTAAATACCCTCCTCTATCGGTAATCAGTCAGACGCCTGAGGCTACCGAGAGAGTAAAGAAGAACCGCAAAATATACCTTAACATCAATCCGTCGGGCTATCATAAAGTAACAGTGCCTAAGGTGATACAAGTAACGCGGCGGAATGCAGTAGCTACCTTGCAATCGGTAGGGCTTGCCATCGGTAGAGTTACTTATGTGAACAATATAGGGAAGGATATGGTATTGGAGATGCAACACGACGGTAAACCCGTACAACCTGGCGATAAGCTTATTAAAACCTCACGTATAGACCTTGTGTGTGGCAACGGCTTAGAGGCTCGGGATACTATCCCTACCGAAATACCTATTGAAGAACTGATGGGGGACTAGTGCGAGCCGCACAGGCAGTCGTAGCACGACGGGCGGTGTGAGCCACACTAGCAAGTGTGAGTCGCACGGGCAAGTGTGAGCAATGCAGGCTATTATAAATTTAAACTTTGGTAAGGGGCGTAGTACGCACGCTATTAGAAACTTTGGCAAAGTTTGTGGCGCAAATGTAAGGTAATGCGTGATATAGACGAGATAGAAGATTTAGACGATTTAGAACCAGACGGAGAGGAAGCTCCTTCTCTTTACGAGCATTACTCCTTTACGGCGGGCAAAGGGCAAGAACCTTTGCGCGTGGATAAATTCTTGATGAATTTTGTAGAGAACGCCACCCGTAACAAGGTGCAACAAGCAGCCAAGCAGGGTAATATTTTTGTGAATGGCGAGCCTGTAAAGTCTAATCATCGTGTGAAAGCTAATGACGAAGTAAAGGTACTTTTTCCTCACCCTCCTCACGAGGATTTATTGGTGCCCGAGAATATTCCTTTAAACATAGTATACGAAGACGATAGCCTTTTGGTGGTAAATAAACCTGCGGGTATGGTGGTACACCCTGGTCACGGCAACTACAGCGGAACGCTCATCAACGCATTGGTATATCATTTTGAGAACTTGCCTAACAACAGTAGCAATCGTCCTGGGTTGGTACATCGTATCGATAAGGATACTAGTGGACTTTTAGTAGTGGCTAAAACCGAAGAGGCGATGTTACACCTTACTCAACAGTTTTTTAATAAAACTACTCAGCGCGAATATATAGCCCTTGTATGGGGTAATATAGAAGAAGACGAAGGAACGGTGTGTGGTCATATTGGGCGACACTTAAAAGACCGCCTGCAAATGGACGTCTTCCCCGATGGTTCTCACGGTAAAGAGGCAGTAACCCATTACAAGGTGTTAGAGCGTTTTGGTTATGTAACACTCATTTCTTGCAAGTTAGAAACAGGGCGTACACACCAAATAAGGGTGCATTTAAAACACATAGGGCATACCCTTTTCAACGATGAACGTTATGGGGGCGACAAGATTTTGAAAGGAACGACTTTTGCCAAATACAAGCAGTTTGTAGAGAATTGCTTTGCGGTATTACCTCGCCAAGCTTTGCACGCTAAAACCTTAGGTTTTGAACACCCCGTAACTCACAAGTACCTTAGCTTTGATAGTGAACTTCCTAATGATATGCAACAGTGTATAGAGAAATGGAGGAATTATAAGAAGTCGATGGTAAGTGATTAGCTATATAGTTTACTCTTTTATTTTTCTATTACATATTTTAGATTGTCAAAGAGTCGTTGGATAAGACGGCGGTCTTTGGTGATGATTTCTGCTGTACCAGAAGTTGCTTTATCAGTTTTAATATACTCTCCATAATTAGTTTTTAGTCCTTCATTAAATTGTACAAGTACTAAATAAACCTCCATTTCTCCTTGTGTAGTTTTTTCTTCTTTTTTACTCATTGAGATGGAAATAACAGTTCCTCGTACTGAACCATATTCTAAATAAGGGAAATCATCTAATTTTACAACTACTTCTTGTCCTACTTTTACTTTACCTGCTCCTAGGGTAGGTAAAAGCATCTGTCCTAAACTCTTTTCTTGCGTAGGTATTACCGAAAAAACTTCTGTACCTGCAGTTACATATTGGTTTTCTGTCCAAAAGTTAAGAGTTTGTACTTTACCTTTTATAGGAGATTTGATAATATATAGATGTTCCCATTTATTTATTTCTTCCATAAGTTTATTATAGGAGGTAATAATATTAGTTTTTAAATCATTATATTTAATTGCTTTTTGTGTAGTAAGTTCTTTTATGGTATTGGTAGTTTGCTTAGTTTGTTTTTCCATAGAGGCAAAATTTTCTTTATCGGAGGTTATATTATTTTTGGTTTGTAAGAGCGTCATATTCGATTTGTCCATATCGGCTTCAGCAACTGTTTGAGAAGAAAATAATAAGGAGTCTCTGCGGTGTATTTTTTTAGCAAAGATATAGTAGTTTTCATCAATTGCTAATCGTTCTTGAAAAATATGTAACTCTCGTAGTTGTTTTTGATAGATATGCTGTAGATTATTTATCTGTACATCATAAAGTTTTTCAGTTTCATAGAGATATAATTGTTCTACATTGGATAAAAAGTCATAGTATGAGACGGTAAGTTCTCCTAAGGTAATTTTATTAGGTAGCTTCTTCAAAATATCAGTATATTGAGGAGAGGTTAAAAAATCTGACAAATTGTTTTTTATTTTTATGATTGTATCGTAAGAAACCGTGTTTTGGATATAAGCAATAGGCTCATTTTCCTTTACGTCTGACAGGAATTTATCAGAAAATAAGTGTATTTTTCCGGAGCTATTGGCAACTAACTTTATTTCTTTGGCTGTACTATTAATGGTAATTTTTCCTACAATAATATCCGGATATTTCACTATGAAACCAAAGAAAAAGAATGCGACAACTATAAAGATGATGATATAGGAGGTATATCTACCAAATTTATGGGGCATCCTGTCTATAATATCTTGTACTTCCTCAGTACGCTGATGTTTGTAGTATATGTTGGTATCTGTTTCCATTATGTATATTTTAGTTTCTTCTTAATTTATCTGATTTATATAGATTACTTTCGAATGCAAAAGTAAGTATTAATCTTTAAAAGAAAAATATTTTTTTACTTTTTCATAATATTCATTGTAGATATATTTTTATGAAAACATACTTAGAGATATAAAAATAGCAATATTAAAATATTAAATATGTCTATTGTTTTTCAAAAATAGCGATGTTAAATTTTTAATATTCTAGAGCAAGAGTAATGATAAGAAAGCAATATTTATAAGATATTTTTGCTATAAAAGAATGAAAACCATTTAAAAACAGTGTTAAAATTATGTTTTTTTTATATAGATACTTGACAAGAATTTTCTTTTTACGTACCTTTGCAAAACTAATTATTATTAAATAAATAAAAAATGACAAAAATGACAAAAAACAAAGAGCGTGCAAAATTACTTTTAGAAGCTCTTGAAGCAGAATTAGAACTCCTCAAGGCAGAGGATATGAACAGTTGTAGAGCGGGTTATGCAGGGCGTCCTTTTCCTACAGGTTTAGGAGAATTTGATCCTTTGACTCCTCCTCAACCAGAAAATAACCCTTATAGTGGCTATTATCCTACCAGTTTTGGTAATTATGGAGGAGGTGATGGCAGAAAGAGTAACCCCTACACACAAACGGAGTTCAACAACTTGCATACTAATCCCTCATTTAAAGGAGGTTGGGTGAAAGACAATAATGGGAATATGTATTTTGGCTATAAAAATGGTGATAAGCAAAATGATATGAATGATCATTGGAAAAAAGTAGGGAAGTATGATATTGACAATTGTTCAGAATGCTCTTGTGGAATAGGAACAAAAGGGAGCCATTTAGAGCCTAGTTTTGGAAATATTGCAGGGCAGACTCTGAACCATTCTAACCACCATAAAAATGAATATTATAATCATTATGGAGAATGTGAGCAAGATAGAAAGCGCCCGAAGAAATTGTATGAAAAGATATTAGGAATTTAATAGAGCACCTCTATAATGAAATTTATTATCAACCTAATAAAGTTTATAGGTATCTTGGCTTTCATACCTCTATGTATTTTTCTCATAGAGTTATGGAAGCCTATAAGTTGGAATAAGATTTTTTTTATAAGAACAGGTGTTTTTTCTTTGATTATAACCCTTATTCTTGTAATTTTTATTTGTAAAAAAAAATTAAGAAAGAGCAGTTTAAAGAAGTGAATATATTTAGGACTGTATTCTTTGCTTTTGTTTTAGCGGTTATTTTACATCCTTTGTTATTTCTGATAAATTATTATGGATATGTACTTAATGAAATTTCACAAGAAGGTATATCATTTATGAGTGAAAATTTTGTATTAGGTGTTTTGATAATTGCTCCTATTTTAGAAGAATTAAGTATACGGATAGGGATTATCAATACTTTTAAAGGGAAGTTGCCAAACTGGTTATTGATAATAGGGACATCATTGCTTTTTGGAATATTGCACATAAAGAATATAAACTTTGTGATAGCAGCTTTTGTAATGGGAGTGATACTTTCCTATTTATTCATACACTCAGGGAATGCATTGTTATTAATTTTAGCACATTTTTTCATTAATTTATTTACTTATATACCAAGTCAGTATTATGCGCCTTTCTATCTATATTTGTTGGAGCATATATATATTCCTATTATTGTATTTGCATTGGTTTTCATTGTTATTGCATTTAAAAGAGATAAGTTTAAGAGGTTACTTTTATCAACAGTAGGCGAAAATATCTAAAACAGTAAAACCACTATAAAATATGATACACATTTATTTGATAGATTATCACAACCCATTACAAAATAATGGTTTGAATAGTTACGTTACTCAACTTACTAAGCAGTTAAAAAAAACTGAAGGAGTGGTATTGCATCTCATCTGGGTGAAGGTGGCTTTTGTAACAACTATTAAAACGGAGATGCTTGATGCTGTAGAGCATATTTATTTGCCTTGTGATCTTGTTTCTGCCAGCGCAATAAATGAACAAGAGAATAAGATAGGTTTGTTTCTACAAGAAAAAACGAAGGGACAAGAGAAGGTTGTGTTTCATTTCAATTGGATAAATCAGGCACCTTTTGCTCGTGTTTTGAAGCGCTATATGCCAGAGTGTAAAACTGTTCTGACGGTGCATTGTGTGCCTTGGCGAGATTTTATAAAGTCGGATTATTTTTTGTTTTTTAAAATACGGAAGGCTTTTATTCAAAGACAAAAAATATCATTTATATTAAGAAATAGATTAGGGAATGAAGCGAAAGCATATTACAGTGTAGACCATATTATTACTGTTACGAGCGATGCGGCGGATATATTACAGCACCTTTTCGATATTCCTAAAAATAAGATTACTATTATTCATAATGGTATTGATTTGAACGAGATTAATGTAAGAGAGAATAAAGGAGAGTTGAGAAGAAAATATCATTTTTCTATTTCTGAAAAGATTGTGTTATTTGCAGGGACATTATGCGAAAATAAAGGAGTCGCAGAGCTAATAGAGGCTTTTGAAAAACTTATAGAGAAGGACTCCTCTCAAAATTACCGATTGATTATTTGTGGTAAGGGAGATTATGATTGGGTTTACTCAAAAATCCATCATTATAGTTTAATAACTCTTACAGGGAATCTCTCAAAAGAACAATTATATGAATTTTATACTCTAGCAGATGTAGGGGTTATCCCTTCGTATGCAGAACAATGTAGCTATACGGCTATTGAAATGTTAGCTAACCAGCTACCTATTGTTGCTACTGACATAGAAGGACTAAATGAAATAATAAATGATGGAGTGGGATTAATGTCTCATTTAGAATTTACTTCTGAGAAAGTTACTTTTAATATTGAAGATTTAGCAGATAATATACACACTGCCTTATTTGATCTTGAACAGATTAGAAAATATAGTGAAAAATCTTTGCAAAAGGTAAGAGACAATTTCAGTGCTGAGGTAATGGCTACCAAGACGATGCAAGTATATGAAAGAGCATTTGCTACTAATCCTGAAAAATACGTCTCTCACATTACTGATTTGGTAAGTGTAGTTATTCCTTGTTATAATGGCGAAAAATATTTGAACCAATGTATTGAAAGCGTATTGAATCAAACTTATGAGAATATAGAAATTATTTTAGTAGATGATGCTTCAAAGGATAGAACTTATAAGATAGTTTCTCAGATCAAAGATAGTAGACTAAAGGTTATTCGCAATACAAAAAATAGAGGAATTGTATATAGCTTAAACAGAGGAATTGCTGAGGCAAAGGGGAAATATATTGCGCGTTTAGATGCTGATGATATGATGTTGCCTAACAGAATTGCTTTACAAGTAGATTTTTTAGATAAAAATCCTACTTATGCTATGGTAGGGAGTAATCATATACTGGTAGATGAACAAGATAATATATTGCAATATGTATCTTATCCTGAAACTAATGCCGAAATACAACTATTTAAATATTTTTTTAATTCATTTTCGCATCCTACTGTAATGTTTAGAAGTTTTGTATTTAAAGAATTTCTTTACTATGATGTCTATTCATATTGTGAAGATTATGCATTGTGGTTTGATATATCTAGAAAATATAAAGTGGGAAATATTCCTCAATATACTACTTATTACCGGTTGCATAAAGAAAATTTATCATTAAAAAACCAAAAAAAGCAGCAAGAAAGTGCTTTAGAATTAGTGTTAGATAATTTAGAGAATGCAGGAGTAGTTTTAGACACAGAAGAAATGAAAATGCAGGCAGCGATTCTCTCTCGTAAAATGAAACTGTATTTCGATTCATCAGAAAAGAAAGAAAAGTTAGTTTATTGGATAGATAAATTGATAAAAATCTTTAATGTTAAAGACAATGATTTGCGAGAAAACTTGTTGATGTATTGTGTTGGTAAGTCGTAAGGTTATGTGTTAATATCTAATTGAGATTTTACAAGCTGACTATAGCGTCCTCCCAACTGCATTAACACTTCGTGATTGCCTATTTCTACCACAGTTCCGTTTTGCATTACCACTATTTGGTCAGCTTTACGAATTGTGCTTAGGCGGTGAGCAATGACCACTACTGTTTTGTTTTTAAAAACATTGTCTAGAGCAGTTACTATTTTCTGTTCGTTTACCGTATCCAAGGCGTTGGTAGCTTCATCTAAAAAGAGAAAATCGGGATTTTTATAAAGGGCACGAGCGATTAGGATACGCTGTTTTTGTCCGCCACTTAACCCGCGACCATGTTCTCCCATTTTAGTTTGGTATCCTAACGGGAGACGCTCAATTTCTTGTGCAATATTAGCTGTTTCGAGGGCGTTTTTTAGACGTTCATAATTGATATTTTCATCGTCGAGCACAATGTTGTTGAGAATAGTATCATTAAAAATCTTACCGTCTTGCATTACTGATCCACATTTTTCTCTCCACTGTTTTAATCCTATATTGTTGATGTTCATATTGCCTATCATAATCTCGCCATACGAGGGCTTGTAAAGGCGCAAAATGAGTTTTAGCAAAGTAGATTTCCCGCTACCACTATCGCCTACGATGGCGGTTACTTTTCCTTCGGGGATAAGCAAAGATACGTTTTGCAGTACGAAAGGGGCATTACGAGAGTATTGAAAGCTCACATTGTTTACAAAGATATTTTTAGAAGTTGATAAGTCAAGCGTGTTATTACCTACACCTTCTTGTTCGTCTTTGAGTTCGTGTATTTCATTAAGTCGCAAGAAACTAATTTTGGCAAACTGATAAGAAATGATAAACTGGATAAACTGATTTACAGGGGCGTTGAGCATACCAATGATAAACTGAGTAGAAATCATTACTCCAAAGGTCATTTGCCCTGCTATCACAGCCTTGGCACAGAAGAAAGTAATGGCTAAATTCTTAATATTATCGATAAACTGGGCTCCTATATTTTGCAAATTAGTAACATTGAGGACTCGGACATTCACTTTGTAAAGTTTAGCTTGAATATTTTCCCATTTCCAACGTTTAGGGCGCTCATAGTTATTAATCTTAATATCTTGAATACCCTCAATAGCTTCTACCCAATAACTTTGATTTTTAGAAACTAACTCAAAATACTCCCAGTCTAATTTTTTGCGAAGTTTTAAGAATGCCATTACCCATACTACATACAAAATGCTCCCAAAGAGGAAAATATAGAAAATAATGCTGTTATAAAGAGCTAAAATAACCGCAAATACTACAAATGTGAGCATAGAGAAGAGCATACCAATGGAGTTGTTCATTATAAAACTACGAATACGCTCGTGGTCGTTAGCCCGTTGGAGGATGTCTCCTGTCATTTTATTTTCAAAGAAAGTGATAGGGAGAGACATTAGCTTGATAAGGTAGTCGGATATGAGAGCTATATTGACACGCGAAGTGATGTGTAGTAGTATCCAGTCGCGTACTAAGTTGGCAAGCAGTATACTCACATAGATAGCGATGTTGCCGATGAGTAGGATGTTGATGAAATCAATATCGTGAGTTTGTATACCTACATCAATTACAGCTTTGGAGATGAAGGGCAATAGTCCTTGCAATACAGTGACTAAGAACATTACCACAAAAAGAGTGATAAAACTACTTTTATAAGGACGTAAATAGCCTAAAAAGGATTCAAAGGTTTTACGTCGGTTCTCTTTTTGTTCAGCGGTTTTTTCATAAAAGGTAGATTGAGGTTCTATAGCCATCGCCACTCCCTTTTCTTCACCTTTTTTATACCATTTTTCCTTAAATTCTTCAGCGTTATAGGTAAGATAGCCTTTGGCAGGGTCGGCTACATAAATTTTAGATGTTTTAGGATTGGTTTTGTAGACTACTATAAAATGGCTGTTATCCCAATGAATGATTACAGGGAGAGGGAGTTTATAAAGTAAATCATCAATGGTACATTTCACTGAGAGAGACCTTAGTCCAAGGTTTTCACAAGCATACGATAAATCAAGTAATGAAGCCCCTTCCTTTGTTACTCCACACAAGTCTCGCAAGTACTGAAGAGAGTAGTATTTGCCATAGTATTTGCAAATCATTTTCAAGCAGGCTGCTCCGCAGTCCATCATATCCATCTGCCTATCAAGAGGGAAGGTTTTAAACTTCATAGTTGTTTTAGTTTGTTTTTAGGATTAATATTTATCGCTTTTGAAGTAAAATCAGTAAATACTCTGCGACTATATTCAAAAAATTCTGAAATACTTCTATTTCTTTGGGTTGTAATATCAGAATAACCGAAGTTTTTTTGTTCAGAAATAAAGGGGAAAAGGGTTGCTTTTTTGTTGGTAAGTTTTGATAGCCATTCATCAATAACATCTTGTCCTTTTACAAAATTGGTATTTAAAATTTTCGAAAAAAACGGTTTGTAAATAACAACGAATTGGGTACACCAAAAAGCGTCTATCCAAAAACGGTTTTTTGCGATGGGAATAATACTTCTGAAACCACCTCCAATGCCCCCCAAGAGGATATCGGTTTCTTGTTTTCCGGCTATGATGATATTTTTCAGCAAATATTCCCAAGAGTAATGTTTAGTAAAAAAATGGTCATCTTCTACGAAAATTATTACGTCATCTTCATTTTTTTGAGCGGTTTCAATTACTTTTCTCAATGATAGATATAGTCCATAACTTCCTATTTCGTGCGTAATAGCCTCAATAAATTTAATATTAAATTCTGGTTTGTTTTCGAACTCTCTTTTTATATGGGCTAAACGGTCGGGGCGAGATTTTAGGTTTACCACATAGGTAGGAATAGCTACATTATCTATATTCATAGGATTGGTAAATTAAACAGTGAGATTTTATTTTGGATGCAAAAGTATTAATTTTTTTGAGATTGGAAATGTTTTAGGGAAAATTTTCTGAAGTGAAGATGTGATAAATGGTAGAACTTTTTGCTAAGATAAGATAAGAAAGGAAAGTTATAAAAAAACAAAAAAGAGCTTTCTTGCTTAAAGAATTTTTATGGTTAGCTTATACAAAGTTTAGACAATTGTTATATAAAAGGGGTGTATATACTTTATTTATAGTATTTTATATTGAAATATACTTCGAGAGAAACTAAACAACTGATAAACGGTTGTAGTACGATGTGACCCATACGAACAAATGAGGATACATATGCAAGAGAGAATACACATATTCTTGACTTGATAATATTAAAATTAGTTAATGTTTTGTATGCTCATAAAACAATTGAAAACTTAATAGTTATAAGGGATTTTACTATATAAAAACAGAAAAACACATTAGAAAGTGACTCAAAAAATTATGTTATTTTTTTAATAAAAGCTTGACAAGTATTTGCTTTATACATACCTTTGCGAGATAAATTAAAAAATAAACAAAATGAAAAACACATCAAAAAACAGAGAAAGAGCTAAATTGCTTTTAGCAGGGCTCAAAGCCGAATTAGAACTCCTCGAGGCAGAGGAAATGAACAGTTGTAAAGCAGGTTATGGAGGTCCTGTGCCTAACTTTCCTACGGGGTACTTTTTTGCGGGAGGAACAGGAGGATTTTTTCACGATAACTCTAACTCTAATGGAGGAGGTAGTGATTGGGATACTGTGCCTGGAAATGGAAGTGAAGAAGACCCTTACCAGCTACAGGAAGTGGAAGTTGGAGGATCTTCAAGTAGTAACCCTTCTTATGGAGGAAGTTCATTTTACGGAGGAAGTTCATTTTACGAAGGAGGAAGTTTTTCTAATGGAGGGGGAGGTGGAGAAAGTTCTTCTTTTTCTTCTTCTTCTTCTTCTTATGGGGGAGTCACTCCACAAACGGATTGCTTTTTTCAGTGCTTAGGATACATCTCTAGTAAATATGGGTATCATTATGATTCCTCATATTATGAAAATCAATACTATTCCAATTATGGTGAAAGAGGAATGGGAATAAATCCTTCTTATATAGATTCGTTTAGTTCAAACTATTTTTCACGTTCATATCTAAACCTTGATTCTCCTAACACAATGGAGAACTTTGTAGCTAATCCTAACAACTCTTTAATAGTTATTTATAATGTTGGAATGGGCTCTGATGGGGTGTTTGAACAACACGCTGTCGTTGTAGAACGTATCTTTGGAGATACAATACTTTGTGTAGATCCGCAAGATAAAAGTAGTTATAAAGTAATTAAAAAAGATCAAATTGTAAATTATCTCGCTGTAACGGGTAACTGTCATTAAAATTTAACGATGAAAAATAAGTTAGTAGTAATTGCTTTATTGTTGTTTTTTTGTGGATATTCACAGAATGATACGGAACGCTTTTTTGCTTATATGTTAAAAAATGCAGAAATAGAATATCAAGATTTTAAAGGTTTTGATGTTATAGACGTAGGAGAGACAAAATCTTTTTGCTCACACCCAAGATTAGATTGTTTTGTTATTATGCATAAAACAGTAAATAATGAAAAAGATATTTGTGCAGTATATGAAGTTCTTCCTAAGAGAATTGATGGTAAAGAAGTGTGTAATGATTGTAATATGTTTGTCCCTCTTTATGAAGCAGATATAGATTTAGGTAGAGTTTATTATATTGATAAAAATGTGCTTAGGGATAAGTATAATGCTACAGAAGGGGCCTTTTTTTATTTAAAAATGAGAAAATCATTAGAATCTAAATATTCTTTATGCAAAAAAGTTTATATACAAAAGGAAGGTGTAGGTCGTATTTCTATTTTGTTATTCTATAATAAGGAGAATGAAGAATATATAAGTGATCTTATTAATCAGATGTATTTGTCGGTGAGATTTAAGGAGTAGTATAATATCTTATATAAAACAAATTTAAACTTATATAGATGAAAAACACATCAAAAAACAGAGAAAGAGCTAAATTGCTTTTAGCAGAGCTCGAAGCCGAATTAGAACTCCTCGAGTCAGAGGAGTTGGACAGTTGTAAAGCGGGGTATGGAGGTTTTGGAGGGTATAACGAGTATGGTAATCTTTCGGGCTTTGTGATTAGAGGGGGTACAGGAGGTTTTTTGTCCCCGTCTGATAATCCTATTTATCCTTCGGATAATGTAGGAGGAGGAGTTTCAAGAGGTAGTGATTGGGATACTGTGCCTGGAAAAGGAAGTGAAAAAGATCCCTTTCAATTAGATGAAGTTACTGTTACGGTACCCAAACCTCAGCCATCATATAATTATGGTGATGTGAGAGACTATAAAGGTTATCCTTTTTATTATCCTACAAATCCCAATGATAATCGAGAAGAAACTCCATATGTACCTCGTTATGATGGTGGTAGAGGAGAAGGATATATTCCTAACACTCCGCCACCTACAGACCCTCCTTTAAAATTAAAAAACTTACCTCATATGTGCCCACAGGTAGGAAGAACAGCTATGTGTGGTATCTTTGCGTTTGATTATATTTCTAAAATTTATGGTGGAGATAAAAAGGGAATAAACAAAAGTGATTTTGCGGAATTAATAGGGATAGATAGTAAAGAAAAAGCATTTGATAACTTCTTTTTTAAGAATATAGGGATAGACGGGGATGGATATAAGAAGATTGCAGATACATTTTTTGAGAATGAGAAGATTTACAGTGATGAATTTTATAAAGTTACTGAGTCTTTGAAATTGGGTAACCCTATTATTTCTGTTTATGGAGACTATGATGGGCGTACAAATTCTGTAAAAGATGGGCACGCGGTAGTTATTGTAGGATATGATTCGAAAACCAACAAACTGACAATTGCTGATTCTCTAAGTTCTACGGGCATTAGGGAAGTTAAATATGATATTACAAAATTTCACGAAATGAGATCTATAAAAGGGATGAAAGGATTAGAGGGAGAGGATCGGAAATACAAAAATAACGAAGATTGGTGGAAAGAATGCGGTATATGAAATTAATAATGACTTTATTTTTGTTTTTTTTATCTGTTTTTTTATTTGCACAAGAAGAACACCCTTTTGACTGTGAAAATTTCAGAGTAGGACAGATGTATACAGGACAACAATTGACTATAAGGCTCAGAACTATAAAAAAAGATTTTGAGATATATTCAGTATATGGTTATTTTAATAAAGCATTAGAAGTTCTTAATAGTCAATTGGAGAGTTACGGCGTAGCTCATAAGGAAAGAGAACAGATTATTAAGCAAATTAGGAAAATGAGTGAATGGTCAGGTAAGAAACTCCAAGAGTACGGTTTAAAAGAACCTCAAAACTCCGAGTTAATATCTATTTTTAATCATTTTGATTTTACCAATTTCACACAAATAGACCCTCTAACAATTAAAATTTCTTTGAATCAAGTTATAGAGAAGTATTTAAATAAAGAAAAAGCAAAAGAGGTGATAGAAGGCTTATTGGAGAAGAATTTTAATTGTAAGTGTGCAGTTAGCTATTTGGAAGATAATTTCTGCTTTTATCAAAGAGCAGGTACTTTGATAGAAGGCTATGGTGCTATTAGTAAAGACATTAAGGATTATCGAGCTTTTTTAAAAGATTATTTAGGCAAATGCAGTATAGGGAAATAATTATCATTTTTAGATAGATTTACCAACTATTGTAGTTTTTGTAGTTTTAGAAAGTATAACTCTTAATAGTGAGGGCTTTAGAATTTATAATTACTATGTCCTACTGCTAAGATTAAAGGATTAAATGCTATATATGAAATCACTCCTAAATAAAGGATAAGAACAAAAATGTTTAAAAGATTATGACTCATTAAATTACAGCCTATCTGATATAAAACTTTATTTTGCATAGAGGTGTAGCGTTTCTAATGGTTGGGGATGCGATTATTCATTTCTTAAATCAAAAGATAATGAGATGTTTGTATTTCTATCTCTTGATACTGTCATCAATGCTACTAATAAAGAAAATGGAAGATGAACCATAGATAACTACTTACTTGGAAAAAACAGCCGAGAAAAGGCAAGAAAAAGTAACTCATTACACTCCCTAGCAAGCTAAAAAAGTCTTTAATGCTAATACAGCTTTTAAGTATACTTTTAGCTTACTTCCTACACTTTACCTTAAAGAAAATGGGAAAGAATATAAAAATATTGAGAAGTTATTTATAATTCATAAAGAAAATAGCCTTATAGATAATACCTGTTTTTATACCAATGAAACTAAATTTCAAAAATATTGGGAACCTTTAGAACGTATTCTGCGGTATAAAGAATAATATATCTCGACCATTACAATTATTATGCGAATTGCTTTTTTATCATCTTTAGACCCTTATAATATACAGTCTTGGTCGGGAACACTATACCAAATGCTTGCGGTCTTACAACATTCACATCAAGTCTGTTGGGTAGGAGGAGATTTCTTTGCTGAGAAACGTAGTGTTCACTCTATACAATATCCTAAACGTGTTTTTATTCCAGAGATGTATATAGATTATTGGGCTGAGCTACTCAATGATTTTTTTCAACATCATATCTTTGATGTTATTATTGCAAGAGATTATTTTTTATTGCACAATTAGAAACTAACATCCCTATTGTATACATAGGAGATACTACTTTAGATTTAATGAAGTCTTACTTACAACTTTCTCCTCAATTTATTGCTTTTGCAGATGAGATAGAACAATTGGCTATACAACAAGCTACCTTTGTGGTTTACAGTTCGGAATGGGCTGCACGAAATGCGATTGAGCATTATAAAGCTTCTCTTGAAAAAATAAAAGTAATTGAATTTGGAGCTAATTTTACTACTGATTATTCATCTGTACCACAATGGAAAGAATGTTGTCATTTACTATTTGTTGCAAAGGACTGGAGAGAGAAAGGGGGAGAAATTGTTTTGGAGACTTGTAAATATTTAAAAACAAAAGATTTTCATTATAAACTTACGGTTATAGGTTGTTCTATAGATTTAAAAAATCCTGATGTTGAGGTAATAGGTTATTTAGATAAATCAAATCCTAAAGATTTATTGCTTTTAATAAAAAAATATAAAGAAGCAAATATCTTTTTGATGCCTACTAGGTTTGATTGCTTTGGTATTGTATATGCTGAAGCAGCTTCTTTTGGGATACCTTCTTTTGGTACTGATGTAGGAGGAGTAAGGCAAGTAATCAAAGAGGGGATTAATGGATATTTACTGCCAATTGAAGCCAAGGGAGAAGAATATGCTCAACAAATTATTAAGCTTTACACAGATAAGAGGAGATATAAATCTCTTTGTATATTGGCTCAGAAAGATGCAAAAAAACGATTGAATTGGGAGGTCTGGAACAATAAGATGACCCAGTTGTTTAGAGAGATTAAATAACAGCAACAGCGGTATGAATGCTTTATTCATACCGCTGTTTGTTTTGTTAGTATATAATTGTTACTTGTTACTTAGGCTAAACAGATAACGTACTCCTGCAAAGGCTTGTACACCTTGTGAAGGATAATACAACCATTTTTTATAGTGTTCACTGGTGAGGTTATTGGCTTTTAAGAATACTTGCCAATGTTTGTTGAAAGTGTAATCGGCGTGGAAATTGATATCAAAATAACCTTCCAAAGAGAGCTTCTCGGGAATAGGATTTGCAACAGTTACGTAATCGAGGTCGTAACGTTTTCCTACATAAAAGAAGTCGAATCCAGCAAATAGATTGGGTAATATTCTAAAATCAGTGAAGAGAGATACTCGTGTGCTGGGCAAGTTCCAAGCGGTTTTATTTTTCTGTACACGGGCGTTATAGTTATTATATCTTCCTTCGAAGGTAAAAGAGAAAACATCTTTTATATTTCCTCCGATAGAAGCCAAAAGCTCCATATCGTTTACTTCGTCGTACACTAACTTAAAAGAGTTGTTATATTGATAAGGCAATATTTCGGTGGCGATAGTAGGTGTCTCGGAATTGGTAGTAAACAGAGGCATCTCTTTGTATTGGCGGTAGCTTCCTTGTATGCGGTAAAGCAAATCGGAAGTTACTTTTCCTTTAAGGGCTACAAAAGCATCGGCTTGCACATTGGTAGGCTTAATTTCTTGCATAGGTGAGAGAAAAGGATTCTCTTTGGTGAGTTTCTCTACTGTGTTTTGTTGCATAATACCGCGTATACCTGCGTGCAAAATAGCATCGGCAGTAAGTGGATAAGAAGCCTCTACATCGGGATAAGCTTTAAACTTGCTTTCATCGGACTGGTTTGCATCTACATACATCAAAGCAACGCCTAATTTTAAGTCTAAATTCTCAATAGACAAATGATAAGAAGGATTTACCCCAAAGAGCGTCCAACGATTGTTAAGCTCGTTTACTGAGTTATTTTGACGAGTAAAACTACCATTGTAATAATCGAGAATTACATTGGTACGAACTTTTTGGTCATCGGTAAGAGGAATTTCGAAGGTGGGTTGTGCTTTTACATTCAATTCTTTACTATCGAAATGGTCGTAGAGCCCACGTACGCTGAAATCAAGTCCTTTAAAGTAAGGATTAGACCATTGGAGGTAACCTCCTACACCATAATCGAAATAGGTTTGGTGTACGTCATCTACTTTTCCAATCAATTGTTGTCTTGTATAAGAAGCGGGACGGATACCATACCAGTTGTGCAAACGGCGACCTATATCGGCATTGAGCCCCCAGAGTACATCTTGGTTCTGAAAATCATAACGCAACTCAGCCGATGAGAGCACATAATTGGTATCGGTGTATACCTCGTCCATATCATCATTGGCTGAGATGTGATTCAGTAAGAAAGAAGCGTTACTGTTATCAGTTACAGGGAGAGTGATATTGGCATCGGCATAAAAGGTATTGAGCATACCGAAACCTCCACCGAAATAAGAATCTAAATAGTCTTCGCGAACGACTTTTGGTTTCACCGAAGCTGCTTTGCCTTTTTCGGGAACAAAAGTAGAGGCTACCGGTACCGAATAGATGGTATAGTTGATTTGCTTTTTCTTAACGGTAAGCGAATCTTTTACGTTTGCATCTTCACGCTTTTTGTCGGCGTCGGCAATTGTAGGAGCATATGATTTTACCACATCTACCACTTTGGTAGAGAGGCTGTCTTTACGGCTTTGAGCGACTGCCATTGTTGAGGCAGAGAACAAAAGCATTGTTAGAATATATGTGATGTGTTTGTTCATTTGTTTAGAAATTAGGGTTTAGGAGGGAGATTCAACTTTGCCAAAGGTGCGAGCCACACAGGCAAAAACTTTGACAAAGTGTATATTAACCATTAACCATTAATCATTAACCATTATTTTACTGATGAATTACTTTTAGCGGCTTCGGCTTTTACTACTGCGAGTTCTTTTTTGGCTTCGGCTACTATTTCAGGGAACTCTTTAAAGTTTTTAATTACACTTTCTAAGACGTAAGAGGCTTGATAAGCGTCTTTGAGTCCGTAGAAGTTTTTAGCCATTACGATAAGGCTCTTAGCAGCGAACTCTTTGTGTCCGCCATAGTCTTTAGCAATCTTTTGAACTACGTCATTAGAGGCTTTGTAGTTACCGTCTTTATTTTTAAAATAAGCATCGTAATACAAGGCTTCGGCAGCAAGGCTACCCGTAGCGGTTTTCTGTACCTCTTGGTAATATTTGCGAGCTTGGGTTTCATTTCCTGCTTGACTATAAGCACGAGCCAACACTATATAAGCATCGTTCTTGATACGGGTATCGATAGATTTTTCTTCTAATACCTTATTGGCATATTCGATAGCTTTATCGTACAGTTTTTCGTTATAGCACACGCGCATTAGGTTGCTTTGTGCATAAGTTTTGTTCTGTGCGATAGTAGCGGTTCGTTCGAGGTCTTCGAGATAAGGTTTAGCTTTTAGGTAGCTACCTGCTTCAAGAAGGATTTGACACACACGAGTAAGCGATTGCTCGCCGTATTCATTAGAACCGCTTTTGGTTACATTTTCGTAATGCGTAAGTGCTTTGGACTTTTGTCCACTATTGAAATACATTTGTGCTAAGTAAAACTCGGCATTGGTGCGACGCATACCATTAGGGAACTCTTTAAGGTATTTTTCAAAACCTGAAATAGCCTCTTTGGTATTGTTTTGCATATATTGTCGTTCGGCAGCTTCATAAGTAGCACCTTCGAGTTCGAGGTCGGTTACCTCTACATATCCTAACCCTTTAGCCCACGATGCGTATTCGTTTACGTTACCCATATCTACATAAATGAGTTTTGCGGAAGCTACCGCTTGTGAGGCTTCGTTGGTATTAGGATAGTCTTTCGCGATAGTTTGGAAAAGCGTTAAGGCTTTTTGGTTTTCGTTCCTATTATAATACACTAAACCTTCGCGGAGCATTGCACGAGGTACGAGTACATTGCCTTTATACTCTTTGGCGAGTTGCTGATAGTACTGTAATCCCTTTTGAGTATTTCCTTTGGTTACATAAGCATTCCCTAATTCAAACAAAGCGTTAGGGCGCAGATTAGAGCTTTTGTAGTTCTTAACGAAACGCTCTAAGTCTTCAATTTTGCTATTGAGGCGGTCTACGAACCCATAACTAATAGCCTTTTGGTAGGCGGCATAATCTTGGTCAGAAGATTTAGCTTCGATGAGTTTGTTATACCCTTCCATTGCAGGCCAGTATTTACCTGTTACGAAGTAAGAATCGGCGAGACGGAGTATAGCGTCGTGCTTCCAACTACTGTTCTTAGGGTTTTGTTTGAGGTACTTCTCGAAATTAGCGATAGCACCTGCATAGTTTTTTTGATTGAAATTAGCATAAGCTAAACCGTAAAAGCCTTTGGCATACTCTTCGGTTTTAGGAGCTGATGAATTATGGAGAAACTGAGTAAAATAGGACTCGGCACCTTTGTAATCTTTCAGCTGATAAGCAGTTTCACCAGCCCAATAGGTAGCGCGAGCGGCAAGCGCAGAATTACCACCGATGGCTTTCTGCAAATATTTTAACGCCTCGTTGTATTGCAATTCATTAAAAAGCTCTAACCCGCGATAGAAGGCTACTTTTTTATAGGTTTCTTTGTCCTTAGGGTCGTTAGACTTTTCGAGCAGACTGATAGCGGCTTGATAGTTACCAGATGAAATATAAGAGTCGACTAAGAGCGACTGTATTTCGTCTTTATGGTCGTTAGGATAAGCCGAAGCGTATGCTTGTAGCACATTGGGGACACTCTCGTAAGGGTTCCCGATTTCATAACTGAGGCGGGCGTAGTTCAGATGAGCATCTTTTTTAATTTGCTTATCGAAGTCCATTTGAGAGGCATTGCGAAAAGCGTTAAGCGCCTCTTGTTTTTGGTTGGTTTTCAAATAGCATTCGGCTAAATGATAATAGGCATTTTGAGCGACGCTATCGTTTCCTCCTACGATTTTGTTGAACTGCTCGATAGCCGCTTTATAGTCGTTATTTTTGTAATAAGCGTATCCGATATAGTAATAATCGGTATTGGAGAACCTACCTTTTTTACCTTTATAGTTTTGTAAGTAAGGGATTGCTTCTTTGTATTTTTTGAGGTTGAAGTAGCTTTCGCCTATAATCTTATTGAGCTCAGATACTTCTTGAGCATTTTTGGTTTTAGCGAGCTGTTTCTGTCCTTCGGTGATAGCTTCTTGATAAAGAGCTTGTTTGAAGTACATATTGGCTTGGAAGTAAGACACGTTTTTGGTGAGTGAAGCATCTTCTTCTTGTACTTCGCGGAAGTAGCTTTCAGCCTTAGAATAATCGTCTTTATCATAGGCGATATATCCTAAGTAATACTTGGCATTGGCACCGTATTCTTTGGTGTTTTGTACCGACTCGAAATAAGGTTTAGATTCGGCTTGTTTTCCGGTTTGGAAGAGGCAAAAACCTTTTTGGAAGTTGTATTTAGCTTTATCGCTACTGCTTATGCTTTGGTCGTCGATAGCTTCGTACCAAGCGAGCGCATCTTCGTAGTTGCCCTGCTGATAATAGATGTTAGCCATTTGCAAATAGGCTTCGGAGCTCAGAGGAGAGTCGGGGTGATTGACGATAAAGTTATTCACCAGCGCATCGGCTCCGTCTTGATTGAGGATAGCGGCAATAGTGGCTACGTAGTATTCACTTTGGGTTTGGATAGCTCTATCGGGATTGGAGGTTTGTTCTTTTCGGAACAAGTTCTGTGCAGGCTGATAGAGCTTGCGATTGTAGAGTTCCACTGCCTTTTGGTATTGGCTTTGTGGATGGGTAATCATTTCAGTTTCTTGTGCCCATAACAGAGGGCTAAACGCCATCAGTGAGAGCACTGAAAAAAGTGTTTTTTTCATAATGTTTTAATAATTAGATGTTAGGATATGAGGAATAGATGGGGCAAAGATAAGAAATAATTATGAAATACGAATAAAAAGAGGAGAAATATTTGTGCGAAGGGGAGATTGGGAAATGAGGTGCGAGCCACACGGGCAGGGAAATGAGTAAATGAGAGAATGAGGAAATTTGGAAATGAGGAAATGAGGTTCGAGCTTGAGTTAGAGGAATGAGGCTATGCCTTGTGAAATGGGGAGAGAGGTTCGTCGGAGTTTTGGGAGAATCTTAGAGAAGTTCTGAACTTTCGGAAGATATCGGAGAAGTTCGAAAGAGAGGAGAGAGGGTTTTTGATGAAAAAAGGGTGTAAGAAGGGTGGGGTTAGGATATAGAAAGGATATAGGAATGATGAACGAATGATGAACGATTGGTATAGGAAGGGTATATAAATGATTGGCTTATAGTATAATACAACAAGGCTAAAAATGGTAAAAACGGGGTTTCGAGGCGAAAGAAAAAGGAATAGGTGATAGGCCTTAGGCCATAGGCACTAGGCGGGAGTATGACGAAAAAGGGGAGAAATGACGAATGACGAATGACGAGTGACGAATGCGGACTTCTGTTCAAAGGGGGAATGTGGTGACGGGAAAGGGGAGAGAAATTAGAGAATTAGTAAATTGGGAAATTAGCAAATTGGGAAATTAGTAAATTAACGTGAGTTCGACGTAAGAAAAGTGTAGCTTGCGCTACAGAAATCTTACAAATCTTTAAAAAAATCAAACAAATAGGCAACAAATTGCCTAAAAATCTCGCACAGATTACACGGATTGCACGGATAGTCTTTCATTTGACAATTGACAATTGATAATTGACAAATGTGATGGACACGAATTGGCAACTGCGTTGCTGGATTTCACAGATTACAATATAAACACAACTGTAAATCAGTATTGATATATATAGAACTGACGTTAAATTAGTATGGGTTGTTGAAGAAAAATGGATAGGTTGGGGAGAAGCTCTGGAAGAGAGGGGCTGGAAGTTTAAACTTTGGCAAAGTGTGTGACGCAAAAGTGACTTTTTAGAGGGTTGTTCGATTATAACGATGTAGTTTTGGTCTTTTTGCAAGATGATGTTTGTTAGGAAAATTGGTTATTGACAAAATATTCGTATCTTTGCCCCTTAAAAGTATTAGCTAATAAAAAGAAGAATGAACAGACAGGAGATTATAGACCTTACTACTCGTATTTTTGTTGAGGAATTTGAAGTAGAAGGCAGTGTGATTGCCCCTGAGGCAAACTTCCGCGAATCGTTAGGATTAGATAGCCTTGATTATGTGGATTTGGTGGTGCTGATTGAACAAGAATTTGGTGTGAAATTGGTAGAAGCCGATTTTAAGCCTATCGTAACCTTCAACGACTTTTATACTACCTTAGAAAATAAAGTGAATGCACGCTAACGAACAAGCCAAAACGAAATGGCAAGGCAAATCTAAGGGTACCGTATTAGGCTATAGTATCTTTGTGTGGCTGATGAAACACTTGGGTATTTATGCTGCTTATGCTTTGCTCATCTTTGTAGCGTTCTATTACTTTTTGTTTGAGTGGCGCTCCAATGGCTATATGTACTACTATTTCCGTCACCGCTTGGGCTATTCGCCTCTGAGAGCGGTAGTGAACTTGTACTTAAATTATTTTACTTTCGGGCAAACTATTATTGATAAGATTGCTATCTTGGCGGGCTTGGAAGAGAAATTTACTTATGAGTTTGATGGAGTAGAAAGCTTACATAAACTATTAGACGAACAGCAGAGCGGAATACTTATTTCCGCACACATAGGCAACTTTGAAATTGCTGAACCTTTTTTCAGGAAAATAGATATTGATTTTAAGATAAGCACCGTAACTACCGATATGGAACACTCGGTAATTAAGGAGTATTTGGAGTCGATTTCTAAAAATAAACCCTCGAATCAGTTTATCTATGTGAAAGAAGATATGTCGCATATCTTCAAAATCAACGATGCTATTGGCGACAATAAGATAGTGTGTTTCACGGGAGACCGATATTTTGAGGGAGTGCGTTCGCTCAAAGGAACACTGTTGGGCGCAGAAGCTACCTTCCCCGCAGGTCCTTTCTTTATAGCCTCGCGCTTGAAAGTGCCGGTGCTTTTCGTTTATGTGATGAAGGAAAGTAGATTGCATTACCACTTGTATGCCCAAGTAGCTGAGGTGAAAAGTCGCGATGCCCAAGCACTACTTGATGCTTATACCGAGAATATGGAGCAGATGCTACGAAAGTATCCGCTACAATGGTTTAATTATTTCAACTTTTGGGATGAACAATGAAACGCGTATTGGTAGTATATTACACCCAATCGGGGCAACTCAAAGAGATTATCGATAGTGTACTATCCCCACTCACGGAGGTAACTATCGACTTTTTGCCTATTGATACGGCAGAATCTTTTCCTTTTCCGTGGACAGGCGAGGCGTTTTTTGGAGCTTTCCCAGAGTCGTATTTGCAAATACCTCAGCCCTTAAAGCCTTTTGAATTGGTGCATACTGATTACGATTTAGTGATTTTGGGCTACCAAGTGTGGTATTTGTCGCCTTCTATTCCGTTTAATTCCTTTTTGCAGAGTGAAGCAGGTAAGCAACTGTTACAAGGCAAACCTGTAATTACTGTGTCGGGCACACGCAATATGTGGGTAATGGCGCACCAGAAAGTGAAAAAACTCTTAACCGACTGTGGGGCGCATTTAGTGGGCAATATTGCCCTTACCGATAGGCACCACAATTATATCAGCGTGATTACCATTGTGCAGTGGCTCTTTTCGGGCGACAAGAACAAACGCTATCTCGGTGTGTTTCCCAAAGCGGGCGTTGCCGATAAAGACATAGAGAGTGCAAGTGTATACGGCACGCTCATTGCCCCTCACCTGCAAACCGGTGATTACACAGGACTGCAACAAGCAATAGTAGCCCACGGAGGCGTGCATTACAGGCGTTTTCTCCTTTCGGCAGAGAAGAAAGGTAACCGCCTTTTCGGCATTTGGGCAAAGATGATTTACGGCAGTAAGAAGCGTAAATTCCTGCTGAAATGCTTCCGCATCTATCTGTACATCGCTATTTGGGCGCTAATGCCCATAGTATGGTTGCTATACTGGCTCACCTATCCTCTGTTCTTTTGGAAAGTAGAGAGAGACAAGAAAAAATTCACAATTGAGAATTGACAATTGATAATTAAAGAATATGGAATATATAGAATTTGAAAATGAGTTTAAAGCCTTTATGAAAAAAGAAGGTTTAAAAGCTCATTATATTAGTTGGTTGCGTTTTATAGCGAAAGAGGGAATTAGAATCGGAAGAAATATGGATGATAATAATACTATTATAAATCATCTTGAAAAAAATAAATCTAAGAGAAGCATATATCTAAATGAAAACAACAATGATTATTCCGACTTTAAAGCGGCTCTCAATAAGTACAGAAAGTTTATTGCTGAGAAATCTGATTTAATTGATGATATAGAAACAATTATAAAAGATGAAATTATTCCTAAAACCGAGAAAGAGCAATTAATATCTGCAAGAATAGGACAAGGAAATTATAGAAACAAATTAATAAATCTTTGGAAGAAATGTGCTGTTTCTAAATGTGAAATGACAGAATTATTAATCGCATCACATATAAAACCTTGGAGAAAATCTACTAATATAGAAAAGTTAGACTCTTATAATGGACTCTTGCTATTACCTAACTACGACAAATTATTTGACAAAGGACTTATTTCTTTTGAAGATAATGGCAAAATAATTATTTCTCCTCTTATAAAAGAAGAAGAGTATAAAGTTTTAGGTATTAGTCCTAATGATAGACTCTTTAAGGTTTATCCTAAAAACAAACCTTACTTAGAAGAACATAGAAGAATAGTATTTCATCAGGAATAGTATAGTCTATTTTTGATAAACATATACAAAGAAAATAATAAAATGGAACAACAAAATATCTCTGAAAATAAGAATCTGCAATTCGGACCGCACAAAGACCTATTAACAGTCGATATGCTACTGAACGGTTACGAGAGTTACGGTATTGGATGGCTACAACAAACAATGGACGGGCTCTTGGCGGCGAGACGTTCAAAAGAATTTATGAATTCTTTAACAACAGAACAAGCAAAAGATTATATGGAACAACAGGCGAAGAGGAATGGAACTTTGTAGTAGTTGTTTTCAATAAAAACCTGTCACCTGAATAATATGAACGTTTATATAACAAAAGCAAGTAAATATTTACCTAACAATCCCATTGGCAATGAGCAAATGGAGACTTTCTTAGGTCTCATAAACCAAAATGCCTCTAAAGCACGACGCCTCGTGCTCCGCAACAATGGTATTCTCACCCGTTACTATGCCCTCGATGAGCAAGGTAACCCCACTCATAACAATGCCCAGCTTACGGCTTTAGCAGTACAGAATCTATTGGACGGCGAAGTGCCTTGGGATACTATCGAGGTGCTCTCTTGCGGTACCTCTACCCCCGATGTGCTCTTGCCCTCGCACACTTCTATGGTGCACGGACTCTTGGGCGGACACTCGGTAGAACTGAATGCCTCTTCAGGGGTGTGTAACTCAGGAATGAATGCCCTCAAATTTGGGTACTTATCAGTAAAGGCGGGCAATAGTGTGAATGCAGTATGCACGGGCTCTGAACGTGTATCGGCGTGGTTGCGTGCCGATAAATACGAAAACGAAGTACAACTCTTAGCCGAATTGGAAGCACACCCAGCCATTGCCTTTAAAAAAGATTTTTTGCGCTTTATGCTCTCCGATGGGGCTGGGGCTTTTCTGTTAGAAAACAAACCGCGTGAAGGTGCTTTGCAAATAGAGTGGATGGACGCTTATTCGTATGCTCACGAGCTCGAAGCGTGTATGTATGCCGGTGGCGACAAGCTCCCCGATGGCAACCTCAAAGCTTGGAGTGAATACCCTGCCGAAGCGTGGCTTAGTGAATCTATCTTTGCTATCAAGCAAGATGTGAAGCTACTTAACGAGAATATTTTGCTAAAAGGCGCTGAAAGTATGCGTGCTACCTTAGATAAACACCAACTATCGGCAGATGATATTACCTATTTCTTGCCTCATATCTCGTCTTGTTATTTCAAAGAACGCTTGTATGAAGCCCTCAAAACAGTAGGTATCGACCTTCCGTTAGAACGTTGGTTTATCAATCTACCCGAAGTAGGCAATGTAGGTTCTGCTTCTGCTTATTTGATGTTAGAAGCCTTGATGCACTCAGGCAAACTCAAAACGGGCGATACGGTGTTGCTATCAGTGCCTGAGAGTGGTAGATTCTCCTATTCTTATGCTTTTTTAAAGGTTGTTTAACTATGGTTTTACCAATTACAGATAAAAACGAAATCCTCACTCTTATACCCCAGCGTACTCCCATTGTAATGGTAGATGCTCTTTGGGAGTATACCCCTACTAACGGGGTAGCAGGGCTCACCATTGCCCCCAGCAACCTTTTTGTACAGCAAGAGACATTCTTAGAAAGCGGACTTATAGAACACATCGCCCAAAGCATTGCCTTGCATAAAGGTTATTACTACTATCTGAACGGAAAACCTGCTCCTATGGGGTATATAGGAGCGATTAAAAACATAGAGATACAATCGCTACCCAAAGTAGGCGACACGCTCAAAACACACATCACTATCCAGCAAGAGTTTATGGATGTTACTTTGGTAACAATGCAAACCTTTGTAGGTGATACCCTCATTGCCCAAGGCGAAATGAAAACCGTACTTGCCCCTAACCCCTGACCCTGACCCCTGAATATGAACATATCAATCCACAAATACCTCCCCCACCGTCCGCCGATGCAAATGGTAGATACCATTACCGACATCAGTAATACACACGTAGTTACTGAGTTTGAGGTGAAGTCTACTTGCATATTTGTGGAAGAGGGGAAGTTCGCCGAAGTAGGACTCATTGAGAATATGGCGCAAACCTGTTCGGCAATTGTGGGACAGTTTCTCTTTGGTATAGAAGACACATCAAACTATGTGATAGGCTATATCAGTGCGATTAAGAGATTGGAACTCTTCGCCTTGCCTAAGGTACAAGAGGTCGTGCGCACCGAAGCCGAATTGCTTTCTCGTTTCGATACCGATGAGTATTACATCTGCTCGATGCGCTGTAATGCCTTTGTAGGAGATATTCTTATGGCAACTGCTGAAATGAACTTAGTAATTAAAAATCTAACGGAATGAAAGAAACCGAACTACCTCAGGAAAAAGGTGCCTTACAGGACTTTACAGAACTGTGCTATGTAACCGATGACGAAGGCAACTACACCACCCTATCCAGTTCGGGCTGGGAGGTGAAGAGCATTGCCTTAGAAGCCTCGCTCAGCCGTTTGCAAGAGCAGATTGACCAAGCAAAAGCCGATGTGCTTGCAGGACGCAAAAGCCCCATAGTGTATTATATGCTCCTCAACCGTATGGATTGGGCAGTCCTTGCCGATGCAATGCGCCGCTGGCAATGGGTTATCAAGCATCACGCCAAACCTTCGGTATTCAAAAAACTATCTTCTAAAACGCTACAACAATATGCTGAGGTGTTCGGCATCACTGTGGAAGAACTGTGCAAGTTAAACAAATAAAAGTCTTTTACTCATTTAGAATAAAGGACTTTGTTCTATTGCTTTTCATACTGTAATAGACTGTGTGGCTCTCCCCATTTCAACTAATTTACTGTTTGGTATAGCTTCCTTCAACACGACCATTATGAGTTACTCTTATCTTCTTATCTCCTTCTTTTTCGAATACAAAAACTTGTTCATAGGAACCTATTTTATAGCTAACCTTATAAGTATTATTTGTTTTTAGGTCTTTTATATTAGTAACCGGCAGATTCTTTTCCTTAAAACAGTTGGTATTACCTAAGGTTATTTGGCAAAAGTCATCGGTTTTAAAGGCATAACCGAACTGCTTGTTGTTCGTTGTCCAAGAGCCTTGAATCCACTTTGGAGGCATAAATCTTGCCGTAGAGATGTCCCCTTCTTCTGTACCATTGTTGTTGTCTTTTCCGCAAGCAAACATTCCTACAAAGGCTACTAATAATAGAATTGCTTTTTTCATCGTTTATTACTTTTTTAAATTACTATTGGTGCAAAAACACAACTACTCTTTTTAATTACAAACCTTTCGCTGATTTCTCTTTCATATAAATAGCTACTTCTTCCGTCGATAGTTTTCGCAACTGCTCAGGTTGGTAAGCCTTATACTGAGGAGTGACTAATAAAGGCTCTGACAGCAGGCTACGCTTTTGCTTATTCTTCTGCAAATAGCTGTTCAATTCCGATAAAGAAGGAAAGATTTTGTATTGTTTTCTGCCTTTAATATCTTCTATTTCGTAAATACCGCAGGCTTGCTTCCATATTACCTCAGCAGTACGCAAATATAAGGTAGCAATAGCAAGAGTTTTAAAAGGGAAGAGAGCACGGAACTTCCCCTTATCATCTACATCAGCACAGATACATCTGCCACAAGTACTACAAATATACTGTCTGTGGTGTAGCAAGCACTCTTTGGGGTTTAACAAAGGCGTGATGCGACTATCTATCGCATAACACTCAGGACAAGCTTCTTTCATTGTGCTATTATTTTAAAATCTGATATAAACTGCTTATATAGCTCACGCCATTTCAAGTAATTGACTAATTTCCTCAGCGTGTGTACGACAGTAGTACATCACAAAAGCAATGTAAGGCACAAAGAGAACGATGCTCCACACTAAACCGCGAGCAAACGCTTTGTAATCACCAATGCGATAGAGTACATAGCCTGCCCAAATTAGGTTGAGTGTCATTGTAATATGCGACATTTGAGCAAAGATGTTAGCACCACTCCACGTAAAAGTAAAGAGCCCCATCGTACCAAAATAGTACATTGGCAGGAAGGCAAGCGGTAGCCAAACAGTCTTTTTAGTCACCCAAAAGACGATAAGGCAACCTAAATACACCAAGCTACTAGGAGAACAAGCGTTGTAAGCCAACCATTGCACAAAGTTTACTTTCAGAGTAAAAAAGAAGTAACCACTCCCTGAAAGCGTAAGCAATAATAAGACAATCGCCAAAGCGATACCTGTGATTTTTTCTGTTTTTGTAAGATTCATAATGTTAGAAATTAGAAGTTAGGAAATTGCCCGTGCAGTTTGCACTGGGATATATATCTCAGTTTTCAATTTTTCTTCGGGGGTACGACGGCAGTCGTTGAGGTATTTTTCGAACATAGGCTCATCGCGCACTTCGTATTCACTATCTACCACCCAGCGCATAGCAGCATCGTAGACGGCTGAGAGCTGAGTATAACTACCTTGATAGAAAAAGATTGCATATTTGCCTCCTGCTAAGGTTTTGCAACTTACTTCACCTGAGGGTTTAGCCGGCTTGTGAATAGCCAAACTCACCTCGGAACGTTGCAAAGAGGCTTCGGTAATTTTAGGGTCGTCATACGAAACACATATCGACTCAATGCCTTTGGTAAAGAGTTTTTGCGATTTTACAACACCCCACAATTGTTCATAAGCTTTGTTGTAGTTAAGTGTCCCGTATTCTCCTGTAAGAGCTATGTAAATAAGACTTTTGGGCTCAAGCTCTACTATCTTTGGAGCTTTGAGCACTACTTCTGGATTGTTTATTTCTTTCTTCATAATATAAATATCTCTGTTTGTTCTATACTGAGTAGGGGTAATACCATATTGATTTTTAAACGCTTTGGAAAGAGAGGCAGGCGTTTCATACCCTATATTAAAAGCTATTTCTTCTACCGAAAGCGTCGAATAGCGTAACAGCTGAGCTGCCGTTTCTATGCGCAAACGAGCAATAAAGGCAATGGGCGATTCTCCTTTAAGCGCTTTAAAGATGCGACAAAAATGAAAATCAGATAAGTTAGCCACATTGGCGAGTGTTTTTATCTTTATAGAAGTATCGAGATGACCATTGATGTATTCCGCCACTTTGTTGATACGCTGAGTATAATCGTTATGAGTAATGAATTTCATACAGATTTATTTTGAATTTCTGTGGCAAAGATACGGCACTTTTCCAAAGTAGTCTTTTCCTATCTTGCTAATTTCACCTTGTAAGTTCATCTTTCCGTCGCTACATTCCCCTTTTTTCCTCACTTGCTTCTCGTCATTCGTCACTCCTCCCTTGTCACTACACCCCCTCTCCTTGGGAGAAGTCTCCGAATAGGAGAGTATGTGAACGGGGTGAGGATTCTCTTTCTTTCGCCTCGAAACCCCGTTTTTACCATTTTTAGCTTTGTTGTATTAAGCTATTAATCAACTTTTTACACATCCTTTCTATACCAATCGTCCAAGATTCGTATAAGCTTCCTATAAGCTCTCTATAAGCTAACCCCACCCATCTAATACCCTTTTTTCATCAAAAACTCTCCCTCTCCTCTTCCGAATCTCTCCGTTCTCTTTCGAGCACTCCTAACAGCCCTAACACATCACTTTTGCGGTACGCACTTTGCCAAAGTTTGAAATTTTGGCAAAGTTGATGTTCCAAAAAGTTACCTCCCCATTTCCCCATTTTCTCATTCTCTCATTTTCTCATTTTCTCATTCTCTCATTTTCTCATTTTCTCATTTTCTCATTTTCTCATTTCCAAATTCCCTCATTTTCTCATTTTCTCATTTCCAAATTCCCTCATTTTCTCATTCTCTAATTTTTTTCCCTGCCCGTGCGGCTCGCACCTCATTTTCTTATTGTGATATTTGTAACATTCTATTAGTTATTTTGTAACAAAAACACTGTTTTTTTACTGAAATAATTTTGCATAAAAACAGTGTATAGAGGGCATTTCTTTGCGTTTTCGTCAAAGAAATGGCTATTTTATTGCAAAAAACGCAAAGAAATCGCGTTTTTATGATTTTTTTCTCATCTATTTTTGTAAACATTATGAGTAAATTTGTTAAGGGTAAATTTGGAACTTAACAGAAGACTTTTCTACCTTTGCATCAGTTTATAAAATAATGTTATAGAGATGAGATTAAACAAAGTATCTTTTGCACTATTTTTAATGCTAATAGTGCAAGGCTTCTCGTGGGCGCAGGAACGAGAAGTGACAGGAACAGTAAAAGATGAAGCAGGCACTCCTTTGGCTGTAGTAACTGTGGTTGTAAAAGGCACTTCTTACGGAGTAGCCACCGATTTCAATGGAAACTATAGTATTAAAGTGCCTAACGACAAAGCAGTGTTAGTCTTTTCGCAAATAGGTATGAAAACCGTAGAAAAGGCGGTAGGCAAAGCTCGTAGTATTAATGTGATTCTTCGGGAAGAAGCCCAAGAGCTCACCGAAGTAGTGGTTACGGGTGTTGGGGTCGCTACCGATAAGCGCAAAGTAGCGATTTCAGTAGATGCCGTTTCTGAGAAAAGTCTCAAACGTACACCTGTAAAAAGCATAGACGATGCCCTTAGCGGTAAGATTGCAGGAGCTCAAATCCAGTCAACCTCAGGGCAACCAGGGCAGCAAGCTAATATCATCTTACGTGGTATAAACTCACTCAGTACCACCCAACCAATGATTATTGTAGATGGGGTAGAGGTAAACTCAAGCAACTATGCTTTAACATCAGGTAGCAGTGCTGTTTCTTCTCGTTTAGCCGATTTAGACCTTTCTAATGTAGAACGTGTAGAAGTGATACAAGGTGCCGCCGCCGCTACTATCTATGGAGCACAAGGAGCTAATGGGGTAATCCAGATCTTTACCAAAAAGGGTAAAAAAGGAGAACGCACAGAAATAACTTATAATTCTTCTCTCAGTGTAGATGAAGCTCTTACAGGAAATCTTTCGTTTGCACAAAAACACCCTTATAAAACTGATAAAGAAGGTTATATAATTGATGGGCAAAATAAAAGACCCATAAAGGTAGATCCAGAGACTGGATATTGGACAAAACCAGATCCTACTATTAAGGACACAACAGCTAATATCTATTCATACAAAGAGAAAACATACGATCATTTAAAACAGTACTACAAAACTGCTTATACTACTCAGCATTCTGTAAATATTACAGGATCTGCTGGGAATGTAGATTATGCCATAGGTGCTTCTTTGTTAGATCAAACCAGCCCTGTGAATGGTAGTTATAAAAAGAAAAATCTATCAGCTAATGTAGGAGTAGAGGTGTTTAAGGGGCTTACTCTTCGTTCTAATACCCAGCTTATCAATAGTAAAAATACTACAGCTGGAGTAAATGGTAGAAGTAGTATTTACTCTGGTGTTGGCGGTGCTTTAGGAACTCCTGCTTATGTAGATTTACACTTTAGAGATACAGCAGGAAAATTTCCTGTACATTACGATCCTGACTCTAATGAAGTATCGCCTTTTTATATTTATGAAAATCAAAGCAATTTAGCCGAAACTAACCGTGTGATACAGAGTATAAATGCTAACTACAAGTTTAGCAAAAACTTAGACTTTGATTACAAATATGGTTATGACCATACTCGTTACGATAATAGTGAATTTATTAAAAATCAAAAGAACACCAATACACCTGGTTCAGGAATCTCTCCTTTAGCAGGGCAACTTACCGAACGTTTTATTCGTCATATTCTTCAAAACTCCTTATTAAGTGCTTATTTACGCCTTGATTTTCAAAGAGATTTAAAATTGAAATTACCTATCCAATCTACTACTCAGTTATCTTATGATTGGCGTAAAGATAATTATTATCGTGTTACTGCTACTGGTTCAGGTTATGGAGTGGAGCCACCTTTTACCATTTCCTCAGCCAACACTTCAACCTCTAGTGATTTTGAACAAGAGTTTGTAACTTTTGGTTATTTGGTGAACCAAAAGTTTGATTATGCGAATCTTTTTGGAGTATCCGTAGGGGTACGTTCCGACTTTTCGTCTGCTTTTGGTGAAGGAGGTAAACCATTTACTTTTCCTCGTGCGGATGCGTATTTTCGTATAGCCGATTTACTTAAATTAGAAAAAGTTACAGAATTGAAACTTCGCGGGGCTTATGGTGAAGCAGGTATTCAACCTGATGCTTACGACCGTTTGATTACTCTTTCTAATGATAAGTTGGGTGATAAGGGATATTACTATCTGCCTACTACGGCTCGTAACCCTGAATTAGAGGTACAAAAAAGTAAAGAGTTAGAAGTAGGCTTAGACTATGGATTCCGTCTCGGAGAAGGTTGGTTTCATCGTATCAGCGGGAATATAGTGTATTGGGATCGTAAATCGTTCGGAACAATTTATAATATCGAAACACCTCCTTCCTTAGGAGCTCAAGAACTTACTACCAATGCAATAGACTTATCCAGCAATGGATTGCAAGCTTCTTTGGATTTGGGAGTGTTGAGCACTGATAAAGTAGATTGGACTTTTAGTGCACGCTTTAGCAAAGGAGAAACAGTAGTCGATAAAATTTCTAACGGCAAACGTATTGTAGTAGGTATAACAGGTGGAGGGCAAAGTACTCTCAATGAAGGTGAACGCGTAGGTACTTTCTTTGGGTACAAGCCACTCAGCTCACTTACTCAAACTAATTCTAAAGGTGAACGTTATATTGCTGATGCTGATTTGAACAATTATCAATTGGTAAATGGGATGGTAGTAAATAAACAAAGCAAAGAAGTAATATTTAGCACTGAACAGGAAAAAATGGGTGATGCTACCCCCGATTTTACGATGTCGTTCTTTAATGATATTACCTTTGCCAAAAAATTGACCTTCTCTGTGCAAGTAGATTGGACAAAAGGAGGTGATATTTACAATGGTACAAAACAACGTATGTATTTCAATAGAACCCACGGTGACCTTGATACACCTATACCTGTAGATAAGAATTTACCCTATACAAACTATTATGTATCTTTGTATAACAAGGCACAAGCCACTTCTTATTTTATAGAAGATGGTTCTTATGTAAGAGTACGTAATGTGTCACTTAGCTATGATATGACCGATATCCTAAAAGATACCTTTATCAAAGGATTGACACTTACTGCCTCAGTAAGAAATTTGATTACTTTTACTAACTATTCAGGATTAGACCCTGAAGCCGTAGGGGTATCACTCAACAATCCGCTCTATCGTGGTATCGATTTGTACACTTTTCCTAATATGCGCACTGTTACGATGGCACTTAATGTTAGATTTTAACCCTTAATACCGAAATACGATGAAAAAGATATATACAATAATCGCTGTAGTAGCTTTACTCTTTACTGCTTGTAGTAAGGATTCACTTAAACTACACAATCCTAATGAACCTGGTTTGGAAAATCTTGAAACAGAAGAAGGTATCCAAAAATTTGCCTTAGGGGTGTATGCTCCAATGAGAGGAGGGGTTAATTATTACGCTTGGTTTGCGCTTACCCTTCATAATTTGATGGGAGATGCCACAACTGCTGTCGCTCTTAATTTTGGATTCTGTTATAGTAACCAAATATTTAGCATTACACGTCCCGATGGCTCTGTTATTAAATCTTCTTTGTTAGGAGGAAAAACTCAAGGAGCAGTGTTGAAACAATTAAATATCAGAGAAAATGGGACTGAAAATGCTTTCAATAATGAATGGATGGCTATGTATGGTGTATTAGGACATTGTAATTTAGCTCTTAAACTCCTTGATAACAATGAAGTAGTTTTTAGAGATAATGCTGAAGTAAAGAAAAAAACCTACCAAGCTTGGTTCTTATGGTGGAAAGCTTTTGCTTACTCTCGTATTGGTTCTCTTTATGCAAAGGGAGTGATTACTAATGAATACAATGTGCTTAGCAATAACTACCAATCACACGAAGCAATAATCAGTGAAGCCAATCGTATCTTTGAACAAGCAAAAGCAATCTTAGCTACTATTCCCGAGGGAGACACTACTTATAGTGGTCTCATTGATACTTTTATTCCCTCTCAGTTTAAAGAAGGCAATGGAGGAATTATAACTCCTCAAATGTTTATCCGCAATATCAACACTTATATGGCGCGTAATCTTTTGGTAAACAAATATGCTTCAGAGCTTACTTCAGCTGAATTGTCGCAAATAGAAACTTTAGTGAATAGTGGTATTCAACAAGGAGATAAGATTTTTATAATGCGCTCTATAACACCTAGCAGTTTGTGTTTTGTAAGTGAAACAGCTTGGACTCCTTATAGGATTCTCGTAGGATGGGAATTCCTTTCTGAGCGTTTAGTGCAAGATTTTAAGGCTGGAGATAATCGCTATACCCGAAATGTACTAAGAAGAAGTAGTGCTCTTTTTAACCCTCGAGATCGTGGTTATGGTATAGGTACTCGCTACACCCTTAAAGATGGTGGTGATTACGCAAGTACTAGCGCTGGTGTTGTAGAATTGCCTTTTGCAGGTACTTATGAAGAAAACCAATTGATGCTTGCTGAGGTAAAATTGAGAAAAGATAATGATATTGATGGGGCTTTAACCCTTGTAGATGCAGTGCGTACTTATCAAAATGCAGGGTTAACAGCTGTTGCAGGTACAGGCTTGACTAAAGCTCAAGCTTTGGAAGAACTCCGCAAAGAACGTCGTATAGGCTTGTTCCTTAAAGGGACTTCTTTCTATGATGCACGTCGTTGGGGCATTCTCAAACCCGTAGCTCAAGGAGGTGGTCGTACTAATGCCAATGTAGTAGTCGCCGCTGATGGTACTACCGAGGCTTGTACTATAGACTATCAATATTTAGAGTGGTTTGATGTTCCTGCAAGTGAAACTGATTTTAATCCTCTACCCTAAGTAATCAATATTTATCATCAATATACTTGAGGCTGTTTATAATTTTATAAACAGCCTCTTTTGTATTTATATAAGAGTGATCTGATCCTTATAACTTATAATTCCCTCATAAAACTATCTAAAAGCTTTTAAAACTACCAAAGTCACACCTATGTTTGTATCATAATCTGTGTGTAGTCTGCGAGCTGGCATAGCAGAGTATGTGTCTAAAGGTAGCTTGCTACTATTTGTTTAATTTTTTAAAGATTTGTAAGATTTCTGTAGCGTAAGCTACACTTTTCTTACATCAGACTCACGTTAATTTATAATTTCCAAATTCTCTCATTTCCTTATTTCCTCATTGTGATATTTGTAACATTCTATTAGTTATTTTGTAACAAAAATAGTGTTTTTCTACCGAAATAATTTTGCATAAAAACAGTGCATAATAGGCTTTTCTTTGCGTTTTCATCAAAGAAATGCCTATTTTATTGCAAAAAACGCAAAGAAATTGCGTTTTTATGATTTTTTTCTCATCTATTTTTTGGCAGACAAAATGAGTAAATTTGTTAAGGATAAATTTGGAGCTTAACAGAAAACTTTTCTACCTTTGCACCAGTTTATAAAATAATGTTATAGAAGATGAGATTAAACAAAGTATCTTTCGCACTATTTTTAATGCTAATAGTGCAAGGCTTCTCGTGGGCGCAGGAACGAGAAGTGACAGGAACAGTACGCGATGCTAGTGGAACCGAAATGATGGGCGTAGCTGTAGTAGTAAAAGGAGAACAACACGGTGTTCAAACCGACTTTAATGGTCGTTATAGCATCAAGGTTGCTCCAGGTAAGACCTTAGAGTTCTCATTCTTAGGAATGAAAACCCAAAATCGCAAAGTAGGCCCTTCAGGTCGCATTGATGTAGTAATGCAAGAAGAAGCCCAAGTGATTGATGAGGTAATAGTAACGGGTTATATGCAAACTAAAAAGGATGCAGTCTCTGCCGGGGTAACGACTATTGGATCTGAAAACTTAAGTAAGTTAAATCCGTCTACTTCTGTCGATAATATGCTACAGGGTAAAGCTGTAGGGGTAGATGTTACTGCCTTAAATGGTAAACCAGGACAAACAGCCTATATGAAAGTGCGTGGTGCCGTATCCTTAAATGTAAAAGGAGGAGATAAATCGCAACCATTATATGTAGTAGATGGAGTATTTGTAGATAAAGACGATATGAATATACTAAACCCCAACGATATAGAATCGATGTCAGTATTGAAAGATGCGTCGGCAACTGCTCTCTACGGTTCGCGTGGGGCTAATGGAGTAGTATTGATTACTACCAAGCAAGGGAAAAAAGGACGTACAAAGTTCACCTATACAGCTCGTACAGGCTTTGGAGACAAAGCTCCAGATCCTTTCGAAATGATGAATGCTGAAGAAAAGATACGTTATGAAGAAGCCGTAGACCCAAATACTTATAGAAGAACAGCTGATAAGAAAGAGAGACTCATCAGTTATGACAATGATTGGAAAAAGAATATCTTGAAAACAACCTTTATTACTTCACATATGCTTTCGGCTTCAGGAGCATCAGAAGACACTAATTATTTTATATCAGGTGGTTGGGATAAAAATACAGGTATATTGAAATACTTAGATGGTTTTAATCGCTATACAGCTCGTTTAAATCTCAATACAAAGATGACTGATAAAGTGAAATTTGGTTTTACTTCGAGTTTGTCACAAACTAAAACAGACGAACCTCGTGATAGATATAACCAACAGAACCCCTTTGCGGCAATGTATTGGTACAATCCGTACGAAAATATATATGAAAGAGATGAGAATACAGGTCAGTTTATAAAAGATAAAAAAACAGGAGAATACGTATATGAAGTGGGATCACAAGTACTATCTATCATAGAAGCTCTTCAAGCACAACCAGAAGAAGTAAAAACAACTCAGCTTTTAGCGAGTGCTTTTGCGAGCTATGATATAACTCCTGCACTTACTTTCACCACACGTTATTCGGCTAACTATAAACGTTACAAAAAAGAGTACTACGTTCAGCCAGGTTCTATATTAGACCAAATAACAGGAAGTAAGACAAACCCTGGCTCCAAAGCCGATTCAGGAAGTGATAGATATAATTATACTTGGCTCAACCAATTGACTTACTTAAAGTCATTTGGCAAGCATAATGTTAATGCTACCTTATTTAGTGAATATACTGATAATTACTATCACTACTATTATCTAAATAGTAAAGGATATATGTCTAAGTTCTTAACGACTCAAGATAATGGTGCTAAACCTGAAAATGTAGAAACTACAAAATCTGAAAGTGCAATGTTCTCAGTTGCGGCTGCTCTAAACTATGATTACAATGAAAAATATAGTCTTACAGGGTCAGTACGTAGAGATGGAGCTTCACGCTTTGGAAAAGACAATCGTTATGGAAACTTCTGGAGTGTAGGAGCTGGTTGGGATATTGCCAAAGAAGAGTTTATGAAAAGTGCCGAATGGCTTAATCGCGCTAAACTAACGGTATCATATGGTACTACTGGTAACTGGGATATTCCTAACTATGCTGCCAAAGGGTATTATCTATCAACTTCTTATGGAGATTTTCCAGCTGCTGTATTCAAAAGTAGTATTGCCAACTCTAACCTCACTTGGGAAACACAAAAATCTTTTAATGTGGGAGCAGAATTGGCAGCTTTTAGCAATCGATTGTCAGTAACAGGTAGTTACTTTACCAATACTCGTGAAAACTTCTTGTTTGAAATACCTCACTCTTGGGAAGAAGGAGGCTATACCCAATACGTGAATACAGGTAATATGAAAAATTCAGGTATTGAGCTTTCGGTGAGTGGAGATGTGATAAAAACTCCTAATTTCAAATGGAATCTAGGAGCTAACATTACCTTTATGAACTATAATATAGAAAGTTTAGGAGATGGCAGAGATGACTTAACTGTGGGTAATTCAAGTATGCTAAAAGTGGGTGAACTACCTTTTGTGTATTATATGAAACGTTATGCAGGAGTAGACCCCGCAAATGGTGATGCACTTTATTACCAAAAACTATACGATAGAAATGGCAATGAAACAGGCGAACTAAAAACAACTAATAATTACAAAGACGCTAGTCAGTTTGTATTGTCAGGAAAAAGTCCTTTTGCAAAACAATTTGGAGGGTTTAACACTTCTTTTGTCTATAAAGGAATAGATTTAAATGCTGATTTTTCATTTAAATTAGGTAACTATATTTACAACCAAGTTGCCCAAGATTTGCTCAGTGATGGGGCTAATGTAAATATGAATCAAAGAAAAGACGCCTTGGATTATTGGAAAAATCCAGGAGATAACAAATTACCACGCTTAGACGCAAGTTTCAATCAATCATCTGATAGATTTTTGCAAGATGGTTCTTATTTGCGATTCAGAACTCTATCACTCGGTTATACTTTCCCTAAAGATGCTGTAAATGGTTTAGGATTGCGTATCTTTGTACAAGGACAAAATTTGTACACTTGGACGAAATTTGAAGGAGACCCTGAAGTGTCCATTGGGGCTGCTGAATCACAATTACGAGCAGGTCAAGAGTTTATTTCAGGTGAAATATATCTATACTCTTACCCTACTTTACGCACTTTCTCAATGGGACTTGACTTAACTTTTTAATCGTATAACTATGAAAAAAATATATAAAAAATTAGGACTTTTATTATCACTTACCATATTATTTATGGCTTGTGATTTAGACCGTGAACCTTATGATGGGATAGAATCAGAAAAACTCTTCTCTACTGTCGAAGGAGCACAAACCGCCTTAAAAGGTGTATATACAAGTTTCCAAAATTATGGCTACTATCACAATAACGGAGGGCTTTTTATATGCCCAGATATCCTTTCGGACAATCTTACCTATAACCCAAAAGGTAGAGGAACTTTTCGTACCTTATACGAGATGCGCTACAATAAAACTGAGAATGGTTATAATCTCTATAAAAGAGGATACCTTCTTGTAAGTAGAGCCAACAACATTTTGGATAATCTCGATAACCTAAAACAGGCTACCGATGCTGTAAAAAATGCTATAAAAGGAGAAGCCTTAGCTCTTCGAGCTATTGGTCATTTTGATGTAGCACGCGTATATTGCAAAATCCCTACACAGTCAGCAGATGCTAAACAAAGTATGGGGATAGCTTACTTGAAGAGTTTTGACCCAGAAGGAAAACCTCGTCGTTATGGGACTACTGTGGATAATACCTATAAGGAAATTATATCCGATTTAGAAACAGCTCTTACCCTAATGGACGATACCAAAAAGGACGGTCAGCTAAATAAAACAGCGGTTAAAGCTATTCTTTCAAGAGTGTATCTCTATTATGGAAACTATCAGAAAGCAAAAGATTATGCTGATGCAGCTATAGCTGATGGTTCATTTAATATTGCTCCTCGTGACCAGTTTGCTAATGTATGGAAAGACGCTTATACTAAAAATGTACTTTTCCGTATTCTTTTTACTGAAAAAGATAGAATACAAATAGGATCTGCCTACGGTCAAAAAACAAATGGACAAAATAAAGCTGAATTTGTTTGTTCCTATGATTTATACCAATTGTATCAGAATACCGATATACGCAAATCAACTACTATTTCTACTGATACCTATGATTCTGGGTTATATAACACAATTTCTAAATATCTTGGTAGAGATGGAGGTAGTGCTAATATAGTAGATGGCAAATACATTCGTATAGAAGAAGTGTATCTCACACGAGCAGAAGCGAATTACAGATTAGGAAATACTGCTCAAGCCTTAACCGACCTCGATGCAGTGAGAGCACAACGCTATTCAGGATTTGTGAGCGGTAATGAATCAGGTACTGCTTTATTAGACGCAATACTATTGGAGCGCCGTTTAGAATTAGCATTTGAAGGCGATCGCTTCTTTACCTTGAAAAGACTTGGACTCCCTATACAACGGAATGCAACTAAAGGAGCTCTTGCTGATGGTACAGGTACCCCTCCAGCAGCAGGCTGGGTAACCCTTCCTGCAGGTGATTATCGTTGGCAATTACCTATCCCTGAAGAAGCATTTAATTCCAACTCTGCTTTAATAAAAAGTGAAGACCAGAACCCTGGTTATTATTAATAGAAATCTAAACTATCTTATAAACAAACATTCGCTGCAATGCCTCTGGCATTGCAGCGAATGTTCTTATAATTTATACTACTTATTTAGCGTTGGCTATAAAGCATCACTACTTTATACCAGTTATTGCGTTAAAGGAATTAGTTAGTCACTGCTTTACCAAAAGCCATTTAAAAGTTTTTAAAACTACCAAAGTCACACCTATGTTTGTATCATAATCTGTGTGTAGTCTGCGAGCTGGCATAGCAGAGTATGTGTCTAAAGGTAGCTTGCTACCTATTTGTTTAATTTTTTAAAGATTTGTAAGATTTCTGTAGCGTAAGCTACACTTTTCTTATGTCGAACTCACGTTAATTATTATAAATGTTTTTCAAAGAAATTAAGGGTAAGTTCGTTTAGTTTGCGGTGGGTTTCCAGCTTTTCACTGCTGATACAGATGAGATATATTCTTTTTTGCATTCAAAGGTAGACGGCGGCTACCTTTAGATGGTATAATGTGCAAAAGTATATATTATTTTTACTTAGCCTACTAATACTTATAGCTTTTGTATCAACGCCCATTCCACCATTAGCGACTTTTAATTTTAACTGGTGACAATTTGACACCGTTTCATTTTCCTTTTTTTGAGTAATTCCAAAAGGAGTGCATTTTGAGTTCTTCAAATCTTATTTCACTAATTGTTCTATCTGTTTTTGCAGTGTAGCGTGCTCGTTAGCCGATTTAGAAAGAGCAATTGCTTTTTGGTAGTGAGCAATTGCTTTTTGGTTATTGATATCAGTATATAAATATCCTAATAACTCGTGGTAGTAACGATTGTTTTGCAATCCTAATTTTTCAGCCTCTACAATAGCTTTTTCTTTGCCGTACACCTTGCCGTAAGCAAAAGTCCTATTTAAGGCTATTACAGAAGAATATTCAATGATAATGAGTTGGTTATATAGGCGGAGAATATACTCCCACTTGTTTTCATCGGTAGGGGTAGTATGCCAATAGGCAATACCAGCTTCTAAGTGATATTTAGAGATTTGAGAGTCTTCGCAGGCTTTTACTAAGTAATAGTTGCCTCTGTGTATAAGTTCTTTATCCCATTTGCTTTTATCTTGTTGTTCATAAAGGGTGTTTTCACCAGTGGTATTGATACGAGCTTCAAGTCTGGAACTTTGGAAGCACATCAGCGATAAAAGAGCATTCACTTGTGGTGTATCAGTTTGAGGGTGCTCGGCAAGTAAGAGCGTAAGGCGTAAGGCTTCTTTGCAGAACTCCTTTCGTATGAACTGATTGTTAGTTTCTGAAAAATAGCCTTCATTGAAAAATAAGTACAAACAGCGTAGTACAGTTTCTAATCGGGCTTGTATATTGGCTGGGCTTACGGTTTTGATTTGAAAATGATGCTCTCTGAGTTTGCTTTTAGCTCTAAGAAGTCGTTTTTTTATAGTTTCGGTATGGGTGAGTAGGGCATTGGCAATCTCTTCTACTGTAAAACCACAGAGTATTTGCAAAGCCAAACTTATTTGTGATTCTACCGAAATAGAAGGGTCACAGATATTGAAAAGCATTTCTAACTGACTGTCGTTTATTTCAGAAGTTTCAAAGGTAAGTTCTTCGCTTTTCTCAGTAGGTGTAAGTGCCTTTTTTACTTTATCTTCAAATATAGCTACGTGTTTTTCATAGTCTTTAGCTTTGTTTTTGGCGACGGTGTAAAGCCACGCAGTAGGGTTAGCAGGCAAGGGCTGTATTTCCCATAATTCATAGGCTTTTAAGAAAGTATCACTCGCAATATCTTCAGCAATTTCCAAATGAGAAAAGCCAAAATGGCGACATAGTACTGCCACCATTTTAGCGTATTCTTTCCGAAATAAATCAGATAAAAGTTGTGAGTGAGTCATTTTAATCTCTTTTTAGCACTTCACGCACTTCAATACTACCACCTACTTGTTCAAAGATAGGATTAGCTTTTGCCATTTCTACTGCTTCATCAATGTTTTCAGCTTTCACTACCACATAACCACTGATAAACTCTTTAATTTCGGTAAAAGGGCCATCGGTTACTACCTTATCAGCTTTGATAGTTTTGGCACTGCCAGCAATAGGCAAAAGAGTATTGCCCTTGTCAGCCAATTTGTTTTGTGAAGCGATTCCTGCGAGCCAGTTCATACGTTCTTGCATTTGCTCGGGAGTAGGTTTGAAATCAGCAATGTTGTTCAAACGAAAAATCAATACAAAATCTTTCATATATTTTTAAATTTAATATTATACCCCTATAACGATTGAATTTTCTCTATGGGGACAAAGATAGTAATAATTAGTCAATATATCAATTAAAAAATCCCCGTAACAACTGCCTATGTGGCTCGCACCACGGGGAGTTTTATTACAGCTTGTCGTCCTACGACTTGCTTGTCGTGCTACGACTTAATCTGCTACTCGGCAAATCACTTTCTTGTCGCCAAACTTCTCAGCGAGCCATTGTTGCAACTTTTGGCGATCCACTTCTTTGGCGACCTCTTTGCCTTTTACGGTCTCTTTTTTAGGCGTGTAGAGCATCACCGTAGTGAGAGAAGAGTTGCCTTTTCCCGAAAAATCCGTCAGTTTTCCAAAATAAAAACTCTCAATATTAGGGAACAATACTTTTATTTCTTTGGCAAAAGTAGGGTCGGTATATTTGTATTGCGCCAACTCTTCTTTTAGCTGATTTATCTTTATGTCTTTATTAGAGAGCGACGCCTTGTTTTTGTTGATTTCCGATAGTATCTCTTTGTCAATATCCGACTCTTTTTGCCTAATGATGAGTTCGGTATTGTGTAATTTGAAGTTTTTGAGGTTGCTTTGTAGTGTTTTTACTTCCTCATCGGTGAATTTCTTGTCTAAAAAAGCCAATTCAATGGTTTTAGGCGAGGCATTGTAGTGTATTTTCTTGTAAATAATGGTATAACCGCTGTTTTCAAACTCGGCAGTGATATAATGAGCTACGTTTTCGTGGAATTCCTTCTCTTTCAAAAGGCTATATGCCAAATACAAACTGGGGGTAACAATAAGGATTACCAATGTGGTGATAACAACGCGCAAACGCTTGTTGAGCGCTTCGTTACCCGTATTTTTAGGAGTGTATTTCAGGTATTTGATGATGAGGAAAGTAGCAATCCCAATGAAGAAACAGTTGATGCTATATAGATAGAAAGCTCCTAAAAAAAAACTAATATTGCCCGTAGCCAAGCCAAATCCAGCTGTACAAAGCGGTGGCATCAAAGCAGTAGCAATTGCCACCCCTGGTATGGGGTTCCCTCTGTCTTGACGGGTGAGGGAGATAGCTCCTACCAACCCACCTACAAAGGCGATAAGCACATCATAAATGGTAGGCGAAGTACGTGCCAAAAGCTCTGACTGTACATCTTTAAACGGACTGATATAGAAGTAGATAAACGATACTATAAGACTCACCACAGTAGCGATGAGCAAACTCTTGCCCGTTTTCTTCAACAGGTCGAAATCGTAAGTAGCTAGCGCAAATCCTGCCCCCACGATAGGTCCCATCAAAGGGGATATAAGCATCGCCCCAATGATTACAGCAGTAGAATTCACGTTTAACCCAATAGAAGCAATCAGGATAGCACAAGCCAAAATCCATAGATTAGCGCCACGAAAAGAGATATTGCTAAGGATATCTTCAATCACTTTTTCCTTTTTCTCTTCCCCCTGATGTAAATTGAAAAGTTTTTTCAAAAAACTCATAATGTAAGATATTAGATGTTAGTTTTTAGTCATTAGTACAAACGGCTAATGCTTTTTATGTGAAGTGCAAAGATAAGCATAATTTATCAATTAACCAATATGTCAATTTGTCGATTAGTGGTGCAAAGCTATAAGAAATTAAATGAAGTAGCAAATGTATTCGTCTGCTATTCAGTTTAATACCTATTATTGTTCGGTGTAGACCCACTGTAGACCCACTGTAGAGCCACTGTAGAGCCACTGTAAAGCCACTATGAGCTCGGTATAGGTTCGGCGTATATAGGAATACAAAATCGCCGTGCGGTATTCATACCGCACGGCGATTATTATAAGGGATTTGCTATTATTTATTATCCTGCATCGCAAACACCGATTTTAGTAGAGGGGTAGTGCGCGCCGCTATGTTCGTGCGTATTTCCTTCTCCTTATCGCCCACCTTCACAAACAACCCATTGATAGCCTGTTGGGTAACGTATTTAGTAAGGTTCGGTTCAACGGGCTTTACCAAAGGTATTTGGTTATATTTGTTGATAATGTTCTCCCATACCTTATCGGCACCTACTTCACTAAGTGAGGCTTGCACTTTGGGAGCAAAAGCAGTCTCCAAAGAACTATAAGTGCTGTTTTTTAGGTAGGTAGTCGCTGCGGTATTGTCGCCTTTTAAGATGTTCATCGCATCGGTAAAGGTCATATTTCGTATCGCCGATAAAAAGATAGGCTTCGCCTGGCTCACAGCATTTTCAGCTGCTTCATTTAGTACTTTTAGTCCTTGGTCAGCCAAAGAACCTAACCCCACCGAACGCAAAGTTTTATCTACCTTCTGGAGTTCTTCAGGTAAGAGAATCCGCACCGCTTGGTCTTTAAAATAACCACCGTCTTTGCTCAGCAAATCCACCCCACTACTTACCCCCATTTCAAGGGCTTGTTTGAGTCCGCTGGCTACATTAAATCCGCTACCACCTTGGGTAGTGTTGCCCATAACTTGTTGCAATTCGTCGCAACTGTTCAGAGTAAAAGAGCCCATTGTTAAGAGCCCCAAAAGCATTACTTTTTTCATATATTTGTTTTATTAATTTTTAACTGTCTTTTTCTTATTTCATCTGTATAAGTAGCGTAAATAGTAGCAGAAAATTATTATTTACCTTTTATTTATTGAAAGGTATATACTGAAAATGCTCGCAAAAAGTATCGGGAAGGTAATCACAATGCCTATACCAAAAGAAAAGAAGCCTGCTAATACAAAAACACAACCCAAAAAGGTAATGATAAGAGCAGTGAAAGGTGCGAGCATTATTCTTCTATAACTCTCTCCCATAGCCTTCAAAAGAGGTTTGCTTTCCAAAATAATAATTGGGATAGTGAGCACAAATACTAACGAGATGATAGTGTTAAAGGCAAGTCCTAACGAGTACATTCCTATGGCAGAAAAGCCTACTAATATAAAAGTTTTAAGGCACATTTGCAGAATAACGTGGCTTAAAATAGCACTTGTTTCAGGAGCACGATAATAAGTGAATAGGTTGCTCAAAGTAGCGCGTTCCCCTTGGATTACCGTCGTGTAGTTCTTGTAAATACCTGCTGTAAAAGGGGTAATGATGCCATCTATAAGCAACGAGAAGAACCAAAATTTAATAACAAAACTCCGGCTACTGACTAAAGCGATGAGCTTTTCGGGGTTGCTTTGCAGAGCTATGATATCCTCTAAAGGCATTCCGAAGATAGTAGTAATAAGAGAAGCGTAAACTAAAAACACTACTGTAAATAAAATAAGAGAGCCCAAAAGGTGCACTCCGAAAGTACTTTGGTATAGTTTAAAAGTATTGCGCAATATGTTCAAAAATTTCATAGCAATAGGTTAAAAAGATTGGGTGAGCACAAAATTCCGACGAATGAGCTCTTCGTCCATTCCCGCAGCAAAATGTTCCTTATGGTATTTCAGGAGGTAAATATACCTCACATAACGCCTCACCTTATTATAAAACAGTGCTGTGGGTTCTACTTCCCCTGTGATATAAAGAGGCACTTGTTCAGTATCGATATCCAATTGTTCAATAGAGAAAAGAATGTAATACAAGAAGTCTTCAATAGTTTCATAACTGAACCTATTGAAGTAATACAGTTTTTTACCTCTAAACACTACAAAGTAAAAAGAGCCTACTTCGGCATAGATATACATTACTTCGAAAGCGTGCGAAGAGTAGTGTTTGAGGAACATACGTAGTAGTGAGGTAGCAAAGTGTTGGTAGTCGAACCTACCGTAATAAGAAAGTAGTGAATTATTTACTATTGTATTGGGCAAATAAGCATTCACCGTTTCAATAGATATGATTCTATCAATTTCCACGGTATAGGGTTCCGCCTCTGATACATCTATACTGTATTTGAGGTATTCCAGCATTTCGTCTTTTCCGCCGTAAAGAGACTGTGGAATAAAAGCAAAGGAAGGAGTATTGTGTAAAACCTTAATAGTATCGAAATCTTGGCGGAGGTCGTCTTCACTTTGTATCACAAAATAGATTTGCCTATCGATATCTTCTTTGCTCTTATAGCTGAAGTTGATAGGAAAATTATAAATAGCCTCTACACACAGGAGCACAGGGTTAAACACACAAAAAGAAAGTCCATCCAAGTTTATTTGAATGGACAATTCCTTAAAGTACGTTTTAAACTGATTATTGCTTTGCAATTTTTGCGTCATAAGAAGTTGGCCAGTTACCGTTTACAGTAAGCTCTTCGAGTGAACCTACTTTAATATTAGGACCTCTTACATCTTCTACTGATGTTTTTGCAATTTCTTTTTCTACTAAGTCTTCATCAAGACCTTGTAGCACCACTCTCTTAGGCACATACGCTTCAAAAACGGAAGATTTTACATTGTTCTTGTCGGTAATTTCTCCTGTTTTCATTATAAACTGACCAGGAATTTTACCTTTGATAGGAGGTAAATCGCGCAAATGCAAATAACGATTATCGTTTTTAAACAATGAATCTTTTACTGATACGTGCCCCAAAGTATCAATAACTACACCTTGGCGCATTACCGTAATTTTAAAAGTCTCATCGAAAGCATTCCAGCTTGTGTCACGTTGTGAAGTAATAGTAAATTGTGCAGTTTCGATAAACTTAGTAAGCTCATCAAAATTATCGGCATATTTGCCGTTGAGTCTCAAATAAGCATCTTGCGCTGCACGGATATCTTTCAGTTTCTTAATTACCTCGGTGTAGCGTTCCTCCTTAATTTTTTTGAACTCAATAGGGCCTGTGATAGACCTGTAAATTAGGTAGCAAAATACTAAACCTAATGCCCAAAATGCAATAGTTACAATTTTTTTCATCGTTTTAATTCTATAAATTAATAATAACTTTCTTGACTGGTATTGCGCAAAACTACAATCTTTTTTTGAAACAAAAAAATTATTTTAACTTTTTTTTATAATTTTGCTCTCAGAACTGTTTTTATTATGAACGAAAAAGCCTTTTTTAGCGCCCTTATTAGTGCCTTTAAACACGAGCCTACTCCTTCGCAAGATATTGCTTTACAAAAGATTACAGAATATCTATTCTCGGCGAATGCTTCTGATAAACTTTTTTTACTAAAAGGTTTTGCTGGAACCGGAAAAACTTCTATCACCAACTGTCTTATCCGTACTTTACCGCTCATAAACCACCAATCGGTGTTATTAGCACCTACCGGTAGGGCAGCCAAAGTGATGACCTATTTCACCCAAAGGCAGGCTTTCACTATTCACAAATATATTTATTACTCCAAAGCTGATGGTACTGATGTATCCTTCAAACTACGTGCCAATAAGCTCCAAAATACTTTATTTATAGTAGATGAGGCATCGATGATTGCTGATAACGACTATCAACTCTTTGAGCGCCCTTCATTATTAAACGACTTAATGCGCTTTGTGTATTCAGGGAAAAACTGCAAACTATTACTTATAGGCGATACTGCGCAATTGCCTCCTATTAATACTCTCGAAAGTCCTGCGCTGAATATTCCTTATTTAGAATATCAGTTTCAAAAAGAAGTACTCACGGTTACGCTTACTGAGGTAGTACGTCAGCGACGGAAGTCGGGGATTTTGCGCAATGCTACCCGTTTGCGCAAACATATCTTCTCTTCGCTTGCTGAAAAACAGTTCGCTTTTAAGATAAATCATCACCCTGATATAATACGACTTACTGACGGGGCTGAAATACAAGACGCTATTAGTGAGGCGTATGACGATTATGGTTCAGAAGAAACTGCGGTAATAGTACGCTCCAATAAACGCGCTGTGGCTTGGAACAACCAAATACGCAGGGTGATTTTAGACGTTGAAGACGAAATAGCCGCGGGTGACTTGCTAATGGTGGTTAAGAATAATTACTTTTGGTGTAAGGATAATTCGCAAGTGAGTTTTATTGCCAATGGTGATACTATAGAGGTATTACAGCTTTATGACTTCACAGAAGCCTATGGTTTCCGCTTTGCTGAGGTATCGGCTCAGCTTATTGATTATCCCGAAGTACCTCCGTTTGATACGGTTATATTATTAGACACCTTAAACAGTGAAGCTCCTGCCTTATCACCAGCTCAAAGCAATCAGCTTTATGAAGAAGTACTCGCTGATTACGCTGATGAACCTACGGCTTATAAAAGGTATCAGAAAGTGAAAGAAAACCCTTATTTCAATGCTTTGCAGGTGAAGTTCTCGTATGCGATTACCTGTCATAAGAGTCAAGGAGGGCAATGGGACGCCGTGTTTGTGGAGAAACCTTACTTACCTGATGATACCATAGATGAAGGTTACTTGCGATGGCTTTATACGGCTATCACTCGTGCTAAAGAAAGGGTCTACTTGGTAGGGTTTAAAGACGAGGATTTTGGTTAAGAATTAAGAGTTGAAGAAAGATGAGTTTTTTGAGTGACTTCAACTTTGGCAATAATTAGTTTCTTACTTTCCCAAGAGGAGCAAGAGCTAATGCCTGAGCTAACGAAAGGCAAGTGCTGAACATCAGTCCGCCCCAGAAGCCGTGTACTACAAAGCCACCTACTAATTTGCTTGCCAGGAGCACAATTACAGTGTTGATGATAAATAAAAAGAGCCCAAAAGTCATAAAGGTAATAGGGAAAGCAATGAACTCTAATATAGGGCGTACAATACCATTGAGAAGTGAGAGTACAAAGGCTACCACGAGTGCTGTGAAGAAGTTCTCGATATGAGCCCCCATATTTAGGTAGCCCAATACAAAAACAAGGGTTGCGGAGATGAATAAGCTTATAAAGTATCGCATAGAAAATGTATGGTTTTATTGTAAAATTCAGTAGGGTTTTGAGCGTGTAACCAGTGTCCTGCCTTGCTCACCGTATCGATAATAGCGTGCGGGAAGTGAGTGTGAATAAGGGCTTCGTCTTCGGGCATCACATACTCAGAATACTCTCCTTTTAAGAAGAGTGTTTTACCTTCGAACACGTTACTATCGGGGAGTTCAGCACCTATCTCGCTTTCATTCTCAATTAAAGCAGGGAGATTCAGGCGCAAGCCCAATCGGTCTTTGGTTTCCCAATAAAGGTTTTTCAGTAGGAACTGTCGCACTCCTATATCACTTACATAAGCCGAGAGCGCTTCATCGGCTTCGGCACGTGAATGTATCACATCGAAATTTAAGGACGCTAAACCTTGTAAACAAGCTCCGTGATGCTCAGGAAAGTATTTAGGCGACATATCAGCAACGATGAGAGAAAGCACTCTATCGGGGTGTTCGGTAGCGAAAAGCATTGCTGTTTTGCCTCCCATAGAATGCCCCATCAGGTGAAAGACTTTTAATCCGTGAGCATCAGCATAAGCAAGCAAATCTTGTGCCATTAGAGGATAGCTGAAATCGGGGCTGTGAAAACTACGACCGTGATTGCGTTGGTCTACTAAATGCACTTGAAAGCCCGCTTCGGCATATTTGAGCCCCAAAGTACGCCAGTTATCTGACATACCCAAAAAGCCGTGCAGGATAATGAAGGGAGTGCCTTCGCCTATAATTTGAGAATGTAACATAGTTATTTAGTAAGATAATTTAAAAGTTGTTAGGGATTTTCCACTCTTCTATAATTCCTTTTTCAATAGCTTTTTGCACTAATGATTTTGCTACTGCGGGAAACCAAGAGCCTGCCTCAGGATCGTCATTGGCACAAGTACCATCGGATAAGCCAGGATGTTTAATCCACAAATAAGCGTCGGCGTGAGGAGCAGAGGTTTTGGTGGTAGGGCGTACTCCTAAAGCAGCGTTGAAATTGTTACAACTGTAATAATAAGCCTTATTGGTTTGTTTAGGGCTATCAATACCATTGCGGGAGGTGTCTATCACGTAGTATTTTGTGCCTAAGTTTTTCTTTTGGAGCGTTTGTACAAACTCTTCGCTCCACTTTTCAGCCCGAGGAGTCCCTCTATGGTCGGCGACGTTGGTAACAAAGCCACGCATATACCGGATACCGCCATCTATTACCGCTTGGGCAGCTTCTTCTTGTTTGAGTTCTGTTCCGCCAATATGCAAATACAACAACGCATTCGGGTTGTTATCAGCAAAGGTTTTTCCTACATAAGTGAGGAGTTCAGCGCGTTCTTTGTATTTTGCATCGTTGTATTTCCAGCCTTTCTTTAAACAAAAGTTATGGGCATCGGGTTCTACAATCACTATTATAGGGGTTTTGCCAATAATAGCACTGGTGCGATCTATCCACGCCTTATAAGAAGCAGCCGTTTTATGACCTCCGGTTGAATACGAACCACAATCTCTATAAGGAATACCGTAGAGTGTAATGATAGGTGTTTTTTGTTGTGCCTTTGCGCCTTCGATGAGGCGTTTTAAGGTACTATCGTCGAAGGCTTTTACGCCTTCGAACCATTCAGCTGTGGGAGTAGCGGCTATTTGGTAATAGAGTTTCTTTAAGTAAGGGTCTTTTTCTTGCTTAGTCATTTCATAAGCCTTAGTTTCAGTAAAGAGATAGAAAGGCTTGGAATAAGCTAATAAAGAACTGTCTCCTTTTTTAGGTTCTTCCTTTTTGGGGTTTTCTTTTTGCGGAATCTCCTCAGTATTATTATGCTTATCACAAGAGATGATTGCGAAGCATATCGCAATGATGAGATAGGGATATGTAAGGAAAAAGAGTTTTTTCATTGGATAATATAATTAATGGTTAATGATTAATGGTTAATGGTTGTTTGATGATTCCTTCGGTTGAGGTTCGTCACATACTCAGCCCTTCAGGGAGAACCTCCCCCTAACCCCCTCAAAGAGGGGGAAGTACGATGCAAAAGAGACTTTTTAGAGGTTTTAATGTTAATTATTATCTTTTTTTATCTGAAAGCGAATGTAGGTAATAGGTTTGTTTTGCTCCAAATAGAACTGCTCATAAAAGGTTTTAATTTCGGTTACTTCTTCGGGTACACCGTCGCTGTTATAGATGTTGTGATTGGCATAGAGTACTTTATGTCCTGCTCCGTGTAACAATCCCAGCGTATAGCCGTGCATAAACTCACTATCGGTTTTTAGGTGGATATAACCCTCTGGTGCAAGGATATGCTGATACCGCGTTAGAAAATCGGCGTTTGTAAGGCGGTGCTTGGTGCGCTTGTATTTGATTTGAGGGTCGGGGAAGGTAATCCATATTTCGCTTACTTCCTCAGGGGCAAAACAACATTCGATGAGTTCTATTTGGGTGCGCAAGAAGGCTACATTGGTAATATTTTCGTCAGTAGCAGTTTTAGCACCTCGCCAAAAGCGTGCTCCTTTGATATCGATACCTATAAAATTCTTCTGAGGGTAGCGTTTGGCTAAGCCCACTGAGTATTCGCCTTTACCACAACCCAATTCTAAGACAATAGGGTGATTGTTCTTAAAAAAGAGTTCCTTCCACCGACCTTTATAGACAAAAGCACCGTTAAGGAGCTCTTCGCGTGAAGGTTGGATTACATTGGCAAAGGTTTTATTTTCTTCAAAGCGTTTGAGTTTGTTTTTGCTTCCCATAGATTGAGTGAATAGAGAAAAATTAGGCGATTACGCGTATGGTGTTTTTTACTTGTTCGGCTATTTGGCGTGCTTTGTTGATATTGGGGTTTACAATGGTTACGTGTCCCATTTTCCTAAAAGGGCGTGTTTCTTTTTTGCCGTAGATATGGGGGGTTACGCCTTCCATTGCCATTATCTGTTCGATGTTTTCATACACTACCTTTCCTTGATAGCCTTCTGCTCCTACAAGATTCACCATTACGCCTGCGACCTTACTTTCAGTACTTCCTAAGGGCAGGTTTAAGATAGCACGCAGGTGTTGCTCAAACTGATTGGTATAAGCTGCCTCGATACTGTAATGCCCTGAGTTATGTGGGCGAGGAGCGACTTCGTTTACCAAAATCTCATCGTTTTCTGTTTGAAAGAGCTCGACGGCTAAGAGTCCTACTACTTCAAAAGCTTGGGCTACTTGTATTGCAATAGTACGTGCTTTTTGAGCGACAGCCTCTTCAATACGCGCAGGACAAAGCACATACTCCACCTGATTGGCTTCGGGGTGGAACTCCATTTCTACCACAGGGTAGGTGCGCACCTGACCCTTTGCATTACGAGCTACGATTACTGCCAATTCCTTTTTGAAAGGCACTAAGCTTTCGGCAATGCACTGGTCGTTAGGTAAAAGATTTAGGTCGGTGAGCTGGCGGACAATTTTCACGCCATTACCGTCGTACCCGAAGCGTGCTGACTTCCACACGAAAGGTAAAGTGAGCTGTTGTTCATTGATTGCCTTTTTCAGACTTTCGGTATTTTGAAAGACTTGAAAAGGAGCGGTAGGGATACCGTGAGTGGCATAAAACTGTTTTTGAGTGGCTTTATTTTGGATATTCTTGATAGTTTGAGGGCTGGGATATACTTTTACCCCTTCGGTTTGTAGTTTCTCTAAGGCTTCTACGTTTACGTTTTCGATTTCAATGGTGAGTACTTCTACGTCTTTACCAAAGTTATACACGGTATTAAAGTCGGTAAGGTTGCCTTGCACAAAGGTGTTGCAGGCAATGCGACAAGGAGCATCGGGGGAGGGGTCGAGCACCTTGGTGGTGATATCGAACTTGCGGGTTTCGGTAAGGAGCATCTTGCCTAACTGACCTCCGCCAAGGATTCCGAGTGTAAAATCGGAAGAGAAATAATGGGGCATATTGCTTTTAATGATTAGTGGTTAGCGGTTAATGGTTAATGAGGAGGCAAAGGTACGAAATTATTTTTTAATGCCAAAAAATGCCAATAATGCCAATAATACTGATTAATGCCAACAATGCCAATAATACTGATAATCAACTTTGGCAAAGGTCGTAGTACAAAAATTTCTTTTAGTGGAAGAGCACCTGATGGTGCAGAAATTTAAAACAAATTGGTTTCAAAATTAAAAGAAAATCTCCCTTCGGGAGAGAAATAGAACAGATTACAACAAAATCAAACAAGAAAGGTTTTATTTAGTTTGTATAGATTTATCTTAATTTGTGAAGCGTTAGTTTTATCATTTGAAAAGTAGCATATACTGCAAAAAAGATATTGGGGTTTCGGAAGATATCGAAGGGTATTAGTATAATATCGGAAAATACCGAGATGAAAGAAAACTATGAAAAAAGTGCTCTTAGCTTATAGAAAGCTTATAGGAAGCTTATACGAATCTTGGAAGATAGATATAGAAATGCTATATAGATAGTTTATTTTCAATGGGTTATGAATTGTTAAAATTGTATAAAACATTTTGTCGTTTTTATACTTAGCGGTTATTTTATTATCTTTGCGCCAAAAGTTATTTTTTTCTTATGACAACCTCAGAATTAACTATTGATGAGTGGTATATGCGTAGGTGCATTCAGTTGGCTTATAATGGCTTAGGAAGTACCTATCCGAACCCTATGGTAGGTAGTGTTATCGTATACGAAGGGCGTATCATAGGGGAGGGGTGGCACCAGAAAGCGGGTGAGGAACACGCTGAGGTACGGGCGATTAGCCAAGTGAAAGATAAGAGTCTGCTACCAAAAAGTACGATTTACGTGAGTTTAGAGCCCTGTTGCCATTTTGGGAAAACGCCCCCGTGTGCTGACCTTATCATTGCTCACAAGATAGGACGGGTGGTGATTGGCACTACCGACCCTTTTGCGAAAGTGCACGGCAAAGGAATTGAAAAACTGCGCAATGCGGGTTGTGAGGTGAAGGTGGGGGTGTGTGAAGCTGAATGTAGGGAACTGAACAAGCGGTTTTTTACTTTTCACGAAAAACATCGCCCTTATATTATCCTGAAATGGGCTGAAACGCGCGATGGGTTTATAGCTCCCCTGCATAAAGAGGAGGTTGCTCCGCAGTGGATTAGCGACGTTTATGCGCGCCAGACAGCGCACCAAATGCGCACTGAGGAACAAGGTATAGTGGTGGGAGTAGGAACGGTATTGGCGGATAATCCTTCGTTGGACAGCCGTAGCTGGTATGGGCGCAATCCTGTGAGGATAATAATTGACCCAAAGTTACGTAGTCCGAAGGAATTTGCGGTATGGAACGACCGTACGACTACTTTGTTTTTTACTGAAGAGACGTCTGTTCCGGAGATGATACACACTGATTTTTTCACGATAGATTTTAAGCATAAACCTTTGGAACAAATTTGTGCTAAACTGTATGAAATGAATTTACAAAGTATGATTGTGGAAGGGGGGGCTTATACACTGCAACAGTTTATCGACGAAGGTTTATGGGATGAAGCGGTTGTATTTACGGGGGATATTTGCTTTGGAGAAGGGGTGAAGGCGCCTATTCTCAGGTGCGAGCCGCACAGGCAGGTTTGAGCCACACGGGCGATTCTAGCCGACGGGCAGAGCGAGTCACACGGACGATTGTAGCACGACGGGCAGAGTGAGCCGTATGAGTAGGTAAAAGGTGCGAGCTGCACAGGCGTAAAAGGAAAGGTAAAGTCAGCGAGGGCTCACAGCTGGGTATGTGAGTAAAAGGTAAAAAGAGGTAGAAATTGCAGGAATTACTAAAAAACGATGAAAGAAGGCTTGGGGTATACCGAATAAATGTTAAAAAGGGGGTATTTTTAGGAGGAAAAGTACTTTATGGCAAGATTTTTGATAGTAGAATTAGTATAAATATGATGTAAACAAGTGTGTCTTGCAGTGTTTTAGCACAAAAGTTATTTTATAAGGAGTGTAACACGGCACACACATTAAAAGTAGCATATAAGTCTTTGGCTTGGAAAGACTCGCACGGATTTTAGAAAGTACGAGCATTACAAACATAGATAATCTTCAAAATAATTATATACAATGAAAAGAGTTATTTTATTACTTTCGACAGTTGGCTTATTCACAGCTTGTGATAAAGGCGACGATTTACCACCTTCAGATCCTATCTATTTTGCAGATAAGATAGTGGAGACGACCCTACCTGCACAAGGTACCCAAACACAAACTACTGAGCAACTTTTTGAGTATCTACAAAATGTATTAGGATTGGTACGCAAACACACAATAAAAGTGATAGATGGCACCGGTAGAACTGTGGAAAAATTGTACGAGACTTCGTATGACGGGACTTTTCCTATCAAAACGGTTTACACAGAAGGCAATGTGAAAAAAGAGGAAGTTGTGTATGACAAGTATAGCAGTGAAAGAGGACGCTTGCTTAAGAAAACAACTACTGTCGTAGGCAAAGAGAGTTTACCAACCGTAGATGAGTATGAGTATGATGGTGGCAGGTTAAAAAAACATACTAAAAGTGAAAAGTTATCGGCTAATGTAACTAAGTATACAGTGGTAGTCTACAACCGTGAAGTACTCAATGAGATAAAGGCTGTAACAAGCGAATACACTGAAACGAGTGGAGTGAAGAGTACCGCTACTACTACTGCTACAGATACTTATGTGTTGAACTACAACGAAACGGTAAGAGAACACACACACACAGCAGGTAATAAAACTTCGGTAACAACCTACCAGTATGATGGTAGAACCAATCCTTGGTTTTTGCATTTGTCTTATAGAGCTACTTACCCCGAAGTGTTCTTAAATGAACAATACGCTAGAAATAACATTACCAAGAAAACGGTAAAGGATTCTGGTGCAACAGGACGTAGTTACGAGCAAGAAACCTCTTATAGTTACTTTAAAACTGAATACCCTCTTAAAGCTACTGTAAAGGAAAACGGTAAAGAAGTAAAAACAATAGAATTCACATATTAGTTAGATTTTACATTGTATTTGTGTTTGAAAGTTCTTTCAGAAAAAGCTCCTTTTATAGGAGCTTTTTTCTTATTTAAGCCGTAGATCGTAGTACGGTAGACAGTGCGAGCCACACGGGCAACCGTAGTACGGTAAACAGTTTATGACTTTGGGTTTTGAGAAACTCGGGAAAATCTTTCTGCTTGGTGAGTTCGTAACTTTATACCATTTGTTTTTCGGTAGTAAAGGGAAAGAGATTTGCATTGGACAAGTTTAATAAAGCATAGACCATAGTTTTTAGGGTATAGGGATATTTAGCAAAAGCTTGTCGTGCAAGAGTATATTATTAACTAATTATTACTATCTTTGGCGCAAAAATATAATAAAATGAAAACACTATTCTTTATCCTATTGTTCACAACTACTGCCTTACCCGCCCAAGTAGCTGAGCTTACCCTGTTCGACGCTACTACTCATAAAGCTATTCCCAATGCCGAAGTGTATTATACTAACACGCTTAACGGCTCTATTACTAACGAGGAAGGTAAAGCAAAAATTACCGTAGAAAATGATACACTTACCTTAAGCCATATAGGCTATGCTACCAAAAAGATTTTTACTGATAAAACCTTTACTAAAGCAACTGTTTACCTTAGCCCGCAAGAAATACAACTTGACGAAGTAGTACTGTACAATTTTGATTTGAAGAAAAAAGTAAAGTATGTTTTAGATAATTACTTCAAATTGTATGACACTAAGGCTAAGATATTGGAGTGTACCTATCGAGAAAAGATGATAAGAAATGATACCTTAACAAGGCTCTACCAAGTGCAGTTAGATTGGTGGAGCAAAAGTTATCGTTATACTTCTTTCAAGCAACCTTTAGAAAAACTATTACAAATCCAACTTAAAAATATCGACTACTCTAAAATGTTAAGTGAAGAAGAAGTCGCGGCTCGTTCTGTTCACTTAGAAAGAAAACCAATGTTTATGTATCTTTTTCTGAATACTTATTTATCTCTCATAAATCAATTTGGTGAAAATATTGATATCAAAAAAGTAGAGAAAAGTAAAGATGTTACTAAAGTAACTTTTTACGCTGATATTGTTATCAATAAAAAGCTAAATCTAAAACTTGAAAACTCGGTATTGGTGTTTGACAATACTACCAATGCTGTGAGAAAAGTTGTTTTTAACGACATACATCAAGGTATAAGTGATAAAGTTTCTGAGAAAAGTAAAGTTCCTTATAAGTCTATTACAGATAACTATCATTTGGAACTTACTTTAACTGACTATAAAGGCAAGTTATTGTTTAGTTCTTATTATGTAAGACTCATAGGAGCTATTGAATACAAAGGAAAAAGAGATAAACTCTTTTTAGAGCATAGTTTTTTGCGTACAGGAGTACAGAACAAACATATTAAAAAAGAAGATAGAATAGACATTCAAAAGTCTTTTCACGAATACGTTACCCCTCACAAACAAGGTGAAGCCAAGTTTTTACTTACCAAAGAAGAACAAGATTTTATAAACCAATAACCTTGTCCAATAACCAGAAAGAATACCGTGTAATTTCTAATTTTTAACTATTAGAATACTAAAGCTTCAATAAGCAAAAAGCAATTCTCAATACCTCAATCATCTTAAAAAAATTAACAGTTTAAAAAAGGAATTGTAGTACAAAGATTGTAACGTATTGATTTATAACGTTAGCATAGTTAAAGTTTTGTTAAAATTGCACTTACCTATTGACACGTTTTTTTTTTTATATCTTTGCGCTATAAAAAGGAAGTAACCGATGCCTTACCCAAAGAAGGTTTGATTTCCAGTATTAAAATATAAATAGTTATGGAAACAAAATTCAACAAAGAGCAAGTTTGCGAACTTGACGAAAAAGCCTTAGTAAATGCGTTTGAAGTTGAAGAACTTGAAAAACGCTATGAAATGGGGTGGGTTAAAAGCCTTGATTTCGAAGCAGAAATGGACACCGATTTTAAAGGTGAAAACACTTGTAAATTTGGTTGTAAAGCTAAGATTTTTTAACGAAAGTACAGGGTAATTAAAACATCTTAATTACCCTGTATTTTAAAACTTAATGTAGGAATGAAACAATTATTCTATGTTCTATTATTCTTTGCATCTATCTTGCGAGCCCAAGTAGCTGAGCTTACCTTACTCGATGCCTCTACAAAACAGCCTATCTCCAATGTTGAGGTATATTACGACAACACACTTAACGGTACTATTACCAATGATGAAGGTAAGTTACGCATTACTGTAGAAAATGATACGCTTACCTTAAGCCATATAGGTTATGAGACTAAGAAGATTTTTACAGATAAGACCTTTGCAGAAGCAACAGTTTACCTTAGCCCGCAAGAAATACAGCTTGACGAAGTAGTACTGTATAATTTTGATTTAAAGAAAAAAATAAAGTATGTAATGGATAATTACTTCAAACTGTATGATACTAAGGCTAAGATATTAGAGTGTACTTATAGAGAGAAATTTATAAGAAACGATACCTTAACACGTCTTTATCAAGTTCAATTGGACTGGTGGAGCAAGAATTATGTGTTTCAATTTAAAAAAACACTTAATGAAAATCTACAAATACACCTTAAAAATACTGACTACTCAAAAATTTCAAACTTAGACGAGGGAAGTAATTCCGCTTTTTTAGAGCCTGCTTTTATTTTGCAAAATCTTCACCTGAACCCCTATTTAACATTTTTATACCATCACGCCGAAAATATCGAAATTAAGAAGGTAGAAAAAGATAAAGAGTATACCATTGTTACTTTTGATGCTGATATTGTTCTCAATAAGAAATCTATTCTCACACTTATCAACTCTGTTGTCTATTTTGATAATAATACTAATGCTATTAAACGTATTATATTTGCTCAAAAACCTTCAACAAGTGAAGGAATCTCTAAAAGAAAAAAGCTTCCTTATAAATCAACTACTGAAAAGGCTTCTTGGGAACTTACATTCACTCCTTATAAAAATAAACTTTTGTTTAGTTCATTCTTTGTAAAATCAAATGTCACATTTGAGTATGAGGGTAGAAAAGAGAAAGGTTATATAGAGCAATCTTTTTTGCGTACGGGTGTAACAAAAGGACAAATAAAAAAGAATGACAGAATAGATGTAGAAAAGCCTTTCTTTGAATATATTACCCCTCATAAACAAGGTGAAGCCAAGTTTTTACTTACCAAAGAAGAACAAGATTTTATAAACCAATAGCCTTATGCCTACCACTGAGAAATCTCCAGAATTTTACAAGCATTACCCCGCTTTGTTTCACACTTATTTTCCTACTGTAAGTGCTGAAACCTTACATTTGCTCTGTAAAGCGGGCTATGCCTACTATAATGCGGTGCTTTGTTTAGACGCCTTAGTAGATGAGGGCGATACAAAAGCATTGGTAGAGATGCTTGCCTTGCAAGAGGAAACAATTAAAATTCTCACGAGTATTTACGGTTATGAATCGCCCTTTTGGGGACTCTGGCAACAGCGTAAAGCGGAGTACTTTAAGGCTATACAAACCGAAAAACGCCTGCTTACTACCCCTATGGTATCGTTTGAACAATATAGTAACTTAGCAGATAATAAGTCGGCTTTTGGCAAAATAGCTATAGATAGCCTTTGGGTACAAAGCAACTCTCGAAACAAGGCTGTGTACGAAAAATTATTATTGTCACATCGCTATTTTTCAGTAGGGTTTCAGCTCTATGACGATGTAAAGGATTTTGCACGTGATGTACGCCGTGGGCAGTTCAATTGGGCAGTCTATCAGTTACAACAAAAAGTAGATTTTGCAGAAGCACAACACGAGCCTAATACCCTTCATAAATATTTGTTTGTAAAAGGCGTGGGGCAAGACTTGCTAAAAGAAGCTATTGCGCAGTTTGAAAAGGCAAAAGCTTTAGTAACTGAGCTGAATATTCCCAACGGGTGGTTGCAAACTATTGAGCAGATGATCACCACTATCAAAGGCTATTTGGAAACTACCGAAGGTTATTTGGCTGTGCTAAAAACTACTCTTGCTCTTAAAAAGGAACAAAACATCGCGCCTTTCTTTGATTTTTCTTCTGTAAAAGAGCAGGCTATCCACAGAGGATTAGCTTTTATAGCACGAGATTTTCGTCAGTATTACGCTGAGCTGAAACATACTATGTACTTAGGTAATGCCGAAGGCTTTGAGAACACTTGTCAGGTACATACCTCCGATACTTTCCAACGTGCACTATTAGACGATTGCTTTTACACTATTGCTCAAAGATACCAGTTGCCCATTACATCTTTCTTTGAGGAGGAATACCATTACTTTATGGAGCGTATCAATCCTGAAGTAGGCGCTTGGCAATACTTCCCCACCGTACAAGAAATAGCTCCTGATATTGACGATTTAGCGCAAATAATGCAGTTCTTTATTCATATTGGCAAAAAAGATGAGATTGCTAAACACTGTCAAAAAGCCATTGATACGGCTATTAATAGTAGAAGTTGTGTAAATGGAGGCATTGAAACGTGGATACTCCCCAAGCACAACCTAACACCTCTACAGCAAAAGCAACAGTATTTCAACGAAAGCAAATGGGGGACAGGTCCCGATGTGGAGGTAATAGCTAACTTCTTGTATGCGCTCTATCTTTATGACCCAAAAACCTATTTGTCTGTTATCCAAAAAGGAATTAGTTATTTATTCTCTCAACAAAAAGAAGAAGGTTATTGGGAGAGTCGTTGGTATTACGGCAATTATTACGGTACCTACGTTTGTGTGCGCTTGTTGCAATGCTTTGGTGAGCAATATACAAACCAGATACAGCGTGCTGTCAATTATATCAAAAACTATATACCTACTGAACCCCTTTCTATGGTATTGGCTTTACTCACTTTAAAAACAGTGGGGCTCAACACTGATGAAACTGCTATAATCCTACAAAAACAATTGCTTGCTACTCAAAATACCTCAGGAGGGTGGGAAGCTATGAACTTTATCAAACCTAAAGCGTACGAACCTTATAAAAGCGAGACGCTCACTACTGCTTACGCCCTTAAAGCCCTTTGCTTCTAATGCAAAACAAAATTCCACATATTAATCCCTCTATTACTTTCAATAAACTCAATGATAAAGAGTTTATTCTCTGTAATACCCTGCATAAGCATTATTTGAAAATCAATAAAGATACTTATGACCTCCTTTCACTCATAGACAATGAGCGCCCTCTTCAAGAGATATGTGAACTACATAACCAGCAATCTCAAAAGAAACTTACGGTAAACGCTCTGCACTTTCTTCTTTACGACAAACTCTCAAAGTATGGACTCTTAGTAGGCGAAGAAGAACAAATAAAACCTTATCAAAAGCCTTCCTATCTCAAGCTGAGTTTTATTATTTTTAGCAAGCGTTTTATTGCTAAAATCACCCCTTCACTACATTTTCTTTTTCGTAAGAAAATAGCTTTTCCTCTTTTGATATTATGCGCAGTGATGATAGGAACAGAACTTTATTGGTTATTAGAGGGGTATAAAAGTTTTAAAGTGCAGGAAAGTGTCGTTTTCTTTTTGGTGGTAATGGCTATAAGTGTTACTTTTCACGAATTGGGGCACGCTACCGCAGCCAGTCATTTTGGTGCAGAACACGGAGGTATAGGTGGTGGTTTCTACCTGTTTACTCCTGTCTATTTTGCCGATGTTACTGATGTATGGCGACTCAAGAAATGGCAACGGGTGGTAGTGAATTGTGCAGGAATGTATTTTGAAATCATCTTTTGCACTATCTTGTCGGTTATAGGTGTTCTATCAGGACAAATGAGTCTAACTCTCATTGCTATTATCGTTTGCTTACATACTTTTTTTAACCTCAATCCATTTCTTAGGAGTGATGGCTATTGGATACTCTCAGATATTACTAACAAACCTAACCTCTTGCAACACTCTTTGCGAAAGATAGGCGATATCTACAAAATACTTAAAGGAGAAAAAGTACGATGGACGAAAATAGATTTTCTTTTATTAGTCTACGGTTTAGTAAGCTATAGTTTTATTGTACTGTTTGTGTATTACGTACTCTTTAAAAACCCACATTCTATATTAAACTTTCCACAGAACTTATATCATTTCCTCAAAAGTTTATGGGACAAAAACGCTACTATTAGTTTAGTGTCACTCGGCGAACTGATTGTACCAATGTTATTCTTCTATTTGTTGTTCAGTTTTTTAAAAGGAATGTTGAAGAAAAGAGGTTAGGGTTTAACTATCAGGTTTTAGTGGAACTCTTCTAACGACAAATAATTTTCTCCCTAATTTTACTTACAAGTCTCACTTTCTTTTTGAGGTTTTTCTTGTTAATAAGCAGAGATTGGCTATTTGTTCAGTTTTATCAAAAACATATTTAATAAAGTGTTTTTCTAAAGGCAAAAGCGTCATAGTTAAAAGGTAAAACTGAATATTTGAATAATGAAAAGCTTGTGAGGAACAAGGTAAGAATAATTTCTAATTAACAGAATAGACAATTTGCAGATGAAATACTTTGCGTTTTTTTTGTTAAAAAACCACTTTTACCTGCATTTTGTTCAAAAAAAATCAGTCTTTTTTACCCATCTGATATTCAGTTTTCTAACGCCTTTCCTTCGCCTTAGCTTCGGTTTAGATTCGCCTTAGGTTCGTCTTACCTTCGGTTAAAGTAGCTAAAAAGTAAAATATAAAAATAAAGGCAATATATTGACTATTATATATTTATAGTTTTTAAAAATATTTAAGATACTCAGCTCTTAAATCTGAAAAAAACGCAAGCATTTAACAAGTATTAACATTTTTATTAATGGATAGATTTGTCAATGCACTATTTGCTGAATTTGCCAATTCACTAATTATTTACTACTTTTGCAAAAAATTACCTTGTAACTCATTATATGAAACATAGATTCCCCATACTGCTCACTATATTCATCGCCTTACTGCTGTGGCAGTGCGCCCGTCGTGGTTCGCCCACAGGAGGTCCCAAAGATACTACTGCACCTATCCTTTTGCAGTCGGTGCCAAGGTCGGGAGCAATGAAGTTCCACGGCAAGAAAATACGTTTGCAGTTCGATGAGTTTGTGGTTACCAAAGACGTGCGCAAACAGCTTATCATCTCCCCCCCGATGAAAACCTTCCCTACTATTTCGCCTACTTCAGCTTCGAAATGGTTGGAAATAAACATTATCGATACCCTAAAACCCAATACTACCTACGTGTTGAACTTCGGTAATAGTATTCAGGATTACAACGAAGGCAATCCTTTGCCTGATTTTAAATACGTGTTTTCCACTGGCGATGCGCTCGACTCGCTTTGGTATGAAGGTGATATTGCCGATGCCATTGCCCCTAAACCCGATAACTTTGTAACGGTGATGCTCTACCCCTATAACGAGCAGTATAACGATTCGCTCGTGTACAAAACGCAACCTACTTATGTCACCAATACGCTCGATAGTCTCGATAGCTTTGTGCTCGAATACCTTAAAGAAGGCAAATACAAGCTCATTGCGCTGAAAGAGAAGAGTGCCAACTATCTGTTCAATCCCAAAGACGACAAAATTGCCTTTATGGAAGAACCTATCACCGTCGCCGATTTGAAGGGGAATCCACAGGGGTTCTACCCCAAATTGCGCTTGTTCAAAGAAGTGCCCCCTTATAAAGCACATCGCCCTACACAAGTGGCGGGCAACCATATACAGTTTGGCTTCGAAGGTAAAACCGATAGTGTGAACATCAAGCCCATATCACCGGTGAGTAAAGATTTTAAGTATATCGTCTCCAAAGACCCCAAGAAAGATACGCTTAACTTGTGGTATAGCCCTAAACAGAAGGATTCTTTGGTATTTACAGTAGCAAAACAGAAAAAAATTGATACGTTTAAAGTCCGTATAAAGGAAATGAAAAACGACAGTTTGCAGATAGAGAACCTTTTTTCAGGTGATTTGCCGATGTACAAAGACTTTGGTTTTAGGAGTAATATCCCCATAGTAAAGACCGATAGCACTAAGCTAAAAGTGTTTGCAGGCAAAGATTCTACGGCAGTAGCTGTTCCGTTTAAAACGCAATTAGCCCCTAATCGCTTAGAATACTATGTGCTATTCGATAAAAAGAACGACGAGACCTACCGCATAGAAGCACTCCCTAATGCGCTCACCGACTTTTTTGGACATACGAACGATACCCTAAAAGTGAACCTACATACCAAAAAACTCGAAGAAGTAGCCATCTTTAAGTTGCACCTCAACACCGATGAGAAGACCCTGCAATACCCTGTTATTTTGCAACTCACCAACGAAAAAGCTACCGAGGTAGTGAGAGAGCTTTATGTTGAAAAACCACAAGAGCAATACCTGTTCGAGAACGTAAACCCCAGTAAGTTCCGCCTACGGCTAATAGAGGACAAGAATGCTAACCGAGAATGGGACACAGGTAGTTTCCTTGAACAACGCCAGCCCGAGCGAGTCTGGTATTTTCCGCAACTCATAGAGCTCCGTGCCAATTGGGAAGTAGAAGAAACGTGGCGAATTGATAATTAGCATTTGCTATGTAGATAAAAATTATTATCTTTGCCCAAAAATAATACACACAGAATTATGACAACTGAACTCATACAATTATACGATACTGTAAGTGAAAAAATAGGTAAGGAAGGAGCTGCAGCGTTAGCCAGTTATCTTTCTAAATTTACTGATGAACGTGTAAAGGCAAATATTGATAACTTAGTAACTAAAACAGAATTTCATAAAGAAATAGCAGAAATAAGAATGGATATAGCCGAATTGCGTTCAGAGCTCAAGCAAGATGTTGCAGAGTTACATACTGAGATAACAGAGTTGCGCTCAGAACTCAAGCAAGATATTGCAGAGCTACGCTCAGAACTCAAGCAAGATATTGCAGAGCTACGCTCAGAACTCAAGCAAGATATTGCAGAGTTACGCTCTGAATACAAACAAGATATCGCTGAATTGCGTACTGAGATTGTAGCATTAAGAGCAGATTTACAAAATGAAATGAAAGACGGTTTTGCTAAGATGAATCGTATCTTTATACAATGGCTTATAGGATTCTTTACTTCATTAGTAATTCTGATATTAACACTTTATTTTAATAGGTAATAATGATAAATATTATAAAAAAAGCCTCATTGCTGTGCAATGAGGCTTTTTAGTGAGTGTAGTTCAGATGAAGGAATACGAAAGAAGAACGGGAAGGAATTAGTGCTTTTACTCGTTAAAAAATAGAATACTATTAGGAAAGAACTCTAATTAACTGCTTAATTATAAAGTGTTTTATTTGTTTCTAATAGATTTTTCGTAAAAAAACTATTAAAAAATTTGCAGATTAGAAAAATAGCAGTACCTTTGCACCGCAAAAATGAAATGTGATTGGTCTATGGTGTAATGGTAACACAGCAGATTTTGGTTCTGTTATTCTAGGTTCGAGTCCTAGTAGACCAACAAAAGGCTTCCTATAAGGAAGCCTTTTTTGTTTTACAAGAAGGGTGAAAACAACCGCACGATACGTTCTATAAGCTGTTTGAACTTACTTCGCTTTTCCCACGTTTCTAACCTTAACAAACTTGCGTCTTCCAAATCCTTATAGAAAATCCTGCGCAAATCACTTGCAACTTCTTTGTTGTACACTAAGGCATTCACTTCAAAGTTAAGGTCGAAACTGCGTGCATCGAGGTTAGCTGTCCCTACTGACGCTACTTCGCCGTCTATCACAAAGGTCTTGGCGTGTACAAAGCCTTTTTCGTATCGGTAGATTTCTACCCCTGCTTTTAGTAGTTCTTCAAAAAACGATTCGCTGGCAGTATGCACAAACACCGAATCGCCTTCTTTTGGCACAAGTAATTTTACCTCTACCCCGCTAAGTGCCGCAATGATGAGGGCTTCTTGTAGCGAAGTGTCGGGAATAAAATAAGGAGTGGTAATCAGGATTTCACGCTTGGCAGCGTAGATGAGTTGTACGGTAGCGTAGAGAATGTTAGATAGGTCAGAATCTGCACCGCTAGAGACGATTTGTGTAAAATAATCGGTAGGGTAGGGTTGTGTGACTATGGGGAAGTAAGGTGCATCGATAGCTACGTTTTCTTCACTGCAAAAATTCCAATCTTGTAAGAATACCGCTTGCAATACGTGAGCTGAGTAACCTCGTACTTTTAGGTGAGTATCCCGCCAATAGAGAGCGTTGGGTTCATCGTTGTTGTACTTATCACTGATGTTGATGCCTCCCACGAAAGCAGTATAGCCGTCCACTACCACTATCTTGCGGTGGTTGCGGTAGTTCATACGGTTAGCGAGCTTTACAAAGTTGATTTTGTAAAAAGGGAAAGCAGGCACGCCATTAGCTAAGAGTTCTTTTACTATATTCTTGCGAATGCCTTGACTTCCGAAATCATCATAAATAAAACGCACTTCTACCCCTGCCCGCACTTTCTCAATAAGGATATTTTTAATAGCATTGCCTATGTGGTCATTCTCGTAGATGTAATACTCTATATGAATATGATGCTTTGCTGCGCGTAGAGCGTCGAGTAGTTCAGGGAAGAGGTTTTCGCCGTTGCATATCACCTTCACCTCTTCGTTAGGGATAATAGAGAGGCGTTCTTCTATGTTAGAGAGGAAGCGCAAACTCTTTTCATAGGGAGTGATGAAGGCAGTATCAAGCGAGTTTAGATGGGCACGTATCTGCGGATAGATATGTTCTAATCGCTGACGAAAGGATTGGTCAATAGTGAGCTTTTTGTGGTATATTTTATGCTTGCGATAGTTGATACCAAATGAGAAGTAAAAGATAGCCCCCAATATAGGCACAAAGATAACCAAGAGCAAGTACGCTAAGGCTTTACTCACCGAACGGGTGTCCCACACGATGCGCAAACAAATAGCGATTATCAGTAGGACGTAAAGGATTTCATAGAGCAGAAGGAACTTCATTTTTCACTATTGTCAAGTAATTCTGCGATGTCGTATACTTTTACTTGTGTTTCTTTGTTTTTTGTCTTTATACCATCGGTCATCATAGTGTTACAAAACGGACAAGCGGTAGCGATGATATTGGGGTGCACTTCAAGGGCTTGTTCAGTTCGCAATACATTGATATCCTTATTGCCTTTTTCAGCTTCTTTGAACATCTGAGCGCCTCCTGCTCCACAACAAAGAGCACGTGCCTTACAACTCTTCATCTCTACCAAATCAGCATCGAGTTTTTGTAAGAGTTCACGCGGGGCATTGTACACCTTGTTGGCTCTGCCCAAATAACAAGGGTCGTGAAAGACGATGCGTTTCCCTTTAAAAGCACCGTCCTCAATGGTAAGTCTACCTTCCTGCACCAAAGCTTTGAGCAATTCGGTATGATGGAGGACTTCATAGTGTCCGCCTAAGGCAGGATATTCGTTTTTAAGAGTATTGAAACAATGTGGACAAGCGGTTACTATCTTAGTAATATGGTAGCTGTTCAGCACTTTGATATTCGTCATTGCTTGCATTTGGAAGAGAAATTCGTTACCTGCACGCTTGGCAGGGTCGCCGGTACAGCTCTCTTCGGTGCCGAGTACGGCAAAGCGCACCCCTGCTTTTTGCAAGAGGTGGGCAAAGGCTTTGATAATGCGCTTGACGCGGTCGTCAAAACTACCAGCACAGCCTACCCAGAAGAGTACTTCGGGGATTTCTCCGCGGGCTGAGAGTTCTGCCATTGTTGGGATCATAGTAATTTGTCGATTTGTCGATTTGTCAATTTGGCGCGAGCTACAAGCTCGCACTAATCATTAAACACTTCTATGGTTTCTTCTTTGAGGACAAAATCGGTGAATTTGCCCTTGTAACGGGTAGCTTTTACGATGTGATTGTCTATCCAATGATAGTTGCCACCTCGAGGTTTGCCAAAGATGATGCCGTGATACTTAAAGCCGTGCTTTTTGAGCCATTGCTCAGTAACTTTACGGTGTGCTTCGGTGCGTGAGGTGAAAAAGTAAATCACGTGACCTTCATCATACCATTTGTTTACTTGTGCTAAGGCATCGGGAAATACCTCGGCAGTAGCCATTCGCTCGGGTTCTTCATTGGGGATATCCTCGCCTACCGTACCATCAATATCGATGAGGTAGTTTTTCACTCCCTCTGGCAATATAGGATTTTTATTGCCTTGAGCATCTTCTTTTAAGGTAAATTTTTCAGTCATAATATTGAATTAGCAAATTCTTAAGGAATCCATTTCTTTTCGAAGTTAGGTTTGCGTTTTTCGAGGAAGGCATCACGTCCTTCTTTGGCTTCATCGGTCATATACGCTAAACGGGTGGCTTCACCAGCGAATACTTGTTGCCCTACCATACCGTCATCGGTGAGGTTCATAGCGAATTTCAGCATTTTGATAGAGGTAGGCGATTTAGCCATTATCTCTTGCGCCCACTCAAAAGCGGTAGCTTCTAACTCACTGTGAGGGACTACAGCGTTTACCATTCCCATCTCGAAAGCCTCTTGAGCAGAATAGTTGCGCCCTAAGAAGAAGATTTCGCGGGCTTTCTTCTGTCCGACCATTTTGGCGAGATAAGCTGACCCATAACCCGCATCAAAACTCGTTACATCGGCATCGGTTTGTTTGAAAATAGCGTGTTCTTTGCTGGCGAGGGTAAGGTCGCACACTACGTGCAATGAGTGTCCGCCCCCCACTGCCCAACCGGGTACTACTGCAATCACCACTTTGGGCATAAAGCGGATGAGGCGTTGCACTTCGAGGATGTTGAGACGGTGATAACCATCGTCGCCTACATACCCTTGATGACCACGTGCTTTTTGGTCGCCACCACTACAAAAACTCCACACGCCATCTTTGGGAGAGGGACCTTCGGCAGAGAGTAAAACGGCGCCTATGTTGATATCTTCATAGGCATCTTTGAACGCGTCGAGCAGTTCGGCGGTAGTTTTAGGGCGAAAAGCGTTGCGCACTTCGGGGCGATTGAAAGCGATACGCGCTACACCATCACATTTTTTATATGTAATATCTTCGTATTCTTTTACGGTTGTCCAGTTCATTTGTTATTAGATGTTAGTGCTGATAACTAAATTATCCCAATTTCTTTGCATCAGCTAAAAACTGCGCTAAGCCACTGTCGGTAAGAGGGTGTTTGAGAAGCCCTGTGATAGCCGAAAGAGGTGCAGTAATCACATCGGCACCTATTTTAGCACATTCGAGGATGTGCATTGTGTGACGGACAGAAGCAGCAAGGATTTGAGTCTCGAAATTGTAGTTGTCGTAAATGAGACGTATGTCCTCGATGAGCGAAAGACCGTCGGTTGAGATATCGTCGAGTCTACCGATGAAAGGCGACACATAAGTAGCGCCTGCTTTGGCTGCCAAAAGCGCCTGACCTGCTGAGAATACCAGCGTACAGTTGGTACGGATACCCTTATCGGTGAAATATTTAATGGCTTTGATACCGTCTTTTATCATCGGTACTTTTACCACGATTTGAGGGTGAAGGGCGGCGAGTTCTTCGCCTTCGCGCACAATGCCTTCATAGTCGGTGGCGATTACTTCGGCAGAAACATCGCCTTCTACGATAGTGCAGATATCAGTATAATGTTTTAGTATCGCCTCTTTGCCGGTGATACCTTCTTTTGCCATTAACGACGGATTAGTGGTTACGCCGTCTAACACGCCCAAATCTTGGGCTTCTTGAATTTGCGATAAATTCGCTGTATCGATAAAAAATTTCATAATGTTATTTTATAATTGATAATTGATAATTGACAATTGACAATTGACAATTGACAATTAATGTTATTCAACTTTGGCAAAGTGTGTGACGCAGTGGTTAATTGCCTGTGCGATTTGCACCTAATTGATAGTGTTTCATTAGCATTTTCTCGTAGGAATTGCTCGGCAAAAGTCGTTTGAGGACAATGGAGAACTTCTGTAAGAAACTGCCTTGCTTATAATGCACTTTTAGGTGTTTGGTATTGATGACTTTCAGTATTTTGTCTGCCATTTCTTTGGGGTCGCCACCACTATCGACGTGCTCGTTCATCAGACGGAGTTGTTTTTCATAGACTTCGGCATAAGGAGAACCTTCGTTTACAGGGGTGTGGTAACGGCGAGAGGCAATATCGGTAGCGTAATCGCCTGGAGAAATGGTACAGACTTCTATACCAAAAGACTTAACTTCCATACGTAGAGCTTCACTCATCAGGAGGAGAGCGCCTTTGCTGGCTGAATAAGCCCCACGAAAAGGCAAGCCCATATAACCTGCAATAGAGGCAATGTTGATGATACGTCCGCTTCCCTGAGAGCGCATTGCTGGGAGGACTTGTTGTATCACAGTTATAGCACCATAGAGATTGGTAGCGAAAACGTTGTGCAACTGCTCGGTGGGGAGTTCTTCTACGGCACCCGTAATACCTACACCTGCATTATTGATGAGTATATCGATGCGACCTACTTCGGTGAGGATTTGCTGTACCGTTTCTTTGATAGAAGTTTCGTTTCGCACGTCCATTGGCAAGAGACGAAAAGGCAAGTTTTTGCCTTCTACATTGCGCGCTGTTCCATAGACCAAAAAGCCTTTGGAGGCAAGTAGCAAGGCGGTTTCTTTGCCTATGCCTGATGTAGCACCAGTGATGAGAACAGTTTTGTTCATTCGTTTAAGAAATTTGTGCAAAGGTAGGAATAATTTGCCAATTAGCAAATATGTGAATTATCAAAAAAGGGCTAAAACCAACGGAGAAGAAATCGGGCTAAAAAGTAGCTACTTCGTCGTGAATATATTGTCGTCCTTCACAAAATTGAGCTAATTCCTCTTCTATAAACCATTTTACTTCCGTAGTAGAAGTTTTAGGGTATAACAGATGTACATTAGCCCCTGCATCGAGCGTAAAACAAAGCGGGATATTCGTTTCTTTACGGTATTGCCATATGCGCTGAATCACTTCTAACGTATTGGGGCGCATCAGAATAAAGTATGGAATACTGGTTTGCATCATTGCGTGCAGAGTGAGAGCTTCACTTTCCACTACTTCTATGAAACGCTCTACATCACCGGAAGCAAAACTTCTGACAAGTTTATTGATATTCTCATTGGCTTGTGCAAAACGTGCCTCAGCAAAAGGGTGACCGTGCATTAGGTTATGACCTACGGTACTGCTGACTTGCTTCTGACCTCTATCGATGAGCAAAATAGTATCTTGATAATTTTGAAAAACTTCGTGAACGGGGAGGGGATAGGGTATACCATATTCATCGGAACTCCCTATAATGGCAGGGTGTTCGCCCCATACTACTATACTGCCTCGCACACTTCGGCAGGCACTACCCGAACCCAAGCGCGCCAAGAAAGAGGCTTTTTGCCAAAAAGTTTCTTCTGCATAAGTTTCTCCTAACTCTTTAGAAATCTGCATTAAGCATACCGAGAGGGCAGCCATTGCACTTGCAGAAGACGCAATACCACTGCTATGAGGGAAAGAATTATGTGAGGCAATGCTAAAATGATAGTCCTTTAAGAAAGGCAAGTAAGCTACAATCCGCTCGAAGAAAGTATGGATTTTAGGGTGAAAAGAAGGTTTGGGTTGTCCTTCAAAGCTAAAATCGAATGAAAAGGGTTCGCCTGAGGCAATAGAAGACTCACTCCTACGTTCATATTCAATAGAAGTTTCGGTATAACAATGCGTGAGTGTAAAGCTGATAGAAGGGTTTGCAGGGAGCTGTTCTCCCTTCTTGCCCCAATACTTTACTAAGGCTATATTACTCGGTGCTTTGAAAGAAATCATATTTAGGCAATAGGACTTAGTCCATAGGCGTTAGGGTATAGGCAATAGCAGGAAACTACTGACACATATTATTTTAGTTTTTATTACAATACTAAGAACTAAAACAAGGGTTTTTGTTTAGTACTTCTGAATCTGAGAATTATTACACTATCTCCCTTAATTTCATAGTAGAGTAAAAATCTTCCTTTAAAGAAAATTCGCTGATAAACATTATCTTCCTCTATGTATTTAGCTAAAAAATAAGGGTCTTCTTCTATTTCTTTCTGAACTTTTTCAGTTTCAATTGCTATCTTTTCAGAATAAGAGTCAGATTTATTGTTCTCACTCCAGAAATCTAAAGTGTTTTCTAGCTCTGTCTTAGCTTTACCCGACCACCTTACTCGCATATCTTTTTCTGATGTTATCGAATAATTCTTTTCCGTCTATCCAATTGCCTTTTTCGACGTCTTCACGGGCTAAGGCAATAGCTTGTTTATCCTCATTTGTTATTAGAGAAGGATATTCGTAAGGATTGGTTACCTCAATTCCTATGGTAGCAAAGTAATCAACTATTTGTTGATACTGCTCAAAGTCGATATTTTTATTTAATATAAGTGTGTTCACATTGTTAGGTTTTAGGGATTCAACTTTGCCAAAGGTGTAAGTCGCCTATATTTTAAGCTCTCACAGCGCGGTTCATCACCAAATCGATGTACAAATTCACTTTGTCTTTGAGTTCTTTGCGGTTTACGATAAAATCCAAGAAGCCGTGTTCGAGTAAGAACTCTGCTGTTTGGAAATCTTCGGGGAGGTCTTGCCCTGTTGTGTCTTTCACTACGCGAGGTCCTGCAAAACCAATAAGAGCGCCTGGTTCGGCTATATTGATGTCGCCCAGCATTGCAAACGATGCAGTAATACCTCCCGTTGTAGGGTCGGTACAAAGCGAGATGTAAGGTAGTTTGGCTTCGTCTAACTGAGCGAGTTTAATAGACGTTTTAGCCATTTGCATTAGTGAAAGAGCGGCTTCCATCATACGTGCGCCTCCTGATTTAGAAATCATCAAGAAAGGCAATCGGTGTTTGATAGCATAATCAATCGCACGACAAATCTTCTCACCTACTACACTTCCCATAGAACCACCGATGAAAGCGAAATCCATACAGCCTATCACGATAGACTTACCTTTGGAGCTTCCTACGGCAGTGCGCACGGCATCTTTTAAGTTTGTTTTTTGAGTAGCTTCTTCCAAACGTTGGGTATAGGGTTTTGTATCGACAAAGTCTAAGGGGTCTTTAGAGCTCATATTGGCATCGAGTTCTTGAAATTCGTTGTTATCAAACAATATCTGGAAGTACTCTTTACTACCTATGCGCACGTGATACCCATCGTCGGGACTTACATAGAAGTTGGAAGCTAACTCGTCCTGTTCGACGATGTTACCGCTGGGTGATTTAAACCATAATCCTTTGGGGATATCTTTCTTTTCCTCAGTAGAGGTTTGTATTCCTTTTGCTGTTCTTTTAAACCAAGACATAATTATTCTGTTTTAGTAAAGTGCAAAAGTACAAAGTTTTTTTGAAATAGCAAAAAAAGAGAATTAATGATTAGTGGTTAATGGTTAATGATTAATGGTGAAGATAAGATAGGTTTTTTGAGTGATTTTCAACTTTGGCAAAGTATGTAGCGATGGAAAGGCGAAGATAAGGCGAACGATGAGTGGCTCTACAGTGGGTCTACAGTGGGTCTACAGTGGGTCTACAGTGGGTCTACGCTGACTAATAGATTAAGAATCAGTGGAGGAAAGAGAAATAAAAGACGGTGCGAGCCGCATAGGCAGATGAAAAATGAACGAAGAATGATTGAACCTATGGAGAAGGTAAGGTGAAGAATAATTGGTGTATTGAGATTTGTTTTGTATTTTTGCACCGTTTTTAAGAAAAGTATAATGACGACCCATCACCAGCAACATCTTCTCAAACGCCTTTTGATATGGCGTGTAAAGCATATTTCGGATAGGCGTTTTATCCTTATTCTCAGTGGAATAATAGGCATTGCTACGGGATTGGCTGCCTTGGCAATGCGCTCGTTTACACATCTTATTCAGTGGCTGCTAGACGATAAGCTCGCTCAAACTATTACTTATAGTTTTTACTTTATCCTCCCAATGTTAGGCTTTGCCATTGTGTATTTGGTAAAAAAATACGTGATACGGCACGATGTGAACCACGGAATCCCTTCGATTCTTTATGCGGTAGCCCACCAAAAAGGGATAATGAAGCGCTTTCAGGCGTATGGCAGTATCCTCACAGCACCTATTACCGTTGGTTTTGGAGGTTCGGTGGGGTTAGAAGGTCCGATGGTAGTAACGGGGGCAGGTATTAGTTCCAATATTTGCAGGTTTTTTCACATTAATCAATCGAACCGGATGTTGCTTTTGGCGTGTGCTTGTGCGGCGGCTTTAGCAGCTATTTTTAAAGTGCCTATTGCGGCGATACTGTTTGCTATTGAGGTTTTTGGGTTGGATTTGACGCTCTCGTCACTCATACCACTGTTTATCGCTTCCCTTTGTGGGGTATTCACTTCGTATTTCTTCTTTGGCAGTGAAGTGTTGATACCCATAACCATCACGCGAGCTTTTTCATTGCAAGGCATTCCTTTTTATATTCTTTTAGGCGTGGTAGGCGGATTGATGTCGGCTTACTTTACCTATGTTTATGAGAAAATGAATGCTACTTTTAAGAAACTTACTTCGCCTTGGCTAAAAATAGTAGTAGGCGGAGCTCTTTTGGGGTTGCTTATTTACATAATGCCACCGCTTTACGGTGAAGGACACGAGATTATCAATCACCTGAAAGAAGGTCACCCCGAACTATCACTGAGTAGTAATATTTTTGGTTGGGACTTATCGAATGCGTGGGTGATTATCCTACTTTTGGCTGCCCTCACTTTTGCAAAGGTTATTGCCACCTCGCTCACCTTTGGTGCGGGAGGGGTAGGAGGTATCTTCTCGCCTATGCTGTTTATGGGGGGAGTGATGGGGAACTGCTTGGCGCGCATCATCAACGAGTTTCCTATTTTGGGCTATAAAGCAGAGTTACCGAACTTCACTTTGGTGGGAATGACTGCCCTGATGACGGGGGTATTGCACGCACCCCTTACGGCTGTTTTTCTCATCGCCGAGGTAACGGGAGGTTATTCGCTTTTAGTACCGGCGATGCTCACTGCTGCGGTATCGTTTTTGGTAGCGAAATACTTTAATAAATATTCTGTTTATACGATGGAATTAGGCAGAAAAGGAGAACTCATCTCGCAGAACAAAGACCAATCGATACTCACTCTAATGGATTTTGACCAAGTGGTGGAACACAATTTCATCCCCGTATATACCGATATGAAACTTCGTGAGGTGGTGTACAATGCTGTGCGCGAGTCGAACCGCAATATTTACCCCGTACTCGACCGCGAAAAAGGTACGCTACAAGGTGTGATACTGCTTGACGACATACGGCACTTGATTTTTGAAACGAACTATTACGACAAGATTCCTGCCGTAGAACTAATGCAAAAACCACCTGCTGTTATAGAAATGGGCAAGGACAAGATGAGCACCGTAATGGATAAGTTTCAGCATACTGGTGCGTGGAACTTGCCCGTAGTGAAGGACGGTAAGTACGTAGGGTTTATTTCCAAATCGAAGTTGTTGAGCATTTATAGAAGGAAATTGATATATTTTACGCAGTAAGAGCTAAAAAGGTAAAAGATAAATCAAGATATAGAATTAAGCTAATACAAGTGTTTTTATAGTCAAACAAAAATAGATTGCAAATAAAAAGGCTTGTTTTTTGGAGGGACAAATAGCGTCACATACACTGCTATCACAAGCTTCACCCCTACGAATACCGAAAAAGTAGTTGGTTATCAGTACAATCAACTTTGGCAAAATTTAAAACTTTGCCAAAGTGTGGCGCATAAATTCGGATAGACTATAATATAGAGAAACAAAACAGAAAAAAGTTCTTGTTATAGGTATCTTATACGAACCTTATACAAACCTTGGACGAATCTTGGACGATAGCCATATCTATACATTTCTACACAAATACTATTTTTATAGAAAAACATTCCAAAAATCATCTTCATAACGAAATAAATATCTTTTTTAGTAATCTCTATGAGCTTTGAAAGTTGGAGCAGGGGTATTGAAATCATTTTTAGAGAAAAGTATAAAGCAAAAAGAATTATTAGAATATATTATTGTATTTGTCATTAGTATTTGTAATTTTGCAGGCTCTATGGATATCATAACTCTTTTGAAAGCAGCGAGGTTGCGCACCTTACCCTTATCGGTTGCGGGGATTATCACGGGGAGTGCTTTGGCATTTCGCGAAGACCCTTATGCTTTTAGGTGGGAGATTTTTGGTTGGGCACTGCTTACCACTATTTTGTTTCAGGTACTTTCGAACTTTGCCAATGATTATGGCGATGGGGTAAAGGGCACGGACAATGAGCACCGCATAGGTCCTACAAGAGCTTTGCAGAGTGGGAAAGTTACGCGTAGGCAGATGAAGAACGTTGTACTTATCACTGCTTTACTGTCGTTACTTTCGGCTGTGGTGCTTATTTATAGGGCTTTTGGAAGAGAAAATCTGTTATATATCTCGGTGTTTTTTGTTTTAGGAGTGCTGTGTGTGGTAGCGGCTATCAAGTACACTGTGGGGCAATCGGCTTATGGATATCGGGGCTGGGGCGACCTATTTGTGTTTGTATTCTTCGGGTTAGTGAGCGTGGTAGGCAGTTATTTCTTATACACGGAGAGCTTGAATAAGGTTATATGGTTGCCCGCTATTGCTATTGGCTTGCTGAGCGTAGCAGTGCTGAACCTAAATAATATGCGCGATTATGAGAATGACAAGCGTTCGGGCAAGCATACATTGGTAGTGAAAATGGGAATTCCGATGGCTAAATATTATCATTATTATTTAGTTATATTGGCGATGGTAGCAATGTTGGGCTTTTCGGTGATGCGTTTGCAAATGCGCTGGGAGCTTCTGTACTTAGTTGCTTTTCTGCCTTTAATAGGACATTTGCTCACTGTAAAACGAAATATGGAACTCAAACAGCTTGATAAAGAATTAAAGATAGTAGCCCTGAGTACTTTTTTGCTTTCGGTACTCTTTTTTGTGGGGATTTTGATACATATATTTTAAGGAGAGTTAAACGAAAGAAGGAGATAGTAACGGACGTTATATATATTAAATAAATACACTAAAAAACATAATAACTATGGAGGTAACTTATTACGGACACTCGTGTGTGAGCATTAAAATAGGCGATACACATTTGCTTGTAGACCCGTTTATTGCTAATAATCCTTTGGCAAGCCATATAGATATCAATACGATTCCTGCTGATTACATCTTGATAACCTCGGCGCAACAAGACCATATATCGGACGTGGAGCAGATAGCTAAGCGCACGAAAGCGCAAATCATTTCGAATTTTGAAATCTCTAATTACTTTTTTAATTTGGGAATTGAAAATTCACACCCTATGGACTTGGGAGGATTGTACAGTTTCCCATTTGGGTCGGTGAAGATGGTACCAGCGTTGCATTCTTCTACCTTTGAAAATGGCACTGCCGGCGGGTGCGCTTGTGGGTTTGTGATTAAAACTTTGGAAAAGACGGTATACGTATCGGGGGCTACGGCTTTGTATTTTGATATGCAACTCATACCGGTGCGTTATAAGTTGGACTTAGCTATATTGCCCATTGGAGGTAACTTTACAATGGACGTGGAAGATGCGATTATGGCTTCGGACTTTGTGAAATGCAACAAGGTGTTGGGGTATCATTACGACACTTTTAACCTCATTAAGTTAGATGATAAGGATTTAGCAAAGAGGAGTTTTAAGGCAAAAGGCAAAGAGCTGATATTAACAGATATAGGACAATCTATTTTTGTATAAATTATGAGGAAAGCGACGTTTATTATAGCTTTGCTCTTTACAATATTTAGAAAAAACAGATTTTGCTCATTCATTAAAATTGATTACTTTTGCAATTTATTTTAGGAGACAAGCCAACAATTGCAAAAGGAGCATCAATTAAATTGAGGAAGTAAAAAGGAAAATAAAAAAAGAATTTGGAATTTAAACCCTAATCACTAATGACTAAACAATGGAACTGATAAAAATACACGATAAGACCTTTGAGCCTTACGTATCTGCCGAGGAACTCAACCAAATTGCCGAACGAATGGCAAGCGAGGTATATCAAGATTTGCAAGAATCACGCCCTATTTTCATCGCCATACTCAACGGTTCTTTTATGTTCGCTGCCGACTTTCTAAGGCACTACAAAGGCGAATGTGAAATATCATTTGTAAAAATGGCATCTTACGAGGGTACCCAGTCTACTGGGAAAATACACCAACTCATTGGGCTTTCTACCCCAGTGGAAGGACGTGATGTGGTAATCTTGGAAGACATTATCGACACCGGTAATACCTTAGAAGAGATTTACCGCATTTTCGAAGACAAAAAGGTAAAATCTTTCCGCGTGGCTACCTTATTCTTCAAACCCGATGCCTACAAAAAAGACCTAAAAATAGACTATGTAGGCAAACCTATCCCTAACCGATTTATCGTGGGCTATGGATTGGATTTTGACGAGATAGCGCGTAACTTACCCCAAGTATATCAATTAAACACTTCATTAACTATGACAAATTTAGTACTTTTCGGCAAACCAGGAGCTGGCAAAGGCACCCAAGCCGCTTTTTTGAAAGATAAATACAACTTAGTACACATCTCTACCGGCGATGTTTTCCGCTACAACATCAAGAACGAAACCAAACTCGGCAAACTCGCTCAATCGTATATGGATAAAGGCGACCTCGTACCCGATGAAGTTACTATACAAATGCTACAAGAGGAAGTTGAAAAGAACCCTAATGCCGAAGGATTTATTTTCGACGGCTTCCCTCGTACTATCGCACAAGCCGAAGCCCTCGATGCTTTCTTAGACAGCAAAGGAATGCGCATTCACGGTACTCTTGCTTTGGAAGCTGATGACGAGGTGCTCATCAAACGATTGGTAGAGCGCGGTAAAGTGAGCGGTCGCACCGACGACCAAGACGAAGAGAAAATACGCAATCGTTTCACCGAATACAACGAGAAAACAGCCCCTCTCATTGCTTTCTATCAAACACAAGGGAAATATCACGCAATTAATGGTATAGGTACTATCGAAGAAATTACCACCCGCCTTTCTGAGACTATCGACAAAATTAAAGCTGAATAATCCCCAATGACCGAAGGCAATTTTACCGACTACGTAAAGATATACGCCGCCTCTGGCAAAGGAGGCGCAGGCTCTATGCACCTACACCGCGAGAAGTTCGTACCCAAAGGAGGCCCTGATGGAGGCGATGGCGGTCGAGGGGGGCATATCATCTTGCGTGGCAATAAACACCTTTGGACACTCATACACTTCAAGTTCCAACAGCACTTCCGCGCCGAACACGGAGAAGCCGGAGGAGCTAACCGTAGTTTTGGTGCCGACGGTAAAGATATTACTTTGGAAGTCCCCTTAGGAACCATTGTTAAAGATGCTAAAACCGAGGAAGTACTCTTTGAAATCACTGAAGACGGACAAGAAATTATCGCACTCCGCGGAGGCAAAGGAGGGTTAGGCAACTGGCATTTTCGCACAGCTACCAACCAAACCCCGCGCTACGCCCAACCAGGTCTGCCTGGTGAAGAACGCGAGTTGCTTTTAGAGTTAAAAGTGTTAGCCGATGTAGGTTTTGTAGGCTTTCCCAATGCGGGCAAATCTACACTGCTATCGGTAATTACTTCTGCTAAGCCAAAAATAGGCGACTATCCATTCACAACTCTCAAACCCAACTTGGGTATTGTGCAAAACCGCGATTACCAATCGTTTGTAGTAGCCGATATACCTGGGATTATAGAAGGAGCAGCCGAGGGAAAAGGCTTGGGGCATTACTTCTTGCGACATATAGAGCGCAACTCGGTATTGCTATTCCTCATTCCCGCCGACAGCAAGGATATCATAGCCGAATACCACATCTTGCTCAATGAACTCAAAGAATACAACCCCGAACTACTGGATAAAGACCGCCTCATAGCCATTTCAAAATCGGATATGTTAGACGACGAGCTCACCGAAGCCATTCGGCAAGAAGTAGCAACAGGATTAGGTGATACGCCTTTCTTGTTTATCTCGTCGGTATCGGGCAAAGGTATTCAGCAACTGAAAGACAAACTTTGGGAAATGATACAATAATATAAAAAGTCAGCTATAAAAGCTGACTTTTTATATTATTCAATTCCTTATAACGACTGCTTTCACATCAATAAATTTTAGGGTTCCACTGCTCGGGGTATTTAGGAGTAATATCCTTATAAAAGTTCTGTATTTTCTCCATTATTTGCTCTTGCGGTAGCGTTTGTAAGTCTTCTATGCTAATGGTCTTCCCGATATATATCATTTTCTTCTTGAAATCACCAGCACCTAAAACTATAGGCACTTGGGCAGAAAGTGCTATATGATAGAAGCCCATACGCCACTTGTTCACCTTAGAACGCGTGCCCTCGGGGGTTACTACTAAGCTAAAGTCTTCTTTCTTAAAGAGTTCAGTAACAAATTCTATCAAGTGATTGCGCTGTGAACGATTGATGCCAATCCCTCCTAACTTGCGCACTAACCAGCCGTACCACGCTTTAGTATGCGCATCTTTTATAATGAGTTTAATCGGTTTTTCCATCTTCCAATAAGCCAAGATTCCCAAAACAAACTCCCAATTAGTAGTATGTGGTGCTACTACTAACACACAGCGGTTTAAGGTTTTCAAATCACCTTGCAATTCTATCTTCCACCCCATTAGCCATAAGGCAAAGGAACCAATCCATTTTTTCATCTTTATTCTATTTATAACTCGCTTTTACGCGTAATATTTTCTATTTCACTACCAGTATTAGTATATTATAATCACTACAAAATTGCCTGTCGTGCTACGACTAACTCGCTTTTACGCGTAATATTTTCTATTTCACTACCAGTATTAGTATATTATAATCACTACAAAATTGCCTGTCGTGCTACGACTGCCCGCCGTGCTACGGCTACCCGTCGTGCTACGACCGTGTTACGACGTATCTTTCAAAAGTAAACCCATAAGCGTGCCGTTCGTCTTTTTCAAAACGCTCAGAGGCTACTAATTCCCATTCTTCACGGTTAAACTCAGGAAAGAATACATCAGCTTCGGCAAAAGTGTGATGTACCCGTGTGAGTTCTATCACATCGGCAAAGGGGAGGGCTTGCGCATAGATTTCTCCACCGCCTATCACGTAAGGGTTGGGGTCTATTGCCAAAGCCTTTTCTATCGCCTCTTCAAGTGAAGAAACCACCACAGCTCCCTCTTTCGCATACCCTTTCTGGCGCGTAATAACAATATGTATACGATTAGGCAAAGGCTTCGGGAAAGTCTCGAAAGTCTTTCGCCCCATTATAATGCAGTGTCTCGTCGTGAGGCGTTTAAAATGCTTAAAATCTTCAGGCAAATGCCATAACAGTTGGTCACCTTTGCCAATAGCATTATTCTCGGCAACAGCAGCTATAAGAGTTATCATATTTAGTGAAAAGTGAACAGTTAAAAGTTTGTAGGCGGCGTATTAGTTTGCTCGTTATCTTTCTCAGCCTGTTCAGCTGCCAATTCCCGTTTTGCTTGTTCCTTTTGTGTAGCAAACTCTTTTTCTACTGCGGCTTCCATCTTTATGAGTTTCTTCTGTTGGGCTGCTATCAGTTGTTCGCGTTGCTTTTCTTCCCATTCTTTCCCTAAGAAGCGATGCAATACAAATACATTCATAGCGTGCCACAGCCAGATGAAAAGCCACAAGAGTATCGCCCATAAATACCAATTATAGGTCGCTCCGTAGTCTAATACCTTATTGGCTACTACAAAAAAGATACAGCCTAACACAAAGGCAAAAAAGTGAAGATATAACAATCGTTTCTGCTTGAGACGATTTTCAGCATTTTTGAAAAGTTCATATTGTTCGGGAGTGAGTTGAGTGTCTGTCATTCTATATCTGTTTTTAAGATTTTGGTGCAAAAGTAAGAAAAATATGCTATCTACGAAAGAATTATACACTATTTATATTATTTTTGTCACTTCTCTTCTGTTCATCTGCTATTAATAAAACGCCTGTATGCCTCACATAAATTTGCCAATTAATTTACCAGCCCTGCTACGACTGTCCCGTCGCGCTATAACCTCACATTACCTCCGTCATTCGTCCCCACATTCCCCCTCATTGAGGTAGCCAGCGACAGCTGGGTATGTGAGAAGGGGGAGGTTATTCCCTAGTGCCTATTCCCTAAGACCCCACACCTCCCCATTTTCTCATTTTCTAATTTGCTAATTCCCTAATTATCCCTTCTCCTTTCCGTCACAACACTCCCCCCTCTCCTTGGGAGAAGTCTCCGAATAGGAGAGTATGTGAACGGGGTGAGGATTCTCTTTCTTTCGTCTCGAAACCTCTTTTTTAACATTTTTAGCCTTGTTGTATTGCAGTATGAATCAACAACTTATATACCCTTTCTATACCAATCGTCCAAGATTCGTATAAGCTTCCTATAAGCTCTCTATAAGCTAACCCCACCCTCCTTACAGCCTTTTTTTACCAAAACTCCTCTCAACTCTCTTCCGTTCTTTTCCGTTTCCTTCCGAAAGCTCCTATGCGTCACTTTTTGCGACACACACTTTAAATTTTGCCTGTGCGACTCAACACTGCCTGTGCGACTCGCACCTTTGCCAAAGTTGATTATTTGGTATTATTGGCATTATTGGCATTATTCGGTATTAATGGCATTATGAGCATTGTTATATTTATAACATCTCCAACTTCCTTTGTATAAAACCCCTTTTTTATTTTTATAGAAGCAAAAATGCTCTTATTTTTGCACTTTAATTCAGAGTATACTATGAATCAAAAGGTAAAAAGTGATGCACCCTGCACTTAACCAAAGTTTCAAACTTTGAGAATCTCAGAGCCTTTTCAAACAGATATTAAAAATAAATGAACTATGTCAGAAAATAAAAAATCCTTCGGTCAAACACTCAAAACTTTCTCTCCCAACTTCTGGGTAGCAAGTTTCCTCCAACTGATGGAACGTTGGGGCTTCTACGGTATCTTTACCCTTCTCCCCTTGTATTTAGTAGCTTCAACTGACCAAGGAGGATTAGGTCTTTCGCATACCGAAAAAGGAAGTATTATAGGCAACGTAACCGCTATACAGTACTTTTTGCCACTCGTCTTTGGCGTGATAGCCGACCGTATAGGCTACAAACTCTCTTTGGTCATTTCTTGTACTATAATGGCGATAGGCTATTACCTAATGGGTGAAGTAAACACCTATTGGTCGATGTATATGATGTTCCTTTTTGCCGCCGTTGGAGGGGGCTTCTTCAAACCCGTTATCAACGGTACCGTTGCCCGCAATACCGATGAAAGCACCAGTACAATGGGCTTCGGTATCTTCTATATGATGGTGAACGTCGGAGGCTTCTTAGGTCCTGCAATGTCGTCTTACCTACGCACTACCCTCGGTTGGCGCATTATCTTCCTGCAAGCTGCGGTGGTAATGGTTATCAACCTGCTGGTAGTTTTATTCTTTTTCAAAGAACCTAAAATGGCACAACGCGACAGCAAACCTATCCTCACTGAAATCAAAGAATCTATAATGCACATTATAGAGGCACTCAAAGACCGTCGCCTTACCATATTGCTCATACTGATGGTCGGCTTTTGGACGATGTTTAACCAGCTGTTCTACACCCTGCCTAATTTTATCGAAGATTGGGTAGATTCCTCCAAAGTAAGTGCCTGGATTAACCATCATTTGCCTTTCTTAGGCACTATCCTCACCGAAAAAGGACAAGTAAAAGCCGAATGGTTCATCAATATCGATTCGTTTATGATTATCTTCTTTCAGGTAGTTGTATCCTATTTCGTAACCAAAATGACTCACGTAAGCGCAATGATTCGCGGTACGATTATCGGAACCATAGGGGTAACGCTCACTTTTATGTTCAATAATGTGTGGTTTACCATTATTGGCACTATGATTTTCTCCATAGGCGAAATGGCTGCTAGCCCTACGCTTTCAGCTTTTATCGCTCAAATCACCCCTAAGGGGAAGGAAGCCCTCTATCAAGGCACTTATTTTTTGCCTGTGGCGGTAGGTAATTATATTGCAGGGCTTATTTCTGGTGATTTATACGAAAAATGGTCTGATAAATATACTTTATTAAAAACCGAACTCACAAATAAAGCCATTACAATGCCTGAAAACCTCACTAAAAAGGAATATTTCGATTTGGCAAGTCAGAAGTTAGGTCTCAGTCAGTCTCAAATCACCGATTTGCTTTGGAATACTTATAACCCGAACAAAATGTGGTATCTTATTTGTGGAATAGGGGTCTTTGCTGCCCTATCACTATATGTCTATAACAAAATAATGGTAAGAAAAGAATCAATTTAATAAATCTAACTTTTTTCTTACTCTTAGGTTAAACTCCGCTTTCGTTGCCTTTACCTCTCTGAGAAAGCCATCGAGAGCGGACTTTTTTTGTCTTACCGTAGCCTTAGATTCGAATAACCTTCGAATAACCTCTTGATTTTTAACTATATTTCACCTGCCATACCTTTTACCTTTTTCCTTATTTGTTAAATTGCTAATTACGCCGTACCTTTGCACCTTGAAATTAAAAGTTAAACTTAAAAACAAAACACTATGGATTTTTTAAAATTAGCACAAACCCGCTATACTACTAAACATTACAGCTCTAAACGTGTGAGCGATGAGGATATCGCTAAACTCAAAGAAATATTGCGCCTCGCTCCTTCATCTATCAATTCTCAACCTTGGCAATTTGTTTTCATAAGTGATGAGGCTACTAAGGAAGCATTCGCCAAAGTGTCGTTTATCAATGAAGAGCGCGTTAAAAAAGCAAGTCATTTAGTAGTGTTTATGGCGAATAGTGCTTTGCCTTCATTTGAAAAAAAACTCGCTAAAGCTGCTACCGAAACAGGACTCAACTTCTATCATAAAGTGCAAAAACCCAAAGGTGATGTAGGACTCTATGCGTGGATAAACAACCAAGTGTACATCGCATTAGGATTTTTTCTCAGTGCGTGTGCTTCTATGGGCATCGATAGTACTCCTATGGAATGTATTGTCAATACCGAATACGACAAGCTTCTGAATGAACCTCAATACACTACGCTCTTCGCGGTGGCGATAGGCTATCGTGACCCTGAGGACAGCAATCAGTTGCACTTGCGCCCAAAATCGCGCTTGCCGTTAGAAGAGGTAGTAAAGGATTTTAAATTATAATTAGGGTCGTAAACTTTGCCAAAGTTGAAGCCAACAGCTTTATTTTTACTTCTTTGTTTGATTTGAATTGATTTGTAAGATTTCTAAGGCGACAGCCTTATCTCTAACACAAATATATGCAACAAAAACGCGACATACGCGCTCTTACTAAGGAGGAACTTCGCGCTTTCTTCGAGAGCAATGGCGATAAACCTTTCCGTGGCAACCAAGTATATGAATGGTTGTGGCAGAAAGGCGTGCATACTTTTGAGCAGATGACCTCCCTGCCCAAAGCTACTCGCGAGATGCTCGCTGAACATTTTAGCATCAACCATATCAAAGTAGATGTGATGCAGCGCAGTAACGATGGTACGATTAAAAACGCTGTGCGTTTGCACGACGGGTTATTAGTAGAGTCGGTGCTAATTCCTACCGATACCCGCACCACCGCTTGCGTATCCAGTCAGGTGGGGTGTAGTCTCAACTGTTCGTTTTGTGCCACTGCTCGCTTAAAACGTATGCGCAATCTCCTCCCCGATGAGATATTCGACCAAGTAAAGGTAATCGATGAGCAGAGTCGCGCTTTCTTTGGTCGTCCGCTCTCTAACATAGTATTTATGGGAATGGGCGAACCGCTGATGAACTATAATAATGTATTGAAGGCAATCGACAAGATTACTTCGCCTGAGGGCTTAGGAATGTCGCCTAAACGCATTACGCTATCCACTTCGGGTATCCCCAAATTGATAAAAAAAATGGCTGATGATGAGGTAAAATTCAAATTAGCTGTATCTTTGCACTCGGCTATTGGCAGTGTACGAACGGGCATTATGCCTTTCAATGAGCAATTTCCACTGGAAGAATTACGCGAAGCCTTAGCGTATTGGTATCAAAAAACCAAAAATCGCATCACCTACGAATATGTGGTGTGGAAGGGTATCAACGACCAGAAGAAGGACGTAGAAGCACTGATAAAGTTTTGTAAGTTTGCCCCTTCTAAGGTAAACCTCATTGAGTACAACCCTATTGACGATGGAGCATTTCAACAAGCCGACCCTAAGGCGCTTGAACTTTACCAAACAATGCTTGAAGAGGCAGGCATCACCGTTACCGTTCGCCACTCCCGTGGTAAAGACATCGATGCTGCCTGCGGACAATTAGCAAATAAGAAAGTGAATAGTGAAAAGTGAATGGTGGCATAACATTTGCGTCATATCACTTGTTACCTTTTACCTTTTATCTTTTACCTAAATTAGAATGGAAGTATTTTTAATAAAAGCGGCTCAGCTGATTCTGAGTCTTTCAATTTTAGTAGTCCTACACGAATTAGGACATTTTATACCTGCTAAACTCTTCAAAACAAGAGTAGAAAAGTTTTTTCTTTTCTTCGATGTGAAGTTTGCCCTTTTTAAGAAGAAGATAGGCGAAACAGTATACGGCATTGGGTGGCTACCGTTGGGTGGCTACGTGAAGATTGCCGGTATGATTGATGAGAGTATGGACAAGGAGCAAATGGCGCAACCTCCACAACCGTGGGAGTTCCGTTCTAAACCTGCGTGGCAACGCCTTATCATTATGGTAGGTGGTGTAACGGTAAACCTGCTCTTGGGCTTCATTATCTACGCGATGATACTCTTCACTTGGGGGCAAGACCAGCTCAAACCCGAAGGTATTAAGGAAGGTTTTGCAGTAACCCGCACAATGCGCGCTTATGGGTTCCAGAACGGCGATATTGTAACCGCTATTAATGGCAAACCCTTAGAAAGCGTAGCCGATGTAAGTAAATACATCTTATTGCGCAATACCAGTGAGCTTACCGTAAAAGGACAAGACGGAACTGTGCGTACTCTATATCTCCCTGATTCTATTGGGAAGATGCTCTATTTACGTGGAGAAACGACTCCTTTTAGTGTAAAAGTAAAACCTGTTATCGATACAGTAATAGTGGGAATGCCTGCCCAGAAAGCAGGTTTACAAAAGGGCGATAAGCTGTTAAGCATCAATGGAGAACCTATTTACTATTTCTCCGATGTAACCCCTGCTCTTGCAATGGCTCCTGAGAACACTCCTCTCACCTTTGCTATTGAGCGCAACGGAGAGCCAATGACTCTCAGCGTTCTGCCTGACAGTAATAAAAAAATAGGTATCAGCGGTATGCAAACCGAAGGAGAGGTACAATTTACCCATAAGACGTACAGTTTAGGAGAAGCCCTCAGTCACGGAATTGCATACGGTTACAATGTGCTACACGACTATGTAGCCCAGTTTAAATTTATCTTTACCAAGAAGGGTGCGAGTGAAGTAGGAGGCTTTGGTTCTATAGGAAAGCTCTTCCCATCGTCTTGGAATTGGCTCGCTTTTTGGCATATTACTGCCTTCCTATCTATTGCCTTAGCCTTTATGAATATTTTACCTATCCCAGCCTTAGATGGCGGACACGTGGTATTCCTCCTCTACGAAATGGTAACGGGTAGAAAACCGAGTGAAAAAGTATTAGAACACGCTCAAATGGTAGGTTTTGCTATTTTAATAGCCCTTTTGCTATATGCTAATGGTAGTGACTTGTATAGAGCGATATTTAACAAGTAAATGAAACACATCTACTTCATCATATTATTCTTGAGTTTTGGAGCACTGCAAGCGCAGAGCCTTGAGAAAGTACGCGTTGCCTATACTACGGCTTCCGATAGCAAAGAAAACGCTGTAGCTTTTGCAGAACTAATGGCTAATACTCCTACTACCGATGTGGTGTTAAGTGCTTATAAAGGCGCGAGTAAGATGATATTAGCAAAATTTGGAGGTAATCGTATTGCCCTGCTCAAAGAGGGCAAACCGCTGTTAGAAAACGCCCTCAAACAGCAACCTCAAAACGCTGAACTCCACCTTATACGCCTCAGTGTGCAAGAACACTTGCCCAAAGTAGTACCCTATCGCAAAGACATCACTGCCGATAAGGATTTTATACTCGCGCACTACGCTCAGCAAACCCGTGAACTACAAAAGTATATAGCTGGGTTTGTAAAGAAGTCGAAAGTGTTTAACGATGAAGAGAAAAAGAAAATGGGGCTATGAACTATTGCGTTTTAATTCCTACTTATAACAATGCTAAAACCCTCGCTCGTGTGATTGATGGAGTGCTTCGCTATACCTCTCACATTATCATAGTGAATGATGGCGCTACCGATGCTACTCCCGATATACTCGCGCGTTACCCTGAGCTCACTATTATTCATCTTCCTAAGAATAAAGGTAAAGGCAACGCCCTGCGGATAGGCTTTAACAAAGCCCGCAATTTAGGCTACGACTACGCCCTTACCATCGACTCCGACGGACAACATTACCCTGAAGATATACCTGTATTTATAGCTACTATCGAAGCGGAAAGCGAAACTACTCTATTGGTAGGTAGTAGGAATATGACCCAAGACGGGGTACCTAAGAAAAGTAGCTTCGGACATAAATTTTCTAACTTCTGGTTTCACCTCGAAACGGGCGTCAATCTTCCTGATACACAATCAGGATATAGGTTATATCCTTTGCAGTACATTCCTAGGAAATATTACACCGAAAAGTTTGAGTTTGAGATAGAGATATTAGTGCGCAGTAGTTGGAATGGGGTACAATTGAAGAATGTACCTATACAAGTGCTGTACGACCCCGAAGAACGAGTTTCCCATTTTCGTCCGTTTAGGGATTTTATGCGTATCAGTGTGCTGAATAGTGTGTTGGTGCTCATTGCGCTCTTCTATATCAAACCGCGTAATTTTTTTAGAGATGCTAAGAAGAAGAGTCTCAAACGTTTTATTAAAGAAGATATATTAGAGAGCGACAGTAGCGATAGTGTGAAGGCAGGTTCGGTAGCATTAGGTGTATTCTTTGGCATTGCGCCTTTTTGGGGATTTCAAACCATACTTACTATTACTTTGGCGGTATTCTTCAATTTGAACAAAACATTGGCTTTTATTTGCTCGAATGTGAGTATTCCTCCAATGATACCGGTGCTTATTTTCACTTCTCTTAAAATAGGTACTTTTTTTGTGGGGGGCACGATTCTTCCGCAAGGAGACCTCACCACAATGGAATACATCAAAAACAATTTGTTGCAATACTTAGTAGGGAGTTTTACTTTGGCGATTACTGCTTCATTTGTTTTAGGAATGCTTACCTATGGTTTATTAAAAATAAAAAGTAAAAAAGCTTAGATTATTAGACTTCCCTTTTTAATTCTCTCACTACTTCGAGTTCTCTTATTATTTCTTCTGAGGAATCTAACGTTACTAATCGCTGGCGATGTTCTTTAAAATTAGGAATCCCCTTGAAATAATTAGCATAATGCCTGCGCATTTCCAACACTCCTTGTCGTTCACCTTTCCATTCTACCGACCATAACAGATGGTTTTTAGCAGCTTCTACACGATCGGATATAGTAGGGGAGGGGAGAAGCTCTCCCGTTGCAAAATAATGCTTTATTTCATTAAATATCCACGGATAACCAATGGCTGCACGACCTATCATTATGCCGTCAACACCGTAAGTATTGCGGTATTCTAAGGCTTTTTCAGGACTATCGATATCGCCGTTACCAAAAATAGGAATATGGATACGAGGATTGTTCTTCACTTTGGCAATGTAGCTCCAATCGGAGTGACCTTTGTACATCTGGCTACGGGTACGGGCGTGAATGGTAAGTGCGCTGATACCTACATCTTGCAGACGTTCGGCTACTTCTTCTATATTGATACTTTGCTCGTCCCAGCCTAAACGCGTTTTTACGGTTACAGGTAAATGGGTACTGTTTACGACAGCTTTGGTAAGGCGCACCATCAAATCGATATCTTTCAAAACCCCCGCTCCTGCGCCTTTGCTTACAACCTTCTTTACAGGACAACCAAAGTTGATGTCTACTAAATCGGGGTTTACAGTGGCAACGATTTTAGCTGAGAGCGCCATTGCTTCTTCATCACCTCCAAAAATTTGTATGCCTACGGGGCGTTCGTAATCGAAAATATCTAACTTTTGACGGCTTTTAATGGCGTCGCGTATGAGTCCTTCGGAGGAGATAAACTCACTGTAAAGTATATCAGCTCCGTGCATTTTACAGAGGCGACGAAAGGGAGGATCGCTTACATCTTCCATAGGAGCAAGCAATAAAGGGAAATCTCCTAAATCTATGTTTCCTATTTTAGGCAATTTTTTTAATGATTAATTGTTAATGATTAATGGTTAGCGATTAATAATGAAGAAACCTCTTTCTGCCCTCTCTGTGAGGGGAATTAGAGATGCAAAAGCGATACTTCGGGCGAAACTTTGCATATTGTTAAATGAATAAATATCCTATTCCCACCCCTACAAAATATTGAGCTTCTGGTTGCCAAAGGGTACGCCCTCCGCTGAGGTCTATTTGAAAATTAGGTTTTAGGAGGTACGCAATTCCTGCATTGATATTATGCTCAGGAGCACGCGTGCCATTATAGGAGGCGTAATATTCTACAAAAGTCCAAAACTTATTGTTGGGAGCATAATTGATTTGGGCGGTAACATCCAAATTTTCAAATTGTCCAGAACTACTAGCGCAATAAGCTAATGAAAGTGCATCGGTGAGGGAACTCTCGAACGCTAAGCAAGCATCGAAAGTATAGGCTTTAGCATCTGTTTTGCTGTATTGCCCATAGCCAATGAGCCCTACTGAGGGGATAAAACGCTGTTCGGATTCGTACAAACGCTGTTTTACGCTGAAGGTAGTACTGCTAAAATCGGGGGTACGGAGGTCGAAATCGCCTTCTAAACGGATTTCTGTGTTAGGGATAAGTCCGTAGCGTAACATTAGATTCGCACTGCTATCTTCTTTGCTGAAAACATATCCGTTTTCTATTTGAAACTGACCTTTGGGTAGCGTGTACACCCCTTCACTTTGGTCGGGGCGATCGGTGTTAATGTTTTCATCACTTTGAGCAATAGCCAAAGAAGTGCAGCACAGGCACAAAAGGAGTAAAAATAGGTTATTCTTCGATTTTTTCATATAAAAAATTATTAAAAGGGAAGCGGGTGATGTGTATCTCTTTAACTTTTTCGTACACCACCTCGCGAAATTCTTCGAGATTGTTTTTGTTGAGAGCTGAAATAAACAATACATCACGCCCCATTCGCTGCATCCAAGTTTGTTTCCATTCCTCAAGGGTGAAGTGTTTTGTAGTGCGCTGGGTAGCCAAATCGTCTTCGGCAATTTCTTCGTTTGTATAAGCGTCGATTTTATTGAATACCATAATGGTAGGTTTATCGGCGCTGTGAATTTCGGCTAATATTTGGTTTACTGATTGGATATGTTCCTCAAAATTAGGGTGCGAAATATCTACTACGTGCAAGAGCAAATCGGCTTCACGTACCTCGTCGAGGGTACTTTTAAACGACTCGATGAGCTGGGTAGGCAGTTTGCGAATGAACCCTACGGTATCGCTGAGCAAGAACGGTAGGTTTTCAATCACAACCTTGCGCACGGTGGTATCGAGGGTGGCAAAGAGCTTATTTTCGGCAAAGACTTCGCTTTTGCTTATCACGTTCATTAGGGTAGATTTGCCTACATTGGTATATCCGATGAGTGCCACCCGCACTAATGCTCCGCGATTACTGCGTTGAGTAGCCATTTGCTTATCGATAGCGGTGAGTTTCTTTTTGAGCAGGGCGATACGGTCGCGCACGATACGGCGGTCGGTTTCGATTTCGGTTTCACCAGGACCACGCATACCGATACCGCCTCGCTGACGTTCGAGGTGCGTCCATAAACCCGTAAGGCGCGGTAAGAGGTATTCGTATTGTGCCAATTCGACTTGTGTACGCGAATAGCTGGTTTGTGCACGCTGAGCAAAGATATCGAGAATAAGCCCTGTGCGGTCTAATATCTTTGCTTTGAGAATACGCTCGATATTCTTCTGTTGAGCAGGGGTGAGTTCATCGTCGAAGATAACAGTACCTACCTCATTTTCTTCAACAAATTGCTGTACTTCCTCCATCTTACCGGTGCCGATGAAGGTTTTAGGGTTAGGCACATCAAGCTTTTGGGTGAAGCGTTTGAGCACTTCACCCCCAGCTGTGTAAGTAAGAAATTCGAGTTCGTCTAAATATTCCTTAGATTTTTCTTCGGTTTGTGTTTGATTGATAATCCCTACAAGTACTACTTTCTCGTAGGTAAGATTGATTTGTTCTAACATTCGTTAATCCCATTTGTGGCGAGAGGAAATGGCGTGTTTGCCACTTCCGGTAAAGAACAAAGCTAAAGCACCGAAAAGGAATAGTCCAGGCAGTTCAGGAGCCCAACCACCGTGAGCCGTAACTGCGGTAATTTGGCCTCCATACGCCAAAAAGAGCGTACTAATTCCGCCGAGTACCATTATAAGAGCAGCTAAACGGGTTCGGAAGCCTAATACAATCATTATAGGAGCGATGATTTCGCTAAGATATACCCCATAGGCAATGAAGGTGGGAAGACCTTTGGCTACTAAGGTACTTTGAACATATCCAAAGGCATCGGCGTGTAATAATTTGTTGATGCCGTGAGGAAGCATAAGCAAGCCTATGGTGAGGCGGAGGACGAGGAGTCCAAAATCTCTGTTTTTCATTTTATAAAAGGGTTTTTTAAGTTTACGGGGGCAAAGATAGGGAATAATTAGCAAATTAGCAAGTTCGTAGCACGACAGGCAGAGAAAATTAGCAAATTAGAAAATGAGAGAATTAGAAAATAGAGGAATATTGAGAGGTTCGGAAGATAACGGAAGATTTCAGAAGAGGGTTGAGAGGAATTTTGGTGAGAAAAGGCTGTTAGGAGGGTGGGGTTAGCTTATAGAGAGCTTATAGGAAGCTTATACGAATCTTGGACGATTGGTATAGAAAGGGTGTATAAGTGATTGATTCATAATATAATACAACAAGGCTAAAAATGTTAAAAACGGGGTTTCGAGGCGAAAGAAATAGGAAGAGGTGATAGGTCTTAGGCCATAGGCACTAGGGGATAACCTCCCCCTTCTCACATACCCAGCTGTCGCTGGCTACCTCAATGAGGGGGAATGTGGGGACGAATGACGGAGGTAATGTGAGGTTATAGCGCGATAGGCGGGTGAGAAATTAGAGATTTTCTGATAATTGAAAAAAAATTACTACTTTTGCCGAACTTTTCACAGACGAATAATAGCAAAATTAAACACTATGCGAACTCTTGTTATAGGCGATATACACGGTGCTTTACGCGCTTTGGTGCAGGTGCTTGAAAGGGCTGATATACAAGCTGATGACTACCTTATTTTCCTTGGTGATTACGCTGACGGTTGGAGTGAGACTCCCGAGGTGATGGATTTTCTCATCGGATACCAAAAGAAACAGCGTTGTTTGTTCCTCAGAGGGAATCACGATGCGCTTTGCCGTGAGTTTCTTTTAGGGAAAGAGATGGATACTCTTTGGCGTTTGCACGGAGGAAAAGCTACTGAAAAGGCTTATCGGAATGTTTCAGCAGAGCGCAAAAAGGCTCATATTGATTTTATAAACTCGCTTGAAAATTACTACTTGGATAGCAAAAATAGGCTTTTTCTTCACGCGGGATTTACTAATTTGCGGGGGATTGCTCACGAGCATTTCGAACAGATGTACTATTGGGATAGAACGCTTTGGGAACTTGCTTGTAGCGTTAGTCTTCCTAAAACGGATAAGTACTATCCTAACCGTTTGAAACTCTATAATGAAATTTATATAGGACATACACCTACCACGCGCTTGGGAACTGATAAACCTCTTATTATAAACGGAGTAGCAAATGTAGATACAGGGGCGGGCTTCAAAGGACGCCTTACGGTTATGGATATTGAAACGAAGGAATATTGGCAGAGTGAGCCTGTTTATAAACTGTATCCAGAAGAACAAGGACGCAATCAATAAAATATTAAAAAATGAAGAAGTTTATATACCTACTGTTATTACTGCCGATGTGTGGTGTAGCACAAGAACAATTGCAAAATGAAAGTGCTATTTTTAAAGCTATTGAGGCGAAATTTAAGCTCGACAGACGTCAGGTGTATTGGGCACTTTATACGGAGCGAGGGCTAAAAGAAGATACGATACATAAGCTCGTGGTTTTTCCTTTAAAGAAAAGAAGTAAGGACAAAATGCTTTATGATGTTTATGTTGTTTTGTACAATCTTCAGAAACAGATGATAGATAACTACTACATAGGTGAAGGTGAATGGGAAGACAGTGATAGAGGGCGCTTACAGGGTTTGGAAGTGGCATCTCAGACGCCACTGTTGGGGAAGAAAGCGATTGCCTATCAGGTGAGGGTGTTTTTCTCGAATGCCGATAAAAATAAGCCTATGGGCTCGGAGGTGCTCACCTATTTTATTACTAAAGGGAGGAAGTTGCAAAAAGTGTTAAGCACTGATATATTTTCTTATACGGCTGATATTTCGAGGGGAGGAACTGCAAAAACTCCTTGTGAGGGAGAAAAAAAAGAGATGAGTAGCAAATTGCATATTTCAGATCATAAGGTGCGAGGTTTCTATACCATAGAGGAGACACGTGTTACTAAGCATATAAAAATAGAGCGTGATGCGGAAGGATTTTGCGCTGAAAGGGTGGTTGATAGTAAAGAAGATGTGATACAGATGCAATACAAAAAAGGGAAATATCAACCACAATAATTGCTATAACGATGAAAAAAACGGTGGGTTTTGTAGGACAAATAAAGAAATGTTGAAAAATTATAAACTTTATAATCAACCACTTACCAAAATACATAAAACTTTTTCAAAAAAAAGTATATAAAAATTTTGTAGGAAAATAAAAAGGTTATACCTTTGCACCCGCAAAAGAGGAGAGTAGTGCCTTTGGAGCGGAAAGAACAACACGTACCTTGACATAATGTTGTACAGCACAAAGAAGATTTAAAGAATTGAGTGAAACCTGAAGTCAATAACTTAAGAATCGGTTAGAAGATATAAAAGATTTTAACGATGAAGAGTTTGATCCTGGCTCAGGATGAACGCTAGCGGCAGGCCTAACACATGCAAGTCGAGGGGGAAGTTACTTTCGGGTGACTGAGACCGGCGTACGGGTGCGTAACGCGTATACAATCTGCCTTTCACTGGGGGATAGCCCGAAGAAATTTGGATTAATACCCTATGGTATAAGAGCACGGCATCGTGCACTTATTAAAGCTACGGTGGTGAAAGATGAGTATGCGTTCTATTAGCTAGTTGGAGAGGTAACGGCTCCCCAAGGCTATGATAGATAGGGGTTCTGAGAGGGATGTCCCCCACACTGGTACTGAGATACGGACCAGACTCCTACGGGAGGCAGCAGTGAGGAATATTGGACAATGGTCGGAAGACTGATCCAGCCATGCCGCGTGCAGGATGACGGCCTTATGGGTTGTAAACTGCTTTTGTAAGGGAAGAATAAGGGCTACGCGTAGTTTGATGACGGTACCTTATGAATAAGCATCGGCTAACTCCGTGCCAGCAGCCGCGGTAATACGGAGGATGCGAGCGTTATCCGGAATCATTGGGTTTAAAGGGTCTGTAGGCGGGCTTGTAAGTCAGAGGTGAAAGCGCTTAGCTCAACTAAGCAACTGCCTTTGAAACTGTTGGTCTTGAATGGTTGTGAAGTAGTTGGAATGTGTAGTGTAGCGGTGAAATGCTTAGATATTACACAGAACACCGATAGCGAAGGCATATTACTAACAATTAATTGACGCTGATGGACGAAAGCGTGGGGAGCGAACAGGATTAGATACCCTGGTAGTCCACGCTGTAAACGATGGATACTAGCTGTTTGGAGTAATCTGAGTGGCTAAGCGAAAGTGATAAGTATCCCACCTGGGGAGTACGTTCGCAAGAATGAAACTCAAAGGAATTGACGGGGGCCCGCACAAGCGGTGGAGCATGTGGTTTAATTCGATGATACGCGAGGAACCTTACCAAGGTTTAAATGGGGACTGACAGGGGTAGAGATACCTTTTTCTTCGGACAGTTTTCAAGGTGCTGCATGGTTGTCGTCAGCTCGTGCCGTGAGGTGTCAGGTTAAGTCCTATAACGAGCGCAACCCCTGCCATTAGTTGCTAACGAGTTAAGTCGAGCCCTCTAATGGGACTGCCGGTGCAAACCGTGAGGAAGGTGGGGATGACGTCAAATCATCACGGCCCTTACATCTTGGGCTACACACGTGCTACAATGGCCGTTACAGAGAGCAGCCACTGCGTGAGCAGGCGCGAATCTATAAAGACGGTCACAGTTCGGATCGGAGTCTGCAACTCGACTCCGTGAAGCTGGAATCGCTAGTAATCGGATATCAGCCATGATCCGGTGAATACGTTCCCGGGCCTTGTACACACCGCCCGTCAAGCCATGGAAGCTGGGAGTACCTGAAGACGGTCACCGCGAGGAGCTGTTTAGGGTAAAACTAGTGACTGGGGCTAAGTCGTAACAAGGTAGCCGTACCGGAAGGTGCGGCTGGAACACCTCCTTTCTAGAGACGACCGATTTAATTAGCAAATTAGAAAATTTGGTAATTAGCAAATTGATAAAAAGGAGCCTCATTCTTTAAATCTTGCTGACAACAAAATAAAATTTGCAAATTTGCTAATTTACAAATTTGCTAATTAGAACAAAGTCTCATAGCTCAGCTGGTTAGAGCGCTACACTGATAATGTAGAGGTCGGCAGTTCGAGTCTGCCTGGGACTACAAAGCAGAGAAAAAGAAGTTAGAGCTACGGGTGCTAACACCTAACCCCTAACCCCTAACACCTGAAAATGGGGAATTAGCTCAGCTGGCTAGAGCACCTGCCTTGCACGCAGGGGGTCAAGGGTTCGAATCCCTTATTCTCCACAACAGTTTCCCCACAAACACCCCTCCTTGGGAGGGGAAGGGGGAGGAAACCGTACATTGACATATTGGGATAAAGAGCATAAGAGATCAATAAGGATTTATTGATAATCTAACGAAAAAATATTAAAAAGAATCAAAGAGAACGAGAGGTACCTAGATAATTGTCAATTATCAATTGTTAATTGTCAATTGACTAGGACTACAAGCGCGAAAAGTTATGTAAGGGCGTATGGGGGATGCCTAGGCTCTCAGAGGCGAAGAAGGACGTGATAAGCTGCGAAAAGTTGCGTGGATTGGCACATACGAGTTGATACGCAAATATCCGAATGGGGCAACCCAGTACATTGAAGATGTACTACATCGTAAAGATGGGCAAACCCGCTGAACTGAAACATCTAAGTAGGCGGAGGAGAAGAAAACAAAAGTGATTCCCAGAGTAG